>JAFUVT010000007.1 GCA_017477425.1 Bacteroidales bacterium
AAAACGGTTCTCAGGGATGCGTTATGCCTAAAAGGATGCGTGGCTTTAAAGGCCGCGTATCCTTTTTTTATTGTCAATCCTTAGTACTGTTGCGTTAATTATTAAACATTAGAATAAAGTTGGTTCATTGACATCTTGGTTTTGATTGAGAAGGTCGTTTTGCGGATTGGTGAGCAGGGTTGTGATGTCGGTTTTTGAGAGTGCCGAGACACCAAGCAGGGTTGCGACTTCGGTGATGGTGTAGGGGCAGCCCTTTATCGAGGCCTTGATTCTCGCCACTATCAGGTAGGTGCAGATGGCGGTCCAAAGGTGTGTCTTTACGGCGTTTTCCGTGTGTCCCCAGAAGGACTTGACGGTCAGGTTTTGCTTGATCCACTTGAAGAAAGTCTCTATCTGCCAGCGGTTCCGATACAGGTTGGCCACGTCAAGAGGCCCAACATTGGTGAGGTTGGTGATGAAAACCAGCACCTCGCTGCTGTCAGGGTCGATGAACTCTACCATCCTGAAGTTCTCGGGGTAGAGTTTGCTCGGCTTGTAGCCCGTCAGACGGATGGTGCGGTCACTGACGAGTCCTGTGGAACGGTCGATGTTGTAATTGACATCGACCACCTCGTAGCGCATGTTGCTCTTCGCTCGCGTGACCCAATAGGCATCGTGCTTGCTGATGTTGTAGAGTGCCGCGAAGTCCACGTAAGCCTTGTCCATCACATAGATTGCCCATGGGATTATCTCGATGACATCCAGCATGTTGCTGTCGTGCCATTTGCCGTGGGTGACATGGATGAAGGCGGGGATGCTGCCCCTCAGATCAAGGACGGCGTGCATCTTGACAGCTCCTCGGTCGTACTTGCCGTAAGCCCACATCATCAGTTTGATGCTGCAAGACACTGTTGTGGAGTCGATGGCGAAAATCTCCCAACCGGGGAGGTCAACATCGGGGACGGGCTCTTTTGCATAGAGTGGCCTGACCAAACCTATCAGCACAAGCCCGAGTTCCTCCCAGATGCGGCAGTCACGGTCGCGGTTCGCTCTCGAAAGCGAGGAGACATTCACCGTCTGGCGGAACCCCAACGGGTATAGGATCCTCTGATGTGCCTTGAGGCACAGGCAGATGTCGCGGATGGAGTCGCAGGCCGTCAGTTGGCCGAACATCAGATGGAGAAACAGGTTGTAACAACTCAACTCGCGAACGTGATAGTCGCCGTTGTACTTGCGCACAATGCGGTCGAACTCGTATCTCGGGATAAAATCGGCCACTTGGGCGAAAACATACCTACCTTTGTTCATAATATTGCAGCATTAGGCCGCAAAATTACTTCTCAATTTCAAATCAAAAAATCAAAGAACGCTTATAATATACTATATATCAATTATTTACAAAGAAATTTCAAAAATTAACGCAACACTAATAGTCAATCCTAAAGAATAAACATCTAAAAATTAAACGAATATGAACGACGAAACCATTTTTGACCCGAAAGAGGTCAACGAAGAAAAACAAGGCAACATGCCTATCGACAACGAAGAAACGGTGTTGGGAGAATACCAGAATCCGACCGAAAACACCGAGCCACAAAGCAAGAAAAGACGTGACCTGAAGACGGCGGGCATTGCTGGTGCGGCTGGCGTGGCAGGTGCCGCCATTGGCGTGCTGACACCTGTAAACGTTTTCCCTGTATCGCCCGAAGACGGCAACGAAATTGATGAGATTGGAGAGCCTGAAGCAGCTCTTTCTTCATCAAGCCATCTCCAAGGCCACGACATGCCTGTGGCCACGGGTGTGAACGATTCGATGAGTTTCAACCAAGCCTTTGCCGCTGCAAGGCAGGAGGTGGGCGCAGGCGGCATCTTTGTGTGGCATGGGCATACCTACGGCACCTACTACGCCAACGAATGGAATGCCATGTCGCCAGAGGAGCACGACCAGTACTGGGCAGATGTGCACCACACCACTTCGAATATCCATTACGAGCCAACGCCCGATCCGGATCCAATACCTACTCCTGAACCCGATCCAGATCCCGAACCCACACCAACGTCGAATCCCCAAGCGCTCAACCTGAACGAGGAAGACATCATAGAGGCCTACGACCTCGACGGCGATGGACAAGTTGACGCAGTCGTGGTGGATGCCAACGGCAACGACATTCCCGATGCCATCCTTGACACCACAGGCGACGGCCACTTCGATACACTCGTCCTTGATATTGAAGAAGACCAAGCTGGAGCAGTGGTGGAAATCGATGGCGTGAATATCAGTAGCTCGGCGGAACCCAATCTGGTGGAGCCTGTTGACCCGGTGGAAGGCAACACGCTTGTGCTCAACGAAAGCGACGTGTATGAAGCCGCTGACATGAGCGGCGACGGACAGGTTGACACCCTCATCGTGGATGCCGACGGCAACGACAACCTCGACCTCGTCCTTGACACCACGGGCAACGGTCAGTTTGACACATTGATTCTCGACCCGGGCGTTGATGAACAAGGTAACCTCGTCATCGATGAAAACAACGTCAGCAGCATCGACGGCGTCATCCTCACCAACGACGCGCCGTTGGACAACCCCGAAAACGAGTTCATCGCCGAGAGCCCCGACATTGACGACACGGCCTACGTCGCGCACGACCCCGACATCACCATCGACAACCACATGGATATGAACGACTTTGCGTAATCGCTATGGCCAAGACATTGAAAATCACCAAGGCCTGTCCCAAGTGCGGCACGGCTATGCCCATCCTCATCGCTGAGGCCGACCTGGGCAAGACGAAGCAGGTGGCCTGCCCCAAGTGTGGCGCCCACTACAACATTCCGATTCCTATGACCTACGCCTCGAAGTTTGAGAGCGACCCGACCTTGGGCGGCAACGAGCCTGACCGCTCGTTGCTGCTCGAGGTGATGGCCAACGCCACTACTGCATACCAAACTTTCAACCTGACTTCCGACTACTACACCATTGGCCGCAAAAACAGCAGTGGACCGGAGCATCGTCCCGACGTGGAGGTGGAGACCACCGACAAGAAGATGAGCCGTAAACATGCAGCCATTCGCAAGAAAGGCAAGACGGGCTTCACGCTGAAAGACCTCGGCAGTAAGAATGGCGTTTGGCTGAACGGAAACAAAATGGATGCTGAAGAAGAGGTCTATCTCTCCGACGGCGACCAAATTCGTCTCGGTGAAACGACCTTCCGTGTGAACATTGCCGAACTATCAGATAACGATTTGACTTGTTGAATTTCCATATAGAGACGTGCCATGGCGCGTCTCTATAACAATTCAGCCATCAAAATTCAACGACAAATGACCCAAGAAGAGTTTTTCAATCGTTACACCTACAGCCCAAGCCGTGACCGCATTGGTGGCGGCGGCTTTGGTACAGTGTATAAGGCCTACGACAACGTGCTGCATCGCGAGGTGGCCATCAAGGTCAGCGAGGTGAAGGTTACCGCTGATGGCAAGAAGACTTTCTCACTGAAAGACGAGTTTGAGGCTTTGGCTCATGTGCCCAAGCACCCCAACATCGCCAATTATGAGGAGTTCTATTCCTTCGAGATGCCCACAGGAATCAATGACCTTGCTGTCATGCAATATTATCCCGACGGCAATCTCGGCAATGCCATTAAGCAAGGCCTGACGGCTGAGCAAAAGGAAGACATCGCCACCCAACTGTTGGAAGGCATTGACTTCCTGCACAAGCACAAGGTGGTGCACCGCGACCTGAAGCCTGGCAACATCCTCATCGTGAAACACGGTGGTCGCATTATCCCGCTTATCACCGACTTCGGTCTGAGCAAGGCCGCAGGCGTGGCGGACGGCAGCGTGTTCAGCAACAGCTTTGGTGCAGGCACACCGCGTTATAGCTCGCCGGAGCAGTTGCAAGGCAAGCCCTTGCGCCTCAACACCGACCTTTGGTCTTATGGAGCCATCCTCTACGAGTTGTTCACCAGCGAACAATTGTTCAGTGCAGGCAGTGGCGCGGCCAACACCGCCCAGGCCGACATGGAGATCTACAACAAGATTGTGAACGGCAACGTGCAGAACCTTGGCCGAATGCCCGAAAAATGGCGGCGTGTGGCGGAGCGATGCTTGGTGGTGGATGCCACGAAGCGTGCCAAGGACGCGGCGGAGCTGTTTGGCATTATCCGGGGTGATGACGACGAGACCGAGGTGACAGACGGCGCCAAAGGAGGGGCTGCTCCCAAACAGCCTGTACAACCGCCGAAAGAAAAACCTGAAACGAAGCCGTCCGATACTTCCGATAAGCCTAAGACGGCCCTTTGGATAGCCCTTGGGGCTGTAGCGGTAGCTATTCTCTTGTTTTTGCTTCTGAAGCCCAGACCTCAATCTCAACCTACCAGCCCCGATACCCTTGCCTACGAAGCCTGCCAGACCGTGGCCGACTACCGTGCCTACATGCGCGACTACGGGCGCAACGCCTTGCACTACAACGACGCCAAGGCTTTTGTGGAACAACACGAAGCCGACAGCACCGCCAAGGCGCAACAGGCCGTCGCCCTCGCCCAGGCTCAGCAGCAGGCCGAGGCCGAAGCGCAAGCCCAAGCCGAGGCGGAGAAGAAGGAAGAAGCCGCCTACAAGAAATGCACCACCATTGCCGCTTGCGACAGCTATTTGAAGACTTACCCCAAAGGCAAGTATGTGGAAGAGGTGAAGGCCAAGAAAGCCGATTTGGAGGAAAAAGCCAAGCAAGAAGCCCTGGCCAAAGCCGAAGCCGAACAAAAAGGCGGCAACGGCAGCGCTGGCGGCCACGACTACGTAGACCTCGGCCTGCCGAGCGGCACGTTGTGGGCCACCTGCAACATAGGCGCGAGCAAGCCCGAAGGCTATGGCAACTACTACGCATGGGGCGAGACCTCCACCAAGAGCACCTACAACTGGAGCACCTACAAATACGCCAACGGTGCCTACGACAAGCTGACCAAGTATTGCAACAAGAGCGACTACGGCAACAACGGCTTCACCGACAACCTGACGGCCTTGCAAAGTGGCGACGATCCCGCAGCTTCCAACTGGGGCAGCGGATGGCGCACACCGAGCAAGGCGCAGTGGGACGAGCTGTTGAGCAACACCACCAACCAGTGGACGACCAAAAACGGCGTGAAAGGCCGGCAGTTCACCTCGAAGAAGAACGGCCAGACGCTCTTCCTGCCCGCCGCTGGCTACCGTTGGGACTCGGAGCTCCTCAGCGCTGGCTCCAGCGGTGACTACTGGTCGAGGTCGCTCGACACCGACTACCCGAGCAGCGCGTGGTACCTCAACTTCGGCTCGGACGACTGCCGCATGAACATCAGCAACCGCGACCTCGGCTTCAGTGTGCGCCCTGTCCGTCAGAACTAATCCTAGTTCCGTTCGCATACGGGCAAGGGAGCAAAACTTGTCGGGCGTGGGCGCCCGCGGCAGCGGGCACGAAGGCCCACGTGCGGCAAGTTTTGCACAGGTTGAGATTTTGAATATTAGATCTTGAATTTGAAATACGTAAGATGTCACAACTGAAAGAAATACTGCAAATAGAAATCGAGCGCAACACGTTGGAACAATGCACGGCAATCCACCTGTTCCGCGAAGGTACCTTCTATCGCGCCTACGAATGGAGCGCGTGGCTATGCCAGCGTTTTTTTCCTGAACTGAAGGTCACCCACCGGCTACTGAAAAGCGGTGACGACATCGTATTCGTTGGCTTCCCGCTCACCAGTATCGACCGCTACACGCCCCAAGGTGCAACCATTGCACCCACAGGTGAAAACAGCATCGACATCATCCTGCCAGCCGACGTGTTGCCCGCTGATGCCAAAACAGAGATGCTTGCAGGGGACTTCACCAACTGGAAACAGAGTCAACCATTGACAGAGGCATCGAAGAAGAAAGTAGAGGAGAGCAGGGTTGAGGCCGCAAGGAACGCGCACCCGCGCCTTACCGACGTGATGCTCCGTATTCTCGCCTTCCCCATCGAGCAACGCTCACCCATGGAGTGCATGGTGTTTCTTGCCGATATGAAAAAACAAATCTCTGAAATCATTTGAACACTACAACGGAACATATTAGGGTAAGTTCACAGGCGGTCGGCCCACGGCTTTGCGCGTCGCGGGAAAGCACCGATGAGGCTGTTGGCTTGCAAAGGCATTCCTTCGGCCTCGAAAACAAACAGACCGCTGACGCTAACGTGAGGTGGCACCTCTTCCTGCCCGCCGCTGGCAACCGTTGGGACTCGGAGCTCAACAACGCTGGCTCCAACGGTAACTACTGGTCGAGGTCGCTCAACACCGACAACCCGAACAACGCGTGGAACCTCAACTTCAACTCGGACGACTGCAACATGAACAACAACAACCGCAACAACGGCTTCAGTGTGCGCCCTGTCCGTCAGCACTTGCCTGAAAACTCCGTTTTCCGCCTGACGCGAGAACGGCTCCTCGCCGATCTCCGTCAGGCCTATTATGACGCACGGCGCCACAAGCGCAACAGACCCTATCAATTGCGCTTCGAGGCCAACCTCGAACAGAATTTGAACGAGTTGTGCGATATGCTTTGTTCGCGCACATACGCGCCTTTGCCGTCCACCTGCTTCATCATCACCGAACCCAAGAAACGCGAAGTGTTTGCGGCGCATTTCCGCGACCGCATCGTGCATCACCTTTATTATAATTACACCCACCAACTCTTTGAACGCACCTTCATCACCGATAGTTATAGCTGCATCAAAAAACGAGGCACGCACTACGGTATCAACCGCCTCGAACAGCACATTCGTGGGGAGAGCCAGAACTACACGGTTCCATGTTATGTGATGAAGATGGACATCCGTGGCTACTTCATGCACATTAACCGAAAGAGGCTTCTCGAAATATGCGTTGCCACGCTAGACAAAATGGCCGCGCACCGTGTTTCGCGTCATCGACTGGAAACCTGGCAGGAACGCATCGACATGGGTTTTGTCAAGTATCTTACAGAGGTCATTGTCATGCAAAATCCCATTGAGAACTGCCACATGAGAGGCAGTGAAACCGACTGGGATGGTTTGCCTTCCGACAAAAGTTTGTTCCATTCGCCCGAGGGGTGCGGCCTGCCCATCGGCAACCTCACGTCGCAGCTTTTCAGCAACGTCTATCTCAACGTTCTCGACCAGTTCATGAAACGAGAGCTGAAATGCAAGCACTACGGCCGTTATGTTGATGACTTCTATGTGGTCAGTGCCGACAAGGAATGGCTGCTTTCTATAGTGCCGAAAGTGAGGGAAGCCTTGTCAGAGCGTCTGGGTCTCGAATTCCACGACGGCAAGCTGCAACTGACCTCCGTGTGGCATGGCACCGAGTTTCTCGGCCACTGGCTGAAGCCGCACCGAATATATCTTTCGCGCAGCTGCGTCGGGCGCATCGACAGAAAACTTGACCTCTTGGCTTCGGGAAGTCCCGAAAAATGGTCCGCTGCCCTCAATTCCTATTGCGGACTCATGTCGCATTGGAACAACTATAACCTAAGGAAAAAACTTCTAACCCATCATCACGACTTCACCCGTATTGGTATGTTCAACCACGGTATCACCAAATTCAACGAATGCCAACTTGAAATACACGAAATTCCAGCATCTGGAAGACGCGACTATCTTAACCGTAGGTCATTGACCTACGGAGACTCGTGTCGACGCAAAGCCCCGAAGGGGCGACAGCAACGCAGGCAGGCGGTGTGAATCCCTGCCGAAAAAAACGAAAACAAATAAAACATCAACAATATGCAAGGAAAATCAATCAACGGTTTCACACTACAACGTCCGCTTGGTACGGGTGGCATGGCCGAAGTGTGGTATGCCGAAAACAAAATCGGGAAGAAAGCGGCGGTGAAACTGCTGCTGCCCAAATTGTGCGACGACGACAACGTGAAGTCGCGCTTCCTCACCGAAGCCAAGGTGATGGTGGAACTCGACCACCCTAACATCCGCCAGGTGTATGACTACGGCGACATCGACGGACGTCCCGCCATCGTCATGGAATACTTAGACGGCGAAGACCTGAAAACCCGCCTGAAACGAGGCCAACGTTTCAAGGAAGCCGAACTGGAACGCTGGTGGAACCAACTCGTTTCGGCCTTGAACTACACGCACCAGAAAGGTATCGTCCACCGCGACATCAAGCCGGGCAACATCTTTGTGGACCGCGAAGGCAACATCAAGTTGTTGGATTTCGGCATCGCCAAGGTGCGCGAGAGCATCAGCAAGACACAGACGGGCCAGAAACTCGGCACGCTGATGTATATGAGCCCTGAGCAGGTGAAGGACAGCAAGCACATTGACTATCGCACGGATATTTACTCGCTTGCGGTGACTTTTGTTCACTTGATTACTGGCAAGCGCCCATACGATAGCGACACGAGCAGCGACTTTGAGATTAGTGAGCAAATCGTCTATAAGTCCTTGGATTTGAGTTCCGTTCCATCATTTTGGAGAGACATACTTTCGCCATATTTGAGGAAAGAGGCGCATGAGAGACCTGCTTTGCGGACAATTGAAAAACAGGATGCAGAAGAAACAACAATTGGTGATGCAATTCCCAAAGTTGAGAAACGAAGCAGTTATGAAGAAGAAAAAGAGAAAAGAAGACAAGCGAGGATGCGGCGGCAGCCTGAGTCTTATGAAGTTCAAGCAAATAATGATGAGTATTTAGGCACGAATAGTAAAAAATGGGGCTATTCTGTTATCCTTATTGTCATAATAATAATAATTAGAATCTTGTTAAGAATACTATAGCTAAAAGTAACCATTATGAAAATCAATAACTTCACCCAACAAGGGAAACGCAGCAACAACGAAGACAGCCTCGGCACGAGTGTGGCCTTGCTCACCGTGTGTGACGGCATCGGCGGACATGTTTCGGGCGAGCGCGCCTCTGCCTTCGTGGTGGAAGCCATGATGAAGGCTTTCAACACGCCTCAGTCCATCGGCAAGATGGAAATACAGCAAGAATTGAATAAGGTGCAACAAGACCTCAACCAACTTCTGGAAACCGAGCCAGAGTTGGAGAAGATGGGCACCACTTTCACGGGTGTTTTTCGCACGCCCGACGTGTGGTATGCCGCCCACATCGGCGACAGCCGCATCTACCTGTTCCGCCCCTCGGAGCTGAAACTATGGCACACTTGGGACCATTCGCTCGTCGGCGAACTGATGCGCACCAAGGAAATCACCACCGAGGCGGGCAGGTTCCATCCCATGTCGAACCGCATCTCTAAGGCCATCATCGCACAAAAGGATGGAAAGCTCGCCAGCGCGTCTATCGTGAAGATCGACGAACTGAAAGCAGGCGACATCTTCATGCTTTGCTCCGACGGAGTGGTGGAAGCATGGGGCGACCTCGAATTGGTCAAGCTCTTTTCCGACTCGAGCCTCAGTTTCGACCAGAAATGCGAGAAACTGGCAGAACAATGCAATGTCAAATCGAAGGACAACAACACGGCTATCATCGCAGAAATCGATGAAACGGACGCTTTCAGGTTCGGCACCAACGATGAACTGGAATGGACAACCTTCGCCGAGGTGGAAGCCGACTACGAAAAGTATGTCAAGGACAACGAGGAAACGAAAGAAGAACCCAAGGCGCAAGAAGAAATGTCTTCGCCAAAAGAGGAAGTTCCTGTTCCGGAGGCACCAGAGAGGCCTATGGAAATCGTCAACGAAAAACCAGCGCCTGTTTACGGCCCGCCATCCATAATGAGAAACCACCACCAAAGCCGTCATTGCGGGCTTGGCCCGCAATCTCCCCAACGAAACGACCAAACCAAGCGAAAGAAACTCTCATATGTGCTTATTACATTGATAATCATTATAATAGCCGTTTTGCTTTTTGTGCCAAAAGGCTGTAGGAAAACCAAGGAAAAGCCAACATCCGAAACGCCTATGGAGCAAACCGAGCAACACACGCCATACAAATCCTAATACACCATCCAACTATGAAAAAACTTGCATTTTTGCTGCTCATGCTCGTTGTGGGTATGACAGCCGAGGCTTACAACAACACCTACGCCCTCGTCATCGGTGTGGCCGATTACAAGAATTTCGTCCCTGGCGACGGCGATCTCAACTATACAGTCAATGATGCCGTCAGTTTTGCCACGTTCCTGAAATCCAAGAAAGGCGGGAGCGTGCCTGCCACTAATGTCGTCCTCCTCACCAACGCGCAAGCTTCGAAGGAGAACATCATCGCCAAAGGCAAGGCCCTATTTGCTAAGGCGAAGAAAGACGACCGTGTCATTTTCTATTTCTCTGGCCACGGCGACAAGGGCTGTTTCTTGCCCTACGATGCCACAACGATGGGCGGCAACTTGCTCTATTTCAGCGAGGTGAAATCCATCTTTAAGGCGGCGAAATGCAACACCAAACTTCTCTTCGCCGATGCTTGCTTTGCGGGTAGTATGAAGAAAGGTTTGGCCTCCAACACCAACCTACGCAAGAGCATCGAAAAGGGGCACAAGGATGCTTCCAACATGAACATTGCCGTGATGATGTCGTGCCAAGGCGACGAAACCTCGATGGAGATGGGCAGTCTGCGGCAAGGTTTGTTCACTTATTACCTCATGGAAGGCGTGGGCGGTGCGGCCAATCGCGACGGCAACAAGTACGTCACCATCCAGGAGTTGTATTACTATGTCTATCACAAGGTGCAAGATAAGGCGGCTTCTAGAGGGAAAAAGCAAACGCCGGAACTGTTCGGCAAGTTCGATTTGAGATTGATAGTCGCAAAAGTGTAATGGCCATGCAAGGAAAAACGATAAACGGATATACCCTGCAATACCGGCTTGGGAAAGGCGGTATGGCAGAAGTGTGGTATGCCGAAAATGCAATAGGCAAGAAAGCTGCCGTGAAACTGCTTTTCCCGCAGTTTTGCGATGATGAGAACACGGTTGCCCGTTTCGAGAATGAGGCGAAGGTGATGGTGAAATTGGAGCATCCTTACATTAGGCAAGTCTATGACTATACAAAAATGCAAGACCGTCCATGCATCATCATGGAATATTTGGAAGGGAATGACCTGAAGAGCCTCATGGAGAAAGGAACAGTGTTTAATGCTGTGGACTTGGTGAAATGGTGGAACCAAATGACGCAAGCCCTGAACTATACGCACGCTATGGGTGTCGTCCATCGTGACATTAAACCTGCCAACGTTTTTGTTGACAAGCACGGCAACATCAAGCTACTTGACTTTGGCATCGCCAAAAATGAAGGGAATAATGCATACACTAAAACAGGGAAAGGACTTGGCACGCGCATCTACATGAGCCCCGAGCAGGTGAAAGACCCGAAGCGTGTGGACTATCGCTCCGATTATTATTCGTTGGCGGTCACCTTTGTGCATCTCTTGACGGGCAAAAAGCCATACGATATGGACACGAGCAGCGAATTTGAAGTGATGATGAAAATCGTCAATACGCCTTTGGACATGTCGGGTGTGCCCGTTTCGTGGCAAGCCTTCTTGAAACCCTATCTGGAGAAAGAGCCCGACAAGCGACCACGCCTGAGTACTTTTGGGAATGTGGCGGCAGAACCTCAGCCCAAAAAGGAGGAAACTACCATTGGAGGCTTTGAGGAGACTATAATGGACGCTGGCCATGCCCAAGGCCACGACTACGTTGACCTTGGCCTTCCGAGCGGCACGCTGTGGGCCACCTGCAACATAGGTGCGAGTAAGCCTGAAGGCTACGGCAATTACTATGCCTGGGGCGAGACCGATATTAAGAAGAACTACAATTGGGACACCTATAAGTATGCCAAGGGCAATTATGACAAGCTGACCAAGTATTGCAACCAATCGCAATATGGTGACAAGCCCTCTAAAAATGGTATATGGTCAAAGCTTTTTGGCGAAGGCTTCACCGATAACTTGACAGAGTTGCAGATTGTCGACGACCCTGCCACATCCAACTGGGGCGGCGGCTGGCGCACGCCGAGCAAGGCGCAGTGGGATGAACTGTTGGCGAACACCACCCACCAGTGTACGACCAAAAACGGCGTGGTAGGCCGCAAGTTCACCTCTAAGAGGAACGGCCAGACGCTCTTCCTGCCCGCCGCTGGCGGCCGTTGGGACTCGGAGCTCTACTACGCTGGCTCCTACGGTGACTACTGGTCGAGGTCGCTCGACACCGGCAGCCCGGACCTCGCGTGGGGCCTCAACTTCATCTCGGACGACTGCTACATGTACTACGGCAACCGCTACTACGGCTTCAGTGTGCGCCCTGTCCGTAAGAATTAACCCATGTTCCGTTGCCCCCACGGGCGAGACGGGCAAAGCTCAGGAGCAGTCGGGCGGGGCGCTCGCGGTAGCGAGCTACCCAGCCCCGCGCGGCTGCTCCTGAGCGACGCGGGAGGCATAGCCCCGTAGGGGCGACAGCAACATAGGCAGGCGGTGTAAACCCCTGCCGATTGTCGCAAAAGTTAGAAATAGCCCCGTAGGGGCGACATACCAATAAGCAGGCGACGTGAGTCCTGCACCACAAAAAACAACACAACCAAATGGAAATACAAATCAAAATCGGAAGAGAAGAATCGGGCGCGAATGCCATCACCGTGCCCAACACATGCAAAAAGGCCAGCCGCCATCATGCCAAACTGATATGGAACGACGGCATTGTCACCATAGAGGACAACGAATCGGCCAACGGCACCTTCGTCAACGGCCAACGCATTGCCAAAAAGGAAGTGAAGGAAACCGACACGGTGTGGCTCGGCGGCATTGGCAACGATGTGTGCTACCAACTTGATCTCAAGAAAATCTTCGCCTCATGCCGTAAGGCGGAAGAAGGCCAGCGCACGGATTATTCCAAGGAGTTTGAAGACATCAAACGGGCGTATATGGATTACAAGGCAGAAGAAACCAAAATCAAGAATAGCCAAAACGTAAAAATGCGCATTGTGAATTTCATACCGATGATTGCTGGTGGTTTGTTCGCCCTGATTCCACTGGGCTTTATGCGAATTATCGGTCTGGCGATTGGTGTTGTCGTCACTTTGGTCTTGTTGTCACAAAGCAGTAAGCATGACATCAACGAAGAAATCACCGAACTGCAAATCAAGTACCAGCCACGCTACTCCTGCCCAAAATGCCGCATGAAATATCCTTTCACCACGCATTGGAAGAAATTGGAGGCCGATGGCAAATGCCCGAATCCGAAATGCAATGCGGAGTTCGTGAAGAAGCAGTAATGAAAAAAGGCGCCTTGAGCGCCTTTTTCATTTCTTACCAATCCACAGCCATTCGCTGTACTGGCATCGTCATGCAGCGGGCGCCGCCGCCGCCGCGTGAGAGCTCGTTGCCCTCGAAGGCGACAATGCATTTCTTTCCAGTGGCGAGGTTGAACTTGTTGTTGACCACATCGGCTGCTGTCACCACGTTGAAGCCTGCATTGTTCAGGGCTTGCAGCGTGCGTTGGTTGCGGCCATAGCCGAGGAACTGTCCTGGAGCGAGGCAGAAGAAGTTGCAGCCGCTGTGCCATTGTTCGCGCGAGGCGAAGGAGTCGTTGCCGTTGCCGCAGTAGACAGGCTCCAGGTCGATGCCGATTTCCTTCAAGCCGCTGAGCAGGTCGTTGGTTTCCTTGCCGATGGCTTTCTGTCCGTCGATAGTGATGTGGAAGGTCTTGAACGAAGGGTTCATGATGACGGGTTTGTAGACCATGCATTTGTCGACATCGAGCATGGTGAACACCATGTCGAGATGGATGAATGACTCGGGTTCGAGCGGCAATTCCTGGAAAATCAGGTGCTTGACGCCGGGCTTGGTCTTCAGATGCTCGACCAAAGCCTCCACGCCATGCATGTTGGTGCGTGAGCCCAAGCCGCAAATCACCACGTCGTCGCGGATGATTTGCACATCGCCGCCTTCCACCGTGCCTTCGCCGTGGATGTCATAGTTCAACACGGGATTAATGACTTTGGTGTCGAACAAGGGGTGGATGTTGTAGATGCTGTTCAGGATGAGGCATTCGCGCATGCGCACCGTCGTCGCCATGTTGCTGATCAGGATGTTGTCGAACATCGAGAACGAGGCATCGCGCATGAAAAACAGGTTGGGGATGGGCAGCAGGGCAAATTGCTCCTTGTTGATATAGGTGATGTCGTCCAATTGGACGCCTTCGATGAGCTGACGCGAGAGCTCTTCGGCAGGCAGCGACTTCAGGTAAGGGGCGAGGAAGCCTTTGTCCTCGGCTTTGCAGATGCGGTCGATCAATCCCATCTTGACATTCTCTGATTGCAGGATGTCGGTCAGCAGGTCGCCAACTTCATGCACCTTTGCCACTTTTTGCAACACTTTCTTGAAATATCCGTATTCCTTTTGTGCGACTTGCATGTTCAAAATATCGCTGAAAAGGAAAGTGTGCGCGTTTTCGGGGGTTACTTTTTCGAGTTCCGGGCCCGGAGTGTGAACCAAAACATGTTGGAGTTTTCCAATTTCTGAGTTAACACTGACATTGATTCCTTCTTGTGAATCCATAAAAGACGTTTTTGTGAAACAATAAGAGCCTTAGGTCATCAAGGCTCCAAATATGCGTGCAAAATTAGGAAAATTTTGGCGATTGCCAAAGAAAAAAGTGGAAAATTGTCGTTCATTCATCAAACAGGGCCGCATCTTCGTCGATGTTGTACGACCTGAACTTCAATTTCTCTGGCTGCTCGATGTTGAGGAAGAGCGACTCCCATTGGCCCGAGCCCCAATTTCCGACCAAAGAGGCCTCGCGGGTCAAAACATTAAGCTCGTCGATGAACTCGCTGCGAGGGATGCTATAGGCTCCGAGACTCATTAGATGCTCAGTTTCTTGCTGACAATCAATGAGCTTGAAATTGTGTTGCAGTAAAAACTGATGCAGATGGTAGAAGGCCACCTTAGAGGCGTCGGTCACAGTGTGGAACATCGACTCGCCGAAGAACACCTGACCGATGGAGACGCCATACAGCCCTCCAACGAGTTCGCCATCAAAATAGGTCTCGAAGGAATGGGCGAGGCCGAGTTCGTGAAGATGGGTGTAGGCCTCCACCATCTCGTCCTGGATCCAAGTGCCGTCTTGGTCTTTGCGAGGAGTGTCGGCACAAAGCAGCATCACTTTGCGAAAGTTGGTGTCGATTCTGACTTCAAATTTGCCCGATTTCACCGTTCTGCGCAGCGACTTGCTGACTTTCATTTCGCCTGGGCGGATGATGAGACGGGGGTCGAGCGACCACCAAAGTAGCGGCTCGTCCTCGTTATACCAAGGAAAGATGCCGTTGGCGTAGGCCACAATCAGGCGTTGAGGCGAGAGGTCGCCGCCAAAGGCCAAAAGTCCTTCTTTCGTGGCTCGGTCGGCAGGCGGGAAAAAACAGTCGTCGTCGTTCAGTTGATAAAGCAGTTGCATTTCAAATAAAATGTGGCGCAAAGGTAAGACTATTTTCCCTATTTTTGCATTTCCATTGAAAACAATGCCGCGTTATTTCGTCCATATGGCCTATAACGGCAGTCGATACAACGGCTACCAGATTCAGCCTGATGCCCCAAGCGTGCAGGCGACAATCGAAAAATGTCTTAGCCTGAAACTAGGGCAAACGGTCTCTATTACGGGTTGTGGACGTACCGACACCGGCGTCCATGCGCGAAACTATTACGCCCATTTCGATGTGGAGACAGTCATTCAAGACCCCGAAAAGCTGGTCCATCAGATGAATGCTTTCCTGCCCGAGGATATTGCGATATTTCGGATTTGGCAGGTCGCGCCTGAACTTCACGCCCGTTTCGATGCCGTTTCGCGCACCTATCATTATTACATCACACGGACGAAAAACCCGTTCCACACCACTGACGCTTACTTCCTTTACGGCGACTTGGACGTGGAGAAAATGCAGGAAGCCGCCAATCTCCTCTTTGAATATGAGGACTTTACGAGCTTCTCAAAAGTCCACACCCAAGTGAAGACCAATAACTGTAAAATCATGGAGGCGCGTTGGTTTGAGCAAGATGGCCTGCTGGTGTTTCGCATCAAGGCCGACCGTTTCTTGCGCAATATGGTGCGGGCCATCGTCGGCACATTGTTGGAAGTGGGGAAGGGGCGCATGAGCTTGGAGGACTTTCGTGCCGTCATCGAGCGGAAAGACCGTTGTGAGGCTGGGACGTCGGTGCCTGCCCACGCGTTGTTTCTAGAAGAAGTGGAGTATGGTAGGGACGCAATGCTTGCGTCCGAGAAATCATTGAAATAAAAATATCTAGTATGTTCCAGAAAATCATCCGTTTTTGCGTCAAGCTCGTTCAGAAATACTTGCCTGAACCTTTCATTTTCGCCGTTATCCTTACATTGTTGGCTTTCGTCATCGCCATGCCCGTGTGCAAACAATCGCCTATCGAGGTGGTTGAGCATTGGGGCAACGGCGTGTGGTCGCTGCTAGCGTTTGCCATGCAGATGGCCTTGGTGCTGGTGAGCGGTTCGGCTCTGGCCGCAGCGCCATCTATCAAAAAAGGCATCAGTGCCTTGGCGGCCAAGCCCAAAACACCTGCCGGTGCCATCGCCTTGGTGACGGGCATTTCGGCGTTGGCTTGTTGGCTCAACTGGGGCTTTGGCCTCATTGTGGGCGTCATCTTCGCCAAGGAAATCGCGAAGAAGCTGAAAGGCGTTGACTATCGTTTGCTCATCGCCTCCGCCTATAGCGGCTTCGTGGTGTGGCACGCAGGCCTCTCGGGCTCCATCCCGCTGACGATGGCCACGCCTGGAAGCAATCTCGAAACCGTGACGCAAGGGGCACTGACGCAGCCAATTCCCATCAGTCAGACGATTTTGGCTCCCCAAAACCTCATCATGGTGGCGGTGGTTATCGTGGCTATCGTGGTGGTCAATGCGTTGATGCATCCAAAAGGAAATCAAGTGGTTACGATTGAGCCCTCGCTGTTGTTTGAAGAGGAACCTACGCCGCTTCCGAAGGCTACCACGCCTGCCGAGAAGTTGGAAAACAGCCGTGTCCTTTCGTGGGTTATTGCCTTGTTGGGACTTTCCTATCTGGTCATCAAGTTGTTCTTCAAGGGTGGCACATTCGATTTGGGCTCGGTCATTATGTTGTTCCTGTTCTTGGGTATCATTTTGCACGGCACGCCCTTGGCTTATGTCAAGGCCTTTGGCAAGTCGGTGGGCGGTGCAGCTGGCATCTTGCTGCAATTTCCGTTCTATGCGGGCATTATGGGCATCATTACGGGCGTAGGAGAATCGGGCATTTGTTTGGGCGAAGTGGTGAGTAATGCTTGCGTAGCCATCTCAACGCCAAAGACTTATCCTTTGTTTACTTTCTTTTGTGCCGCCATTCTCAACATGTTCGTGCCTTCGGGTGGCGGTCACTGGGCCATCCAGGCCCCGATTATGTTCACGGCGGGTGCGGCTTTGGGCGTGGCTCCAGGCTTGACGGGTATGGCCATCTCTTGGGGTGATGCTTGGACCAACCTGATTCAGCCTTTCTGGGCGTTGCCGGCGTTGGCCATAGCCAAACTGAATGCAAAAGACATTATGGGCTTCTGCATTATCGACTTGTTTGTCACGGGATTGATTATTTGCGGTGGTTTGCTGCTTTGGGCTTAGAAGGTGTCCATGCCATCCCAAATCACGAGGTCGTGGCGTACATAGCCCACAGCATTTTTCACTCTGATTTTGTACCAGCCTTTTGTCTTGCCCAAGCAGGGGTAGGTTTCGGGCATCTCGCCTTTCTCGGTGGAAATCTGCGTGATGACGATGGATTCCATGTCGGGTTCCTTCCTGACGTTGACGTGTGTCCTTTGGGTATAGACGATGCCTTGGCCGTTCTTTGCGCTGTAAGTCACGATTTTATGCCCGATTTTTGGAACTTCCATGTCGTCTTGAACCGCAACGGTGTAAGAGGTTTGGTTGGTGCGCACATAGCGTCCTTCCACATTTCCTCGGCTGTCGATGACCATCTTCATGTGGTCGACCGAAGCGGCTTTGATATTGGGGTCGCCGTCGTCATCATCATCGATGGTGTCGGTTTCCATGTCTTCAGGAAATGAGGCGAAATCGTCCGTTTGCTCGATGTCGGTCGATGTCGAAGAGGGTTTGTCAGCCCCTTTGCTGCCGCAGGAATAACCCAGGAAAAGCAGAGCTATTGAAAGTGTCGCTGCGTACCAAAATCTTTTCATGACTCGTTGTTTTGAATGGCGTTTTACCCGACAAATGTACGAAGAAAAAACAATCCGCAAGGAAAAATCTGGAAAATTTCCATAAAACAGAAAAAGCAAGGCTTTCACCTTGCTTCGAAGTAGCGGGAATGAGAATTGAACTCATGACCTCCGGGTTATGAATCCGACGCTCTAACCTGCTGAGCTATCCCGCCGTCTTTCGGGGTGCAAAAGTAGATAAAAATTTGATACGAGCGACAAAAAAGCGGAAAAATATTTTCTCCGCTTTTTTGTCGTTACGCTAAATGTCATTCAGTCAACTCTTTGGCCGCTATTTCAAGTTTCTCGTCGAGGACTTTCATGGCGGTTTCGATGCCGTTGGTCGTGTCGCCCTTCATGCTGAAGTAGAACTTGATCTTCGGCTCGGTGCCCGAAGGACGCACCGTAATCTTCGATCCGCTTTCGGTGAAGAATTGCAGTACATCGCTCTTGGGCAGGGTGATGGCTGTCGTCTTACCAGTCAGCAAGTCCTTGGCTTCCTGGAGTTTGTAGTCGCGGATTTCGACCACCTTCTCGCCAGCGATGACGGTAGGCGGGGTGTTGCGGAACTTGGTCATCAAAGCCTTGATTTCCTCGGTGCCGCTGATGCCTTTCTTGGTCAGCGAGACGAGTTTTTCCTTGTAGAGGCCGAACTCCTTGTAGATATCCATGAGCAGTTGGTATAGCGTCTTGCCTTGCTCGGCGGCCCAGACTGCGGTTTCGGCAATCATGCTGGTGGCGATGACGGCGTCCTTGTCGCGGACGAAATCGCCGGCCAAGTAGCCGTAACTCTCCTCTCCGCCACCGATGAATTGTTTCTTGCCTTCGAGTTCGAGGATCTTGTCGGCGATGTACTTGAAGCCAGTCAGCACGTCGTAACGGTCCACATTGTATTTCTTGGCCATGTCGAACAGCAGCTCCGTGGTGACGATGGTCTTCACAATGTACTCGTTTCCAGTGAGTTTACCCAACTCCTTCCAGCGGGTCAGCAGGTAATAGACAAAGAGGCTGGCGGTCTGGTTGCCGTTGAGCAGGATGAACTCGCCCTTGTCGTCCTTCACAGCGATGCCCACGCGGTCGGCGTCGGGGTCGGTGGCCATAACGAGGTCGGCGTTCACCTCTTGGGCTTTCTTCACGGCCAAAGCCATGGCGGCGGGTTCCTCGGGATTGGGTGATTTCACGGTGGGGAAGTTGCCGTCGACAACCATTTGTTCCTCAACGCAATACACATTCTCAAAGCCCTTTCGCTTCAAGATTTCGGGCACCAAGCGGCGACCCGTGCCGTGAATGGGCGTGTAGACGATGCGCATGTCCTTGTGCTTCTTGATGAGGTCGAGGGAGAGCGACAAGCCGTACACCTTATTTAAATAGATGTTGTCAAACTTCTCGTCCAAAACGGTGACGAGGTCGGGGTTGCGCTTGAAGTTGACCATCGAAGGGTCGGTGATTTTCTCCACCTCGGCGATGACGTTCTTGTCGTGCGGGCTGACCAGTTGTCCGCCGTCGTTCCAATAGGCCTTGTAGCCGTTGTATTCCTTCGGGTTGTGGGAGGCGGTGACCATCACGCCAGCGTCGCATTTCATCTCGCGCACGGCGAACGAAAGCTCGGGGGTGGGGCGGAGGCAGTCGAAAATGTAGACCTTGATGCCGTTGGCCGACATCACATCGGCGGTGATGTTGGCGAAGGCGGGACTGTTGTTGCGACCGTCATACGAGATGGCGACGCTCAAGTCCTTCTTGTCGGGGTGCATCTTCTTGATGTAGTTGGCGAAGCCTTGGGTGGCCATGGCCACGGTGTAGATGTTCATGCGGTTGGTGCCGGCACCCATGATGCCGCGCAGACCGCCCGTGCCGAACTCGAGGTTGCGGTAGAAGCTCTCGGTGAGTTCGTTTGGGTCGTTGTCGAGCATGTTTTGCACGCTCTGGCGCGTTTCCGCGTCGTATTGGTCGGTGAGCCACGCTTTGGCTCTTTCGATGATTTTAGGATCCATATTGATGATATTTTGTTGATTGTTTGTCTTGTTTGCGCAGGGACTCACGTCGCCTGCTTAATGTCCTGTCGCCCCTACGGGGCTCAATTGCTCAATACACTTCACTAAACTTTCCCGCCAATCTGGAATCTCAATGCCCGCATACTCCTTTATCTTGCTTAAATCCAGCACGCTATAGGCGGGGCGTTTGGCCTTGGTAGGGTATTGGTCGGTCGTTATCGGGTTCACTTTGCAGTGTTTCCCGCCAATTTCTATGATGGCGAGGGTGAAGTCGTACCAAGTGATTTGCCCTTCGTTCGTGAAGTGGAAGACCTCTTGCACGGGCTGGTTGCCGTTTTGGTTGACCAAAGTCACCAAGGCGACAGCCAAGTCGTGCGCCCAAGTGGGGCAGCCTTTCTGGTCGGCCACCACGTTGATTTCGTCGCGGGTGTCGGCGAGGTTGAGCATCGTCTTCACGAAGTTCTTTCCCGTTGAGGAGTAGAGCCAAGCCGTGCGGACAATGAAGTAGTTGCAGCCGATCGTCATGATGCGTTTCTCGCCTTCGGCCTTGGTGCTGCCGTACACCGATTGCGGGTTGATGGGGTCGCTGACGCGATAGGGTGTTTGGGCATCGCCGCCAAAAACATAGTCGGTGGAGATGTGAACGAGCAAAGCATGATGCTTCAAGCAAGTCTCGGCCAGGATTTGCGGCGCGAAAACATTGATTTTCTCGGCCAGGTCGGGCTCATCCTCGGCCTTGTCGACGGCGGTATAGGCCGCGCAGTTGATGCAAACCTCTATTTCATGGGCTTCGAAATAGGCTTCAACGGCGGTTTCGTCGCAGATGTCCAACGTGTCCACGTCAGTGAAGAACCAATGATGGCATGGGTCGGCGATTTTCTGTAGCTCAGTTCCCAGTTGGCCTTTGCAGCCTGTGACTAATATGTTCATTTTCAATTGGTTTAAAAGTTGTGAACGAATGCGATGCCCAGCGATTCCTTGAATTGGAGCTTGGGTACATTGTCGACCACGGTTTCCACGCCTTCGATGGTCTCATAGACGGGGAAGGTGGTGTTGTGGTCATATTTCAGGTTGACAAACAGGATGGTTGTCAGGTGTTTGCTGATGATGAAATTCATGGTATTCTCCCAGTTGAAGTCGAGCCTCAACCGGTCGTCGTCACGGTGCTCTGTGTAGTTGTAGAAAGCGTTGAGCATGGTGATATAGGTGATGTTTTTCCCGATAGGCTGCTTGTAGTTGACGATGGCGTTGACGCCGACCGCAGCGGCGATGTTTTCGCCTGGAATCCAAAGGCTATCTTGGTCGTAATGGCCTTTTACCACGCCGAAGCTACCCAAATCGGCCAGGTCTTGGTTCATCACGAAGGTGACTTTCCCTGCCAAGGGACTGAGGAAAATCTGAAACCTTTCGTCGCGAGTCTTGTAGGTGTAACCTGCTGAAAGTGTGAGATATGCTGGCGCGAAGAAAGTGGAAATCACGGTGGAGTCGTTGGGGTATTTGTAGCCGTTGGCGAATTGGGTGTTGAAAGTGGCGACCATCGAGATGTTCCATTGTGTCTTGCTGTTGAGCAGTAGCGCATAGGTCAGGTCGATTTTGTCGTCTTGCTTCTCGATGCGTTTGTCGGCGAAGCGCGAGATGCCAAAAGCGAAGGCGCCGTTGAGCTTCTGTTCGAACGATTTGTTGCGGTAGATAAGCGAGAAGTTGGCGAAAGCCTTTCCCGTGGCGGAGTTTTCACCGCCAGCCGCCCAATTCGACAGAGCCAACTGGTTGATGTTCAATCCATAGCTGCCGTGAAACGACATTCTTTCATAAAGGATATCGATGATGTTTTCTTTGGGTCGCGGCCCGTTGGGGCGTTTGGGGATGAGCGAGTCGATGTGGCGGTTGATGGCGGCTAGTTCGGCGTTGACGGCTTGCTTCTCGAGGCGGGCATTGTCGAGATGCCGGCTCAGGACTTCGATGGTGTTTTGGAGTTGTTCGGCATCGCGGTCGATTTCGTATTCTTGAAGGGTGAGCGACTGCTTGATACGGATATAGTCAAGGGTGTTTCGGCAGATGGAGTCGATTTCTGGCGTAAAATAAGGCTGTTGCGCTTGTCCCAACTTTGGGAAAGCGATAGCCGAGATTGTGATTGTCAACAAAATAAGAATATGCAGCTTCAGTGGTAGTCTCATTAGGGCTAAGGTTTTCAATCGCAAAGATAGCGATTTTTCAAGTCTAACGAGACCAAGAGGCATTTTATTACGCTTCGTCAAGCGGAATTTTGTGGTTGGTTTGGTAAAGATGCTTCTTCACGTTTTCGTATTGGTACGTGATCTTGGTCCAAATCTCCACCTTTTTCTTGATGCCGAGAATGCGCCGCTCGCTGATACGGAGGTCTTCGCCAAGGCTGTGGTAGATGCTGCCCGAGACGCCAATGTAGAACGGACGGGCGCATTCCCTGCTGATACGCATGGCTTTGTAGATGCACGAGCCAAACCATGTGAGGCTGTCGAGGCCATTGTCCGATTTGTTCTTGGTACCCATGATGTGGCCATGGTCGAGACCCATCGCAAACTCAATGCCTGGGATGATGGTGAATTGGTTTTTGTAGGTCTCGCTCAATGCTTGGACGATTCGCATGGAGGCTTCTACGGCTTGGGGAATGCTTTCCTCCTTGCCGGGAAAAACGATGAGGAAGGCGTTGGGCGCGAAACAGTTGACGAATGCACCTGAACGCGAGCTGATGGTGGTAAGCACCTCTTTGTACATGGTGTAGACTTGCGCGGCCTTCCTCCGGCCGTGCTCCTTGAGAAGGTAAGGCAGGTTCTTGATCTCGAAATAGATGATGGAGGCTTCCATGTAGACCCCTGTGGCGCCGTAATCGATATTCGACGCTTCGTTGATGTCTTTGGTATCTTTGTAGTCGAACTCAGCTTCCGAAAGTCGAGAGAGTTTGGTGCTCAGTTCTTGTTCCCATTCAGTCATAGGATTGTGGCTTTTAAAAATTTTGGCAAAAATACTCATTCGAAAAATAAAAAGAAAGAAAAACGTTGAAAAAATGATAATAAAAAAGAACAGCACCTTGGCTGTGGTGCTGTTCTGATACGTGTAGTGGAATTATTCCATGTTGGTGTAGACGGCTTGCACGTCTTCGTCCTCGTCGAGTTTGTCGAGGAACTTCTCGATTTCCACCATTTGTTCGTCGGTGAAGCTGACGGTTTGGTTGGGGAAACGTTGCAGGTTGGCTTTCACGATGTTGATCTTGCGCTCCTCAAGGGCGTCGTGCATTGTGCCGTAGTCGGTCCAAGCCGTGTAGACGGTCGTCGTGGTGGTGCCTTCTTCTTCGTCGGTCTCACTCGTGATTTCGTCCAGGCCGAAGTCAATGAGCTCGAGCTCCAGCTCGTCCTTGTCCATACCGGCAGGCATCTCGATCTCGAAGACGGCCTTGCGCGTGAACATGAACTCCAGCGAGCCGATGGGCAGGAACGAGCCGCCGCACTTGTTGAAGTATGACTTCACGTTGGCTACGGTGCGTGTGGTGTTGTCGGTGGCACATTCCACCATGCATTGGATGCCGAAGGGGCCTTTGCCTTCGTAGGTGATTTCCACGAGGTTGGCGGCGTCTTTATCCGTTGCGCGCTTGATGGCGGCATCGATGTTGTCCTTAGGCATGTTCTCAGCCTTGGCGTTTTGGATGGCCTGGCGGAGTTTGGGGTTCATGTCAGGATCAGGGCCACCTTCCTTGGCAGCAATGGTGATCAGTTTTCCGAGTTTCGGGAACACTCTTGACATATGTCCCCATCTTTTCAGCTTGGCCGCTTTGCGGTATTCAAATGCTCTTCCCATATTAAGACTTTTTATTGATTTTTACTTTTTAGGGTGCAAAGATAGTAAAACCTACGCAATTGGCAGCTTTTCTTTTGAAATTTCTTCTGTTTTGACAATTTAGATTATTTTTGCGGGACAAAACGAATCAGGAATGAAAGTGTTGGTACTCACAGAAAAGGACGATTGCTGTGGCCCAATGGCAGCGGCTTTCCTGCGTGATTATTCCCCCTTGATGGAAGTGACTTCGGCAGGACGAAATCCAGCGCAAAATATTGATTCTTTGATGGTTGAGGTAATGCAAGAATGCCTAATCGACCTCGACGATTATGAGCCTCGCAATGTGAAAACCATAGATGAGTCAGCCTTTGATGTGGTGTACGAATGCCCCGAAAACGATGCCCCGAAAACATTGGATGCCTACCGAGCCATGCGTGATTTCATCAAGAACGAGGCCTATTTGTTTTTCAAAACGTCTTTCAACCTCAAGTCTCCAACTTCCTAAGCTCCTACTTCAAGCATCCTACCTATTTATAGACTTCATTCTCGTCAATCAGATTGTTGAGCAACGCATAAACGGTGAGGCCCGAGACGGACTTGATGCCGGTCTTGCGCGTGATGTTCTTGCGGTGCGAGATGACGGTGTGGATGGAGATGTTCATCTGTTCGGCGATTTCCTTGTTCATCATGCCTTTGGCCACGGCCACCAGCACGTCGATTTCGCGTTTCGAGAGTTCCACGTCGTCACTCCGCTCTTGTTTGTCAGAATCTTGGGTGAGCTGGTTCAGCTTGTTGATGACTTTCAGCTTCGGGTCGTTGATTTCGATGATGCCGTCGTAGCCTTTCAGCGATGAGCTTTCCATGTAGTTGGTAACCAGGGCGATGACGACAAGATGCGGATAGTCTTTGACCAGGGCGGAAGGCAGGTTCCGGTCGGTGAAGCCAAGGAGGTTCGGGTTGAGAATGACGAGGTTGGCATCGGTGGAGAGGATTCTTTCGCTGAGGTGCTCGGGTGTGTCGAGGCGGGCCACCACGTCGAAGCCGTTGGTGCCTTGGATGATTTCATACAAGCCGTTGGTGATGATTTCCGAGGCCTCGCAGATGATGACTCGGTTACTCATGGCTTTGCGTTTTCAAGGGTTTCGACGTAGGGGATAAGGATGTGGTCCTCGATGAGCGAGTGGCTGATGAGGTCGGCGGATAGCTCGATGATGTCGGTTGAGATCTCGATGCGTTCCTTGGGAAGGATGTCGCTGGGCAGGTATTTGATGAGGATGTTCATCATGTCTTCCAACGTGTCCTCAATGTTGCTGTGGTTGTCGCGGAACTGTTCGATGCTGAAGTCGGTAGGGGCCATGCCTTTACGCAAGGCCTCGATGTAAGGGAATACCTCTTCTTCTTCGTATTTGAAATGACGCCCCACTTCTTGCTTGTATTCGTTGTAGAAATGGCTGAGCATATTGCCGTATTTGGGCCCTGCAGCATTGATGATGTGTTGGAGGTGTTCCTCGATATGCGGAAAGCGTTCGTCGAGATAGTATCGGTGCGAGGCCAAGAGGTAAGGCAAGAGGCCGTCCATGTTGATGGTGTCGATGTCCATGGGATGAACGGCGGTTTCGGCATGGGCATAGATGTTGCAGATGAGAAGGAAGAGTTTGGCGTCGACGCCATTGGCGAGACATACGTCACCGATGCTGTGGTCCCCAAAGCCCGGCTTGATGCCAAAACGCGACAGTAATGGCAGCACTTGGGGCTGGGCAGCTATCATTTCGTAGAGTTTCGATTTCTCAGTGAAGAAAGGCGGTTTTTTCATGATCCTATGGTCTTTATGATGGCGCAAAGATACAAAAAAAAACCACTCCGAAGAGCGGTTTTTATGGTTTGTGAAATCAACCGATTAGGCCTCGGCAGGAGCTTCAGTGGCTTCGGCGGCGGAAGCCTCTTCAACGGGGGCTTCCTCGGCAGCGGCTTCAGCAGCGGCCTCGGCTTCAGCGGCCTTCTTGGCTTCCATTTCAGCGAGTCTCTTCTTGGCGAGTTCGGCGGCGCGGGCCTCGTTCACTTGCTTTTCGGCTTCCAAACGGGTCTTCTTTTCGCCACGAGCCTTCTCTTCAAGAGTCTTTGCGACGTTGGCGAGGCGGGCTTCCTTCTCCTTCATCCAATTCTGGAACTTGACTTCGGCTTGCTCCTCAGTCATGGCGCCTTTTTGGACACCACGCATCAGGTGATACTTCATCATGACGCCGGTCTTGCTGAGCAGCGAACGGGCGGTGTCGGTGGGCTGAGCGCCAACGCTGTACCAATACAGGGCTCTGTCAAACTTGATGTTGATTTGAGCGGGGTTGGTGAGCGGGTTGTAGGTGCCTAATTTCTCAATGAACTTACCATCACGTGGTGCGCGAGAGTCGGCAACTACGATGTGATAGAAGGGTTGACCCTTCTTGCCATGTCTTTGCAATCTAATCTTTGCAGGCATAATTTAATGTTTTAAGTTGATTATGAATGAATTAACTAAAACCTACCCGAGGTTTCGGCTGCAAAAGTACAACTTTTTATCGGACTGGCAATCAGCGGGAAGAGATTTTTTTCGTTGGAGCGATTGAAGTTCTTTTTGTAATGCGTAATTTTGCGACATGAAAAAGAGATACAGTTTTGATTCGGGAAGCGGTTTTGAGGCTGACCTTACGGACTTGCGACGACTGTTGGCCGAAAACCGACAATATTTGGCAAACTATGAAGAGGTCTTCAGTTCATTGGAGGATGACGATTACGTGGCGCGTGGCAATGGCTTCTGCGACCGCAAATATAGCGATGACTTCATCGAAGGGCAGATGGAGAAATACGCCCAACGCATCGCCTTGCTCGAAAAATGGATAGCCGAATGGGCATTGGAGACGTCGAGATAATCTCTCAACTACACCTTTATTTTATCACTATTTTGCTAAAGCTCCAACTTTCTCCGTTGTAGGCTTTCACAACATAACATCCTGAAGACAAACCAGATACGTCAACAGTGTGGCGTTTCCCTTGCGTTTGGCCTTGCATGACGGTCTGGCCGTTCATGTCGATGATTTCGAATTGGCGCAGGCCTTCGAGACTGAGGGTCATTTCGTTGGTGGCGGGGTTGGGATAGACGACCATCAAGTCCGCAACGGGAATCTCGTTTTGAGGGACGCTTTCGAAGGCGCCATATTTAAAGAGGTAATCGCAGACGTAGATGAGTTGGTTGTTGTCGTTCATGGTCTCCCAAGCGTAGCCTAAGGGACGGTTGGCAAAGGTGTCCCAAGTGTAGAGCGGCTCGGGATGATAGGGCATGAGCACATGGTCGATGCCGCAACTTTCGTCGTAGGTGTAGCTCACGCGGTCGACGACGAGGCCGCTGGAGTGCCGCTCGCGAATCAAGCAGTTGCCGTTGGCGTCGTAGGTCCTGACGATTTCCGAGTCGGGCATCCAGCCGTTGTCCCAATAGAAGTTGGTCGTGTTGGTGCAGTTGCCAGCTCCGTCGTAGGTGTAGGTGACCAGCGAGGAGTTGGACCATCCGCCGCCGCCCCAGACGTCGTTGTACTCTTCGAGGCATTGCGTGCAGCGACCGTTGGCATCATAGTTGTAAGTGCCGCGCATGATGAGCGTCCCGACGAGCGTCATCTCGTAGTTGGTGAGCAGGTCGCCGTCATAGAAATAGGTGTAAACGCCTTGCAACTCGAATCCGCTGCCCCAATCGTTGTAGTTGGTGCGCGTGAGGCGGTGGTTGTTCTCGTCATAAGTGTAGGTGATGTAGCTCGGATAGATCCACTCGTCGTTGTAGTATTGGTAACAATCGACGCGGATTACGTTGCCGCGCTCGTCGTATTGGAGCGAGTCGATGAAGTCGTCGCGGTCGCCGGTGCTGTAGGAAGTGGAGCGGTAGGATTCTAGCAGGTTGTCAGCGTTGTAATAGAAACGTATTTGGTCAACGTTGTCATCGGAATAGACCTGTTCGAGGAAATAATCTTGCGCCATAGCCACGCGGCACGACAGCAAGGCGATGAGAATGAGGAAGAAATGTCTTGTTGTTTTCATAATGAATTTGTTTTGTGTCAGTTGAATGGTGCAAAAATATGAAAAAAAAGAGAGGCGTTTATTTTCGGCAGAAAAATATGTATGTTTTCCAAATATTTCCTATCTTTGAACGCTGAAATCAGGACAAAACGCTGTTCTGATTATCAACCATTTAAAGCCCTGAAAGGGCGACTGCCGCAAAAAGGCAGAGCCCTGAAAGGGCGACCATAATTCATCGGGCGATTTCAATCCCCGCTCAACAAAACAACGGGATTGCTTCGTTCCTCGCAATGACACGAAGCGTCAACTGAACAACTGATAAACTGAACAACTGACAACTGAATATGTTCTTAATCTTCGATACCGAGACCACGGGTCTCCCCAAAAACTACAACGCGCCGCTGACCGACTTCGACAACTGGCCGCGCATGGTGCAACTGGCTTGGCAAATCCACGACGACAAAGGCCGTTTCGTGGAAAACCACAACTATATCATTCAGCCTGAGGGTTTTGAGATTCCCATCGACGCCAAGATGGTGCACCATATCTCCACCAAATATGCCATGGAGCATGGTCGCCCGCTCAATGAGGTGCTCGACATCTTCCTGCAATCGGCGGCCAAGGCAACACGTCTCGTCGGTCACAACATCGACTTCGACCTCTGCATCCTCGGCTGCGAGTTCCTGCGCAAGAAAGGCGAGAACCCGTTGCCCAATTGGAAAAAAGTCGATACCTGCACCGAGAAGACCGCCGAGTTTTGCCAGCTGCCTGGCGGCAAAGGCGGCAAGTTCAAACTGCCCAAGTTGGGCGAGTTTCACCAAATCTTGTTTGGCGAACAGTTCGGTGATGCCCACAATGCCGCCGCCGACGTGGAGGCTACGGCCCGCGTGTTCCTCGAACTGATTCGCCGTGGCGTGTTGGACGAGCGTGATTTGGGCGTTGATGCCCAATTCATTTCCGACTTCAAGGCGGCCAATCCCAACCCGTTTGAGCCAGCGGGTATCGAGTTCGTGCCCATCGTCGACGAGGAGGAAGGGGAGGAGGCTCCCGAAATCGGCGACTACCTCCCGAATCACTTCACGCACCTGCATGTCCACTCGCATTATTCCATGCTCGACGGTATGTCGAAAGTGCCCGATTTGGTGGCCAAATGCAAGAAAAACGGGATGTATAGCCTTGCGCTCACCGACCACGGCAATATGTTCGGTATCAAGGATTTCGCTGACACCGTGAACAAGGAAAACGGCAAGGTGAAGGATGCCATCAAGGAACAGCAGGCCATCATCGAGAAGCCTGAATCCACTGATGAGGAAAAGATTGCGGCACAAGAACAGATAGAAAAACTAAGAAAGCAATTTTTCAAGCCGATTTATGGTATCGAGACCTACTGCGCGCCCGTCAGTATCGACAAGCGCGACGGTCGCCAGGACCGTGGCTGGCACCTGATTTTGTTGGCGAAGAACAAGACGGGCTACCACAGCCTTTGCAAACTCAGCTCCATCGCCTACACGGAAGGCTTCTACTACAATCCGCGTATCGACCACAGCCTGTTGGAGAAATACCACGATGGTTTGATTTGCAGTTCGGCCTGTCTCGCAGGCGAGGTGCCGCAAAAGATCATGAATGCTGACATGGCAGGCGCCGAAGAATCGATTATGTGGTTCAAGAGCCTGTTTGGTGATGACTATTATCTTGAAATCCAACGCCATAAGACGGATAAGCCTGGCGGAGATACTGAAGTGTACGAGCGCCAGAAAGAGGTAAACAAAATCATCCTGCAATTGGCCAAAAAGACCAACACGAAAGTCATTGCGACCAACGACGTGCACTTTGTGGAGGAGGAACACGGCGAGGCGCACGACCGCCTCATCTGTCTGGCGACTGGTAAGGACCTCGACGACCCATCGCGAATGCACTATACCAAACAGGAATGGCTGAAGACGCCCGAAGAGATGGGGCGCATCTTCTCCGACGTGCCCGAGGCTTTGGAAAACACGCAGGAGATTGTCGACAAAGTGGAGACATATAGCATTGATTCCGACCCGATTATGCCCGTCTTCCCGATTCCGGAGGACTTCGGCACCGAGGACGAATACCGCCAGAAATTCACGGAGGAAGACCTGTTCAACGAGTTCACTCGCGACGAGCACGGCAACATGGTGCTGTCGCAGGAGGAGGCCGAAAAGAAGGTGAAGAAATTGGGCGGCTACAACCGTCTCTACCGTATCAAACTCGAAGCGGACTACCTCGCCAAATTGACTTGGGACGGCGCCAAGAAACGCTACGGCGAAAACCTCACCGACGAGCAAAAGGAGCGCATCGTCTTCGAACTGCATGTGATGAAGACGATGGGCTTCCCGGGCTACTTCCTCATCGTGAGCGACTATATCCGGGCGGCGCGTGAGGAATTGGGCGTGAGTGTCGGTCCCGGGCGTGGCTCAGCGGCTGGCTCTGTAGTGGCGTATTGCTTGAAAATTACGGATTTAGACCCGTTGAAATACGACTTGCTGTTTGAGCGTTTCCTCAATCCCGACCGTATCTCCTTGCCCGATATCGACGTCGACTTCGACGACGACGGTCGAGAGCGCGTACTCAATTGGGTGACAAACAAATATGGCAAGGAAAAGGTGGCGCATATCATCACTTACGGCACGATGGCGGCCAAGTCGGCCATCCAAGATGTGGGGCGCGTGCAGAAGGTGCCGCTTTCGACCGTGGCTGAAATCAAGAGTTTCATTCCCGACCGTGGCTTCGATGAAGCAGCGGTGAAGGCTGTCGAAGGCGAGGTGCCTAAGAAGATGCCCAAGGTCAACCTAAAGAACTGCTACAAATATGTCCCACAGTTGAAGGAAATGCTCGAAGGCGACGACGAAAACGTCTCATCCATGCTGACTTACGCTGAGGAATTGGAGGACACCAACCGCCAAATCGGCATCCATGCTTGCGGCGTCATCATCGGCGCACAGGACCTTACGGATGTGGCGCCCGTCTGTACGGTCAAGGACAAGGAAACCAAGGAGGATGTCGTTGTCACGCAATACGATGGCCATGTCATTGAGACCGTGGGCCTCATCAAGATGGACTTCCTTGGCTTGAAGACTTTGACCTTGATTAAAGATGCTTTGCACAACATCAAGAAGACCAAGGGGATAGATATCGACATTGACCACATCCCGATTGACGACAAAGCCACTTACGAATTGTATTGCTCGGGCAACACCATCGGCACGTTCCAGTTTGAATCGCCTGGAATGCAGAAATACCTGCGTGAGTTGCAGCCTTCGGTCATCGGCGACATCATCGCAATGAACGCTCTCTACCGTCCCGGCCCGATGGACAACATCCCCGATTTCATCGCCCGCAAACAAGGTAGGCAAGAGATTAAGTATGACTTCAACTGCATGGAGAAATACCTGAAGGACACTTACGGCATTTGCGTCTATCAGGAGCAGGTGATGTTGCTGTCGCGCGAGCTGGCTGACTTCACGAGAGGCGAGTCCGATACGCTGCGTAAAGCGATGGGTAAGAAGCAGTTGGCAAAAATGGAGGAACTTTATGGCAAGTTCATGAAACAAGGTGTTGCCAAGCTGACCCAAACCGAAAACCTGCCTGAGGAAGAGGTGAAGAAACGCCTCGAAAAGATTTGGGAGGAGTGGAAGAAGTTCGCTTCGTATGCCTTCAACAAGTCGCACGCGGCCTGCTATTCGTGGGTGTCGTATCAAACGGCCTACCTCAAGGCGCATTATCCGGCCGAGTTCATGGCGGCGGTGCTCAACAACGAATTGGGTGACATCAAGCAGGTGAACTTCATGACTGAGGAATGCAAACGCATGAAAATCGCGGTGTTGGGTCCCGATGTCAACGAGTCGGAGTATAAGTTTTCCGTCAATGACAAGGGCGAAATCCGCTATGGCATGGGCGGCATCAAGAACGTGGGCGAAGCGGCTGTGGCGGGCATCGTGGCTGAGCGTGAGGACAATGGCAAGTTCAAGGATTTTGGAGACTTCTTGATGCGCGTGGCCGACAAGGGGCTCAATGTCAGGGCATTGGAAAATATGGCTATGGCGGGTTGTTTTGACAGCTTCAAGGGCTTCCACCGCGCCATGCCGTTCTATGTGGCGCCCAACGAGTCGACGCCGTTCTCCGAAAAAGCGATGCGCATGGTGGCCTCGTTCAACGAGCGCAAGAACTCGGCGCAGATGGACCTCTTCGGCTTTGGCGAGGAAGGTGGGGCAGAGGAGACCTTCTCGATGCCGCTTCCCGATTGCGAGCCGTGGTCGAAGATGAAGGAACTGGAGATGGAGAAAGAGGCCTTGGGCTTCTATATTTCCTCGCACCCGATGGAGGTCTACCGCCTGCCGCTGAAATATTTCGCCAACTGCGACGTGGAAAGGCTGAAAGCGGCCCAAAACCAACCCGACAAGTTCTTGAAACGCGCCGTGCGCCTTGGTGGACAAATCACTCGTGCAGAGGAGTTTACGGCCAAAAACGGCAATCCTTACGGACGTTTCACCATCGAGGACCAGACGGGCGCGCTCCAGTTTGCCTTGTTCAAGGAGAATTATTTGAATTGTCGCAACCTGCTGACCGTCAATTCCTTCGTGATGCTATATGGTGTCCTTGACCGTCCATTCCCGCGGGCGGGTCAGGCGCCAGACGAGGCGCCTCAGACACTCGAAGTGCGTTTCAATGAGGTCAGACTCTTGGATTCCCTGTTGGAGAACACCACCAAAACGGTTTATTTGAAGCTCAACGTGGCAGAGATGGGAAAGGAGGAAATGGACGAGTTCATCAAGGTGATCAAGGGAAACAGCGGAAAGCAGAACTACAAGATCCATCTGCACGACCCGAATGGCAAGAAATTCTGCAACTTGAGCCCGATAAGCGGTGCGATTAATGCCCAGGAGGTGCTGCCGGTGTTGGAAAAGATGCCTTTTGTGGATTTTGACTTGCGGTAATCGAAAATATTTGTATCTTTGCAACGCAAAACGCAAATAATTGAATCATTATAAACTAAACAGATAAAAAAAATGGCAGTAATTCAAATGACTGACGACCGTTTTGAAGAAGTCGTCCTGAAATCGGAACTCCCTGTGATGGTGGACTTTGGCGCCACTTGGTGTGGCCCTTGCAAGAAGGTTGAGCCCATCGTCGAAGAACTCTCTGAAGACTATGCCGGCAAGATGATTGCCGTGAAGTGCGACGTCGAGGAATGCCCTGGCGTGGCTGGCAAATATGGCATCATGAACATCCCCACCGTGCTTTACTTCAAGAATGGCGAGCCCGTCGACAAGAACGTGGGTGCCGCCCCGAAGAAGGTCTTCGTGGAGAAACTGGAGAAGCTTTTATAATATTGTGACGGCCTTTCGACGAGCTCAAGGACCTTTGCTTTGACAATTCGGGGCCCCTGAGCCTGTCGAAGGGGTCGTGCTCTTATGGACTTTTCAATCGATAGGAATCGGCTGACGCAGTTCGGCAGCTTAGAGTTCTTGGCACGACAAATCGTGGAGGGATTCATCACGGGTTTACACAAGAGTCCTTTCCACGGTTTTTCTGTTGAGTTTGCCGAACATCGCCTCTACAATACGGGCGAGCCGATTCGTCATATCGACTGGAAACTGTATGGCCGCACCGAGAAGCTCTTCGTGAAACGCTACGAGGAGGAGACCAACCTGCGCTGCCAACTGGTTATCGACCAAAGCTCGAGCATGTGCTTTCCCGTGAGGCAAAAGATTGATTTCGAGCATCCTAACAAACTCTTCTTTTCCATTTATGCTGCCGCCTCGCTGATGGAGCTGATGCGCCGCCAGCGCGATGCCGTGGGCTTGGATTTGTTCGACGAAACGATTTCGTTTCATGAGCCTGCCAAGTCATCGGCAGTGCATAATAAACTTATCTATAGTGAGTTGGAAAAGTTGATTGACGATTACGACAAGAACAACAAAAAGACGACCTCCACGCCGCAATGCCTGCACCAGATTGCAGAGATGACGCACCGTCGCAGCCTCGTGGTGATTTTCACCGACATGCTCGATGGCCTCGACGACTACCAACCGATGTTTGAGGCGTTGGAACACCTTAAGTATAACAAGCACGAAGTCATTTTGTTCCACGTTTTCGACAGCAACTTGGAGCAGAACCTCGACTTCGAGAACCGTCCGTACCGTTTCGTCGATTTGGAGACGGGCGACACGCTGAAACTCAATCCCGTTGAGGTTCAGGAGAAATACAAACAAATCATGACTGAGCGCAAGGAGGCCCTATTGCGCCATTGCTACCAGTACCAAATCGACTATGTCGAGGCCGACATCAATAAGGACTATAATCAGGTCTTGACGAGCTATTTGATAAAACGGTCGAAACTTCATTAAACCAAAAAAGTCCGAGAGCCAGGCTCCCGGACTTTTTGTTTTCCCCGAAGGGAAGGAATTACTTACCTAACAATTACTTTCACAGAAACATTGTTCTGCGTGTTTTGCAGACTGACGACATACAGGCCTGCTGCCAGGTTGTGGCCGATGCGTTGTGTGCTGCCAGCATTGATTTGCTGTTGCATCATCGGCTGACCGAGCAGGTTGTAAACCGTCATCGTATAGTGGGCGTTGTCGCCGTTTTCAATCACAAACTCGTGGTCGGCACTCCAAACCTTCACGTTGGCTTCTGCTTGTTGCTCTTCAACGCCATCGTAGGTCAGGTCGATGAAGATGGGCTCGTCGAGGCCGTTGGTCGGGTTGACCGTATGGGCTTCGGGCATCCATTCGCCACCTTCGGTGTAGTAGTCGTTGATGACGTAGCTTTCCAAATCGAGGATCCAGATGATGTTGATGCCGTTCTCGTTGTCGTTGGGCAGGATGCCGCCAAACCAACCGTCCTGGCCAGCCACCAACTCTTTGTAGAAGTCGGCGTACTGGTTGATGCTACCGTAGTCCACGCCCGTGGTTTCGATAGGCGTGGAGTAGGTGGGACGCCAGTCATCGTCGGTGGCAAACATCATGGCGAAGCTCATCGGGGCCTCGTCGCTCTTGGCGTAGAAGGCCGAGCCGCTGTATTCATCGACTTCGTTGCCGAAGTTGAGCACGGTAGCGTAGTCCTCGGTGGTGAAGATGTTGCTCACCGTAGTGCCGTCGTGACCGTCGTTGATGCGGATGCGGAGGTAGACGTGGTTGCCAGGCGTGAAGCGGGCGTTGGCCGTAGGCTCGTTGATGAACCAAGCGAAGCCGATACCGTCTTCGTCGGTGGTGAACTCACCGTAGCCGCCTTCCGTGGCCAGGCTTGGGCTGGTGCTGCGGTAGAAGCCTTCGGGGTTGGCATAAATCACGTTGCCGGCACCGGCAGTCTCGGGACCATCATTGTCGTCGACGAACTGGTTAGTGTAGCGATAGGTGGTGTTCGGTTCAAGGTTACCGATGTAAACGGCCGTGGCCACCGGCACGCGGTTGTTGTTGGATCCGTTGTTGCCTTGGATGTAGAGCGGCATGAAGGCATCGATGGCGGGCTCGTCCTCACTGTGAACCACACCTGCCAAGCTGACCTCGGTGTAGGCCTCACCACCTTCGTGCATGATGGTGCCATCGTAGCTGCCCACTTCCAGCCCTTCGGCCATACGGACATAGATGGTCACGGGTTGGTCGACGATTTGGCCGTCGGCGTATGCGATTTCAAGTTCTTCACCGTAGGTTTCATCGTCCAAAGAGATTTCAAAGCCTTCGGTCACCAAAACCATGATGTCGCCTTCGCCTAAGAGGTTGGCACCCGTCAGGTTGTAGCTTTGCGAGGTGGACGGGCCTTCGCCTTCGATGTAGCTAAACCCATTAATAGTATTAGGTGTGGCCGACAGGGTCGGGTTGGTATTGCTGCCCGAAGCGAGCATGATGTCGTCGACTTCCCAACCGGCTGCTTCTTCATCGGTGCAGGTGTACTTGAAGCCGATGTAGCAGTTCGAGCCGCTGAAACCGTTGAGGCTGATTTCGCCGGATTCGGTCCATTCCCAGCTGCCGCCAGAGAGTTCGCATTCAAGTTCTTGCCAAGTGGCAGCGGTCGGGTCTTGACCGTCGTAATCATTGGAGAAGAACACTTCGATATCGGGACCGTTGTAGTTCATGGCCGTGCGGAAGGTCAGCACCACGTCGCTATAGCTGTCGAGGTCGAAAGCGGGCGAGATGAGCCAGTCTTCGGTAGCGGGATGGTTGTAGCCGTTGGCGTAGGCGTAATGGTTGCCTTGGTAGGAGGCGATGCGCCACAGGCTGTCGCCTGCCACGTTGACTTCGGTCCAGCCGTGCCATTCCTCTTCCCAGTCTTGGTTGAAGATGATGGTGAGTCCGGCTTGGATGACATATTCGGCACTGACCACGGGGCTGTCGTTGTAGTCGTCCTTTTCGGCATAGGCCCAGATGGTCATGCTCTCGTCGACGGTGATGGCTTCTTCGTATTCGTCCCACGGACCGTTCTCTGAGTCGAGGCTGTAGTAGATGGTGGCACCACTGGTGGCGCAGCTCAGGGTGACGTCAATGGTCTCATAGTAAGTGCCAGCGGCAGGCTCGAAGGTCGGGGCAGCCACGGTGGGCATGCCGCCTTCGCCTTGCATGAAGATGTCTAAGAAGAAGTTGTAGTTCTCGCCTGCCATGTTTTGGATATGGTAAGGACCGAAGTTGTGGTTGCTGTTCAAGGCGAATGCCCTGTTCGGGTTATTGACGTTGCTGATGACAAAGCCCGTGTAGTTGGGCACCATGGCGGTCTCCTCCGAAGTGCTGATTTCGATGCTCCAAGCGGTGTTGTCGCCATTGGGCGCGAAGTTGGTGCTCGAAGTGTAGCCAATCATGTCGCCGTTGGCATTGGTGAAGGTGTAACCGTCGGCGGTGACGCTCACCGTCCAATAGAAGTTGTCTTCTTCGCCGATGATGGACGAGGGCAGGATTTCGTCGCTGCCGTTCATGGCGGAGGTAAACAGCACGCCTTCGGGCTTGCCCGAAGCGGTGTTGCTCATGGCGTAGTAGTCGTTGGCGTTTCCATCGAAACGGGCGGCAAAGACGACGCGGTTGCCTTCGGCAAGTTCGCTCACATCGCTGATGCGGACGTAGTCGTCGCCAGGAACGGGTTGCGCAGTGACCGTGCCGCTGCAAGTGACGTCAATTTCGTCGACGTCGGCGCAGGTGATGGCAATGTCTTCACCGTTGTATTCGCCGACTGCCAGACCAGCTTTCAGGCGGACAAAGACCGTGGTCTCTTCCACGTTGCCGCTGGTGGCTGACAAGGTGAGGGTGCTTTGTGCCGTGAAGTCATCGCCCGAAAGCAGCGAGATCTCATAGTCAGTGGCTTCACTGATGGTGATGTTGCCGCTCAAATTCATGCCGCTGACGGTGAAGCTTTGCTCAGCCGACGGGCCGTTGCCTTCGATGTAGGTGAATCCCGTTAGGCTCAAAGGCGTGACGCTGACCACGGGGGCGCTGGTCTGTCCAAGGAGCAGGATGTCGTCGACTTCCCAAGCGGCGGCGCCGTCTTCTTCGCAGGTGTACTTGAAGCCGATGTAGCAGTTCGTGCCGCTGAAGGCGCTCAGGTCGATGTCGCCCGACTCCGTCCAGGCGTAACCGCCCGTGGAGAGAGCGCAGGTCAATTCGGTCCAAGTGGCGGTGGCGGGGTTGGTGCCGTTGTAGTTGTTAGAGAAGAACACTTGCAGGTCGTTGCCCGTGTAGTTCTTGGCTGTGCGGAAGCTCAGAATAGGATTGCTGTAAGCGTTGAGGTTGAAGGCGGGCGAGATGCACCAGTCTTCGTTGGCGCCGTGGTTGTAGCCGTTGGCGTAGGCGTAATGGTTGCCTTGGTAGGTGGCCACGCTCCATTGTGCCTCACCTTCCACATCGACGAAGGTCCAGCCGTTCATTTCGCCTTCCCAGTCTTGATTGAAGATGGTGACGAAGCCCATTTGGATGGTGTAGGTGGCCGTGGCGATGTTGCTGTCGTTGTAGCCCTCCTTCATGGCGATGGCCTTTATGGTCGTGGTTGTTTCAATATTAATAGGTGTTGTGTAAACCGGGCTGCTGGCGGTCGGGTCGGTGCCGTCCAAAGTGTAGTGGATGGTGGCATCGGGCGTGGCGCAGGCGATGCTCACGGTTTGGGCCTCGTAATAGGTGCCAGCTTCGGGAGTGAAGGTGGGCGTAGCTACCGTTGGCATGGGCGGTTCGCCGCCTTCGGTCTTCACGAAGATATCGAGGTAGAAGTTGTAACCGCTGCCGGTGTTGTTGGAAGTAGCGTACGGACCAAAGTTGTGTTGACTGTTCAAGGCAAAGCCTCTGGTGGTATTCGTACTTGTTGAAGCAATGTTGGTGATGGTAAAGCCAGTATAGTTGGGAACCATTGCAGATTCACCTGCGGTTGCGTTTTCGATGCTCCATTCAATGTTGTCACCGCCAGTGGTGAAGTTGGTGCCACTTGACCAACCGATGAGTTCGCCGTTGGCGTTGGTGAAGGTGTAGCCGTTGCTGGTCACGCCCACGACCCAGTAATAGCTGCTTTCCTCGTCGACAATACTGGCGGGCAGCACTTCGTCGCTGCCCGAGGTGGCTGAGGTGAACAGCACGCCAGTAGGCTTGCCCGACGATTGGTTGCTCATGGCGTAATAATCCGTGGCGTTGTCGTCGAAGCGGGCGGCGAAGACCACGTAGGCACCTTCGGTGAGTTGGCTCAGGTCGTTGATGCGGACATAATTGCCTTCAGTAGGCGTGGGCGGAGGGGTGGGGGTGCCACCGGTGACTGTGCCGCTGACGTTGATAAACAACGTGTCGGCGCCTTCTGAGACGGCATAGATTTGTTCGTCGTATTCGCCAGCTTCAAGTCCGGCTTTCATGCGCACGTTGATGTTGATGTCGTAGAAGTGGCCCGAGTTAGGGATGAAGATCATGGCGGGGTTCTCGGGACGGAACATGGCAGACGGCATGGTCGACACCTCGAAGCTTTCCGAGGGATAAACGGCCACGTTGTCGGTCAGGTAGTCGCCGCCGATGAGGAAGCTCTGGATGTCGGAGGGACCGCCTTCCTCAAATTCGTAAGTGAAGCCCGTGAGGCTGCTCACGTTGGCATTCAAGGCTGAGGGCAGACGGGTCACCGTGCCGTTCAGCGTGATGGTTTCGCTCAGGTCGCCGCTGACGATGCTCAGCTCTCCCGTGTAGTCGCCCACTTCCAGGCCGGCTTTCAGCCTGACGTAGACCGTCGTTTCAGCCAAGGTGCCTTCAACGGGTGAGAGCTCGTCGCTGTCGAAATAGCCCGCATCGGGGAAGAGGCTCAGCTCGAAATCGGCAGGAGCGGTGAGTGTGACCTCAGTGGTAAGATTGCTGCCCGAAATGGTGAAATTCTTGGCAGCCGAAGGGCCTTCGCCAACCATATACCGGAAGTCGTTAAGGACGTTGACGGAGAGGTTCAGATCGGGGTCTGAAACCTCGATTGCTTCAATGCTACCCAGCATGGTGTTATAATACTGACTGGAAGAGATTCCCACGTAATAGCCTGTTACTACGACTTGTTGTCCATTCAACGAAGCGAAGTCCGTGTCAATAGGATAGGAGATGCTTCCTTTGGCAGTGGCGGCTCCTTCAATATTTGTGATGTTATAATAGTTACCGCTCACTGTGAGTGTGCCAACATATTGGACATAAGAAGACAGTTGCGCAGGAGTAGTGGAGGCTACTCTGGCATCCATTTCTTCGCCAGTGATAACGGTGGGCTCTTCCGTCACATAGTTCGATGTCGTGGCAGGAGTGACGGTGGTAGTATTGTTGAACTCATAGACGCCACCATATACGACGACTGAACCCGACAATCTAACCATGTCGCCAATGGCGTAGGATGACTGTGGGTAGTTCGTATTGTAATAATAGATGTAACCTGTGCCGTCGCCTACGATGAAGCCTCTGCTGCTTTTTGCAACGATAGTGCCTTGTACGACGTAGGTGCCCGCTGCAGTGATATCAGAGATGGTGTTGATTACATTTGGATTGCCGTTTTGAGTGACGGTGACGTTTTTGGTGACGGTTTGGTTCGTATTGTATGTATACGTTAGTGTGACGGAGGCCGTACGCTCTGTTGCAAGCTCGTTGTTGGTGCATGTGAATGGAACTGTCGTGCCAACTGTGCCAATAGTGAGCCAATCGGAGTTCGTGTTGGCTGTTAAGACGCCCCCTGAAACAGGATTGTTGATAGAATAATCTATGGAACCGTTCGTTGCATCGTACTCGATTTCAACATTATCGGCTGCAATATATGGATTTTGAGACGTTCCACTGACTCTCTTATAGTAAGTGAAAGTTTGACCTGTGATGTTGTTGTTAATTGTCGTATAGCATCTCCAGTCTTGGCTGTTATAAATGCCGATGTAGCGTGATGTTGCCTGATTAATCAGATAATTGGAAGTAGTATCAACTTTGAAAAGGTTATTAGTGTTCGTGCCAATTCTAACACCGTTATTGGTATTTGTGCAATAAAGCCATGTAGTAGTTGAACCATTGGGATAGAAGATGTACCCGTTGGTGGCGTCGCCGCTTATGGTCCATTGGATGTTGTCGGCGATTTCACCTGTTAAGGCGTTGCCACTGACTGTTACAGCGACTGTGGATGGAGCGCTGGTAGTCCCGTTGCTGTTGATCATTGCATAATTGGAACCGTTGTTGCCAACAATGACAAACACGTCGGAAGAGGTAAGATCGGATAACTCCGTACTTTCCCATGTGTAGTTTTGGGCTTGCAAGCTCATTCCCGTCAACAGCAATAACGCTGTCAACAAAAAAGTTAGTTTTCGTTTCATACTCGAAAAGTTTAATTATTTGATACTTAATTGTTTGTCTAAATTTGTGATTTAAATAAATAAGGTGTCAAAGGTAGGCATTTGTTGCTGACGAAAGGCTTTGACGCTCATTAAGTTATCAACAATTTATCAACACGGTTTCAACAATGGGCTGTTGATAACCTTGCTTTCGGCGGTGACAAGAGGACAAAAAAAAGAGACGCCCTCGGGCGTCTCCTTTATGAGGCTTGTTATGCCGATGCCATTAGAGGCTGAAGCCGAGGCCAACGAAAAGGCCACTGGTTTTCAGCGTACCATTGTCGCTCTTGTCGAGGTCCGTTAAACCCATACGATAGCCACCGAAGAGGTTGAAGTCGTTGAATCTCACAGAGGCACCAAACACACCATAAAGGTTGAAGCGGTTCATGTTGCTGTTGTCACCGTACCAGTCAAGCGTTTCTTCATGAGTGGTGTTAAGGAGGTTTTCGTGTGTGATGGTTTTAGTATTTCCAGAAACGGCTAAACTCACCATAGGACCGATAAAAGGAGTTATCGCAAGGTCGCGATTGATGGCGATGCTATAGTTGAGCAGAATCGGAACATCCACGAGGAATTGGTTGTTTTTGGTTTTGATACTACCAAGTTGATTGCTGTCCTCTGTGTTTTTCATGTTCATGCGGAACTGAGCACCAGCGGCCACACCAATACCTTGTGCAAGGTTGACGTTCTTGCTGAAACCGGCAAAGATGCCTTGGTAGTTGGTGGAAGAGTTGCTGTAAGCGAAAGTCTCAGGGGCATAACCCACATAAACCATGTTTTGTGCCTGCACATTTCCGGCAACGAACATTGCGGCTACGAGAGCCACGATCGCAAATAATTTCTTCATTGCTTTGTAATTTAAATTAGTTATTTGATGGTTTTTTCTTTCCGTTTAGTGGTTCTTTTCAGTTGTCATTGTCCACAACCCCAACAATCGCTCAAAAATCGTGCCATTTTGGACAAATCCTAACCCGCCGAATCAGAAACTGTGCCCGATGCCGACAAACGCCCCCGACACCCTGGTGTTGATGAGGTCGGACTTGTCGAGGTCAAGCAGCCCCATCCTGTAGCCGACAAACACGTTGATCCTGTTGTAGATGGCCTCAAGGCCAGCCATGCCGTAGACGTTGAACCGACTCTTTGTGCTGTTCTTGTCGTACCAGTCGTCGTTGAAACTCTGGTTGTGCGGATACGTCAGTTCCGAATTGGTGCTTCCCGAAATGGCAAAGCTCAACATGGGCCCCACGAAGGGACTCAGCGAGAACTTCGGACCCAAAGGGATGTCGTAGTGCACCATGATGGGCAGGTCGACAAGGGTCTGCCGCTCTCGAACCACATAATGGGAGAAATAGGAACCCTCATAGATGTGCTTCGACACGTTTCTGACGTTCATCCTGTATTGGGCCCCGATGGTGACGCCCACTTGTTCGGTCACCTGGATCTTGTAGTTGAGCCCGGCAAAAAATCCTGCGAGCCAATAAGTCGTGTCGATGGCTTTGTCTCCTCCGATGCTTGAATGGACGCGTTCGGGAGCGAAGCCGATGTTGAGATTCAGTTGGGCCTGCACCTTCATCGAAACCGACAAGGCAAGCAACAAGGCGGCAATCGTGACGAGTTTCTTCATGTTTTGCAATCTTTTAAATGATGAATGTTGAATTTGCGGCAAAATTACATTATTTTCTTTTCCGACAAAAAGAATTTTTCTTTTATCTTTGCAGCGTTATAACATTGTTTTTTACTATGAAAAAAGTAGTTCGAACTGTTTGCATCGGGGCCTTGTCGGGATTGGCTTTTTTGGCCGCCTGCTGCTCAAGCAAGGGCCTGACGCGTGCCGAGAAGAGACAACTCCAGCATGACCGCGACTCCATCCAGGAGATGCTGACGCGCCGCGAGGGTGCGGCTGTGTATGGCTCGCCCGAAATCATTGCTCGCTATGGTGCTGAGACTTCGCGCCTTCGCTATGAATTGGATTCCATCAATCAAAGGTTGGGTGAAGATGTTGACGTGGAAACCAGCAAGTACCGTTATCAATTGAAGCAACGCCTTGCCGATTTGCAGTCTGCTCTGATGCGTCGCGAAGGTGCTGCTGTCTACGGCTCGCCAGAGGTCATGGAAGAGTATGGCCGCGAAACGCAACGCATGCGCCAAGAGGTTGAAGCTCTTCAAAAGGAACTCCGCGACCTTGACAAGTATGGCAAAGCCAAAATCAATGACGGCAAGGTGGAGGCGCTGTATGGCGTCCCCATGCCATAAATAATATTTTTCGTTGTTTTATGAGCAAACGCCTTGGCTTCTACAAGCGAGTGATGCTCGAACTCAACCATCAGGTGCTGCAACAGCGCATCGATGAGCACGAGCTGCACCAACTGTTTTGGGAATGCACCTTGCGCTGCAACCTCAATTGTCGCCATTGCGGCTCCGACTGCCGTATGCTTTCCGAAAAGGACGACATGCCACTTGAGGATTTCCTCAAGGTGCTCGACGAGGTGCGCGCCCACCAAGACCCCGCCAAGGTGATGGTCATCACCACGGGCGGCGAGCCCACGGTGCGTCCCGACTTGGCGCATTGCGGCGAAGAAATCACCAAACGCGGCTTCGTGTGGGGCATGGTGTGCAACGGCATGCTGCTCTCCGCCGAAAAACTCAATGAGTTCATAGCGGCAGGCCTCAAGTCGATCGCCGTCAGCTTCGACGGCTTCGAAGAAGACCACAACTGGATGCGCGGCAACCCCATGAGCTACAAGAACGTGCTGCGCGCCGTGGAGGCCATGAAGCAGCATCCCGATTTGACCTGGGACGTCATCACCTGTGTCAACCAGCGCACCATCAAATACTTGCCCCAGTTTCGCGACTTCCTGATTTCGTTGGGCATCCGCCGTTGGCGGTTGTTCACCGTGTTCCCCTTCGGGCGCGCTGCCAACGAACCCGACTTCAAGCTCAGCAACGAACAGTTTGTCGAGATGATGGAGTTCATCAAGCAGACGCGCCTTGAAGGCAAGATTCGCGCCGACTACGGCTGCGACGGCTTCCTCGGCCAATACGAGGGCGAGGTGCGCAACCATTATTATTCGTGTAGCGCGGGCATCAACATTGCCTCGGTGCTGGCCGACGGCTCCATCTCGGGCTGCCTCAGCATCCGCAGCGACTACCATCAAGGCAACATCTATAAGGACAGCTTCTGGGACGTGTGGCAGAATAAGTTTAAGGTCTATCGCGACCGCAAATGGATGAAGACCGAGCAGTGCGCCGATTGCAAAATGTGGCGCTACTGCCAGGGCAATGGCTTCCATCTGCGTGATGGCGACGGAAAGCTGCAAATATGCCAATACAACATGATTGTGGGAACCACAAATTCTTCATTGTAAATTGTCAATTATCAATTTTCATCGGATCTACCTCGTCGGATATATGGGTGCAGGCAAAACCACCGCAGCAAGGCGCATCGCCAGCCGTCTCGGTTGGGAGGTGGCCGACACCGATGACCTGTTTGAGGAAAAATACCGCGTCTCCGTCAGCGATTTCTTCCAAAAATATGATGAGACGCTCTATCGCCGACTAGAATCTGAGGTGCTGAAAGCGACCGAAAGCATTCATAACACGGTCATTTCCACAGGAGGCGGCACAGCCTGCTATTTCGACAACATGGCCTGGATGAACCAGCACGGCCTAACGGTGTTTTTGCATATCAGCGAGAAAGCTGTGGTCGACCGTCTGCTGCATGCCAAACGGAAACGTCCCTTGGCGACGGGCAAGTCGGAAACCGAGCTCGCCGAGTTCGTACAACAGCACTACACTGCGCGGATGCCGTTTTACGAACAAGCCCGAATTACCGTGAAGGCGGAAAACTTTGATTTGGAAAACTTTATGAAACTAATTGAAAAATGAAAAAGATAGCTAACCTTATTCTGCTTTCTGCCCTGCTGCTGGCAGCTTGCGCCGAAAAGAAGCCTGTGGAGCCACAAGCCACCGCAGCCATCAACTATGCCGACACCACCTACTGGTACTCGTTTGGCGATGCCGAAAAGCCCGCCGACGTGTTTTACGTCTATCCGACGGTCTCCACGATTTCCTTCGCTGACAACGATTCCTCATGGTTTGCCGACATCGCCTTGGCCGAGGTGCGTGAAGAGGCCAACGGCAACCAACGTTTCAACAAGATGCTGTACGGCGAATACAACTTCTACGCGCCCTATTATCGCCAGATGATTTTCGAGTCCTACGACCAGCCCGACAGTGTCTTGAAAAGTAACGCCGCTTTTGCCGCGCAGGATGTGAAGGACGCGTTCCAATATTACATGGCGCAGGGCAACGGTGGTCGCCCGTTTTTCCTCGTTGGTCACAGCCAAGGCTCGCAGGTGCTCATCGAACTGCTGAAGTCGGGGATGACGGACGAGCAAAGAAAACTGATGGTGGCCGCTTATTGCATTGGTTATCACGTTACTGCGGAGGAATTGGCGCAATATCCCGAAAAACTGGCTCCCGCTCGTGATAGTCTCGAAGTCGGTAAACTCATCGTTTTCAATTCGGTGACCGACACCACGGCCATCAGTAGGGTTTCGCGCGGCGATGTGGTGGGCGTCAACCCGACGGTTTGGACGATGGCTTCGGACACGATGCCTGCAGAGTTGCAACTCGGCATGGCCAAATACAGCCAAAACCGCGACAGCGTTCTGATTGTGCCTTGTCCCACAAGGACTTACCTCTACAAGCACAACACCGTCTGTCCCGACCTCGACCCCGACATGGTCTTTATTCCTGCTTACGAAAAGATGTTTCCGCACGGCAACCTCCATTTCGCCGATTCATGGCTTTTTGCGGGCAATGTGAAACAAAATATGGCTTGTCGCCTCAGGCAATTCAACGAAACAAGATGATGAAACGGTTATTAATATTAATAGGAGTGCTGGCCTCGTGCCTTTTTGCGGAGGCGCAAGACATCGACAGCCTCTACCAAGTGTTTGAGAACAACAGGGGAGAGGTGGCCTATCGCGCCGCTCTGGCCATCGACGAAGTGATTGGGCGCGAACCCAACTTCGAAGCCGATACCGACAAGGACGAAATCAAGCTGAAGGTGCTGCGCACGATGATCCTTTATTATTTCAACAACAACGACTTCCAGCACGCCATCACTTATTCGGAAATCGGCATTGCGCACTACGACAAGATCGGCGACCTCTTCAACGAGGCAGGCTGCTACATGACCCTGGCCAACGCCTACCAGCGTCTCGGGCAACTCGACAAAGCCATCGACTGCTACAACCATTGCAACGACCTGATGGACCGAATTGGCGGCGATATGGCGGAGGTCAACAAGCGCTATGTCATCAACAACATCGCTGAAATTCACCTTTCGATGGACGAGTACGACCGCGCTGAGGAAATGTACCGCAAGTGCATCGAGATGTTAGGCGAAGTGGACGCGAACGACACGGCCTCCAACCTCGACTTGGCCACCTATTACCAGAACCTGGCCGAGGTGCGCATCGCACAAAACAATCCGGAGGCTGTTGGCTACGCTGAGCAGTCATTGGAGCTTTCACGGAAATACCTCGACACCCCGCATAAGGTCATCAACAGGCTGATGGCCTTGTCGAAGGCGTATCATATCGTTGAACGCTTTGACGAGAGCGATGCGTTGATGGACGAAGCCCTGCGTGTTGCCAAAGACAATGGCGAGACCTTTTTGGAAAACAGCATCTATTTGCAGAAAGGTGACTATGCCAAAGCGATTGCGATGGCTGACGAGAACCATTTCGAGGAGCTCCTCCAAGAGGCACTTGAAGGAGCGTATCGGCTTGAACGTGAGCGTAATCCAAAGCTGGCATTGGAGTATTATGAAAGGAGTATGGCGATGAAAGACTCCATCTTCAACGAGACCCAGCAGCAGCTCATCCGCGACTACCAGGTGCGCTATGCCATGCAGGAAAAAGACCACGAGTTGCAGATGGAGCAAGAGAAGACCAAACGCAATAGGATGTATGCCATCGTTATGGCCATCATTGCAGCGCTCCTGCTGCTCATCGCCTTTATATGGTACCGGTTGGCACAGATCCGCAAGAAACGCGCTGAGGAGCTGGCCCATCTCAACGCCATCAAGGACAGACTGCTCTCCATCGTGTCGCACGACGTGAAGACCCCGGTGGGCGCCATCTGCACCATACTGAGTCGGATGACCTCACACTACGATAGTTTCAGCGAGACCGACCGGAAGGCCAATCTCATCATGATGCACTCGTCGGCAGAGGCACTCAACACGCGCGTGTCGAATATCATGCAGTGGGTGAGGGAAGAGATGGAGAATAGTGCCATCACACCGACTGACTTCAACTTGCACGACATGGCTGAAAACACCATCAAGGTCTTGGAGACCACCATCGGCGTGAAGTCGTTGAAGGTCGTCAACGCCATCGCTCCCGAGTTGACCGTCCACGACGACATCAACGTGGTGAGCCTCGTGCTGCGCAACCTGCTCGGCAATGCGGTGAAGTTCTCCTATCCCAACGGCGAGGTGCGTTTGAAGGCCTCACAGGAAGGCGGCCGCGTGTGGGTGTCGGTGGAGGACGACGGCATGGGCATCAGTGAGAAGAAGTTGGAGAAGATATTCAACTTTATGACATCATCGGCCAGCGGCACCAGTGGCGAGACGGGCACAGGCATCGGCCTTTTCGTCAGCAAACAGCTCCTCGACCGCATCAGCGGCGAGATTACCATCGAGAGCGTGCGTGGCGAAGGGACGGTCGTGCGATTTAGCGTGAATGCAGGATTCCCCGAAGGGAAAACCAATATTACAGTAGAATGAACAGTAGCATACGGATACTTATCGTCGAAGACCAACCTCTTTGTCGGATTGGCATTAGGATTTCGCTCAACGATGCAGCCATCCCATGCAGCGTTGTAGGCGAGGCCGAAAACGTGGCTCAGGCCATTGATTTCCTCGAACGGCGCGGCCGCGACATCGACCTCATCCTGTTGGACTACGCCCTGCCCGACGGCACGGGACTCGACGTCATAGAAGCCGCGAAGCACATCTGTCCCGAGGCGAAGATCGTCATCCTCTCGGGCGAGGCGGGTGGTGCCGCCGTCAAACAGCTGATGGACAAGGGCATCAATGGTTACATGGGCAAGAACATACAACCCGATGAACTTTCGGAAGTGTTGGCCACGGTGATCCAGGGCAACAACTACGAAGGTCGTGAAACCATGCACCTGCACAGCGACTTGAAGGCCGATATGGAGACCCTGGCCACCCTCACGCGGCGCGAGATGGAGATCGTCACCCTCTGCGCCTCGGGCCTCAGCGCGAAACAAATCGCCGACGAGCTCTGCATTACGCCCCATACCGTTGAGAACCACAAAGACAACATCTTTACCAAAATCGGGGTCAAGTCGACTTCCGAGCTCATTCTTTATGCCTTCCGGGTTGGGCTTGTGAGTTAGTTTTTTGGAAACAAATCCGAGTAAATAAATCAAAAATCAGAAATTTTCGTATTTTTGCAAATTGAAAACGAATAATGAAATGTTAGGTAATACAGCAACACAAGGAATTTATTTAGATGTCCCAATGGCTGATTGGGGGTTTCTGAAAGAATTGATTCGCCGTTTCGGATGGCAAGCTGAAACTCGCGAACAGTTGCTTGAAAGGTTTGTCAAGAGCCGTGCAAATTCCCCAACACTCAGTGAGGAGGAAATCTTGGAAGAAGTTATGGCCGAAAGATATGGTAAATGAAAATCATTCTCGACTGTAATATTTGGATTTCTTTTCTCATCGGCCATCAAGCTGAATGGATGAAGCGTATCCTTACGGATGTACGATTCGACATTTTTGTCTGCGATGAATTGTTGGACGAAATCAGCGATGTCATTTCGCGACCAAAAATTCGCTCTCGTGTTAATGATGACGAGATAGAGGATTTTTTCCGTATCCTTTATGCGTTTTGTCGTGTTGCAAAAATTGATCATGATGCCCAAGTACCGGTACGTGACCCGCAAGACTTGTATTTGCTGTCGTTGGCAGAAAGTGTTGAGGCTGAGTTGATTGTTTCTGGCGATGCGGATTTGATTTCCTTGAAACAACATAAATCAGCACGTATGATGACCATAGCCAGTTTTAAGACGTTGGTTCAAGGATAATCTATCCCTATAGAGTTTCCACAAAAACAGGAAAATTCTCCTATTTTTTTCTTTGATTTATGGTTATAATTTTGCAGCGATGAAGTGTGTGGTCACTTCAGGGCTTCGCCGTGACGGTACTAATGACAACACATGATAAATTGAATATTAACCCATAAATCTAAACGCTTATGAAAAGTAAACATTTACTACTGATGCTGTTGATGGCGCTCGCCGTGCCGTTGGCAGCGCTCGCGCAAGTGGAGCGCACCGTGACCATAAATAACGGCACCGACAAGGAATGCCACGTGCCGGTTTACGGCAATCTCGATTTGGGAGACCGTTCGTTGAGCCAGTTCATCATGGACAAGAACGTGCTCCAAACCATGGGCTTGGCCGGAAAGGAAATCACCAAGATGACGTTCTACCTCGCCAATCCCGTGCCGGCCTCTTACCAATGGACGACACCGAGATACACTTACGTGACCTTAGCCGAAGTGGACGCCTCCGAATTGGATGCGGACGGTAACGTGATCCAAAGCGAAGACATGACCGACGAGCAGATTGTCGCCCATCTCTACTTGGATGCCCAAGGCGAGACGATGGAAATCGCTTTCAGCTCGCCCTATACCTACAGCGGCGAGAAAAACCTACTGGTGCAGTTCGAGGAACAGTACCAGTTTTATCCAAGCGGCTATACGCCATTCGGTCCTTACCGCAAGCCCGTGTTCTATGGCGTTTACAAAGATGGCGCATCGGGATGGAACAAGGTTACCTATACGGGTGGGCATCCCACTCGGCTGGTCAAGTACAATTTCGTGCCCAAGACCACCTTCACCTACTTGGACGAAGCCACATGGGCCAACACCAACCGCCCGCAAAACGTCACTGCGACACCATTCTACGATATTGGTAACAACAATAGCATCAGCTACAAAATCCAATTGCAGTGGGATGCTCCCGCCAACTATACTGGTAACTACCAAGTGCTTTGCGTGCCGCGTGGCACATCGACCTTGGACTGGAGCAACCCAATCGCCACAAGCAACACTTTCTACACCTTTGAAGGCCTTCAGAAAAACACGTCTTACGACCTCTATGTGCGTGCGAAACTAGGGTATGTCTACACTTCCGCTGCGGCCACGGCCTCGGCCACCACGCCTTTCTATCCCGCCAACTTGGACGAAGGCGACCTTGTGTTCGACTTCAATTCGAGGACAATGCCCAACGGCCTGACCCTCGCTGGCAACGCCACCTATCTTGTCAGACCTTATACTGACCATACTTATAGTCTAAATAGACTGGGCTATTATAATGTAGGCGCTGGAGTAGGCTCCTTTGATTGGATGGGTCGTCAGCATTACCTCGAAACCTCACCGCTCACCATCACCTTGCCCGATCTGAAGTTCACCAATGCCTCCAATGGCCTTATGGTGGATTTCGACTTGATAAGGGAAGAGGTGTACTATGACGCAGGCCCTGCCCAAGTGCTGGTGAAATTGCATGACGACAACTACAACGAGGATTTGTTTTCAGCGACGGCTTCCACCGATGAAAGCTATTACAACGGCCAACACTTCACTTATCGTATTACCAATGTGGACCAATCCTCCAGTCAACACATATATAAGCTCAGCTTCAGTTCAGTGGATGGCGGGAAAGGCTTCACCATCGACAACATCGTGGTGCGCAAGGCTCCTGCCATCATTCCAGCCTACAATTTGGCCGCAAGCGAAATCACGCCCAACTCGGCCACCATCAGTTGGACGGACGACAACACGAACAGCCATACCTTCGACCTCGTCTATAGACAAAAAGGCTACAGCAATGATCCAAATGAATGGCAACATTATGTCGAGGGTGTTTCAAATCCTTACACTCTTACGGGTTTGACTCCTTACACCGATTACGAAGTGAAGGTGAAGACAATAACCAGTTCTGCTTATGAGGATTCCGAAATCTTGGGATTTTCCACACAATGCACACCCGCTTCGGTGCCCTACTATGAGCCTTTTGCAGGCCTCACCACGCTGCCGACGAATTGGCGCATAAACGTGCCTGAATACGCCGAAGTGGTGACGGAAGTGGGCAATGGCCGCCTAACGCTGCACAACACCGTCACTGAGGTGACGCAAAACATTTATGGCTACATATCTACCTATACCTCTTATTCCCAATTTGGAGCCTACATCATCCTGCCTTATTTCAACAATTTGGGTTCCTTGCAGCTCAGCTTCAAGGCGGGACGCACGCAAGGCACGATGGAAAGCCTCAGCGTGGGCGTTGTGGCCGACCCGAACAACTACACGGACTACACCGAGATAGGCATCGCCACCTTGACGGACAACGCCAACGGCGAGGTGTACAGCTACAACTTGGTGAACGACGCCGTGCAGAGCGGCCACATCGTCATCTATTTTGGCAAGTATGAAAGCAACCTCCAAAGCACCTGGCTCGACGACTTCAACGTGCAGCAGTATGCCGCCCCCACCGGCCTCGTGGTGAGCAACGTGACCAACACCTCGGCCACCCTCGGCTGGAACGCGGGCGCAGCCACCCAATGGGAAGTGCGCTACGGAACCGATGCCAATAGTTATGGAACACCCGTCGCCGTGACCGAACCTACCTACAGTATCACCGACCTGACCGCCTGCACCGACTATGTGGCACAAGTGAGGGCCAAGTATGGCGAGAATTTGTATAGCGAGTGGGTGAGCTTTGATAGTTTCAAGACGTATTATAGCACTCCTGTCGTGGTTGATCAAACACATCCATACAGCTTTGGTTTCCAATATCTTTCAATGGTTGGCACAGTGCTGGCAAGTGAAGGAGGTTGGCAAATGATTAATATGGGACTTTATGCAAATAATTGGATGATTGGCACCAAACCAGGAACAATTGATGGTTTTTCTGGAACGAACTATTCCTTGTTTATCTCTAAAAACGGAAGTGATTACCAATATATTCATGGTGAACAAAACGTGATTGGAAGTTGGACTGGTTGGGCTACCACCGTCTATGCGGCAAGAGTCTTCAATTTGGCTCCTGGTAGCTATCAATTCAGCTACGATTGGAGAGCAAAGGGTATTCACGACTCGGATTATTTCCGTGTGGTCTTGGTGCCTGCCAATACTGAACTTGCCGCTGGATCATCGGTCCCGTCGGGATTTAGTTACAACAGTCTCCCTGAAGGCTGGATTGCTCTCGATGGTGGTGAAGCCTTGAATCCTATCTCTTTCGATCGTGGTTTTGACACATACACTACTCCCGAATCCGCCCGAATCAACATCCTTGAAGGCGGAGATTATATGATGGTGTTTGTGTGGAACAATATGAGTAGCCGCACAATTGCGGTTCAGAACCCGCCTATTGCTTTTGACAATGTGGCAATCAACTGCACCTCTCTCGTCTACCCGCCTGCGGTTGCTGCTTTGCATGATCAAGTCACCGACACCGAAGCTCCTTTGGCGTTGTATGTACCTGAACAAGGCATTACGCCCACGAGCTATGAAGTGCAATACGAGCCTGCAGCTGCTGTCAACACTTATGAAGGTGCCCCTATTGCCACCTTTAATGTGACTGAAAGTCCGCAAACGGTAACGCTCACTGGCCTTACGCCTTTAACAATCTATAGTGCGCGTGTGCGTTCCGTCTATACCGCCAATGGCCATTCCGTCTATTCTGATTGGCAGGATTGCCCTAGCTTGTTTACGACGTTATGTACGCCTCCCACCAATTTGGTCGTCGTCGGCCAAACCTCCTCGTGGGCCAATGTGATGTGGACGCCCGTGGAGATGACCCTGCCAAGCAGCCAATCCATCCACTATGAGTATCAGCTGACTACGGACCAAAACAATTGGGATGTGCCGATTATTTCTACTAATTTTGGAAACAACAGCTGTTCACAGAATTTCGCCCCTGGGACCTATTACATCCGTGTGAGAACCTATGTTGAAGAATATACAGGCTCTGCGTTATTGCGAATGGGCGAAAGCGACTGGACGGAGCCGATTACGTTCACCATCGCGCCGTGGACCGACCCCGTCAGCATCTTCCCGTTAGCCTACGGCTTTGATGAAGGCTTGAATCGTTTCGCCGACGGCATCACCCTTGGCGGCGACATCACGCTTCTCAATATTGTTGGATATGATGATCACGAACTGCCAATCCACGGCGGCGTCGCAAGCACCTATACTTTGGCTTTCGGTTCGGATTCGCCCTGTGAGTCACACCTTGTATTGCCTCCCTTGAACCCGAGCACGAGCGATGCCTTGGTGGGCTTCTGGTGGTACCACGACAACGCGGAAACCAACACCAACGTGGGTGTCGTTGTTGAGTATTCTAACGACGGTAGCACATGGCAATCCAACAACCCCAAGATTACACGTTATGCCGATGAAACGGGCTGGGCAAAGTATCAACAGGTGGTTCCCGCTATTGGTTCCAACGCGACTTACGTCCGTCTGCGTTTTGTAGGCCCCAGTAGCTATCGTGATTGGGCTTACTGTTTCCTTGACGACCTGACCGTGCACACCCTCAAGAGCGAGCAGCCTTACATCTCGTATGTGGGTTGCGACGCCAACAGCGCCACCATCACCTTGTATGATTACGCCTACGAGAACGGTTACCATTCGTCGGCCTTCGAGGTGCAGTACCGCGAGTGGCGCGACCCGAGCGAGACGCAGGAAGAATGGATTGACTATCCGGATTTCGTGAACGAAGAGCCTTACACCTTTGAAAACGAACTGGTGGTGAACGGCCTGCAGCCCGCCACTTGTTACGAGTTCCGTGCCCGTGCCCGCGTGAGCTACAACAACTTTGATTTCGCATGGTCCAACTATTGCGAGCCTGTTCGCCAATGGACGGACTGCGGCACCTATATCATTACGCCGAGCTATAGCTACACTGAGGACTTCGAGGAGTTGTTTAATGGGACGGATTGCTGGACGGCTGGCGAAGGCTGGACGATGCAGCATGAAGGAGGATATGATGGCAGCAGTTATTGTGCCTACAGCAATGGCACGACCGATGTCTTGTTGTCGCCTGAAATCAATTTCTCGGGATGTGGCAATGCCATCCTCCGTTTCTATAAGAAAACTTCTGGTGGTGTGGGTAGCGTTTATGTTTATTATGGCGAAAACTTTGCAACCCGAACATTGCTTCAATCATTTGCTGTTAATTCATGGGCTATTTCAGAGTATTCGTTAAGCGGTTTCATGAATAATGGACCCATCAAAATCGGATTTGCGGCTGGTAATTCCAATTATGGACTATATGTGGATAACATTGAGATTGTTGCTGATGCATACGACAAGATTTTCGATGGTCCAGCTAATGGCCAATGGTCAAATGCCAACTATTGGTATCCACAAGGTGTGCCGACTGCAAATGACAATGTAATGGTTAAGGGATCAGTCTATATAGGATATGCTGATGGTAGCGGAACCTATACGGCCTATGCCAAAAACATTGACTTTGCATCAAACGGTTTTCTTTCTGTTTATCCCGGTTCGGTTTTGGCGGCCACGAAAATCAACCACAAATCAGCTGCCAATGTCGATGTTGCCGATGGTGGACAACTCAAGGTCGTTCAATCAAGCGTGGCCACGATGAGGAAGCGTTTCATCGGTTACAACGATGTCAATGACGACGACCATTATTATCTGTTTGCACCACCAGTTGTCTGGCCGACAACCAATCCATCCAGCTTCACGACTGGAGAATACGACCTTTATCGTTTTGACGGCAACCAAGGCGGTGCAGAGTGGCGCAACTATAAGACGAACAATTTTGTGATGCAACGCGGCAAAGGCTATTTGTATGCCCATGCAAAGCCTACGACTGGAACCTTGAATTACACTTCCGTTACCTTGGGAGGTTATGTATTGCCGCTTGGCGAGGAAACCATTTCCGATCTTAATTACGGCTCCAACACCGATGAGACACCGTTCTACAACTGGAACCTCGTCGGCAACCCGTTCCCGTGCAACGCCTATTTGGTGAGAAATGGCGTGGCTGTGCCTTTCTACAAGATGAACGAAGCTGGCGATGCCATTGTGCCTGCTCGTGCTGGCACGGTCATCAAGCCTTTGGAAGGCGTGTTTGTGGTCGCCGAAACCGAGGCTGAAAGCACTGTCACCTTCACAACCACTGAGCCTGCCCTTGGCGATGAGCCCGAGGCTATTATGCCTTCGATTCCCATCCATGCCTTGGTCGAGAACCAGGATGCCTTGTTGATGGCCGTCCAGACCTTGGCTTTGGTCCAAGGCTGGAACTGGTGGGCACCGATGGTGCAGATTACCGCAGCGCAACTGAACAACGCACTTAATGGATGCTTGAGCCAGATTATGGCGAAAAATGAAGAAAACGTCAGCGGGGAACTCATTCCTGGACAGATGTACAAGATTCAGGTCAATGCTGCGCCTGAGAACGTTTCGGTGATGGGTGTTGTCACCCCGGCCAACATCAGCATCGAGGAAGGCACCAACTGGATGGGCTACACTGGAGAAACCACTACCAACATTGCAGATGGTCTTATCATACTTCTTGGTGAGTCGTTCACGCCAAATGCAGGCGACAAGCTCATCTCGCAAGACGGCGGCTTTGCCATCTATAATGCAACTACTGAAACGTGGCAAGGCACTTTGACCCAGCTCACGCAGGGCCAAGGCTACATTTACGTTTCGAATCCAGAATAAGCGTTGGAACTTCTGACGAAAAAAGGTGGCCGAGGCCACCTTTTTTCGTTTATCTCAACGTCAACAGGCACACGTTCTCCACGTGCTGCGTGTGCGGGAACATGTCGACGGGCTGCAAAAAAATTGAAAAAAGTCACGGATTTTGCTCGAAAATAATGGAAAAAGTCACTTTTTTTGCTTTGAAAAATTGGAAAAAGTCACGAAAATTGGCTGAAAAAAGTGGAAAAAGTCACGAAAATTGTCTGAAATTCGTTGGAAAAGTGTAATTTTGCGGCGTGAAAACCAATGGAAAAATGTCATGCTGAAGCGCAAGATTGAAGACAGAATCAGGCAACACCTGACTTCGGAGAGCCAAACCATCATGATTGTCGACGGCGCTCGTCAGGTCGGCAAGTCGTTTATCATCAGGATGTTGGGGAAGGAGCTGTTTCCCAATTTCGTTGAAATCAACATGTATGACGACAAAAAGGGCAACAAGGTTTTTGAAGGCACCGGGTCGGTGCAGGACTTTTATTTCAGGCTGAGCACTTTCGCAGGAGGCAAGTTGAAGAAGAAAAACAACACCTTGGTTTTCATTGATGAGATTCAAGCCTATCCAGAGTTGCTGACCATGCTCAAGTTTCTGAAGGACGACGACCGATATACTTACATTGTCAGTGGCTCGCAGTTGGGCATTGCCTTAAATGAGACGCTCTCCAAGCCTGGAGGCAGGATTGAGGTCGTGAGGATGTTTCCGCTCGATTTTGAGGAGTTTCTTTGGGCCAACGGCGTGGGACCTTTGGCCATCGAACGGCTTCAGGAAGCTTTCGAGACGCATCGCAGCCTCGACGAGCCGATGCACCGTGTCTATCTTGAACTCTTCAAGAAGTATCTTCTCGTTGGCGGCCTTCCTGATGCAGTCAATCGTTTTGTCGCTTCGAACAACATCGTCGAGGTGCGCCGTGTCCATGACGCCATCCAGCAGCTCTATCGCGAGGATGCTGCCCAGTATGATTCTGAAAACAAGTTGAAAATCAGAAGAATATATGATCTTATCCCTTCCAATCTCGAAAACAGGAAAAAGCGTGTGCAGTTCAACGAGATTGAGAACAAGCGTGGCAAGACCTTCTCAACCTACGCCGACGAGTTCGAATATCTGATTCAGTCAGGTGTCGCTATCGAGGTGAATTCGATTTCCAACCCGAGGTTTCCGTTGATAGAGTCTACCATGAAGAGCCTGCTGAAGCTGTATCTGAATGACGTAGGGCTACTGACCAATATTTTGTACCGCTATAACATCCGTGCCGTTCTTGACGACGAACGGAGCATCAATCTCGGCTCGGTGTACGAATCGGTGGTGGCCTCGGAGTTGTTGGCGCATGGCTACCACCTTTATTATTATGACAACAAGAGCAAAGGTGAGGTGGACTTCCTGATAGACGACTACGACCGGCTTACTGCTGTGCCTGTGGAAGTGAAGTCGGGCAAGGACTATACGCGCCACAAGGCTTTGGACAAGTTCATTGACAATCCCGACTACCACATCAAAAGGGCGGTGGTGTTGTCGAACGAAAGGGAGTTCCGAATGGAAGGAATCAAGGAATATATCCCCATTTATTTCGTGATGTTTTTCCGTCCTAGCACGCCAATGATGCTGTAGAGTTATCTCAACGTCAACAGGCACACGTTCTCCACGTGCTGTGTGTGTGGGAACATGTCGACGGGCTGCACGGCCATCACTTGGTAGGCCGAATCCAGCAGTTGCAAGTCGCGGGCCTGCGTGGCGGGGTTGCAGCTCACATAGACGATCTTTTGCGCGCGGATTTTCAGCAGTTGCTCGACCACTTTCTCGGCCATGCCCGCACGGGGCGGGTCGGTGACGATGAGGTCGGGACTGCCGTTGCTGGCGATGAAGTCGTCGGTCAGCACCTTGGCCATGTCGCCCGCAAAGAACTTACAGTTCTTGATGCCGTTGATGTCGGCATTCACCTTGGCATCGGCGATGGCGGCTTCCACATACTCGATGCCGACCACTTTCTTCACAAAACGCGAGAAATACTGCGCGATGGTGCCCGTGCCCGTGTAGAGGTCGTACATCAGTTCGTCGCCCTGCACGTCGGCCAGGTCGAAGGCGGTCTTATAGAGCCGCTCGGCTTGATAGACGTTGGTCTGGAAGAACGACACCGGTCCGATGCGGAACTTCAAGTCGTCGAAGCCAGGTCGGGGAGAGGCCATCGTCTCGATGAGGTAAGGCTCCCCTTTGAGGCACTCAAACGGCAGGTCGTTGATGATGTCGTTGAGCTTGGGGTTGATGACGAGGAGCAGCGACACGATTTGCGGGAAGGCCATCTCAAGCGCGGGCAGCAGCTCGTGACGAATGACTTCATTCTCTTCACTGATGACCAAAATGACCATGAACTCGCCCTTCGAGTTGCAGCGGATGACGAGGTTGCGCAACAGACCTTCGTGGGCGCGGAAGTTGTAGTAAGTCAGCTTTCTGTCCATCGTGAACCTCCTGACGAACAGCCGGATGTCGTTGGACGGGTCGGCCTGCAGGTGGCATTGTTCGATGTCGACCACGCGGTCGAAGAGTTGCGGCAGGTGGAAGCCGAGGCCCTTGCAGGCTTCTTCGTCGTGCGAGCCAGGGGCACCGTCGGTGAGCCACTTGCGGTTAGAAAAGGTGTATTCCAGCTTGTTGCGATAGAAAAACTGCTTCTCGCAGCCGAGGATGGGTCGGATTTCGGGGTATTCTATCTTCCCGATGCGGTCGAAGTTGTCCTTCACCTGCTTCTGCTTGTATTGGATTTGCCATTCGTAGGCCATCTGTTGCCATTTGCAGCCGCCGCAGAGGCCGAAGTGCTGGCAGACGGGTTCCACGCGCTTGTCCGACATTTTCTTGAAGTTCAGGATCTTGCCTTCGAAGAAGTTCTTCTTGCGCTTGTAGATCTCGATGTCGACCACGTCGCCGGGCACGCCAAAGGGGATGAAGACCACGCGCCCTTCGGGTTTGGCCACCGACATGCCTTCGCTTCCTGCGTCAATGATTTCGACGTCTTCGATGTATTCGGGTTCTCGTTTTACTTTGTTTCTCGCCATTTTGTTCTTCTTTTTGACTATGGCTTATGGCCAATGACCATGGCTTGCTCATACGTGAATGCAAGCCATTGGCCATAGTCATAGGCCATAGTTGCCATTAAAAATCTCCCATGTTCGTTTGGCTTGTTCCTCAAACATCTGCATCCCGCCATACACCTTGGCATTCCAGCTTTTGCCCAGCTCCATGAATGCCGTTTCCTTCGGGTTGTAGATAAGGTCGATGAGGACGTGGTGTTTGCTCAGGGCTTGATAGTGGATGTCGGGGAACTCGTCGTAATGAGGTGCCATCCCTAATGGTGTGGTGTTGATAATCAGTGTGTTGTGTTGCAGTATGTCATCGTTGAGATTCTCATAGGTATAGTTGCCACGTTCTTCTGAACGGCTGACGGTGGCGAAGGCGATGTCGTGCTTGCGCAGCACGTATTGCACTGCTTTGGAGGCACCGCCTGTACCCAGCACCAAGGCATGCTCGATTGTCTTGCCGTTGATGGCGCGATTGAGGAGCTGTTCGAAGCCGTCGACGTCGGTGTTGTAGCCTTTCAGCTTCCCTTCGCGGATGGTCACCACGTTGACAGCCCCGACTTCCCGAGCCACGGCGTCGATATCGTCGAGCAGTGGGATGATGCTCTCTTTGTAGGGTATCGTCACGTTGAAGCCGCAGAGGTCAGGGTACTTTTCCATGACATCGTGCAATTCTTCGATGTTCTTGAGGTCGAAGTTCTGGTATCGGCAATCCAGGCCTTCGTAAGCGAATTTCGCCTCAAACAGAGTCTTCGACTGCGAATGTTTTAGTGGGTGACCGATGAGTCCGTAGCGTTTCATTTGCGTTTATTTTGAATGCTTCTCTTTCTTCGAGGCAAGTTGTTCAGTGACGATGATAATGGCTGCGCCTAACAGTGTGATAACCAATGCGATGAAAAACTCAGTGTTGATGGCGGGCCATTGCCATTGGTATCCGATGACTTTCTCTGTACCGTCTTTCATTACATTGGTGAGCGCGTTCTTCCAAGGCCAAATGATGGGTAGCGAGCCGAGGATGAATCCGGTCAGCAGGGCGACGGTCTGGTCGTGAAATTTCTTGAAAATCCACGAGAGCAGATGGGCGAAGGCCAACAATCCGATAACCGCACCAATCACGACGGGAATCAGTATCTTGATGCCTTCCCACGGCGAGGTGGTCAGCATGTTGACGGCATCGATCATCACATATTCGTAGTTGCCCATCAAAAGCAGGACGTAAGAGCCTGAAAGTCCGGGGAGTATCATGCTGCAAGTGCCTGCCACGCCACAGAGAATCAGGTAGAGGAAGTTGTGGTTTTCTTGTGCGGGTGTCCCGAAAGCGATGAGCAAGGCGATGCCTGTGCCGATGGCGAAAAACAGGATGCTGCCGAGGTTCCATTTGTTCACTGTGCGTCCCACATAATAGATGGAGGCGATGATGAGTCCGAAGAAAAACGCCCAAATGTAGACGGGGTAGTTCTCAAAGAGGAACTTAAACAGCTTGGCGACCGAAAGGATGGCGGCGGCGATGCCGAGAAACACGGCGACGAGGAATTTCAGGTCGACATGTTGGGCGAAGGCTTTCCACTTGCCGGTGAAAAACAGCTTCAACGCCGTGAGGTTGAACGACTTGATGCTGTTGATGAGGCGTTCGAAGATGCCGGTAATCAAGGCGATTGTGCCACCCGAAACGCCAGGGATGACATTGGCGGCACCCATCCCCATGCCTTTTATGAAGTTGTAGATGAAGTCTTTCATGGGTCGTTATTCGTTGGCAGTGTTGGTGGTTTGTTGGTCCTGCTTGTGTCGTTCGATGAGTTGGAGAATCTCGGTGTCGTTGGCCAACAGCTCACGGTCGTATTCGATGAAGTCGGGCCAAAGCTCGAAGTCGGCACAGAGGGCTTGGTCGAGGGCTTCAAGACCTTGGCTGTGGCTGCCTTTCACGAAGTAGGCGTAGGCTAGGAGGTAGAGCAGCGACGACTCGTTGTCGGTTTGCAGCAGCCCGAACTTGATGGTGTTGATGGCCTCGTCGATCTTGTCCTGTTGTCCGTAAAGGTCGGCGATGTAGTAGTATGCATCAGGGTCGGTTGGGGTCATCTCCTGTATCTTGCGCAGGCATTCCATGGCCTTGTCGTATTCCTTGAGTTTCATGTAGTCCGTGGCGATGGAGAAGAGGTGGTCGGTCTCCCAAGGCTCCAACTCGATGGCTTTCTCGAAGTATTTGATGGCTTTTCGGCTTTGGCCACGGTCGCTAAAGACATAGCCGAGACCTGCGTAACCAGAACCTATCATTGGGTTGATTTCCAGCGCTTTTTTGAAATGCTCCTCGGCCGTTTGCAGGTCGTTGAGGCGGTAGTAGCAGTCGCCAATGGTGGTGTGAATCATTGATGTTTCGATGCCATTGCGCAGTGCCTCTTCGAGCGTGTCGATGGCTTCCTTGTAGCGGCCCAAGTCATAATAGATGTCGGCCAGGTGCATGTTGGTCCAGAGGTCTTCTGGGTCGATGCTGAGGGCAAATTCGTATGGGTCGATGCTTTCCTCGTACTGTCCCATCATGCGGTAGATGTCGCCGATGTTGGTCCAGGCCTTGTTGTCGTACGGGTCCTTGTCGACCAGCCGTTGGAAATAGGCCAGGGCGTCTTCCTTGCGGCCTGCGCTGAGGTAGCAGCAGCGGATTTCGTGGTAGATGGTGTCGACGTCTTCGGCGAAAGGCAACGCCTTTTCGTAGAATTCGAGGGCGAGGTCGTATTTGTGGAGGCGTTGGTATTCGTAGGCGATGGCGTTGTAGAGGTCGAATTTCTCGTCTTCGTCGAAGTAGGGCAGGGCGCTGAAGTAGTTCTGAAGGGCCTCTTTCGACTTGCCCAAGACGGCCAGGCACGAGCCGAGGGTGAGGAAATAGTCGGGGTCGTCCTCGTCGTCGTCGCGTTCCACCTGTTGCATGATTTCGAAAGCACGCTGGGCGTCGTTTTCGAGCAGATATTGTCGCGCCATCTTGATTTTCAGCATGTTGCTTTCAGGGTGCTGCGTCATGGCCAGCTCTACGGCCTGCCGTGAGCGTTTCAGCTGGTTCTGCTGGGTGTAATGGTCGATGATGTACTCAAACTCCTCACTGTCAAAGTAAACCGAGTCGTGCTCCTTGAGCATGGCCTCGTACTTCTCGATGGCTTTTTCCATCTCCTCCTCATGCTCGTCGAAATATTCTTCGTCCTCAAACATAGCTTGTCTCCTCAGAAATTTGGTGCAAAAATAATAAAAACTTTGGTAATCGAAAAAAACGCTATATTTGCTTTTCGGTTTCTATTGCCGAAATGGAATCGCAAATCATTATAATTCAAAAAGATAAATTATGACCATCAACGAACTTGAAAGAATCGCCACACAGGTGCGCCGCGACATTATTCGCATGGTGCATGGGTGTCAGTCGGGGCATCCGGGCGGCTCGCTGGGCGCAACCGACGTTGTCACAGCCCTTTATTTCGATCAAATGGACATCGACCCCGCACATTACCGCATGGACGGTGAGGGCGAGGACATGTTTTTCCTTTCCAACGGCCACATCAGCCCGATGCTCTATAGCATCATGGCACGTCGTGGCTATTTCCCCGTGAGCGAACTCGCCACTTTCCGCCGCCTCGGTACCCGCTTGCAAGGCCATCCCACGCCCATGGAGGGACTGCCAGGCATCCGCATCGCCTCAGGGTCGCTCGGACAGGGACTTTCCGTTGCCGTCGGCGCCGCGCAAGCCAAGAAGCTGAATGGCGACCAACACCTTGTTTTCGTCCTGATGGGCGACGGCGAGCAGGAGGAAGGCCAGATCTGGGAAGCCGCCATGTATGCTCCTGCCAAAGGCGTGGATAATCTCATCGCCATCATCGACTACAACAAGAAACAGATCGACGGCTCGACCGACGACGTGATGAACCTCGGTGATCTGCGCGCCAAATACGAGGCCTTCGGCTGGAACGTCCTCGAGCTGAGCGGCAACAATATGCAGGCCGTGGTGAATACGCTCAAGTTTGCCCGTGAGAATGCTTTCCAAGGCAAACCGCAGCTCATTTTGGCGCACACCGAGATGGGTATGGGCGTCGATTTCATGATGGGCACTCACAAATGGCACGGCTCGGCACCCAACGACGAGCAGGCTGCCAACGCGCTTTCACAATTAACCGAAACTTTAGGAGATTATTAATTATGGAGTTCACTATTCAAAACCAAAAAGATACAAGATCGGGATTCGGAGAAGGTTTGCTCGAAGCGGGCCGACGCAATCCCAAGGTGGTCGCTTTTTGCGCCGACCTCACGGGCTCACTGAAGATGGGCGACTTCGCCAAGGAATTCCCGAACCGTTTCTTCCAAACGGGCATTGCCGAGGCCAACATGATTGACATGGCGGCAGGCATGGCTTTGAGCGGCTTCGTGCCGTTCACGGGCACCTTTGCAGCCTTCTCGACGGGCCGTGTCTACGACCAAATCCGCCAATGCGTGGCCTATTCCAACAAGAACGTGAAGATTGCCGCTTCGCACGCGGGTGTCACCCTCGGCGAGGACGGCGCCACACACCAGATCCTTGAGGACATCGCGTTGATGAAGGCGCTGCCCAACATGACCGTCGTTGTGCCGTGCGACTTCAACCAAACCAAGGCCGCCACCATCGCCGCCGCCGAATACGACGGTCCCGTCTACCTGCGTTTCGGTCGCCCGAAAGTGCCGAATTTCACTCCTGTCGACGAGAAATTCGAAATCGGCAAGGCCCAGCTGTTGCAAGAAGGCGCCGATGTGACCATCTTCGCCTGCGGTCACCTCGTTTGGAAAGCCGTCGAAGCGCTGCCGATCCTGAAAGAGATGGGCATTAATGCCGAACTCATCAACATCCACACCATCAAGCCGTTGGATGTGGAGGCCGTGCTGAAATCGGTGAAGAAGACCCGTTGTGTGGTCACGGCCGAGGAACACCAACGCTACGGTGGCTTGGGCGACAGCATCGCGCAGGTGCTGGCCTTGAACGATCCTTGCCCGATGGAGATGGTGGCCGTCGACGACGTGTTCGGCCAAAGCGGCACGCCCGACGAGCTGCTGAAGTTCTTCCATCTCGACACGCCCGACATCGTGGAGGCCGTGAAAAAAGTTGTGGCCCGTAAACAATAAAATCCGAAGAAATCCGATTAAACTCTAAAATCAACCATAATGAGAAAAATATCCATTATTACCCTGTCTGCCCTCATGCTGATGGGATTGTTGTCGGCATGTGGCAACAAAAAAGAAGAAACTCCTCAAGAGCCGCCCAAGGCTATGAATGTCATCTACTTCATTGGCGACGGCACGGCATTACCTCAGGTGTATGCGGGCATGTTGGCCTCGCGCCAGGAGCTGGTGTTCCCCAAGTTCCCCTACATCGGAGTGGTCGACACCCATTCGGCCAGCAACGACATCACCGACTCGGCCGCTGGCGGCACTGCACTTTGCAGCGACCACAAGACGAACAACGCCATGGTGGGCATGAACCCCGACACCGTTCCCGTCAAGACTTTGCTTGAGGTGTTTCACGAACAAGGCAAGGAGACGGGTCTCGTCGTGACGAGCTACATCACCCACGCCACGCCGGCTTGCTTTTACGCCAAGGTGCCGCATCGTCGTCAGTATGAGGACATCGCCTTGCAGATGGCCGAGGCCGACAATATCAATCTGGCCATCGGCGGCGGTCGCAAGCACTTCAACCAACGCAAGGACAGCCTCAACCTCATCGAGCGCATGGAGAACGAACTGGGCTGGAAGGTATACGACACTTTGGACAACATCGACGTGACCTGCAAGAAATACGCCGTCTTGGCCAACGACGACCATATGCCGAAGGCTGCCGAGCGTGGCGACTTCTTGCCCCGTGCCGTGAAGACTGCCTTGAAGACCCTCGACAGCGCCGAAAACGGTTTCTTCCTGATGGTGGAAGGCTCGCAAATCGACTTTGGCTGCCACGCCAACGACTCCGCTTGGATGGTCGACGAGGTGCTCGACTTTAGCTACGCCATCCAAATCGCTTTGGACTATGCCAAGGAACATGGCAACACCCTCGTCGTCGTCACTGCCGACCACGAGACGGGCGGCTTGACTATGCCCGACTTGCAAGGCAAATACACCAATGTGTCGTTCCAATACTCCACGGGCAGCCATACCTGCCTGCCGGTGATGGTGTATGCCTACGGTCCTGGTGCCGAACAGTTTACGGGCTGGATGCAAAACACCGAAATCAAAGGGAAGATCCTGAATGCCTGTGGCATGGAGAACATCGGTGACGGCTTGCCGGAAAACGACGGCAGGCGTTTCAAGGCCGTGAAGGCGAATCTGGACTCCAAACCTGAATAAGGATGAAACTGTCTGTTGTCATCGTCAACTATAACGTCGAGTACTTCCTTGAGCAATGCCTTTACTCGGTGCGTCGCGCCATGCAAGGCATCGAGGGCGAGGTGTTTGTCGTCGACAACAACTCCGTTGACGGCTCGCTGAAGATGTTGGCCCAGAAGTTCCCCGAGGTGCATGTCATCGCCAACAAGGAGAACGTGGGCTTCAGCCGCGCCAACAACCAAGCCATTCGCATCTCGACAGGGGAATACGTGCTGTTGCTCAACCCCGATACGGTGGTGGAGGACGACACCTTCTCGAAGTGCATCGCTTTCATGGACAGCCATCCCGACGCGGGTGGCTTGGGCGTGAAGATGGTGGATGGCAAGGGACAGTTCCTGCCCGAATCGAAACGAGGCCTGCCTACGCCGATGACGGCTTTCTATAAGATGTTTGGCCTATGCAAGCTCTTCCCGCACAGCAAGCGCTTCGCCCGATATTATATGGGTCATCTCTCCAACGACGAGACCAACGAGGTCGAGATCCTGGCGGGTGCCTTTATGCTGATGCGTCGCGAGACCTTGGACAAGGTGGGCTTGTTGGACGAGACCTTTTTCATGTATGGCGAGGACATCGACCTGTCTTATCGCATCACGCAAGGCGGCTACAAGAACTACTATTTCCCTGAGACACGCATCATCCACTACAAGGGCGAGAGCACCAAGAAGACCAGCGTCAACTATGTGTTTGTCTTCTATCGCGCCATGGAGATTTTCGCCAAGAAGCACTTCGGCAACACTTGGGCCAAGTCGTTCTCCTTCCTTATTAATATGGCCATCTACATCAAGGCGTTCTTTGCCTTGGTGTCGCAGTTTTTCCACAAGGCGGCCATTCCTTTCTTGGATGCCGTGCTGGGCTATGGCGGTTTGGCGGCCATCAGTTATTTATGGGGCCGCGGGCCTATCTACGAAGGCACGGGAACCTATCCCGTGCTGCTGTTCGCGGCGGTGCTGCCCACCTATATCTTGATATGGTTGCTGTCCACCTATTTCACAGGAGGTTACGACAAGCCCTATAGCATTGCCAAAGCCATCCTTGGTGTCGCCTTTGGCAGTGCTGTGATTTTGGTGTTGTATGCTCTGTTGCCCGAAAGCCTCCGTTTTTCGCGTGCTCTGATTTTGTTCGGAATGTCGTGGCTGGCCATTGAAATGAGTTTGACGCGTTTCATCGGGATTCTGATGGGCAACGAAAACTTCCAGTCGAAGCGAACGGAGAAGAAACGGTTCCTCGTCATTGGTAGTCCCGAGGAGACACAACGGGTCAACGCCATCTTGGAGAGCACCTCCATCAAGCCCGATTTCATCGGGTTGGTGAGTTCAGAGACGCAAGGCGAGGCTCCCGAAGGCTTCATCGGCAATATGGCTCAGGTGCCCGATATCATCGAGATCTATAAGATCACGGAGGTCATCTTCTGCTCGAAGGACGTCCCGCATCAGGTCATCATCGACAAGATGGTGGATTGGCATGCCACCCACGTCGACTACAAGATTGCGCCTGAGGACAGCCTCTCCATCATCGGTAGCAACAGCATCAATACCCGAGGCGACCTTTATACCGTTGACATTAAGGCCATCGACACCAAGTCGAACCGTCGTAACAAGCGATTGTTCGATGTCGTGATGAGCATTTTCTGCATCGTTTTCTGGCTGCCTTTGGCCTTGGTGGTGAAACAACCGGTAAGGTTCCTCAAGAATGCGGTCATGGTCCTATTGGGCCGCAGGACCTGGGTGGGCTACTGTTCGCCTGCCGACGAGAACCAAAAGCTTCCCAAGATCCGCAAAGGCGTCTATAACCCTGCTTCACATCTCGACAATACGGAAGCCGACGCCGATTTCGTCAATCAGTTGAATTTGTTGTATGCTCGGGATTACACCGTCTGGAAGGACGCCGAGATCTTCTTCAAGTCCGTTACAGCAAAATAAAAAAGCAGAGATTGTATAAGAAATCTCTGCTTTTTCTTATCTGTTGTTATATTCTTTTATTGTTTATAACAGGCATCGAGTATTTGATGGAAAACCACTCCAAATTGTTCCAACGATAGGTATTCTTTTGAGGTGTCTTTTTCTTCCTCGTCATTGTATGGTTTCATCTCAAATAGTATTTGACTGCAAAGTTAAACTAATTAATTCGCGTGACGATATCCTTGAACTTTATTCCAGTCGCCACGGGTGAAGTCGGGCATTTGGACGGGCATGCCGCCGTTGGCGATGCTGGCAGCGGTCAGCTCGCCGAGGCACGACCATTCGGCGGCGTCGTAGACGTCTTGGTCTAAAGGCAAGCCGTGTTGCAGGCAGTAGATGAGGCGGTAGTCCATGATGAAATCCATGCCGCCGTGGCCGCCCACTTCCTTTGCCTTTTCTTCAATCTCGACCGCGATGGGATGGAGGTAGTCTTTCATGATTTTGTCGCGCACCTCGGCGGGAACGAAGTCGTGCGGGTTGAGGTGTTGCCCATCGGCCAGGAAGCCGGCAGGCAGCTTGTCTTCAAGCAGCGTGAAACCCTCGATGGGGTATTTGTTGGCGAAGCCGTCAGTACCCGTGAGTTGATAGAGTCGGTTGTAGGGACGATAGTTGTAGACGTCATGCTCGATGAGCATGGTTTTGCCCTTTTCGGTTTGAATCATCGTGGTGGTCATGTCGCCGTTGGCGAAGTCGTCGACGCCCATCATCTCCTTGGCGATTTTCTTGCCGTTGTAGGATGGTGTGCTCATGCAGACCAAGGTCTTCATGCGGTCGCCACGGTGAATGTTGAAGGCTTGGCACAGGGGGCCGAGGCCATGGGTGGGGTAGACGTCACCGGCATGGCTTTGGTTGAACTCGAGGCGCCAGTTCTCATAGTATTCGTGCCAATAAGGCTCGAGGTTGTGGATGTAGGCGCCTTCGCCGTGGATGAGCTCGCCGAACAGGCCTTGCTGGGCCATGTTGAGGGCGGTAAGCTCGAAGAAGTCGTAGCAGCAGTTTTCGAGCATCATGCAGTGGCGTTGGGTCTGTTCGGCCACGTCGACCAGCTGCCAGCACTCCTCAAGCGAAGTGGCGGCAGGCACTTCGACGGCCACGTGTTTGCCTTGTTGCATGGCGTAGACGGCCATCGGGACGTGCATCTTCCAGTCGGTGCAGATATAGACGAGGTCGATGTCGTCGCGTTGGCAGAGTTCCATCCAACCGTCGCGACCAGTGTAGGCTGCGGCACGCGGCAGGCCTTTCTTCTCCAGGATGTTGGTCTGAACGGCTTCCACGCGGTCGGGTTCGATGTCGCACAGGGCGTTGACGGTAACGCCGTCGATGTAGGTCATGCGGTCGACGGCATCGGGACCGCGCATGCCGAGGCCGATGAAGCCAATGCGGACGTTTTCGATGGGGTCGACGGCAAATTGCAGGACACTCTTTTGCCCTTCGATGCGTTGTGGCTCGTCAAACACGATGGTGTTGTCGACGATGCGGTAGTTGCCCTTGCGGACTTCGGTTTCAGTCGGCTGCTTCTCGGTGCAGGCAGTGGCCATGCCGATGAGGACGAGGCCGAGGATGAGGTGTAAAAACTTATTTTTCATAGGAAATAATTTGAAATTTGTGCAAAAATATGAATTACCACAATGAAAAACATTATTTTCGCAAAAAATTTATCGCAATGAACGCACTTTTCACTATCGCCGGTCATTTCATCGACCCGAACACCATCGAAAACATTGAGCCTCTGGGCAACGGACTCATCAACGACACCTATAAGATTATGGTCAAGGGCGAGGACAATCCGAAATATGTCCTCCAACGCATCAACAACGCGGTTTTCACCAATGTGGAAATGCTGCAAAACAACATTGAGGCCGTCACTGGGCATATTCGGAAGAAATATGAAAATCAAGATGTTAAGGATATTCATCGACGGGTGTTGCATTTCCTGAATGCCGACACAGGCAAGACATACGTCGTTGAGGACGGAAAGTATTGGCGTGTGATGGACTTCATCGCCGATTCGTATACCTACGATGCCGTCACGCCGGAATACGCCTATTATGCGGGTCGCTCGTTCGGCGATTTCGAGTCGCTGCTGATCGATTTGGAGGAGCCGATTGGGGAGATTATCCCCGACTTCCATAATATTGAGTTCCGCTTGAAGCAGTTGGAGGATGCCGTGGCTGACGACCGCGTCGGACAAATGCGCGAGGTGGAGGTGCAAAAGTTCGTCGACAAGATTCGTGAGAAAGCCGAGCAAATGTGCCTCGGCGAACGGCTCTATCGCGAGGGCAAGTTGCCCAAACGCATCTGTCATTGCGACACCAAAGTGAACAACATGCTATTCGACAATGATGGCAACGTGCTCTGCATCATCGACTTGGACACGGTGATGCCCAGCTTCGTCTTCTCCGATTTTGGTGATTTCCTGCGCTCGGCGGCCAATACGGGCGACGAGGACGACCCCGACTTGGACCACATCCACTTCAACATGGAGATTTACGAGGCCTTCGAGAAAGGCTACCTCGAAGGCACGGCTTCGTTCCTGACGCCGCTTGAGAAGGAACTGTTGCCCTATGCGGCCACCTTGTTCCCCTATATGCAGGCCGTGCGTTTCCTGACGGACTACATCAACGGCAACACCTATTATAAGATAAGATATGCCACTCACAACCTGGTGCGCGCCCGCGCGCAGTGGCGGCTGTTTGAGGAGGCGGAGAAGGCCCTTCTGTAGAGACGCATTGAATGCGTCTCCGTTGAGAAATTTGCGTTTTTTGAGACGCATTGAATGCGTCTCTACAAGACCAACGGAATCTGTTCCGCCCGAATCTTCTTGGCGATGATGCGTTTGTTCTTATCCAGAACATAAATCAACGGTGTGGTCTCGATGTCGTAGAGGTCGTACAAGGCATCTACGCGGATGTCATCCGTGTTGAGGTCGATGGCGACGAGTTGGATTTCGGGATGTGCCCATAAGACAGCGTCCAAATCCTGTCTTTCCTGCTGGCAGAGGTCGCAATCGTGGTCGTAGAAGAACAGGACGGTGTAATTGCTTTCGATGGATGGCAAGTCGATGATTCCGTTTAATTCGGGCGCGATGTTGAACAAGGCCAACTGCCGCAGCCGCTCGGCTTTTTCTTGAATTAGGGCTAAATTGTTTGCGTTCAAGTCCTTGATTTCCAGTCGGGAAAAGTATTGGTCATAGAGAAAGACGAACACTTGGTCTTGGCTCATGTATTCAGGGTGGCTGTATCTTTGCAAGAGGTGCCAAAGGATGAAGTCGCGGAGGTTGGTGTTGTCGCCAGTTCTTTCCACCAATCTGTCGATTTCCATTTCGACGGAGTCGGGCAGGGGAGCCACCATCTTGTCGAAGAAGAAGTCGATTTGCGAGGTCAGGATGGGATTCTCGTCGGTCGGGCCGTCGAAATTCTCGATGCCGTCCCAGAAGTGGGTGTTTTGTCCCCATGCCAAGTGGGTGGCCAGCAGCAGAATGACTATGCCGAGGCGGGACTTCATTCCTTGACGAACTTCAGGTCATATTTGCCGTTGATTCTCAGGAGATAGATGCCGGCACTCAGGTCGGCGACGCTGATGGCTTCGTCGTCGGTCGTCACGACGGTTTTGACAAGGCGCCCCATTGCGTTGTAGATTTGCATCACGTTCTCGCCCTCCAGGCCTTCGATGCGTATTTGATCGTTGGCGGGGTTGGGGAAGAGGCTGAGTGTGGCCAAGTCGCCTTCGTTGATGCCGTTTTGGTCGAAGAAGACGGCCAGGATGATGTCGTGGTCAACAACGATCTGGCGTGGATTGTCGGTGACATCGTCGCCCCATTTGACGAACAGGTAGCCGTCGGCAGGAATGGCGGCCAACGTGGCCGTGGCACCAGCGGCATAAGTGCCTGCGCCAAGCACAAAACCTTGGCTCTCATCGCAATAGACGGTCACGGTGAAGGTTAGCGAAGGCTCTTGTGAGAAGTAAGCCACATAATCGGCGTCTTGCGTGACGATGACGGTGCGTGGGTTGTCGGCGTTGCCGTCGTCCCATTGGCTGAAGTAGGAGCCTGGGTTGGGGGTGGCTCCGATAAGGATGGTCGTACCTGCAGGGTAGGTGCCGCTACCGTAGGTCGTACCATAGGCAGGGTTGTCGGGTTTGACGGTAATGGTGTAGTTGTCGGTGGCCGACATCGAGAAGATGGCTTTGAACTCAAGGTCACCAGTCACTACTACGATGCGTGGGTTGTCCGTGTTGCCGTCGTCCCATTTCATGAAGAGGGCACCGCTCACGGGGATGGCGCTGATTTGGATGCTGTCGCCTTCCGAGTATGTGCCACTGCCGGTCACCGTGCCCAGTTCAGGGTCGTTGGCGACGACGGCGACGGTGTGTTGAGGCGTTCCCGTGTAGTGGAATATGGCTTTATAATGTGCGTTTTGGGTCACTGCTATAGTGCGCGGGTTGGTGGGGATGCCATCGTGCCAAGAGATGAACATGTAGCCTTCATTTGCCTCGGCTTTCAGGGTAGCTGTGGTACCGTAGTCGTAAGTGCCGGCCCCTCTCACAGTCCCGCCTTCTTCGGGGTAAGCCTCGGTGGTGATTTCGTATTGCACAACGTTGAAGACGGCGGTGTAGGCCGCATCGCCTTCCACGAAAACGGTGCGCGGGTTGGTGATGTTGCCGTCGTCCCACATGTAGAAGACATAGCCAGGGTTGCTGTGGACGGTCAGGTGGATGGTCTCGCCGTAGTCGTAGATGCCGGCGCCGGAAACGGTGCCTGCTTCAGGGGGAGTGACGATGGCGCGAATCTCGCATTGTTGGATGCCGAAAAGCGCGGTGTATGTTGCATCTTCAGTGACGACGATTTCGCGCGGGTTGTCGGTATTGCCGTCATCCCAGCTGTTGAACTGGAAGCCCATGTAAGCCGTGGCCGCAATCTGGATGGTGTCGCCATAGTTGAAGGTGCCGCCGCCCGTGACGTTGCCCCAAGCGGGATGGTCGCTCTCGACGGTGATGGTGTATTGGCGCTCGACGAAGAAGGCCGTGAAGGTGCTGTCTTGTGTGACCACGATTTCGCGGGGGTTATCGGTGACGCTGTCGTTCCAGCGTTCAAAGGCGAAGCCACCATTGGCGACGGCCTCAAGCGCGATGGCGTCGCCGTAATGATAAGTGCCAGTGCCCGTCACCACTCCTGCGTTTTCTGGCGTCACCGAGGCTCCGATGACATATTCAAGTTGCCCGAAATGCGCGACGAAAGTCGTGTCTTGCGTGATGATGATATCGCGTGGGTTGTCGGTGATGCTGTCGTTCCAGAAAAGGAACTCGTAGCCTGCGTTGGCGATGGCTTCGATGGTCACCGTGTCGCCGTAATGATACATGCCGCCACCCGTCACAGTGCCCCAGTCGGTGCTGTCGGCCACGACGGTGAGGGTGAAGAGCGGTTCGTCGGAAGGCACCACCGCAAGCGCGATGATTTCCTCGCAATCTTCGATTTCATATAGGACTTCGCCGTCTTTCCAAACCGTGGCCGTGCCGTCGATTTCTCCAGCGTAATAAACGCCAAACTCGTTGACAACCAGGTCGTATATAGCACTAACTTCAGCAAACGTATGGTCATAAAGCATTTCACCGTCTTGCCATACGACTAAGGAGTTGTCGAGGGTGCCGGCGAGATAGACGCTGCCGTCGTAAATTGCCACAGCATCAAACCAAGCGTCATTGTCGCCGCTGATGCTTAAGATGACGGAGTCGTTCTGCCATAGTGTGGCCAAAGTGGTTATTCCTGAACCAAGGGTATCGAAGACAAGGCCAGCTGAGTAGAGGTCGGTGCCATCAAAGGCGATGTCGGAGATTTGTGAACTTTGGGTTTCGCGCCATAGCAGCGTGTCGTTTTTCCAAACGGCGGCGGTAGCCACCGTTTCGCTCGACTCGCCAGCTGTGTATATGTCGCCCGTCGTGGCGTCGATAGCCAAACCTTGGATTTCATTTTGGTAGATGCTGTCGCTATAAGCATAGAGCAACGCACCGTTTTGCCAGACCAAACCAGCCACATTTTCCCATTCGTTCTCGCCGAAACCGGTCGCTGTCCAGCCGTTGCCGTTGAGCATCAATCGGTTGATGGCTGTGTTGTTGCCGGAAGAGAAAACGAGGCTGTCGTTGCACCAAAGGCGTCCCTGTATGTTGTTGAGGGTCGAATCATTGGTGTAGCCTGCCGTGTAGATGCTGCCGTCAGGAGCCACCTGCAAGGCCTTGAGGTTGACGAGTGAAGTGTCAGTGACGCTGTGAATCAGCGTGTTGTTCTTCCAAATCTTGCCTGTGCCGTTGCTGTTGCCGGCAAAATAGACATCCTGGGCGTGAGCCATGCCAAAGAAAAGGAACATGGCGGCGAAAAATGCGACTATTCTTTTCATCTTGTATGAATTTTTCAAAAAACAATACTTTTAAAATCAATCTGCAAAAATAGAAACTTTTTTCCGTTGTCGGTATGCTTTGCATAAAAATGTGTATCTTTGCCGCCGATAAGCGGTGCCGAAAGGCTCAATAGGGAATCGGGTGAGAATCCCGGACAGTTCCCGCTGCTGTAAGCTCTTATGGCCGACCATCATGCCACTGAAAACCAACGATTTTCGGGAAGGCGGAAAGCCCCAAGGAGTAAGTCAGAAGACCTGCCGCCTGTCGTTGAAACGATGCTTTCGGGACAAGAGCAGGCGTTCCTTATATAATAAGGTGTACCACCACTTCCCGGGCATTTTAATGTAATTGACTGATTGTTAAACCTTAAAATTATATTATTATGCGTAAAACCTTTACTTTAGCATTCCTTATGGGAATCTTCGGTCTGTTTACGACCAATCTCTTTGCTCAAGAGGACGCTTCCATCGACCCCGCCGATATCCGCTACTGGATTGGCGAAGGCGAGAATGAAGTGGTCTTCATCGTCAACTGGAACGAGCCCGACACGGCACTGGCCTGGGGCTATCGCTTCAATGAAGAATCCGTCACGGTGGAAGCCGTCATGGACGCCATCGCCGAGGCCGACAGCCGTTTCGACTATCAAGCCGCCAGCGGCTGGCTGAGCGACATCACCTTCAACAACGGCGAACTCGACCTCGCTTTGGCCGGTAGCTGGTGGATGTTCAACGTGAACGGCTCCACGGCTATGGACCTCTACACCAACATCGAGGTTGTCGACGGCGACTGGATCAAATGGGGCGACGAGTCCTGCGGCGTCTTGATTGACCCTGAAAACTATTTCTATGTCTGGACGAAGGAAGTGGCTGCGGTGTATCCGCTGGCCGAAGAAGCCAAGATTGACTTCTCCGACATCCTCTACTGGGTGGGCGAAGGCGAGCACGAATTGGTGTTTGCCGTCAACTGGAACGAACCTAACAGATGCCTTGCTTGGGGCTATCGCTTCGACGGAGATTTCGTTATCCTTAAGGACGTGATGGACAAGATTGCTGATGCTGACGGTCGTTTCAACTACGTGCCTGGTGCATGGGGTGTCGATGACATCACTTATGATGACGGTGATCTTCATCTGGCTTTGGCCGGCATGTGGTGGCTCTTCAATGTGAACGGCATGATGGGCATGGTGGGCTACGACCAACAGGAGCTCGTCGATGGCGACTTCATTAAGTGGGGCGATGAGTCATGCGCTACCGAAATCGCTCAATGGACTTATGTTTGGACGCAAGAAGTGGAACCCGTGAGTGTCTATACCGGTATGATTGAAAACAGCAATGTCTCGCTTTCGGTCTATCCCAATCCTGCCGTCAACGAGACCTTCGTGACCCTCGAAAACTCGGGTCTGAACGTGGTTTCGGTTTACGACATCCAAGGTCGCTTGGTGAGCAGCCAGAGCTTCGTGGCAATGGCTGGCGAACAAGCCCGTCTCAGCCTTGAGAACTTGAATGGCGGTGTGTATTTCGTCAGCGTCAAGAGCGAGAACGCTGTCAGTGCCGCTAAACTTGTCGTGAAATGATTAAAAGGATTTCCATCCTCATGATGGCCATGCTGCCGGCTATGCTGTGGGCGCAGTTCGCGCCTGCGGCTGGACTGCCCGGCAGCACGGCCATGCATGCCGACTCGTCGGCCTTCGTGGCTTGGGCTACGGGCTGCACCGTCGAGCGTGGCCTGCAGCGCATTGATAAGCCATCTTTGGGCGTGGCCAACTTTGGCGAGGAAGCCTTGGCCTTGGGCAAACCCGGCGGCACGATGGACGTCGTCAGCCTCGGCGACGGCGGCGTGGCCACCCTGACCTTCGATTCGCCCATCTACAATGGCGAGGGCCCCGACTTCGCCGTGTTTGAGAATGGTTTCGCCAATGCGCAACATCCCGACGAATATTTCCTTGAAATCGCTTTCGTGGAAGTGAGCTCCGACGGCGAGAACTTTTTCCGTTTCCCCGCTGTCAGCAACGTGCCCTTCGAAACGCAGCTGAACGGCTCGGGCACCATCGTTCCCACGCTTATCCACAATTTCGCGAGCAAATATGAGGTCTTCTACGGCACGCCTTTCGACCTCGACGAGGTGGAAGACAATGCCTTGCTCGATAAAAACCGCATCACGCATGTGCGTCTCATCGATGTGGTAGGGAGCATCAATCCCGAATACGCCACCTACGACTCAGAAGGCCACATCGTCAACGACCCGTTTCCGACACCTTTCGGCTCCAGCGGCTTCGACTTGGATGCCGTCGGCGTGATCCACGACTTGGCGCACAACGACGTGCCCGAACATGAAAACGAGGCGGTTGCCCTGTATCCCAACCCCGTGAAGGACCAACTTAACGTGAGTGCTAAACATCTGCAATTGGTGGAGGTCTTTAATGTTGTGGGTCAACAGATTATGGCCTCAGAAGAAAACGTCATCAATCTCAGTCAGCTGATGCAAGGCGTTTATTTCGTCCGTGTCAGTTGTGGTGATGGCGTCATTACCAAACGTATTGTGAAACAATAAAATCAGCATGAAATGAAGAGAAATCATCTGTTGCTTTTGGCCCTTGTTGGGGCGATGTTGTTCGGTTGTAAGCCGGAAGGTCCCATCAATCCGAATAGCTTTACCGTTGGCTCGGGACTTTTGGTGCTTAACGAGGGCAACTACCAGTACTCCAACGCCTCGCTGAGTTTTTACGACATCGAGGCGGATACGGTCGCCAATAACTTGTTTTATCAGGTGAACGAAGCCCCGCTAGGCGATGTGGCCGAGAGTATGGCCTTGGCCGATGGCAAGCTTTACATTGTGGTCAACAACAGCAACTATATCTATAAGGTGGATGCCAACACGATGGCTGTCGATACCACGAAGCCTTTCAAGCTCACTGACTTCTATTCGCCGCGTGAGATGCAGTTTGTGGCGCCCAACAAGGCCTATGTCAGCGACTTGTATGGCACCCAACTCTGGATTGTCAACCCACAGGACATGAGCCATAGCGGTTCCATCGAGATGGGCAAGTCGACGGAGAAAATGCTGGTGTTGGACAACGAGCTGTATGTGAGCAACTGGTCGAACACCTTTATCCCTGGCATGGAAAAGAATACCGTTCAGGTGGTCGACGTCAACAACGACGTGAAAGTGGCGGAAATCCAAGTAGGGAAGGAGCCTAACACGATGGCGGTCGACAGGAACGGCCATGTGTGGGTGCTTTGTGAAGGCGCCACCTGGGAAGAGGATGGCGAGAATCCTTCCTTGTGGGAAATCGACCCGCAGATGAAGACCGCCGCCAAGCGCTTTGAGTTTGACGGTACGGCCATGATCTTGAGAGCCAACCCGACAGGCGACCAGTTCTATCTGCTTTACAACAACGAGGTGCGTCGTTTCGACATCGCTTCGTTGACTTTGTCGGACGACTTCCGTATCGAGGCCGAGCCTCAGGGCTGGTTCTACAATATGGTCGTTGAACCTCGCACGGGCGACATCTACCTCACCGATGCGAAAAACTACATGATGAACGGCAAGGTGTTTCGCTACACGAGCGACGGCCTGCTGCTGTCCTCGTTTGAGGCTGGCATCATTCCCAGTGCAATGTTGTTTAAATAATTGATATTCTTTTTATTGGAGCCTTCAACATAATTGAAGGCTCCAGCCAATTAATGACTATGAAGAAAACCTGTCCCCGTTGCGGAAAAGAGTTCGAATGCGTGCATTCGGTCGACTGCTGGTGCATGTCGGTGAAACTGACCGATGCCACGAAGGCCTATCTGAAGGAAAACTACAGCGATTGTTTGTGCAAGGAATGTCTCGAAAAACTGAATGCACAATGAGAAAACTCTGGTTGCTGCTGTTGGTGGCTTTGGTGGCCTGCGCGCCGAAAGCCAAGAAGGATGTCCAGGAAACGGCAACGGGCGACAACCTGATGCGCTACGCCAAGAACGTCTCGGTCTTCGAGAAAGACTACGGCTATCGCTTGGAGGTGTTGTGCCCATGGGACACCACGCTGTCGTTGGGTTCGTTCGCTTTTGTGAAAGACACGACGAAAACGGTCGAATCCGACGTGAGTGGCGTCCTGAAGCTGCCCGTCAAGTCGGTGATTTCGTTCTCGGCCACGCAATGGGCGGTCTTTATGCGTTTGGGCGAAATCGACCGTGTGAAAGGCATCCTCGAAGGCCGTTATGTCGTCGACTCAACGATGCTTTCGCTGATGGCGCAGGAAAAGGTCTACGACATTGGCACCGAGGCCGCTGCCGACATCGAGCGGATGATCCAGCTGAAGCCCGATGCCTTGCTCTATTCCCCGTATTTCGATGGCAACCAAGGCGGACTGAAGGTCACGGGGGGCTTGCTGTTCCCCTTCGCCGATTATTTGGAGAACACGCCTTTGGGCCGCGCCGAGTGGATTCGCGTCATCGGCATGATGGCGGGTTGCGAGGACAAGGCCGATGCTTGGTTTGACGACATCGAGCGGCGCTACATGGCCCTTTCGGGACTTTGTGCCAACGTGGAGCACCGCCCGACGGTGTTCTCCGACCTGGCTTTCAACGGACAATGGTACGTGGCTGGAGGAAGGAGCTACATCGCCCAACTCTTCGCCGATGCGGGTGCCGATTATATCTGGAAGGACAACCCATCGACGGCCAGCGTGCCGATGGATGCCGAGATCATCCTTTCCAAGGCGCAGCATGCCGATTTTTGGCGGGTCATCAACTCGCAGAACACGCCGATGACCTATGCGACCTTAGCCAAGGAAAACCCCGTGTATCCACTTTTTGATGCCTACAAAAGGCATCAGGTTTTCGTGTGCGACATCATGAAGACGGGTTATTTCGAGCAGTCTCAATGCGAGCCCGACCTGCTGTTGGCCGACTTCATCCATTTCTTCCACCCCGAGCTTCTCACGGGCGAATGGGCCGATTATCAGCCGAAGTATTATCATTTGATGGAGGAGTGAAAATAGTAATGCTTTATTGTAACCGTCGTAACCAAAGGTTGAGGAAGCGATCGTAAACGATGTATCCGTCCTCGTCATGATAAACTAACTCTTTGTCTGTCAGTACTTCCAATGCGGTTTTTACGCTGCTTGAGCTGGGAAGGTTGTGCTTTTTGATGAAATCAACACTTTGTGGCTTTTCTATCTTGTTCTCTTTTGCAACGGCTTTCAGCAATTTGGCTTGGTTTGTAGTTAGTAATGACATCATTGTCTCATATTGTGGCGACAAGGTGTCGATGATGGCGAGTATCACTTGGTTGGCCTGTTCCTTGCTTTCCACGTGTTTGGTGGACTCATACAAGCGATTCATGACGAGTTGCACATACCAGGTGTGGCCGCTGAAGCTTTGGTAAACGTCGTGGAAGATTTCTTCGTTTAACGTCCCGTTATTTGCCTCGAAGAACCGACGCGAGAAGTCGAAATAAACCTTTTCAGGTAGCGGTTGCAACAGGACGAAGTCGGTGCTTTGGTAGAAAGGCCGTTTCGGCGAGTTGAACATCTCGGCCATGAGGTGCTGACGGCTGCCCGAAAAGATGAAGCCTGCATGTGAAAACTGTATGTGGGAACGCAACAAGGCCTCGGTGCCTTTTTCGGGATAGTTGGCTACCTGCTGGAATTCGTCGATGGCAATGTACACATCCTTTTTCATGCTTTCGATGTGGTTGAAGATGCTTTTCAGCGTATGCTCCTCGCTTGAAGGCTCGATGTCCACCGAAACGGAGGGGAGGCCAGTCAGGGGGTCGTAGGTCAACACGGGTCGTAATGCCTTGAACGCATCTGCGACCTTGGCTATCAGCGTTTTTTCACGCTCTATGGCTTCCTCCACAATGGCTACGCCTAAGGCTTGGACGAAATCGTGGAGATTTTGGGTCGAGAAAATGTCCAAATAAATGCAAATTGCATTCTTGTTGGTCTCATTAATACGGTATAAAACATGTTTTATTAGCCCAGTTTTGCCAATTTTTCGAGGCGAAAACAGGGTGATATTGCGCCCGTTTTTTAACGCACTGATCATGTTTTCTGTTTCCCGTTCCCTGTCACAAAAGTAGCTTGGATCTTCATAACCCTTGTAAATAAAAGGATTTTGCGGCTTTTTCTGTTTTCTCTTTGCCATAGTGCTTTGTTGTCTCTTGTTCAAAATAGTCGTTTATCTATCACGGATTTTCCGTCACGGGATTTCCGTCACGGAAATCCCGTGATGCAAAGATAGATATTTTTGTCGAATTCCTATAAATATCCCAAGAATTTCTTCAAAAATTAGAGAAAAGCCGACATCAATGCCGGCTTTTCGTTTTTGACAATCAATGCCTATCTTTTCATCGGGCAATTCGCCGAGCAATTTGCACAGCCACTGCAATTCGTTGATTTTTTGCTGTTACCGTCACAAGAACAACCGCCTTTGCCCATCCGCAGGATGCGGATGGCGACAATGACGAGGGCCAACACCACTAACAACACTATGACAGTAGGCAGGTTCATGCGACGACGGCATTAGCGATGAGATAAGCAAACCAAGCGCAAATCCACGCGATTACGCATTGGAAGGCGATGATGAACAGCATCCACTTGGTGCCCAACTCGCGGCGGATGGCGGCGATGGCGGCCACGCAAGGCGTGTAGAGCAGGCAGAACACCAGCATCGAGATGGAACTGACGGTGGTGAACAGTGGCATGGCGTTGAGCACTTCAAGGGTGGCCACGACGCTCTCCTTGGCCATGAAGCCGCTGATGAGCGCAGTGACGACCTGCCAGCTGCCCAAACCGATGGGACGGAACACAGGCGCAATCCAGCCGGCCACGCTCGCCAGCATGCTGCCTTCGCCGTTTTCCACCATGTTGAAATGGAAATCGAAGGTCTGCAGGAACCAGATGACCAGAGTGGCCAAGAAGATGACCGTGAAGGCGCGTTGCACGAAGTCCTTGGTCTTGTCCCACAAGAGGTGGGCGACGTTTTTGGCGCCTGGCATGCGGTAGTTGGGCAACTCCATGACGAAGGGGGCCACATCGCCCTTGTCGCCGAACCATTTGGTGAACAGCGCGGTGACGATGCCGACGAAGATGCCCAACAGATAGAGGCAAATCAGCACCAAGCCGCCATGGCCAGGGAAGAAATAGCTCGTGAAGAAGCCGTAGATCGGGATTTTGGCCGAACAACTCATGAATGGCGTCAACAGGATGGTGCGCCAACGGTCGTGAGTGGAATGCAGGGTGCGCGTGGCCATCACGGCGGGCACGGTGCAGCCAAAGCCGATGAGCATGGGCACGATGCTGTGGCCGGTGAGACCGAGCTTACGCAAGAAGCTGTCGCTGACGAAGGCCACGCGGGCCATATAGCCGCTGTCCTCCAACAGACTGAGGAAGAAGAACAGCAGGATGATGATAGGCACAAAACTCAACACGCTGCCCACGCCACCGAAGATGCCGTCGACAACGAGCGACTGTACAGCTGGACTGACATTCCAGTTGGCCAAGGCGTTGCCCGTCACTCCTGCGAGCCACGAGATGCCTTGGTCGAGCCAGTCCTGCAAAGGCGCACCGAGGGCGTCAATGCTGAGCCAGATGATGCCCACCATGACGAGGATGAAGATCGGGATGGCGGTCCATTTGCCGGTCAGGATCTTGTCGATTTTGCGGCTGCGGCGGTATTCCTTGCTTTCCTTGGGCTTTACCACCGTCTTGTCGCACAGCTTCTTGATGAAGGCAAAACGCATCTCAGCCATGGCCGCAGCGCGGTCGAGGCCGCGTTCCTCTTCCATCTGCAGGATGAGGTGTTCGAGGGTCTCTTTCTCGTTTTGCGAGAGTTTCAAGGCTTCCATCACGACGGAGTCGCCTTCGATGAGTTTGGAGGCAGCAAAACGCACGGGGATGTCGGCACGCTGGGCGTGGTCTTCGATGAGGTGCATGATGCTGTGAAGGCAACGGTGCACGGCGCCGCCGTGGTCGTCCTTGTCGCAAAAGTCCTGTCGCACAGGAGCCTCCTGATACTTGGCGATGTGGATGGCGTGATCGACAAGCTCGTTGATACCCTCGTTCTTGGCAGCCGAGATGGGCACCACGGGCAGACCTAGGATCTGTTCCATCTCGTTCACCAGGATGCTGCCGCCGTTGTTGCGCACCTCGTCCATCATGTTGAGGGCCAGCACCATGGGCGTCCCCAGCTCCATGAGTTGCATGGTGAGGTAGAGGTTGCGCTCGATGTTGTTGGCATCCACGATGTTGATGATGCCCTTGGGCTTCTCCTTCATGATGAACTCGCGAGAAACGATCTCCTCGGAGGTGTAAGGCGACAGCGAGTAGATGCCCGGTAGGTCGGTGACAGAGGTCTCGGGATGTCCTTTGATGACGCCGTCTTTGCGGTCGACGGTGACGCCGGGGAAGTTGCCCACATGTTGGTTGGCGCCCGTCAGCTGGTTGAAGAGGGTGGTCTTGCCGCAGTTCTGCTGTCCGGCGAGGGCAAAGGTGAGCTTGGTGCCTTTGGGAAGCGGTGTCTCGTGGGTCTTGTCATGGTAAATGCCTGCCTCACCCAAGCCCGGGTGGGCGTTATGGTCGGGGAGGGAAGTGATATACAGTTGGTCGAGGTTGCTGTCTTTTTCTTCGCTTTGACTGTCGTCGCAGGCCTCCACTTCGATGAGGGCGGCATCGGCTTTGCGAAGGGTGAGGGCATAGCCATGGATCATCACTTCCATCGGGTCGCCTAGGGGCGCGTATTTCACGATCTTGATGAACGCATCGGGGATAAGGCCCATGTCGAGGAAGTGCTGGCGGCGTTGGCCTTCGCCTTCCACGGCCTTGATGCGGGCGGATTGACCGACTTCAAGTTTATCGAGGGTTGTCATTTCGTTCTGGTGTTTTCAACCTGCAAAAATACGGCTTTTAGTGCGTTGTTGGCTTCATTATTTATAAGGTTTATGCAAGAATTTTATCATCATTTATGATGAGAAAAACGGAATAGCTCTATTTTCAAAAAATTGTATTTTTGCACCGATATTTCGATGCTGCTATGATTCATGTTTTGCTCTTCGTGTTGTGTTTTGTGGGTCATGACAACCTGATTGATGACCACGCTGACCCTGATTCCGTCAAGGCGGAGCTCATCCGTTATCTGGAAGAGGACGACTTCAACAAGACCGTGGGGTATGCCAAGGCGGCCGTGGAGTACTACCGCAGCCGCAACGACCTCGTGGACATGGCAGGCTGCTACATGACTTTGGGCAACGCCTACCAGCGCATGGGACAATACGAGGAGGCCATCCGCAACTACAACCTTTGCAGCGAAACGATGGACCAAATTGGTGGCCCGATGGCTAAGGTCAACAAACGGTATGTGCTCAACAACATGGCTGTGATGTACCTCGAAATGGGGGAATACGATCAGGCCGAGTCGATGTGGAACCGGTGTATCGCTTCGGTCAATGACGACGACCCAGGATTTTTGCCGCAATACAACCAAGACTCGCTCCGCTGCCTCGACTTGGCCACCTACTACCAAAACCTTGCCGAGGTGCGGTTGGCGCAGGCCGACAGCGATGACCCAAACCAACAGGAAAAGATCGGCGAGGCCATCCGCTTTTTGGAGCAGTCGCTCGACTATTCGGAACGCTATGGCGCCGAACCCAACAAGATTGTCGGTCGGTTGACGGGTTTGGCGAAGGCCTATTTTGAGGCAGGCCGCACCGACGACGCCAACCATAACTTGGATACTGCGTTGCAGCTGGCCACCACCCTCAACGACCCTTATATGCTCGCCGCCATCCACCTGCTGAAAGGCGATGTGAAGCTGAAACTTGGCCAAAACGAAAACGCAGAAAGAGCGTATCTTGACGCACTCTCTTTGGCCCAGGAGAACCACTTTGGCGAGTTTGAGATGGAGGCGCTAAGCGGTGCCTACGAATCCACCAAAGACAGCCAACCTAAACGGGCTTTAGCCTACTTCACCCAAAACGTCGCCCTCAAAGACTCCATTTACAATAAGGAGCAACAAGCCCTCATCCGCGACTTCGAGGTGCAATACAAGATGGAGGAGAAAGAGCATGAATTGACCTTGCAACGTGAGAAAAACCGTCAAGGCAAACGTTTGCTGGCGTTGTCGGCGACAGTGGCTCTCTTGCTGTTGGTGTTGTTGGGCGTCGTGCTGGTCGTTTTGCGTCAGCGCAAACGGCGCAACGCCCTGAAGGACCATTTGCTATTTGTCGTTGCACATGATATCAAGACGCCGGTGCAGACACAATCCCAGCTGCTTGAGATGACCCATGAACACATCGACGAGATGACCATGCCCGAAATGAAGGAGAACCTGCAAGCCCTGAAGGTTTCGGCAGACGACCTGAACGAGAAGCTGCAAAACATCATCTATTGGGTGAAATGTGAGATGGGCAAGGCCGAAAACCCGCCCAAACGCTTCGTGTTACGTGACTTGGCAGACGAAGTGGTTGGCGAAATGACTTCACATATTCAGATGAAGTCGTTGACCGTTGTCAACACGATTCCGGCCGAATGGGCGTGCCTCGACGATGACAATATCGTGAGGATGGTGCTGCAAAATCTCTTGTCTAATGCGGTGAAATTCTCGTGGCCCAACGGCGAGATCAAGATCAGTGCCAACGAAGCATCAGGGAGCTATTGGATTGCAGTGAGCGACAAGGGTATGGGCATCCCGAAGGACAAGTTGCAACGATTGTTCAATGATGTGGTCACCAACAGCGACGGCACCATTGGAGAGATGGGTACGGGCATCGGCCTCTTCGTCACCAAGCAATTAATGGAACGCAATGGCGGCAAGGTTAAGTTGGAAAGCGAAGAGGGACGAGGCACCACAGTTAGTTTCACTGTCAAAAAAGCGTAAAGAAAATGGCTAACAAACGGAAAATCAATATTATGATAGTGGACGACCACCCGATTTTTCGTGTTGGTTTGAAGATGACGTTGCGGTATTCAGGCATTGCCTTCCAAGTGGTGTCGGAGACAGAGAATGTGATGCAATCCACAGAATACTTGAAAACCAATGGCCACGAACTCGACCTGCTCCTGCTCGATTTTTTCCTAACCGATGGCACGGCCTTCGATGTGCTCGATGCGGTTGAATTGTACTGTCCCTCGGTAAAGGTGTTGTTGCTTTCGGGCGAGGTGTTGCCCCCTAAGGTGATGGCGCAAATACGTGACCGCATAGACGGCTTTATCGGCAAGAACGTGAAGCCTGATGAGATGAAGCAACGCATTGATATGCTTTTCGGGACAACTCTCGAGGCCGTCTCAGCCCCAGTTTCCGAAGAACTTTCTGATCGCGAGAAAGAGATTATCAAGCTGTGTGCCCAGGGCTTGACCGCAAAAGAGATAGGGGAGAAGCTGCACATCGGCAAACGCACCGTTGAGACCCACAAGGAACGCATCTTCCTCAAACTCGGACTGAAGTCCACGAAAGAATTGATCAACTATGCCGTCCGCCATGGGTTGACGGAGTGAGTGACATTCGAAAATCTTCATTTTTGATACAGAGACCATGCAAATTCCGTATTAATACGGAATGGTAGTCGGATTTTTGTTTTGATTTTTGCAAATTGAAATAATGGACGCGAGTTCCGTTTCCACGGAATGAAGGCGAGACGCGGGACGCGAGTCGTTATCCTTGTCTCGTGTCCCGTGTCAGTAGCTTACACAACAATCAAAACACATAACACTATGAAGAAAAAGTTTACGTTTCTGCTGGCAGCCTTGGTGCTGCTCGGCGGCTTGGTCGGCCCGATGGGGAAGGCCAAGGGACAGTCGATTACATTTACTAACCTAACAGAGCCTAGTTTGAGTTTCAGCTATGGCGTTGGCAATGAGGCCCCTGAGGGACAATATGTCTATGTCAGTTGCGCCAACCTTGGTGAAGGCAACGATGTGACCGTCAGCTTGGGTCAAGGCCAAGACAGCCACTTCGAGCTGTGGGACTCGGAATCAAGCCAAAGCTCATGGATCAACCTTACCCAATTCACGGCCACCAATACCGATCCATATTGGTTTGGATTCGGTTTCCTCGTTCGCCTGAAGCCAGGCTATGAGCAAGACAGCGAACACTCGGATGTCGTCAACCTTACGGCGACAGTAAATGGAAGCACCGTTTCGGCCTCCATCACGCTTACGGGAACGGTGACGGCAACAACCTACAACATCGAGTTTGACTATGGCCTCAATCCTCACGGTTGGGTGGCCGTTTACCCTTCACATGATGTCGTGGCAGGGGAAAACGTTTACATGGATGTGCATCCAACCTCTGGCTATCGCTTTCAATCCTTTACTTTCTATAGGAAAAGCAACCATGAGGTAGTGAATAGTGAAGATGTTTCTTTTTATGATTTAAGCGATTATCTGTATGCAGATCACGAGTATACTTTCATGATGCCCGCCTACGATCTGCTGATTGAAGCATCGTTTGTGCCCAACAGTTCACTGCCTACACCTACCATCATGGTAGGAACCACTCCGATGGCGTTCTACAACGGCTACGGCGACCCCGACCCCGAAGGGAATTTTTTATGGTTTGGCGTCCAAAATCCTGGCAACAATTCGGCCATTTGGGCTGAAGTGAACTCAACCGACTTCGAGCTTTGCCAAGTCACCGACCCGGATGCCATCACTTGGAACGGGCAATACGTTGGCGTTCAAAGCACGGACGCCAGTTATTTCGGCTTCACTTTGGGCGTGCGCCTGAAGCCCGGCTTGGAACGTGGCACCTACAGCGGCGTCCTCACGTTAGGCGCCGAACGCGCTACCGATGTGGTCATCAACCTGACGGGAACGGTGACGGATCCGACTTATCACATTACCATCATGGAAGAAACCGGAGGTTATGCCGTGTGCTATCAAGGCTATGACCACACCGCAGGCACCGAGGTCACTCTGGCGACGCAACTCAGCTCAGGCTATGTTGGCACTGGCGTTTGGACCGTGTTCAAGGAAGAAGATGGCGAATGGGTGGCCGACAACTCCGTGGAAATCATCGGCAATAGTTTCATCATGCCTGCCTACGATATCAAGATACAACCTCATTTCAGGTCAGAGACCGAGCCTTGCATCGTGGTGGGTGATTATTATATTACCCTTTCCCAGTCGGTGGCTGAAGGTTTCCGCATGACGGGTGCGATTTGTCACAATTTCACCCCGCAAGGCGGCATCACTGTCAAGCAATATACGGACGCAACTTGTCAAGTAGAGCAAACTACTCGTTGGCTGACCATAACCACGGATTGGAATGGTACTGGATACTTTTTGTTAGTCCATTATGAGACAATCAATACAAGTCCGGAGAATCGCACGACTTATGCGCGAATCGAAGGGGTAACAGCTGAAGGCGATAACGTTTATTCTGATCCTATCGAAATCACCCAGTTGGGCAGGGCCTCCATCAGCTTTGGCGAAAACAACCAATTGAGTCTTGCCTGGGAGGGCCAAAGCGGCACCATCCCGTTGGTTTGCCACAACTTGTCGGGCGTCCACCATTGGAAGGTGAAAACCCCTGACGGCGGTTGCGAACTCAACTTCAGATGGCTTACGCTCAATTTCGTGGAAACTAACGATGGCTACGAGATCCATTACAACTGCCAAGGCAATTCTTTGGCCGTTGGGCGTACCGTATGCCTTTCCGTTTGGGCCTACGATGCCAACGGCAACGTCATGGGAGCATCCGAGAATTGGCTTGATGGCGACTACCTGACCATCCACCAAGACCCCGAAACGCTCATCTCCACCACGCGCGACGTGTATAGTTTCGACGCAACTGGCGCTACGCAAGTCTACACCTGTCCGCCCGAGGGAAGCAGCTTCACTGTTGTTTCAAACCAAACAGGGTCTTTTGACTATAATACAATTTATTCTCCTAACTATCCTAATGAGGCCAATTACATTGAGCTTCAACTGAGCGGCTATGTCGACCACGCCATCAAGGGTATCAAGCTGGATATGATGCCGGGCGAAACTGCTTGGGGCATGGTGCAGGTTTACGTGGGAGATTTGAACGAACAACTTTACTATGATTTGGCCCACGTCGACAATGGTACCCTCAGATCGTGGCCCAACGTGACCTACAGCGACGAGTGTTATGTTGACCTCGATGTCGAGATGAACGGAGTCGATGCCGATTATGTCATCGGATCGGGTGACGTGCTGAAGATTCGCATCACCTCGACGGGTGGAACGCTTTATTGCCAAGGCGTCACGGTTGATTATGTGGGAGCGCCGAGCTATGTGACTGAAAAATGGTATGAGACCGACTTGGAGGACATTCTCCCTGGCGATGAGTTTGTCATTGCTGGATATTATGTTTTCCATTGGTATGGCATGGACAACACCAATGGCAAGGCTATTCCGCTACACCTTAGTCCAAGCAACGAATCGGTATTGTTAGGCATTGAATCTGGTTCTTCAGCGGATTTCAACAGCGTAAAATGGACTTTTGATCGCTATCAAGGCAAATACCTCTTCAAGCCTGTTGGCACTACGGGCCAATACTTGAAGTGCTCCACTTCGGGGGATGTGACCATTGGAACAGGCCCCGACAATCGTGGTTTCGAATGGTCGCCCCGCCCCATGTTCAACGACTACTATTACCTCTACTGCAACGGCTACTATTTGGTCATTGACGAAAACGGCGATTATTACAATCACTATTGGAAAGGCTTTGATGCCAACCATACTCCAGGAAGGCAAACCAAATTCTTCAAGAAGACGTATGAATACCTTTATGATAATATTGCTACTGCAAGATACCAGGCAAGCCAAGCTGATCCCGTGGTGCTTAACGTGCGTGGCGTGGTGAGTCACAAGTTGGGCAATTACCTTTATTTGCAAGATGCAGATGATGCCAGTTCACATGTTGCCATAATGCTCAGACGTAACGATTTTGTCAACGGAGACGATTACGACCAAATCTGTAAGGGCGACGAAATCATCGTAAGAGGTAAGCCTTATCGCACTGAGAATGGATATGTAGTGGCCATGCACAACCTCAGCTTGCTCCAGGTGAAGAGCCAGGGCAACACGGTGACACCGATCGTGGTGACTACTTCAGAATTGACGAATGATGATGGTAGCGATCCATGGAACACCAAGGAATTCATGCTTGTCAAAGTTGAGGATGCCGTTGTGGACCAAGTGGCTTCGAGTACGGAATTCACCATTTCCCAAGAAACGGTGCAAGCCACGGTGTCGCACCACACCAATGTGGAAGTGGCGCAATTCAATGAAGTTGACGTGATTGGTGTGTTCAGAAGGACTTCTAATGTTCCTGAACTTGTGCCCCGCTCGGTCAACGACATCACCGTCTATCGCCCGCACAACGTGATTTACGGCCCTGTGATCCAAAACGAATCCACCCCCGACGCGCAATATTTGCCGGTCGTCACGCTCAATACAGAAAGCAACTATAGTGGAGCCTATATGCAAGACGACCAAATCAACCTCAGTTTCCCGACCTCGTTGACAACGGGAGCCAATGATGAAATCTTCTACCAGTATTCAGGTGTCGGCGTCTATACCCTCGACGAACAGGACCAGAGGACTTACCTTGAGCCAACTGGCGGCGATGCCAGCGACAATCGGAGTTGGATTGAGTTCACCATGCCCAATGAGGACGTGCATGTAGAGGTGTATTATGCCAGATGGTATCCGCTTCGGTACTATAAATATATGAATGAGAACGGAACTGTCCGACTTAAGGCATCCATGCCAGATGGATTATATCCGCATTCAGGCCCCTTGTATGATATGACGATGCCTGCCCCCGAAGGCTATTCTTTGGTCGGTTTTTCGAGAGGCACGGAAAACTATTGCGGCGACTATTTGGATTATGGCGTTTATGAGACGGGTGCCACCATGCTCAATAGTGACGACATTTGGTATTGGCCTTTGTTCCAGAAGGCAGGCGAGGAGGAACTTTACACCATGGTGTTCGTCGGCGAACAAACGTATGGCGGCGGTGAAGAAGGTCTCCGTATAGGCGGACCAACACTTGTGGCCGCTGGCGCAGTGCTGGATATGGGTGACAAACGAATTAATAATGGAGCCAATGGAGTAAAACTGTTTATCATTGATGATGGTGCCCAAGTGATTTATAATAATAATCATCCTTTTTATGGCACTATGCGCAAAAACATTGTCGGCTATGGTGAAGGTACAGGGAACTGGTATTTGCTTTCATGCCCAATACCCCATGACAATGTCTATGCCGAGAACAGCAAAATCCATAACCTTGTCGACAATGGCGATTATGACCTTTATTCCTTCGACCAAAGCGAGAATGATGAATGGAGAAACTTCAAAATAGACGGAGACAATCCTCGGTGGAATCGCGGTCAAGGCGTGCTCTATGCCAGCAAGAATGGTACTACTGTGGAAATTGAAGGATATTTGAATCAGAGTTTCAGTGGTTATAATGTGCAGTATGATGAAAGTGCGTCATTCAAGGGCTTCAACCTCGTTGGCAATCCTTGGACCTACGATGCCTATATCAACAGGACTTACTATCGGATGAACGCGGAAGGAACAGGTCTTGTCGAGGTCACTACCAACGAACCTATCCATCCTTTGGAAGCCGTGTTTGTTATAGCCACTCCAGAAGATTCAAAAGTCATTTTCACTAGGGTGCCTGGAGAATTTGTTTCGCAAACCATGACGGCTACGCCTCAGCTGCCGCTGTCGCATGATCAGTCGGAGCATCAGGATGCATCGCTAGTTTTCTCTTTGCTTGCAGGCTGGAATTGGTTTGCTCCAGCGGTTGAAACAAGTTTGGAAACATTGCAAACGATGTTTGGTAGTGACGCCGTAATCGGAAACACGAGTGGAACCATCGTTCCCGGCCAAATGGTCAAGATTTATGTGAGCGAAGGAGGAGAATTCTCGATTACGGGTTACGCTTCGTCTACCAATATTACCATCGAGCAAGGCACCAACTGGATTGGCTACTTGGGCGCGAATAATGTCGGCATCGCCACGCTGTTTGGCGACGACTTTGTTCCAGAAAATGGCGACAAGATTATCTCTCAAGATGGAGGTTTCGCCATCTACACTGTCACCGAAGAGGGAAGTGGCTGGAGCGGTACGCTCAGCGAGTTACAGCCGGGCAAGGGTTATATTTACATCTCTAACTCGGTAGACTCCAAGACAGTGACGATAGAATAAGATGTTGATCATCGCTATGAAAAAATGGCGGCTGTGAGGCCGCCATTTTTGTTGGTTACTGCTAACATTCAATCACTTTCGGCGCTGTTATCGGGCTGAATCGTGACGAAGTCGCCGCGTTCTTGGAAATAAGCCACTAGCTTTTCATAAAACTTCGTCTTACTCATCGTCTCGGCGTTGCCGAAGACGATGAGTTTCATTTTGGCGCGGGTGATGGCCACGTTCATGCGGCGCAAGTCGTTGAGGAAGCCGATGTTGCCGCTGTCGTTGTCGCGCACCATGCTGATAAGGATGACATCACGCTCTTGCCCCTGGAAGCCATCCACCGTGTTGATGGTGATTTGATGGCGCAAAGGCTTCAGCATCTTGTTGTTGCGCATGTATTTGCGTAACAGCCTGACTTGTGCCTTGTAGGGCGAGATGATGCCGAAGTCCACCTGCTCGCGCAGGAGGTGCTCCATGCCGATGAGCTTCACATAGTCCATCAGGGTCTTCATCAGGAGCTTGGCCTCCTCGTGGTTGCTACGGCTCAGGCTGCGGCTTTGTTGCTCGCCGAAGTCGCACTTCGACGTGTCGATCCACATCAGGGGCTTGTCGATGGGGGAGACCACGCGGTCGGCCACGGAAGGGTCGGCTTTCAGCTGGCCGTGGTAGAACTGTCGCGACGAAAACTCCATGATGTCGCGGTTCATTCGGTATTGCACGTCGAGCAGGGTGACGCACGAGGGCTTGCTGTTCACCACTTTCTGCATCAAGGTGCGATCCAATCCCTCGTGGGCGGCCTCGTGGCATTTGATGGTGGGCGGCAGCTGCTGGTGGTCACCGGCAAGGACGACGCGGTCGGCTTTGAGGATGGCGGTCCAGCAGGCGGCTTCGAGGGCTTGTGCGGCTTCGTCGATGAAGACGGTGCCGAAATGTCTCCGTTCCATGATGCGGCTGGCGCTGCCGATGAGCGTGCAGGCGATGACGCCCGAGGTGGCAAACAGCTCCTCGCGGATTTTCACTTCCAATTCCAACTCGCGGTGCTGCAACTTGCGGATTTGGTTGTGCTCCTTGTCGCCGAGTTTGGGCCGACTCTTGATTTCGCGCAGCGATGAGCGCACGCTGAACAACTCCAAATAATCGGGGTGGTTGGCGTAGCGGTATTCGTAGGAGCATTCCATCATCACATCGTTGATTCTGAGCGGATTGCCGATGCGAAGCACGCTGATGCCACGGCGATAGAGTTGCTCACTAATCCAGTCGACGGCGGCGTTGCTGGGCGCGCAAACCAGCACTTGTGTCTCGCGCTTCAGGGTCTCGCTGATGGCTTCCACCAAAGTCGTGGTCTTTCCCGTGCCGGGCGGACCGTGCACGATGGCTGTCTCGCGGGCGTTGAGCACCTTGGCGACGGCGGCGTTTTGGCTCGCATTGAGCCAAGGGAGGTGGTTGAAATGGTTGTCGCGGAAGGTGGGCTGTTTCTCTCCAATCAGCACGCTGCGCAGGTTGACGAAGCCCTCGTCATTGCGCTCCCTCACTTGCCGGAGGCTACTTTGCATCACCTGATAGCTGTAGTCGTCGATGCCCAGAAGCACACCGATTTTGTTGCGCGAAGCCAGGTTTTGCAAGGCCATCATCGTGGGCATGCTGTTCACCGCGATTTCCATGCGGTAGTCTTGGATGCGGCTCACGGTGCAGTTGTGGTTGAGCACGCGCATCTGCCCGTTCTCGATGCTGAAGAAGTTGACGATTTTGCCTGGTTCGAAGTCGCTGCTGGTGTCTTCGGGCTGTGTCCCATCGAAATAAACATCCACAACCAACTGATTGGCAATGTTATAGGAAGTGTTGCCCAAGCGAATCGGATACCAGCAGTCGCCTTCGGCCACGTCGCCGTTCATCGGGGCGCGCTTCACCGCTTCAAGGTAGGTCGCCTTCTCGAAGTCGTATTCCTTGCGGAGGAGATCGGACTGGAGGTAAAGGGATTCAAGGAGTTGTGACATGATGAATTTGCGTGAGACTATGGGACGGGTTTGAAGATGAGGGTCTCTGGCGTGTTGTGGGTGTAGTAGCGCACGGTGACTTTGGGCTGTTGCTTGTCCTGCGGCTTGACTTCGCAGGTGAACGTCACCTCAGAAGTGCCTTCGTCGAGGAAGGATACGCCTTGTGGGAACACTTCTGTTATCGTATTGTAGTTTTGGTCGGTGACGCAGGCGGAGCCGTTGAAATCGTACACCAGATGCTGTCCGGCCTTGAGGCTGCACGGGAGATAGAGGATGCCATTGGGTGTGCGGAAATTCAGCTCGCTGATGCTGCCTTTGCCTTCGACGGTGATACACAGGGCGTAGTGGCTTGCATAGGGGCTGTACCACTCCCAATGGTCGTCGTCGAATTGGCAGAAATAGCGTCTCGAAATGTGTTCCGCGAATAGCGAGTACGTCGAGTCGTTGTCCTTGGCGATGTGCCAGTTGGCATAAGGGTCTTTGAATTGTTCCTTTTGGGCCTCGTTGAAGGCACCGCTCATGCGGAGGGTCTCCCATATGCGGATAGCCTTAAGGAACGTGGGGGTCAGGCCATGTTTACGCATGGTTTCCGCGTCGAAGATGAGTCCGAAGCCCGCGTCGTAGGCGGCGGCTTTGGAGAGGAACCATTCCAGCTCCTCGTAGGTAGTGGCAGGGCGGTTCTTGTCGGCGAGAAGGATTTGGAAGTTGCCGATCATCCATGGCATTTGGCGTTTGCGATAAAAGTCCTGCTTTTCGTCCAGCGTCTCAATGATTTTGGTGCGCATCGAGGCGTTCCAGAGCTGGTTCTCGTTGACGCGGTCGAGGAATTGCGCCGACATAGGGGTGAGCAGGTCGCCTTGCAGCATCTTGTCGGGGTTGTATTTGCGCACCGTATCCAGGAAGTGGCCGATGCCTAGGTCGCCGAATTCGTTGTAGGCATAGCTTTTCAAGTCGTTGAAGACCAGCAAGGGACAGTCAGTCTTCGAAAGCTGTTTTGCGATGCTATGGGCCATTTGGTCCTGTAGCTCGAGGTCGGGTAGCAGGGTCCGCTCGGGCGTGTCCCAGAGTTTATAGACGGGCGTGTTCTTGGCGTGGGCCGCTCTCTTGGTCCCGAAGGCACCACGTGTGCAATGGTAGAGCAGGTGGATGTTGCCCGCCGTCTCCATGGTGCGGTAGGTGATGAGCTCGTCGTCGATCAGCAGCACATTGATGGTCGAAGGGATCTCGAAAATATCGGAATGGTAGACCGCAAACTCGTCTTGGCTCTCGTTCATGGGCAGTTGCAGCTGCAAGGTGCCTTGCTTCAGCAGGTGTTTCGAGGGCTTGGGCGACACGTGTTTGCTGTTGGTGGCGACGCGGTTGGCCAGCACCGAAAGGCTCATGTCGAGACTGGCCTGACGGCATTTCGCTTGCAGGAAAGCGAGGTCTTTCTCGTTGTAATCGGCTATGAGATAGGACTTTGTGGCTTGCCCGAAGGCAAAGCCTTCGCAAATCAGCAGGATAACGATGGCTAAAATTCTCTTCATCAGTCGATTCCTCTCAGGTCTTTGTAAAGTTGGACGGCATAAAGGTCGGTCATGTTGGAGATGAAGTCGATGACGGACTGCAGTTTGGGATACACTTCGTTGGTCTCCACCTTGAACTGCTCGGGAACGAGCGAGAGTAGTTTCTTGTTGTAGGGCGTGGCGGGGTTGAGCACGGCGTCGGTGAAGTCTTCCAACAGCGTTCCGATGACGTTGAAGCCCGTCAGCTCGATTTTCACCACAGAAGGATGGCGGTAGATGTGTTTCACGGATTCGTCACGGCATAAATCCAGTGCGTTTTTCTCAAACTCGGGCAGATGTGAAATCAGGCTCTTCTCGAAGCAGCCTTCCATGATGGCGTCATAGTGTTTGACGAAGATGTCGCTGGCACAGTTCACCAGCTTGTTGATGAGCATGGCGCGCAGGAAAGCCATCCGTTCGTTCACGTCGCTCACGTCGTGGTAGGCTTTCTCCTTGTGCTGGAAGAAGGTCTTGTCCTTGTCGGGATGGAAGAACGCGAGGAAGCAACTCTCGATGGCTTCGGTGCTGACGATGCCGCGTTTGTGGGCGTCTTCCATGTCGAGGACGAGGTAGCAGATGTCGTCGGCGGCCTCCATCATGAAAGACAGCGGATGGCGGGCGTAGACTAGATGTTCCGTATCCAGACGTGGGATGCCGCATTCGTTGACGACTTCCTCAAAAGTCTGAATCTCGGAATAAAAGACGTTGTATTTCTTGCGGTCGCCTTTGTTGAAGGAAGGGTAGGGGTATTTCAGCAGTGTTGCCAAAGTGGCGGAGGTGAGTGAGAAGCCACCCGCGCGGCGACCTGTGAACTGGTGCGTCAGTTGGCGGAAGGCGTTGGCGTTGCCCTCGAAGGCGATGAGGTCGCTCCACTGCTCGGGCAAGACGCTGTTTTCCAGCTCTTTGCCCTTGCCGTCGCGGAAGAAGCTGCTGATGGTGTCTTCACCGGAGTGGCCGAATGGCGGGTTGCCGAGGTCGTGGGCTAGGCAGGCCGAAGCCACGATGGTCTCGATGTCGGATTGGCGTTCTTTCAGCTCGGGGTGTTTTTTGGTCAGTTTTTCCACGGTTCGGCAGGCGATGGAGCGTCCGACGCTGGCCACTTCGAGGCTGTGGGTCAATCGGTTATGCACCATCTGTGCTCCAGGCAGGGGAAACACTTGGGTCTTGTTTTGCAGTCGGCGGAAGGGACTCGAAAAGAGGATGCGGTCGTAGTCGCGCTGGAAAGAGCTTCGGATGTCGGGGCTTTTCTGCGCCTGCGCATAGCGTTTGTTGGAAAGGAGGTCTGTCCAGAGCATCATGGTAACGGCATACTTGAGGTTTTCACCTGCAAAAGTAAACAATTCCCTCTAACTGCTGGTGCAGTCGCGTGATTTTTTCCTCGATTCTGAAGAAATAGCGTTAGCTTTGGGCGTGGGTTTCAATTTTTTTGTATTTTTGCTCCCGAAAAAAAGAAAGAGAATATGGCAACATTAGTATTACAAGTCCCTGATGAGAGCCTCGTTTCGAAGGTGAAGCAAGCTTGCAAGATGCTTTTGGGAGTGACGTCGGTGAAGGTGCAGAAAGAAGCAAAGCCCAAAGAGTATGACATCACAAAGACTGCGGGGTTCCTTGAGGCGATGGACGACATTGACCACGGCAGAGTGACTCATGCCGACAGTGTGGATGATATGTTCAAACAGATTTTAGGCTATGTACCAGATTGATTATTCCAACCGTTTCAATAAGGATTTGAAACGCTGCGTTAAGCGTGGCTTGAATATCAAACTGATAAAGGATGCCATTGATTTGCTTGCCGATAATGGCAAGTTGCCTCCACAATACCATTCCCACAAACTCGTGAACCAAAAGAGGGAGGTTTGGGAATGTCATATTCAACCTGACTGGCTCATGGTTTGGGAGCAAAACGACAACCAACTAACGCTGCTGTTCCTTCAAACAGGTACTCATGCCGACCTGTTTTAAGACTAACCGGCATCGCCGTATAAACTATATTCATATTGAAACTAAAGTCTAACTAAACCAAACAAAGAATGAGATAACCCTTCCGAATCCGACATATCTGAAGAAATAGCGTTAGCTTAAGAGCTTGTGTAATGGAAACTTCGACACTTTCTAAAACACAACAAGCGAGTAAGCCGATGCCCATGTGTTTTCACGTGGGCTTTACTCGTAAAAGTTGTTGTGTTTAGGCAGTCGAAGGCCTCCATTACCAACTTGAATTAGTAGTAAAGCCTTCGTTTTTTATTGCCCGCTCGGGAAAGGAATTAAGTTGAAAACACAAGTTTTAAATAATTAATCAGATGAAAGCATTTGCTTCGAAAATCGGAAAGGCGCTGAGTGCCGCCTTGTTCGTCCTGCTGCTGGTAGCGGTGGGCACGAAGAACGCACTCGCACAAACCCAAGTGGCCACTTTGCAACACGGTGACGACATCTCTGTGTTCTACGGCACCAATGCCTTCGTGGAGGCCCACACTGCTGCTGTTGACGGTGACATCGTTACGCTTTCGAGTGGCTCGTTCACTGTGCCGAGCAGCATTACCAAGGCCATCACCTTGCGTGGCGCTGGTGTGGTGAACGACACTGTGGCTGGCACAAATCCTACAATCTTTGTAGGCGAAGTGACTATCAATGTGAGCAACGACTCCATTCCCATCCAAGTGGAAGGCATTTTGTTTTCCAATAAAATGATGTATCAGACAATGCATAACCCAAAATTCACGAGATGCAGCTTTAATGTTATTACTAATGTTAGTATTGGCTCTAATACGATGAACAATGCTCAGTTTGTCAACTGCATGATTAAAGATTTTAATTTTACTTCTGCCTCCGGCACCACGCTACTCAATTCAGTGGTGTGGAATCCAACCTATATCACCTCGAGCCATACTGTCTTGCTTTACAATTCGATTATGAGATTGGCTTATAATGGAAACTCTCTTGGTGGCCTCTCGGCCTTCAATAGCGTTTTTATCAGAGATAATAATGACTATAATAATGGTTTTACTCCACAAGCGACCTGTTCGTTCTTCAATTGCATAGGCATTAGAACTGGAACGTATAGTCCTTTCGGCAATGCCTACACTAGTGGCTGCATAACCAAAACCTCTTACGCCGCTGTCTTCAAAACCTTCACCGGCACCTTCTCCTTGGAGGAGCCTTTCATCCTGAAGGACGAAATCGCCACGGGCTTCCTGGGCAGCGATGGTACGCAGGTGGGCATCTATGGCGGCTTTATGCCTTACAGCAACCGCCCCAGCTACATGGTGCTGAAACGTTGCAATGTGGCTAACCGTTCCACCATCGATGGCAAACTGAGTGTGGATATTGAAGTAGTCACCGAAGGCGAATGACCATGAAACGCTACATATTAATAATAGGTGCGTTGCTGGCCGGCTTCGCGCTGAAGGCGCAGGAGGCGACCTGCACTTGCCGATACTGGTTCGACGAGAACCACGCGCAAGCCGTCACCACCACCTTCGGCGAGAGCGGCTGGGAGGCCGAACTCGATGTGGGCAACCTCACCGACGGCCTTCATGCATTGCACCTCCACGTGCTGGTCGAGAACGCTGAAAGCAGGTTTGGCCTCATTGGCGACTCACTCTACCAATTGGCCGACACCACACTCATGAAGTGGAGCACGCCGCAGACATTCCTGTTCCTCAAAACTGACCAATGGGAGCAAGGAATGCCCAGCTATGTCTACCATTGTTGGTTCGACCAAGACTTTGAACACCAACAGAGCGACGCATTGGGGATGGGTTATCTCTTGCTGGATGTGGCCGACCTCGAAGAAGGGCTGCACACGGTTCACGTGATGCTCGAAGGCTCCTCGCTGACCTCCGCCGAGAGCTTTATGTTCATGAAAGTGGCCCCATTTGAGGCCGAAGGCATCGACATGAGCCATTTGGCCTACCATTGCTGGTTTGACCAAGACTTTGAACACCAAGTGAGTGATTCCTTGCGCGATGGCCATATCTTGTTGGACGTCAACGACCTTGAGGAGGGCCTGCACTCGGTGCATGTGATGCTGGAAGGCAGCACACTGACAGCGACACAGAGCTATATGTTCCTGAAAATGGCCGTGCAAGACTTCACCGCCGAGCTGCAATACCATTGCTGGTTCGACCAAGACTACGACCATGTGCAGACGGGCTTGGTTGGCAGCGGCCTCGTGGAGCTTGAGGTCGGCGACTTGCCCAACGGCTTGCACATCGTGAATGTGCAGCTCGACAACGGGTCGCTCACGGCTCCGCAGACCTATCTGTTCTACAAGATCCCCTTGGGCGGCTACGGCTTAGCCCGTTGGGAATATTGGATCAACGACGACTGGGACAACAGAAACATCACAACGCTTTCGCCTTCTCTTGACACGCTCGACATTCTCAGTCTGTTGCCTGTGGGTCATCCTAGCATCCGAAGCTCGTGCTACCATTTCCACCCCAACGGCGACAATCCGTATATCAATGCGAAGAACCAAATCACCTTCCGTTTCTGGGACACAGAAATGCGCTTCTTCGACAAAACGGCTTTCTATGTTGATGAGCACGTGCAGCAAGAGATTGTGGCGCAAGTTTTTGAGCGCAACACCACGGAGACCTTTGCCGCGCCTCGCGACAACCAAATCACATGGTACAAGTTGGATGCCGTTGTGGGCGATTCCTTGTCGTTCAAGGCTAACAAGGCTTGCACCATGCAATTGTTTGCCCCTTCGGGTGAGGAGGTGTTCAACGTGTCGGGCCCAGAGTCCATTGTACTTGGCGGCCTTCATGCTTGGGAAGAGGGAACGTATTACTTGGCCGTGCATGATATGACGGGAAGTGGAGAGACGGTTTCCGTGACTTACAATTGGATTGGTAAGTATTGTGTCCTTGCTCTTACTCCTGATAAAGTTGGCAATAGGATGGGAAACCGCTTTTCTGTGGATTTAATTGGTAACGGCTTCAATTATATGGAAAATGCTATGCTTGTTTGTGAGTTGGATACTATTGTTTTGAGTCAAGTTGTTATTCCCTCAAGAACAAGACCAAGGTTCCAGTTTTTAATTAACAATCCTGTAGCAAATGGTAAATACGATTTATTTTTGACATTTATAGATGGCGATGAAACTGAATCATTAGTATATCACCAAGCTGTAGAATTGGAAGAACCGAATCCAGGTGAGAAGATTGTATCAATTACAACTCCCCAACGAACAGCTAATCCATACCCTGTTAGGGTAACGGTTGAAAACACTGGCAATATGGATTACGTATATGTGCCTTTTAATATTGCGTTTACTTGGCCAACAAATTCATATAGTAGTGATGCTTATTTCGATCAAATAGATTTTGCAGATTTCTCTGCTACAATGTCACTTGAAGCAGATTCTGTTAATTATAGTTTTGCACATGTAACAACTAATCTTCTTGACATGGGGAAAGAAGGTGGTATTATGTTTTTTTGGATTTCGTATTTGAAAGCACATGAAACTCGTTCGTTCACATTGAATTTCACCGCACCAGCTCATATTCGTTTCGATTTGTATGCATGGATGGGTGAAGGGTATGAATACAATTTGGATTTTGACACGCTTGTTGCCAATTGTGGAAATCGTGCAAATTATGAAAATATGGTGACCGTTGGTAATGTAGCACAACTGAGTGGAAATGTAGCACAATGGATGAGCAGTGGTGGAGGTTTGCCGAATCCAGTGAATGCTGCTGGTAGTTTAGCAAATACTAGTGTTAAATTAGGTTTGACATTGGGTGGCATTCAAAACGGACTTGGGCATATCCAGGATAAAGCGGTTTGTGACGCATATGGTATTACTCCAGACAATCCTTTATATGAAGATATAATGGCTCTTCATCCGCCTCTTGTAGCTCCTGGAATAATTCGTAGAGGATGGGTAGGTGAGATTTTTGCCAGGTTGTTTGGGCTTCAACAAACTTGTGGTGATTTGCCAACACCCAATCCTGGTACACCTTGTCATGTATTTTTATGTCATCCTGGCGACCCCAACGACATCCACGGCTACCTCTCCGAATCCGGCAGCCACTACATGCGGCAGGAAATCCAGAATGTGCAGTATGAAATTGAGTTTGAGAACGACACCACTATGGCCACCGCCGCGGCACATACCATCATCGTGCGTGACACGTTGGATGCCACCAAGTTCGACTTGAACTCTTTGGCTGCCCGCAGTGCCAGCATCGGCGACAAGCGTTTGGAACTCAACGGGGAACAGCAGTTTGCCTATACTTTGGACTTGCGCCCTGAAATTTATGTCATTGCGCAAGTTGAACAGGTGTATGACCCCACCACGGGCATCATCCAATGGACTATCCAATCCCTTGACCCGATGACGATGGAACCTACCGACGACCCGAATCAGGGCGTATTGCCAGTCAATTATTTTGGCAATGGAATCGGCTCTGTCGACTATAGCATCGACTTGAAAGAAGCCTTCGCTGATGGTACCGAAATCAGCAACCGCGCTGGCATCATCTTCGACCAAGAGGACATTATCATGACACCCACTTGGACCAACATCATTGATGCTGTGAAGCCCACTTCGCACATCGAGTCGGTTGAAATGGTGAACGACAGCTTGGCGTTCAGCTTCGTGTCGGACGACAACCGCTCGGGCGTGTGGTACCATACTTTGTATTACCGCAACGACTCCACACAGATGGAGTGGCAGGTAAGAAAACCGCAAATCATAGGCAACGAATTCATGCTCCAGCCCGAATGGCAGACCACGGAATACTTGGTCATCGCCGTGGACTCGGCCGGCAACCGCGAGGAGAAGGAGATGGTGGCAGAGTACATCTATTATTATGATGGTCCGGAGCCAGTTACCCAATGCGACGACTTGTCTCAAGGTTGGAATTGGTGGGCGCCTCTAGTGCATACTATGGTGCCAAATATTCAAGCAGCCCTCGATGGGTATCTGTTGCAAATTCAAGCTCAGAGTGGAACACCCAGCGGCGCTGTCGTTCCAGGTGAGATGTATAAGTTACTGACCAACTCGGATTGTTCGCTCAGTATAACAGGTGCGCCCATCACCGCCGCCACGGTCGAAATCACCCAAGGCACCAACTGGTTCGGCTACATTGGCACGGCGAAATCGGTGGGAGAGGTGTTCAACGCGGACTTCGGCCCTGCCGAAGGCGACAAAGTCATCTCCCAAGATGGCGGCTTCGCCATCTACAATGGCGAGGAATGGCAAGGCACGCTGGAGACGCTCCAGCCTGGCCATGGCTATGTGTATTACTCCGCGAGCAGCGAGCCTAAGACGCTGGTGATGGGGGAGTGAGGCCGTTGAAAAGTCAGCCAAAAAACAAAAGCACCGTCTCAGACCTGGCGGTGCTTTTGTTTGTGCCTGCGGAGAAAGAACCGATATTCTCCGCAAAGTTTGTATTTTTGCTTGGTCAATTCAACAAAATCTTAAAGTTATTGTTGCTTATTGAAAAAAAGCGTATTTTTGTGCAGGCAAAAATGCTGAAAATGAAGTGCCTTGATGGGGAAATTGCTTAAATATACGGCCAATTACGTCGATACGGCATCGGGGTTCTCGATACAGAACCTGGAGGCTTCTGCTTCGACCGTGGAGCGCAAGCCCTTGCTGTTTGTGCTGAAAAACCTGTTGCAGCGCGGCTGCCCTGCGGTGATGTCGAGATACCTGAAGGAACAGGTGGGGACCGTCTCCGGCGATGTCCGACCGCTCCTCACGGCCGTCATGCGTTTCCAGATGCTGGTGATCGACTTGCTGCTTGCCAGAAGGCTCGACTGGGAAAAAGAATGGCGCTTCAACATCAGGAACGACGAGGATTTGGGCGATTTCGCCCGTTGGGCCGTTGACGACCTTCTGATTTGGCTCGACCATCTCGTCATGCTCAAGGAGAAGAAGCCTCTCGACAAGCCCAAGGTGAATATCGTGGTGAGCAAGTCCCGCAAGTTCAAGAAAGCAGCGGATGCCATCAACATCGATTTCGCTGTCGCCCCAACCGTTGACGAAAATGTCGAGGCCGATGAGGACATTGTATACGTCAGGTCGGACAAGTCCGATACGAACAAAAAGAGCGACCACTTCACGGTGAGCACCACCGACCCTATAGACTACAACATTCGGGAGACGGACAAGCCGGCCTTGCGGTTTTTCCTGCAAAATCTCTTCAACAAGCAGGACTTCCGCGACGGGCAGTTTCCCATCATCGCCAACGTGCTGAACCTTCACGACACGCTGGGGCTGCTTCCCACGGGTGGCGGCAAGTCGTTGTGCTACCAGCTGGCTTGCCTGTTGCAGCCGTGCATCAATTTTGTCGTGTGTCCCATCAAGTCGCTGATGTATGACCAGGAGGACAACCTTCGGTCCACCGACATCGGCATTTCACGCGTGGCCTTCCTTACCAGCGACCAGACCACCACTGAGCGGTCGAAGGTGCTGCAGGACTTCAGCAACGGCAAATACCTTTTCGTCTGGATCTCGCCCGAGCGTTTCCAGATGCCCGCCTTCAGGGAAAGCATCATGACCCTCAACAAGCGGTTCCACATGGCCTATGCCGTCATCGATGAGGTGCATTGCCTGTCGGAATGGGGTCACGATTTCCGCACTTCCTATCTGAACATGGTCAAGACCATTTGCAAAGTCAGCAAGAAAGACGAAACGGGCCGCAGCCTGATCACCTTGTTGGGCCTGACGGCGACTGCATCGGTCAATGTGTTGAAAGACATCAAGATTGAGTTCTCGCAAGGCGGAAAGTTCTTGGACGATTACGACATCAAGACCTTGCAGGACTATTCCCGCGATGAGCTCGACTTCGAAGTGGTCAATGACGACGGCCAAAAGGCAGCTTGTTTGAGGAGCCTCATCGAAGAAAACGGCCTCAACCAAACCTTCGATGAGGCCGCCATTGTGTTTACGCCATACGTGAGCACCAATTTCGGCTGTTACGAACTGGCCGAGGCGTTGAGTGAGCATTACGGCAAACATGTTGCGTGGTATTCGGGAAGCTGCCCGATGAAGAGCGCCAAGCCCATCATGAAGGAGCGCGATTTTGAGACCTACAAAGCGGAGGTGCAGCGGCGGTTCAAGGACAACGAGTACAATATCCTGTGCGCCACCAAGGCTTTTGGCATGGGCATCGACAAGCAGAACGTTTTCTACACGTTCCATTATGGCATCCCCAGCTCGGTGGAGGCCTTGTATCAAGAGGCGGGCAGGGCTGGCCGATGGGATACCCGTCTGCCCGAGAACAAGGGGCGGAAAGCCAAGTGCTATGTCCTTTTCTCCAACGAGCTGATGCAGTTTGAGGACATGACGTCGTCCTTGTTCGAAAAAGGCACCACTTTCTATCAAATCGATGCCATGGAGCGGAGAGTCAGCCGCTTCGCCAGGGATTTGTTCAGGCAGGTGCGCCTCTTCTCCCAGCACCAACACGACATCCGTGACGACTACGACCTCATCAAAAAGGTGATTAAGACGTTCTACGATCCCAATACCACCAAGGACATCCATTATGCTGATCTGAAGCCGCTTCACATCGAAGCCGACGTGTTCGAGAAAATCCTTTACCGGCTGTCGATTCTCGGCATCGTCGCCGATTGGACCCGCAACTTCTACGACCTGTTTACGGTCGAGTTTGTCAGCACCGACGAGAAGCACGTCTTCCAGAGCTTGTCGGACTACATCAGCAAGTACGAATCGGTCTATGCGCTGAAAAAGAACATCCAAGCCCTACAGGTTGTGTCCGTCAACACCTTCGTCGACAAGGCATTATGGTATCTGCTGACATGGATCTTCGAGCACATCATCTACAACAGGAAACAGTCGCTGAAGACCTTGTACGAGTGGTGCTCGCAATACACTTCGAGCCAGAATTTCAAGAAAAAGATCAACAGCTATTTTGCCATCACCGACGCTTCGATGCAGCTTCAGTATGTCATCGAGCGTCCCGACGACTACGAAAAATGGTTCGCCTATTTCAACGTTTCGGCAAAACATCCGACGGACAGCGAGGTGGAGAAAATCAAATACCGGGTGAGCCGTTATCTGGAAAGCTACAACAACAATCCGGCCCTCAATTTCATCAGCGGCATGGTGCGCCTGCGTCTCAACGAATATGATGACCCCGATGGCAGGCCACGCCTGGAAGATGCGTTGAAGTATGTGTTTGACAAGGTCGAAGGTGGCGCTTCAGACGAGTTCGTAAAAAAACTGTGTGAGTTCGCCAAGGTGTATCTCCGTACGGAGGACCAGAGCCTGCTTTTCTGCGATTCGGTGCTGAAGTTTAGGGAAGACATGAGAGAACCGTTGTCAGAGTTTATGCAGCAGCCTGCTTTGATGAACGAACGGATCGTGGAGGGCATCGAGGAAATGAAACAAATAATAGAAAAACTATATGAGCAACTATCAAGAATTTAGTGAGACATTGCAATCGCTCAAGAGCGAGGTCAAGGATTTGGAAGCAGCCTCAAAGGCTTACCAAAAGCTCTCCGAGTTGGTCGAGCGGTACGATAAGGCAGTGCAAACGTTGGAAAACGCCAGTGGCAAAGTGAACGAAAGCCTACGTCAGCTGCTGCAAGAGTCGGAGGTGATGAAGGAAACGGCTACTGAAATGAACCCCATCACCTCCAAATTCCGTGAAGAGGTTCGGGAAATCGTAAGGTCGAACCTAGATAGGAATTATTCCAAGGTGGAGGTGCTGGTGAACGAGAACCTTGCAGGCACCAAGGCGGCTGTGGAGGAGAACTTGGCAGGCACCAAGGCGGCTGTGGAAGAGAACCTTGCCAACGCAAGGGCGATCATCGAAGATGATTTTTCCAATGCCAAGACCCAGCTCGCAGAGTGCCTTACCAGCACTAAAGGCGCGTTGGGACAAAGTGTTATTCAAACCAAAAGAGTGTTGGAAGAAGGGCTTTCGACCACACAATCGACTTTGGACGACACGCTGACCAACACAAAAGCCTTGATGGATGCCGAAGTGAGAAAGCTCAACAATTCCGTCAGCGAGTTGAAGGACATCACGTTCGAGCAGAAACGAACCCTGATGGAAAGAAAGACGTTGCTGGAGGAGGTAATGGACAAACGAATCGACAAGGCCTTAAAAACCATCGTAAAAACCATCTATATAGCAGGCGGGGCAGCCGTTGCACTGTTGACCGGGCTGTTTTTCTGGCTGATGTGGGTTTATGGCGTCATTTAGTTGTTTTCCTTCAGGCTCTGCCGCGCGTAAGGCACCAAGTCCTGTGAGGCGAACTCTCCCTTCAAGAACTTGAAATAGCCTGCCACGGCCACCATGGCGGCATTGTCGGTCGAGTAGGAGAGGCGCGGGATGAAGACCTTCCAGTGGTATTTTTCGCCTAGGCGAAGCATGGCATCGTGCAAGCCGCTGTTGGCACTCACGCCACCAGCGATGGCCACGGTCTTGATGCCCGTCTGCTTGCTGGCTTTCACCAACTTGCTCATCAGGATGTCGATGATGGTTTTTTGCACCGAGGCGCAGAGGTCGGCCTTGTTTTCCTCTATAAAATTCGGGTTGAGTTTCAGATTGTCGCGGACGGTGTACAAGATACTGGTTTTCAGTCCACTGAAACTATAGTCCAAGTCAGGGATTTGTGGTTTGGCGAAGCTGAACGCCTCGGGGTTGCCGATTTTGGCCAACTTGTCGATGACGGGACCACCAGGGTAGGGCAGGCCGAGGATTTTGGCGGTCTTGTCGAAAGCCTCACCCGCCGCGTCGTCGATGGTCTTGCCGATGACTTCCATGTCGAAATAATCCTTCACCACCACGATTTGGGTGTGGCCGCCCGACACGGTGAGACACAAAAACGGGAAGTCTGGCACCTCGGTGTGGGTGTCGTCGGTGGCAAAGTGCACCAAAATGTGGGCGTTCATGTGGTCGATTTCCACCATCGGGATGTCTAAGGTCTGTGCGAAAGCCTTTGCAAATGAGGTGCCTACGAGCAGTGAACCCAAAAGTCCGGGGCCGCGCGTAAAAGCGATGGTGGATAACTGATTTTTTTCTATTTTTGCAGTCTTCAAAGCCGTGTCGATGACGGGGATGATATTTTGCTGGTGCGCGCGGGAAGCGAGTTCGGGAACAACGCCCCCATATTGCTCGTGAACCTTCTGACTAGCAATAACATTGGAGAGCACGCGCGTGCCTTGAAGCACTGCGGCGGAGGTGTCGTCGCACGACGATTCGATGCCTAAAATATATTCGTTCATGGGTCTCAATTTGGAGGGTCAAAATTATTAAAAAAAAGATTATCCATAGCATTCTGATTTTTTTTGTGGTGCTGCTTGCCATCATCACAAGCGTCTTCGTGGCTATTCAAGACCCTATCATTCAGAAATTTGCGGTGCGTTTTGCAGGCGGTTATCTTTCTGAAAAAACTGGTGCTGACATCAAAGTGGGTCGTATCGCCGTCTCGCCCGATTTGCGCCTCTTTGTCGACGATGTGACGGTTAAGGACTTGAAAGGTAACGATTTGGCAAAAATCGGCCGTTTGCGAGCCAAAGCTTTTGTCGGCGAGCTGTTGGAAGGCAAGGTCCACTTCCAAAACATCGAATTGGCCGACACCGAGGCCAATCTGATCACCTATGAGGGCGAAGAACGGATGAACTTCTCCTTCCTCCTCGACGCTTTCCCGAGCGACACGACGAAGGAAAAAGAGTCGAAACCCGTGCCCATCATGATCGACCAGATCTCGCTGAAGAATGTCGACTTCATGCTGTGGAACCAAAACAAGTCCGACTCGTTGAAGACTGCCAACCACCTGATGGATTACGCCCACCTCGACCTCGACGACATCAACCTCGAAGCCACCGACTTCTATATGCTGGGCGATTCCATCCATGCCAATATCGGGAGCCTGACTGCCAGCGAGCTGAGTGGACTGTTGCTGAAGGGCTTCTCGTCGGATGCCACCGTGACCTCCAACGGCATCTTCCTCAAGGACATGCAGATGGAGACCAACAACAGCCGGTTCGACTTGGACCTCAACATGTTGTATCACGGGTTCGACGACTTTAATAGCTTCGTCGACTCGGTGGTGTTTGACGCCACCATCCGTCCCACCGACGTGATGCTGTCGGACATTGGCGTGTTCACCGACGTGATGTACAAAATGCCAGACCGTGTTAAGTTTGAAGGCCGTTTCACTGGACCGATTGAGCATTTCCGTGTCGACGACATCAAGGCGGAGCTGGGCAAGTCGACTTCGTTCCAAGGCAGCATCAGCATGCATCCTCTCGATTTCGAGAATGGCTATCATACCTTGAATATCAAGGATATGCGGTTCAACTACGACGATTTGGCGAATTTCTACATCCCTTCATCGACGAAGACGATCCCCATGCCCGAATCGCTGAAGCCGATGGGCGACAGTCGCTTGTCGCTCGACTTCAAGGGCTCGTACAACGACTTCGACTCGTACATCAAGCTCAATTCCGACATCGGCGACGTGGAGACCTCCATCGCGCGTGCGAAAGACGCCCAGGGGACGAATGTCTTCTCAGGCTATATCAACGCCGACCGTGTGAAGGCGGGAACCATCGCTAACGCCACAAAATATGTAGGCGACCTCGACCTCGCCACCGACTTCACGGTGAAGTTTCCGCAGCAGGGCAACCCCGAACTGAGTCTCGACGGCACGGCCACCAAGGTTCAGTTGCTGGGCAAGACCGTCGACCAAATCAAACTCGACGGATCGATGGAACAGAACCTGTTTAAGGGCATCGTGAAGGTTTACGACGACGAACTGGGCTTCGACTTCAACGGACTGATTGATTTCCAGGACACGAAATATCCTAAGTCTGACTTCAAGGCTGTCGTCCGCAATGCTGACTTGAGTGCGCTCAACCTGATGAAAGGCGACTCCATATCCAGAATCAGTACCACGATCTATGCCAACATGACGGGCTTCAACATTGACGACCTCGAAGGCACCTTGCGCCTCGACAGCACGCTCTACCACGACAGCCGCGGCACCTATTACATGAAGGACTTCGCTGCGTCTATCGTCGACGACAACCTGATGCAGCGTCGCATCAACTTGGATTGCGACTTCTTCGACTTCGAGATGGCTGGCCAGATGAATTTCGCCAGTATGGTGCCGGTGTTTAAGGAATACATCAACCACTATATGACCATCCCTCAATGGGATGAAGAGCTGGCCGCTTTGGATAAGTCGAGGAAAAAGAAAGACTTGGACCAGGACTTCATCGTCAACCTCAACCTGAAGGACACCAAGACGCTCAGCCGCCTGCTGATGCCTTCCTTGCAGATCGCCAAAAACACCAGCCTGAGTGGCACTTTCACCTCGCGTACCCATACACTCAACCTGATTATGCGTTCGAAGAACATCAAATTCGGGGAGGTGAACTTCAATGGCTTGGAGTTGAGGAATTTCAACATGGCGAATGCCGCCTTCACCTCGTTGAAGCTTGACGAGATCAGCTATAACAACATTTCGGAAACTGATACGTTACACATCGGTCTCGAGAATCTTGCCATCAACACGAGGATGACCAACGACACCGTGTTTGCCAACATCAATTGGGACGACCGTTCGCTTACCGACCACAACACAGCCTCCATCGCCACCTACTTCCATCCGGATGAAGAGGGTAGCATCTTCTCCATCACAGAGGCCAATATTCTCGTCAACGACTCGCTTTGGAGTGTCTCGCCGAACAACTTCATCATTCTCAATGACGACCGTAATGAGATCTCCAACCTGATGTTCAGCCACAACGACCAGTCGATCCGCATCGACGGCTTTGTGCCCAAGAATGTAGGAGACACCTTGGGCGTTCAGCTGCGCGACTTCGATATCTCCAACTTTGATTTCTTCTTCTTGACCAAGGGGTTCGACGTGGACGGGCTCATTTCGGGTGACGCCATGGTGAGTGGACTGAACGCGCAGCCGATGTTGCTGGCCAACCTCGATATCAAAGAGTTGGGTGTAGATGGCGAATCCATCGGCGACGCCGTCATCAACAGCTCGTGGAACAATGCCGAGAAGTCGGTCGATCTCGACGTGAGCATCCTCGACCAAATGAAAAAGTCACTCAACGTCTACGGCTCCTATTTCACAGAAAGGAAGTCCGACAACCTCGACTTCACGGTGGAGATGGACTCGCTCCGCTTGGTGGCACTCAGCCCCTTCCTGGCAGGCGTGGTCAGCAGGCTGCAAGGCTATGGCAATGGCAAGGCCACGGTGACGGGTTCGCTCGACCGACCCAACATCGAAGGCAGCATCAGCATCAATGATGGCGGTTGCAAGGTCGGGTACCTCAATACTTTCTACACCTTTGAGCCGACCATATTGATTGACAACCACACCATCAAGTTCGAAAACCTGGTGCTGGTGGATACAGTGGGCAACAAGGCTATGGTGGATGGACAAATCAACCATAACATGTTGAAAGACTTTTACTTGAATCTGAAACTCCATCCTCGCGACTTCCTCGCTTTGGCGACAACGAGCAAGGACAACGACACCTTCTATGGCTCAGCAGTGGCCAATGGCCTGATTGAAGTGAAAGGCCCCTTGAACGACATCTTCCTGGACATCAAGGCATCGACGCGTAAGGGAACCCATCTGACTATCCCGCTCAACAGGACCGCCACGGTGAGCGACAACGACTTTGTGGTGTTCGTCAGCAGGGAAGAAGAGCCTGCGGAGGAAGAAAAGCCAAGTGAGAAGAAAGAAGATAAGAAGACGAACTTCACCCTCAACCTCGACGTGAACGCCACTGACGACGCAACGATGAAGATCCTGCTTCCCAGCGATATCGGCACCATCGAGGCCTCGGGCAATGGCGCCTTGAAATTGGGCACTTCGTCGACCGACCCGTTCACCATGTATGGCAACTACACCATTGAGTCGGGAAAATTCCAGCTGTCGCTCTACAACCTCGTGACCCGCTTCTTCAACCTAAAGAGAGGGGGCACCATCACCTGGACTGGCGACCCGACAGATGGACGCATCAATGCGACAGGTGCCTATTCCGTTAAGACCTCTTTGGCTGGTTTGGGCGTCGAGGTTGACTCTACCGTCAACAACAACGTCAACGTGGAGTGTCTCATCCATCTGAAAGGGGCATTGCTCAACCCGACCATCACCTTCGGCATGAACCTTCCCAATGCCTCTGAGGATATCGCGCAGACCGTATTCACCTTGGTGGATACCACTAATCAGGCGGCCATGACGCAGCAAGCCCTATCGCTGTTGGTGGTGGGCAGCTTCGCCTATGTGGGAGGAGGATACGGCAATCTGAACCTCTCCAATATCTTTTCGGGAGGCATGCAGCTCGACATCACCGACAACCTCAATCTGGGCTTGCACTACAATTCAGGATCGGTCAACACCTACGACGAATATATGATGTCGCTTTGCACCGAGCTTTTCGAAAACCGGCTGACCATCGAGACCAACTTCGGCGTGATGTCGAGCAACAACCCTGCGACCAATGCCTCCAACTTGGTGGGCGAGTTCGATCTCTATTACAAACTGCAGCCCGATGGACGGCTGATGGCGCATTTCTATAACCACTCCAACTACAACTCCAACCTTAACGTTTTCGCTCTCGACAGGAGGTCGCCTTATACCCAAGGTCTCGGCCTTTCCTATAGCCGCTCGTTCGACAAATTCCGTAATTTGTTCCGAAAACAGAATTCGTTCAATGGCCAGCCGATGATAAGGCCGAGAAAACCAACGACTGACGATGAAAAATGACGCTACCTTCAAAGTATTCCAAGCCTCGGCTGGGGCGGGCAAGACTTTCACCTTGATTAAGGAATACCTCAAGATTTGCCTTAAGAGCAAAGGCATGGTCGGGGCCTACAAGAGCATCCTTGCCATTACTTTCACCAATGCCGCCGCCAACGAGATGAAGGACAAAATCGTCAAGGAACTCAATGGCATTATCAACAGCGACGCGCCGACCGATATGGAAAAGGCCTTGCTGGAAGAGCTGGGCATCAGCGACGACGAACTGAAACACAATGCGCAACGACTCCTGACTTGTATCATCCACGATTACAGCAATTTCTGCGTGAGCACCATCGATGCCTTCGTGCAAAAGCTTTCGCGCACCTTTGCCCACGACTTAGGCTTACCCAACCAATACACGGTGAGTATCGACAACGACGAAATTGCGGAGGCCGTCATTGAGAACCTCGGACAACAAATCGGGAAGGAGAACGAATTCCTGACGCGCTTGCTTTCCGATTTCAGCGATAGCCAGTTTGACCAGCAACGCTCCACTCAATTGCAAAAGCCCTTGGGCGAATTCGTCAAGAAACTGCTGACCGAGAAGGCCTATCAACGCGAAGAGAAAAACAACATCACCAACCCTGTTCAATATAAGCAAACGCTTCACTATCTGAAAGATAAGATGCGTTACTTTGAGGAAAACATCCAGCAAATCGTAAGTCGATTCAAGGCGCTGGTGGACTCAAATGGACTCGCCGAAGCTGATTTCTCCTACGGTGCCTCAGGCTTCATGGGTTTTCTCAACAAATTGGCTAATCGCAACTATGAGCCGATGAGTCAGCGTTTCCTGTCGGTGGTCGAAAAAGGGGAATGCTTCTCGGCGGCGAGCATCAAACGCTTGGGGAAGTCCGTTACGACCGAGATGAATGCGGCCTTGCTGCCCATCCTTGGTGAGCTTAAAGCTTTTTATGAGGTGGAGTATGGTAAATACTTGTTTTACAAGACGCAATGCGACACGCTGTATCTCTATGCCTTGCGCACCCAAATCCGATTGGCTTTCGAGCAGTTGGCCGCCGATGAGGAGATTGTGCACATCTCGGAGTTCAACAAGTTGCTGAGCGAGGTGATGGGCGATTTCTCGGTTCCCTTTGTGTACGAGCGCATTGGCGAGCGCTTCCGTCATGTCTTCGTCGATGAGTTTCAGGATACCTCGGTGTTGCAGTGGCAGAACCTTTTACCGCTGATTGACAACGGGTTGGCTGCTGGAGAGATGAGCATGGTCGTGGGCGACGGCAAGCAGTCGATTTATCGTTTCCGCAGCGGCGAGGTGGGTCAGATTGTGAATCTGCCTCGGATTTATGCCCTCCCGCAGGATGAAAGGAAGCCCGTTTTCGAGCAATATGAGCGCAATTTGACGGAGCATTTCGGATTCAAGAATTTGGACACCAACTACCGCTCGTTCGCCAATGTGGTGAAATTCAACAATGCCTTTTTCGAGCGGGCCTACGAAGCATATCTTTCGCCCGGGCTGCAAAAGGTGTATGTCGACAAGAAACTCAATTCAGAGCAAGGGGTCGAGGTGTTCCAAAAGAATGCCAAAAAAGAGGAGGGACTGGTGCAAGTCGAACTGTATGATGCTGAGAATGAGCCAGATTATTGCTCTGGTAGAGTGGAAGCCATAGTGCGCGACTTGACGGAACATTATGGTTACCATTATGGCGACATCGCAGTTTTGACCCGTAAGACCCAGCCGGGGTCGGAAATGGCCAACTATCTGAACGAGAAGGGATTCCCTGTGATTTCCAAGGTCTCCATCTTGCTACAATCGTCCGACAAGGTGCAACTGATGCTTAGCACCTTGAATTATCTGATTCACGACGACGTGCAGACCAATATTGCCAACTTGTTGTACTACTGGCAGTTGAGCCAAAACACGGATTTTGGAGGTGACGTCAGCCATTGGTTTGATGCGGTGCAGGATATCATCAAGGGGAATGTTGCTATCGAGACTGTGATGGGTCTTGGCGAGCCGGGCCTTTTGCGCGATGCATTGGCCAAAGCGACTTGTCTTTATGACTTGTGTGCCAGCTTGTTGCGCATTTTCCAACTCGATTCGATGTGCGATGCCTTCCTCGATTATTTTATGGATGAGGTCTTCAAGTTCCAGTCGGGGACCTTGGAGGGCATTGCGTCGTTCTTGAGTTTTTGGGAAAGCAAGAAGAATGAACTGGCGGTCAAGACGAAAGAAGATAATGCGGTGAAAATCATGACGATACACAAGTCGAAAGGCTTGGAGTTCCCTGTAGTCATTTATCCCGATGCCATCATCAACCTCGACAAGCGTTTGCAAACCAGCAAGATGCCCGAGGAATGGCTGTTGCCGGAGGAGTTGGGCTTCGACCCGATTCCGAATGTCGACAAGGTGATGTTCAAGTTGGACAAGACGGCTAAGAACATGGGCGGTATGGCTACGCAATTCGTTGAAAAAGAGGAGGAAAACAATCGTTTGGACAACCTTAACCTGCTCTATGTGGCCTTCACCCGAGCCAAGCAGCGTCTTTATGTCATCGCTGAACAAGGCCAAAACGACAAACCCAACATCATCCGCGATTTCATTGACAGTCAGCAGTTTGGTGAATTGCCAATGCCCGAAGTTGAGCAAAGGGAGAACTACAAGTGGTTCCGTTTCGGCCGCTCTGACTTTAACAATCCCAAGGATGAAAGGACAAAGGACAAGGCGGTTGACATGGCTGATTCGCAATCGGCGGACTGGCTTTCCAAAATCAAGGTGGAGAGCGACCCGAGTCGTTTGTGGCGTTCGGAGAGCGACCGCTTGCAGCCGCGCGAATGGGGTGAGTTGGTGCATCAGATTCTGTCGAAGATTCGTTTCGCTGAGGAGGTGGAGTCCGTTCTGAAACCCTATCTCAACGATGCCTCCATCGACGCGCATGACGCCGAGTGGATTCGCACGATGTTCAAGCAGATGACGCAACACCCCCAGATTGGTGCCGCTTTTGAGCCTACGGCGAAAGTGAAGACCGAATGCGAGATTCTCGACCAAGGCCAAGTGATGCGCTTGGACCGCTATTCCGAGCTTCCTGACGTCGTTTATCTGCTTGACTATAAGACAGGTAAGGAAAATAATGATTACAAGGAAAAAATCAGGGAATATGTCTCCGCAGTCAAGAATTTGACGACGAAGGAGGTAAAACCGTTTTTGGTGTATCTTTCGGAGGAAACTGTTGATGTGGTTTTGGTATAAATTGAAAGCCTCCGAAAAATTTCGAAGGCTTTCAATTCTAAATTGTCAATTCCTAAATTGTCAATTGCCTTATTTGGCTCTCTCTTCCTCGATGGCAGCCTGTGCTGCGGCCAGACGTGCGACAGGCACGCGGAACGGCGAGCAGCTGACATAGGTCATGCCGGCCTTGTAGAAGAAATGCACTGAAGCGGGATCGCCGCCGTGTTCGCCGCAGACGCCACACTTCAGGTTGGCGCGCTGGCTACGGCCACGCTCCACACCCAAATTGACGAGTTGGCCAACGCCTTCTTGGTCGAGGGTGTTGAACGGGTCGGCGGGGATGATCTTCTCTTCGATGTAGTCCTTCACGATGGCGTTGACGTCGTCGCGGCTGAAACCGAAGGTCATCTGGGTGAGGTCGTTGGTGCCGAAGCTGAAGAATTCAGCAACACTGGCGATCTTGTCGGCCACGAGGGTGGCACGTGGAATCTCGATCATGGTGCCGTACATGTAGTTGATCTTCACGCCGAACTTGGCTTCCACTTCAGCCTTCACGCGGTTGGCGATGGCCTTCTGGTGCTCAAGCTCCTTGACGTTGATGGTCAGCGGGACCATGATTTCCAGATGCGGGTCGAAGCCTTCCGTCATCAGTTCGGCAGTGGCCTGGAACAGGGCACGGAACTGAGTCTCGGTGATTTCGGGATAGACGATGCCGAGGCGGACGCCACGCAGACCCATCATCGGGTTCACTTCGTTGAGGGCGTCGATGCGCTTCTTGATTTCCTCGAAGCTGATGCCACGCTCCTTGGCGAGGGCGCGTTGCTTCTCTTCGGTATGAGGCACAAACTCGTGCAAGGGCGGGTCCATCAGACGGAAGGTGAGCGGCTTGCCGTTCAAGACCTTCAGCGTGCCCTTGGCAGCGTTCTTGATGTAAGGCTCGAGCTCGTTCAAGGCAGCCACACGCTCCTCGGTGGTGTTGGCGAGGATCATGTTGCGCAGCTTGGCCAGCGGCTCTTCGCTGTTCTTGCCGTAGAACATGTGCTCGATGCGGAACAGGCCGATACCTTCGGCGCCGAAGTTGACGGCGTTCTGGGCATCTTCCGGGTTGTCGGCGTTGGTGCGGACACCCATCTTGCGGTATTTGTCGACCAGCTTCATGAACTGCTGGAAGAGCGGGTTCTCAGTGGCGTTGATCATGCCAACGGGTTCGGCATAGACCCAACCCTTCGAACCGTTGAGGCTGATGGTGTCGCCTTCCTTGAACTGCTTGTCGCCGATCTTCACGATGCCTTTCTCGAGGTCGATCTTCACGGCATCGCAGCCCACGATGCAGCACTTGCCCCAGCCACGGGCCACGAGGGCGGCGTGTGAGGTCATACCACCACGGGCGGTCAGGATACCGTCGGCGGCACGCATGCCTTCCACGTCTTCGGGGTTGGTTTCCTCACGGACCAGGACGTTGGCCACCTTGGCGGCGCGATATTCCTTAGCCTTTTCGCTGGTGAGGGCGATGCGACCCACGGCACCACCAGGACCTGCGGGCAGACCCTTGGCGATGACGTCGTGCTTCTTCTCGTCGGCAGCGTCGAGGATGGGGTGGAGGAGCTCGTCGAGTTGCTCAGGAGTGAGGCGCATGACGACTTCCTTCTCGTCGATGAGGCCTTCCTTGAGCATGTCGAGGGCCATGGTCAGGGCGGCAACGCCAGTGCGCTTGCCGACGCGGCACTGCAGCATATAGAGCTTGCCGTCTTGGATGGTGAACTCGATGTCGAGCATATCATGATAGTTCTCTTCGAGGATGCGGCGCACTTCGCAGAGCTCCTTATAGGTTTCAGGCATCAGCTCCTGCATCGACTGCATGTGCTTGTTCTGCTCATTCTTGGTGTCATCGTTCAGCGGGTTGGGGGTGCGGATACCGGCCACCACGTCTTCGCCTTGGGCGTTGATCAGCCATTCGCCGTAGAATTGGTTGTCGCCAGTGGCGGGGTTACGGGTGAAAGCCACACCGGTAGCGGAGCCGTCGCCCATGTTACCGAACACCATGGTCTGCACGTTGACGGCAGTGCCCCAGTCGTCCGGAATGCCTTCGATGCGGCGGTAGGAAATGGCCTTCTTGCCGTTCCAGCTCTTGAACACGGCCTTGATGCCGCCTTCGAGTTGGGCCTCGGCGTCGTCGGGGAACTCGGTGCCCAGCACTTCCTTGATGCGCACCTTGAAGTCCTCGGCCAGCTGCTTCAGTTCTTCGGCTTTCAGCTCGGTGTCGCTCTTGTAGCCCATCTTTTCTTTATAGGCGTCGAGCATATCGTCGAGTTGCTTGCGGATGCTCTTGCCGTCGGCGGGTTCGATGCCCTCGGCCTTTTCCATGACGACGTCGGCGTACATCATGATGAGGCGGCGGTAGGAGTCATACACGAAACGCGGGTTGTTGGTCTTCTTGATCAAGCCAGGGATGGTCTTGGAGCAGAGACCGATATTCAAAACGGTGTCCATCATGCCGGGCATCGACTTGCGCGCGCCCGAGCGGCAGCTGACGAGCAGCGGGTTGTCGGGGTCGCCGTATTTCATGCCCATGATGTTCTCCATGTTCTTCATGCCAGCGTGGACCTCGTCCATCAGGCCAGCGGGAAGTTGGCAATTGTTCTGGTAATAGGCTGTGCAGCATTCCGTTGTGATGGTCAAGCCAGCCGGTACAGGCAGCTTGAGCAAGCACATTTCGGCGAGGTTGGCACCCTTGCCACCCAGCTCGTTCTTCATCGAAGCATTGCCTTCAGCGGTCTTTCCGCCAAAGGTGTAAACGTACTTTGTCATTGTTTTAATTGATTATTAGTGATTTAACTTTTTCTCTTTCGTTTGAAAATTAAGGCGCAAAGATAAGGATTTATGGGAAACTGCAAAAGGAGAAAATGATTTTTTTTGAAAAAGCATTGGGAATGCAAAAAGTGGCATTTTCGTAACCTCACGAAAATGAAAGAGCCCGCACCAAAAGGCACGGGCTTTGACCGAACGGCTGAAGTTGTCAAATCAAACAGACGCGGCCAAGCTGTTGCGAGAAGTTGGTTATTCCCGCCTGTATCTTCTGGACGGTGGCGGCTGATGGGCGGCTATGCCCAGTCACATAGTGGCTCAACTGCTTGCGGTTGATGCCGGTGATGGCTTGCAACCCCGCCAGGCTCAAACGGTCGCCGTAGAATTGCAGGAAACTTGCGGTGTCAAATTTCAAGTCCCATTCCATTTCGGGAAGTTCCGGCAGTTCCTCTTTTGCCTCGGCAAGCGAATTGTTCAAGTCGATGATGGCTTCATCCACGGTGTTGCCTTCGCCGAAAAAGCCAATCTTGTAGTTGTGTTGCGGTACAGCGGTGTAGCTGCCGTCGTCGTTCATTTCGATGATTACTGTCACTTTTTCCATTGTTTTTCCTCCATTGTCTTTGAAAGGGGTCAGAATTTGACCCCCGATTGTTCTGAGATGCTTTTCAGTAGGTTCGGTTTGATGTCGTGGGTGGCATGGCGCGGCACTTGGAACATCCTTTGCGTGATTGGGCTCCACCACCAGTCGTGGTTCTTGCCTGGCTTGACATACCAGCATCCAGCGGCTTTTAATTTTCTGATAAGTTCGTTTGTCTTCATTGTGCGTTCTGTTTTGATTTGACGATGCAAAGATAGACATTTGTCTATTACTACACAAGAAAAAAATGAGTTTTTTTGAAAAAATGTGCTTTTTTTCGTTGAGGCACAAAAAACTCCGTGCATAAGGCGACAACTTCAGTTATGAATTGCTTTCAAAAATCTTGTATCTTTGCTCTTTGAAACAACGGCCCATCTGCAATTCAATTCGAATTGCCAGTTGTGAATTGCTTTCAAAAATCTTGTATCTTTGCTCTTTGAAACAACGTATAAAAGAGATAAGAATCTAAAATGGAAGTTGTGAATTGCTTTCAAAAATCTTGTATCTTTGCTCTTTGAAACAACTCGCCATCGGGCGACCCACTTCCACAGTGCGTTGTGAATTGCTTTCAAAAATCTTGTATCTTTGCTCTTTGAAACAACTGACCTTGACCTGCATAATCACCAAGATTAGTTGTGAATTGCTTTCAAAAATCTTGTATCTTTGCTCTTTGAAACAACCTTCTCTTGCTTATACTTCGCAACAATCTGTTGTGAATTGCTTTCAAAAATCTTGTATCTTTGCTCTTTGAAACAACATAAGCATTAGATTTATAACCGACACCGTCGTTGTGAATTGCTTTCAAAAATCTTGTATCTTTGCTCTTTGAAACAACAACATTCTGTTTCATTTTTCTAATCGTGTTGTTGTGAATTGCTTTCAAAAATCTTGTATCTTTGCTCTTTGAAACAACCGTGAACGACCTATTACAAAGATTATGATTGTTGTGAATTGCTTTCAAAAATC
>JAFUVT010000008.1 GCA_017477425.1 Bacteroidales bacterium
CAAATCTACTCCGCGATAACGGCCTACTGCATGATGGCCATTGTCCAGAAAAAGTTGGGAGTTGAACGCTCAATATACGAGATGCTCCAAATTGCAAGTATCTCATTGACAGACACTACTGCCCTGAAAACCTTGTTCGGCTTATCTAACTTCAACAATGTCAAAGAACAAATTGATAATGGTGAACTGTTATTATTTTAAGTTAAACATTCAAATTTTAATCGTCCAAATTTTTAGTGGACACTAATGACCTATTCTATATAATATTTTGGAGACGCCATTAGGTGATGTAGGTTCAATTCTACAATATATTAAAGCTTTCTCATAGCATGAAATGGAGGATTCCATCATAAACTGCTCCGAAAACAGGTCTCCCAGACGGTTATAAGTATTTGCCATAAACTGGGCCCTCTTGCCAGTTAATGTTTTTTCCTCAAAATGTTCCTCCATCACCTCCAACGCCTTCAGGTATTCCGCGCAAGCGTTCACCACATTTCCTTGTTCATAAAACCCTGCACCATTGATATAATGGGCGCGGGCATCGAGGAATGTGAGGTTGTCGTGTTGTTCAGGAGATTGCGGATCGTGTCCGCAATGACGGTTCCAATGGTTAGGGTTGTCGTTTTGCGTGAGTGTCAGGCTATCAAAATAATCCACCATCCGAAGTAATTCATCTCGGCTGGTTTGCGGTTGGTAATTCTTGTATAGCAATTCCGCCAACAACAATTGGTAATAATGTTCGTTGTAGAGACGCATTGCATGCGTCTCCATGGAATCATCGTCGGGTGTGTTGGTAGATGCAGGCATTGCGTCTCTATAGGCCATAATGCATTGTAACGCACTGTCCGGCTGCCGCCACATCAGGCTGTCGATGGCGGATAACTCGGGGAACGGCGTTTCGACAAGCTCAACGACCTTCACCGAAGGTGAGCAAGCAGCAAAGGCAAATCCCATCACTATTCCTATGGCCAAATACTTTGTTTTCACGCTTGCAAAGATAGAAAAATAGTTGATGTTAGACAAAAAAAACACCGCCAAATGCTTGACGGTGCTTGAGTACATGGGTGTTTTTTTTGTTTCATTCCTTCACGAACTTGCCCACAACGGTGGTGGCCTCGTTGCTCACGCTAACGAAATACACGCCGCTGGGCAGGTCGCTCACGTTGAGGCGCATCTCGCTCAGGCCGTTGGCGACGTAGTGCTTCACCGTGCGACCGCTCAGGTCGATGAGCTTCACCTCGGTGCGGCCCGTCAGCTCAGCGTTGAGGCAGAGCGTCGATTGGGCGGGGTTGGGGTAGAGGCTCAGCACAGAGGACGCCGTTTCGTCCACGCCTTCGGTGCCAGGGCGGAAGGTCAAGGTCTCGGAAGGCACGGACTCCTGTCCGGCTTGGTCGACGGTGGTGACGTAGAGGCTCACTTCCTCTTCGTCGTCCACTTCGAAAATCCACTGGGTGCCATAGACTTCCACGGGATTGGTCGGATTGTCAACGAAATAGAGGTTGAAGTGGTCGAAGTCGTTCATCACGAGCATGTCCCATAGAATAGGCGTGTAGATGCCTTGGGCGTTCACTTCCTCGTCGATGCGGAGGTTGGTGGGCGGCTCGGGCACGGCATTGGTCACATGGTAGTTCATCACGCCGTAGTAGGTCGGAGCGAAGGTCTCGTTGTTCTCGGCAGGCCATTTGCCGAACATGGTGGCGGTGGCGGCGTCGCGCACGAAGAGGTAGAGGCCGCTGCTGCCGTTGTCGGTGTTGAGCTTCCAGGTCTCGTCGTTGCCGAGCGGCAGGGCGAACTCGATGGTCTCGTAGCCTTGGCTCATGTCGCAGGCGATGATCTCTTCAGGCAGGTTTATCGTGGTGCCCACGCCGCCGTTGTCGTAGATAGGACGGTAGCGCACGGTGTTGGGGGTGCCGTAGTACATCCAGTAGTTGCCTTCGCTGTCGTCGCCCGAGGGCGGATAGGTGCCGTCGTTGTTGTCGTCGATGTAGAGGGCCACGCCGTCGTTGGTGGTCCATTCGGTGTCGAGGCGGTTCTCGGAGCAGACGTAGAGGTAGTTGTCGTCCATCTTGAAGTGCAGGGTGACGCTGCCCATCTCGGCGGGCAGGAGGTAGTTGCTCACGTCCACGCGGAAGGCATCGGCCCATTCGCCATCGCTCATGATGCCGTCGATGGTGGGGACGGTGCCGTCGTACACGTCGATTTCGTGGACGATGTAGGCGGTGGTGGCATAGCCGAGGCAGATGTTGGAGTAGGGGGTCTCCAGTTCGGCGTCCACTTGGGCCGTCACGGTGTAGTAATACTGCTGCGTTGGGATGACGCTGTGGTCTTCAAAGTAGCCTTCGCCCGTGCCGATGGTGGCGATAGGCTCGCCGAACGGGGCATTCATGGCGTTTTTGCGGTAGATGTTGTAGCCTTGTGCGCCGTCTTGTTCGCTCCAAGTGAGTTCAACGTAGTCGTAGGCGCCTTGCGAGGCGTAGAGGTCAGTGATGGGCGTGCCCACGGCTTCCATGTCGATGTCGAGGGTGGTGGTTTGGCCGCCCACGATGTCGAATTCGAGGTTGCGTGTCAGGTAGCCTGGGATTCTCGCGGTGAGCGAATAATGGCCTTCGGGGATGGCGCGGATCGCGTAGCTGCCGTCTTCGGCGGTCACCTCGAAGTAGTCTTCCAGCTCGTCGATGCTGACGTTGACGCCGCTGTTGTTGTCGTTGCCGATGAGGTTGACGGTGCCGCTCAGCGTGCCCATGTCGTCGGTGAGGCATTGGAGGGCGAACACACGGCTGCCGCTGCCCATCTCGCGGCAGTGGACGGCCTTTCCGCCCACGATGCAATAGGTGCCGTCGTCAGCGATGTCGATGTGTTCCATCGAGCCAGCCGTGTTGAGTTCGGCGATGGGCTGGTTGCTTTGCTTGCGGAAGAGGAAGAAGTCGGGCGTGCTGTGGTCGATGGGACCCCAAGTGGCGAAGCCTACGAGGCTGCCGTCGGCGCTCATGGCGGCTTGGGTCACCTCGTCGCCGCATCCCGTGTAGCTCCAGATGGGCGTGTTGGAGTAGTTGTTGAAGAGGTAGCAGCAGCCGTCGTAGCCCGAGGCGACGAAGTCGAGGGTGCCGATGGCGATGAGGCTGCCGTCGTCGCTGATGGCGTTGGCCGCACCCCAAGTGGACGAGGCACCAGGACCGGCCACGCTGGCGGTCCATACGCTCTCGAAGCGCTGGCCGTTCCATTTGTAGAGATAGGCCATGCCGCTGAAGTCGGAGTAGGCGAGGTAGTCGCCGTTGGCGCTCAAGGCGGGGTCTTGGGTGGGCGAGTTGTCGTAGTAGTAGAGGTCGTCTTGCAGGACGTCGCCCGTCATCGGGTCGAGGACCCAGATGGTTTTGTAGCCTTGCGCAAAGGCCACCACGAGGCGTTCGTTGTTTCTCGAGAGGCTGAGTCCCACAGGGTTGACGGTGAGGTCGCCGAGCAACCAGACGGGTTCGCTTTTCATGGCGCCCATGCCGTAGCAGGCCACGGCGTAGTAGTTGTCCTCGTAGCGTCCGTAAGTGACGAAGACTTGGTTGCCTTCGGAATTGAGTTTCATGTGGGTAACGGGGTAGTCGAAGGTTTCGATGAAGAGCGTTTCACCCGTGGCGGTGCTCACCACGTAAAGGGTGTTGTCGTCGGAAAAAGCGACGGTGGAGCCTGAGGCGCTGACGGTAGCGCGTCCGCCCGTGACAATGGGTCGCTCCCATTTCACGTTGCCGTTGGCATCGAAGAGGACGACGCGTTTGTTGTTGAGGCCATAATAAATAAGGTAGTCGCCCGTGGCGTCGATGTAGAACACGTCATCGGGCATGGCACCACTTTCGTACTTCTGCCAAAGGATGGTGGGCTCGTCTAAGATGGCGCGGTCGGTGGGCAAGTCGCCGATGGCGTACTCACGGCTCATGCCCTTCTGGATGTCGGTTGTGGTCACGACGTTCTGGCGTTGGGCGAAGAGGCTGCCCGAAAGTGCCAGTGTCAGCAGTGCGGTAAAGAGTAAATGTCTGTTCATATTGTTTAATTTTAGGGGTTGTTTTTCCACTGCAATATTAGTTATTATCTTTGAAAGTCCAATGGTTTTTCTATTATTTTTTTTGTACCTAGTTTTCGAAAAAGGCAAAAAAAATGGAGTCACGAACTTTCGTAACTCCTTGATTTTCAACTGTCGGGGCAAAAGGATTCGAACCTTCGACCCCCTGCTCCCAAAGCAGGTGCGCTAGCCGGACTGCGCCATACCCCGAAAAAAAAGACGATGCGTTTCATCGTCTTCTTTCTTTCGCGGAGAAGGGGGGATTCGAACCCCCGGTACCCATTGCTGGATACGACAGTTTAGCAAACTGTTGGTTTCAGCCACTCACCCACCTCTCCTCGGTTGTGAATTGCGGTGCAAAAGTAGGCTTTTTTCCGTTACCCACAATCGATTTTTGTCATTTTTTTTGAAAAAAATACTCATTTTATTGAATTACAGTGAGATAAATTGTCATTGTTGGCAACCCTCAAAAATATTGTCCGACATTTGATAACCTTTTGTTCGCCTAAATTCGAAAAAAATCGAAAAAATAACCTCGCTTGACAAATAATTCCTATATTTGCACGCTTTATTGTATAATAGGTATCGAGGCTATTCCTTGATCATAAATCGAATTGAAATGGAAAACAACGAACAACTGAATCAAAATTCCCCCGTTAGCGAAGGAATGGAGAATGAAACGACGTCGAAGGCTCCCAAGAAAGCCATTGACGGTAACGAGAAAAAGAAGATTGTCAAACTGATCCAACCCAGCATCCTGCCTGGTAAGGTGAGAATCGAGGCAAAGACCCTCATGGAGGAAGCCATGACCGAAACGGCACCAGTGACCGACGAGGTGATCCCTGAAATGGTAGATCTCCCTGAACAGGACGATGAGGAAGTGTTGGAAGACAACACCGACTTGGACGGCCTCAACAAACTGCAACTCGTAGAGATGCTCGAAGAACTCGTGCAAGACTCCGATGTCCAAAACATCAAGGATAAGGTTGCTGCTATTCGTCTCCATTTCAATAAGTTGAACAAGGAAGATATGGATAACGAACTCGAGAAATTCCTTCAAGGTGGCGGTGAAGCTGATAGTTTCCAACATGTTGAAGATCCCGTCGAGCAGCGTTTCAATGCAGCTTTCGGCATCTTCAAGAACAACCGCGCCAAGCAGAACGAGGACCTCGAGAAGCAAAAGCAGGACAACTTGGCCAAGAAACAGGGCATCCTTGACGAACTGAAGGAAATCATCGCTTCGGAAGAGTCGCTGAAAAAGACCTACGACGACTTCCGTGCCTTGCAGGATCGTTGGAAGGAGATAGGCCCCGTGCCTGCCGCCGACAACGCCAACCTTTGGAACAACTATCACTTCCTTGTGGAGAAGTTCTTCGACAAAGTCAGGATTGGCCGTGAATTGCGCGATCTCGACATGAAGAAGAACCTTGATGCCAAGATTGAGCTATGCGAGAAAGCCGAGGAACTCTTGGACGAAAAATCGATCACCAAAGCCTTCAAGGCTTTGCAGAAACTGCATGAGGACTGGAAGGAAATCGGCCCTGTCCCGCAAGACAAGAAAGATGAGATCTGGGAACGCTTCAAGGCCGCTACAGATAAGATCAATGCCATCCGCCGCGAGCATTACGCCAAGATCGAGGAGGAGCAAACGGCCAACCTCGAGGCCAAGAAGGCGCTTTGTGAAAAAGCCGAAGAGATTGTCGGTGAAGATTATCCTAGTGTCAACGCATGGCAGAAGAAGTCGACCGAGCTGTCGGAGATTTTCGGTGTTTGGAAGACTGTCGGCCCTGCTGGCAAAAAGGAGAATGAGGAGATTTGGCAACGCTTCCGTGGCGCCATGGATTCGTTCTTCGCCAAAAAGAAGGCTTTCTTTGCAGGACTCAAGGACCGCCAAACCGAGAACTTGGAACGTAAGACCCAGTTGTGCCTTGAGGCTGAAGCCTTGATGGAGTCGACCGAGTGGAAGAACGCCACTGAGCAGATGAAGAAGCTCCAGGAGGAATGGAAGACCATCGGCCCGGTGCCGAAGCGCCACACCGACAAGATTTGGAAACGCTTCCGCGCTGCATGCGACACCTTCTTCACCAGAAAGAATGAGCATTTCAGTGGCCGTCGTACTGAGGAAGACGCCAACCTGGCAGCCAAGCGGGCCTTGCTCGATGAGATTAAGGCTTTTGAATTGGGCACCAATCGCAATGAGAACATGGATGCCATTAAGGCTTTCCAAAAACGTTGGATTGAAATTGGTTATGTGCCGATGAAGCATAAGGATGCCATCAACAAGGAATACCGTGAACTCATTGACGGTCTCTTCGACACGATGCGCAAGAACCAAAACGAGGCTTCGACCAATGAGTTCCGCGAGATGATGGAAAGTTGGAAAGACGATCCGAACGCTGGCGACCGCGTACGTAGGGAAGGCAACAAGTTGCAAACCCGCATCCAAAAGCTGCGCGACGAAATCGCTGTGCTTGAGAACAACATCGGTTTCTTCGCCAAGAGCAAGAACGCCGAACTGATGCGTGCCGAGTATGAAAAGAAGATCAACAAGGCCAAGGAAGACCTCAAGGTCCTTGAGGAAAAGCTGAAGATCGCCGAGGAATAAGGCATTGGTACGGCAAAAGCAAAAGCGGGGTGAGACTGTCTCACCCCGCTTTCTTTGTTTTATTGCCATAAAAAAAGCACCTCAATCGAGGTGCTTTTTTCGTTGATGATCCAAATCAGCTTAGAAGTTGAAGCGGAGGTTCAAAGCAGCCGACCAAGTGGACAGCGTGCTTGCGTATCTGTTCCAAGTGGGGTTGGTGAAGGTGTAGGTCTTGTCATCCGTGTTGTACTTCACGATGTCGCTGCTGCTCAGGCGTTGCATGTTGCCCCAGCCTCTGTAGAACAGGTTGGCAAGGTTGTTCACGTCGACACCGAAGCTCAGGCTTTCACCGCCGTGGAACTTGTAGGTTCTCTCATACTTGAAGTTGATGGTGTGTCTCCAAGGAGCGATGGCACCGCCACGTTCGGCATACTGACCGCGGTGAGCGCTCAAGTACTTGTCGGCCTTGATGAAGGTGTTGAATTCCTCGGGGTTGGTGTAAGGCGAGTTTTCAGCCATCAGTTCGCTTTCTGTCGGGATGTAGGCCAAGCTGTTGGAGCCGCCATCGCCGTTCACGTTGCTGGTCATCGTGTAGCTGTAGCGCGTGTAGCTGTAGCCGCCGATGTAGCAGTGGTTGAAGCCTTCGTAGTAGAGGCCAACGGTCTCGGTGGTGTGTTGACCCGTGGCCCAGGTCCAACCGGCATTGAGGAGCACGCGGTTAGGAGTGACATACGAGCTGAAGCCCATCTCGTGGACATTGGAGCCGTTGATGCCGAAAGCGTTGGTGTTGTAAGCTGAAGTCACTTGGTCGCCGATACCATCGGTCACGTTCTTGCCAACCGAATAAGTGTAGGCAGCCATCAGGTTGAGACCGCACTTGAAGTCCTTGCTCAATTGACCCATGACGCTGTAGTAATAACCGTTGTTACCCTTGGCGGTGTTGGTGATCAGATAAGGAGTGACGGCTCTGCCTAACGAGTTGACGACGCCTTCGCTGACCCAGAAGGTTCTGGGGCCAGGTTCGCCAGGGAGTTGGATAGGATCGCTTTCCTTGATGCCGAGCTTGGTGACGGCAACGGAAGTGATGTCCTTGTTGTAGATGCCTTCAACAGTGGCTTTGACACCACCAGGAAGTTCGGCGTCAAAAGCCAAGCTGCTCTTCCAAGTCTGAGGCATGCGGAGGTTCTTGTCCATGATGGTGGTCGACTGAGGAGCCGGCAGGTCACCCGTCAGCAGGAGGTCAGCATTGTTGCTGATGATTTCGCTCGGGCTGGTGAAGAACTTGATTTGCTCTTCCTCGTTGCTGTTGATGTATTGGTTTTGCAAGCAGTTGGAGTTACCCACAGCGGAGACGATCCACACGAAAGGCAGACGGCCAGTGTAGAGGCCCGAACCGCCACGGATGATATATTTACGTTCGCCGGTGAGGTCCCAGTTGAAGCCCAAACGGGGTGAGAAGTTCACACGAGCCTTAGGCATGTCGGCAGTCGAAAGGCCGCTCATGCTGTTGTCGCCGTCGGCGATGGCGTGGTGGACACCTTCTTCATCGTCCCAGCCTTCAGCAAATTCCTTGTTGTAGTTGTAGCCGCTGATGGAAGGATAGTAGGGCAGCTCGACACGGAGACCAAGGGCGAGTTTGAAGCGCTCGCTGAGGGTCATTTCGTCTTGCAGATAGAGCGAACCTTGCATGTAGTTGAAGGAAGGATAGACCTGCTCGTGGTTTTCGTTGTTGCCATAGGTGATGGCGAAAGCACGAGGATTGGCGTTGTTGACGAAGTCTTCCCATGAATTGTAGACATAGTAGCCAGCGCCACCTTGCATGAAGCCGTTCTTGGTGTTGTCGAATTCATACTGGGCACCGAGGGTGAAGTTGTGGATACCGGTGAGGTAGCTCACTTCGTCGGTCACAACGGCAGTCTGCACGTCGCGGAGGTTGCCATAGGTGAACGGGTCGGGACCGAATGAGGTGTAAACGGCAGGAGTGCCATCCTCAAGAGGCTCAAGAATATCAACAGTGGGGAAGAGATCGCCCACGAAGCTGCGAGGCTCGTATTGGTGCGAATAGGTGGCACGCAGCATGTTGTTGCCACGACCGCTCAGGAAGCTGTGGTTCCATTCGGCGGCGACGGAGCTGAAGTTCTGCTCTTGGAAGTAACGGCTGCTTTCGAAATACAAGGCGTATTCTGAAGTACGGCCGTAGGTGTTACGGTTATAGACCGAGCTTGCCAGCGGGTTGATGGAGCTGGAGGGAGCGGTCGAATACTTGTTCTTCACCAAGCTGTAGCGGATGTTGAACTTGTCCTTGTCGCTGATGTTCCAGTCTAAGCGGGCCAACAGTTTGTAGTCAGGCGTGCTGGCGCTGTAGTTTTGGTAACGGCCAGGGTTGTAACCGTAGGTCTTTTGCAGGTAGTTGCTGATCTCTTCCATCTTCTCGACAGTAGGACGGTTGTATTGGGTGCCACCGCCAAACTCGTCGTCGGCACTCTCACGAGCGAAATGGTTTTGGCCGGGGTCGACGTCGCTCTGGTATTCGAAGTTGACGAAGAAGAACAACTTGTCTTTCACGATGGGGCCACCAACGCTCACGCCAACGGTGTTGTCCAGCGAGCTGGAGAGCTTCAGACGGTCGGGATAGTTGCCGAGTTCGTCCTTCACGCCGTACTTGGTACCGATGAGACCATCGTTGGTGAAGTAATCATACACGCTGACATGCCAGTTGTTGGTACCGCTCTTGGTAACAGCATTGATGGCACCGCCGGTGAAACCGCTGTGACGCACATCGAAAGGCGTGATGTTGATCGTCATGGCCTCGAGAGCGTCCAACGAGATGGGGCTACCGCCAGCAGGCAGGTTGCCGCCGATACCGAAGGCGTTGTTGAAAGCGGCACCGTCGACAGTGACGTACGACGAACGGTAGTTACCGCCGCCGATGGCCAGACCGTTGGAGGTGGTGGCAGCCTGAGGCGTCAGGGCGAGCACATCGTTGAGGCTGCGGTTGATGGTGGGCAGCTGGGTGATTTGCTCGTTGCTGATGGTCGTGGTAGCACCAGCGCGGTCGCTGTCCATGCCGTTCGAGATGGCCTCAGCCACGATGGCGACTTCGCCCAAACCGACGGCTTCCTCGTTCATGCGAACGTTGAGGATCTTGGTCTCACCCAAGGTGGCAGTAATGCCCTCTTGTTTCACCGTCTGGAAACCGACCATACGGAACTCGATGGTGTAGGGACCACCGGGGCGGATGTTGAGCAAACGGTAGGCACCGTTGGCGTCGGCCACAGCGTAGTACTGTGCGCCAGAGGGGGTGTGAGTGGCAACGACAGTGGCGCCCGGAAGGGTGCTCTTGTTGTTGTCCGTGATTTTTCCACTGATGCTCGAAGTGGTCACCTGGGCCATCAAGCTAATGGAGGCAATCATAGCCACGAAAAAAGTAAGTAACTTTTTCATAGATAATAATTTAATGTTAATAATTGAGTTGATTGTATTGTTCGTTTTCATTTAAATCTCACTATAAGACCGTGCAAATATAGGGCTTTCCCCTGAAATGCCAATCCTTTTTCTTGAGGCAAAATTCCGATTTTTTTTGAAAAAAAATCAACAATTGTTGTTAATAACTTATAATCGTTTGATTCAGTTAAGGTTGTAATGCGATTAAGCGGATTTTTGGCGCCAAAAACCACCTTAATTAATATGAGGTGAACCTTTAGCGAAAAACTTTGGCCGTCGTCTCATTTTTTTTGCGTATCTTTGAAGCCTGAAAAACAAAACCCATCATGAAAAGACTTTTGGTAATTGGAATTCTGGCCACATTGACGTTTGCTTTCGCCTCTTGTGGCGACCGGATCTCGAAAGAGTTCAAGGCTATGCAGACTGAAGTGCAAGACATTGAGAAACAGATTGCTGGGACCGACGATTGCGATGAGTTGCAGATGCTCCACATTGCGGTGTTGGGTCTGCGCTCCGATGTCGACAACCTCAAAATCGAAGCTGCGATTCCCGAGACGGAGACCGACCAACTGGAGACGATGATTGACGAACTGGAAGCCACCTGCAACGGCAAACGCGCCTCGCTCGACTGCGACCAAGTGGTCTCCGACGACGACCTCGACACCTCGGGCGACTTTGGGGATGATGATGCCCTGTAAGCGGAAATTGTTATCTTTGCACCCTAATAATTCGCGACTATGGCATTCTTTTATCGACATAACCCAAAGAAATTCAACTATATGCCCCGCTATTACGACCCCGACCAGCAGGCTTGGGAAGAAAAAAAGGCGGAGCGTGGTCTCGATTCCAAGCTCACCCATGAGGAACAGCTTAGGATGAAGATGCGCCGCAGCTGGAGTGCACCCAAAAACGAGGAAACCAAGGAAGAACAGCAGGCCAAACTGATTCGTAGGATCGTCCTAGGCGTGTTCGTCGTGTTGGTGTTTTATCTTGTTTTTGGCACACCCCTCATGGAGAATATCGTCAGAGGCATCTCTGGAAAATAAAGATTTTCTATGCTGGATATCATCAAGTTGCTGCCCGACAGCGTGGCCAACCAGATTGCGGCCGGCGAGGTGATTCAAAGGCCTGCATCGGCCGTCAAGGAGCTGATGGAGAACGCATTGGATGCTGGCGCCACCCAAATTGACCTGGTTGTGAAAGACGCAGGTAAGACCATGATTATGGTCGTCGACAACGGTTGTGGCATGTCGGAGACCGACGCCCGCCTGTGCTTCGAGCGTCACGCCACATCGAAGATCAGTAAGGCTGAGGACTTGTTTGCCATCCGCACGATGGGCTTCCGAGGCGAGGCCTTGGCCAGCATAGCGGCTATCGCCCAGGTGGAGCTGAAGACCCGCAGGAAGGAAGATGAGGTAGGCACACGCATCGTCAACGAGGGCTCAGTGGTCAAGGAACAAAGCCTGGTACCCATGCAACCTGGCACCACTTTCACGGTCAAGAACTTGTTTTTCAATGTGCCCGCCAGACGCAACTTCCTCAAGTCGCCCCAAGCCGAGATGCGGCACATCGTGGAGGAGTTCACCCGTGTCGCGCTGATGAATCCCGAGATTGGCTTCACACTCATCAGCGACGGCAAGGAGTTGTTTCACCTCTATGCCGGCAACCTCAAGCAACGCATTATGGGCTTGTTTGGAAACAGTTACGAAGAGCGGCTGCTGCCCGTCAACCAGGAAGCCGACCGTGTGCGCATCGAAGGCTATATCGTCAAGGCGGAATTTGCCAAGAAGACCCGCGGTGAGCAGTATTTCTTTGTGAACAAGCGTTTTATCAAACATGCCTATCTGCATCACGCCATCGAGAATGCCTTTATGGAGATGATTCCACAAGACAGTTTTCCTGGGTATTTTCTCAATATCGAAGTCGACCCTGCCGACATCGACATCAACATTCATCCGACGAAGACTGAGGTCAACTTTCTGGATGTCAAGCTGGTGTATGCCATCCTTCATGCTGCCGTGCGCAAAGCCATCGGTCAACATAACCTCTCTCCAATGATCGACTTCGAGACGCCTTCCGACCTTAACAACGAACTGGGTATGGTCTCGCAAGTTTTCCCCGTGTCGATTCCCAATGTGCCTATCGACCCCAATTTCAACCCTTTCAGCAAGGAATATGGGCCGCATGAGAAACGCTACGAACAGAATTATCAACGAGAAAATAAGGACCCGGGCGACTGGCGTCTGCTCTACGGTGAGCGCACCGACTTGCCACAAGAAAGCCAAGAGCATCTGGATAATGCCCAACCTAATGTTCAGTATCTGCAACTTAACCAGTCATTTATCGTGACGACGGTGAAGTCGGGGTTGCTTGTCATCGACCAACATTTGGCGCATTCGCGGGTGCTTTTCGAGAAGTATCTGAAGGAACTGGAAGGCAACAAAGGCATGTCGCAGCAGGAACTGTTTCCGCAGGCCTTGACGCTCAATATGAACGACGCGTCGTTGCTGAAGGAGCTGTTGCCTGAGCTGGAATGCATCGGCTTTGTGCTTGAGCAAGTCAATCCGACCACCTTTATGATTAACGGCACGCCTGCCGACGCCGCTGGCTGCGATGCAGTGATGCTGCTGGAAAAGATTTTGGACAACAATAAACTCAATCGCACTGATTTGCAGTTGGATAGGAAACTGAACATCGCCAAGACCTTGGCAAGTCAGTTGAGCATCAAGCCACAGACGAAAATGGGTGAGATGGAGATGCAAAACCTTGTCGACCAGTTGTTTGCCTGCAACGTGGCTGAGGTGGCACCCAATGGGAAGAAGGTCTATATTATTATAGGTATGGAGGAGTTGATGGAGAAATTTGGATGACCAGTAGAGACGTAGCGTGCTACGTCTCCGCAAACGCAAAACAGTAATTAAGACAACAAACGATTAAACAAGAACCAATGAACGAACAATACAGTCCAACGGGATTTAGGGTGCTGCCCCCTGTGGTGAAACATCTGTTGATTATCAATGCATTGATGTATTTGGCTACCTTCACCTTAAGCCGTTTCAATATCGATTTGACCAATATATTAGGCTTGCATTTTTTCAAGGCAAGTGATTTCAGGCCTTATCAGCTGATTACCTACATGTTCATGCATGGCAGCTTCGGGCATCTGTTTTTCAACATGTTCGCCTTGTGGATGTTCGGCAACACGCTCGAAAACCTTTGGGGATCGCAGCGCTTCCTGCTGTTCTACATGGTTTGCGGCATCGGTGCCGGCCTTTGTCAAGAGTTGGTGCAGTACATCGAATTTGCCGTCAGATTGTCCGACTATGCCACGGTGAATACCGGCAGCCAGATTATCCCGATGGCAACCTATCTGAATATGATGAACACGGTGGGTGCTTCGGGAGCCATCTATGGCTTGCTGTTGGCCTTCGGCATGATGTTCCCCAACTCCATGATTTACTTGTATTTCCTGTTTCCCATCAAGGCGAAGTGGTTCGTCATCGGTTACGCAGTCATCGAGCTGATCACTGGACTTAGGGGTGTCGACAATGTGGCGCATTTCGCCCACCTTGGCGGTATGCTGTTCGGCTTGTTGCTGATTTTGTACTGGCGGAAGAAAGGCCTGCAGGGACCCAACTTTGATTTGAAGAAGTGGAAGGGCTGGTTCTGGAGCCAAAAGGAGAAGATGCGCAAGAATCGTGTGAAATACACTCCGTATGAGGAAGTCAAGGAAGAAGTGCCGCGCAACGACGGTGAATATAATCGTCAAAGGGCTGAGAAAGAACGTAATATCGATGAGATTCTGGACAAGATTGCCAAAAGCGGCTACGATAGTTTGACACCGGAGGAGAAAGAATACCTATTTAAGAACAGCAAGTGATATGGAAAAAAAGGAGAGAGGCTTTTTCGGGAGATTGGTGGTTTTCCTCTTGACCATTTTGGCCCTTATCGGATTGGTAGCCATGGCGTTGAGTGTCGTCAATGCCTATGTCAATCCGCAGCATTTCATCTGGACGACGTTGTTTGGCCTCGCCTTTTGGGAAATTTTCATTTTCAATGCGGCCGTATTCCTGCTCCTGCTCCTGATGTGGTCAAAAAAGGTCTGGATAGCTGTGTTGGCTCTGGCCATTGCCGTTCCTGGCCTCAACAAGTCGTTCTCTCACGGAAAAAAGTCCGAGGCGTTCGATAGCATCCGCATTATGAGCTATAACGTCCACATGTTCAAGCCTGTTGATGACGAAAAGGACAGCGAGACTTTTGCCTATCAGGTGATGAACATGGTTCGCGACCAAAACCCCGACATCTTGTGCTGTCAGGAGTTTTCGGGCTTCAAGTCGAACATGTCGAGACCCAAATGCATTGAAGAATTTGCTCAAGGTAGTGGATTTCAATATGTTTACTACAACAAAAAAATCAATTTCGGGGGCAACGTGATTTTCTCGAAATATCCCATCGCCAAGGTGACGGAGAACTCGGGCTTCGGTCAGGAGAACACTTACGGCGTGATGGTCTCGGTCGACGCGGGCGACAAAGGCAAGTTCTACGTGGCCAACGTGCACCTGCTTTCGTATATGATCACGGATAGCGAAATCGACATTCTGATGGGTCCTGAGCGTCAGGAAAAGCTCGATACAATAGGGAAGAAGATGCTCCACAAATTGAAATACGCTTTTGAGCAACGGAGCGACGAACTCCAACGTGTGCTGGAGGGAATGCCTATGGTCGACGCGCCGGTCATCGTGTGCGGCGACTTCAACGAGCCTCCGCTTTCCTACAATTACCGCCAAATGCAGAAGGCGGGTTATGTGGACACCTTCACCAAGGTGGGGCGAGGCATCAAGCCGACCTATGCGGGCAAGTTGCCGCTGCTTCGCATCGATTACATCTGGGCCGACCAACAAATAACACCCTTGAATTTCAAGCGGTATCGGTATAAAGGCTCTGACCATTATCCCATCATTTTGGATTTTTCAATTCAATAACCAACTGACAACTTATCAATATGACCTTAATCAAATCCATATCCGGCATTCGTGGTACCATTGGCGGCCAGCCGGGCGACAACCTTACGCCAATCGACATGGTGAAATTCACCGCTGCTTTCGTCAAATTCGTCCAACACCGTGGCGCGAAACGACCGAAAATCGTGGTCGGACGCGATGCCCGCCTCTCGGGATTCCTTGTCAACCAAGTGGTTTGCGGCACCTTGCAGGCCATGGGTGCCGATGTTTTGGACATTGGGCTGAGCACTACACCTACGACGGAAATCGCCGTGACGGGACTGAAAGCCGACGCAGGCATCATCCTCACGGCCAGTCACAACCCCGCCCAATGGAACGCCTTGAAGCTCCTCAATGAAAAGGGCGAGTTCATCTCCGCCGCCGAAGGCGCTTGGCTGCTCGACGTGGCGGCCAAGGACGATTTCGAGTTCGTCCCGATTGAGGAAATCGGTAGCTATCAGCAGATTGACGGCTGGATGGACAAACATGTCGAGATGGTTTGCCAGCTGCCTTTGGTCAACAAGGACGTGATTGCAAAAGCCAACTTCAAGGTGGCTGTGGATGCGGTCAACTCGACGGGTGGCATCGCCATCCCCAAGATGCTGCGAGCCCTCGGTGTGAAGGAAGTGTTGGAACTCAATTGCGAGCCTACGGGCAAGTTTGCCCACACGCCCGAGCCTTTGGCACAAAACCTGACCGACATCTGTCGCTACGTCAAGGAGCAAGGCTGCGACTTCGGCGTGGTCGTCGACCCCGATGTGGACCGTTTGGTCTTCGTCAAGGAAGACGGTGAACTGTTCGGAGAGGAGTATACTTTGGTCTCCGTGGCCGACTTCATCCTGAAGCACACCCCAGGCCCGACGGTGAGCAACATGTCTTCAACCAGAGCTTTAAGAGACGTGACGCAAAAGTATGGACAACAGTATTTTGCCGCTGCCGTGGGTGAAGTGAATGTGGTGGAGAAGATGAAGGAAGTGGGGGCCGTCATCGGCGGCGAAGGCAACGGTGGCGTCATCTATCCCGAACTGCACTACGGCCGCGATGCCTTGGTGGGCACGGCTTTGTTCCTCACACAGTTGGCCGAGAAGAAGGTGAAATGCTCTGAACTGAAGAAGGAATATCCGCTTTATGTGATGTCGAAGAACAAGATTCAGCTGACCCCCACGACCGATGTGGACGGCATTTTGGCCAAGTTCGCCGAGAAGTTCAAGGACGAGAAGGTGACCACCATCGACGGCGTGAAGATTGACTTCGAGGACGGCTGGGTGCATCTGCGCAAGTCGAACACCGAGCCGATCATCCGTATTTACTCTGAAGGCAAGACGGAGGCTGAGGCCGAGCGTTTCGCCAACATGATTCTGGAAGAAGCAAAAAAGATGGTATAATGAGACGAGGATTTGGAAGCGACAACCATTCGGGCGTGTGTCCCGAAGTTTTGGAAGCCATCGCCCGCGTGAACCAAGACCACGCCTTGGCCTACGGCGATGATGAATACTGCGCTGCCACTGAACAGAGGTTCAAGCAGCAGTTTGGCGAGCAGGCGCGTGTCTTTTTCGCCTTCAACGGTACGGGGTGCAACACCTTGTGCATCGACGCCATGACGCAGTCGCACGAGGCTGTGGTCTGTGCCGAGACCGCCCACATCAACGTGGACGAATGCGGCGCGCCACAACGCATCGTGGGCTGCCGCCTGCTGACGGTCGACGCACCCGACGGCAAGCTGACGCCCGAGCTGGTGAAGACCCGCTTGCACGGTTTCGGTTTTGAGCACCACTCGCAGCCCAAGGTGATCAGCATCACCCAGCCGACTGAGTTGGGTACGCTGTACACCTTGGACGAAATCAAGGCGCTGGTTGGCTTGGCACGAGAATACAACATGTATGTCCACATCGACGGTGCCCGTTTGGGCAACGCCGCCGTGGCTTTGGGTTGCACCTTCAAGGAGATGACCACCGACCTCGGTGTGGATGCCGTCTCTTTCGGAGGCACCAAGAACGGCCTGATGATGGGGGAGGCGGTCGTCCTGCTCAACCCCGACCTTTGTCCTGACTTCAAGTACCGTCGCAAGCAGGCCATGCAGCTCTGCTCGAAGATGCGTTTCATCGCGGCGCAGTTCGATGCCTATTTCGAGAACGACCTATGGCGTCGCAACGCCGAGCACAGCAACCGCATGGCGCAGTTGCTCTACAAGGCTGTGAAGGACATCCCCGGTGTGAAGGTCGTCTATCCCGTGCAGGCCAACGGTGTCTTCGCCCAGCTGCCCCGCAAGGTCTGGAAGGAACTGCAAAACCATTATTTCTTCTACGATTGGGACGAGGATGCCGATGTCGTCCGCTGGATGTGTGCGTTTGACACGACGGAGGAGGATATTGAGAACTTCGCCTCAACACTGAAAGCCTTGATGGCCAAGGCCTGAATTTACTCCACCATAATCTTAAGAATCTCCACGTCGGTCTCCCTCATGCCGTTGCGGCCGAGACGGCCGATGTGGTCGATGGTTTCTTCAGCGTCGCAGCCGATGATGCCGTCGCCGCTCTGTAGGTTGTCGCCGTGTTTGCTCATCTCGAAGCCGAGCAGACCTGCTTCCACAGCCAAGGCGATTTTGCCTGCGCATGAAGGCTTGGCACCGTCGCAGACGATGCCGGCGGCCATGCCCAAGGCGTTCTCCAAAGTGTGTTCGATGACGTTGAGGCTATATCCGAAGAGGAAAGCGATGCCGCATCCCGAGGCGCAGCCCGCGCTGACGGCGCCACAGTAGGCCGAGAGCCTGCCGATGCCAGTCTTTTGGTGGATGGCCACGAGGTTGGACAGCGTCACGGCGCGGATGGTGCGTTCTTCGTCGACGTTGAACTCATCGGCGAAGGCGAGGATGGGCAGACACACCGTCATGCCTTGGTTGCCGCTGCCCGAGTTGATGATGACGGGCATCTCGCAGCCGCTCATGCGGGCGTCGCTGCCAGCGGCAGCCCAGGCCTTGGCCTTCTGACGGATGTCGCTGCCGACCCGCAGGATGGTGCTGCCCACGTTGGCGCCCCAGTTGTTCTTCAAGCCTTCCATGGCGATGGCCTTGTTGAACTCCATCTGCCGCCCGATGATAGGACGCAGGTCTTCAATGTCGGCGGTGGAGGCGAAGTCGTAAATCTTGTCCATCTTGAGGCAAGCGCGGTCGGTCATGTTGGCGTTGGTGTCGGCGCAGGGGCAGTCGTACAAGGTCTCGCCGTCCTTTTCGATGCAGACGATGTTGGTGTGGTGTCCTGCAATCCTGACTTTCGAGGAATGTTCGCCATCGGTGAGGCTGACCGTCACGTCGAGACGAGCGATGCAGTCGAGCGGCTTGACGGTGATAGGCGTGTTTTCGAGGAAATCGGCGATGTCTTTTTTCTGTTCGGGTCTGACGTCGGCGATGACTTCCAGCACGTTTTCGGGCTTGCCGGCCACGATGCCTGCCGCCACGGAGGCTTTCAGGCCTTTCATGCCGTCGGTGTTGGGCACGATGACGCTCTTCACGTTCTTGATAATGTTGCCGCTGGCCTCGATTTCCACCTTCTTAGGCAACGAACCCAATATTTTTCTCGCTTTTGCGGCGGCATAAGCTAGGCAAATCGGTTCGGTGCAACCCATGGCGGGCACGAGTTCTTCTTTGAGGATGCTCAGATAGGCATCGTATAGACAGTCGCTTTTCTCCATCGCTTCAAAATTTGGCGCAAAATTACAAAATAGGTGCTTATTTCAACCTTTTGGACCATAAAAAACATTTTTTTTAATATTTCGCTTGGTTGCTTGGAAATAATCCCTACCTTTGCGAAACGTTAACACAACAAAACCTCTTGTAGAATAAAAATAATTCAATCATGAACAACGACAATTTCGAAACCTCTTTGAAGGCTTGGAATGAAAACGAAAAGGCCGCCAATGAACTCATCAACATCGTTGGTAAGCTTTGGTATGACAAGTCGGTGGAACTCATTATGTTGCGCTCGCTGTTGGTCAACCGTGGCTCGGGCAAGATCCTGAACAAGCACTTGCGTGCCGCCAACGTGCTGGGCAAGCCCGTGCGCGTGCAGGACTCGCTGCTCATCGCCAAAGCCTTGCTGGCCGAAAACCTGGCTCCGGCTCGTATCGACCTCGGTCGCCTCAATTCAGAGTGGACCAGTGAGCATGACAACTATAACAACGACGTGACGGCGTTTGTCCGCGACAAGCTCAGCTACATCATCGATGCCGTTCCGCGCAGCAACAAGGTGCAAGATGTGATTCTTTACGGTTTCGGCCGTATCGGTCGTATCCTCTGCCGTGAGATGACGGAAATGGCGGGTCGAGGCGATGCCTTGCGCGTGCGTGCCATCGTCACTCGTAAGAACTCGCCCGAGGACATCGCCAAGCGTATCAACCTGTTCCGCACGGATTCGGTGCACCGTTATTTCCACGGCGTCTGCACGCCCATCGAAGGCGAGAATGCCATGATGGTCAACGGACAGAAGATCCTCTTCTTGGAGGCCAAGAACCCCGAGGACCTCGACTACACGCAATATGGCATCAACGATGCGCTGCTCATCGACAACACGGGTGCTTTCCGCGACCGTGAGTCGTTGGAGCGTCACCTCCAGGCCAAGGGCGTCAGCAAGGTGTTGCTCACCGCTCCTGGTAAAGGCGACATCCCGAATGTGGTCTACGGCGTCAACCAAGACACGCTCGATTTGGAGAAGGAACATATCTTCTCCGCCGCTTCTTGCACCACCAACGCCATCGTGCCCGGCTTGCAGGTCATGCAGAACAACTTCGGCATTATCAAGGGCCACATCGAGACTATCCACAGCTACACCAACGACCAGAACCTTTTGGACAACTACCACAAGAAAGAACGTCGTGGTCGTTCGGCCCCGTTGAACATGGTCATCACCGAGACGGGTGCCGGCAAGGCTGCTGCCAAGGCTTTGCCTGAACTGAAGGGCAAGCTGACGAGCAACGCCGTGCGTGTGCCTACTCCAGATGTGTCGTTGGCTGTTTTGGCTTTGGACCTCGAGCGTGAGACCACCGTCGAGGAAGTGAACGAAGCCTTCCGTAAGGCCTGCTTGGAGGGCAACCTCATCGAGCAGATTCGTTTCAGCAGCAACACCGAGTTCGTCAGCAGCGACGGCATCGGCGACAGCTGCGCCTGCATCTTCGACGCACCGGCCACCAAGGTTAGCGCCGACGGTAAGACAGTCATCCTCTATCTGTGGTACGACAACGAGTTCGGCTACAGCAACCAGGTGGTCCGCCTCGCCCGCCACATCGGCCAAGTGAAGAGCTATCGTTACTATTGATGTAAAATCGTGCAGTTCGACAAGCTCAGCGAACGATTCAAGACTATGGGACGCGGAAAAGTTCCGCGTCCTGTTTTTTTGAATGAGAAAATTTCCTACTGATGAAGGAATAGATTCAAAAGGATACAAAACCGTATTCGTTGAAAAAAGTGTTCGGACACTTTTTTTCGTAAATTATTTCAAAAGACTGAAAAAAAACGTATCTTTGCTTCATCATTTACCTAAAAAATAATCAAATGAAGAAACTACTATTTCTCATGGGGATGCTTTCCCTCGCAGGCTTCGGTGTGGCGCAAGTAAACATCAGCCCATCTCGCGAAAATGAACCGTTTTGGGAAAGGATTTACACTTTGTCAGATACATGCGGTATCAACTATGACATTTCGGCAAATGCCAATGGTGTCATTTTTGTTGCAACGGACAAGGGCGTATACAAGTCTTACGACAATGCAGAACATTGGGAAATATCATGGCAACCTTCGGTATCATGGCACAAGTGCACAGCGATGGACATTGCACCAAATGGAAAACTATGTTTGGGTTCCAATTGTGATTACTTATGTTTTTCAGAAGACGATGGGAATACCTGGGAGAACGTAGTGGTGCCTATGTCTGGTTGGATGTTTAACCGAGTGAGATTCTTTGGTAATGACACCATCTTTGCATTACCACGCATAGGAACTTCTGGCGCCTATATCGACTATTCATATGATGGAGGTAGAACATGGAATTACAGTGTTGCCGGTGACTGGTATTTAGACTATCCAACGGACATTGTCATGACTCCCAAACAGACACTTTTTGTAACTTTGGCCTACTATATCAATAAAGAAGGTCGCTATGATGCAGGTGGACTGTTTAGGTCAAACGACCACGGCCAACATTGGGAACGCGTCCATATTCCGAATTATCCACAGCACTATCCTTTTTATTCTTTGTTGTATTGTGACCGCTCCTCAAAACTGATTGTGGGTAGCCTCGATGGATTTGAGGTAGAAGAACAAATTCCCATAAATCAACCTACAGAAACCATCGTTCAAAACCGAGACGAACCTGAGATTTGCATGATGAACATTTGGGGTGGTTCCATTGTTGAGGACCAACTTATGGTACTTTCCGGAGGAAACACGCTATTGTCGTTAAATGGTGGAGAGGATTTCACTGCTTTCTCCGGCCCATGGGGAGGCAGACGGGTTGTTTGTGGAGCAGATGGTTTTTTATATACATTGCAGAGCAACACTAACAGAAATCTGTTAAAAAGCCTTTATTCAGTTGACGAATTGCTGTTGATGCTTTCAACATCGGAAAAGATTGCCGAACAAGGTGTTTCAGTTTATCCAAATCCCACCACAAATACACTTAACATTGAGCATTATTCGGGTCATGCATTGTTGAATATATTCTCAAGTAAAGGTGTTTTATTGGAAACTCTTTCTATTGGTACAAATTCTGCCATTAATGTGTCTGATTATAGCAGTGGGTTTTATTATCTTCAAATCATCGAACAAGAAAAAACTACAATAAGAAAAATCATAATACTATGAAGAAAGCTATCCGATTATTAGTGATGTCCCTGCTTCTGAGCATTCAGATTCAAGCACAAATAAATGCTAATCCAGACCCTGATGGACCAGTTTGGATTACGGGAGATTGTTTGTCTGCTGTAGATAGACTGTTCGAAGACATACCAGTATTGCATTTAAGCGACACATCCATGAATACACAATTGCCATCACAAGTCCGCAATGATACTTCAAGATTCTTTCCTCCTATTTTTTCCCAAGGATATATTAGTTGCTGTACATTCGCGTCAGAAGTCGGATACATTTTTACGTATGAAATGAATAGGATTAGGAACGCTGTAGCAGGTGAAGCATGGTCTTTGGGACAAGATTTCGACACCCTTGACTTACAGAACTTATACCACCCACTTTTTTGTTATAATTATGTTAATCAAGGCGACTATAATAGATTTACTTATCAAACGGATGGTTTTAAACTTCTTAAATCCGTAGGATGTCCAATGTATAATCGTTACTATTCAGATGTGTTTGAGAGAAACTATAGTATTAGTACAAAGGAACAAGATTCTTTAAGAGCTCTATTTTAGATGTCTTCTCATGAAGGTTATGCGGATGCCATTCACCAAAAGGTTGACAGTATTTATCAAATTCATTTTAACCCTTACAATTACAATACATTTGACACCTTGAAGCATTGGCTGTATGATCACAATGAAGGCGAGGGAAGCATTGGCGGTTTGGCTTCAATCGCCATACTTACGGGGGAATCCAATCAGGCACAATTGCCAAATAATGAATGGATATTTACGCAACTTGGCACTGACTCTTCAACTGGTCATGTTGTCACCATTGTTGGATATGATGATGAAATATTTTACGATTTGAACAATAATGGTCATATTGACCAAGACGAACACGGCGCATTTAGAGTGGCAAATTCTTGGGGAACTAGTTGGAGCAGTGGAGGTTTTATTTGGCTTCCATATAAACTGATGCGCAATTTGCAGGATAATAGGCGCATGGCGTTCTGTTGCACAGTGAAGGAATGTGAACCGACGGTTTTTATAAATGCAACATGGGTTCATCCTCACCAATATAAGCGTCGAAAATCATTCTATTTTAATTTGGCTACAAAAAACCAATCAGATATGGAAATGACAGGTTCGGGTACAAATTATCCTATATTCAGCGCTCAAGGCGGAAACAATACCTTACAAGGCATAAATGAAGCTGACACATTGGCCTTGTGCTTCGATTTTAGCACATTATTCCCCGATTTGGACAATGCGGGAAAGTATTTTATCAAAGCTTACAACACATCGAATACCATTGGTAACAAATTCAAGAATTTCTCATTGGTTGACTGCCGATGGAATGAAGTCTTTGAATTGCAGTGTGATAGTACAGAATATTCAATAGATTATTATTCAACAATTATTGGAATCAAGTATGAGTTGTTGCCTTTTATCCAACCTATTACCTCATCCAGAACATACAACAGAGATTTGGTGGCAAGACGGACAGTGAACATTTCGGGTAATACTACTGTTACAATGAACAAGCCAACTGTTGTTAATATGTACGGAACAGACTTGTTCGACAGCGAAATCATTGTGGGAGAGAATGCCACACTGCGACTTACAGATAGTGTCCGAATTATTGCGAAACGGGGTGACTGCCGCGTCATCGTGAAAGGTTCTCTAACACTTGGCAACGGCGTGACCTTCGAAGCCTGCGATGGTGCAACGCTTGAAATCATCTTTGAGAATAATGTTGACTTGGCCATTAGCAATGCTACATTCATCAATTGCACATTGGATTTGCCGAGTCAAAACCTTTCATTCGACCATTGTCATTTTGATGGCACTCCTTTGGAAATGAATAATACTACATCAGACCAATCTTCCACAGCAATCGTCACCAATTGTACGTTTACATCCAATGGTAGCAATATCAGCAATGCGGTGTGCATCAAGAGTTTCGCCCATTACAAAGTCAGTGGTTGTACTATTGGGGTCAATGGCGGGGGAGCCTTCAAGAACGGCATCGCTATTTACAATAGCGGAAGCAATTCGGGATGGAAACAGGTTAGTAGTAACGTTGTTTCAGGCTGTTTGCAGGCAGGAATCCAATTGTATGCCTCGTCGGGAAACATTACTATGAATACCGTCTATGGGAACGGCTACGGCATCAAGTTGCTCAACAACTGTAACATTGCTTCCTTGTCGGGTAATTGTGGCGCGACACTCGAAAGCGGCACACAATACATCCATGACAACGCCAACAACGAGGTTTATATGACTGGCAGTAGCGTCCCACAAAGGTTCAGATACAATGCCATTCATCACTACGGAAACACGCCTTTTGTCTATCACGATGCATACGTTGCTTTTGGAGGGGAAGGCGAATGGCCGGTAAGAGGCTCCATTGATGTAAAATACAATTATTGGGGCAGCGGATTCTCGCCTTCCACACATCTTTACACGAGTCTTGACGGAGGAACCTATGAGTACAATCCCGAATGGATATTGGGTAATTGTTATAATGAATGGGTTGATGCCGCAATGCTGCTTGACGAAGCCGACTCGCTGAATGAGGCAGGGGCGTACGATGATGCACAACTGGCATATAAACGAGTAGTGGAGAATCACCCCGAGACAGTCAGTGCGGAAACGGCACTGAAATCGCTTCTGCAACTTGAAGCACAATTAGAAGGTGATTATCTGTCTTTGAAAGAGTATTATCTGACAAACAGCACTATTGCCGCTGACGAGACTTTGTTACACCTCGCTTCTTCATTGGCCAACAAATGTGATGAAAAAATGGAAAACTTCACTGAAGCAATTTCGTGGTACGAGGAAGTCTTGACCAGCCCCTCAACGAATTTCAATGACAGTATCTTTGCCGCCATTGACCTTGGGGATTTGTATCTGAGGATGGAAACTATAGGCGAAAAGTCCGTGGGAAGGTTAACACAATACAAGCCTGAATCTGAAGTTTTATATAAAAGACAGACAGATTATGCACTATCGTTAATGCCAAAGGAGCGATGCTATAGCATAGATCTCCCCTCGGTCTCAAACTTGGAGATTTCAGTTGGCGAAAACGATACTATTTCTCTCAATTGGTATTATCCTGAATCGTTTGAGCCGCAAAACGAACAAAGTCTTTCATGGAGTATTGGGAATGTATACGATCAGTGGGGAGGCCCTTGCGGAGAATGTAATTGGAGCGTGGCTCATCGTTACGAAGAAAGAGACTTAGAGGGGCTTATCGGATGGAAGATAAAATCGGTGTCGATTATTCCGTGGCGAGAAGTGGATGTTTATGAGATTCGAATCTGGAAGGGCACACTGGAAAACTATTCATTGGTTTATGGCAAAGTTGTTGAAAATCCGATACTGCAAGGATGGACTTCTGTTGCAATTGATGAAGACATATACATAGAAAACGGGCAAGAGTATTTTATGGGTTACAAGGCATACGCACCTGGGGGTTATTTCCTTCCTATGGATGATAAGCCAGTGGCTCATAATAAAGGTGATTTGATTGAGTATAATCCCAATCAGGGTTGGATGACGACGGGATATTATTATGGTAATTTTATGATTTCAACAGTGCTGGAAAGCGAAGAAGGTCGTGTTGCAAAGGCGGCCCACCGAGGCGATGCTTTGACAGGTTATCGTGTTTATCGCGATGGTACCATGATAGCCGAAATCCCCTACACGTTCCAAACCTATTTCACCGACACCGAGTTTTCAAAGAACACGGATGTGGAATACTGTGTCACGGCGGTTTACGGCGATGAGGAGTCGGAGCTCGTTTGCGCCACAGCAAACATCACAGGCGTTGACGAACAAAACAAGGTCTACGGCATCACCGTTGCGCCTAATCCCACCAATAGCCTTGTCACCGTTATGGGCAAGGGCCTTCGCAGTGCCGAGGTGGTCAACATGCTTGGACAACATATCATTAGCGTCAGCGGCGACGGCGACGAACTGCAAATCGACATGGCAAGCCTGCCAAGTGGCGTTTACTTCATCGAGATTGCCGATGCCGAAGGGAAACGGTGCGTGAAGAAGGTGATGAAGGAATAGTTTCCGAAGGCTACAAAACCGTATTCGTTGAAAAAAGTGTCCTGCGGGACACTTTTTTTCGTATTTTTGCAGCTTATTTGAAAAATAGTATCCCCAATGAACAATAAGAACACATTAATTGGTTTTATCCTCATCGCGGCCATCCTCTTCGGCTGGATGTATTTCATGACCCCGTCGAAGGAGCAACTGGCTGAGCAACAGCGTATTCAAGACTCTATCCGTCGCGTGCGGCTGGAAGAAATGGCCTTGGATTCCATCCGTCAGGCCGAACGCCAAAAGGCCGATGCGCAGTTGGCTGCTTTGCAAGCGGACAGCGTTTCGGCAGGCATGGATTCGGTGGGTATCGCAATGCAGAAACAAAATGCGCTTCGTGACAAATATGGCGTTTTCGCCGTTTCGGCTGAAGGCGCTGAACAGACGTGGACCATCGAGAACCAGCTGCAAAGGCTGACCTTCAGCAACAAAGGCGGTTTCCTGAAGCAGGTGGAGTTGAAGGACTACAAGACTTACGACTCGCTGCCGCTGATTACTTTTGACCCTGAGACGGCCATGTTCGACTTGTCGTTTTTTGCCCAAAACCGCATCGTCAACACCTCGCAGTTCTACTTTGAGCCTTATCTGAATGGACAGCCTTATACGGGAGGTGACATGATGGTGGCTGAAGGCGACAGCATCGTATTCAGCCAACGTTTGTTAACCGATGATCCGAACAAGTATATCGAGTTCGTCTATACCATTCCATACGACAACTATATGCTCGGCTTCGACATCCGGACCGTCGGGCTGCGCGATGTCATCGCCAACAATGCCGACTATATGACCCTCGACTGGGATGTCGACCTGATGAAACAAGAGAAGAGCACCGACCGTTTTGCCGATGAATCAGTGTATTATCGCTCGCGCAACGACAAGGACGTCGACCACCTTGTGGTCAACAAGGACAGCGAGCAGACGGTCACCAACAAGCTGAAGTGGATCTCGTTCAAGCAGCGTTTCTTCTGTAACGTCATCGTGGCCAAGGACGGTTTTGAGAATGCCAAGATGGCCATGCAGACCCGTCGTTCCAATAGCCCGCGCTATTACAAGTCGATGTCGGCCAACATCGAGGTGCCTTATAATGTGAATGCCGAGACCAACCTCATCCCGATGCAGCTCTATTTCGGTCCCAACCACTTCAAGACTTTACGCAGCTACAAGATCGGTCTGCAAGACCAAATCAACTTGGGTAATTTCTTCCTTATCCGTTGGATTAATTATGGCGTTATCGCTGTGTTCAACTGGCTGAGCCAATACGGTTGGAACTATGGCATCGTCATCCTCATCCTGACCATCATCATCAAGACCTTGCTGTTCCCCTTGGCGTTCAAGTCCTACAAATCGTCGGCCATCACCCGTGTGCTGAAACCCGAGATGGATGCCATCAACGAGAAATATCCCAAGGAAGAGGACGCGATGAAGAAACAACAGGCCATCTTGAATCTACAACGGCAAGCTGGCGTGAGTCCCGCTTCGGGATGCCTGCCCGCCTTGCTGCAGTTCCCCATCCTCATCGCCATCTTCCGCTTCTTCCCGGCCAGTATCGAGTTGCGTCAGCAACCTTTCCTTTGGGCTGACGACCTTTCGACCTACGACAGCATCGTCACCTTCCCGCAGAAAATCCTCGGCATGGACCACCTCAGTCTGTTCACCATCCTGATGACCATCACCACACTCATCTACACTTGGGTGAACAACAAACAGATGGACTACAGCAGCAACCCGCAGATGAAGCCCATGAAGTGGATGATGTACCTGATGCCCATCATGTTCTTCGCCATTTTCAACAACTATTCGTCAGGCCTGAGTTATTATTATATGTTGGTGAACATCATCACCTTTATCCAGATGTTCGTCTTCCGCAAGATGATTAATGAGGACAAGGTGCGTGCCACCATCGAGGCCAACAAGAAGAAACCGCAGAAAAAGAGCAACTTCCAGAAACGTTTGGAGGAAGCCCAAAAGCAACAAGCCAAGTTACAACAACAGCAAAAGAGACGCTAATCATGGAGAAGCTGGAGAAATTCTTGAATGCCATTTTGGAATCGCGCAAGGTGTGGCTGTTGGAGGCCAAGGAAGGCTTTTTTGCCATGCTTGAGGATAACGATGGTGAACCCTACATCCCGCTTTGGGAATCGGAGGATTTGGCTCTGAAGGCAGCCCAGGGCGACTGGGAAGGCTATTCGGTGACCGACATGGGCTTCTCTGAGCTGGGACATTGGCTCAAGGAGTTGGCGGGCGACGACATCGACATCGCCGTTTCGCCTGAGTCGGAGGGCGAGATTACGGCCATTCCTGCCGTTAGGTTCAGGAATTGGCTGAAGCCTTACGACGACCATTCGTATAAGGAAATTGATGACGAAGACGACGACTTCGATTACGGCGACGGCTGGGCACAGCCGTGGAATTAATATACAATGAAAAGCAAACTCTTTGGTGTCCTGCTGCTGATTGAGACCGCAGCCCTGCTGCTGACCGCTGCAGTGGCTTGGCACTACCAGCGCGTGGCGGGGGAGACGGACATGAAATGTTTCCTCCTCACGGCCGGCCTGACAGGAGCCTTGGGTTTGCTGCTCTACAACATCGGCAATATGGCCAAGCGCAGTACCATGCAGATCCGCGACACTTTCATGGTGGTCGCCTTGTCGTGGGTGCTGTTTTCCGCTTTCGGCATGCTGCCCTTCCTGATGTATGGCACGGTTGACAATGTCACGGATGCGTTCTTCGAGACCATGTCGGGTTTCTCGGCGACGGGTGCGACGGTGCTCAACAACATCGACGTGCAGCCGCACGGCATCCTGTTTTGGCGCAGCATCATGCAATGGCTGGGTGGCTTGGGTGTGGTGGTTTTTACCTTGGCATTCATCCCGTCGGTGGCCAAAGGCTCCAAGAAGATGTCGCTTTTCGCCGCTGAGGCACCAGGCCTGAGCGTGGAGAAGCTGGCTCCAACCATGGGGGCCACGTCGCGTCTGCTGTGGATCATCTACATCGTGTTGACGGTGCTTTGCGCCATCTGCTATGCTTTGGGTCCGATGAACAGGTTTGATGCCGTCTGCCATGCTATGACGACCATTGCGACGGGCGGCTTCAGCACGCATCAGGCGAGCATCGGCTATTTCCAGTCGCATTATATCGAGTACGTCTGCATCTTTTTCATGTTGTTGTCGGGCATCAACTTTGCGATGTACCATTTCCTGTTCAACGGGCGTTTCGACGTGATCCGGCGCAACGAGGAGCTGCGTTGGTATTTGTTGACCATCTTGGGTTTCACTTTGTTGTTTGTCGGGCGCTTCTATTTCGCCCCTCGCTTCAATGTCTTCACCGACGAGCAGTTGGCCTCGCATCCCACAATGATGGGAGAGCGGGTACGCACCTCATTGTTCCATGTGGTGGCCTTGCTTTCGAGCACGGGCTTCCAGGGCAGCAATTTCGATTACGATATGTGGGGCAGGCTTTTCCTCATCCCCACGGTGGTCTTGATGATTGTGGGTGGCTGTGCCGGCTCCACCAGTGGTGGCATCAAGATGGTGCGTGTCATCGTGTTGTTCAAGTATGTCAAGAAAACCATCAAGGAATTGATTCACTCGTCGAGTATGTATAACATCAAGGTGTCGGGGCAGAATGTCGACGAGCTCAGCCTAAAGCGCGTGCTTTCGTTTTTCTCGTTGTTCATCATTGTATTCATAGTCAATGTGGTGGTGCTTACCGCTACAGGGATGCAGCTTGAAGAAGGCGCCATCTCCTTCCTGACTTGTTTCAGTAATTACGGTCCGGGTTCTGGCATCACAGGCCCGAGCGGCAATTTTGCATCCATCCCTTTGGCTGCCAAATGGTTGCTTTCGTTCGATATGCTGGTGGGCCGTCTGGAGATTTTCACTATATTGTTGCTTTTCACACGGAGCTTCTGGCGGAGGAAGTGAGAGGTTTTGTTTCCGCTGTGTTTTTGGGCATCACTGCCACCGAGGAACGATATGACAGAAAGCGGCAGGCCGAGGCCTTGGATTGACCCATACAAACGCACCGCTTTTTATTGTCAAATTGTCATGAAACCAAATCGTAATTAGTTGATTTTATGTCAATTTGTCATTATTTATGACTTTGTTTCCCCATCGAGCCGTTGGCAAAAATTTTGATGACTTGTGGCGCGTGACCGCGAAATGCACGGCACGAGATTGTCCCGCGTCTCGCGTCTCGCAGTCCCGTGTCAAATGAAATAAGAAAGGAGCTAAATATATGAACATCAACCAATTCACAATCAAATCGCAGGAAGCCATCGGGAAGGCTCAGGAGATTGCGCAGTCGCACCAGAGCCAGACCGTGGAGAACTTCCACCTGCTGAAGGGTATGATTTTGAGTGACGACTACTTGGTGCCCAACCTGATGAAGAAGCTGGGCGTCAACATCGCGCGACTCAATGATGCCCTCGACCAAGCCATCAACTCGCAACCGCGCAGCAGCGGCACCGAGCTTTACTATTCCTCCGAGGTCAGCAAGACCTTCAACGACGCCATCGCGTTGGCCAAGAAGATGGGCGACGACTATGTCTCCATCGAGCACTTGCTGCTGGCCATCTTCGAGAGCAACGGCAGCGCCTCACAGATGATGAAGGACCAAGGCATCCGCAAGGACGAACTGGAACAGGCCATCAAGCAGTTCCGCAAGGGCAAGAAGGTGGACTCGCAGGACGCCGAGCAGAACTATGACTCTTTGAACCGTTTCGCCAAGAACCTGAACGAACTCGCCCAGCAAGGCAAGCTCGACCCTGTGATTGGCCGTGACGAGGAAATCCGTCGTGTGCTGCAAATCCTGAGCCGACGCACCAAGAACAACCCTATCTTGATAGGTGAGCCGGGCGTGGGTAAGACCGCTATCGTGGAGGGTCTGGCCCAGCGTATCGTCAACCGCGATGTGCCTGAGAACCTGAAGAGTAAGACCGTGTTCTCGTTGGATATGGGTGCCTTGCTCGCCGGCGCGAAATACAAAGGCGAGTTTGAGGAGCGTCTGAAGAATGTCGTCAAGGAAGTGGTGGACAGCGATGGCGAGGTCATCCTGTTTATCGATGAGATTCATACCTTGGTCGGCGCAGGCGGTGGCGAAGGCGCCATGGACGCGGCCAACATCCTGAAACCGGCCTTGAGCCGTGGCGAACTGCGTGCCATAGGTGCCACTACCTTGAAGGAATACCAACAGTATTTCGAGAAGGACAAGGCGCTGGAGCGTCGTTTCCAGAAGGTCCTGATTGACGAGCCTGACGAGGCCTCGGCCATCAGCATCCTCCGTGGCTTGAAGGAACGCTATGAGACCCACCACCACATCCGAATCCTCGACGAGGCCATCATCGCCGCCGTGCAGCTCTCGGTGCGTTACATCAGCGACCGTTTCCTGCCCGACAAAGCCATCGACCTGATTGACGAGGCCGCCTCGCGTCTGAGGCTGCAAATCGACTCGGTGCCTGAGGAGTTGGAGGATGTGGAGCGCGCCATCCGTCAGTTGGAGATTGAGCGCGAGGCCATCAAGCGCGAGAACGACACCAAAAAGGTGGAGGAGTTGGGCAAGGAGATTGCCGAACTCAACGACAAGCGCTCTGCCATCAAAGCCAAGTGGGAGACCGAGCGCAACTATGTGGAACTCATTCAGAAAGAGAAGAATAACATCGAGACCTACAAGCATCAGGCCGAGGTCGCGGAGCGCGACGGCGACTATGGTCGTGTGGCAGAACTGCGTTACGGCAAGATTCGCGAGGCTGAGGCCGCCATCGAAAAGGCCAAGGCCGACCTGATGGCCGCACAAGGCGACCACCCGCTGGTGGACGAGGAAGTTGGCTCCGACGATGTGGCCGAGATTGTCTCTCGTTGGACGGGCATCCCGGTCAACAAGATGATGCAAAGCGAACGTGAGAAGCTGCTTCACCTTGAAGACGAGTTGCACAAGCGTGTGGTGGGTCAGGACGAGGCCATCACCGCCGTCAGCGATGCCATCCGCCGCAGCCGTGCGGGCTTGCAGGACGCCAAGAGACCCATCGGTTCCTTCATCTTCATGGGTACCACGGGCGTAGGTAAGACCGAACTGGCCAAGGCTTTGGCCGAGTTCCTGTTCGACGACGAGAACGCCATGGTGCGTATCGACATGTCGGAGTATCAGGAGCGTCACACCGTGTCGCGACTCATCGGAGCGCCTCCAGGCTATGTGGGCTACGAAGAGAGCGGCCAACTGACTGAGGCTGTGCGTCGTAAACCTTACAGCGTCATCCTATTGGACGAAATCGAAAAGGCGCACCCCGATGTGTTCAACATCCTGCTTCAGGTGCTCGATGATGGCCGTCTGACCGACAACAAGGGTCGCACCGTCGACTTCAAGAACACCATCGTCATCATGACCTCCAACATCGGCGCGAACATCATCCAGGAGAACTTCGCCGGAATGACCGAGGCCAACGCCGAGGCCGTCTTTGAGAAAACCCGCAACGAGGTGATGGACCAATTGAAGCAGTTCATGCGGCCTGAGTTCCTGAACCGTGTCGACGACATCATTATGTTCAAGCCTTTGGACGAGAGCCAAATTGCCGACATCGTGAGGATGCAGTTCCGCAGTGTGCAGAAGATGCTGACGGCCAACGACATCCAAATCGAAATCACCGATGCCGCCGTGGATTTCATCGCAAAGCAAAGTTACAACCCGCAGTACGGTGCGCGTCCCGTGAAGCGTATGATGCAGCGTGAGTTGCTCAACTCGTTGTCGAAGATGATTCTGGCCGACAGCGTTGACAAGACGAAGACGATTATCGTCGATGTCAATGGCGATGGATTGATTTTCAGGAATTAAAGTTGAAGATTGTCAACGCAAAAAGCCGAGAAAGCTAATGAACTTTCTCGGCTTTTTTTGCTCTGAATCTTATTCATCCTCCATTTCCGCCTCTTGGATTTCATCCAAAAGCCGCATGGCCTTGTCATAGTCCTTGTCGAAGACATACACCGAAGCATCGCCTTTGATGGTGCTGGCAGCCCAGCCCGCCACAAGGCTTTCTTCTTGGAAGTTACGGATAAGGAACTGGATGCCGTTCTCCTCCAGCACGCTGCCGATGAACTCCGCATTGACCACCGAGCCTGAATAGATTCTTTTGATTTCGCTTTCCATGTCTATTTTGTTTTGTTGATGCGGCAAAGGTAAACAATATTCTCGTTGATTCAAATAAGGGTTCTCGTTTTCACATCAAAACCTCGGCAAACGTCCTCAAAATACGGTGAGTTTAGCCTCTTTTTCGGAAAAAGTGTGATTTTTGAGGTTCTATTTTTCGGAAAAAGTGTATTTTTGCCCCATGAAATTATCAGAAAAAGTGTGTTTTTCTGGTGTGATTTCTACGGAAAAAGTGTTAAATATATGTTATTCAGGAAGATAGAAAAAGAAATCAGAGACTATTGCTTGAACAAGCCCAACAAGGTTTTGGTCATTGATGGCGCACGTCAGGTTGGGAAGTCGTTCATCATCCGGCATGTTGGGCAGCAAATGTTTGACAACTATATCGAAATCAATCTGTTAGAAGATGCCGATGGAATGCGTTTTTTTGAATCGGTTAAAACCACTGAGGATTTCTACTTCCGCTTGAGTTCGGTCGCCAAAGGCAGGTTGGGCAACAAGGAAAACACCTTGGTCTTTCTTGATGAGATACAGGCGTATCCGCATATTTTCACGATGCTGAAGTTCCTGAAAGCCGAAGACCGTTTTACCTACATTGCCAGTGGTTCGTTGTTGGGAGTGGCATTGGCCAAGTCGGTATCCATCCCCATTGGAAGCATTCAAGTCAGCCACATGTTTCCCCTTGATTTTGAAGAGTTTCTTATGGCTAATGGCATTGGCCAAGATGTGATTGGTCACATTCAAAAACAATTTGAGCAGGAGTTGCCGCTTGACGAGGGTTTTCATTCCAAAATCCTTGATTTGTTCAAGAAATACTTGCTGGTAGGTGGCCTTCCCGATGCGGTCAACACCTATTTGGCGACGACCGATATTGTGGAGGTGAGGCGCGTCCAATTGGAAGTGCATGATTATTATGGCGCAGATGCTTCTCAATATGATGTTGCAAACAAGTTGAAAATCAAGAGCGTGTATGATTCCGTGCCGTCAAATCTCGAGAACAAGCGTAAACGGGTGTTTGCCAACCGAATCGAGAATAAGAAGGGTAAGCGTTTCGATGACTATTTGGAAGAGTTCGATTATTTGGTCAACGCGGGTATAGCTTTGCAGGTGAAGGCTGTTTCGCAACCCAAGTTCCCGCTTTTGGAATCAATGCAGAAGAACCTTTTGAAGTTGTACCTCAATGATGTGGGCATTTTGACAGGACTGCTGTATGGTCGCAATGTGGCTGCTGTGCTTGACGACATCAGAAGCATCAATTTGGGGTCAGTATATGAGTCGGTGGTGGCACAAGAACTGCACGCCCATGGGCATCGGTTGTTCTATTACGACAACAAGAAGCACGGCGAGGTGGATTTCCTTGTGGAAAGCGATATGCTGTTGTCGGTGGTGCCGATTGAAGTGAAGTCGGGCAAGGATTACACCGTCCACAGTGCGCTGACGACCTTCGTCACGACGCCGGACTACAATGTAAAAAAGGCATACGTGTTTTCCAATGATGGAAATGTCTTCACCGAAGAAGGAATCACCTATTTGCCTATCTATTATGTGATGTTTTTCTGAGGAGAATTGACGTGCTCTCGCTCCGCATTTAGCATCACAATAGAAAACAGCATCACCGCCGCCGCAACCCATTGTACGGGCGAATATACCGTGTGGTTCACGAAATAGTCCAGCACCACGGCGGTGATGGGATACATCAGTTCGAGGAAGGTGGACAGCGAGGCTTTCACATGGCGCAAGCCGTAGTAATACAGGAAGATGGCGCCCGATCCCGTGGTCAGGCCGATGAGGGCGATGAAGAGCCAATTCCTTTGCGTCACTTGCGAGAAGTCGCCGAGATGGTCCGTGAACAACACGATGATGAGCATGATGATCGTCGTGAAGCCGTAACGGAAAAAGGTGGAGCTGACGAAAGAATAATTGCCCAAGATTTTTTTGGAGAACACCGTCGAGCTGCCGAAGGAGAAGGCCGCCAACAGCGACAGCAAGGCCGCGTAAACCGTGGTGATGCCTTCGGTGCTAAAGTCGGGGAGCGACCAGCCGAAAGTGAGGAAATAACCAGCCACCAGTGCGACAATCGCCCAAAGCGCAAAGTGCCTCTTGATGCGTTCTTTCAGGATGACACGCGCCAAGATGACGGCAAAAACAGGTTGCAGTTTCTGCAAAAGGACGACGACGGAAAGGTTGTTGAAATGCAACAAAAACAGCGACTTGACGATGGCCAAGGTGCCCAAAGCGCCGCCAAAGAGGGCAATGAGCGTGAAATAGAGCAGGTCGGAGCGCGTCATGGTCTTCAGGTGCCTGTATTCCTTGAAGAAGAACAGGTTCATCAGCAGGAAAGGGAAGAGGTGGATGACGAAGACCACGAAAGCGGTGTTCAGGTTGTAGAGTTGCGGGGTGAGCAGGATGCCGTCCACACCCCAAAGCATGGCGGAAAGGGCCACGGCCAACGCCCCTGTAATTTTGATATTTTTATTCTGGTTCATCAATTACAAACTCTCAATTTTCAATTCTCAATTCATTTTAATAGATTGTACTTTATCATTCTTGATGGCTTCCTTTTCCCACCGCACGCACATGATGATGGAATTGACCAAATAGACGACGTACATCATCGTGATGGGGAAATTGCCCGCTTTGATGTACATGAAGATGCTGACGCAGTTGATGGCAATCCAAAGCCACCATTGCTCGCTGAACATCCTGACCATCAATATCATGGCCACAACCTGCATCACGGCCTTGGCCGAGTCGGCGAAGGGCGCCAGGTCGTTGGTGAAGTGTTGCATCAGCAGACCGAAACCCACCGTGCCCACTGCGATGATGGCCAAACTCAATAGTCTGGCGCGGTTGCTCATGTGGACCTTCATCACCTCGTGGGTCTCCTTGTTCATGTTTTTGGCCCAAGTGAAGAAGCCCACAAACTGCATGACGAAATTGTAGACGGTCACGCCGAAGTCGGCATAAAGTCTGGAAATCAGTGTGATGTAAATCATCAGGCAGCAGTGGATGAAGCCAAACAGGTAGTTGGAGAGCTTGCCTTTGCCGCCCAGCACCACATTGATGATGCCGCAGGCCACCGCCACGATGTGGATCCAATAGAATTGGTCGGCTTTGTCGTATTTGAACAGGATGGACATCACCGTGATGATGACGCTCACCGTCACCAGCCAGATGATGTCAAATGGTTTCCAACCTCTGAGTTCGTCTTTGAGTAAGTCTTTGAATTTCTGCATGTTGAATTGCTGTTATTGTCTTTTTATTGAATCTGAGATTTCTCTGACCGCCACAAACCCTTCAGGAATCGGGAACATCGCAAAGGTGTGGAACATGCCCTCAAATTCCTTGAAGTGGCTAGCTTTTCCGTAGTTTTCATATGTTTCCTTGAGGAACAAGGAATCGGGCCTTAGGATTTCGTTGGAGCCGAAATAGACGCTGAGGTTGTCGACGCCGCTGAAGTCGCCGAAGACGGGGCTCACCCAAGGATGCTTGGCAGGCAATTCCCCTTGCCAGACGGCGTTCAAAGTGATGACACGGTCGAGTTGGAGCATCGGGTCTTTGTCCTGCAAAGCCCGCATCTCTTTCTCTTTAGTGTGGCTGAGGTCGACGCAAGGGGAGAGCAGGGTGGTGGTAGCAGGTTTTTGCCAACCGTTTTTGTGGGCCTCTTGGGCAACGACGAGGCAAAGGTGTGCCCCGGCCGAGTCGCCGACAAGGTGGATTTTTCCGTATTTTTCTGATGCCGAAAGGCTTTTATAGAAATCCAGCAAAGTCTGAACCGTTGAAGAGCAAGTGTATTCCGGCGACTTGGGGTAGATGGGCATCAACGTGTCGCAATGGGTGCGCAATGTGAGGTCGTGCAGGAAGCGCCAATGGAAAAACACCGGCGGATAGATGAAGGCGCCACCGTGGAGGTAGAGGATGAGTTGTCGTGAAGGTCGGCCCTTCGACGAGCTCAGGGACCTCGGCTTTTCTTCGTGCTTGAACACCTGCATTTCGAAGCCCGTTGAGGCAAGGAATTTCTCGTCTTCGGTATAGAAGCCTCTGAAGTAGCGCGGCACGCGCACGGGACGGCGGTTTTCGCGCCGGCAATGCTCCAGTTCTGCCTCCACCTGTTCGGGCGTGGCGTCGCGCAACTCCTTGAACATCAGCTTTAAATACTTCTCCGTGAAGACGACCCCTGCATTCATGTTTATCGTTTTTGGTAAATCTTGAGGTCGAACATAGGTGCGGCGGAGATGACATGGTCGAAGATGTCGCTTTGGATTTCCTCGTAGTTGATCCACTGCTTGTCGCTGCTGAAGGCATAGATCTGCAGTGGCACACCGAACTCGGTGGGCTGCAGCTGACGCACCATCATCGTGAGGTTGTGGTTGAGCTTGGGGTTGTTGTTCAGATAGGCCTTGATGTAGGCACGGAAGATGCCCAAGTTGGTCTGCTGGCGGCCGTTCATGATCTCGCTCGTGTCGATGCGGTTGGCTTTGTTGTATTCGGCGATGTCTTCTTCGCGTTGTGTGATGTAGTCTTTCACCAGGGCGTAATGCTTGTATTTCTCCAGCATCTCAGGAGTGCAGTAGCGGATGGTGTTCACGTCGATGTTGATGCTGCGGGCGATGCGGCGTCCGCCTGAATCCGACATCCCGCGCCAGTTGGTGAAAGGGGCCGAGACCAGCGTGTAGGTCGGGATGGTGGTGATGGTGTTGTCCCAGTTCTGCACCTTTACGGTGGTGAGGTTGATCTCTTGCACGGTGCCGTCGGCGGGACCCGTCACGATCCAGTCGCCGATGCGGAGCATGTCATTGATGGAGAGCTGGATGCTGCCCACAAAGCCTTTGATGGAGTCTTGGAAAATCAACATCAGCACGGCTGAGAGCGTTCCCAGTCCGATGACGATAGTGCTGACGCTCTTGCCTAACAGAAAGGCCGTGATGAGCAGCACGCAAACGGCATAGAGTATGCCTTTGATGACTTGCACCAAGCCTTGTATGGGTTTGATCTTCGACATCTCGAACGAGTTGTAAAGCTCGTGGGCTGTGTTGACCAATGCGATGAGGATGGAGGTGTAGACGATGATTTCGTAGATTTTGGCCAACTTGATGATGATGTAGACTGTTTCAGGGAAGTCGGGCAAAGCATCGTCGGCGTAGTACTTGACGAGAATGGCAGGGATGAGTAGGCAAATGCGTAGGAGCACCTTGTTCTTGATGAGCAGATCGTCGTATTTCGAAGGTGTCCGCTGGATGATGATATAGATTGTCTTCTTGATCAGGAACTTGGCGAGGAAGAAAATGCCTACGCCTAAGGCCAGAAGTGTAACAATGGCAATGCCGCCTGCGATGCCATTGGTGAGGGAGGGTGAGAGGTGCATCCCTTCACCGATGTGTCTGAGTATCTCTAGGTATTTCTCAATCATATTCCGCTGATTTTGGTTTTCGAATAGCCTTTTTGCAGCAACAAGTCCAGCACTTTCTCACGGAAGTCGCCTTGCAGCAGGATTTCACCGTCTTTCACGCTACCGCCTACGCCGCAGGCTGTTTTCAGTTCTTTGCCCAGCACGGCCAAGTCGTAATCGGAGCCTTGGAAGCCTGTAATAAGGGTCACTTTCTTGCCACCGCGTTGTTTCTTGTCGAGCATCACACGAAGGCTCTGCTTGTCGGGCTTTAGGGTCACAGTTTCCTCTTCGCCATAGTCGAAGGCATAGTCGGGGTTGGTGGAGTAGACGGTGCCGTTGATGTCACTCTTGTGCTTCATGAATGGTGTCGAATGTTGGTTTTAAGTCGTTGAAAATCATTCTTTTGTTGTAATCGCCCAAGACAGCAAATAGCTTGGCGAAGATGTCGGAGCACTGCAGACGGTCGATTAGGTTGTCGTTCATCAGCGGGTCGAGGACGGGCTTGTAGATGCCGAAGGGATTGCGTCCGTCTGACTGCACGAGATAGGTGCCGTCGCAATATTGGTAGGTGAGGTTGAAATAGCTGACGAAGGCAGGCACGCTGAGGCTGTCGAGCAGGTTGCGCCCGTACGAGAGCAGGGTGTCGTTGACTTGCAAGGCGGCAAGGATGGAGGGCCCGAGGTCGGTCTGTTGTGCGATTTCCTCACACCGTTGTGGCTTGATGTGCTTGGGCCAATAGAAGGCGAGGGGGATGGCATACATGCCCCAGACGTTGCTGTATTCGGGCTGGAAATGCTGGCTGTTGGAGTAGTCGGAGGTGATGACGAACATTGTGTTGTCGAACCAACTCGTCGTGGCAGCCTTGGCGAAGAAGTCGCGCAGGGCACAGTCCTCATAATAGACGGTCTTCTCGAAACCGGTCCAGAAATAGCTCTCTTCAGGCAACTCGAAATCTTTGGGCACTTTATAGGGATAGCGCGACGAGAGGGTGTAGATGACGGTGGCGAAGGGCTGGTGCACGCGGGTAAGCGTGTTGGCAGCGTATTGAAGGAAAGGCCCGTCGTAGATGCCCCACTGGCCGTCATAGTCAGCGTCGTCGCCGTATTCGATGCGACCGAAGTAGTTGCGGAAGCCGGCACGGCGGGCAAACTCGTCGAAGCCCATGGTGCCGTTCTTGCCGCCGTGCATGAAGATGGTGTTGTAGCCTTTTCCCTGCAGGTGCTGGGCGAAGGCGTCGAAGTCGTTGTCGGCATAGTCCGACCTGACGAAGTCGTTCTCCATCAAAGGTGGGATGCTGGCTAGGATGGAAGGCAGCACCTCAAGACTCCTGCGGCTGTTGGCCATTCCGTTGAAGGTGAGGCTTTCGGATAACAGGCTGTCCAAAAAGGGAGTGAGCGAATAGCGTCTGTTTGTGTTGTAGTAGCCTGTCATTTCTTGCCCGATGCCCTTCATGATGAGAACCACCAGGTTGCTAGGCAGCGTGTCGGTAGCCAGGCTGTCGGTGACGAGGAAGCGATTGGCAACCAGCTCGGTATGGATGGGCGAATAGTCTGCTTCGGGTGGGTCTTCCCTGAGCTCCAGCTTCGTCTCGTGGGTGTTGAGCAGACAAAACGGGGTGTTGAGCAGGATGGGGGCGTTTTGTGGGTCGGTGTATTCCATCGTGGTCTGCATGGTGATGCGCTGGGCTTGCCATCCGCCACGCCATGCAATGAGTGCCATCACGAGCATTACCGTCAGGCTGATGGATTGTCGCAGATACCATTTGCTCTTCTGCTCTTTCTCGTTGTAATGCAGTTGGGTGTGTTGTGCCACCACGTTGATGACGAGCACGAAAAGAACGAAGATGACCAACAGATACCAATAGTCGAACAACACTTGCCGTATGATTCCGAATGAGACCTCGTCGGAGTTGCCCAACACCTTGATGAAGTCGACGGTGAGGTGCTTCCCAAAGAAACTGAAGGTGATGATGTCGATGAAATTCAGCAAAATGGCCACTGAGTTGAGCACGACGTAATAGATGTCGACGGCACGTTGTAGGCCTTTATTGTAGATGCGCAGCGAGGGGAAACAATAGTAGATGATGACGGGGAGGTTGATGGCGACGACCACGGGCAGGTCGAAACGCATGCCGTTGAAATAAAGTCCCAAGGCCTGACGCAGGTTCAGCTGATGGAAAAACTGCGCGTTGAACACATAGAGCATCCATCGGCTGATGCTGATTGCCAGCAAAATAGCCAATAGTCGGTAGAGGAGTAGCATATAGGGCCTACCTAACCATTCGTGAAATAGCTCTTTTCGTGTGTGACGTCGCATGTTTTATTTCTTATTGGTGGCAAAAGTAAGGAAAAATGATGTATCTTTGCGCAAATTTATCCCGTTGGATCAAAAGATTTCATTGAATACGAAAATCTGCAACTATGAAAAAGTGTCAATTCCTTGTTTTATTGCTCTGTATGCTTAACCTCGGCCTGTCGGCTCAAGAGAAGTTTCCCCAGTATCGTAATCCGTTGGACATCCCCATTCAGCTGTCGGCTACTTTTGCCGAGATCCGTCCCAACCACGTTCATGCCGGCCTCGACATCAAGACGCAAGGCGTGGAAGGGAAGAAGGTCTATGCCGTGGCCGATGGCTACGTGAGCCGCATTGGCGTGTCGCCCTACGGCTATGGCAATGTGCTGTATATCACGCATTACGATGGCTATACCTCAGTCTATGCCCACCTGCAGCGCTTCTCGGGTGAGATCGCCAGATATGTGAAGCAATACCAATACAAACACAAGAAGTTCACTTCGCAGATCTTTCCAGAGAAGGACAAGTTCCCCATCAAGAAGGGCGACTTGATTGCCTATTCGGGTAACTCGGGCGGCTCGGGCGGTCCGCATTTGCATTTCGAGATCCGTCACACCGAGAGCGAGAAACCGGTCAATCCGATGTTTTTCGGCCTGAAAATCGAGGACAACGTGAAGCCTTTGATCCAAGGCGTGGCGGTGTATCCTTTGGGCGACGTTTCGACGGTTGAAAGAGGTGCCAAGCCTATGTATTTCGCTATGGCGGGCGATAATGGCAGATACACGCTTAAGGACCGTCCCATCGTATACGCCTATGGCGATATCTCGTTTGGCGTCTGCACCTACGACCAGGTGGGCGCCGCCACCAACAAGGACGGCCCGTTTCTTTATGAGCTTTTCTTGGACAACGAACTCGCCTTCCAGGTGAAGGCCGACAGCTTCTCTTACGACGAGCCGCGCTATGTGAACAGCCTGCTCGACTACCGTCACTACAAACAAAAGAAGTCGAGTTATGTGCGCACCGAGACCGATCCTAACAACAAGTTGCGGATGATCAAGAAGCCCAATGGCATCGTGCATGTCGAAGAGGGCGACACGGTCAACGTGTGCTTCAAAATCAGCGACTATGCGGGCAACTCGTCGACGGCAAGGTTCAAGTTGGTGGGCACCGAGCCCGTCGAGGTGGAGCCTCCCATGCACCGCCGCAGCGAGTATTTCGTCAAGGCCGACGGCTCGATGAATTCGGTTATTGAGATTGAGGATTTCGCAGTGACGATGGAGAAGAACACGCTTTTCCGTGACGAGTGGATACAGACGGGTCAACGCGATGAGAAAGGCTGCTGCTCGCGCATCTATCGCTTTGGCGACGAGGAAATGACGACATTCAAGAAGTTCACGGTCAAACTCCGTCCCCGCGAGGAATGGGCTGGCGACAGCAGGCTCTATATCGCCAATATCGACAAAAATGGCAAGGTCAGCTCGTTGGGCGGCAAGCTGAAAAATGGCTGCGTGGAGACTACCACGTTCACGATGGGTGAATACACGCTGAAGATCGACTCAGTGGCTCCTGTGGTGAAGGCTTCCAACTTCAAGGATGGCCAATCGGTGAGGGAACTCAAGTCGCTGCGCTTCAAGATTTCTGACGACATGACGGGCATCGAGACCTACGACATCTATTTGGACGATGTGTGGGTCTTAGGCCAGTATGACGCCAAGAATGCCTTGCTGTACTACGAGTTCGACGAGAAGATGAAGGCAGGCACCAACAACGTGAAGGTCGTGGTGACCGACGGTGTGGGCAACAAGAAAACCCTGAAAGCCAAAGTCGTTTATTGATTTGTTGAGACGCATTGCATGCGTCTCCCAAACCATGTCCAATCATCTTGGCACATATTGGTATGCCCCTATGTCGGGCGAACCTGTGCGTGACACTCCATCCAAATCGTAAGGCAATTCGTTGCCAAACAATGGGTTGCCTGTGCCGATGACGGGCGAGGCGATGCTGTCGATATGGAAATCGTTGGCCGTATTGGCGAAATAGGGTTCCAGGTTGAACATGCAGTGGTTGAATCCCGAAGTACCGTTGGCGAATTTCTCGGACTTCACAAGGCAGTGGTCCAAAAGGAAGGTGGAGTCGGCATCGGGACCGAACTGGGTGACGAATTCGTCTTCCTGCTTGCCGAAAACGATACAGTTGTCCATCTCTATGTTGAAAGGATAATAGAATGGCTGGTAGTTCTCGTCGAGGGCGTAATTCGAAATATACACTGCTACGTTCTTGCTGTGCTCGTTAGCCGACCAGTAGTTGGCGATGGTGCCGTGCACAAAGCGGTAGTCGCCGCCAAAGGCCCACACATTGGCACTGCCGCAGTTGGCGATGACGAAGTTCTTGGCTTCCACCGCATAGAGGATGGAGTAGAGCCCCGCAGTGCTTTGGTTTTCGACGATGGTGTTGTCGATACGCAGGGCGCATTCGGTTGCTTTCAGCGCCGACTGGCAGTTGAGGCCGATAGTGCCGTTGCGGATAATGGCATGGCTGACGCGATGGTCGGCACCGGCGCGACCGTCCATCATCAGGATTTGTCCCCATTGTCCAGGGGTGTCCTTATAATAAGGTTCCAAGCGGTCGCCTTGCACGACGACAGGCGCATCAGCGGTGCCGTCGATGATCAATTGCCCGTCGCTCCACGAGAAGATGCCGCCGTCTTGGTGGCAATAGACGTGCGTACCTGCCTCAATTTTCAGTGTGCCATAGGAATTGATGAGCGCCCAGCCGTAAATGACGTATGGCCTTTCGTTGGTCCAGACCGTGGTTTGCAGGCTGTCGGCCACGATGTGATAGGGATATTTGACATTGCCCAAAGTGACCACCTTGTCGGCGACGATGTAATTGGCGTTTTGTCCCCAAGCCAAGAGCTTGATAACCTGGGTATTGCCATTAGTGACAAATTCCAACTCGTCTTCCACGACGAACGGCGAGTTCAGGTCGTTCGGGTTGATGGTGACGCGCAGGAACGAGAAGAGGCTGTCGCCAGCGGGGATGACTTTGTCGTAAAACTCAGTGGCGCTCTCGCCGTCGAGATTGAAACGGAAAGGGGAAGCCTCGCCGCCAACCAGTCGCACTGAGCTGATTTTCAGGTCGTCGCTATGCTCGTTGTAGATGCGCAGTTGGTGTGTGGCCGAGCCCAACGAGGTGAACACCGTGTCGAACAGGACGGTGTCGGCAGAGAAAGTCAGCTTCTGATTGGGGTCCAAACTGATTTGATGCTCTTTCTTGCAGGCCTGTCCAATCAAAAGGAAAAGGCTGAGTATAAGGAAAATGTGTCGTTTTGTCATGACGATGGAATTAAAAGGCAAAGATAAACTTTTATCTGATACGATAGGAAACGGATTTTATTGTATTTTTGCGCAAAAATCGGAAATGATGAAACGTTTTGGAATCATTGCAGCATTGGCTATCATGCTCTTAGGCTTTGTAGGAAAAGCCTCGGCACAGTTTCTCCCCGATGTGCCTGATATGAAAGGGAGGGTGATTTATGGCGGAAATTTCGGCTTTGGCATGTCTGGGAATTATCTCACTCTCTCAGTCGCCCCTCAAGTTGGTTACCGTATCTTCAGCCCTTGGGAGGTGGGCGTGCGCGGCATTTATGACCTGACATGCAACTTCGACCGCAACTATGGCAACACTTATGGCCATTATTTTGGCGTTGCCCCTTATACCAACTTTCAGGTTTACAAAGGGATATTTCTCCATGTAGAGGACGAAGTCATGTATGGCTTCTATCGCTGGAATCATGAAACGGTTAGCAACAAATGGTATAACAGTGCCTTCGTAGGTGCGGGTTATCGCCAGTATTCCTATACGGGAAGTTTCGTGTATTTCCTGGTGCTGTATAACTTGAGCTGGGGTGGCCTACAAACGGACGGTTTGGATACACCATATGCTTCGCCCATCTCGTTTCGTGTAGGCTACTGCTTCTAGTATCTGTCCATACGCTCCAATTCGCGTTTGGAATCCTTCGTCTTCAGCGATTCACGCTTGTCGTAGTAATGCTTGCCTCGCGCCAGAGCGATGTCGAGCTTGGCTAGGCCTTTGTCATTAATGAATAAGGTGACGGGCACGATGGTGAAGCCTTTCTCCTTGACCTTGGTCTGCAGCTTGCGCAACTCGCGGGCGTTGAGGAGCAACTTGCGGTCGCGCTTGGGGTCGTGGTTGTTATAGGTGCCTTGGGCGTATTCGGCGATGTGCATCCCGATGACAAACAGCTCGTTACCCTTGAAACTGCAATACGAATCCACGAGGCTGGCCTTGCCTTCGCGGATGGATTTGATTTCCGTTCCGGTGAGCACGATGCCGGCCGTCAGGGTCTCCACGAGGAAGTACTCGAATGAGGCGCGTTTGTTCTTTATCTTGATGTTGTTGGTGTTCTTTTTTTCCATTGCGGCCGCAAAATTACAAAAATCTGCGCAATTATGCTTATTTTTGCCCCATGAATACCATCGGTCACATATTTAGGCTCACCACTTTCGGCGAATCGCACGGCGCAGCCATCGGCGGCGTCATCGACGGATGCCCGTCGCAATTGAAACTGGATTTCAATTTCATCGACGCTGAGTTGCGTAGGCGTAAGACGGCACAAACCGCCGTGGCATCGCAACGACAGGAATCGGACCATGTCGAGTGGCTTTCGGGCTTGCTCGATGGCGTGACTTTGGGCACACCGATAGCTTTTTTGGTGTGCAACGAGGACGCAAATTCGAGCGATTACGAGGCGTTGAAGGACGTTTATCGCCCTTCGCACGCCGATTTCACTTATGAGCAGAAATACGGCCTCCGCGACTGGCGCGGTGGGGGTAGGGCTTCGGCTAGAACGACTTTGCCTATTGTGGTGGCGGGTGCCATCGCCAAACAGTTTCTGAAGGAGAAAAACATACAAATATCTGCTGAAATAGCCTCAATGGGCGACCTGGAACAGGCTCGTAGAGAGGGCGATACGGTGGGCAGCATCGTGGAATGTCGTATCATGGGCGTACCTGCGGGTTTGGGCGAGCCGTTGTTCGGCAAGTTCTCCGCTGAGTTGGCCCATGCCATGTTCAGCCTTCCCGCCGTGAAAGGCTTTGAGATTGGTGACGGCTTCGCTTTGGCGAAGATGAAGGGCTCTGAGGCCAACGACATCTTTATTAATAAGGACGGCAAAATCACCACCGCGACCAATCATTCGGGCGGCATCCAAGGGGGCATCACCAATGGCAACGACGTGGTTTTCCGTGTGGCTTTCAAGCCGATACCGAGCATCGCTCAACCCCAACAGACTGTGAATCGGGCAGGGGAGACCTGCGAAATCGCCGTCGAAGGCCGTCACGATGTGTGTGCTTTGCCGCGCGGCGTCGTTCTTGTGGAGGCTATGGCGGCGATGGTGACGCTGGATGCTTTTTTACTTGCTTGATTACTACTGATGCGATAAATTATCGCGATAATTAATCAAACAAATCCGGTTCATTGACATTATGGTTTTGAATGAGTGTTTCAGGACTTGAGAGCAGTTCCTTGAGGTTGGTCTTTTCGAGTGCTGAGACATGGAGTAA
>JAFUVT010000036.1 GCA_017477425.1 Bacteroidales bacterium
ATGTTGAGGACTTGGAACGCGATGAGATTACCTCTATTATATGGTAGTTAAACGCCAAAAAAACAGCGAAAAACGGTTTTTCGGCATATTTTGTATTATTTCGTTGCTTTTCAATTATTTACATATTTTCCGTTTGGGAAGTATCCCTCGCGCAATTTTGGATTATTGGGTAGGGTAATCCGCTCGAAAATGCCGTTTTTGTCGTTTTTTCGTCCGTTAAGGGTGGTCTAATGTGGCCGTTTTCGCCCTACTTTTCGCCCTAACTCGGAGCTAACTCAGCATTTTAGCCTCAAAAACAGGCAAAAACAACAGTCTGGCGGAAGGATGTTCCGATAGGCCGTCGGGGTATCTTTCGGAGATTTTAATGCGGTGTTTCAAGCATCATTTTCGTGGGGTCACGAAAAAGGTCTAAAAGCGTTATTTTTCGGGCATTTTAGGCCATTTTTGGCACAAAAAAAAGCGGCTTTTGGCCGCTCCAAAGTATAACTGGTTGCAACTGGTTATAATTCCACGCACATTCAGTTATAGTAAAATTATAGCAAGTTCGCGCAAATTGTACTTTTCGTTTTTTATCGCTACTTCGTAACTAACACAAAATCAGCATTTTTAATTTTTGGTTTTGTATTTTTGGTTTTTATCCCCTTATTTCAAGGCTTTTAAGGTGATGTCTTTCATCGTTAGGCCGTCGACGTGGCGGATGAAGAAGCCCCAAGCAGGCAGTTCCATGTGTTGCGAAAACTCGGGATAGGCTTTGGGCATTTCGGGCACTTCGTCCAACTGGTCGAGGCCGCGATAGGCGTAATATGGGTCGCCGCCGCCTGGGAAAACGATTTCGATATGCTCCAAAGTGACATTCTTTATCTTGCTGTCACTCAGACCGATGATACCACAAGGCGAGATGTTGCGTGGCAGGTCTTCGATGGGACCTTCGTATTCGTAGCCGGCATCGGGTTTGGTGGCGGCCACTTCGCAATGGAGGTTTCGGATGGTGATGCCTTCCATGGAGCTTTGTTTGTCGCGACGCGCGCCCACGTTGAGGTAGATGGCGTTGCCCACGTTGGTGGCATAGAGCGAGTCGACGAGGATGTTTTCGCAAATGCCACCATCCACGCTTTGGATGGTGATGGCACTGCGATAAGTGTCGTAAACCTTGTTGTTGATGATGCGCACGTCCTTGAAGCCTCCTGCGCCCATCGTGCCGAATTTGATACCACTCGCACTACTGCGGGCCGTGCAGTTGCGCACTTCGATGTTTTGGCATAACTTTTTGTTGCTGTGTGATTTAATGCAAATGGCATCATCGCTCGAATTGATGTAACTGTTGCTCAGGACGAAGCCGTTGCAATCCACAATATCGATGCCGTCGTTGTTCCAAAAGGCGGTGCTTTGGATACGCACGTTGTTCACCTTGACGTTCTCGCATTGGTCGTACATGGTCACCCAGTTGGCGGCGTTGCGGAAGGTGACGTTGTCCACTTCCACGTTCTTGCATTCCCTGAAAATCAGCAGTCTGGGACGGAAGCCCTCGGCTACGCGGTCGTTGCTCAGGCGGTCTTTGAGGAGGCCTTTGTGGACCAAGTCGGTGCAGTTGTTGCCCAGTTCGCGCCCTTGTCCGTCGATGACGCCGCCGCTGTTGTAGTAACCGATGAGGCGGATGTTCTCCACCCCTTCGGCCATAATAAGGGCGTGGTCATTGGTGGCGTTAAGTTTGTCATAATCAAAGGGATTAGTGCTGCCGACGAGCACAGCCCCTTCCACGAGTTCGATGGTGACATTCGACTTGAGGTGGATGCTGCCCGTCAGATAGCGTCCTACCCAGAAGCGAAGCGTGCCGCCGCCTTGCTCGGCAATCCAGTCGATGGCGTATTGGATGCTTCGGGTGTTCATCGTGACGCCGTCGCTACGGATGCCGAACTTCGAGGCGTTATAGATGGGTTTTTGCTCTTGAGCAAAGGCTTGAAGACCCAAAAACAAGCATAAAATCAATAGATGTTTTTTCATATGAAGTAATTAATTATGGATTGCTTCGTCGTGCCTCCTCGCAATGACGCGAAGCGAGGTATAGTTTCACTGGACCTAGCAGGCCTTGGGGTTGCAAGGGCTGGTCGACATTTTTTCGGTTGAGGTAAATCCAGGTGGTCAGGTTTTCCTCGCGGCTGAAGGTCTTGAGGTAGTTGCCCATCGTGGTGGTGACACGGACCTCAAGGTCGTTGCCGCCTTCGCGAAGGGTAGGAGAGAGGTCGTAGATGCGCCTGCCAAAATACTGCACACCAAGCGATTGTCCGTTGACGAATACCTCGGAGATGCCTTCAACCCGACCTAAATCCAATATTGTAGAGACGTTGCGCGCAACATCTCTACCAACGTCTATGGTTTTCCGATAAACGATAGTTCCGCAGAAATGCTGGTATTCCTCGCTGTCTTTGAGGTCAATCAAGGTGTCGAAATGCGTCTTGATGGTGTCTTGCAAAAGGCTGTGACACAATTCAATATCCCAATCGTTGGAAATGTCGGTGGCGGCCGTTTCGTTGCATTGGGAATGTAGGGAGCGCCAAACTGGAAGGGCAAATCTTTCTGGCCATAGATTCCATCCGCGCAAACCCTTGCTCGGAATGACATGGTCAGAAAGATTTGTTTTCTCAAACACGATGAGAAGCGATTCGACTGGACCAAGGTCAAAAATGTAACTGTTGTCCTCCTCCAAAGGCAAGGCAAAACGCTCACCGGTTTGCAGGCCCCAAATCTGGGCTTGTCGCTTGTGTGTCAATGCTTTGCTGAAGGTGATTTTGGTTTGATGCGCGTTGTAGCGATGGCTGTTGCAGAGCAAAATCATCTCGCTGCCGTCATCAGTGGTGTAGCGGTTCTGCATCACAAATGGGTCGGGAGTTTCGATGTCGAGGTAATGCGGCAGGCTTTCGGCGCGCATCAGGCTGTCGTACCAGCCGATGAAGTTCTCCTTGGGTGGCTCTGCGAAGACGAAGTTGTCGGTATGTTGTATCACCTTCTCCATGATGGCTTTGACGAGGGAATCGCGTTCCGTGTAATAGTCGCGCAATCCCAGCGACTGATAAGGAATCGTGTCGATGCAAATGACTTTGCCGCCCTTTTCCACAAAGGTCAAAAGTTGCTCGGCGGTCTCGGGGTGTAGGCTCTCCACGTCGATGAGTATCAATGTGTTATATTTCCGCTCGTTGAAGCACAGATTTCCCTTCTTGATTTCCGACCGTTTGATGATGTTTTCGCTCACATAGTCCACCCCACCGCCGCATTTGTTGATGGCTTCCCAAATCAGGGTCTTGTACTTTGCTCTGGTTGTGTTGGGGAAGGGCTCGTTTTGCATCCCGATGGTGCTCCACATGTCGTTTTCGGGGTTGAGGATGGCGATGTCGGCGTAATAAGTGCCGTGCTGCAAAGCGTAGGAAAGGCGCGCCTTGTAGTCGTTGTAGTATTTGAAATAGGGCCACCAATTGTTGCGTTCGCTGTAGAAAGCACCATAGCGCAGCCAGCCAGGGAACGCCACCTCGAGGTTGGGCGAATAATTGAAGCCGTGGAAGATGCTATGCGTGATGCCCGACATGGCACTTTGGTCGCCGCCGAGTTTCAGTTGCTCCAAAGTCATATTAAACACGGTGTAGGTGTTGGTCATCTCCTCGCAGCTTACGGTGCGGTTGCCAGCCAAATGTGCCGCCGACGAAACGAACTTGTTCACCATCGTGTAGGCGCGTCCACGACGGTAGTCGGTCTCCGACATTTCTTCTCCAGGCTTGTGTTTCAGCCAGTTAGTGGTCCACGACTCGCCTTCTGGAATGTCGTAACCCATGGCGTTCTCCAAGGGATTGAAGCCGCGACCGTAGGCCTGGGCGCGGGCTTTCACGCCGAGGTGGTGGCACCAGTCGATGTAGGTTTGGGTGAAGCGTTCCTGCATCAGTTGGGCCTTGAAGTCCTCGAAATCGTAGCGTGCGCGTTGGATTTCGGGGATGAAATCCTCAGTCACGGGCACGACGGGGTCGTAGTTGAGCGCGCTGCCCATCGAGCCGATTTTGAAAAGGATGAAAGGCAGATAATCAGTAATGTCATAGCCGTAGCGTTGCTGGAATTCTGCGGCCATATCGGAGGTCCAGTTAGCACCTTCGAGCTCCATGCTGTCGGTGAACAAGGCGCGGACATGGTCTTTCAATGGCCCGATTTGTGCCTCAATCTGGTCCGACATGTGATATAGGTACTTGTTGACGGCCTCGGCATTGAAATGGTCCAGCACGGGTCCAGCGGCACCTGGCGCGCCGAGGATGACTTCAAGAAAACCGTTGATTTTCACCAAAGCGGCCAGAGTATAGTCGCCTTCGGGCACTTCGACCGTAATGATGGAGTCGGGGTCCTCGACGGGCTCAGACACCCTTATGTCTTGTGAAGGTCCCTGAGCTTGTCGAAGGGCCGACCAAATGGTAATACCTTCATCAATGGAAGAGACGGGATTTGGATATAACCTCAACAGCATCAGCTCCTTCGTGTTGCCTTTGTAAGGCGAACTCACCTTGGGCATCGCCTTTTCGCAAATGCTGTCTCTAAAAATTGTCAAAGTGGTTGGTCCCGTGATGGTTTCCGCATAGTTGACCACGATTTGGGCGCGTTCGTCTTCGTCCAAGAACTCACCGCCAAAGGGCCAGCCCGAGCCCACGATAAGGTCGCAGGTCATATCCAAGCGCTGGGCTTCGTCGAAGCACACTTTCAGCATGTCGATCCATTCGGGGCTGAGCCATTGCAACGAGATTTTCCCAACGCTGTCGCAATAGCTTGGGAAAGCCACGGGGTTGATTTCCACGCCGCCGATGCCCGCTTCCTTGAGGAGACGCATCTCTCGCACGAGCTCATCGGCCTCCACTTTGTCGCCGTTCCACCACCAGCGCACGAAGGGATGGTATTGTGATGCGGGTTGGCGGAATTCCTCGAAGAGTTGTGCCGTGGTCGGCCCGTCGCGCCTCGATTGGCATTGACAAAAGGCGAATGCAAATGCGAATAGCAGCCAGATGGGTCTCAATTGCCTCATGGAGAATAATCTTGAATGATGCAGCGAAGATAGGAAAAAAACTCGTACCTTTGCACCCCAAATACTTTTTGCGCATGTATGCATTGTTCAAAAAAGAGATCAGCAATTTCCTGAGTTCGCTCATCGGCATTATGGTGATTGTGGTTTTTCTGCTCATCACGGGGCTTTTCCTGTGGGTGTTCCAAAGCGGATTCAACGTGCTCGACTCCGTTTATGCCAACCTCGACAGCCTCTTTGTCCTTGCACCTTGGGTGTTTCTTTTCCTCGTGCCTGCCGTGACGATGCGCAGCTTCGCCGAGGAAAACCGCACAGGTACTATCGAGATGTTGGTCACCAAGCCGCTTTCCGACTGGCAAATCATTTGGGCGAAGTTTTTGGCAGGTGTCGCGCTTGTGTTGCTCGCCTTGATTCCCACTTTCATCTATTATTGGTCTGTCTATCAATTGGGTATGCCCAAAGGCAACCTCGACAGTGGTGGCATTTGGGGCTCCTATATCGGACTATTTTTGCTCAGCGCGAGTTTCGTGAGCATTGGGGTCTTCTGTAGTTCGCTGACCAACAACCAGATACTGGCCTTCATCATCTCGGTCTTTCTCTGCGGATTTTTGCTGATAGGCTTCGAGTTTATCTATTCGCTGTCGCTGTTCGGGCGCGTCGACTTGTTCATCCAGCAGCTGGGCATGAACGCACACTACAGCTCGCTGAGCCGTGGCGTGGTCGACACCCGCGATGTGTTGTATTTCCTGAGTGTGATAGCGCTGTTTCTCAGTGCGACGAAATTGGTTTTGGCTAGTCGCAAATGGTAAGGAGGAAGGTTATGGAAAACAAACGCAAGAATTTGAAGAAGAATCAGATAGTCACTTTTCTCATTACGGTGGCGATTGTGGTGCTGGTCAACGTGATAGGCTCGTATGTGTTCACGCGTTTCGACCTGACGAGCGAGAAACGCTATACGCTGTCGCCCACCACGAAGGACATCCTCAACGACTTGAACGACTACGTGTATTTCAAGGTATACCTCGACGGTGATTTCCCGGCAGGCTTCAAGAGGCTGCGTCGCGAGACGAAGGAGATGCTCGACGAGTTCCGTGCCTATAGCAAATATATCGACTATGAGTTCATCAACCCTTCGGAAGGGACGGATGCCAGCGAGCGTAACGAGATTTTCAAACAACTGTATCAGTCGGGACTAAACCCGACCAGCCTGAACGTGAAAAACAGTGACGGCTCGTCGAAGCAAATGGTGATTTGGCCAGGGGCTTTGGTGAGCTATCGCAACAACACAGAGATTGCCATCGACCTGCTTGAGAACCAGGTGGGGCTCTCAGACGAAGAGGCGCTCAACGCTTCGATGCAGAACCTCGAATTCCGCCTCATTGATGCCGTGAAGAAGGTGACTCGCCTGACGAAACCCAACATAGCTTTCGTCGAAGGTCATGGCGAGTTGGGCGAGGAGGAGGTGTACGACATCACCCAGTCTTTGTCGCAGAACTACAACGTGGTGCGACTTGAAATCGACGGCAAAATCGATGCCCTCATCCACCGCACGCAAGACACCATGCGCGATGTGAGTGCCTTCCCCTCATATGACGCCATCGTCATTGCCAAACCTACGCAGCCCTTCGACGAGCGCGACAAGTTCCTCATCGACCAGTATATCATGCACGGCGGCAAGGTGTTGTGGCTGGTGGAACCCGTTTATGCCACCATGGACAGCCTTCAAAATCAAGAGTCAACCATTGGCATAGAGCAGGACCTCAACATCGACGACATGCTCTTCAAATATGGCGTCCGCCTCAATCGCGACCTGCTTCTCGACTTGACTTGTGCCGCCCTGCCTGTCCGTACAGGGCAAATGGCAGGCCAAGCCCAGCTGGAGTTCTTCCGTTGGTTCTATTTCCCCCTGTTGCAGGCCGCTTCCGACCATCCCATGGTGCGCAACATGAACTCCATCAAAGCCGACTTCGTAAGCTCAGTCGACGCTACCACTTCGGCCAACGACGTCGAACAGATTGCGTTGCTCAAGACGTCGAACTATACCAAGGTGTCGGGAGCTCCGGTGTTCATCACCCTGGCCATGTTGCGTCAGACCCCCGACCAACGTATGTTCAACACCAAGGGAAAGACTGTGGCTTACCTGTTGAAGGGCACTTTCCCGTCGCTGTATGCTAACCGTATCCCACAAGAAATCGTCGACGACCAGGCGACCGACTTCATGGAAGAGAGCAAGCCGACAGCGATGATTGTGGTGGCCGATGGCGACATCATCCGCAACCAGATTGACATCCGCACGCGACGTCCGCTGCCCTTGGGCTATGACCAGTACACACAAAACACCTATGCCAACAAGGAATTCATCGAGAATGCCATCAGCTATCTCGTCGACGGAGAAGGCCTCATCGACATCCGCTCGCGCGAGCTGAAGGTGCGCCTCCTCGACCCCACCAAGGTGAGTCAGGATCGGGTGAAATGGCAGTTGGTCAACACGTTGGCCCCCATCTTGTTGATAGTTGCCCTTGGCTTCGTCATGGCGGCTTTGCGCAAGGTGAAATACAGCAAAAAGTCCTCTTCTAAGAAAAACACAGATCATCATGAAAAAGAATAACCGTATCACCATTATCATCGCGTCCCTGTTGGTCGTCGTTGCCGGCCTGCTGATTTGGAACAACCGCTATCTTTCGACGATTCAAGGCGAGTCGTCCGACTTCCAGGTTTGGGACACGGCCTCCGTCACGAAAATCTATCTTGCCGACCGTCGCAATCGCGAATCGTTGCTCGAAAGACAAGAAAACGGTTGGACGCTCAACGGCACCTATGCCGCCCATCCCAAGCAGGTGGAGTATCTGCTGACCACCTTATACAAGATACGTGTAAAGATGCCCGTTTCCGTGGCCAGCCACGACAATATCGTCAAACAACTCGCGTCGCAGAGCACCAAGGTGGAGGTGTATCAGATGGTGCCAAGCATCAACTTGTTCGACAAAATCAAGCTCTTCTACCACGAGAAACGGACCAAAGTGTTCTATGTGGGCGATGCTACGATGGACAACAGCGGTACCTTCATGCTGAAGGAAGGCGCCGACAAGGCCTATATCGTCTATATCCCCAGCTTCCGTGGCTTCATCACCACGCGGTTCACGGCCAACCCAGACGACTGGCGTGACCATACCATTTTCCATGAGACCTTGTCCGACATCCAATCGGTTAGTGTCGAGTTCAACGAAGACCCAGAGGGAAGCTTCCGTATCGAGAACATGGGCAAGCATGACTACAAGCTCACACGGCTCTCCGACAATCAGGAATTGCCTTACGACACGCTGAAAGTCATCAATATGCTGTCGTCGTTCAGCGACCTTCGTTTTGAGGCCCTGTTCACCAACACCCTGCCGCAGGAGCGCATCGACTCCATCACGCAATCGCCTTATCTGCATAAGATCACCCTGACCGCAAAAGATGGTAACGTGCAAGACATGAAGACTTTCAAGAAATTGGTGATGAACGGCGTCACCGACATGGGCGAGGTAGGCGAAGTGGATCACGACCGCATGTATGCCCTTATCAATGGAGGGAAGGATTTCGTGCTGATTCAGAACTATGTGTTCGACAAGGTGCTGCACGATGTGCGCTACTATGAGGCTGGACATCCTATCCAGTTCGAGATGGGAACCGTGGAGGTTTACGAATAGACTTTTGATTATTTCTTCTTCAGCAGCCCAACCATCTTGAAACCCACATCGGTAAAGATGATTTGCGCGTTGCCGTTGCGCTCGATTTGGCGGATGGCCTCCTCGAAAAGCTCTGCAATTTGGACCAGATTGGCTGGGTTGACGAATGGCGAGAAGTTGGCATTGAACTTCTTCTCGTCGTCGGGAAGCATGACGATTTCAGGAAGTTTATTGTTGAAAAGCAGCGAATTGCGGATGATGCGCAAGCCGTAGTCCAACAACTCCTTTTGCTTTTCGCGACCGAGGGTTTTCACGTTGGCCGAGAAGTCAATCAGTTCGGGATAGGCCGCCTTGAAGCAGAGGCGCATCCATTGCTGGAAAGTGGTGAAGAAGAACTTGCGGTCTTCCGACTCCTTCACGAAGTGGCAGGCATTCAGCCAGTTGCCTTCCGAAATCATGGCCGCGTCGTGGGCTTGTTGTGGGTCGCAGCCAAGGCGCGTTTGCAGTGCTGCCTCGATGGCCGAGGCTTCGATGGCAGGAATCTTCACCAAGGCCGTCCTCGACTTGATGGTGGCCAACAATTCTTCCGAATCCTCGGCGATGAGCAAGAAAACAGTCTTCTCAGGCGGTTCTTCAAGCAACTTCAAAAGTTTGTTGGCCGTGTCCACGCGCATCTTCTCGGCCATCCAGATGATGGCGATTTTGTATTCGCCCTCGTAGGATTTCATGTTGAGTTTGCGCAAGAGCGAGGCCGCGTCTCGCACCGACATGTAGCCCTGCTTGTTCTCCACATCAAGGAAAGTGTACCAACTCGAAGTGTCTACATAACCCTGATTCTGAATGACATACTCTCGCCATTCTTCCATGAACAAGTCCGACTCGGGGTTGCTTTTCACTTTTTTGGTGGTCGCTGTGGGCACTACGAAATGCAGGTCGGGATGCACCAATTTCTGCATCTTCTGGCAGGTGGGGCACACGCCGCAGCTGTCGGTCTCGGTGCGGTTGGGGCAAAGTATATATTGCGCATAGGCCAAGGCCAGAGGCAGTTTCCCGCTTCCAGCAGGCCCCAAAAAGAGCTGGGCGTGAGAGACATGGTTGTCGCGCACGCTCGCGATGAGCCTTTGTTTGATGGCGCTTTGCCCGATGATATCTTTGAATTGCATATCCTTTTGAAATCGGGGTCAAAATTACAATAATTCCGCGTTGGTTGGTCATCATAACGAATTAAAACTTAATTTTGCACCCAAAATTCCAAGCATCATGTTAAGCGAACAGGAACAAATCAGAAGAAATTCGTTGGCCGAACTTTATAAGCTCGGCATCAACCCGTATCCGCAGGCCGCATTCCCCGTGAATGTGTTCACCACGGACATCCTCGAACAATTCGACGACAACAATCCCGACCAATTCCAGGAGGTCACCCTCGCGGGCCGCATCATGAGCCGCCGCATCATGGGTGCCGCCTCGTTCTGCGAGCTGCAGGACTCGAAAGGCCGCATCCAACTTTATATCAAGCGCGATGAAATCTGCCCTGGCGAGGACAAGACCTTATATAACACGGTGTTCAAGCGTCTGCTCGACATCGGCGACTTCATCGGCGTGAAAGGCTTCGCTTTCCGCACGCAGATGGGAGAAATCTCGGTGCACGTCAAGGAAATGACGGTACTCAGCAAGAGCCTGCGTCCGCTGCCCATCGTGAAGGAGAAGGATGGCGTGAAATACGACGAGTTCAACGACCCCGAGCTGCGTTACCGTATGCGTTACGTCGATTTGGTGGTCAACGACAAGGTGAAGGACATCTTCATCACCCGCACCCGCATCATCGACAGCATCCGCCGTTTCTTCAACGAGAGCGGCTACTTTGAGGTGGAGACGCCTGTGCTGCAAGCCATTCCCGGCGGTGCCACGGCGCGTCCCTTCATCACGCATCACAACGCTTTGGACATCCCGATGTACCTCCGCATCGCCGACGAACTTTACCTGAAGCGCCTCATCGTGGGCGGCTTCGAGGGCGTTTACGAGTTCTCGCGCAACTTCCGCAACGAAGGCATGGACCGCACCCACAACCCCGAATTTACATGCCTGGAAATCTACGTGGCCTACAAGGATTACCTCTGGATGATGGACTACACCGAGGAGATGATCCATCGCTGCGTGATGGATGTGTTGGGCAAGGAAACCGTGAAGGTGGGCGACAACGAAATCTGCTTCAAGCGTCCTTTCAAGCGCATCACGATGATCGACTCCATCAAGGAGAAGACCGGCATCGACATCACGGGCATGGACGAAGCCCAGCTGCGCGACGTGTGCAAGCAACTTGGTATTGAGGTGGACGCCTCGATGGGCAAGGGCAAACTCATCGACGAAATCTTTGGCGAGAAGTGCGAAGGTACTTACATCCAGCCGACGTTCATCACGGATTATCCCGTCGAGATGTCGCCGCTCTGCAAGCGCCATCGCAATAACCCCGAACTCACCGAACGCTTCGAGCTGATGGTGAACGGCAAGGAATTGGCCAACGCCTATACCGAGCTGAACGACCCCATCGACCAACGCGCCCGCTTCGAGGAGCAGATGAAACTCAGCGAGCGTGGCGATGATGAAGCCATGTTCATCGATCAGGACTTCCTCCGCGCCCTCGAATACGGTATGCCGCCGACCTCGGGTATGGGCATCGGTATTGACCGCTTCGTGATGCTTCTGACGGGTCAGACGACCATCCAAGAGGTGTTGCTATTTCCGATGATGCGTCCCGAAAAGGTGGTGAAGAACGCCACGAAGGAAGACTTCATGACCTTGGGTATGGCCGAAACTTGGGCGACTTTGCTGCTCACCAACGGCTACAACACCATCGAGCAACTGAAGGCCGAGAAGCCTTCGGCCTTGCGCGAGAAGCTGAACGGCTTGCGCAAGAAGAACAAACTCGACATTCCAGCGCTGCAGTTGGAGGACGTCGAAGCCTGGATGCAGGCTTAAACAAAAAAACGCGAGGCTTGAGCCTCGCGTTTTTTGTTTATTTCACTCTCAGCCGTTGGCCGATTTGCAGTACCTTGTTTTGGCGGATGCCGTTCAGCTTGCATATCTTGCTGATGGTGGTGCCATGTTTGGCAGCGATCTTACTCAAGGTGTCGCCTTTCTTCACTTTATAATATACGGCCTTCGACTTGGCTTTGGCAGGACTGCTATCGGTAGGCGTTTTCTTTGAGGCAGCATAGGATTGCTGGTCGGACTGCCCATAGTGCGAGTTGATGCTGAAATAGTGCTTCTTGAGGACAAACACCTCGTCGCGGATGGTGCCGCTGTAGAAGTCGAAGATGCGCTCGGGGTCAAACGATTGTCCCATATAGCGGGTCTCGAAGTGGAGGTGAGGTCCAGTGGAGCGACCTGTGGAACCGCCATAACCAATCAGTTCGCCGGCTTTGACGATGTCGCCGCTCTTCACGATATATCTCGAGAGGTGGCCGTAATACGTCTCCAAACCATTGATATGACGGATGACCAACACATTGCCATAACCGCCAGTCATCCGTGAGGGCAGGGCGGCTCGCACTACACCGTCGAAAGCGGCATAGACGGCATCGCCCATGTCGAGGCCGATGTCGATTCCTTTGTGGGCGCGGTGCCATCTGAACTTAAACTGAGAGGTGATGGGACCAGGGTGGGGGATGCAATAGCCGTGGACCGAGTCGATGAGTCGGAGCTCCACCTCGTCGGGCAGGTCCTTGAGGGCGATGTCGCGATACGTGTGCACCATCTCAGTCTCCCAATGGTCGGTGCTCAAGCTGTCGGGGATGTCGGGCTTCTCCATGTTGTAATACACCCAAGTACTGTTGTCGAAAAGCACCACCTTGCGGTACCTGTCTTCCGTATCTATGGTGTCAATAGGCATAGGGATGTCCTCCGAAAATTCCTCTTCCTCGTCCTCTCCATTATTGATGGAGTCGTTTTCGGATCGTGGCACGTAGATGTATATGGTGTCGTGAACCGTCATCTTGGACTTCAGACGTTGGAAGATGTTGTCTTGTGCGAAACCAAGGGTCGAAATCAAAAGGCAAAGGACTATAATGATGTATTTCTTCATATTCAAATTCTATAAATGAGGTGTGATTTTTCGAAAAATTAAGTTGCAAAGGTACAAAATTCTCCTAATATGGCAGTGTTTTTTTGCCCAAATAATTATCAACAGCTCCAAAATTGACATTTTGTCAGTTTTTCCTTTTGGCACAAAGATTGACAATAAAACGCCGTCAACTTCGAAAAACAAATAAGTAACAAATAAAAATAGGAGAACAAGAAAATGTCAAAAATCATCGGTATCGATTTAGGTACAACCAACTCATGCGTGGCCGTCATGGAAGGCAACGAGCCCGTTGTCATCGCCAACAGCGAAGGCCACCGCACCACCCCGTCGGTGGTGGCATTCACCGACAACGGCGAACGTAAGGTGGGCGAACCCGCCAAGCGTCAGGCCATCACCAACCCGTTGCGCACCGTCTATTCCATCAAGCGTTTCATGGGCGAGACCTACGACAAGGTGGAAGCCGAGATGCGCCGCGTGCCTTACAAGGTCATCCAAGGCCCCAACAACACGCCGCGTATCGACATCGACGGAAAGAACTACACCCCGCAGGAAATCAGCGCCATGGTGCTGCAAAAGATGAAGAAGACCGCTGAGGACTTCCTCGGACAGACCGTCAGCGAAGCCGTCATCACGGTGCCTGCCTACTTCAACGACGCCCAGCGTCAGGCCACCAAGGAAGCTGGCGAAATCGCCGGCCTCAAAGTGCGCCGTATCATCAACGAGCCTACCGCAGCCGCATTGGCCTACGGCTTGGACAAGAAGAAGAACGACGTGAAAGTGGCTGTCTATGACCTCGGCGGCGGCACCTTCGATATCTCCATCCTCGAATTGGGCGATGGCGTGTTTGAGGTGAAGTCGACCAACGGCAACACCCACCTCGGCGGCGACGACTTCGACGAAGTCATCATCAACTGGCTGGCCGAAGAGTTCCAGAAGGACAACGGCATCGACCTGCGTAAGGACCCGATGGCCCTGCAACGCCTGAAGGAAGCTGCCGAAAAGGCCAAGATCGAGTTGAGCTCGTCGAGCGAGACCGAAATCAACCTGCCTTACATCATGCCCGTCAACGGCATTCCGCAGCACTTGGTCCGCACCTTGAGCCGCTCCAAGTTCGAGCAACTGGCCGACAAGCTGATCCACGACACCATCGAGCCTTGCCGTCGCGCTTTGCAAGACGCTGGCTTGACCGTCAACGACATCGACGATGTCATCCTGGTCGGTGGTTCCACCCGTATCCCTGCCATCCAGAACATCGTCCGCGACTTCTTCAAGAAGGAGCCTTCGAAGGGCGTCAACCCCGACGAAGTGGTGGCCATCGGCGCCTCCATCCAAGGCGGCGTTCTGACTGGCGAAGTGAAGGACGTGCTGCTGCTCGACGTCACCCCGTTGAGCCTCGGCATCGAGACCCTCGGCGGCGTGATGACCAAGTTGATTGAGAGCAACACCACCATCCCGACCCGCAAGTCAGAGGTCTTCTCGACCGCTGCCGACAACCAGCCTTCGGTTGAAATCCACGTGCTGCAAGGCGAGCGTCCTATGGCTGCCCAAAACAAGACCATCGGCCGCTTCATCCTCGACAGCATCCCGCCAGCGCCGCGTGGCATCCCGCAAATCGAAGTCACCTTCGACATCGACTCCAACGGTATCCTGAACGTGAGCGCCAAGGACAAGGCCACGGGCAAGACCCAAAGCATCCGCATCGAGGCCTCGTCGGGCCTGACCGACGCTGAAATCGAGCGCATGAAGAACGAAGCCCAGGCCAACGCCGAAGCCGACAAGAAGGAACGCGAGCGCATCGACAAGCTGAATCAAGCCGACAGCATCATCTTCCAGACCGAGAAGCAGCTGAAGGAATACGGCGACAAGCTGCCTGCCGACAAGAAGGCCGAAATCGAGGCTGCCCTCGGCAAGCTGAAGACCGCTCACCAGAGTCAGGACATCGCCGGCATCGATGCTGCCATGGCCGAAATGAACGCCATGTGGCAGAAGGCCAGCGAGGAGATGTACAAGAACGCTGGTGCCCAAGGCGGCCCGCAAGGCTTCGACCCGAACAACATGGGCGGCGGCTTCACGGGCGGCAACCCGAACCAAGGCCCGCAGAACAACAATGGCGGTGACGACACCGTTACTGATGCGGACTTTGAGGAGGTGAAGTAAGACTTAAGTATTTTTGATTAGCGAAAAGCGCGTGGCACAATTGTGCTATGCGCTTTTTTCTTTATCTTTGCCCCTTCGAATACAACTACCTATGAAGAAAAAATACCTGCTTTTCCTATCGGTTCTCTTGGCCGTCGGCCTGCCAGTGCTTGCCATCTCCTACGGCCAAAACCTCAACCGCACCCTCCGTACGCTGCGCAACGAGCTGACAGCCGACTATCGGCAGATCGACAAGAACCGCGACCGCCTCACCGAGGACTATGAGAAACAACACCAAAAGATGGTCGACGTGATGAAGCAGTGCGATGAGCTTTCGCTCATGCTTTACTCACAGAAGCAAGGCTTCACCTTCGACGTGAGCTACGCTCTGCAGAAGGTCACAGAGAAATACAACGAGTTCAATCAGGACCGTAGGCCTTTCGACCGCATCGTCAGCAACCTCAACGTGGAAATGGAGCGCCACGCGCGCCTCATCGAGTCGCTGCGGCGCCTGCCTCCCGAGCTCGACACCATCATCGGCATTCCCGACAGCCTGCTCATCCATTATGACAGTCTGAACCCCCTCTTCTTCAGCAACGCGCATCTCGAACTGGACGAAGAGGTGAAGGCCATGGCCGACTCCATCTCCACCATTCCCTTCGTGCTTGACGAGCAAGGTAAAGACGACCGCGAGCAGTGCATCTTCTATGCCGGCGAGCTGCTCAAGATGTACGCCGAGACCAAGGCCGTCGTGGTGGCCGACAGCATCCACTACTATGAGACCTACTTGCGCCTGAAGGAGACCTACGACTACGCCCACGACTACTACCAGGTGCTGCAAAACCGTATCTTTGTCGAAGGACAGACCCCGTGGCTCACCGTCTTGAAGCATCCAGGACGCTATTGGCAGCAGGCCATCGGCGACGCCAGCGAGAAATACGACCTCGGCTCCCTGAAGTCGTTGTTCAGGAAAGGCCAAACCGAACAGTCGGCCATTGACACGGGATGGGAGTATTCGCTGCAGGTCTTCATCATCGTCTTGTTCGTCGTCGAGCTGTTGGCCATCTGGCTCCTCGTCTCGCTCCTGCTGATGCCCGCCTTCCGCTATCTCAAGCCTTTGAAAGAGTATGTTGAAAAAGACCAGCGGAGGTTCATCTCCTTGTTGGTCGCCATCCTCATCACCATCCTCATCAACTCCACCATTGGTGGCGACGGCCTGCTGCATATCGCCGCAAGGCTCACCAACACCTTCCTTTGGCTGTTGGCCGCCATCCTTGTCGCCTTGTCCTTCCGGCTGAAGCCCAAACAGCTGAAATACGGTGTCAGGTTGTACATGCCCACCTTCTGCATGGCTTTGGCGGTCATCGGTTTCCGCGTCGTCTTTATGCCCAACGCGCTGATGAACTACATCTTCCCGCCCGTAGTGATTGCCTTCTTCGTCTGGCAGCTTTTCGCCTGCCTGCACAATGCCAAGAAGGTGGACCGCGGCGACCGTTTCTTGGGCTGGACCTCGTTGGTGGTGACTGGCGCGGCCGTGGTCGTGGCCATCATGGGTTATATTTTCGCCTCACTGCTCATCTTGGTCTGGTGGTACTTTCAACTGGCTGCCATCCATATCTTCTTCACCGTCTTGTACCTTATCGTCCAGTACCGCAAGAAACGGATGACCCAGCGTATCAGTGACTACCGCTCGCGCATTGACTTCGTCACGGGTCCGGGCAAGGAGACGCTGATGTTTGGTGCCACTTGGTTCTATGACCTGGTCAAAGACGTGGTGTTGCCCGTGATCGGCCTGATGTCGCTCCCGTTCTGCATTCATCTGGCCCTTGACGTGTTCGATTTCGAGGACTTGTACAACAACATTTATTACCAAAACTTCGTCCAACTCGTCAACGACAGCGGGGCCGATACGTTCCGCCTTTCGTTCCACGGGATTCTGCTCATTGTAAGCCTGTTCTTCGTGTTCCGCTATATCAACCGAGCCCTTCATGCCATCTGGCAACAGGTCCGTTATGCCCTCTTCATGAGGAAAAACCACCGCAAGACCATCCGCAACAATGAAATCAACCTGTCGTTGGGCAACAGCATCATCAGCGTCTTGGTTTGGTTTACCTACATCGTCGTCATCGTGCTGACGCTGCACATCCCCACCAGCTCGCTGAGTCTCGTGGCCGGCGGCCTCTCTGCAGGTATCGGCTTCGCCCTCAAGGACACCCTCAATAACTTCATCTATGGCATCCAGCTGATGTCGGGCCGCTTGCGCGTTGGCGACTGGATCGTCTGCGATGGCATTCGTGGCAAGGTAACTCATATCGGTTACCAGAGCACAGAAATCGAGACCATCGACGGTGCCGAGATGTCGTTCCTCAACGCCACGCTGTTTGCCAAGAACTTCAGCAACCTCACCCGCAACCACGGCTACGAGTTCGTCAAGATTATGGTAGGTGTGGCTTACGGCACCGACATCCAGCGTGTGCGCGAGCTGCTGGGCGAGGCCTTACAGGCGTTGCAAGGCAAGGACACCTTCGGGCGCGACATCGTTGACGCGAAGCGCGGTGTGAGCATCTCTTTGGAGAATATGGACGACAGCGCGGTCACTATCGCTGTCAAGCAGCAGGTGCTGGTGGCCGAGCGCGTAGGTTATATCGACCGCGCCAAGGAGTTGATATACAACACCTTGAACGAAAACGGCATCGCCATCCCATTCCCGCAATGCGACGTACACCTTGTCAAGGAAGAATAATTTACTACTTTTGCAGCCCAAAATCATCCAAAATGAAGAAGATTCTCTTTACCATAGCGGTGGCCTTGTTGCTGGCTTCGTGCGGCGAAAAACAGCCTTCGGGACAACCTGTTCCCAAAGATACACCCAAGAATACGGTTGTCGTCCCTGCTTTCAACGCCGACTCTGCCTATCAGTTTGTGGCCCAACAAACCCTATTCGGTCCGCGTGTGCCTGAGACGCAGGCCCATGCCGACTGCGCCGAGTGGCTCACGGCCAAGCTGACCGCATATGCCGACACGGTCATCGTCCAAAATTTCCGCACGCGCCTTTTCAATGGTAAAGGCATCGACGGGAAGAATATCGTCGCGGTGTTCAACCCCGAGGCCAAGAAGCGTATCGTGCTCTGCTCGCATTGGGATTCGCGTCCCTATGCCGACCACGACCCCGATGAGGCCAACACCCACAAGCCTATCGATGGTGCCAACGACGGTGCCAGCGGCGTGGGGGTGTTGATGGAATGTGCCCGGATGTTCAAGCTCCAGCCTTTGCCCGAAAAGCTAGGCATCGACATCGTCCTTTTCGACTTGGAGGATTATGGCCCGCATCAGGAGCAAGCCATGGACTATTACGAAGAGAACGCCAACTACTGGGCCTTGGGTTCGCAGTATTGGTCGAAAAACCCGCATGTTTACGGCTATAAAGCCTATTATGGCATCCTCTTGGACATGGTGGGCGGTCCGAACCCCAACTTCCCGAAAGAGTACTATTCGCAAGGCTATGCCGCTTGGGTGAGCAACAAAGTGTGGCATCGTGCCTCCGACCTCGGCTATCGTCAGTATTTCAGCAATGAATTGGGCACGATGATCAGCGACGACCATATCCCCATGAACCAAGTGGCGGGCATTCCCACCATCGACATCATCGACCTGCAACCCAACAGCATCAACGAGTGTTTCCCCGACGTGTGGCACACCGTCAACGATAACCTGGAACATATCGAAAAATCGACGCTCGGAATGGTCGGCGACGTGTTGCTGCATGTGGTGTATGAGGAATAAAAATGGCAGAAAAGTTCTGACCTATTGGTTTTTTTCCTATCTTTGCAACTTAAAATGATTAAACCAACTTAATTATCAACAAATTAAACATCAAAACTATGAAGAAAGTAATGCTTCTTTTGGTTGCTGTTCTCGGTCTTACGTTTGCCGTGAACGCACAGAATTGGATCGGTGTCCGTGGTGCTTTTGGTAGCAGCTACGGTGCAGAACTCTCCTATCAACATGGCTTCAACGCCAACAACCGTCTGGAACTGGATCTGGGTTGGAACCACCACAACGACTATGGCTATTACAACCTCTCCGCTGTTTATCAATGGATGGGCGGCCTGGTCGATAACCTTGGCTGGTTTGCCGGTATCGGTGCCAATGCTGGTTTGTGGGATGGTTACAACGATGGTAATTTCGGCCTCGGCTTCCTTGCCCAGGTTGGTTTAGAGTACAACTTCCAAGCTGTGCCTTTCCAAATCACTCTCGACTTCCGTCCGCAATGGGATGTCTTGGGTGCAGCAAGCGGCTTCGGCTATGCTGGCGCTCTGGGTATTCGCTACAGATGGTAAGCCTACCTAAATTAATAAAAAAGGCCGCAGCAATGCGGCCTTTTTTATTTGGAACAGCTGGCTTTACAGCCCTTTGATGTATTCGTCAAGCTCGCGTTTCGAGGCGTCGTAGTCGAACACTTCGTTCAACAAGTAGTATTTGTTCTTTTCCGTGCAATAGGGATAGGCAAACTTGGCCAACTCCAGCTTGTTGTTCTCGAAAGAGAACTTGCTACAGATGCTGGCAATCTGTCGGGCACACAAGGGGTTGCTGCTTACCACTTGCTTGGCTACGGTCAGTCTTGAATTGTCGAAGGTCTCCTTCCCAATCAGGGCCATCACTTCGTTGAAGTCGCGCTCGTCCATGCAAGGGCTGACGGGCTGTGGCGGCAACGAAGGTTGCACGATGGGTTGGCTGGGTGCGGGCGGCAGGGGAGCGGTCAACAGGTCCATCGTCAGCTCGGGACGGATATGGGCTTGTGTGAAGTCCAAGCCCAACAGGCCGTCGAATTGGGCAATGTTAAGGCTTTGCGACCGCGACATGTTGACGTATTGTCCCACACAATTGTGCAGCTTGTTGTCCATCTCCACGCGGATGTGATAGTCGTCGGGCCAGAAATTCCTGACGCAGATGGAACGCACGGGGTTCTCGTTCTGCAAAACGTCGTCGACAAAGAGCCAAAAGCCTTGTCGGTCGGTCGAGACGATGGTCAACGTGCTGTTTGGGCTTTGATGTCCGCCGCCATGATGCGACCTCAATTGCGCCATGGCTGGTACGGATAGGAGAATGACGAGGGCTAAGAATAGATGCTTCTTCATAACGATTAGGGTTTAAAAGGTTAATCATGTAGAGACGTAGCGCGCTACGTCTCTACCCAATCATGCAAATATCATTCCACAATGACCTTTTTCGTCACCACCTTGCCGCCAATGACGCTGACGAAATACATTCCCGTCGGCAGGTCGCTGACATCGATAGTGGCTTGCTGGTCCATCACGAAGCCGCGCACCTCCACGCCTTGGGCGTTGTAGATGTGGACGCTCATGCGGCCCAGCTCATAGTCGGTGGCGATGGTCATCTGGTGCTTCACGGGGTTGGGCGAAATCGTCACCGCAAACGGGTCTTTCTCGAAGTCGGGGTGTTCCTTGATGCCGACCAGCGTGCCTTCGTTGTTCGAGCGGCTCACCACCATGCCCGAGACGCGCAGAATCGGGTTGTCGGGGTCGGAGCAGTGGGGGCACGAGTTCTGCCCGTCGTGGCAGTCGGGATAGTTGGGGTGGCATTGGTCGATGTAGGTCGGGTCAAACTGATAGAAGAGGTGGGCGCCGCCGTCGTTCAGGTAGTCGTTCAAGTCGTAGTCCCAAACCATGCCTATGCTGCCGGGGCACCATCCGCTGCGGTTGTAGGTCCAGGTGCCGTTTTGGGGCTGGCAGCCGTCGGGGTTGGGCGTGCAGGTCTGCCAGAGATGTTGGTCGAACCGGTTTTGTCCGTTGACGAGCACGTGGTGCGTGGCTTCATAGAACTCGGCGGCGTTGCCCGTGTTGTAGGCTTGTCCTCCGCTCAACGAGCTGCTCCAGTTGTGGCCCGTGGTGATGACCTTCAGGTGGGCCTCCTCGGTGCCTTCGGCAAATTGGAAGTCCATCTCGGGCACGGGCTGTGGGTTGAGGTAGTCGCCGAAGTCGTAGGCTCCGAACCAGATGGGCTGCACGTCGCTGTAGAGATATTCGGGTGTGCCTTTTTGCATGTTGAAGGTCAGGATGGGGCAGTAGCCGTTGCCGTCCCACGTTTGGTAATAGACCTCAAACTCGACCAAGCCTTGGAGGATGCTCGAGTAGTCGGTGACGTCAAGGTCGGCATCGCATTCCACGCCGAAGGGGGCGCAATAGCGGAACAGCTCCACCCACTCGCCACGGAAGTTCTTCACGCGCACGTAGCCGATGCGGTCATACGGGTCGCAGCCGTTCTCGCCATTGACGCAGCGGTGGTCGTAGTGCGCGTTGATGGTCGCGAAAGCGCCCACATGCGAGGGCAGGGCATATTCGCCGTAGGCATATTGGTTGGCGGGCGTCACGGTGAGATCGCCGTTCATCGCCACGGCATCCACGTTGTTGAAGTCGTTGGTCACGGTGAAGTGGTTGCTGGCCGTGGTGGTCTTGCCGCCCGATTGGGTGATGCTGACGGTCAGGTCGAAGTCGCCGAAGGCGGTGGGCTCCCAAAGGGCGTACCAGTAGCCGTTGTCGGGGTCGTCGGGATAGGCGGTTTGCAGCTGGACGGTCTGGCCGTCGACGTCGCAATGCACATCCTCAAACTTGATGACGTTGCCGTGCTCGACGTAAGCGCTTATGACCAGCATCGTCGGCTTCAGCTCGTTCATGTAGACGTTGAGGTTGTCGTAAGGCCTGCGAATGGTGATTTCGGGCGTGTATTTGTCGGAATCGACGACCTCGAAGGTGCGGTTGACGGCAGGGGCGGCTTGCCACTGCGTGCCGTCGCCGGGCTGCGTGGCGCGCACTTTCACGATGCCATCCATGCCCGTCAAGGTGATGGTGTTGCCACTCAAGGTGGCGGGACCTTCCACGATCTCGAACGTGACGGGCAGTCCCGAAGTGGCCGTGGCGTTGATGTTGAAGGGTGCGTCGAAGGTCAGCTTGTCGGGGATGGCGTCAAACTCGATGAACTGCGAAGCCAGTCCGGCAGGCGTGTGGCGCACCACGACGTTGTCGAAGCCGCCGTGCGAGCTGCTGAGGAAGAACACGCCGTCCCACATGGCGGGGTCGAAGCGGTCGCCGCTGCCTGGGGTGAGGCCTGCGTTGACGCCTTGTATTTCGGGGATGGGCTCAAACTCGCCCGTGCAGCCGTGGTCGGCGAAGAGCGTCACGCTGCCTTGGCCGCCGTTGGCTTCGAGGTCGATCATGATCTTCCAGCGCGTCCAGGGGCCTCCAGTGGATTCGTAGTCGAAGTCGACGGGCATGGTGTTGTCGGGCAGCACGATGCCGTTGACGAACGAGGGGCGCGGGTCGCTGCCCGAGGTGACGAAGTAGATGCCGCCGTCCTGCGTGGGCAGGGCGGGGTTGGGGCAGGTGGCCTCGTAGGTCATGGGAGGCAGCACCACGCCGTCGCCGTCGGCGTCGTAGCCGATGCCGAAACAGGTGCCCCACCAGTTGCGGAGCAGGTCGATTTCCACCTCGATCGTGCCGCCCGACGAGAAATCGAAGGGGAATTCGTCGGTCGACTTGTGGGTGGCCACTTCGCCGAAGTTGGTGTTGGCGTTGTCGAAGAAGGCGCCCATGGTCTCGTCGGGGGTGGTGTAGCCGCCGGCGCCGAGGTATTCGGTCTTCAGCTGGCCGCCGCCCGCGCTGTGGGCGCGCGCCACCCAGCCGTGCTGTCCGTTGAGCGGGACGTTCTCGGTGTAGTTGTTGAAGTCGCAGGTGGCCGTGGTCTGGGCCGAGAGGCCAAGGGCGAAAGCCAACAAGGCAAGGAGTAAGGATGATTTTTTCATAGGGATGAATTTGGATTAATGGGACAAAAGTACATATTTTGCGGAAAACCGCAAAAGTTTTATTAATGTGTTGCACACTTTTCAGATAATATGTTTACTTTTGTCGCCTAAACAAGCATCTAACGCCATGAAAGCCACAGCAAACGAAGGGGATTGCAAATCCCCAGACTCGGCACTAGCGGATTGCAAATCCGCTGGAACGGGAAAAATGAAAATGGTTAAATTCATATTACTCGCATTCGTTGGTATTCTTTCAATGACAAGTTGCGGATTACTACATTCACAAGATTTTAGCAAAAAACCGTGTAAGATTCCTAATAAAGTTATCTTAGATGTCAAGATGGACAGTCTTATCAAAAAAGAATACTATCTAAACCCTGATGAAGGGATTAAAATTGTTTTCACCTTAAAAGTCGACTCGATAGGTGAGGTGCATAGTACGCATATCAGGTGGAGCAAGAACCTAAACCCTCAATTTTCTTATACAATCTGCAATGAGATAGAGTCGTCATTTGTTCTTAAATTCATCTTTGAAGAATATAAAGATAAATGGGTGCAGGGTAAATACGTGTTTTGTTCATATCCTTATTTTAGTGATAGGGAATAGTGTATTAACAAATACATGAAAAAAAGACAATGTAAAATAAATAGGATAGTAAGACAATAATCAAACAGTAAAAGTCCATGACTACCGAGTACGACACATGGGGACGCACGCTGTCCATCACCTATCCTGACAAGGAGCGGGTGAGCTATGCCTACGGCCTTGGCGGCGAACTCAAGAGTGTGGCCTCGTCCAAGAACGGCAACGATAAGAGCCTTGTCGATAG
>JAFUVT010000009.1 GCA_017477425.1 Bacteroidales bacterium
CTGATTGACAGCGTGTTGCGCATGCCTGCGAGCTTCAAAGAAAGCGAGCGCATGGACATGGCCCTGCTGCAAGCCGAGGCCCTGTTGGGCGACCGCGGGCAGGAGATCTCGCCCGTGATGGACGACGACTTCTTCGACGACAGACCTTTCCTTACCACCAGCCCCGAGCTGGAGCGCGCCGCCGACTATTACGCCAAGAAAAAGGAGTATGCCAAGGCTGCCCGTGCCGCGCTCTACAGCGGCTTCGTGCAGCAACACTACGACGAAAAGGAAGCCGCCATGCAGTCGTTTAAGGAGGCGGAACATTATGGAAATATCATAGGCGATAGCCTTACTATGGCAAGGGCTGAGTACAAAATGGGAAAGATGCTATTAAATAATGGGATGTATGACGAAACCCTGTTGATGGCTACATCTGCCAACAAGAACTTTGGAACGCATTATTATGAAAAGGCAATGGTTCATAACTTGATGGCCGTATACCATTTGATGCTTGGTGATTACGAAAATGCAGAAATATGTCTGCAACAAAGTTTGATTTATGCGAAACAAAGTAAAGCCGTAGATTTGGAACTCAAAACCATGAACAATTATGCGGTGTTTTACCAGTTGCAAAAGAAATACCATCAAGCCATAGTATGTCTGAGACAGATTGAAAAAGAACCTAATCTTGATGATACAGAAACATTATTGCTTAACATGAATCTTGGCAACATATTCATAGAAACTAATGAATTGGATTCTGCTGCATTATATTTCAATCGCGTTGATTCCTTATTGTCTATAGTACGAATGAAAAAAGAAACTAGAGTATCGGCTTATAATTTACTTTCTCAATTTGCTGAGAATCAATGCGATGACTCTTTAGCTCTTTTTTATTGGAAACATTATGACAAATGTCTCAATGAGATAAGAGACGAAAAAGAGCTCAACAACGTGTATAGGATCCAGCAAAAATACGATTATGGTGCCTTACAGAACACGATGAGCCAAAGAATCATACGGAGACAGCGCCTTGCCATTTTCTTGAGCATTGTGGTCGTATTAGCATTGATGGCTTTTGTCATTTCCCAGATTCGTCTATCGAAAATCCGAAAGCAAGAAGCCGAAATCAAAGCCAGTCTGCTTCGTTTCATGCAGCAGAACGAGGAGCTGGCCAAGCAAAGCGAGGCTGCAAAGAAAGCACGCCATGATTTGGAGCAAAAGAACCAGGAAAAGGAAGACGCTTTTCAAACCCTTGCATACCAAGCTGAAGAATACAAAAACGCTTTTGAAGCTAGCGACAAGAAACTCTCGAAAGCCCTGTTGAAAGAACAGCAAATTATGCAAAAAATGGCAGCTTACCTTGGCAACAAAACTGAAACCGCCCTGTTCGATGCATTGAGATACAGTGTATTTGGGAACGACGAGTATTGGGATGCCATGACAAAGACTTTCGACAAGCAATTTCCCGGAATGAGAAAAGAACTTGCCAAGCAACACCCCGATTTGACAGAAATCGAACAGAAAATACTCCTGTTGTCATACGTAGATGCTTCGAGAGAAGACACCGCCTTGATACTTGACATCAGCATATTCATGGTGGACAAATTGCGCACCAGCGTGAAGAAAAAAATGGCTGCAAAGGCTTCAAGCGATAATATTAAAGCATAAAAAAAGCATCCATTTCCTGTGTAATTCACTTTTTGATTTTAAAAAGTTCGGAATATTTGAGAAATTAGTTCAGAACCAATTTGATTTTATTCCTTTAATTATCAATATTTTATAATTTGATAGAACAGAAAAAGTTCGGAATGGGGTTCGTAACGCTCATTCAGCACCGTAATTTTGCACTCACAAACACGAAATACAAATGTAAAATTATGTATCACCATTAAAATTCAAAAGTAATGAAAAACAGAATTTTTATCTTAGTCGGCCTTTGTGCCCTTGGGCTTTGGAATGTCCAAGCCCACAACACTCAACCACACCTTATTAATATTGTTGAAGTTGAACCAGACAACCACATCCCTTCAACAGCAGAAGCCATCGTATTACTTGGCAGATTAAATTACAATGCAGGGCCCAATGACGTTGAAGCAGGTATAACAGACAACGCCGTCTACATCTGTTTCAACCAAAACTTCGGTAACGTCAGCATTTCCATCTACAACGGCTCTGGGGCAGTTGTCTACAGCACCGTGGTGGACACCTCCGTGCAGCAGGTGGTCATCATTCCCTTCACTACGGCAGCCTGCGGCACCTACACCGTCGAGCTCAGCAGCGCCAACGGCTATGCCGACGGGGATTTCAATCGCAATTAACAACAACCTTCAACCTAATTCATTCACATTAAAAACATTACAACAATGAAAAATGCGGTGCCGTACTCGACAGCATCACGGGCGTTTGGTACATTCCCGCAAACGAAGAAAACGGCTTGATGAAAAAACAACACAAAACCTTGCAACCATGAAGAAGTTTATCTACCTTTGCGGCATGATGTTGATAAGCATGTCTATCATGGCTCAAGATATTCTGAATTCAAACGATTATTGTGGCTATCTTAAAAAAAAGCTACAGCGTTCATTCCCCGCCACAAGCACTCCTCTTTCTGCTGGATGGAGATACAATTCCACATATAGCGACGAATTCAGTGGCTCTAGCGTCGATCGCAACAAATGGAGCGTAAAGCACGAACAATATCATCCCAATTTTGGGAGTACAGGTTTCATGGATCGCTCTGAAAATGTAAGAGTGGAAAACGGGAAACTGTATTTTTCAGTAACAGAAAATGAGGATGCAATCGTATGCCAACATTTGTGGGAAAACACTACGACAACCCCAGCTTTATTATGTGGCTATATGGATTCAAAATTCAAAATCCAATATGGCTACATTGAAGTAATGTGCTATCTCCCTAGCAATCATCATTATTGGCCGTGCTTTTGGACAACAGGTCGCGACAATTCAATTCCCGACTATGACGAGGTGGACGTTTTCGAACGTACCAACGATGATGGTACGGATTTGCCAAACATCCTCCGACAGAATTGCTATAACGGCACAAATACACCCCACAGATCACATCTTACACAGATACTAACGTTCGATGAGCCTGTTACTGGCAGAGCCTCTGTTTTTGGGGTGGAAATTCTACCAGAAGAAACCGTCTTCTACATCAACGGCCATGTAACAAGTCACGTAAAGCATCACAATGGTTGGGAAAACTCATGGAACACCTTCACTTGCACTGATAATGAGGAGATGATTCCCATGAAAATAGTATTAGACATGGCTTTCCCGCCGACTCAAGAAGAAATACCAATGCCACATGAGGACTCCTGGTTCGAATACTTTAGATGCTACAAACTCCAACGTGGCTCCATAGAAACATATCATCCTATAACATTCACACCTTCAAATGAGTCAACGATGGTCTACCCACATGTGATACTAGGAGGTGCAGGATGTCAGGCCGCGGTCGACATTGCAACAGCTGTTTGGGCTGAACAGGACATCATCCTAGACAAAGGTTTTGAACTATCGGCTAACACTCCGTTCTCTGCTCGTGTCATCTCTGTGCCCAATCCGGAGCATTCCCCACTATATTTACAGAACTGTCCTTAACATGAAAAACCTTTAATTAAATTAAATATGAAAAACAGAATAACATTTGCCTTTATTGCATTTACGTGTATGGCATCGACAGCACTATCGCAAACCATACCTAATGTCCTACAGCCAGATACCGTTTTCCTATACTACGACTCATGTGGCTCCACGTATCAGTACTACGGGGAAACCCTAAGATGGACTTTTTCATACGACGACAAAGGGTTGTTGACCCAATCCTTGTATGTCTCCACCTCAACCGACCCAAGCCAAACCCTCTTTCAACAAAGAGACTACTCATATGATGCACATGACAACTTGGTAAAAACCATATTCTATGGTTATAGCGACGCGGCTGGAGGGACATATAAGGAAGAGTATTGTTACACAGACAACCTCCTGACAACCTATGTGAATTATTATTGCGACGTTCACAATGGCACTCCTCCTGACTTCTGGAGGCTTGACGATAGTGTTTCTTACCATTACGATGCTTTATCCAGACTTACAGAGACCGAAGTGTACTCAAATTATGCTGGCTCCATAAGACTGTCACGGGTGACGAGGAAAGAATACTTTGAGAACCTTCAGGCAACGACAACCGAAGGTTATACATTAGGCAACCATGGAAGCTGGACCACCCTTGACCGTTCAACATATTCATATTCGAACGAAGGTCTGCTCCTGAACTCCACGAGGGCTCCCTATAACGACAGTGTTTATCAAAGCATATATTCTTATGGCGATAACGGACGAATCACAGAAACGAACATATACAAGAAAAACGGCAAAGATTATGTCCCATACAAAAGGGTCATATACGAGTTAAACAAAGCAGGGTTACCTACAACTGTTCGTTTTGAAGCCTGGACCGATGACTCTTGGGTAGAATCGACTTCACCAAAAACCGAAGATTATTTTGTCTTTTCTGACGAGTATATCCAAAGGCAAAACTATTACTTATGCCGTAACGAACAAGTGAAACGCATGGAGATACATTATTGTAATACGCCAATGCCAGACTACAGTATTGACGATTACCCAGCGGAACAAGCTTTTGCCACCCTTCACCCCAACCCCACCACGGGCATGGTCACCGTCACAGGCGAGAATCTTCGCCAAGCCGAAGTGGTCAACGCCCTCGGGCAGCACGTGGCCACCGCCAAAGGCGTTGGCGAATCATTGAAAATCGACATCTCCAACCTGCCTGCAGGCGTCTACTTTGTCAATATCACCGATGCGGAAGGCCGCAAGTGCGTGCGCAAGGTGGTGAAGGAATAGTGATGAACGCAACGACGTTGGGTATGAAACACCTCCACATTACGTTTTGCCTCGGTTTGCTGTTGATGCTCAGCGCCTGTTCCACCGACATCGACCTCTATGCCGACTACAAGCAAGTGCCTGTCGTTTATGGGCTCCTCGACGCCAATGCCGACACCAACTTCATCAAGATCACACGGGCTTTCTATGTGGAAGGCGACGCCTATCAAGTTGCCCTCAACCCCGATTCGAGCTACTATCCGGGCAAATTGGACGTGCGCCTCGTCGAGTATTGCAACGGCGACAGCCTCCGCGAAATCATTCTCGACACCGTCACGATTCACAACAAAGAACATGGCGTGTTCTATGCTCCCGACCAAAAGCTGTATTACACCACCGAGCCGATATGCCAGAATACCTCAAGCAAACGCTACAGCTATCGCCTCAAGGCGATGCTCCCCGAAAGCACGCTGAACACCCAAACCGCCATGGTAGGCAACAGCAGCTTCGGCATACAAAGCCTTGGCGTCAATTTCTCAAAACAATACTTCGGCATGGTACCACGCCAGTTTTTGTTTCGTCCAGCCATCAACGGCAGGTTTTACCAAGTCACCATGTCCTTCACTTTTTTGGAACAACGCACACCCGACAGCGATTCGGTACCCCGCACCATGACATGGGAAGTGGGAATCTTCAATGAGGAATTCTGCGCCCAAAACGCAGAGGGCGACGCTTACGCCTTCCCTTATCGTCCCGAGGATTTTTATACGAGTTTGACGTCGTTCTTAGGTAACGACACTGCCATTGTGGGTTTGAGTCGCTTCATCAACGATTATCCCGTTGAGGTCAGAATAGTGGCTGGCGGCGAGGAGCTGAGGCAGTATGTATTCAACAACGACCCTAATAATGGCTTTATTGAAGGCGACAACGAGTTTTCGCTAATCGACGACGGCTACGGCGTGTTTTCATCACGCATGACGACGAAACAAGCCGTGCGCATGGGTGGCGAAACGGTGCCCGAATTGGTGGCAAATCGTTATTGGGGATTCAAATTCATCGGTGGGAAATAACACTACATGCCCAACGGCTCCGCCTCGGGCAGCACGATGGAGGTGTCGCTGATGAAGTCCCAAATCACATCAGGAGGAATGAGCCAAGTGGTGTTGTTGAGCACGACCAGGAAACGGCGATGCGTGGTGTCGCGGACGATGACACTACGGTAGCCCTTCCACCAGCCGTAATGGAAAAAGACGCCCGGATAGTTGCGGTTCATGCGCCAGCCGAAGCCATAGTTCTCGTCGTTTTTCCATTCGGGCGAGCCTGGCTCGAAGGCCTCGGCTTGCAGGCTGTCGGGCAACAGCAGATGGCTGTCCAAGGCCTTGTTGTACGCCCAAATGTCCTCGACGGTCGAAAACATGATCTTGTCGCCCATCACGCCGTTGAGGTAATCGTTTTGCGCCTTCACAGGACCGCTTTTGTACACGTCATGACCATGCACCTCGGTGGGCATGTACATCGACACCTCGGTGTCGTCGCGCATGGAATAGATATAGGAATGCGCCATGCCCACTGGCTCGAAGATACGCTCGCGCATGAAATCCTCGAAATGCTGTTTGCTCACACGTTCCACCACCGATGCCAACAGGGCATAGTTGATGTTGTTATAGAAGTAACTGGCATTGGGCGCACCGTAAACCTCGGGCTTTTTCTCTGCCAGCATCTTGATCATGGCTTCGTTGGAAAACGGCTTCTTGCGGTCGGGCCAAAAGCTGTCGGCCATGGCATCGTAGCGCGGCAAGCCCGAACGATGGGTGAGCAAATGTCGTATCGTGACGCCTTCGTAGGGCAACTCGGGGATGTATTTCTTCACGTCGTCGTCATAATCCAACTTGCCGTCGGCCTTCAGCAGCATGATGGCCTCGGCGGTGAACATCTTCGAGTCGGACGAGAGCTGGAAGGCGTCGTCGATGCGCAACGAGTCCTTCTGCCGCTTGCTCAAGTCGCGCCAGCCCAAGGCTTTTTCATAAATGACCTGCCCCTGCTCGGCATAGAGCACCACGCCGTTCATGCCGTTGCGGGCGAAGCCGGTGAAGAGTTTGTCCGTCATCTTGGCCTTTTGTTCCACCCTGAGTTTGCCCAAGTCGATGAAAAGACTGTCGGTGTTGACGACCACCGATTCGTGACGGCTGCACCGCCTTCCGCAGAAGAAAAGCAAGACCGTCAGAAGCAGAAAAACGAATATGATAAGTGATTTGTTTGCCTTTTTCATAGGGCAAAAATAGGGAAAAACATTCATTTTTTGCCCGATTTGCAGAATATTTTGTCCTAATTCGCTAATTATTACTACTTTTGCAGCCTCAATTACAACCATACATTTATATTTCATGTCACAATTTACAGATTTTGGATTGAATCCCGCTCTGTTGAAGGCTATTAAGGAGCTGGGGTTTGAGAATCCTATGCCAATACAGGAACAAACGATTCCTGTGCTCTTGGAGAAAGATGTTGACTTTGTGGGCCTTGCACAGACGGGAACGGGTAAGACAGCTGCCTTTGGCTTGCCGCTGTTGAACAAGATTGATGCCGAACAAAGGTGTGTCCAGGCATTGATCCTTTGTCCAACGCGCGAGCTTTGCATGCAGATCACCAGAGACTTGCGTAACTACGCCCGTTACATCCCCGAAATCCTGATTGTGCCCGTTTACGGCGGCGCCAGCATCGAACTCCAGTTCAAAGACTTGGCCAAGAAGCCGCAAATCATCGTGGCTACGCCCGGCCGTTTGCGCGATATGATTCGCCGCAACCGCGTCGACTTCACCAATGTGAAGACGATGATCCTCGACGAGGCCGACGAAATGCTCAACATGGGCTTCCAAGAGGAAGTCGACGACATCCTCGAGTACATGCCCAAGGAAGGCCGCCACACCATGCTCTTCTCAGCCACCATGCCGAAGGAGGTGGAAGCCATCCTCAACAAGTACATGACCGACCCCGTGAAGGTGGCCGTGGGCGAACGCAACTCGGGCACCGCCAACGTCGATCACATCTACTACATGATGGCCGCCAAGGACCGTTACTCGGTCTTGAAGCGCATCATCGACTACACGCCTGCGATTTATGGCATCATCTTCTGCCGCACCAAGCTGGAGACCCAAGAAATCGCCGACAACCTCATTCAGGACGGCTACAATGCCGCCGCGCTGCATGGCGACCTCTCGCAAGGCATGCGCGACAACGTGATGGACCATTTCCGCAAACGCTCGCTGCAACTGCTGGTGGCCACCGACGTGGCCGCCCGTGGCATCGACGTGAAGGAGCTGACCCACATCATCAACTACAACCTGCCCGACGACATTGAGACTTACGTGCACCGCTCGGGCCGTACCGGTCGTGCCGACAAACGCGGCGTCTGCCTCAGCCTCATCAACTTGCGCGAGAAGAGCAAAATCAAGCGCATCGAAAAGATTGTAGGCCGTCCCTTCGAGAAAGGCATCATCCCCACGGGCAAGGAAGTCTGTGAGAAGCAACTCTTCAACCACATCGACCGCATCGAGCATGTCGACATCAACCGTGAGGAAATCGACGACTACTTGCCCGTCGTGTTCCGCAAGCTGGAATGGATGAGCCGCGAGGAACTCATCACCCGCATGGTGGCCCTCAACTTCAACCGCTTCCTGGATTATTACAAGGATGCCGTCGACCTCAACGTCAACGAAAAAGACGAAAAGAAAGACCGCAAGGAGCGCAAGAAGGAGCGTGACCATCAGGACGAGACCATGATGCGCCTTTATTTCGGCATGGGCAAGAACGACCACATCCTGCCGCAAAAGATTATCGGCAAGATCAACGACGTGACGCGTTCGAAGAACATCCCGATTGGCCGCATCGACCTCTTTGGCGACTATTCCTACGTCGACGTGGAAGAGAGCTTCGTCCCGATGATCCTCGACTGCTTCGCCGACCCGCACAGCAACCCGCGCGGCATCGTGGTGGAAGTGGCCAAGGAACAGCCCGACCGCAAGAAAGGCGAGAAGAAAGACTTTGGCGAGAAGAAAGAACGCAAGGAACGTCGCGACCGCGACGACTTCCGCAGCGAGCGCCGCGAGAAGCGCGACGACCGCAAAGGCAAATTCGCCGACGATTTTGGCGACAAGAAGTCGAAGAAGAGAAAGAAAGATTTTGACGACGACAAACCGTTCTACAAGTCGGAACGCTCGCGCGACGGTCGCGAGTGGCTCGACCCCGACTGGAAGGACCGTTTGGACGATATCGACGTCTTCATCGACGATGACGACCGTCCGAGCCGCAAGCAGCGCAACGCTGAGCGTGGCTTCGGTAGCAGCCGTGGCGGCTCGTCGAGAGGTGCTTCTTCTTCGAGAGGCGGCTCTTCAAGAGGCTCGTCCTCGCGTGACTCGGGCCGTGGTCGACGTGGCGCCAGCCGTTATGAGGATGACTATTATTCGCCGCGCCGCCGTGGTGGTGGTCGCCGGAGATAATCCCTATGGCTAAGCTAAAGACATGGATGAAAGCAGCGCGTCCGCGGACGCTGCTGCTTTCTTTTTCGGGGGTGCTGCTGGGAGGCGCATTGTCGCTTACTGCGTCCCGCAGTGAGTTTTGCGAAAATGTTGCTGACCTCGTTGCGTCCCGCAACGAGCGACTTGTGATTCTTTTCGCTGCCCTCACCGCCATGCTCCTGCAAGTCCTCTCCAACCTTGCCAACGACTATGGCGACTTCAAGAAAGGAGTAGACGGCACCAAGCGTGTTGGCCCCCAACGCGAGATGCAAAGCGGAGCCATTACGGAAAAAGAAATGAAGCGGGGGCTTATTTTGACCGTTCTTTTGTGCTTGTTCTCCGGTGCGTTGTTGCTTTTGGCGACCTTCATCGCCCACAGACGGATGATAGACGTTTATGTGTTTTCCGCACTTGGCGTTGCAGCAATACTTGCCGCTTTGTTCTATACTTTGGGCAAGCATCCCTACGGCTATCGTGGCCTCGGCGACTTGTTCTGTTTCCTCTTTTTCGGCTGGGCTGCCGTGGCTGGAACGTATTATCTGGCCGCACCGTGCTTCGATTTCAGCGTTCTTTTGCCGGCCTCGGCGATGGGTTTCCTCTCCAATGCCGTGCTGAACATCAACAACATGCGGGACTATGAAAACGACAAGGCCTCGGGCAAAAACAGCCTCGTGGTGAAACTGGGTTTGCGGAGGGCTTTCAATTATCACTGCCTGCTCATCGGTGGGGCTTTCGTTTGCTTGACCGTGTTTCTCATCATTAAAAAAGCACCTATTTATCATTACGCTTTTTGGCTGCTTTCCCCTCTATTCATCAAGGATTTGGTCGCCATCAAAAAAACGGAGCCCGAGGCCCTGGACCCTTTTTTGGGACGGCAAGTGGCACACAGTTTTCTGTTGGTAATCATTTATGGCATCCTGCTGCTTCTTTGATTTTTGTTCCAAAAAGAAGTTTTTTCCACAAAAGAATGCAATCTTTTGGAATTGTTTTTATTTTTGCAGCCTAAATACTTAATATCTAACTTTTAATACTTTACTACAATGAAGAAAACCCTACTTTTTGCGTTTGCCCTGCTTTTCGCAACGGCAACGATGGCACAAAACCGTGCGGTTTTGCTGCAGGAATCTTTTGATGGCACCTCGATGCCCGCTGGCTGGAGCATCAGTGCCCAAACCTCCAACTGGTCGGTTTCGGCCACTAACAACGCCGGCGGACAACCCAACGAGATGCACCTCACTTGGGATCCTCAATTCAATGGCATGACCCGCCTCGTGAGCCCCGCCATCGACCTGACGGGCGTGAACAGCGTCGTGTTCTCCTTCAAGCATGCCTTGGACAACTACTCGGGCACCAACACCATCGGCATTGCCACTTCCAGCGATGGCGGCACCACCTGGAACCAAGGCTGGAGCCAAGGCTACAATTCGAGTAATTCATGGTCGGTGAGCCAAGAAATCAACACGCCCGATATGGGCCAAGCCAGCGTACAATTCTGCATCTTCTTCAATGGAAGCAGCTACAACATCAACGATTGGTACTTTGACGACATCATGGTCTTCACCCTCGAAAACCTCGACCTCAACCTCACTGCCGCCACGCTGAGCGACTTCATCGGCAGCGGCTCGACCGAGTTTGGCATCAACGTCATGAACATGGGTTCCACCACCGTGACTTCTATCGAGGCCTCCTATCAAGTGGACGACATGGCTCCCGTGTCGGAGACTTTCACCGTCAACATTCCCTCGTTGGGAACCTCTACCCTGAATTTCACCACCCCGACGACGTTGGCTCCTGGCAGCTATAACGTCATCTACAGCATCAATCTGGTCAATGGCCAAACCGACGACATCGTCGACAACAACGTCCTTGCCAAAGCCGTCGGCGTGGCTCTTGCCACGGCTGAGCGCATCCCGATGATTGAGCACTTCACCTCCTCGACCTGCGGTCCGTGCGTGAGCGTCAACACGCAAATGCTGACCTTCACCAACAACAACCCTGGTCGCTACACCTACACCAAGTACCAGATGAACTGGCCCGGCAACGGCGACCCGTATTATACCGCCGAAGGTGGTGTGCGCCGCACTTACTACAGCGTGAATGCCGTGCCATACGTTTTCCTCGACAGCGAATACAACACGCCCGTCAGCCAAACCGTTTTCGACCAACATGCCGCAAGACCTGCCTTCTTCGACATCGCTGGTTCGTTCAACGTCGAAGGCAACACTATCAACGTCATCATCGATGTGATGCCTTACATCGATATCAATGCTCGCTTGTATGTCACCGTGAACGAGAAACTCACCACGGGTAACGTGGGTAGCAACGGCGAACACGAGTTCCGCCATGTGATGATGAAGATGTTGCCTGATGCACAAGGCACGACCCTCGATTTCGTGGCCAGCGAACTCCAGCACATCGAATTCACCCAAGACATGTCGTCGACGCACGTCGAAGAGATGAGCGACCTCGAAGTGGCCATCTTCATCCAAAACTACGGTTCGAAGGAAGTCTACAACAGCCACTATGCCTACGAATACACCGACATCCACCCCTATCCTGTCGAGAACCTGACGCTGACCGAAGCGATTGGTCCTCGTGGTTCGATGATGGCTGCTTGGGATGCCCCTGCTGAAGGTAATCCTACGGGCTACAATGTATACGTCAACGGTGAATTGACGGCCGAAAACATTGCCGAGACCACCTATGCCTTTGATAACGAAGGGGAATTCTGCATTGTTGGCGTGGAAGCCGTGTATGAAGGCGAAATGACTTCTGTCAAAGCCGTTGCCACTGCCGAAAGCACCTTGCAAGACATGGGTCTGATTTCAAACGAACAAGGCGCCTCTTTGGATATGGAACATCCTCAGGCCGAGCTGGTTCTCACCAATGCCAACCACAACACGCAAAACGAAATCAGCATCCTTTCCATCGAGGAAATCAACACAGATGGTGTGCCGTACCTGACGATCAGCCACGAAGCATTGCCTTATGCCTTGCCTTATGGCCAGGACTTCGTCATCAGCATCGAACCGAATGCTGTTGCTCCGGGCAGAAGTGTTGCCCAAACCACCGTCATCGTCCAATCCGATGCCGGCACCTTGGGATTCCTGGTGGAAATCGACGGCGAGCTGCTCAGCGTGACTGAGATTGCTACTGAGGCCAAGATTTATCCCAATCCTGCCAACACCAACGTGCGCATCGAGGCTGAAATCGGCATCGAAAGCGTGAAGGTCTACAATATGCTTGGCGCTTTGGTGGAGACGGTTTCCGCCAACGGTCAGAGCGTCAACGTGAGCACCACCAACTACAGCAACGGCGTCTACTTCTTCAACATCCGCCAAAGCGACGGCCGCGTCAGCAACCAGCGCGTGGTCATCGCCCACTGATTCCGGTTTTATCCAACGAAGAAAGGAGCTCCTCTCGTGGCTCCTTTCTTCATTTTGTTATTGGCAAATAATCCCTATCTTTGCAGGCATGAAACGCCTTTGTCTCATAGGATGTTGGCTGCTGTTGGCTTTGTTGGCCCTTCGGCAGCGTGGTTCCATCACCACTTTTGTCTGGAATTTTGCGAAATGTAATTTAGACAATTGATTTTCAATATACTGAAAAAAATCCGC
>JAFUVT010000037.1 GCA_017477425.1 Bacteroidales bacterium
GCATCTCTCTTTCCTGGTTTTTTGCATAAAAAAAGCAATTAGATGAAAACGCTTTCATCTAACTGCTTTTTGTCGCTTTTATGCAGCTTACTGTCAGTGATTTACATCATACCTCACCAACCATTTTTGTCTATTATACCCTATTTCTTATTGGCAGGCTATGCGATGACGCAAGCGCATCGGGCTGAGGTGCAAAAGGCGTATTTCCGGAACTTTGAAAATGACGCTACATATTATGTGGCAAGGGTGTATGACTATCCCACCGAGCGTCCCAATTCTATTCGAACGGTGTTGGCCTTGGAGTACCAGTTTGGCGACAGCTTGCCTTCGCGGCCAGTTTCGGGCAAAGTGATGGCGTATTTTCCGAAGTCGGATACGGCGTTCTCCTTGAAATACGGTGACTTGATTGCCCTTCCCGCCCCGATTCGTGAGGTGAGCGGACCGAAAAATCCTGGTGAATTCGACTATCGGGCCTATCTGACGCGGAAAGGCATCACGGGACAGGTTTTTCTGAAAGATGACGATTGGCTGGATTTGCAGGTGAACAATGCCAACCCGATTTACGCTTTTTCCTATCGTTTTCGCGATGTGTTGCTGGCTTCGCTGCAGCGCAGTGGCTTGAGCGATAACGAGTTTGGCGTGGCAGCGGCCATTTTGCTCGGCTACGACGACAACCTGGCTGACGAAGTGCGCAAGAACTATGTGGCGGCGGGCTCGATGCATATCCTTTGCGTGTCGGGTATGCACGTCGGCATCATTTATCTGTTGGCGTCGTTTTTGTTGGGTTTCCTCAACCGCAAAAAGTGGCAAAAGACCTTGAAACAGGCTTTGCTACTCGCTTTGATTTGGTTCTACGCCCTCATTGCGGGGCTTTCGCCGTCCATTCTTCGCTCCGCCTTGATGATTACTTTCGTCATCATTGGCGAGATGATACGTCGCAAAGGGTTTATTATCAATTCGATAGCGGCGTCGGCGTTCATTTTGCTTTGCATCAACCCGAACAATTTGTTCGAAATCGGATTCCTGCTCTCGTATTCGGCCGTTGTGGGTATCGTGGTGTTGCAAAAGCCGATTTACAACTTGCTGTATGTCAAGAACAAACTGCTCGACAAAGCATGGGAAATCACCGCCGTGGCGCTGGCGGCACAAATTGCGACTGTACCGTTTACCTTGTTCTATTTCAACCAGTTCACGACTTATTTCTGGCTCTCCAATCTCTTCATGACTCCAATATCTTTCATCGTGGTCATCAGCGGAATGGTTTTGCTTCTGGTTTCGTGGATTCCCTATCTGAACACGCTGGTCGGCTATTTGGTTTGGGGCGCGGTGTATGTGATGGATTGGGTGGTGGCCAAGATTGAGAGTTTACCGTTCTCTATTATTAAAGGATTGTACATCAGTGATTTGGAGTTTGCGTTTCTGCTGTTGGCTTTTGTTTTGCTGTTGTTGACCGTCTCGTTGAAAAAACGAAAGCTGTTCATCGCCATGCTTTCTTGCTTGCTCGTCGTGATGGCTTCGGTCACGGTGCGGCTGTACGCCACGGATTCACAACAAGGGATGACGTTTTTCAGCCTGCGCAATCACACTGCCGTCGATTTCGTCAGTGGCGGCGACCATGTCCTTTTGGCCGATTCAGCTTTGATGGCCGACGAGTCAACCATCGATTACAGCTTGAAAGGCGCTTGGTCCAAACAGCATCTGTCATCGCATCCGCAAGTGGTTGGTTTTGAGGAAGATTTCAAGAATGATTACCTGTGTAAGAAATCGGACTTGATTTCCTATGGAGGGAAATTGATGGTCTTGTGGGGCGATACCCGTTTGAGCGATAGTTTGTCGTATCGTTTGCCTGTCGACTATGTTTTGGTTCGAGGAAAGCAAAAGACTGATATACAGTCTGTTGTCAATGGTTATGATGCCAAAATGTTGCTTGTTGACGGTTCCGTCCCACGTTATTTGGCCGAAAAATGGACGGCTCAGGCAGCCGAAAAGCAACTGCCAGCCTACGACTTGTCGGACGGCGCTTTTGTAGTCGGTTTGGGCGAGTAGGCCGTGATGATGACTGCCGAGAGAATCAGGGCGATACCGATGGCCAAATGTAATCCAAAGGGTTCGTTGAAGACGAAAATGCCGATGAGCACGGCAGTCAGCGGTTCCAAGGCACCCAAGATGGCGGTAGGCGTAGCGCCGACATATTTTGAGGCGTAAACCATCAGCACCAACGACAAAGTGGCGGGCACGACGGCGAGCCAAGTGGCGTAGAACCAACTTGTTGCATTTTGTGGCAGTTGCAGTTGATTTCCTGTGATCCAGGCAAATACGGCCATTCCGAGGGCGCAATAGCCAATCACATAGAAGTTGATTTTGAACGACGACATTTCCAATGGGCAACGGTTGACCACGATAATGTAAATGGCGTAGGTGAGGGCCGAAACCAGCACGAGGATGACTCCGGTGATGTTCAGCGTGCCGCCCGAATCGCTCCAATATAATAGGAGTACGCCCGCCAGCGAAAGAATGATGGCCAAGACGGTTTTCAGCGTGGCTTTTTCCTTAAAGAGCACCGACATCATGACTGCAGTCATAATGGGATAGGTGAACAGCAGGGTGGAGGCTACGCCCGCCGCGATGTATTTGAAACTGGAGTACAGCGTCATCGAAGAGGCGATGAAAAGCAGTCCCAACGCGGTCAAAGTGCCAAATTCGCGCTTGCTGACTTTCAGGTTCTCTTTCCTGATGAGCAGGATGGCGGTGATGATGATCCAAGCCATCCCGAAGCGACAAAACAGCACGGAATTGGTATTCATCCCTTGCTCATAGAGCTTGAGCGCGCCCAGTGGGTTGGTGCCGTAGAAAATGGCGGCCAGGATGCCGCTGATGGTGCCGAAAACTTTCTTGTTGGTGGTTATTTTGTTCATTTTTTGTGGTCTGAAAAAGCGGCGCAAAAGTACGGAATTATTTCTATGGATAATCTATGTAAAATATTGCTTTTTGTAAATGTTTAATAATCAATATAATATAAAATCTAATCAAAAATAAATCAAAAAAATGAATAAAAAACATTGTCAGTTTCGGAAAAGGTTGTACTTTTGCACCCGCAAAGCAAAGCAATAGAGTTCTTTTTCAGGCTGGTCCGGTAGTTCAGTTTGGTTAGAATGCCTGCCTGTCACGCAGGAGGTCGCGAGTTCGAGTCTCGTCCGGACCGCAAGAGCGCAAGTCCAAAAGACCTGCGCTTTTGTTTTTATAATAAATTCTTGAAAACGAGAGAGATATGTCGTTTATAGATGAAATCAATAGGCGTAGGACCTTCGCCATCGTCAGCCACCCCGATGCGGGTAAGACCACTTTGACCGAGAAACTGCTGCTTTACGGCGGCGCCATTCAGGTGGCTGGTGCCGTGAAGTCGAACAAAATCAAGAAAACCGCCACTTCCGACTGGATGGAAATCGAGCGGCAGCGTGGCATCTCGGTCGCCACTTCGGTGATGGGCTTTGACTATAAGGATATCAAAATCAATATTTTGGATACGCCTGGTCACAAGGATTTTGCCGAGGACACTTTCCGTACTTTGACGGCCGTGGATAGTGTCATCGTGGTCATTGATGCTGCCAAAGGCGTCGAGTCGCAAACGGAGAAACTGGTTGAGGTGTGTCGTATGCGCAATACGCCTATCATCGTGTTTATCAACAAGATGGACCGTCCTGGTAAGGATGCCTTTGAACTTTTGGACGAAATCGAGCAGAAGTTGAATCTGAAACTCACACCGTTGAGCTGGCCCATCAATATGGGGCCGAAGTTCAAGGGCGTTTACAGCATCTACGACAAGAGCCTCTATCTTTTCAATTCTGACAAACAGCACATTACGGAAGGCATCGACTTCGATGACCTCAACAATCCTGAACTGGACAAGATGATTGGCGAGGATGCTGAGACTTTGCGCAACGAGACCGAACTCGTGCAAGGTGTTTACGATGATTTTACAAGAGAAGCCTATTTGAACGGCGACATTTGCCCCGTGTTTTTCGGCTCGGCCTTGAACAACTTCGGCGTGAAGGAACTGTTGGATTGCTTCATCGAGATTGCGCCTACGCCCATCGGTCGCGACACGGCAGAGCGTCGCATCGAGCCGACGGAGGAGAAGTTTACGGGCTTCGTGTTTAAGATCCACGCCAACATGGACCCCAACCATCGCGACCGTATCGCCTTTGTGCGCGTGGTGTCGGGGCACTTTGAGCGTAACAAGAACTACTTCCACGTGCGCCAACGTCGCGAGTTGAAATTCTCCAACCCGACGGCTTTCATGGCGCAGAAGAAATCTGTGCTCGAAGAGGCCTATCCTGGCGACATCGTGGGTCTTTATGATGCCGGCAATTTCAAAATCGGCGACACGCTGACTGAGGGTGAAATCCTGAACTACAAGGGCATCCCGAGTTTCTCGCCTGAGCAGTTCCGCTATGTGGAAAATGCTGACCCGATGAAGTCGAAGCAGTTGGCCAAAGGTTTGGAACAACTTACGGACGAGGGTGTGGCACAACTCTTTACAGGCAAGATGACGGGCCGCAAGATCATAGGAACGGTGGGCGAGTTGCAGTTTGAGGTGATTCAATACCGCCTGCTGCACGAGTACAATGCTTCCTGCCGCTACGAGCCGATTTCGCTCTACAAGACCGCTTGGATTACCAGCGAAAACGAGACGCAACTCGCTGATTTCAAGATGCGTAAGGGCTTGAATCTGGCCGAGGACAAGGATGGCCGCGACGTGTTCCTCGCCGAGTCGCCCTACGCCTTGCAAATGGCAATGGAGAAATATCCTGATATTGAATTTCATTTTACTTCGGAGTTTTGATACTATCAGAAAACGACCGCCTATGTCATTCCTGTAGGAATCTATAGGTGGCCGTTTTCGCTTATCTATGGTCGGAGAGATTTTTCTGATTTTTTTCTTGCACCAATTTGTTTTATTCTTACCTTTGCATCAATGTTTAACCTTTAAAACTTACTACTATGGGTAAATTTATGCAAGAATTCAAGGAGTTTGCCATGAAGGGCAACGTTATGGACATGGCTGTCGGTGTGGTCATCGGCGGCGCATTCGGCAAAATCGTCAGTTCCTTGGTGTCTGACATCATCATGCCGCTCATCGGTGCCATCACGGGTGGACTCAACTTCACCGATTGGAAATGGGTCATCCGCGAAGCCGTCATGGAAGGCGAAAACGTGGTGAAACCCGAGCTTTGCCTCACTTGGGGCAACTTCCTGCAAGTCGTCTTCGACTTCATCATCATTGCCTTCTCGATCTTCCTGGTCATCAAGGGCATCAACAAGATGAAGAGACAACCCGAGCCGGAACCCGAGGCACCTGCTGCTCCAGCTGGCCCGACCCAAGAGGAACTCCTCGCCGAAATCCGCGACTTGCTGAAGAACAAGTAAGGTTTTGGCTTCCAAAATGAAAAGGCATCCGTAACTTTGTTGCGGATGCTTTTTCGTGGTATCTGAAAAATTGCTACATTTGCAGTTCAAAAAGAAATGATCATGACAATGCCCATAGATTCGCTTCGGATTTTGAAGGCATGTCATACCGAACGATGTAGGAGAGAGCGTATCTATGCCTTCAAAATCTTCGGAATGACATGGGCATTGCTTTTCTGCTTCGCCTTCACCGCGAGGGCGACGCACCAACGCGCGGCCGAGATTACCTACACTTGGCTTGGTGGCAATGCCTACGAGTTTACGCTCACGACCTACAATGTGCCCAATGCCGCTTGGGACCAGCGTGATTCGCTCTACGTCAAATGGGGCGACGGCGTAGAGGAATACATCCCTCGCATCGACTGGCAGAATATGGGCGACGATTGCGTGGTGAATCATTATCAAGCTGTCCATACTTACTCATCTTCAGGAACATACAAAATCAGTATGGAGGATGCCAACCGCAATTACGGTGTCATCAATGTGCCCAATTCGGTGATGGTGCCAATGTATATCGAGACTGAATTGGTCATCAATCCTTTTTTGGGTTACAACAATTCCGTGCAACTGCTGAATGCGCCCTTGGACCGAGGCTGCGTGGGAAAACTGTTTCTGCACAATCCTGCCGCCTATGACCCCGATGGAGACAGCCTCAGTTATCGGCTGGTGCCTTGCAAGGGAATGGATGGTATGGACATCGCTGGCTACACCTATCCTCAAGCTTCGCAATCTTTTGACATCGACCCAATTACGGGCGAGTTGCGATGGGATGCTCCGGTGGTTCAAGGCGAATATAATGTGGCTTTTATCATCGAGGAATGGCGTCATGGCGTGAAGATTGGCTCCGTCATCCGCGATATGCAGATTTTGGTTTCGGCTTGCTCAAACGACTTGCCTGAGATTCATTGTGACGACCAATACTGTCTCGTGGCTGGCGAGCAGCTCTCCTTTGTGGTCACGGGTTCCGACCCCGATGGCAACAACGTCACACTGACTGCTTCGGGCGCGCCGTTTGAGGTGACGCAAAGCCCCGCGATGATGAATCCCGAGACGGCTTTCGGCTTGAGTCCGACTTTTGAGTTCATCTGGAACACAACTTATGCCCACATTCGCAACACGCATTATCAAGTGGTGTTTCACGCCAAAGACGATGACACGCCTATTAGTTTGACCAATCTCAAGACGGTGACCATCAACGTGATGGGTCCAAAGGTGCAAAACCTTGCCGCCGAGATGCACGGCCATGATGCGACCTTGACTTGGTCGCATTATCCTTGCCCCAATGCCGTGGCTTTGCTCGTCTACCGCAAGGCGGGCTGCGATGGCTACGATCCTGATGAGTGCGAGACGGGTATTCGCGCTGGCTATCAGTTGATTGCCACTTTGAATGATGTTTCCTCGACTTCGTATGTCGATGTCAATCTTCCGCAAGGCATGGCCTACGAATATCGCATTTTGGCGCAGTTCCCCGATGGCGCTTTGAGCATCGTCAGCGATGTGGCTTGTGTGGAGCTGAAGAACGACAGTCCACTGATGACCCATGTCAGCAACGACAGCATCGACTTGGCTTCGGGGCATGTCATTGCCGCTTGGGCAAAGCCGAAAGAAATAGACGAACAATATGTTGCACCGTTCTCATACACCTTGACCCGCATTCTTGATGGCGAGACATCCATCGTTTACGAAGGTGCCGACACGACTTTCCTCGACATCAATGTCGACTTGGCGGAGGCGAACACCTTATTATATAAGGTAGAGATGCACGATGCCCAGCAGCAGCTGATGGGCGAGAGCGCAACGGCCTCAGCAGTGATGCTGTCGGTCAGTGGCACTAACTATGAAGCGCATCTTTCCTGGACTGAAGCCGTGCCTTGGCTTATCGACAGTACACAGGTTTTCAAGGAGGTTGGAAATCAATTCATTAGAATAGCCTCGCTGTCGGGCTTCGAGTTCACTGACACCGAGGTGGAGAGCGATGAAACCTATCGTTACTATGTGCGCACCTTTGGGCATTACACGCTGGAAGGCATCATGCGGCCTTTGGTGAACTATTCCGCCATCAAGACGGTGCGGATTGGCAATGAAGAACCCATTGAAGAGTTTTCTTACACCTTGCCCAATGTCATCACGCCCAATGGCGACGGCTACAACGAGGTGTTTGAACCCAAGGTGACGGGTCTGGATTTGATAATTGGTGCCAAAACGGTGATTTTCAACCGTTGGGGTAACATCCTTTGGGACACCGACGACCCGCTCATCCAATGGGACGGCAAGAGCAAGCAAACGAAAATGGACTGCCCACCAGGCACCTATTTCTATATCACCGACATTACCTATCAAGGTGAAACGGGGGAGGAGAAGCTGCATTTGCAGGGGGCGGTAATGATTGTCAGATAATCCAAAAGAATTGTGGGTTTTTCGGAAAATTGTTATTTTTGCAAATCCATAGAACCAAGGAAAATGAAGAGAACGATTATAAATGCAGAAGGATATGAAATCGAGGTCCGCTTTGGAGGTCAAGGTGGTGATTTTGTTTCGTTGACTGATATCGCAAGGTATAAGACCGCTGAAAATCCTGGTTATGTCATTCAGAATTGGATGCGTAACAGGAATACGGTTCGTTTTCTTGGTCTTTGGGAACAGTTCCACAATCCTGTTTTCAATTACCTCGAATTCGAGGCAATTGAAAATGAAGCGGGATTGAATAGCTTTGTGTTGACCCCCAAACGATGGATTGAGGCAACGCAAGCCATTGGAATGGTATCAAAACAAGGTCGTTATGCTTCGACCTTGGCGCATCAAGACATAGCTTTCGAGTTTGCTTCGTGGATTTCTCCTGAATTTAAGCTATATATCATTAAGGACTATCAAAGGCTGAAGTCGGATGAGAACGGTCGCCTGTCTCTTGGATGGAACTTGAATCGAGAATTGACGAAGATAAACTATCACATTCATACTGATGCCATCAAGAATCACCTTATTCCTGAAAACATCTCAGCAAAAGCCAAGTCGTTCATATATGCCAACGAAGCAGATGTGCTGAATGTCGCTTTGTTTGGGATGACGGCAAAAATGTGGCGCGAGTTAAATCCTGATGCGGAAGGAAACATTCGTGATTATGCTTCCCTGCATCAGCTAATTGTTCTAGTCAATTTGGAAAGCATGAATGCCGAGCTGATTCAATTGGGCTTGACCCAAGCAGAAAGAGCTGCTAGATTAAACCAGATGGCCATTAGACAATTGCAGACTTTGGAAGAGCATAATGCTGGAAAATATTTGGAATAAGCAACAAATAAACAATACAAACTAACCCAATTACTAACCCCTAAACCCCAAAAGCAAAATCCCCAGAAAATAACCCCATAAAGAAATATTAAAGATAGCGTTTATAGCTGTCCTTGACATCCAAACTACCATCGTGCCTCATTAAGAGGCCACCACAATCAAGGATAAGTTATTAAGCGCCGTGTGGTACGGCGTGGAATGACTTGTTGGATTGTGGAGGGTGTGGTAGCCCTGGATGTCAAGCAAGAAATAATTCCACGCTTTTTCTATGCTTGAAAATCAACACCATGGCCACGCACGAAGCACCACATATCGGACGCCTGATTAAGGAAGAATTGAAACGCCAAGGTCGCACCACCACTTGGCTGGCTTCGCAATTGAACTATTCGCGCCAGCACATGTATTATATTCTTGCCCATAGTTTTATCTATTCCGATTTGCTGCTGAGAATCAGCGAGATATTGGACCATGACTTCTTTGCCTATTACTCGGAATATCTCGCTACGCGGAAATTGTCTTAGATTCTATGACAGAAGTGTCAGAAAATTTGTACAAAACATCACTTAATGTATATGACGCTGCAATAGGCTGGTTTTCAATGGTTAATATTATCTTTGCCGAGTTCAAATTAATTAAAACCGACGAGCCTGATGGGATATAACTGGGCAGATATAAAATGGAATATGTTTTCGCAATCGTTGCATTATTGTCACTTGTGGCCTTTGTTGTGGGAATGTTTAAGCCGACCATAGTAAAATGTAAATCGCGAGGCAGGGTTGCCTTGATATATGTGAGTGCGTTTCTTGTTTCCAGTGTCTTAGGAAGTTATTTTTCGGATGAAAGGCAGCCTACTATCGATAAACACGAGACGACACAGGTACAAGAACAGGATACTTCGTTGAACTCATCCCAGCAAATGGGAGCAGCAAATAATTCAAAGTCGGAAGAAATGAGAATACTTGCAGCAGGCGATATAATTACGATTCCTCATGCCAATAATAATGTGGAGATTATGGTCAAAGATATATAGACGAACCGTATTCCTGGCAATGGGATTAATCTGGTTCTCACCTTGCGAATAAAGAACAATTCAAATCAAGAGTTCTTTGTGAGTGATTACGGTTTCAAACTTTTGGATTCTGAAATGTATGAAGTTGAAGAATCTGGGATTTATGACCGTACGTTTGGTGGCTTTATGCCAGGAATGTTCTTCTTTACCATCGTTGAACCTAATATTGGCAAGGAAGAGCAAGTCGGTTTTTCTGTAAGAGAAGGGGATTACTATCTATGTATTGACAGGCAAATCATTGGGAAAATACCTGTTACATTGTAAATAAAGTAGAGACGCAAAATCTTGCGTCTCTACCTCAATTCGTAATAATTGAAACAATTCGTCTAATTCGTAGTTCGAATCAATATTTCATCATCTCAATCAGGTCTACCATTCTGTTGGAATAGCCCCATTCGTTGTCGTACCACGACATGATTTTCACCATCTTGCCCATCACCATGGTGCTTTGGGCATCGAAGATGGAGCTGTGCGGGTCGTGGATGACGTCGACGCTCACGATCGGGTCTTCAGTGTATTCGAGCACACCCTTCATCGGGCCTTCGGCGGCTTCCTTCATGGCGGCGTTGATTTCTTCTTTCGTGGCTTCGGTCTTCAGTGTGCAGACGAGGTCGACGAGCGAGCCGGTGGGCGTGGGAACGCGCACGGCGATGCCGTCGAGCTTGCCGTTCAGTTCGGGGATGACGATACCCACGGCCTTGGCGGCACCCGTGGTAGTCGGGATTTGCGACATGGCGGCGCTACGGGCGCGGCGCAAGTCGCTGTGCGGACCATCAAGGATGACTTGGTCGTTGGTGTAGCTGTGGATGGTGGTGATGTAGCCTTGCTCGATGCCGAAGCGGTCGTTCAAGACCTTGGCCACGGGAGCGAGGCAATTGGTGGTGCAGGAGGCGTTGCTCACGCATTCCACATCATCGGTCAGGTCGTTGTTGTTCACGCCGACCACGATGGTGGCGTCGATGGCGTCCTTCGAGGGGGCCGAGAGGATGACCTTCTTGGCACCGTTCTTCAGGTGGTCGCCGTAGCCGCCCTTGCTGCTTTCCTTCGAGCGGAACACGCCGGTGGATTCCACCACCACATCGGGGGTCTTGCTCCACTTGATGTTCAGCGGCGAGCGTTCAGCCGTGACGGGGACGCGCACACCGTTGACAATCAGTGCGGTCTCGTCATATTCCACCGTGCCAGGGAACTTGCCCTGTGTGGAGTCGTATTTCAACAGGTGGGCCAAAACCTTAGTGCTGGTCAGGTCGTTGACGCCCACGATTTCGAGATTCGGGCGTTCGCAAATGATGCGGAACACATTACGGCCAATGCGGCCGAAACCATTGATACCTACTTTAATCTTTTCCATTTCAAATGTATTTTGATGATTGTTCATTTTAATTTGAGGTGCAAAATTACAATTTCTAAGGAAAACTTCGCTGTTTTTTGCCTATTTTTGCGAAATCTATTTCTCGAATATGTCAGAAACATTCAAATCACAAGCGCTGGAAGCCAATTTAGAGCAAACGCGCTACAAAGATATCTTCATTCCCGAAGAGCACCAACAGTTTATCGCCCTGTCGGCCAAATACTTCGGCATCAACAAAAGGGCGAAGGAATGTATCACGGAATACCATCATCCTTTGTCGAACCACACCTTCGTGACCGAGGAACTGCGCAAGATGCTCCTCGACGATTTTTGGTTTTACATGCGCGACGACATTCCAGCCGATGCCTTGCACATCCCGCTGGAAATGATGCGCAGCCTGATGAAACTCGAAGTGGCACCCAAACTGCGCCTCAACATCATCATCACCTTGATGGAGTTCGCCAACAAGGTGATAGCGGAATCGCCGAAGCATTGTGAATTGATTTCGTTGGTTTTCAATATCTTGAATGATTCATTTGAGGGTGTAGAGTTCCCTGAGCCTGTCGAAGGGCCGACCAATAACAAAGAAGTTTTCATCCTGGCGACCAAACATGCGGGCCGTTACCTCGGCAAAGTGGCTGGCGACGAGCGCTTCAACGCATCGGCCTGCCAATTGTTGCGCAAGATGTTGCAAGAAAACTACCGTTATTGGCAAGAGACCTCGCAAGTGGAAAACTGGATTGACAGCAAACGGTCGCTGCTGACCGAGGAAGAAGTCAAGACGGTGACGGACGAAATCGGGAAGCCGTATTTCGAGCGTCTGAATGCCGACTTGTCCGCCGCCACAACTTGGGACGCCTTGACGGATATGCCACATTTTGAGCAAGTTGCCAAGCGTTTCACCGAATCAGAGAAGGCCTTCCCGCATTTCATCACCAAGTTCCATTATGTGTTTTTCTTGCTGCATCTACCTGGAATGGAAAACCAACGCGAGCGCCTCATCTGGAACATGGACCGCATGATGCGCGACGCCATCGACGAGATGCCGCAAGCGGATTTGATTCCGTTCATCGACACGATTTTCGACCTCGCCGAGGAATTGCGCCATGATTACATGTCTGCCGTGCTCGACTTCCAACTCACCTTGGGCCTGAAAATCATCGATGTCGACCAGACCGAGATGAAGGAAATCGTCAATTATTTCGAGAAGAAACTCATTGCGTTCGGGTTTGTCACGCCGGGCAATGTGTTTGTGGGCGAGGATTGGCAACTTTCGGTGGACGAAAACCATATCAAGAACATCCGTGTGTGGCTCGAACTCATCGAGCATTCCAAGACGCCGATGGACAAGCTGCTCTCGGCCTTGATCGTCAACCTGAAACTGGGAGGCATTTTCCTCAGCGACACGGACTTATTCCAACGCGAAATCACCAAGGTGCTCAACTCGAACATCACACCTTATTATAAAAAGGTGAAGCAACTGACGCGCATCTTCCCCGTCTATTTCAATGAAATCGGCGCCGAGGGCGAAATCCGCAATGTGACCACCAATATGGATGAAATCTCGGGTCGACAGGACAAACTGGTGCATTTCCTGCGCAAACAGGTGCACACCGAGAGCAACAACACCCTCATTGGCCTGACTTTCGATGTGTTCAAATTCTGGAGCGATGGCAACCTCGACTTGTTGAAGCCCATTTTGCCCAATAATGTTTTCGAAAGCATCGACAAAGAGAGCACCTGGTTCGTGCACGTCCACAACCTCGTGCAGATGATGTGCGAGATTTCGTGCCTCAACCCCGAGGACGTGCTGATGCTTTCGCGCGACGATTATGAAAACCTCATCGGCTCGGCTGCCCGTCGTATCGAGTTGGGCGACGACCTTTACCAACGCGAGCGCGCCCGCCTGATGGATATTCGCGACCTATATGCCTATCTAAGAGAGAAATACAGTTTCGAGTCAGTCAATATTTTCAGCTCGTTGCGCAGTTTTGCTTTCATTCCCGATGAGGAGATTGACGAATTCGAGAAGGTGTACAAAGCCAAGAATTTTGGCCAATCGCTGACGATGATCTATGCCTTTATGGACAAGCTCAAGAGCGTGATTTTCAACCCCGAACAGAGTGAAGGCTGGGAGAACATCTACCACAAACGCCACATCGCCATCGGTATTCCGTCGATGTATGGCACCTATCGCGAGAACAAGTTTGAGGCCATGGGCTTGACGTTCCGTTTGGAACGCGTCGCCACCCAACTGATGGAAAAAGTGGTGCAAAGCATTAACCTCGAATACATATCGGAACGCACTCTGAATCAGATTTATAGGATTCTCGAATACTTCCGCGAAGGCTTGGCTTTAGACGGCATCACCAACCAGAGTTTCAACCAGAAACTCGACATGTTGCGCTACAGTTTAACCTCGCGCAGCTTCTCTTTCGGCCAGTATATCAACATCTTCCAGTTCATCGCTGAGGATGTGCGCCGCATCATCATCAAGTACTTCCTCAAGTCGTATGAATACCCGCTGAAAATTGTCATTCCGCAGCTCTTCGACCCCGAGGGAAAACTCAGCGAGCGCGAAACGACGGCCTTAATCAGTAAGAAATCGGAGGAATTCCATCGCGACCTGCTCTCCGACGCCTTCCTGATGCAGCCCTTGGACAACTTCATCGGCCGTATCCTGGCTTCATTACGAACCATGGAAACTACCTTGAATGAAAAACTCATCAGCGACATCATGACCTACAACTCCGAAATGCTGATCAGTCCGTTCTGGGAAAAGACGCCCAAGATGGACAATCAGGTGTTCATCGGAAACAAGGCTAACAACTTGAAAAACTTGTATTTGCATGGTATGCCTGTGCCTCCTGGTTTCGTCATCACTACCGAGACTTTCCGTCGCAACGAGACCATCAACACGATTCCTGAGTTGCGTACTGAGATTCACGCTATGATTCGCAAGCATATTGAGGAATTGGAACGCATCAGCGGACGGAAGTTTGGTAACCCAGAGGCACCGTTGCTCGTTTCGGTGCGTTCGGGCACGGCTATCTCTATGCCTGGCGCGATGGATACTTTCCTCAATGTGGGGCTTAACGATGAGCAGGTGGAGGCTATCGCTGCCGACCCCGCCAAGGCGTGGGCCATTTGGGATTCCTATCGCCGATTCCTGCAAAGTTGGGGCATGGCCAAGGGCATCGAACGCGATGTTTTCGATGACGAAATCAACGCCTTCAAGCAGAAGAACAACGTGAAGGTGAAGGCCGACTTTAGCATTGAGCAAATGCGCGAGGTCGCTCAATCCTACAAGCGCATCCTTGCCGACCACGACGTTGCGTTCGAGCAAGACTCGTTCAAGCAACTCATCGAATGCGTCAATATGGTCATCGAGTCATGGAATTCGGAGCGCGCCTTGGCTTATCGTGGTCATCTCGGCATCTCTGAGAATTGGGGTACTGCCGTCATCGTGCAACAGATGATTTTCGGTAACCGCAGCGAGACTTCTGGAACGGGTGTGGTATTTACGCAAAACCCGCATCGTGAGCGTCCTGGCGTACATCTTTATGGCGACTTCACCATGCGTAGCCAGGGCGAGGATATCGTTGGTGGTTTGGTCAAGCCTTTGCCCATCGGCGAGACCCAACGCAAGGCTGCTGGGCTAGAAGGTCCATCGATGCAAACGTTGTTGCCCGACATCTACAAAAAGATTTATTCCATCGCTGTTGAGCTGACCGAAAACCTGGGCTATAGCCCGCAGGAGATGGAGTTCACCTTCGAGTCGGATCAGCCTGAAGATTTCCATATCCTTCAAATCCGTGACCAAGACCTCAAGACCGAAGAGGAGAAAACCGCTTTCGTCTTGCCGTCTGACAAGATGAAACAGTTGGGCCACGGTATGGGCATCGGTGGCGGTGCGATGAATGGATTGGCAGTGTTCAATGCCGAACAAATCAGGATGGTGCGTGAGCAACATCCTGACAGCCAAATCATTTTGGTGCGCCCCGACACCGTTCCCGACGACATCGGTATGATTTTCGACTGTGACGGCTTGCTGACGGCCCGTGGCGGCGCCACTTCTCATGCTGCGGTCACCGCAGTGCGCCTCGGCAAGGTTTGTGTGGTCAGCTGCGACGGACTTGATGTTGACGTCAACGATGAATTTGGTCAACTCAACGGTCATCCGCTGAAGATGGGCGACGAAATCGCCATTGACGGCAACCTTGGCTTGGTTTATCTCGGTCACTATCCGACGGAGAAGATGAAGATAGGGAAGGGGTATAATTATTAGTGGAAAGACGATGAACTGCAGCTTTGTGCGTATATGGCGAAACACAATGAATTAGGCAAGAAAGGTGAGGAGATGGCAATCCAGTATCTCGTAGGCAAGGGCTATGAAATATTGGAACAAAATTGGCGTAATCGTCACAAAGAGATTGACATTATCGCCAAGGATGGAAAGGAGTTGGTTATTGTAGAAGTGAAGACTCGCAATAAAGATGACTATGGTGAACCATTTTTCGCCGTATCACGCCAGAAGCAAATACGCCTAATCTACGCCGCCAACGCCTATATCTACAAGCATAACTTGGATTGCAATACCCGATTCGACATCATTTCCATTGTTTATAACGATGGAAACCCCGAAATTGAGCATATTGAGGATGCTTTTTTGCCGCAATGGTAAAGTTGATTTTCCTTTCTATATAATAAATAGGAGTGTGTGGGAGTAGGAAAATTCGGGTTGAGTAAATTTTTTCTTATTGGTATTCAGCGAGATGCGTTGATTGATGTAAATTTTTTGAGAAAAGTCATTGCGGGGAAGGAAAAAGGTAGTACTTTTGCACCCGCAAACGGAGAGGGGGAGACGACGAGGAGGCGAGAGGTTTGCGAGCTCTTTGAAAGTCTGAGGCCAGCACAAGAGGGTCCTGCCGCCAGAGGCGGCGGGGCCGGATAAGGAACCAAGGAGGCCGGCGGTCGCAGGGATGCGTCCGCGGGCGAAGGCGGAACCCGAGA
>JAFUVT010000010.1 GCA_017477425.1 Bacteroidales bacterium
CGACGAGGCCGTTTTTGAAGGTGATGACCATTGGGAAGCCTTGATGAAAGTGTTTGATGCACTTTATCCCAACGTAAGGGAAAGCCTTTTGTTGCAATACCCCGACCTGACAGAGATGGAACAGAAGGATTTCATCTTGTCTTATTTCAATGTGTCGCGCGATGACGAAGCCGTCATGTTCAACAAGAGCGTTCACACAGTTGACAAGTGGCGCAACGGAGCCCGGAAGAAAATGCAGAAAAAAGAAGGATCAAGGCAGGACAACAGCTAAAGCGCGGTGCTCTTTCTTTGTTTTATTATGCAAATAAGTTTGTAAGCTTTCGAAAAAAGTTCGTAATCAAGAGATTTACATCTTTCACATTAACAACATTTTGCAAACCAAATCATACGGCAAAAGTTCGTAATGGGATTCGTATCCAGCCTTAATTGTTGTTTTTTTGCACCGTGAAATTTAATCACGACATGCATGTCATCAAATCGTTTGTCAAACTTAAAACCTAATCAACCATGAACAAAAAAACACTCATCATCGTTGGACTCTGCGCCTTGGGCCTCTGCTTCGGGGAAGCGCAAGCCGTAAACAAGCCCCCAACACCTATTATTATTAATAAGTGGGAGATTGCTGATCCTCCTCAAGGCTATGAAGTGATAAATCTACTAGGAGGCTTCGGCTATCGCTATAACGACTGCCCAACAACCTTGGAACTCAATTATCCTGATAGAGGGTCCTTGCCTCAGGGCACAACCTCAAACGAAGAACTTGCCAAAGCCATGGGATTCTCCGTCGCGGTGGCACCCAACCCTGCCAACAATTGGGTTTCCGTTGATTATACGCTGCCCGTTGGAGAGGACAGGGCTCACATGAAAATTCTCAATGCACAGGGGGCCACAGTAGCCCATTACGACCTACAAGGCAACAAGGCGCTAAAAACACTTGACTTGCGCGGCTTTACTCCTGGAGTTTATGTCTATTCGGTGTCATGTGGGAAATATTTGCACACAGGCAAACTGGTAATTGTAAAATAATCATTATCTTTGCGGTGCAGGACACCCTGCACCGCAAAGATAAAATGAAAAACCGCTTCTCTAACCTTTAAAACCCAAAGTAAAATGAAAAAAAACATCTATTCTTCAAAATTCACAAAAGGCATGACCTTGGCCGTAGCGACCTTGCTCTTTCCCATAATCGCCATGTCGCAAGTCCGCATCGACTGGCAGCAGTGCTACGGAGGTGTGGGAAGGGATTACGCAACCGGCATCTGTAAAGCGGGGAACAGTTTCCTTGTTTTGGGAACCGTCGACAGGCCACAAAGTCCAACCATGATCGACTGCGAAGGCTCCTCGTTTTCCAGGCCATGGTTGATTCGGATTGACGACCAAGGCACGCTGCAAGACCAGCAATGTTGGAACGATTTCTCGCTTTCAGCGAACTCAATATCCATCATAAAAGCCCAAACAACAAATGACGAATACTACTTGAACGCACATGAGTCTGGCAGGTTCTCACTTCTAAAAATAGACGATGGCTTTAATGAGATTTGGAAACGAGAAATTGGGTATTTTGGAGCGAACATTGAGCCCACCATCGACGGTGGCGTGGTCCTGGGCAATTCATATGGCCATCTAAGCAAAGACTATGATGCGTACGACAGCATCCTCAAATTGGACAGCCAAGGCAACACTGAATGGAGGATTTCTATCGGCGACATGAAGGTTAAATCGATAACCCAATCTAAAGATGGAGGCTTCTTTGTTTCAGCTTCCACGTTTGACATTACAGGAGAGGGCTTTCTCCTAAAGCTTTCACAAGATGGGCAATTGGAATGGTGTCGGCCATACAATCCGAGACCCTCTATCGTATTGGAGCTGGAAGACGGTTTCTTGCTGGCTTGCACTTCCGCGCAAGAAGGGGGAGATTCGTATTATGGGCCAATGGATATTTTCCTTTTCCGCACCGACATGGACGGTAACATCCTTTGGAGTCACAGCTATGGAGGCTCATCAAACGAAAGTGTGTGCTCTGTATACGCCAATCCAAATGGCGGTTTTACGGTATTTGGATATGCCCAATCGAATGATGGCGATGTGCAAAGCAATGCAGATGCCATATACCCAATGATACACATTTGGATATTTCATGTGAATGGTTCTGGCGAATTGGTTTGGGAACAAACCCTTGGAACACCTAATTATGATGTAGGTATAAATTCAGTAATCCAAATTGGTTCATACAAATACGTCCTTGCTGGAAGCATGGTTTGGGAAGAAACGCCATTTGGCGATGTAAACTGTTCCAATAGCTCCGAAATTCCCAATTCAGGGACGAACTTCTGGGTGCTGCAACTCACGGACACCATCAACAGCACGGGACTGCCCGAGCCGCTGTCACAGGCCAATGCCCAAATCTATCCCAACCCGACAAAAGGTTCCATCTTCATCCAAGGCATCGACCCCGTCGAGGTACAGGTATACAATGCCAAAGGACAATGGGTGAAGTCATTCGAAAACACCCATGAGATCTTTGTCGGCGACCTGCCCAAGGGACTATATCTCATCAAGGCCATCCTTGAGGACGGGCAATGCTTCACCGACAGGGTGGTGAAGGAATAAGACCATCTATGATCTCCAAAACGGGGTGACATCAATCGGTGTCATCCCGTTTTGTTCTTTTGTCGCAAAAGAGTGGGGCACAAAAAAACCGATTCGTTGCCTCAACGAACCGGTTGTTGTAGCCGTGCCCCGAACAGGAGTCGAACCTGCACACCTCTCGATATACGCACCTGAAACGTACGCGTCTACCAATTCCGCCATCGGGGCTTGGAATCTGTGCCCAGGACAAGAGTCGAACTTGCATGCCGTAATCGGCACCACCCCCTCAAAGTGGCGTGTCTACCAATTTCACCACCTGGGCTCGAAATCGGCTGCAAAGATACAACTTTTTTCATTGCTGTAACCACTTTGAGAAAAATTTTATCGTTTTTTTTCACCGCATTGCTTAATTTCCTATTTTTGAAGCGTTTAAAAACCAACATTATGCTTACAGAGAAAGACCTTCAACAACTTTCAGGGAGAAATATCACTGAAAATCAAGTAATAAACCAAGTCGCGCAACTGAAAAAAGGCACGCAATATGTCCAACTCATGCGCCCCGCCACCCTTGGCGACGGCATCAGGCGCGTCGACGAGGAAACGAAAGACCTAATGTCCGCTGTCTTCGAGGCCGACAAGGAGTTCTATCAGTTCACCAAGTTCGTCCCCGCCTCGGGCGCGGCCTCACGCATGTTCAAGGATTTGTTCGCTTTCATCGAAAGCGGCACGGAGACCAAGTTCACCGACATCTTTTTCGCTCACATCCACAGCTTTGCCTTCTTCGACGACCTTGACACAGCCGTAAAGCGCCTCTATAACAACAACATAGACTCTCTGTTGCAAGAAGGTCGCAAAGTCGGCATCGTGAAAGCCCTGCTGCTCGACGAGGGCCTTGCTTATGGCAAGTTACCCAAGGCATTGCTCAAGTTCCACCACTACCCCACTTTCGACCGTCTGGCGTTGGAAGAGCACTTGGTGGAAGCCGCCCGTTATGCCACCGACAACGAAGGGGTGGCCAAACTGCACTTCACCGTCTCACCCGAACACGAAAGCTTCTTTGTGGAGACCGTCAACGCGCTGAAAAACAGCTACGAAAAGAAATATGGGGTACGTTACGACATCACTTTCTCTTGCCAAAAACCTTCCACCGACACGGTGGCCATCGATGCCAACGGCGAACTCTTCCGCGAAGCCGACGGCAAGATCCTGTTCCGTCCAGGCGGCCATGGCGCGCTCATCGAGAACCTCAACGACCTTGGCGAGGAGATCGTCTTCATCAAGAACATCGACAACATCGTGCCTGAAACCAAGGCCGATGCGACCATCACCTATAAAAAGGTGTTGGCAGGCTTCCTCCTCCATTTGCAACAACGCACCTTCGACTATTTGGAAATGCTGGACGAGGGCTCGGTCAGCGACGAGGAGCTAAACGAGATAGTCGATTTCGCCAAAAACGACTTGATGATTGACATCCCCGACTTCATGAAGGACTACACTGCCATCGAAAAGATTGACTATCTGTACAACAAACTCAACCGACCGATGCGCGTGTGCGGCATGGTGAAAAACGAAGGCGAACCCGGCGGCGGTCCTTTCTGGGTGAAGAACGATGACGATGAGGTTTCATTACAAATCATCGAGTCGTCGCAAATCGACCACAACAACCCGAAGCAGGAAGCCATCTTCCAATCCTCCACCCACTTCAACCCCGTCGACCTGGTGTGCGGTTGCTGGAACTTCAAAGGCGAAGCCTTCAACCTGACCGACTATGTGGATGCCAACACGGGTTTCGTCTCCAACAAGTCGAAGGACGGCCGCGAGCTGAAGGCCTTAGAACTGCCCGGCCTCTGGAACGGCGCCATGGCCGACTGGATCACCGTGTTCGTCGAAGTGCCCATCGAGACCTTCAACCCCGTAAAGACGGTGAACGACTTATTGAAGCCGATGCACCGCTGAAGAAACTTTTTTCACTTCCCTTCCCTAAACCTCACAATCGCCTCGATAATCTCATCGTTGTCATCGGAGATGGTGAGGATCATGTTCTTAAACAAACCTTTGTCGCTCAGTTCTTTAAGCAAGGAATAGGCTGGCATACAGTGGGTGTAGTAGTCCTTGCCCATGAAGATCATCGGGCTGGCATAGCCTACGCTCTCGTAGTGGTTCTGTCCTGCGTCCTGAAAGATTTCCTGCATGGTACCAGCGCTGCCAGGAGTGTAGATGATGCCGCCTTTGGCGATGGTGACGATGCCGTCTTCGCGCACACTGTTGTCGAAATACTTGGCGATGTCGGTGGCAAAAGGCGCTGTAGGCTCATGACCATAATACCATGTCGGGATAGCGAGGCTGCGATAATCGGTCTGCAACGGGAAACGTTCCATCACCTCGAAGCTACGACGAAGCCAGCCTTCATCACGATAAGTCGGCGAAGGAGTCAACATGGTCAAGGCTTCGTCTACCTCAGCCTCGGTCCTACCCGCCATCCAAGCGCCCAAATGCGTGGCTTCCATGGCTCCAGGGCCACCGCCCGTCACCATCAGTCGCCCCATTTCGGTGAGTTTCTTGCTCAAGAAAACGATTTGACGGTAACCAGGGTCGTCGCGACGCTTGGCATGACCGCCCATGATGCCGATGACATCCTTCTCATCATAAAGGTCCAGCATCTTGTAGAGTTCATGCGTGATGAAATGGTCGTGCAGCGACCGCGCCAAAGTCTCCCGCACCTCATGTCCTTGCTTTCCTTGGTCGATGTAATGCTTGTAGACCTTTGAGTCATAACAAGTTGCAAATGTCGGCTCATCGTGAAAATCGTAACCGTCATATAATATCTTACTGGTGTACAAGCGTTTAGGATAAGTGGAAAACGGCTTGTCCATCTTGGGAATGAACACGCTGAGGTCGTCTTTTGACACTTCTTCAAGCACGCGGTTGACGATGCCCGCAGCGTCCAAGCCGAACTTGTGCATCAGCGCTGAAGCCTGTCCCGACTCGCCAAAACGGTCGTCCATGCCAATGCGGCACACGCGAATGGGATGATGCTCAGCAAGAAACTCCGTCACGGCACCGCCCAATCCGCCTGAAATCTGGTGCTCCTCGATGGTGAAAACCATTCGGGTTTCGTCGGCCGCCTTCATCAGGATATCGCCATCCAATGGCTTGATAGTGTGCATATTGATAACCCGAGCCGAGATATTCAAATGGCTGAGCATGTGAGCGGCCTCCAAGGCTTCCCATACCTCATGGCCTGTGGCCACAAAAGTGACATCACTACCGTCCTGCATCAGTTGGGCCTTTCCGATTTCAAAATCTTGGTTTTCATCCGTGAAATCAGGCACCGACTCGCGTCCAAAACGCACATAAACAGGACCTTTACATTCGAGAATCGCCTTCTCCGTGGCGATTTTGGCTTGTGTGGCATCGCAAGGCGAAATGACCGTCATGTTGGGCAGCACCCGCATGGCAGCAATGTCCTCCAAGGCCTGGTGTGTGGCACCATCCGGCCCGACCGAAACGCCTGCATGGGCACCGCCGATGACGACATGCACATTATTGTAACACACCGAAATACGAATCTGGTCATTGGCACGATGCGCAGCAAAAACGCCGTAGGTGCTGAACACGGGCACCTTGCCGCTCAACGCCAACCCGGCAGCCGTAGCCACGGCATCCTGCTCGGCGATGCCCATCGAGAAAAACCGATTGGGGAACGCCTCGGCAAAAAGATTCATACCCACCGAATTGGTGATATCAGCCCCCAACCCAACCACGCGCTCATCCTTTTGTGCCGCTGCGAGAACACCCTCGCCAAAGCCTGCCTTTGTGGGCTTGTTTCCTTTGTTAATATAATTCATAGTTAGCTGTTTTCCAATTGTTTAAGAAAATCTGGCAGTTGTTCTTTTGTGGGCACCTTGCCATGCCATTGGTTATTGTTTTCGATGCTTTTCACGCCTTTGCCCATGATGGTGTCGGCAATGATAACCGTTGGCCTGCCTTTTTCTTGGTCAGCCAATTCCAGCGCCATCTTGATTTGAGCCATGTCGTGACCGTCAATCTCAATGGCGTTCCAGCCGAAAGCCAACCATTTGTCTTTCAGCGGGTCAATGGTCATCACTTTCTCAGTGCTGCCGTCAATTTGCAAACGGTTACGGTCAATGATGGCACAAAGGTTATCCACTTTATGATGTGCCGCCGCCATCGCCGATTCCCACACGCTTCCCTCCTGCTGCTCGCCATCGCCCATGATGCAGAAAACGCGATTTACGGTCCCTGAGCCTGTCGAAGGGCCGTCCATCTGGGCCGCCAACGCCATGCCAAGTGCCACGCCCAGACCTTGGCCCAAACTCCCCGAGCAGGTCTCCAATCCCGGCAATCGGAACTCATAACTCGGATGCCCTTGTATACGGCTACCGAGTTTGCGCAACGTGAGCATCTCTTCCTCAGGGAAATAACCAGCCGCAGCCAAAGTCGCATACAGCACAGGAGCGGTATGCCCGATGGAAAGCACCACCTTGTCGCGATCAGCCCAATCAGGATGGCTCGGGTCGTGACGCAAATAATTGAAATACAATACGGTAAAAATATCCACCAAGTCGAGAGAGCCGCCCGTATGTCCCGAGCCAGCCTCTGCCAAGGCGGTCAATATCAATTCGCGAATGTGTTTCGCTTTTTGTTCTAATTGATTCATATCAACTGTATTAAATCCTTGACAATGTAATAGATACAAACGCAAGCATAGATGACTTTCAAGCCTGTTCCGACCAAAAATCCCATAAAAGAGCCAAATGCGGCTTTCCATGCCCTGCTGTCTTCAGTGTTCACTGACTTCTCGCCGATATACGCCCCGATGAAAGGGCCCAACAGCACGGCGATAAAACCTATCGGGAAAGCCAAGGTTACCAGCAATCCAAAAAACAGGCCAATGGTACTGCCCCGAACACCCGCCTTCGTTCCTCCAAACTTCTTGGTTCCCCAAGAAGGCACAACATAATCCAAGACGAAGACAATCGCCCCAATCACGCCCATAATCACCAGAAATTCCGTGGAATGATTCACGTCCTGGATAAATGAAACCACCAACAATCCCAAAAAGCTGAACGGTGGTCCTGCAATGCCAGGCACGACAGCCCCCACCAATCCGATGAGCGCCAACACGATAGCTGCAACGATAAGAACATACATCATAATCAAACGCTGTTTAGGCCTGCGAAAATAATAAAAAAAGGTGAATGTTTTGCTTTTCCGAAAATCTTCGCTACATTTGCACCATCAAACCCAACAACATGAAAAAACTACTACTTCTCATATTCCTAATCCTATCCACTTCAAACATTTTCGCCTACGACTTCATCCATCCTATGGGAGGTCGCGCTGCAGCTATGGGTGGCTCGTCGGTGGCCTCGCAGGGACTTTGGGCTTTGCAAAACAACCCCGCAGGCATGGCGAACCTCGAAAAAATGAGTCTTGGACTGTATTACGAGAACCGCTGGCTGCTACCCGAAACCGCCTACAAATGCGGGGCCTTCGCCCTACCCACCAAGTTTGGTACTTTGGGACTGAGCTTCAATCAGTTCGGCTCATCGAAATACAACGAGAACAAAATCGGGCTGGCCTACGCCAAGGATTTCGGACGCTACCTGCAAATCGGACTGCAACTGGATTATCTGCTGCTGAAAATCGGCAACGACTACGGCAGTTTCAGCGCCGTGACATTCGAGTTGGGCATACAATCGCAAGTCACTGACAAACTGACCCTTGGAACCTATATCTTCAACCCCGTCAACTTCAGTTTCGAGCAAACACTCAACCACGAGAAGCTCCCCATCGTGATGCGCTTCGGCCTGGCCTACAAGTTCACCAAGGACTTTATCGGGCAATGCGAAATCGAGAAAGACACGGAACGTGAAGGCGTTAGCCTACGCGGCGGATTGGAATTCGAGGCTTTCAAGAGTTTCTATATCCGCGCCGGCGTGCAAACCAATCCCGGCATCCTCAGCTTCGGCATTGGCTATGGCATCCGCTTCGCACAAATCAACGTGGCGGCGCAACTGCACAACGAATTGGGCGCGTCCGTTCAAGTCGGTATGATCTTTAGTCTCGGAAAGTGATATGAAACGACTGGTAATCATCATATTATCCCTATTCTGTTTCTCGTTTGCGAAGGCGCAAATCGCCATCGACACGCTCAGCACCGAGGCTTTGAACCAGTTGCTCATCGAACAAATCGAGCGGTTGGCCGAAGACAGCGACGATGACGCTGATTTCGAGGACCTTTTGGACAATTACATCTTCTTCAGCGAGAACCCCGTCAACCTCAACAGCGACGAGGTGATGCAACTCGTTGAACTGCGCCTGCTTAGCGTGTTCCAATACGAGGAAATCCAGAAATACCGTCGCTATTACGGCGATTTTATGTTCCTTGAAGAATTGGAAATGGTGGAAGGCTTCGACGAACAAACCTTGGCCATCATCAAGCCCGTGGTGTGCATCGGGAACGACGAGAGCAAGGATAAGTTGACTTTCAACAAGTTGGCACGCTATGGCAAGCACCAAATCGTGGGACGTTACGAGCAAATCCTTGAGCGACAGCAAGGTTACGCTCCCGTTGACGATTCCGCGCTTTTGGCCAAACCCAACTCGCGCTATCTCGGCAGCCCGCAGAAATACCAGCTCAAATACACCTATAATTATAGGAACAAGGTCCGCGCTGGCTTCGTCTTGGAGAAAGACGCCGGAGAAATGTTTTTCACCGACAAAGTCAGCGACACGATTCGCGCCTTGTTGGGCAGCAACTACCAACGCGGCTTCGATTTTGCCGGTTTACACCTCTACGCCAAGGACTTGGGCATTGTGAAAGCCGCCGTCATCGGTGACTATCAACTGGCTTACGGACAAGGACTTACCCTATGGTCTGGGATGAGTTTCGGCAAGGCGGGTGCAGGCAGCAGCGTGATGAAACAAGGACGCGGCATCACACCCAAAGGCTCGGCTAGCGAGTACTCCTATATGCGCGGCGCGGCGGTCACCTTGGGCGGCGGACCTTTCAGCGGCACCGTGTTCTACTCCAACCGTAAGATTGACGCCAACGTGAGCGTGGCCGACAGCTTGGACGAAGCAGAACTCGTCAGCAGCCTGCAAGAGACCGGCTATCACCGCACTATCGGTGAAATCCAAGACCGTCACGCCATTAGGCAACAGGTGGTGGGTGGGCATTTGGCCTACGCCATCGCGCATTTCGAGGTGGGCTACACCTTGCACCACACTTGGCTCAGCGTGCCTTTGCAACTCAAGCCCAGCCACTACAACCAATTCTATTTCCAAGGCCAGCAACTCACCGACCAAGGTCTTGATTTCAAATATGTTAAAGGAAAATTTGCCGTTTTCGGCGAAGCGGCGATGAGCCACAATCCAGATGTCAAGGCCCCTGAGCCTGTCGAAGGGCCGACCCAAACACAAGCGGGGTTTAACTACGTTGAATCTTCGATTTCGACAAGCTCAACGACCCTTGGCTTTGCCGGCCTGGTAGGAATGACCGTAAAACCCGCTGGTTATCTTAACTTTACGCTGCTGTATCGCAATTACGGCAAAGCCTATCAGAACCTTCTTGGCAATGCCTTTGGCGAAGGCAGCCGCAACCAAGGGCAACGCGGCGTGTATCTCGGCGTGGAAGCCGCACCCGCGCCCTATTGGAACCTCCTCGCCTACGTCGACCAGTTCCAATACACCTGGCTGACCTCGCAAGTCAACGCGCCAAGCAACGGCCACGACTACTACTTGCGCGTCAGCCACAGTTTCAGCCGTCGGGCCAACGCCTACCTGCAAATCCGTTCCAAGACCAAGATGAAGAACTCCACCGATGCGATGGTGTTCAGCCACTACCCTATCCTCTACACGAAGAACTCGGTGAGATTCAACATCAACTATCAGATTGGCAAGGACTTCCATCTCAGCAACAAAGCCGAATACGCCCACTATCACAACGAGGACGGCACGAACGAACACGGGTATTTCCTCTGTCAGGATATTGCCTACAAACCTGAAAGCAAACCCTTTAGCCTCAGCTTCCGCTACACCCTCTTCGATGCCAAGGACTACAACGCCCGCATCTACGCCTACGAAAGCGATGTGCTGTATTCTTTCAGCGTGCCTGCATTGTATGGCAAAGGCATGAGAATCTATCTGTTAGGAAAATGGAAGCCTTTCAGCAATCTGACGCTCTATGCCCGCATCGGTCGCACCATATACAGCGACCGCGACGAAATCGGCAGCGATCTGACGCTGATAGAAGGCAACCACAAGACGGATTTGAAAGTGGAGATGATTTGGAAACTATGAATGTTTTCACATTAGTTTTTGTTGCGGCAGCAAGAAAAAACCTATTTTTGCGCCATCCTTTATGTGGCGCAAGTAAGCCCAGTGGCCTTCCGTTTGGCCAATGCCACAGAGGGGAAAGCTGTCACCGAGCTTTGGGCTTGGATTGGCGCTACCGTCACGCTTTGCGGCATTCTTTTGGAAGCCTTCAGCGACATGCAAAAGTCGGCGGCCAAGAAAAAGAATCCCAAGCGCTTTGTCGACACAGGATTGTTCCGTATCGTCCGTTGCCCCAACTATTTAGGCGAAGTCGTCATTTGGACAGGCATCCTTCTCAGCGGCATCGGGGCGAGCTTGACAACCTGGCAATGGGTCATCGCGGCCATCGGCTATGTTGGCATCCTTTATGTGATGTTCAGCGGTGCCCGCCGTCTCGAATTGCGTCAGAATGAGGTCTATGGCAACAATCCTGAATATCAAGCTTATGTCAAGAAAACACCCATCCTAATCCCGTTATTGCCGATTTATTCATTAGCCAAGTACAAGTGGTTGCAGGCATAGGCCTGAGGAAGCACATTCTTCGCTTTGTTCCTTAACGATGAAATTGGGTAGACACCACTACATCATATCACTTTCATAAACTCATCAATATTCACAATGGCAAGTTGGGGACATAGAAAGAAGTACGCATGTGTTCCGCGCCCCATTGTTCTATGGTTTCCTCGTTGATGACGCCTTCATCCCAAAGTGCATCAATAGCTCTTTGTGCTTTCATGGCAAAATAATGCGCCACCAAATCCTTAAACTCATTAAGCTCGGCTTCGGTATTGATGTTGTTCAAAGCGTTCATCAGCTCAAGTTGTGCCAGTTCGCTGTACGACATGTTTTTTCCTCCTTTCTCGATGCAAAATTATAAATTTTTCGGAATATCTCTTGCAACTCACAAAAAATATCTATCTTTGCCCCGCCAAGCCGAGAGAAATCGGCTCGGCCAGAGGAAGCGCATTCTTCGCTTTGTTCCAAGGTCAACCCCAACTTGTTTTATGGTTTTTCCACTTGTCGGGAATAACTAACTTGTAGCCACTCTTTTTGAGAATGATTTCATCAGGAAGCAAGCTTTGCTTGAAACGAGTCTCATACCACTGCATCCGAATGACATTGACACCCGGTATCTTTGCAATTGCTTCGGAATGATGTCCGGGCGGAAAGAATACAGACACTCGCACACCAGCACTTTTAGCCAACTCTATCGCTGGTATCATATCGCTATCGGCCGAAACGACAATCGCAATGTCGGGTAATGTTGCCAAAAATGGTTGGTGACGGAGGTCAGAAACCAATCAAAAAAGACTTAGTTCAAAGAGGGCAAAAAATCGTATCTTTGCGACGCGAGCTGAAACGGAGGAAGGCTCTGCTGGGGAGCAACCTTCCAAGGGATAGGTTCGTGAGATATGATAGCATATCGGGGGGCTGTTTTCGATGCAGCCCCGTTTTTTTGATATGCAGGATTATCCTCCAATGCCTCAAAAAACCCAAGCGTCGTCCGTTCGGTTGTCAGGTTTTGTCCCGCTTGGCCTTGCCGTCCCTTTCCCTGAAGTAGATGTACCACTTGACATAGTTGCGGTAATGCTTCTTCGAAAGTCCCCGATGTAGCGATACGTTCTCCTTGAGGTGGCCGAAGTAGGATTCGAGGGCGTTGGTGGTCTTTGGGATGCGCGGGTTGTCGAGAAAGCGGAACATGTCGGGCAAGGCCCTCCGGATGTGCACGTAGGCCTTTCGGACCATCTTGTGGGTGAACCACTCGGCGTGCGATGACTCGCTGGCGGTCTTGTCGTTGAGGTAGCCGACGTGTTGGTCATGCCATTGGCTGAGCATCTGCTTCCAATAGAGCATGTCGTTGCGTGTCTGTATCTTGCAGATGAGTGAGACAATCCGCCTGAGAGACTTCCCCGCCTCGCTCTTCGGGTGCTTTGTAAGCCACGTGAGGCACTCGCGTTGGATGTGCGCCAGGCAACGCTGTCTTACGGCGTTTGGGCAGGCCTTGCGCACCGCCTTGATGATGTTGGCGCCACCGTCGGAGGTGACGCTCTCTATCTCGATGCCAAGGCTTTGCATGTTCCGCAGGTCCTCCACCATCTCGTCCTCCCATTCGTCGTCGGTCAGCCTGTAGAACAGCGTGGACCTGACCGTCTCGTTGCGGTAGAGCACGAGGCAAAGCTTGTTGGGGAACCATGTGCCGTCTATCAGCAGGTTGACCCTCTCGTGAAACTTAATCCTCCAGACCGGACAGCTGTCAAGGTACTCGTCGAACCATCGGGACAGTTGCCTCGTGCTGTAACCGCTCAACGCGGATATCTGCCCAAGCGTCTGCTTGCCCAGTATCCACCACTCGAACCACACGAAGCGGTTTCGCTTGCCGATGTCCTTCCGTCTGAACGTGAAGAGGCTGCCGCAGTTCTTGCACTTGTACCTCTGGTGCCCGTCACGCTTGCCCCATTTGACGACCTCCAAAAAGCCGCATTGGGGGCATCTCTCTTTCCTGGTTTTTTGCATAAAAAAAGCAATTAGATGAAAACGCTTTCATCTAACTGCTTTTTGTCGCTTTTATGCAGCTTACTGTCAGTGATTTACATCATACCTCACCAACCATTTTTGTCTATTATACCTTTCTTTTTAGGTTAGTTGTTGTTAATTGTTTGTTATTTTGTCATTTATAATTTAAAGATTTAAAGATTTCAGGGTTCTTTTTCGTGCATGTTTTGGGCATGGCAGGCATCCACGATGGTTATAGTGTCGTTTTCAATGGTGTAAGCGAAATACCATTTGTCGGTGTTGGCCATGAAATAGCCGTTCCATCGCGAAAGAGTCGGCTCACGCCGCAGAAGGCTGCGCTCTATCTGGTAGATGGAATCGAATGCGTCATGGACATTCCTTTCCATCAGCTCTTGAGAATAGGTATGCCTATATTTGCGAGACACATTCTTATAAAACGAGTTGATTTTCCTCGCGCATCGCTTCCTAATTAGATATCTCATGGCCTGGCATATTCTCTTCTCACAGTTTCAAGCACCATGGTTCTAACCTCTTCAACGTCCATCGTTTCTTCATCCTCCAGCTGTAATTGCTGCAAACGCGAGTCTATCAGCTCCTGAACCCAAGAGCGAATGGCCGCAGTGGTGTCCAGCTCGGGGCGCAAATCTCGAATGACAGCCTCATCTATGTCTATGCTTACTGTGCACATTTGTTTTGTCCTTTCTTTATGTTGCTATAGTATTTAGATTGTTAGACAGGCCTCACTTTCTCCACCAAGTCTTTGCTTAATGTGATGTTGTAACTGCACATGGGCTTCTCCTTTCTTTTCCTTTTTTAGGCCGCAAAGATAGTCATTTATTCAATGAGTCGCAAAGGCGAAACGGTTTTTATAAGGATTATTTTTCGACAGGTGTCGATTTTTTTAAGGAACCGTGGTAGAGACGCGTCATGGCACGTCTCTACCAACGGTTGATTATGATTTACTTCAGCAGCACTTGCGGGCCCATGTTGTAGTAGATGTCGACCGGGATGCCCGAGGCGTTGACGCGGTCGAGGTCCTTTTGCAGCTCGGGACGGATGACGCAGTTCTCGCCCATCCAGGCCTTGGTGGCTTCGTAGTTGCCGTTGCCTTGGTGCATCAGGATGTCGCCGGCCAGCTTCTCCACCGCCACCTTCATCTTGTCGAAGTCGATGGCATAGCGACCTTCTTCGTTGCGCACGAAAGCGCCTTCGTTCTGGAAGTAGTTGAAGGTAAGCATGTTGGCCTTGCCGTGGGCGCTGGCGGCACCGAAGCGCACCGAGCGGAAGATGCCGGCCATGAAGGTGGTGTAGTTGTCCTCCATGGTGGTGTTGGTGTATTCGCCCATCTCGGCCAGCTTGGTGACGAGGTAGAGACCCAGCACGTCGGCCTTGGCCTCTTCGAGGGCGTTGTATTGGTTGCCGAGGGCCTCGCGCACGGTGCCCTTGCCGTCGATGGTGTTCTTGATGCCCATGCCGTGGGCGGTCTCGTGGAACATCACGTTGCTGAAGAAGGCGTCAAACTTGATGTGCTCCATCGATTCGGGGGTCATCAGCTCGCGTGAGATGGGTTCGAGGATCTTCTCGAACTTGGCCTGCATGGCGTTCTTGAGCTGGAGCTTGCGGGTGCCGCGTTGCAGCTGCACGCGTTCGTCGTTGGGCAAGTTGATGGCGATGGTCTTGGAGTTGGCGTTGCAGTCGCCGGCGTAGTAGACAACGTCGTAGGCGGCCAGGTCGACGTCGCTGCCAGGCACTTCCTTCTTATACTCGGCAGGCACGGGCAGTTGCTTCTGCAGTTCGGGCACAAACGAGGCGTAGCGGGCCAGCTTTTTGGTCCACTCCTGGTCCTTGACGAGGATGAAAGCCTCGTGCGAGGCCTTGATGCCGTAGCGGGCGTCGGTGTAGTTCTCGATGGGGCCAATCACCATGTCGATGTTGTTGTTGCGCACGTCCATCCATTGCATGTCGCTCTCCAGGTAGTCGTCGGTGCGGAGGGCTTTGGCGCGGAGGGCCAGGTAGGTGGCAAACTCCTCGTCGCCAGCCAGTTCGGAGGCGTCGTCGAGCAGCGAGGCGGCCTTCTTGATTTGCTCAGCGAAGTAGTCGTGGTACCACACGCACTTCAGGTTGCCGTCGTCGTCGCGGACGATCATGGTGTATTGGCTGGTCTTGTTGGGGTCGCTGAAGGCGTTCCATTCCTCCTCGGTCATGTCGGCGGGATAGAACTGTGCGCCGGCGGGTTTGGCGCCGATGCCGTCCACGAAGGGCTTGTTGCCGTCGAGGCCGTCCCAGGGGCCGTAGGCGATAGTGGCGAGTTTGCGGATGTCGGCGTTGTCGCCGATCATCTCCATGAGTTGGGCTTTGTCGCCGTAGTTCTCGTTCCAGAAGAGGCCGTCCATAATGTCGGCAGCTTCGAAGAGGAGTTTCAGCATCTCGCGTTCGTTGTCGCTGAGGTGGCTGATGTCGGTGGTGAGGGTGTACTCGGCGTACTTGTCCGACAGGTGTGTTTCTTGTTGGGCAGGCTCTTGGGGCTGCTCAGGTTGCTTGTTGTTGTCGCAGGCCGTGGCGCCGATGGCCAGGACTGCAACGAGGGCTAGATGTTTGATTTTCATTTGGTTTGATGTTTATTTGATGAGTATTAATGCTAAACTATGAAACTGCAAAGATAGGGTTTATTTTGACACCATAGAAAGGTATTTGTTTTTGCAGGCTTTTGAAGCCCATGTCATAGCGTTAAAGCAGGCCTTATAAGGCATGTCATTCCTCGCAGGGATACGCGCGCTTGGAATCTATGCTTTATAAGGCCGTCCAAAACAGTTATTGCCTTTCAAGCCGCCGCCTATAGATCCCATTCGCACTGCCTCCGCTCGGAATGACATGGGAGGCTAACCACTAACAATCAAGCCGCCTCCCATAGATTCCATTCGCACTGCCTCCGCTCGGAATGACATGGGAGGCTAACCACTAACAATCGAGCCGCCGCCTATAGATCCCATTCGCACAAACCTCCGCAAGGGATGACATAAGCGGCTTGGGGGCCACCTCACGTTAAAGCAGGCCCAATAATACATGTCATTCCTGGCATGGGCCTGTGGGGATGGAATCTATGGATTATTGGGCCGTCCCTAACAGCATCTGCCTTCCAAGCCGCCTCCCATAGATTCCATTCGCACTGCCTCCGCTCGGAATGACATGGGAGGCTAGCCACTAACAATCGAGCCGCCGCCTATAGATCCCAGTCGCACAAGTCTCCGCAAGGGATGACATAAGCGGCTTGGGGGCCACCTCACGTTAAAGCAGGCCCAATAATACATGTCATTCCTTGCTAGGGCCTGTGGGGATGGAATCTATGGATTATTGGGCCGTCCCTA
>JAFUVT010000038.1 GCA_017477425.1 Bacteroidales bacterium
ATTCCATCGTCCACGCAACTCCAAACTGGGCGATTTCCGTCCACCAAGGACCAAAAAAGACATTTGCTCCATCACGATCAATCTGGACTTGAACCCTTACCAAATGCTCGTCACTTACGTTCACGAAGTGGCGCATTATGATGTGTATCAACAATATGGATCACGGAGAGTACAACCTCATGGCATGGAATGGCAAACAAGATTTGCCACGCTCTTGCTGCCGTTTATGACCGAAACTATTTTCCCGAAAGATGTGCTCGAAGCATTGTTCGAGCATTTGCAACACATCAAAGCCAGCAGCACCGCCGACCAAAACCTGCAACGCGTCATGCGACGCTACGACAAGCATCCCGACAACGTCGTCACCGTGGAAAGCCTCGCCACGGGCACCCGCTTTGTGCTGAGAAACGGTCTCGTTTTCCAAAAAGGGGAGAAGCAACGCACCCGCTACAAGTGCTATTGCGAAAGCAACGGACGCTGGTATTTCGTTGCAGGACTGGCCGAAGTCACATTGATTTGAAACACAAAACCTTCTGATATTCCCTAGAATTCAAAAGAAAAAAATAATTTGGCAATCGAATTCTTAAAAACCAAATGAAAAAAGTCGTAATTTTGCGGAACATAATACTATCTTCATGTATAGATTGATAATACGTTTTTGCAACTTCATTTTTGGCAAACATAAAAGCAACACACTGCCTCGTTATTGGATATTGGCGGTAGATATGGCAATTGTCGTCATCGCCTATGTTATTGCCATCTTTATGCTTTATTTCAAGGACATCAGTGCCTCCACTTTCGATTGGAGTCGTATATGGCTCGTTCCGGTGGTCTATCTCATAGCCTTTCTGCTCACCAAAACCTACGATGGTATGCTCCGTTACTCTGGATTTAATGACATTCGGAAAATCTTCTATGCTTGTACCGGTGCTTTGTCATTTCTTATCATCAGCAAATTGGTCGTCCGCCAGATTTCTCCAACCTTGGCAACCAACCTTTATCCGCGTTATGTGACCATCATATACCACTACCTCATCACCATGGTAATGATGACCTTGATGCGATTCATCATTCGACGCTTGTATAATGAAGTTTACAAGAATACAGGCGATAAACTGAACACGCTCGTCTACGGCGCTGGCGACGGTGGCACCATGCTGATGCGTACCCTTAATCAAGACACCACCTCCAAATTCAAGATTAGGGCTTTCGTCGACGACGACCCGAAACGTGCCAAGTCACAAATCAACACCATAAAGGTGTATTCGCCAAAAGAAGCCATGACGCCTGAGTTTATCGAAAAATTCGATATTGATGTGATGATTGTGGCCATCCCCAGCCTAACGGAGGAACGCAGGAAAGAAATCATCGAGCAAGGCATGGCGCTCAACATCGTAGTAAAAGCTATACCTTCATTCGACAAATGGGTGGACGGCAAACTCTCAACCAACCAAATCCAAGACATCAAAATTGAAGACCTCTTGGGTCGCAAGCCCATTATTCTGGGTAAAAGCAATGTGATCCGCGAAATCAACGGAAAAGTAGTGCTTGTGACGGGTGCAGCAGGATCCATCGGTAGCGAAATCTGCCGTCAGCTGATGCACTACAATCCTGCCAAGCTCATCATGCTCGACCAAGCTGAGTCACCCATGTACGACTTTCAGTTCGAGATGAACAATACGGAAGACTTCAAGGAAATCCGCGACCGCATGGCCTTCGTCATCACCAACGTGAAAGACCCCATTAGGATGAGGGAGGTGTTTGAAGAATACCGCCCGCAAGTGGTGTTCCATGCCGCTGCCTACAAGCATGTGCCTTTCATGGAAGAGAATGCTTACGAAGCCGTGTTTGTCAACGTGTTCGGCACCAAACTCGTGGCCGACCTTGCCATTGAGTATGGCGTGGAAAAGTTCGTGATGATTTCGACCGACAAGGCGGTCAACCCGACCAATGTGATGGGAGCAACGAAACGCATCGCCGAGATTTACACTCAAAGTCGACAAGGCAAGACCAAATTCATCACCACACGTTTCGGCAATGTGTTGGGGTCAAACGGTTCTGTTGTACCCTTGTTCCGCAAGCAAATCGCGCAAGGCGGTCCCATCACCGTCACCGACCGTCGCATCACCCGATATTTCATGACCATCCCTGAAGCTTGTAGCCTTGTGCTCGAAGCAGGTTCCATCGGCGACGGTGGCGACATCTTCGTGTTCTACATGGGCGAAAAAGTCCGCATTTGGGATCTCGCCGAAAAAATGCGCAAATTGGCCCATCGTCCTGATGTGGAGATCATCGAAACAGGACTGCGTCCTGGCGAAAAACTCTATGAAGAAGTGCTGGCCAACGAGGAAAACACCATCAAGACCGACAACGAGAAAATCATGCATGCCGTGGTACGCCGATACGAAGCCGCTGAAGTGGATGCGATGATGGATAGGTTGTATGAGCAACTGGTGACTTGCGATGCCATGAAGATTGTGGCCCAAATGAAAGCCATCGTCCCTGAGTTCAAGAGCAACAACAGCGTTTTCAGCACGTTGGATAATTAATCCAAAATGTACACTCTTTTCACCGACCCGCTCCATCGCATCGCCTACGCCACCGATGCTTCGGCCTATCGCGAAATGCCTCTTGGCGTGGCCTATCCCGAGAACCAACAAGATGTTGTCAGCCTAATCGAATTGGCAAAAGAGCACCAAACCCATCTGATTCCAAGAGCCGGCGGCACTTCCATTGCTGGTCAGGTGGTAGGCAACGGTATTGTGGTCGACATCAGCAAGCATTTCAACAAAATACTGGAAATCAACCAAGAAGAGCGTTGGGCAAGGGTGGAGCCTGGCGTCGTCCTCGACGAATTGAACTTGGCTTTGGAGCCTTACGGGCTCTTTTTCAGCCCCGAAACCTCCACCAGCAACCGATGCTGCATTGGTGGCATGTTTGGCAACAATTCCTGCGGCTCCCATTCCTTGATTTACGGCAGCACCCGACATCATGTGCTAGAAGCTCGTGGCGTGCTGTGCGACGGCAGTATCGAGGTGTTCAAGACCTATACCATTCGCGAATTAGAAGAACGTTTTGGAAACCGTTTTTGGGAAACCGACCGTCCATGTCATTCCTCGCATGGGCAAGTGCGATTGGAATCTATGGACGGTCAAAGTCTTCCTGCCACTCTTATCCAAAACATCTACGCCCAACTTATCCGTTGGGCTTTGGATGAAGATACCGTTCGGCTCATCGAGGAGAACTATCCCGACAAAAACTTGCAACGCCGCTCTTGCGGTTATGCCATCGACGAGGTAATCGAAGACTTGCACGACCTTTCAAAGCCGCTCGAAAACCGCACCATTAATCTATGCAAGGTCTTGGCGGGCAGCGAAGGCACTTTGGCTTTTATCACCGAAATCAAAGTCGACCTCGACCCGCTACCGCCCAAAGAGAAAATGGTGGTTTGCGCCCATTGCGACACCTTGCAAAAAAGTTTTTGGGGTAATCTGGTCGCCTTGAAGTTCCATCCTACCGCGGTCGAGTTGATGGACCATAACATTTTGGAACTCAGCAAGCAAAATGCAGAGCAAAAGAAAAACCGATTCTTCGTCAAAGGCGACCCTGCGGCTATCCTTATCATCGAATTGCGTGGCGAAACTCGGGAAGAAATCGACCATTTGGCTGACCAATTGGAGCAAGCCTTGATGCACGATGAGCGAAACTTGGTGTATGCCTGCTCGCGCGTCTATGGCTCGGAAATCAGCAAGGTGTGGAGCCTCCGTAAGGCAGGACTAGGGCTACTTACCGGAATGAAAGGCGACGCCAAGCCCATCGGTGTCATCGAAGACACAGCTGTGGCTCCTGAAAAGTTGCCCGACTACATGGCCGATTTTGGCAAAATGCTGGATGACCTGGGTCTGAGTTGCGTCTATCACGCGCACATCAGCACGGGCGAGCTGCACCTGCGACCCATCATCAACATCAAGGAAGCGGAAGGCAAACGGAAATTCCGAGAAGTGGCCTACCAAACAGCCCTGTTGGTCAAAAAATACAAGGGATCGCTCAGCGGCGAACATGGCGACGGCCGTCTGCGCGGTGAGTTCATCCAGTTGCTTTATGGCGACGAGGTCTACGCTTTGATGCAAGACCTCAAACGCTGCTGGGACGCGCTACAGGTCTTCAACCTACACAAAATCGTCGACACCTTGCCCATGGACAGCATGTTGCGCTTCGACGTCGGACAAAAATACGCCATTGAGAAGGAGATAAAAAAGTCGGCCCTTCGACCCTTCGATGGACCTCAGGGCCCGCAGGCTCAGGGACCTCAAACCTATTACAACTGGAAAGCTTCTTTCGACGAATGTAAAATCGAAGGCGCCACAGGCGCTAAAAACCAGCTGCATGCCTTGATGTGTAGCATCGAACAATGCAACGGCGCCGGCGATTGCCGCAAGTCAAACCTCATTGGCGGCACGCTCTGTCCGGCCTTCAAGGTGAGCGGCGACGAGACCAAAGCCACCCGTGCCCGCGCCAACGTGCTCCGCGAAATCCTAACGAAAGGGTGGGAGAGTGAAGCCTTCACTGTCGCAAATTGCGTCCCGCAATTTGAAAAAAGCACTTCTTCGAACTGCGGGACGCAGTTCGCGACACTGAATATCCTGAAGTCGAAAGAACTGGCCGAGGTTTTGGACAGCTGCCTCGCCTGCAAAGGCTGTCGCAGCGAGTGTCCCTCAAACGTCGACATGACGCGATTGCGTTCCGAGATTTTGCAGCATAAATACGACGCTAGCGGCATGCCTTTACGTTCTTTTGCCGTGTCGCGGATGGCCACGGTGGAGCAATGGGGGCATCTCGTTTGGCCGATATATAATTTCTTCGCTTCGTGGAAGTTATCTTCCAACATCATCAAGCGTATCATCAAGTTCTCGACCGAGCGTGATATCCCCGTTTTGAGCCGTGTGACGATGCGCACTGCTGTCACACGCGAATGCCAAAAACAAAAGAAAAACGCCACCAAAGGCAAAGTCCTCCTCTTTGCCGACGAGTTTACCAACTTTCAGGAGGCTGAGCTGGGCCTAACGTTTGCCAAACTTCTCTTGCGCTTGGGTTACGAAGTGGAAATCCCGAAACATGTGGAGAGTGGTCGTGCCGCCATCTCGAAAGGCAACCTGAAGCTGGCCAAGAAGTTTGCCGTCAAAAACGTCAATTTGTTGAAAGACAAGATAACAGAACGGACGCCCTTGGTCGGCATCGAGCCATCATGCATCCTCAGCTTCCGCGACGAATACCCTGATTTGGTGCCCGCCGAACAACGAGCTGGAGCCAAAAAACTAGCCCAAAACGCCTTGCTTTTCGATGAGTTCATTGTCCGCGAAATGGAGGCAGGACGCATCACAAACGATGATTTCAAGGAAGAGGCAGTAGAGATTTGGCTTCATGGGCACTGTCACCAGAAGGCGTTGGTGGGAACCGAGAAGACCGTTCGAGCTTTGCAATTGCTTCAAAACGCGAAAATCCACGTCATCCCTTCGGGATGTTGTGGCATGGCAGGCTCGTTTGGTTACGAGAAAGAACACTACAAGACCTCGCTGGCCATCGGCGAGATGGTGTTGTTTCCTACCGTCAGACAGGCGGTCGGAAAAAACAACGACGTCGTTCCTCATATCGTGGCAGCACCTGGAACCTCTTGCCGCCAACAAATCCTGGATGGCACCGGCGTCCGTGCTGTTCATCCCATCGAAATTCTGTTCCGTTGGGTGAAATAAAAGGGTTTCTTCTTCGTTTCCATAAAAAAGCCTTATCTTTGCAAAATAATCAATCCTAAAACTATCCATTATGAAAAAATTGTTCGTCCCCTTATTATTGCTTTTGATTGTCATCACAGGCTGCAATCGTATGTCAAGCGATCCAAATCGAGTTGATACTCAAACGTATACGATAATCGATAGCGTTTATTACGAAGACGAGTACGAGCAAGGATACAACTCTTTTACGATGAATATCGACGTGCCCGTCACCAAGAACGACAGTCTGCGTCGCCACATCATGCAGTGGATTCTCTCAGACGATACGGAGGACTACAAAACCGCTCTCAACGATGAAAAAGATCGTTTTTTGGAGGAAGAAGGCAGCGAATCGAGGGCTACTTTCGAAGGTAATTATACCCTTTCGGAACAAACCGACCGCTATGTTACCTACATTTGGGAAGGTTATGTCTATACCGGTGGCGCACACCCACTGCCTTGGTATTACGGTGTCACCTTCAGCAAACTTGATGGCAACATGGTAGGTTACGACCTTTTTGAAGATCCTGAAACACTGGTTGATTTGATTTCACAAAACATCAAACACCAGTATTTTGAACCTTACCAAACCGCAGAGGAATCTTATTCCTTTGACCCAGAGACGCCTTTCCCTTTACCCGAAAACGACCCATGGATTGAGACCGACAGCGTGGTGTTCTGCTACGGTCCGTTCGAAATCGCACCCTATGCGGCCGGTTTGCCCTTGTGCAAAATCGCCATCAGCGACCTCCGTCCCTACCTGAGCGAAAGAGGCAACGCCTTCCTCAACAATTAATCAACCAATACATCAACACAGATGAACAATTACTGCATTATCATGGCCGGCGGCATCGGTAGCCGCTTCTGGCCCCTCAGCAAAGACAATTATCCCAAGCAATTCTTAGACATACTAGGCACAGGCAAAAGCTTTATCCGCAGCACCTACGAGCGCTTCAGCCCCGTCATCCCCGACGAGAACTTCCTGGTGGTGACCAACAAGGCCTATAAACACCTCGTTTTGGAACACCTGCCCATGCTTCGTCCCGACCAAGTGCTCTGTGAGCCGGCACGACGCAACACGGCACCGTGCATCGCCTACGCGGCCTATCACATCCAAAGCCAGTGCAAGGATGCCAACATCGTCGTCACACCTGCCGACCATTTGGTGACCAACGAAACCGAGTTCCAGCGCATCATCCGTTTGGGCTTCGACTTTTTGGCCCAAAAACCGCAGGCTTTGATGACCATCGGCATCAAGCCAAGCCGACCTGAGACGGGCTATGGCTATATCCAAGTGCCCAAGCAGAACGTGCTGCCCGAGGTCGTGAAGGTGGAAATGTTCAAAGAAAAGCCTGATTATGAGACGGCTGTGAAATTTGTCAGCGAAGGCAACTACTTCTGGAACAGCGGCATCTTCCTCTGGACCTTGGACGGCATCATGCAGGCCTTCAAGCAATACCTGCCCGAGATGGTGGACGTGTTCGAGAAAGACATCTACAACTTTGGCACACCCAAGGAGCAGGACTTCATCAACGACCATTTTGTGGACTGCCCCAACATCAGCATCGACTACGGCGTGATGGAGAAGTCGCCCAACACCTTCACCATCCCCGCCGACTTCGGCTGGAGCGACATCGGCACATGGGGATCGCTGTTCACCCACGCAAAAAAGGATGCCGATGGCAACGCCTTGCGTGGCAAGGTGGTCTCGGTCGGCAACAAGAACACCATCGTCAACATCGAAGAGGGCACCGAAGCCGTGGTGGAAGGCTTGGAGGACTACCTCGTGGCCTACCGCGACCATTCGCTTCTCGTGTGCAAGCTCCACGACGAGCAACAAATTAAGGTTTGGATTGAAGGATTGAAGTGATGGAGCAGCCGTTGGTATCGGTTATCATGCCGTGCTACAACATGGCGCAATTCGTGACCGACAGCATCCGCTCTGTCGTGGCTCAAACCAATACCAACTGGGAATTGCTCATCGTCGACGATGCCTCGACTGACGAGACGGTTGAAATCGTCAGAAACTTGTCTCACGACGACGAAAGAATCCGTTTTGAGGTCAAAACGCAACATTCTGGCATAGCAGACACGCGCAACCAATGCATCCAAATGGCCCGGGGACACTACTTGGCCTTTCTCGATGCCGACGACATTTGGCATCCCGAAAAGCTAGAGACCCAGTTACGCTTTATGACAGAAAACAAGGTGGGATTTACTTATTCCACTTACGACTGGATCGACGAAGAAGGGCACACCCTCAACAAATTCATCAACACAATCGGCAATTTGGATTATGAGACCTACCTGCGTAACACCATCATTGGCTGCTCGACAGTAATGGTGGATACCGACATCGTGGGAAGTGTTATCATCCCTCGTTTCCGCACCAGCGAAGACACTGCCACCTGGCTCGGCATACTGAGAAAAGGCCATTTGGCTTATGCCATAGAAGTACCTTTGGTATCCTATAGAATCAGGAGAAAATCGGCAAGTTCGAACAAAATCTTAGCGTCCGTTGACCTTTGGCGCGTGTATCGACAACAAGAAAAGCTTCCGTTGGTCAAGGCAACGACCTGTTTCATAAGTTACGCTTTCAACGCCATCAAAAAACGCCTGTGATGCAAAGTCGCAATCCATATCATTATTATCTCTATAGGAAGGCATGGCGTTTTGTCGGATCACCTCACGATGAACAAAAGCTCAGTAAAGAGATTTGCCGCAACCTTCTTAGTATGGGTGGATTGTTGGTAAGAAACACATATGATTTTGATTGTCAAGAAAAATCCTGTTTTTGGTATGTCATTAAAGATTCATTCGATGGATTGGATGAGTTTTCCTCAAACGAGAGAAACAAAATCAGACGTGCAGAGAAAGCTTTGGCTTTCAAGAGAATCGGTATCGATTTGTTGAAAACAGAAGGCTGGAGCATCCTGAAAGCCACCTATGAGGATTATGCCGTTTCGGACCGAGCCATGAACGAAACCGTGTTCTCGAATTATCTTTCAGAATGCGAAAGACAGGATTTCGACTATTGGGGCGTTTTCGACCAAGACCGACTCGTCGGTTTTTGTACCGTATGGATTTGGCCATCTGAGACTTGGGAATATGGACTTGTCGGCAACAAGCTCAACAGCTGCGAATACGGACTCATCGGTTTGTTGCCCGAATACAAGCACAACAACACATATCCTTATTACGGGTTATTCTACAACATGAATGCCTATTATCTGGGTGAAAAACAATATCGCTACGTAGTTGACGGAGCGCGTTCTATCACCGAGCACTCTCACATCCAAGAGTATCTGATTCAAAATTTCCATTTCCGCAAAGCCTATTGCCAACTGGCCGTGCATTATAAATGGTGGATGGGAATTGCAGTAAAAATGCTGTACCCGATCAGAAAAATCATAACTTTGCCGCGCGTTAAGGCAATACTCAACATGGAGGCCATGCAGCGTGGCGAGAAATGAACACAAAATAGGATTCTGCTTCAAGTGGTGCTTCGACCGCGTCGTGGCACTCGTTGGGCTTGTCGTGCTTTTTCTGCCCTTGCTCGTCATTGCCATCCTCATCAAAATAGACTCGAAAGGACCCGTGTTTTTCTTGCAATGGCGCATCGGTAAAGACGGCAAACCTTTCAGGATCTGCAAGTTCCGCACAATGTATGACCAAGCCGAGGGCGACACCATCACGGCGGCCAACGACCCACGCGTCACGCGGATGGGGCACTGGCTGCGCCACAGCAAGGTGGACTGCCTCACCGAGTTGATTAATGTCTTGATGGGACAGATGAGCCTCGTCGGGCCACGCCCCGACGTGCCCGGCTACGCCGACCAATTGCAAGGCAGTGACCGAAGAATCCTGCAACTCCGCCCAGGCATCACCGGTCCAGCCAGCATCAAATACCGCAACGAAGAGGAACTGCTCGCCCAACAAGCCAACCCAAAATGGTATAACGACAACGTGATTTGGCCCTACAAGGTGAAAATCAACCTGAACTACCTGGAGAACTGGACTTTTTGGGGCGACATCCAACTGATTTTCAAGACCGTATTCCATTGAGCCACGTAGTGGCGATAGGATATTAAGCAGGCGGCGTCAGCCCCTGCTTTTTATGCCGTCAACGGCATAAAAAAACCCCGTAGAAACGGGGAGAATCTACGAGGCCAAAAAATTAATAACATGAAACATAAAAATGCGCCCCCTTCAGGACTTGAACCTGAGACCCCCTGATTAACAGTCAGATGCTCTAACCAACTGAGCTAAGGAGGCTGCACGATATCACAGAACTCAACTCTGTTTTGCGGTTGCAAAAGTACGTCTTTTTTCATTACCGACAACTTTTTTGGGAAGAATTTTTTATATAATATTGTAACATATTGTAAATCAACACGAAATTTTTTATCACAGCGACGTGTTTTTATTGCTATCTTTGCAGCACGCAAACAAAACAACTATGGCAAATAAGAAAATCCTCGGAATCGGTAGCGCTTTGGTCGACATCCTGAGCCAGGTGCCCGACGAAACAATCATGAATGAATTAGGCCTCCCCAAAGGAAGCATGACTTACGTCAAAGCCGACGACGCCGTCAAACTCAGCGAACGCCTGGCACAACGCTATGGTAGCCAGCGTGCCTCAGGCGGATCGGCAGCCAACACGATGAGCGGACTGGCTCAACTCGGCATCGAAGCCGGCTTCCTCAGCAAGATCGGCAAGGACGAAATGGGCGAGTTCTTCACCAAACAGATGACCGACACCCATGTCAAGCCGCTCATGCTGACCTCCGACACGCCCACAGGTCGCGTCACGGGCATGGTGACCCCCGATGGCGAACGCACTTTCGCCACCTGCCTCGGCGCCTCCATCGAGCTCAGCCCCGACGACATCAAACCCGAACTCCTCGATGGTTGGGACATCTTCTACATCGAAGGCTATCTGGTGGCCAACCCCAATATGCTCAAAAAAGCCATCAGCACCGCCAAGGCAAAAGGCATGACCATCGCCATTGACCTGGCCAGCTATAACGTGGTGGAAGAGAGCCGCGACTTCCTCATGAACCTTGTTGAAAACTATGTCGACATCGTCTTCGCCAACGAGAAAGAAGCCTTTGCCCTGACGGGAATGGAACCCGAAGACGCCTTGCATTTCCTCGCCGAGCGTTGCGACATCGCCGTGGTGAAGGTGGGAGCGAAAGGCGCTTTGGTTCAACACAGAGACCAAGTGGTCGTCATTCCACCGATGAAGGCTGAAGTGGTCGACACCACAGGGGCTGGCGACATGTGGGCCGCGGGATTCCTCGCCGGACTGGTCAAAAACGAGTCTTTGCAGAAATGCGGCATGATGGGAGCCATCGTGGCCAAAAACATCATCGAGGTGGTTGGTGCCAAGATGGACGCCGCGCGGTGGGAGAAAATTTATGCGGCAATAGCAAATTTGTAAATGAAATTTATTGCTCATAGATTCCTTTCAGTGGAATGACATGAGCAATAAATTTCATATTTATGTTGGAGTAAAGCCTTTTTTTCGTACCTTTGCGCTCACTATAGTGATTTTCGCGAAAAGTAAATATTTAATAATTAGCTAGTTAGATAAAAATGAAGGAATTCCAAACAAAAGACATCCGCAACGTTGCCCTCATCGGCGCAGCAAAATCGGGTAAGACCACCCTTGCCGAAAACATGCTTTTCGAAGGCAAGCTCATCAACAGAAAAGGTAGCACCGACGAGAAAAACACCGTGTCAGACTACCGTCAAATCGAAATGGATCGCCAAATCTCGGTGAACGCCTCCATGATGTACACCTTCTACAACGACAAGAAGATCAACATCTTGGACACCCCTGGTTTCAGCGACTTCTCGGGCGACATCGTCAGCTGCCTCTATGCTGCCGACATGGCCGTCTGCACCATCAACGCCCAATCGGGTGTGGAAGCCACCACCGAAAACGCCTGGCGTCATGCTGCCAACACGAACAAACCCGTCGTGTTCTTCATGAACCAACTCGACCACAGCAACGCCAACTTCGACAACACCGTCCGCGAGCTGAAAGAATACTTTGGTGACAAGGTCACGCCGATCCAATATCCCGTCAACGCTGGTGAAGACTTCAACGCCGTCATCGACCTCATCATGATGAAGATGCTCGTCTTCAAGAACGGCAACGGAGCCCCCGAAATCCAGGACATCCCCGCCGCCGAAATGGCCAAGGCCGAAGAGCTGCACAACAACCTCATCGAGCACGCCGCCGAAGGCGAAGAAGCCCTGATGGAGAAGTTCTTCGAAGAGATGACCCTGAGCGAGGAAGACATGGAACGCGGTATCCACCTGGGTATCGTCAACCGTGAGATGTTCCCCGTCATCTGTGGCGCTGCCAAGCGTGGCGTGGGCGTCTCCCGTCTGATGGAGTTCATCATTAACGCCTGCCCGTCGCCAGCCGACATGCCTGCCATCAAAGCCAACAACGGACAAGAGTTCCACAACAGCAACGACGATCCGACCGCCATGTTCATCTTCAAGGTGACCACCGAGCAAAACCTCGGCGACGTGGCTTGGATGCGCGTCTACGGCGGCACCGTCAGCAAGAGCCAAGACCTCGTCAACCCGCGCACGGGCAACAAGGAACGTATCTCGCAACTGCTCGCCTTCCGTGGCAAGAACCGTGAAGAGGTTGAGAAAGTCAACGCTGGTGATATCATCTGCACCATCAAGCTGAAAGACGGCCGCATCGGTGACACCCTGGCCGACGCCAAGGCTGCCGAAGCCATCTTCCCCGAGATCCCGTTCCCGACGCCGGTGTTCTCCATCGCCGTCAAGGCCGTCAACTCACAGGAAGACGAAAAGCTGGGCACCATCCTCAACGACATGCACAAGACCGACCCGACCGTCATCAGCGGCATGTCGCGCGAGCTGCGCCAGAACATCCTGCAATGCCAAGGCGAATACCACTTCAACACCCTGAAATGGTATTTCGACAACGTCCATAAGATCGCCATCGAGACCATGTCGCCCAAGATCCCGTATCGTGAGACCATCACCAAGAGCGCTAGCGCCAGCTATCGCCACAAGAAACAATCCGGCGGTAGCGGTCAGTTCGGTGAGGTGCACATGCAACTGGCTCCTTACTTCGAGGGTTACACCGACCCGAGCGAACTGCAGGTGCGCGACAAGCAAGAGTACGAACTGCCTTGGGGCGGTAAGCTCATCTTCGCCAACTGCGTCGTCGGTGGCGCCATCGATGCCCGCTTTATGCCCGCTATCCTGAAGGGTGTCAACGAGCGCTTGGAGCAAGGCCCGCTGACTGGTAGCTACGCCCGCGACATCATCGTCTACATCTACGACGGTAAGATGCACCCTGTCGACTCCAACGAAATGGCCTTTAAGATCGCCGGTCGTATGGCCTTCAGCGCCGCCTTTAAGAACGCTGGCCCGAAAATCATGGAGCCTATCTACGACCTCGACGTGCGCATGCCCGCCGACCTGATGGGTGCCGTGATGACAGACCTGCAAGGCCGCCGCGCCATCGTGATGGGCATGGACAGCGACCACAACTACCAGACCATCCACGCCAAGGTGCCGTTGGCCGAGATGGACCGTTACTCCACCTCGCTGAGCTCGCTCACCTCGGGCCGTGGCACCTTCACGATGAAGTATGCTGAATACCAGCAAGTGCCCACCGACGTGCAGAACCGCCTCCTCAAGGAGTACGAAGAAAGCCAGAAGGACGAAGAATAAAAAAAGACAAAGAGTATTTTTTCATAAGTATTGCATTTTTCCCCGCCGCAAGTTTTATTGTGGCGGGGTTTTTTTGTTTATCTTTGCGGGTACGAAACGCCTTTGTCTCATAGGATGTTGGCTGCTGTTGGCTTTGTTGGCCCTTCGGCAGCGTGGTTCCATCACCACTTTTGTCTGGAATTTTGCGAAATGTAATTTAGACAATTGATTTTCAATATACTGAAAAAAATCCGC
>JAFUVT010000001.1 GCA_017477425.1 Bacteroidales bacterium
CTATCGACAAGGCTCTTATCGTTGCCGTTCTTGGACGAGGCCACACTCTTGAGTTCGCCGCCAAGGCCGTAGGCATAGCTCACCCGCTCCTTGTCAGGATAGGTGATGGACAGCGTGCGTCCCCATGTGTCGTACTCGGTATTCATGATGAAAGTGTAGGCATTATCCTCTGCTGGAAGCACAAAAGTACGACAATTTTCCGAAACATTGCCCATGGCATCGTATGAATATTTGGCATAGCCCGATTCGTCCTCCATTTTCACCACGTGTCCGGCACCGTTCACGCCGTCGTCATCGACGGGTTTGCCATAGTAATATACCGTACCGTCCTTGTCAGTCACTTTCCAATAGTAGTTTGTTGGGTCGTTGCCATAGCGCATGATTTTTTGAAAGCCACCCTCCACACGCATATAGAATTGTTTGGGGCTTTGATAGCGGTTCACCCATTCTCCTTGGTAGGGCAGCGGCTGCATAAAGCCTGCCGTACCTCTTGTGACCAGCTGCTTCCCGTCAAGCATGTAGACTTCGCTCTTTTTCCGGTTGTCAAACCGAGGTACGCCCCAGCGCGTGTCAATGGATATGCACGACACCGAAAGGTCCCATCCTTCGCCCATCCATCCGGTTCCGCCATTATTGTTGTAGGTAACCGAGAGTTGAGGCTGCATACCTGCACGCCCATTGGGAATGTTGATAGGATACGAAAAGTTCGCACTGCCCATATTGTTTGCCGTTGGGGCGGCAATGATAGGTATTCCAGACAAGGGATTAGCGCATTCGAGGTCGTTCATCATGGTAGGCACAAAAGCCGCCGTCTCTGACACCTCAGGCGTCTTGATAATGGCATTGATGAAATCAGTGAAGTAATCAAGATTTTTCTTTGGATGTGGCTTGTTTTCATATCTGTCGGATGTTTTTTGCAAAAATAATAATAATCTTTACAATCTGGTGATTTTTGTTTCAAAATGTTGTATTTTTGCATTTTAATCGTACTATGTCATGAGCAACAAAAAATGGTTTACAAATACTATCATTCTTTTTACGAGTGTCATCATTCAGTCATTCAATCTTGTTTTCGCCCAAGACACGCTTCCTGCACCTACGTCCTATCGGGTCAACAAGGTGTCGTTCAACATGGTCCGCGTCGAGAAGGGCGGCTTCTGGATGGGCGCTCAACACGTGGATACGGCCGAGTTCAACTACGACCGACGCTCCCTGAACGACGAGGTGCCTGTGCACCACGTCACGATCCGCGACGACTATTACATCGGCCAGACCGAAGTGACGCAAAAGCTTTGGAAAGAGGTGATGGGCTATAACCCGAGCCGCAAGAAATGCTCAAAGCGGCCTGTGACCAATGTCAACTATTACGAGGTGCAGGAGTTCCTGCGTCGTTTGGACAGCATCACTGGGATGCAGTTCCGTCTGCCTACCGAAGAGGAATGGGAGTACGCGGCACGTGGCGGCAATTATTCGCGAGGTTACCTCTATAGCGGCAGCAACGAGGTGGAGCGTGTGGCCTGGACCAAGGACAATTCCGGAAGACTGAAGAAGGTGAAGAAACGCGCTGCCAACGAGTTAGGCATCTATGACATGTCGGGCAACGTGTGGGAATGGTGCTCGACAAGGTACCGCTATTTCGACGGCGAGCGCAACGCCTCCCTCGGCAAGGACGGCGAGATGTATTGCATCCGTGGCGGTGCCTACGAGTTGCCCAAGTCTATGGCGCGTGTGGCATGGCGCGGCAAACGCTTGCCCGACCTGAAGAACTCGTTCGGTGGCTTCCGCTTGGCCTTGGATGCACGTTATGTCAAGGAAAAGGAGGAAGAAGAGGCTGAACCTACCGAGTGAGCCTGAGTTTCTTTGCCTTATAATTGACGATGGCCTTATAACGTTTCAGCAAGTCGCCGCCAAGGATGCCGTCGATATGGGGCAAACCTAGTTTTTCGTACATCTCGTGGATGTTCTCCAAATCCAAGGCAACGGCTTCGTAGTCATGGATTTCAAGGTCTCCTATGGAGAACGTGTCAATGGTGAAGGTGGAACTTTCCAGGTCGGAGCTGCCCACGCCGGCAGTCATGCCTTCTTTTTTCTCGAACTCAAGGTTGTCGATGAAGGTGGAGATGGTGTTGGGATCGAAGACGGAGCGCGAGGCGCCCGTGTCAATCAAGAAGTGGGCTTCCTTACCATGAATCATTCCTTTGACCATGATATGGAAGCCTTCTCCTTCGATGTCAAGCAATTGAATCGGTATTTCTATGTAGCGGCGCATTTAGAAATTCGGCTTGACGGCGTATTTCTTGTAGAACTCCTTGATAATCTTCACGGCTTCATCGGCGGTGTCGACGATGTGGAAGATGTCGAAGTCTTCTTCCTTGATCATCTTTTCCTTGAGCAAAGTGCTTCTGAACCAGTCGATAAGGCCCTGCCAATACTCTTTTCCGACGAGGATGACGGGGAAGTCTACCATCTTGTTGGTTTGGATGAGGGTGATGGCTTCGGAGAGCTCGTCCAAGGTGCCAAAGCCGCCTGGCATGGCGATGTAGCCCTGCGCATAGCGCATGAAGATGGTCTTGCGGACGAAGAAATAGTCGAAATTGATGTTCTTGTCGGAGTCGATATAGGGGTTGAAATGTTGCTCAAACGGGAGGTTGATATTCAGTCCCACGCTGGTGGCGCCACCTTGATGCGCGCCTTTGTTGCCTGCCTCCATGATGCCGGGACCGCCGCCGGTGATGATGCCAAAACCGTAGTCGGCGAGTTTCTCGGCGATTTCGGTTGCCATCTCATAGTATTTGTCTCCGGGTTTGGTGCGTGCCGAGCCGAAGATGGCCACGCAGGGACCGGCCTTCGACATCTTTTCCATGCCTTCCACGAATTCGGCCATGATTTTGAACACCGACCAAGAGTCGTGGGTCTTCACGTCGTTCCATGATTTGGGGTGGAAGCTGTCGCGGATGATTTTTTCTTCTTTTTCAGTAATGGGCATAAAAATTCAAGATTTAAGATTTAAGATTCAAAATTTTCGTATTTTTGCAGCCGAATAACGCGAATGTAGCTCAGTTGGTAGAGCATCAGCTTCCCAAGCTGAGGGTCGCGGGTTCGAACCCCGTTATTCGCTCACGTTCAAAAGGGTAGAGACGTAGCGCGCTACGTCTCTACGTTTTTTTATGGGTTCACTCCATCGGTGTGCCGCATTCAGGGCAGAACTTGCCCGTCACTTCGGTGCCGCATTTCGGACATTTCTTGGGCTCAAGGGCTGCCAAAGGCGTACCGCATTCGGGACAGAACTTACCGTTGCTTTCGGTGCCGCACTTCGGGCATTTCATCATGGGCTTGGGTGCCGGAGCGGGGGTGCCGCATTCGGGGCAGAACTTGCCTGTGATGATCGTGCCGCATTTCGGGCAGGGCACCCCTTGTGGAGCGGCTTGTTGGTTATAGGGGTCGTAGCTGGTTTGTTGGCCTTGGCCGTTCCAGGCGTTCTGCATCACGCTGCCTGTCATGCCGCCTGAGCCCATATTGGCCATGCCCAGGCCCATGAAGCCTCCTGCCGCACCGGCTTCGTTGCCAGCGGCAGTCTCCATGACGTCGATAATCTTGCCTTGCTGCATCATCGAGTTGGTGCTGTATTCGTAACGGTCGATCTTTTCTTGGCTGGCGTCGTCCAACGAAACGCTTTCGATGGTGAAGCTGACCAGACGCACGCCACGGGCGCGGATGGGCTCGTCAAACACCTTCTCGTCCATGGTCTTCTTGATCTCGTCGGTATGGCTGGGCAGCTCGAGGACGGGTACACGGTGGTTGCTGTTACCCATCTCGTTGAGCACATTTTGGAAGGCGGCCATGACTTCGCTGCGCATCTGTTCAGTGATGTCGCCTTTACGAATGACATTGGCCGTGCCTGCATGGTTGCGCATGAAGATGGCCACGTCGTCGAGTTTAAAGGTGTATTTGCCGTAGCAACGCACATTGAGACCCATAGGCATCAGCGAGTTGGTCATCTGGTTCGGGATGGCGTGCGACCAGTCCTGGAAGGGGATGGGCGTGGCGGTGCCAAACTTGTTGTCCAAGATTTCCTTGATGTTGAAGAAGAACACGGCTTGCTCCTTGGCGGGAGTGCCACCGTATGTGAAACGTTGCCACATCTCCTTGAAGACAGGCCCGAACTGTCCGCCGAAGAACGAGGGCGACGAGGATTGGTCGAAGGTGTAGACGCCTTCCTCGGCAGTGGCATCGAGCACCGCGCCGCTGTCGTAGATGACAGCCACTTGACCAGGGGCCACGAGGATGCGGCTGCCTTTTGAGATTTGTCCCGTCTTGGTGGTTTGTTTCACCATCAGGGTTTCCATGTCCATGTTGTCACATTTGATGAGGTCTAACCATTGGTCGCTGAGAGTGCCACCGATGGAGCCTGCAATTGCTTTAATGAGTCCCATTTTTTTATAGTTTAATTTATTGTTTGTTGATTATTATAGATTCCTTGAATGGATGTCGGTCAGCACCCAGTCGTGTTCACCATTGGTGATGACGCTGCCGCAATAGGCGCATTGGCCCGATGAGGTCACCTCGGTGGGCGCGCCGCAGTTGGGACAGTTGGTGATGGTGTTGCCTTTCTTGCCTGGGTCGGTCTTCAGTCCGGCTTTGCGGTTGAAGACCATCTCGTATTTCAAGTACCAATCGCGGTTGGGATCGCTTTCGAGCACCTTCCTGGTCTTGTCGTCGATGACGTAGTCGCGCATGATGGCATTGAGCCAAACGGTCAACACCTCCTTGTCGCCGTCCTGCCTGAATGCATGTAGCGAGCAGTGCTTGATGCCGATTTTTTCCACCACATTGGTCCTGCCAAGGCGGATGTATTCGTCGAGTTGCTGCTTGTGCTGGTTGAACAGAGTCTCGCTTTCAAAGGGGCGGATGGGCTTCCAGTCCTTGGCTGTCCATGCTTCCTGGATGGTCATGAAGACCTCGCGGGCAAAGCCGATGAACTTGTCGGACGAGAAAGCCGGGTCGATGGCCTGGATTTGGGAGGCCACGAAAGTGCTGTTGTCGAGAGTGATGTCGTTGGCCACTTGCTGTTCGACGTTCCTGTTGATATAGGTAGGGTCGGAGGCTTGTCGCTGTGCCTTTTTCTTGGCCATCATCCAGATGACGATGAAAATGACAAGCAAGACAAGGCCTACCGTTGGGTTATTGATAAACAACCCGATGAGATAGGAGATGATCTCGCTCATGCCTTCCATGTCGCCAAAGCCGACACCTCCGCTGCCTCCGCCAGTGGAATACCGGTTGGTGTTACCTACGTCAGTGGTCGCATGGTTGATGAATTGGAAACAAAACAGCCCAACTAGAATCACAAGGATGACGAAGGGCAGGGTCTTTAAGAACTTTTTTTTCTTTTCACTATTCATAATAAAACTTCTTGCTGGTAGAGATAAAACCGTGCAAATGTAGAATTATTTCGTCAAAAATCATACTAAAATTCCAATAAACGAAAAAAAAGTCCTATTTTTGCAGCGCGAAAGCACAAGGGAGCTTAGCTCAGTTGGTTCAGAGCATCGCCCTTACAAGGCGGGGGTCGTTGGTTCGAGTCCAACAGTTCCCACAAAACACGTAGAGACGCGCCATGGCACGTCTCTACATTGTTTTTATGTGGTTTCGGATTATTTGTTCACCACGATTTTCTTGCTCACCAGCTTGCCGTCCTGCGTCAGGCCTTGCAGGATGTAGAGGCCCGTACCTAATTCTTCCAGATTCTTGGCGGCGATGGATTGACCGTTGACATTGAAAATCTTCAGGATGCTGACGATTTCATCGTTCGTTTGCTCTTCAATGCCATTTTCAATGGTACCCATCGTGCCGTTGGGCCCGATATTTTGGCCGTAAATGCCGCCGTTGCTGCTGTTCACCCAAGCGATGATGTTTTGTCCGAGGTGGAAACCCGTGCTGTTCTCGCACATGGCCCTGTTGCAAGTCCCAACGCTCATATTCTTCGCCCATGACTGGTCGCCTTGCATATCGTAGCCAATGGCAAAAACGGAAGTCATTCCTGACATGTTTACATTGTAGCTCACCATGAAACCGTTGCCGTCTTCGAAGGCATCGACAAAAAGGTCGGAATAATTGGTTCCCACATTACCAGCAACGCTGATGCCGTCGCCCCAAGGCTTTTCACCCGTCGAGGTGATGCGGTTCATGTAGACGCTGCTTTCCGACTGCGTCATAGCGTCGGTTCGTTCGTAGACGATGATAAGCTCGTGGCTTTCTGGGTCGACAGTGGCGTAGGCATCGAGGTAAAAATTCTCGGGGTCTTGCGAATGCACCGGAATGCCGTTCAGGTCACTGATGGTGGAATGCCCGTTGTGGTCGAAGTGGAAGACATAGATGTTGAAGGCGTTGCCGAAGGCAGGATGCCAGATGTAGGCATAGCCGCCGCCCAAGCCATCGGGCACCACATAGTGGATAAAGCTGCCGCCAATGGTTTGTGCCGACATCAGCTGTTCTTCGGGACCGATTTGAACGCCTTCTCGCGTGTAGCCGACCACCCAAATCTCCTTCTCATAATAATAGGTGTAAGCCCAGGTCTCTTTTTCGTAGACGACAAAGACGCTGTTGTCGATGCCTGGCACCATCAGACCGAAGACGCATGACTTTCCATTGCTGTCGCTGATGGTGATAGTTGAAGAGGTGGTGCCGTCGGGATGGATGTAGCAGAGGTATGTGTTATCGTAGTCAGCGCCTAAGGCCCATACGCCGCCATCGTCGCCAGCCAGCAGTTCGGTGCGCGAGCCGCCTTGTCCGTCGAAGAGCACGATGCCTTGCTCGCCCCAAGCGAAACTGCCGTCGGCATTGATTCTCACAGCGATGCATTGTCCCGCTTCATTGGAGAAGCAACTCACCACACCACCGTCGGTGGTGGCGGCCATGGCCACGCCTTGCGACCAGGTGGCCAGTTGCTGTCCCGTGATGGTGATGCCGTCGGCACCCCATTGTGGAACGCCTTCAAAATTGAGGCGTTGCAGAGTGGGTACCCAACCGTTTTCGCGCATCTGGCACCACTGCAGGTAGGTGTCGCCCGTGACTTCGTCCGTGGCGAGGTAAATCTCGCCTCCATCGGCGGAGGCATTGGCGATGAAAGTGTTGGTCAGTGGGTCGTCGACCCATTGTGCTTGCAGCGTGGCGAACGCTGCTAAAGCCAACATGAAAAATAGTGTTTTCTTCATAATAAGATGATTTTTTGTCGGTTTAGTGCTGCAAAAGTAGAAAAAAAATCGTTTCTTTGCAGCACAATAATCGCACAATGGAAGAAAAATTCACCTTAGAAGAACAAATGGCAGTGGCTAGCGTGCTCTACAATTTGGCCGATGCCGATTTCCAAAGCCACGAGGCTGAACGCCAGTGCCTTGAGGCTTGCATGAAAGAGTTGGAATTTGATGCGACGGGCTTCATCCCCATCGAGAAAAACCAGCTGCATGTGAAGGCTTATGAGACCCTAAAACGCATGTCGAAGGAGAAGAAACGCACCTTCTCGCGCATGATGACCCAACTCTCGCGCTCTGATGACCATTTCGGTCCCCGCGAGCGGGCTTTCGTGATGGAGATTCTGGAGATGTGCGACGTGCCGTTTGTGCATAGATAAAAAAATGGGGTGCCGATTGGCACCCCATTTTTTTTACTTGATGTTCGGCTCCTCCAAACCGAGGTGCTTCTTCTTGTCGACTACCTTCAGGTAGAGGCCGATGAGCAGGGCGGCGATGCCCAAGCAGGCCAGCATGACCAAAGCCCAAGTGTAGTTGAGCTGGTCGGCAGGCGTGCCTTCAGGGTTCGTTGAGGTCAGCACATTGCCGATGAGGATGGGGAACAGCCACAAACCGATGTTCTGGATCCAGAAAATCAAGGCGTAAGCCGAACCGATGATCTTTTCGTCCACCAGCTTCGGGACGCTCGGCCACAGGGCGGCAGGCACCAGCGAGAACGAGGCACCCAGCACGAGGATGGTCAGATAGGCGACCACCACACCGCCAACGGCGCTACCCGCAGAGACCTTGGGCAGGATGAAGGCGAAGGTGAGGTGGCAGAGCACCAGAAGGATGCTACCCCAGACCAACATCGAAGCGGCTTTGCCTTTGTGGTCGACATAGCTGCCCAGGATGGGCGTGATGGCTACGGCCAGCAGCGGGAACACAGCGAAGATGGTCTCGGCAGTGCCACGCATGTAGCCCATGTAGCAATAGACCACGAGGGCGACGACGGCAACGGCCATCAGACCGAACTTCATGCCTTTTTGCTTCGAGAAGTTGCTGGCAAACGAGCAGACGGCCACCACGAGCATGATGATGTATTGCACGATGGTCACCGTGTCGCCAGCCCAGAACGAACCAGCAGCGGGCTCGGTCAGCGTGAGGTTGCATTGCAGCATGTTGACGGCGTACTTCTGGAACGGGAAGATGGCCGAATAATACAGCACGCACAGCAAAGCCACCAGCCAGAAGCCGAGGCTCGACAAAATCTTGCCGATGTCGCTCACCTTGAACGGGTCGTCCTTCTCTTCGGCTTCACCGGTTTGGGCGTCGAGTTTCTTGTCCATGAAGAAATAGACGACGAACATGATGAGGGCGATGCAGAGCAGCACCACACCGAAAGCCACGGAACGGCTCACGTTGATGGTGCCACCGAGCTTGGCGAAGTAGGGCGAGAAAATCATGCAGGTGGCCACACCCAGACGGGCGAGGGCCATCTCAGAGCCCATGGCCAAAGCCGTCTCGCGGCCCTTGAACCACTTCACGATGCCACGGCTCACCGTGATACCGGCCATCTCCGTGCCGCAGCCGAAAATCATGAAGCCTAAGGCGGCCAACTTGGCTGAGGCAGGCATGCCACGGTAGAAAGGCGAAACGCCCAACCAGTCGAAGACGGGGATGTAGTTGAGGTTGTCGGTGAACCATCTTTCAGCGCCACTGCCGATGAACGACTCGCTGATGGCGTAGTACTTGATGATGCCGCCCACGAGCATCACGGCGCCCGAAAGCACGGCGGTGAAACGCACGCCCATCTTGTCGAGGATGATACCTGCGAAGATGAGGAAGAACACGAACACGTTCAGGAAGGTCTCGGCGCCTTCCATCGTGCCGAAGGCCTTGGAGTCCCAACCGCGCTGGGTTTCCATCAAGTCCTTGATGGGGGACAGGATGTCCATGAAGATGTAACTACAAAACATGGCCAAGGCCAAGAGGAGCAGGGCAATCCACCGCATGGTGGGGTTGTCTCTCAATGTCAGTTTTTCTGTCATAACTTTGATATTTTAATGATTGATTTGTTGTTCGTTTTTTCTGGATTGCTTCGCTCGTTCCTCGCTCGCAATGACGGTAACGGTGACCAGTACCGTCATTGCGAGCGAAGCGAAGCAATCCATTTAGGCGGCAAAGATAGGAAAAAATCATTCAGGTATCTGCACGACTTCTTTCTTGTAGCCTTTCAGCACGGCCTTGGCCATGTTGGCCACGTCGTCGGCAGTAATGCCGTTGATGATGTCGTTGTAGTCTTGCATCGGGTTGAAGCCGTCGCGCTCCTGCGTTTGGATGCAGTTCATCCAGTAGCGGTTGCTCTCCAGGTCTTCGCTGTGCTTCTTGACGAGGAATTCCTTCACCTTCTTGAGGTCTTCGGGGCGCGGACCGTTGTTGGCCACGTTCTGCAACTCGGCGATGGCAATGCCCATCAGTTTCTCGTACATCTCCTTGTTGGTCTGGAAGCCGATGAGGAACATGAAGGTCTGCTTCGGACGGAGGCTGAGGTTGCCTTGCACACCCACGCCATAGGTGCCGCCTTCGTCCTCGCGAATCTTTTCTGTGTAGACGATGTTCATCACGTCGCTGAGGGCCTGCATGGTCAGCTGGTTCTTGCGGGTGTATTCCATGTCACCGTTATAGATGGTGTAGCACGAAACCATCGGGTTTTCCATGGCCTTGGTGTAGTGGCTCGTCACGTCCTTGTCGGTGAGGGCGGGCACCTTGTCGGTCCAGGTCTCGTTGTTCTTCTTGGTCTTGAGGGCTCCGAGGTATTGCTCAATCATGGGTTCGAAGGTCTCCGGGTCGATGTTGCCCACGAAGGTGAACACGAAGTTGTTGGCGTCCTTGAAGCGGTCGGCGTAGAGTTTCAGCGCTTTGTTGTAGTCAATCTTGTCGTAATCCTCGGCCTTCATGCGCTTGACGAGCGGATGATTGTCGTACATGGCAAACATTAGGTTGTCGCGGAAGGCGGTGTTCGGGTCGGATTCGGCATTGGCCACCATTGCCTTGGAGCGTGTGATGTAGGACTGGAAGGCCTCTTCGTCGCTGCGGGGCGAGGTGAAATATAAATAGGTGAGTTGCAGCATCGTCTCCAAGTCGCGGGCGGAGCAGTTGCCAGTCATGCCTTCGGTGATCATGCCGATGTTGGGATAGACACTGGCTTTCTTGCCGGCCAAAACCTTGGGCAGGTCGATGGCGCTGAAGTTGCCCACGCCGCCGAGGGTGGCCAACGAGTTGATTTCCTGCAAGGTGTACGGGTCGCTCTGGTCCATGACGCTGTAGCCGCCGAAGCTGTAGGCCGACATCAGGATTTCGTCGTCCTTGAAGGTGGTGGGCTTGTAGATGACCTTCACACCGTTCTTCAGGGTGAGTTCGGTGGCGTCAAACGTGTCGTTGTGCTTCTTCGAGGCGATGGCACCTTTCACGGGCAGGGTGGCAATCAAAGGCTCGTTGCTGACGGTCTCCACGTAAGGTTCCACCTCCACTTGGTTGGCTTTCTCCAGCATCTCGACGAGTTCTGCCTTGGTGGGCAGCACCACGCCTTCCTTTTCGGGACCCGTCAGCGTGATGACGATGTTGTCCTCGCGGATGAGTTGCTTGGCGTATTCGTTGACGGCCTCCACGGGCAGCATGGGCAGGATTTGTCCGAGCAGCATATACTCGTTTTCGATGCCCATCAGCGGCTCGTTGGTGAGGAAATGGCTGAGGATGGGGTTGAGCAGGCGACCAGTCTCTTGCTTGTCGCGTTCATCGTATTGGTTTTCAATGCGTTTTTGCAGGTCGGCCTTGGCGCGCTCGAATTCAGAGGCGGTGAAGCCGTATTGCTGCATCCGTTTGTTTTCGGCCACGATGGCATACAGGGCTTCGTCGATGCCGTCCTTGTCCTTGGCGTAGGCCATGCTCGTCCAGGCATCCTTGGTGTCGCTGACGAAGAAGGTGCCGTAGTAGCCGTAGCCGAAGATGAAGGGCGGGTTGGCTTTCTGGGTGAGTTCTTCCAGACGGTTGTTGTACATTGTGGCGACGAGTTCGTCAATGTAGCCTTTCAGCCAGTATTGGATGTCGTTTTTCTCCTCGTTCGGCACCACGTCGTGCTTGTAATAGACCGAGATGTTGTAGTTGGTCTCCTCGGGGTCGGTGCAGATGGCCACGATGGGCTCGACGTTGTCGGCCACCTCAAAACGAGTGCGCTCGGCGGGGTCGATGGGAGCAGGGATGTCCTCGAAGATGGTCTTCAGATGGTTCTCCACCTCGTTGACGTCCACGTCGCCGATGATGATGATGCCTTGCAGGTCGGGGCGATACCATTTGTGGTAATAGGCGCGCAAAGCCTCGTGGTCGAAGCCCATGATGACCTCGTCCGTGCCGATGGGCATGCGGTGACCGTAAGGACTGTTGGGGTAGATGTCGGGCAGCAGCTTCTCCCACATGCGTTGCTGGGCGCTGTTGCGGGTGCGCTTCTCTTCCATAATGACGCCACGCTCCTTATCGATTTCCTCGCCTTCAAGCGAGATGAAGCTCGACCAGTCGTGCAAGATGAGGATGCACGAGTCGACGAGATTCATGTTGGTGGTGGGCACGTTGGTGAGCATGTAGACGGTCTGCTCGATGCTGGTGTAGGCGTTGACGTTTTCGCCGAACTTCACGCCGTTGTGTTCCATGTAGTTAAGGAGTTCCTTGCCGGGGAAGTTGAGCGTCCCGTTGAAGGCCATGTGCTCCAGGAAGTGGGCCAGACCGCGTTGGTCTTCCTCTTCGAGGATGGAACCCACTTTTTGCGCGATGTAGAAGTTGGCGCGCTGGGCGGGTTTCTCGTTGTGACGGATGTAGTAGGTCAGTCCGTTCTCCAGTTTGCCACGTCTCACGTTCGGGTCGAAGGGGACGGGCATGGCTTGCTGGGCGAGCAGGGTCGCACTCAGGGCAAGCGTCGCGATTAGCGTTAGGGTTAATTTTTTCATTTCTAATGAGTTTAATATAAATGTATTACAAATTTTTCCTCGAAGTATTCCTCCTTGTACCATTTGCTGATGATGGCTTTCTTGTAGCGCCAATAGCGGTTCAAGGCATTGAATTCCTCTGTCAGGTCGCCACCCTTCAGGTAAAGGATGCCGCCCGCCTCCACATCACCTCTGATTCTCAATCTGTTGCCAGCAAGGTTGGCGATTTCGGGCAAGGTCATCACCGCGCGACCGGTCACCACATCGAATTTCTCCGTCACTTCCTCGGCGCGTTTCTGCTCTGCCACCACATTTTCTAATCCAATGGCGTCTTTCACGGCGTTCACCACCTTGATTTTCTTGCCCGTCCCGTCGATGAGGTAGAACTCGGTCTGTGGAAACATAATGGCCAATGGAATGCCAGGGAAACCGCCGCCTGTGCCCAAGTCCATCACCTTCATGCCTGGCAACAACTCGAAATATTTGGCGATGGCCAACGAGTGCACCACATGGTGCTCATAGAAGTGCTCCATGTCCTTGCGGGAGATGACATTGATTTTGCTGTTCCAGTCTAAGTATAAGTCTTTCAGCTGGTTGTATTGCTCCTTCTGCCTTTCGGTGAGGTCGGGGAAATACTCAAAAAGTCGTTTTGTGTCCATAATTGCGCAAAATAGGCTTCAAAGATAGGTAAAAAAACGATGTTGACGCTTTTTTATTTTTGTTTTATACGAAAATGGGGAACTTTGCGTTTTCGCATTATGAAGCGATTTTTACTTTTTTTCCTCATTTTGACCGCGTTGGCAGCACAAGCGCAACGCATCACGCCCGAAGAATACATCCAGACCTATAAGGACATCGCCATGCAGGAAATGCGCGACCACGGCATTCCGGCTTCCATCACCTTGGCGCAAGGCTTGTTGGAGTCGGGGGCGGGCAACAGCGCCTTGGCACGCGAGGCCAAGAATCACTTCGGCATCAAGTGCCACAAGGGCTGGACGGGCGCAACCTACACGATGGACGACGACGAGAAGGACGAGTGTTTCCGCAAGTACAAGAACGCCGAGCAGTCGTTTCGCGACCATTCCGAGTTTTTGACCACGCGCGGACGCTATTCCGCCCTTTTCGACCTTGAAATCACCGATTATAAAGGTTGGGCTCGTGGCCTGAAGGCGGCAGGCTACGCCACCAACCCGAAATATGCCCAGCTGCTCATCGACCGCATCGAGCTCTACGACCTGACCAAATACGACAAAATCGCCCTCGGCAAGATGCAGGATGACAATGTCTTACCCGAAATTGCGCCCGAAGACGAACTGCTGGAACTGGCTTTCTCTCCCGAAAACCGTTCTGTTTTCGAACTGGTGGATATGACGCCCGACAAACGTTTCATCTACGAGAACAACGGCGTGCGCTTCGTCTTCGCCAAGGAGGGCGAAACGCCCGAACAGTTGGCGAAGGAGTTTGGTGTCAAATACAAGCGTTTCTGCGATTACAACCTGCTGCGCCGTCCCGATGAGATGGTTTTCCACAGCGGCGATGTGGTGTATCTCGCCAAGTTGAAAAACCGCAATTGGAAAGCCAAGAAATACACTGTCCAAGAAGGTGAAACCGTGCGTGACGTAGCCCTTCATTTTGCAGTGAGGCCCATAATGATCCAGAAAAGGAACGGCCTAAATGACGGTGAACGGCTGCAAAAGGGACAAAGTTTGTGGCTGCGATAACAGAGTCTGCAGGCGGCTTGCTTGCAAAACGAGACTATTTCAACTCTTCTTTCAGGTATTTTCCCGTGTAACTTTCAGCACATTGCGCCACTGCTTCGGGCGTGCCTTGGCAGACGATTTGTCCGCCTCGGTCGCCGCCTTCGGGTCCCATGTCGATGATCCAGTCGGCCATCTTGATGACATCCAAATTGTGCTCGATGATGAGGACGGTGTTGCCCTTCTCAACGAGCTTGTTCAGCACGTTCATCAGCACCTTGATGTCCTCGAAATGCAGGCCGGTGGTAGGCTCGTCCAACACGTAGAGCGTCTTGCCCGTGTCGCGCTTGGCGAGTTCGGCGGCCAGCTTCACGCGCTGCGCCTCGCCGCCCGAGATGGTGGTGGAGGCTTGACCTAAGGTCAGATAGCCCAAACCAACGTCCTTCAAGGTTTTGATTTTCTGGATGATGCTCGGGATGTTCTCGAAAAACTCCACCGCCTCGTTGATGGTCATATTGAGCACGTCGTTGATGGATTTGCCTTTGTAGCGCACCTCAAGGGTTTCGCGGTTGTAGCGTTTGCCTTGGCATTCCTCGCAGACCACCGACACGTCGGGCAGGAAGTTCATCTCGATGACGCGCAAGCCCGCACCTTTGCAGGCCTCGCAGCGACCGCCTTTCACGTTGAACGAGAAACGCCCCGCCTTGTAGTTGCGGATTTTCGACTCGGGCAACTCGCCGAAGAGTTTGCGGATGTCATCGAAGACCTTGGTGTAAGTCGCTGGGTTGGAGCGCGGTGTGCGTCCAATCGGGGCTTGGTCGATTTGGATAATCTTGTCGATTTTCTCCAATCCCTCGATACTGTCGTAGGGCAACGGCTCCTTCAGTGAACGGTAGAATTTCTGGCTGAGGATAGGGGAGAGGGTCTCATTAATTAAGGTGGACTTGCCCGAGCCGCTGACGCCTGTCACGCAGACCATCACGCCGAGGGGCAAAGTCAAGTCGATGTTTTTCAGGTTGTGGCCTTTCGCACCTTTTATGATGAGGTAGTCGCCGTCCAAAGGCTTGCGGCGCGCTTTCGGCACCTCGATTTGGCGCAGGCCGTTGAGGTAGTCGCAGGTGATGGAATGGCCGCTTTTGACTTCGTCGGGCGTGCCGGCAAAGACCACTTCGCCGCCATGTCGTCCCGCGCCTGGACCGATGTCGACCAGATAATCCGCGTTGAGCATCGTGTCCTTGTCGTGTTCCACCACGATGACGGAGTTGCCGATGTCGCGCAGTTCCTTTAGCGACTCGATGAGGCGTTGGTTGTCGCGTTGGTGCAGGCCGATGCTGGGTTCGTCCAAGATGTACAGGACGCCCGTCAGTTGCGAGCCGATTTGCGTGGCCAGGCGGATGCGTTGCGCCTCGCCGCCCGAGAGTGAAGCCGCCGGACGGTTCATATTGAGGTAGTCGATGCCGATGTCCAACAGGAAATGCACGCGCTTCCTGATTTCGTTCAAAATCTCCTTGGCGATTTCGTTTTGCCGTTGGCTGAGGTGCTGCGGCAACTCGTCAATCCATTTGCCGAGGGTGAGCGTGTCCATATCTGCCACTTCGGCGATGTTTTTCCCGTCGATGCGGAACCATTGCGACTCCTTTTTCAGTCGCGTGCCGCCACAAACGGGGCAGGTGACGTGGTTCATGAACGAGCCTGCCCACCGCGCGATGCTGGCAGGCGCGTCCTCATAGTTCTGCTCCTCAATGAAGTTGATGATGCCCTCGAAGTTGACTTTGATGGTGGAAGTGACGCCGATGCCCTCGCGTTTGATGTCGAAGGTCTCGTTGGTGCCGTAAAGGATGACGTCCAAGGCCTCGTCGGAGAAGTCTTTCAACGGCGTGTCCAAAGTGAAGCCGTATTTCAGGCCGATGGCTTCCAACTGCTTGAAAATCCAACTTCCGGCTTTGTATTCGCCCGCAGGCGTCAAGCCGCCTTTGCGGAGGCTCAACGCGGGATTGGGGATGATTTTCTCCTTATCGACCACGGCGATTTCGCCTAAGCCGCTGCACTTGGGGCACGCGCCAAAAGGCGAGTTGAACGAGAAGGTGTTAGGCTCGGGGTCTTCGTAGGAGAGGCCCGTCGTGGGGCACATCAGCAGGCGACTGAAATAGCGCAGCTGTTGGGTGTCGTTGTCCATCACCATCAACAAACCTTTTCCGTAGCGGAAAGCGGTCTGCACCGACTTCTTGATGCGCGTGAGCGCGTCCTCGTTGACCTCGATGCGGTCCACGACGATTTCGATGCTGTGGGTCTTGTAGCGGTCGAGCATCATCCCAAACTCGATTTCGCGCATCTCGCCGTCCACGCGGACCCTTGTAAAACCTGCTTGGCGGATGTGCTCAAACAACTCGCGGTAATGGCCTTTTCGTCCTCTAACGGTCGGTGCCAAAATGTTGATGCGTTTGCCTTGGAAGTCGTTGAAAATCAAATTGGTGATTTGCTCTTCGGTGTAGCGCACCATCTTTTCGCCCGTGTTGTAGGAGTAGGCCTCGCCAATGCGGGCATAGAGCAGACGCAGGAAGTCGTAAATCTCGGTGATGGTGCCCACAGTGGAGCGCGGGTTCTTGTTCACCGACTTCTGCTCGATGGAAATCACGGGGCTTAGGCCTGTAATCTTGTCCACATCAGGGCGTTCCATGCTGCCGATGAACTGCCGCGCGTAGGCCGAGAAACTTTCCATATAACGGCGCTGCCCTTCGGCATAAATCGTGTCGAAGGCCAGCGATGACTTGCCGCTCCCGCTAATGCCCGTGACGACCACCAAGGCGTTGCGTGGAATGCTCAAGTCGATGTTTTTCAGGTTGTTTTCCCTCGCCCCGAGAATTTCTAGGGCTTTATCTTCTGAGAATTCGTTCATCCTACCTTAGCAGCTTTCATGGGTTTATGCGTCTTCGCATACTTTCCCGTCGGAATTTGGATTTTGTAGCTGTTTCCCGCCGAAATGGTCAGCGAATTGCTGCGCAACCACGGGTTGAAATACTTCAGCATCTTGAGGTTGGTGCCTTGCTCGTAGGCGAAATCCACCAGGTTGGGGATGGATTCCGACACGGTGACAGTTTTGGTCTCATAGGGTCGGTACCAGCCGTTGTCGCTGATTTGGAAACCGTATTTCTCGGGATTCTCGGTGATGAGTTTCAGGGCGAGGATGCGGAACACATAACGTTGTGTTTCCTCGGGCAACATCATGTCGTAGTAGGAACTGACGCGTTGCTCGTCCATGGTGCGAGTGATTCTGCCGTTGCCGCCGTTGAAAGCTGCCGCAGCCGAAGTCCAGCTGCCAAACTTTCGGTAGGAGTCTTTCAAATACTTGCAAGCTGCAACGGTTTCTTTTTCAACATTGTAGCGCATATCGACTTCCTTGTTGATTTCAAGGCCGTATTCTTTGCCCGTACTTTCGAGGAATTGCCAGAAGCCGACCGCTTTGGAAGGCGAGACGGCGTTGGTCAGCTCACTTTCAATCATGGCGAGATACTTGAAATCATTGGGCAAACCGTATTTCTCCATCAGCGGCTCCATCACGGGGAACCAGCGCGTGGTGCGCTTCAACAGCAAGATGGTGGCGGAATGCCTGTACGAGTTGACCAAGATTTCCCGTTCCAGCCGCTCGCGGACATAGAACAAATCCAGTGGGACCTCCTCGCCGCAGAAAGTCATCGATTCGGGCAACTCGATGTCGTGCGTGATGTGGTCGATTTGGTCAAAAAACAGGTATTCCCTGTCGGTGCCTTCGTAGGCCTCCAATTGCTCATCATTGGATTGTGCCAATGAAAAGGTGATGGCTGCCGTTGCACCTATTAATATAATAGCCATGCCGCAGGCCAAAAGAATGTTTCTCGTTTTCATGGTTGTTCTATGTCTGTAAAGTGTTTTCAAAATGGGGTCACAAAATCCTTGAACATCGGCGAAATTTTGTCCTTCTCCGACAAGATTGGGTTCTCGATATCCCAGTTGATGTTCAAGTCGGGGTCGTTCCAGCATAGGCTGCCTTCCGAGGCTTTGTTGTAGACGTTGGTGCACTTGTAGGTGAACACGGAATGGTCTTCAAGGCACACAAACCCGTGCGCAAAACCTTCCGGAATCCAGTACATGAACTTGTTGCCTTCGGTCAGCACGACAGACTCCCACTGACCGTAGGTTGGGGAACCGCTACGCAAATCGACGGCCACATCCATCACGGCGCCTTTTACCACGCGCACCAATTTGCCTTGCGCAAAAGGCGGCTTTTGGAAATGCAAGCCGCGCAACACGCCTCGCATCGACTGCGATTCGTTGTCCTGCACGAAGGTCATGTCGAGGCCGTGTTCAGCGAAACGCTGTTTGTTGTAGCTCTCAAAAAAATAGCCGCGCTCGTCAACGAACACGTCTGGCTTGATGATTAACAAATCCTTTATTTTCGTTTCAATGATTTCCATAATGTTTCGTTTGGGCTGGTAGAGACGCAAAATTTTGCGTCTCTACAAAACCCAATTAATTAAAGGTGTACACATTCATTATATGCCGCAGCAGCAGCCTCCATCATGCCCTCCGACATGGTTGGGTGGGGGAACACGGCATGGATGATGTCCTCGCCCTTGGCACCCAACTCGCGGCATAGCACAGCGGCCGCCACCATCTCGGTCACGTTGTCGCCGACCATGTGGCAGCCCAGCCAATTGCCAGTCTTGGCATCGAAGACGACCTTGATGAAGCCGTCGCGGTTGCCGGCAGCCGTGGCCTTGCCCGATGCGGTGAAGGGGAACTTGCCGATTTTCACCTCATAGCCCGCAGCGATGGCTTTGGCTTCGCTCAAGCCGACCGAAGCGATTTCGGGCGTGGTGTAGGTGCAGCCAGGGATGTTGTTGTAGTTCAAAGGCTTGGGATTCAGGCCGCAGAGCTTCTCCACGCAGATGATGGCTTCGTGGTCGGCTTTGTGGGCCAAGGCGGGACCGTGCACGATGTCGCCGATGGCATAGATGCCTGGCACATTGGTGCGGTACCATTCGTCCACGTTGATTTTGCCGCGCTCGGTGCTGATGCCGAGTTCCTCAAGGCCGAGATTGTCGATGTTGGTCTGCACGCCGACGGCGCTGAGGACGACATCGGCCTCCACGGTCTTTTCGCCTTTTTTGGTGGCGATGGTGCACACGCACTTCTCACCCGTGGTGTCGACGTGGGTCACCGAGGCTTCGGTCATCACGGTCATCTTCAGCTTCTTGAAGGCGCGTTCCACTTGCTTCGAGACTTCCTCGTCCTCATTCGGGACCACATTGGGCAGGAACTCCACCAATGTCACCTTCACACCCATCGAGGTGAAGAAGAAGGCGAACTCCGAGCCGATGGCGCCCGAGCCTACCACGACCATGCTTTCTGGCAACTTGTCCAAAACCAAGGCCTGGCGGTAGCCGATAATTTTCTTTCCGTCGATGGGTAAAGCAGGCAGCTCGCGCACGCGTGAACCCGTGGCGAGGATGATGTCGTCGGCCTCATAAAGCGTCTTGTTGCCTTCGGCGTCGGTCACCTCCACTTGTTTGTCGGTGGTCAGTTTGCCGTAGCCGGCGATGACTTCCACGTTGTTTTTCTTGAAGAGGTATTGCACGCCCTTGCTCATGGTGTCGGCCACGCCGCGACTGCGAGCCACCACGGCTTCCATGTCGGGCTTCACTTCGCCTTCCACCTTGATGCCGTAGTTCTCGGCGTGATTGATATAGGTGTAAACCTGTGCGCTCTTCAGCAGGGCTTTGGTCGGGATGCAGCCCCAGTTGAGGCAGATGCCACCCACTTCGGCCTTCTCGACGACGGCCACTTTCTTACCCAGTTGCGATGCTCTGATGGCAGCCACATAGCCTCCAGGGCCGCTGCCGATGACGATGATGTCGTATTTCATATTTCGTGTGTTTTGTTGATTTCAATTCATTGCGCAAAATTACGGATTTTTCTCCAATTGTTGCTGGTCATTCGGCGCTTCGGTCGCTTCGTCAGCCGTGTCTTGTCTTTCGCCTTTCCTTTCGCTGATTCGGTGCACAATCTTCACCAAAACCGCCCAAAGCGCGAAGAACAGCACTACGCCGATAACCCAAACGATAATCAATTCAGTAACCATGATATGGTGTTTTGTTGGGGTGCAAAAGTACAAAAATAAGGGCCTATATTAATAATAGGTGTGAAAAAAAACACTTTTTCTGGTCGAAGTTTGCCCATTTCGGAAAAAGCCCTATATTTGCCCCATCATTTAAAACTGAACAATCATGAATTACGATGCAAATCCGATCCACATCCTTTATGACAACGAGACTTTGAAGCACCTTGTCGAGGTTATCATTGAGAAAAACGACACGACGTCGGGCACCACGTTCCTCAACCTGTGCCACCTAATCCGCCAGCAGGCCATCCACGACCGCGCCCTTGCCGACTTGGAAAACACGGTCTACACCAGCGAAGAGCTCGCCCCCGAGGATCAAGTGCGCGTGAGCCGAATGCTTTGGGAACTCATATGGGAACACAAGGTGTTTTTGCTCTTTGGACGCAGTCCCTTGCTTGGCTTAAGCAATGGTGAGGACCGTTTTGTGAAGTATTGAACCTTTTTTTACTTACAGATTGAGCGTCTTTTTCGACCGAACAGTGCCGAAAAAGACGTTTTCTTTAGTCACGTTGTGATGGAGATTATCTATTTAATATATTGAAAATCAATTATATAATTGAATATTGGAAGTTTTTTTGAAAAAAAAGCGAAAAAGTGATTGTCAGTATTGAAAAATGTTGTACTTTTGCCGCGCTGAATTGAAAGAGGGCTTGCCCTTGAAAATGATATAGTTAGGAACCTGATAAGTTAAACGTAATAGGTTTCTACACGATGTGACGGGAAAGTCAAGCGTCTAAGTCGCACCGTGGGTTTATAGACTTCTAAGCCGTATGGGCTTATTGTGTTCCCTGACTACATCTTGAAAAGTGCAATCCTCGGCCAGTTTGGTATGAGATAGTAAATTATTCCTAATCAACGGATTAAATAACTAACAAATTAACCTAACAAATTAAAAATGCCGACTATTCAACAATTAGTGCGCAAAGGGCGCCAGAAATTGATCGACAAGAGCAAGTCGCCTGCATTGGATGCCAGTCCGCAACGTCGCGGTGTGTGCGTGCGTGTTTACACGACGACCCCCAAGAAGCCTAACTCAGCTATGCGTAAGGTCGCTAGGGTTCGTCTGACCAACCAAAAGGAGGTCAACGCCTACATCCCCGGTGAGGGCCACAACCTGCAGGAACACAGCATTGTTATGATCAGAGGAGGTCGTGTTAAGGATTTGCCGGGTGTGCGTTATCACATCATCCGTGGTGCTTTGGACACCTCGGGCGTTGAAGGTCGCCGCCAACGCAGATCTAAGTACGGTGCTAAACGACCCAAACAAGCCGCAAAGAAATAACGATTAGTCAAAACAGAAAGACTTAAAAGACATGAGAAAAGCTAAACCAAAGAAGAGAATTATCCTTCCCGACCCGAAGTACGGTGATGTTCAGGTCACGAAGTTCGTGAACAACATCATGCTCAAGGGTAAGAAGAATTTGGCTTATCAGATTTTCTACGAAGCAATGGACATCGTTGAAAGTAAGCTCAACGAAAATCCAGTTGAGGTATGGAAAAAGGCCTTGGCCAACGTTACTCCTCAAGTGGAAGTAAGAAGCCGTCGTATCGGTGGTGCTACCTTCCAGATTCCTTCCGAAATCCGTCCTGCCCGTAAGCAGAGCATCGGAATGAAGAACCTGATCGGTTATGCCCGCAAACGTCACGAGAAATCGATGGCTCTGAAGCTCGCTTCGGAAATCATGGCAGCTTACAAGGAAGAAGGTTCTGCATTCAAGAAGAAAGAAGAAATCCACAGAATGGCAGATGCCAACAAGGCATTCTCGCATTTCAGATTCTAATAGGAGAGAGAAGAAATTATGCAACACGGACAGGACAATATGATCAACGCTCTCAGCCTGACTCGCAATATCGGCATCATGGCACACATCGACGCCGGTAAGACGACGACGACTGAGCGTATCCTCTATTATACTGGCCGTAGCCATAAGATAGGTGAAGTCCACGACGGCGCCGCCACCATGGATTGGATGGTCCAGGAGCAGGAACGTGGCATCACCATCACCTCTGCTGCAACAACGGTGTTCTGGCACCTCAACAACGAGGCTTACAAGATTAACATCATCGACACGCCTGGCCACGTCGACTTCACCGTCGAAGTGGAACGCTCGCTGCGCGTGCTGGATGGCGCCATCGCCATCTTCTGCGCCGTTGGCGGTGTCGAGCCTCAGTCGGAAACCGTTTGGCACCAAGCCAACAAGTACAACGTACCTCGCATCTGCTACGTCAACAAGATGGACCGAGCAGGCGCCGATTTCTTTAAGGTGATGGACCAAATCCGCGAGAAGCTTCATGCCAATCCGGTTGCCCTCCAATTGCCCATCGGTGCCGAAGACGAGTTCATCGGCGTTGTCGACCTGCTCAGGAACAAGGCGTACGCTTGGGAAGAAGAAGACAACGGCTCGGTATTCGACGAAATCGAAATCCCTGACGACATGAAGGAAATGGTGGCGGACTACCGTACCCGCCTTATCGAGGGAGCCGTCGAAGACGACGAGACTTTGTTCGAGAAGTATTTGGAAGACCCCGACAGCATCACTGAAGCCGAGCTCATCGGCCAGATCCGCAAAGCTACGCTTGACCTTCGCATTTGCCCGGTGCTGTGTGGCTCGTCGTTCAAGAACAAAGGCGTGCAGCCCCTGCTTGACGCTATCGTCAACTACCTGCCCAGCCCCTTGGACATCGACCACGTGAAGGGCGTTAATCCCAAGACCGAACAAGAGGAAGTGCGCAAAGCCGACCCCAAGGAGCCTTTCTGCGCCTTGGCGTTCAAGATTGCCACCGACCCCTTCGTGGGCCGCCTCTGCTTCTTCCGCGTCTATTCCGGTACGTTGAAAGCTGGCGAGATGGTGCTCAACGTTTCTACAGGCAAGCGCGAACGCATCGCCAAGATCGTTCAGATGCATGCCAACAAGCAGCTGCCTCTGGATGAGATCTCGGCCGGCGACATCGGAGCCGCCGTCGGGTTCAAGCTCATCCGCACGGGCGACACGCTTTGCGTTGAGAACAAACCGCTGATTCTCGAGAACATCAAGTTCCCCGAACCCGTGGTCAACATCGCCATTGAACCCAAAGTTACAGCAGACCTCGACAAGCTCGATCAATCCTTGGCCAAACTGGTTGAGGAAGATCCTACGCTGTTCGTGCACACCGACGAAAACTCGGGCCAGACCATATTGGCAGGTATGGGCGAATTACACCTTGACATTATTTTGGACCGCTTGAAACGTGAGTTTGGCGTCGAAGTCAACTCGGGTCGTCCACAGGTCGCTTACAAGGAAGCCTTTACTCAAACAATTCAGCATCGTGAAGTCTATAAAAAACAGACCGGTGGAAAGGGTAAGTTTGCCGATATCGAGTTCACAATGGGTCCGGCCGATGATGGCGTGCAAGGACTGCAGTTCGTCGATGAAGTGAAGGGTGGCGTCATCCCTCGCGAGTTCATCCAAGCCACCGAGAAGGGTTTCAAGGGTGCCATGTCAAACGGCGTTTTGGCAGGCTTCCCCGTCGAGAACCTCAAGGTGACCCTTACCGACGGTTCGTTCCATCCGGTCGACAGCGATGCCCTCTCGTTTGAGACAGCAGCGCACATCGCCTTCAAGGAGGCTGGCCTCAAAGCCGGTGCCGTGCTGATGGAACCTATCATGAGAGTAGAAATCCATTGCCCCGACGACTACCTAGGTGACGTCACGGGCGATTTGAACAAAAAGAGATCAATATTGCGTGAAGTCATTGCAAACATTGGCTTCCAGGTGATCAAGGCCGATGTGCCGCTGGCCGAGATGTTTGGTTACATCACCCAGCTGCGCTCGCTGTCGTCGGGCCGCGCCAACTTCAACATGGAGCTGAGCCACTACGCCCCTGTCCCTGAAGCCATTGCCGATGTGGTGATCAAGAAGGCAAAAGGACTATTATTCATTTAAGCAAACAATTCAATAAATAATAATATTGTGAGCCAGAGAATTAGAATTAAACTGAAGTCGCACGACCACAACTTGGTTGACAAGTCAGCCGAGAAGATCGTAAAAACCATCAAGTCGACTGGAGCTGTCGTCAGCGGTCCCATCCCGTTGCCGACCAACAAGAAGATCTACACGGTTCTGCGTTCGACATTCGTCCACAAGAAATCGAGAGAGCAGTTCGAGCTTTCGACCTACAAGCGTTTGCTCGACATCTACAACTCGACTTCGCAGACGATCGACGCACTGATGAAGCTGGAGCTCCCCAGCGGTGTGGAAGTTGAAATCAAATTGTAATTAAACCTATCTAGTACAACAAATTAAAAAGCTAAAACAGCATGTCAGGATTACTAGGAAAAAAGATTGGGATGACGAACATCTACGACGAGGCCGGAAAGATGGTTCCCGTCACTGTCATTGAGGCAGGTCCATGCGTCGTCACCCAAGTCAGAACAGTAGAGAAAGACGGTTATAGCGCCATCCAGTTAGGTTTCGATGAGAAGAAGGTGAAAAACACCTCAAAAGCCGAGCAAGGTCACTTTGCCAAGGCCGGCACGACTCCTAAGAAGCTGGTGCGCGAATTCTCGCGTTTCGAAGAAGGCCACAGAAAACAATTGGGCGAAACGCTCACCGTCGATGTGTTTATGGAAGGCGAATTCGTTGATGTCAGTGGCATCAGCAAAGGTAAAGGCTTCCAAGGCGTAGTGAAACGCCATCATTTCAATGGCGTTGGTCAAGCAACTCACGGTCAACACAACCGTTTGAGAAAACCCGGTTCAATCGGCGCTTGCGCTTATCCTTCGAGAGTGTTCAAAGGTCTGCGTATGGCTGGTCAAATGGGTAACAAGAAAGTGAAGGTGACGAACCTTTTGATCATGAAGGTCGTTCCCGAGAAGAATTTGTTAGTAGTGAAAGGCGCCGTTCCGGGCCACAACAACGGTTATCTAAAGATTGAGAGATGGAGTTAACAGTTTATAATATCAAAGGTGAAGATACTGGCCGCAAGGTTCAGCTGAATGACGACATTTACGGCATCGAGCCGAACGAGCATGTCATGTATCTGGCAGTGAGACAATACCTTGCCGACCAACGTCAAGGCACTCACAAGTCGAAGGAACGCAGCGAAATCTCTGGCAGCACCCGCAAGCTCTTCCGTCAGAAGGGTACGGGCGGTGCTCGCCGTGGCGACATCAACTCACCCCTTCTGAGAGGCGGTGCCCGCGTGTTTGGTCCCAAGCCGCGCGACTACAGCTTCAAGCTGAACAAGAAGGTTAAGGTGCTGGCTCGCAAGTCGGCCTTGTCGAGCAAGATTACCGACGGCGCCATCCGCATCGTCGAGGACTTCAATTTCGATGCCATCAAGACCAAACAAATGGTCAAGGTGCTCGACTCATTCAAGGTCAACGGCAACCGCAACCTGTTCGTTTTTGCCGAGCCCAACAAGAATGTTGTCCTGTCCGCAAGGAACATCCAGCGTACTGAGGTCATGGAGGCTCGCAACCTGAATACTTATGATATTCTGAAGGCCAAGAACATTTTCCTCACCGAGAGTGCCCTGCAGCCTATCGTGGATGTCTTGAACAGAGAGATTAACAAATAAAAAACGCACGAGAGATGATTATCATAAAGAAACCCGTCATTACTGAAAAGATGACCGCAATCAGCGAGAAGCTGAACAGATTCGCTTTCATCGTCGACAAGAACGCCAACAAATACCAAATCAAGGATGCCATCGAGCAACTTTATGGTGTGAAGGTGGTTGCCGTCAACACGATGAACTACGATGGTAAAAAGAAGTCACGCTATACCAAATCCGGTGTTGTCACCGGCAGAAGGGCTGCTTTCAAGAAAGCTGTCGTGACGTTGAAAGAAGGTGATACAATTGACTTTTATAGCAACATTTGATCATGGCTTTAAAGAAATATAAACCAACGACACCAGGTCAGCGCTTCAAAGTGATTAGCGCTTTTGACGAGATCACGACCGACAAACCCGAGAAGTCGTTACTGAGACCCAAGAAGAGCACGGGTGGTCGTAACTCAAGTGGTGAGATGACCGTTCGCTACAGAGGCGGCGGCCATAAGAGAATGTACAGAATCATTGACTTCAAGCGCGACAAGGATGGTATCCCGGGCGTCGTGAAGACCATTGAATACGATCCGAACCGTACCGCTCGTATCGCCCTTGTGTTCTACAAGGATGGCGAGAAGCGTTACATCATCGCTCCCGCCGGCCTTAAGGTCGGTCAGGAGATCCTCAGCGGCAAGGGCATCCAACCCAACGTGGGCAACACCCTTTACCTGAGCGAGATTCCGTTCGGTACGATTATCCACAACATCGAGCTTCGTCCTGGCCAAGGCGCCAAGATGGCCCGCAGCGCTGGCAGCTATGCCCAGCTGATGAGCCGCGATGGCAAGTACGCCATCCTGCGTATGCCTTCAGGCGAAACCCGTATGATTCTCCAAGCTTGCAAGGCTACCATCGGTTCCGTTTCGAACGCCGACCATAACCTTGAGAAGAGCGGTAAGGCTGGCCGTAGCCGCTGGCTCGGTCGCCGTCCCCACAACCGTGGTGTTGTCATGAACCCGGTCGATCACCCGATGGGTGGTGGTGAAGGTCGTGCCTCTGGCGGTCACCCGCGCTCACGCAAGGGCTTGCCGGCAAAGGGCTACAAGACCCGCTCGCCGAAGGCTGCTTCGAACAAGTATATCATCGACAGAAGAAAGAAGTAATTTAATCAGGAAAATCGCATAAAACTATGAGTAGATCACTTAAAAAAGGTCCGTATATCCACTATAAACTCCAACAGAGAGTGATGGAAAACGTTGAAAGCGGCAAGAAGACCGTTATCAAGACATGGTCAAGAGCATCCATGATTTCTCCTGATTTCGTCGGACAGACCATCGCCGTCCACAATGGCAACAAGTTCATCCCGGTCTATGTGACTGAGAACATGGTGGGCCACAAGCTCGGCGAGTTCGCCCCGACGCGTATCTTCAGAGGTCATGCCGGTAGTAAAGATAAAGGTAACAAGTAATACTAGGAAACAATGGGAGCAAGAAAACATAACAGAGCAGAGGCTTTGAAAGAGGCCCGCAAGAGTGTCGCCATGGCTCGTTTGAACGACCTGCCGACCAGCCCGTTCAAGATGCGCCTCGTGGCCGACATGATCAGAGGCATGAAGGTGGAGCTTGCATTGCACTCCTTGCAATATTCGACCAAGGATGCTGCGAAGCCGGTCTACAAGCTGCTTCGTTCAGCAATCGCCAACTGGGAAGCCAAGAACGAAGGTAAACGTGTTGAGGACAGCAACCTCTACGTGAAGGAAATCTGGGTCGACGAAGGCCGCACGCTGAAGCGCATCCAGGCCGCCCCTCACGGACGTGCATTCCACATCCGCAAGCGTTCGAATCACGTTACGATAATTGTGGACAGCAGAATTGCTAACGAAGAATAATTGGAGAACAAAAAGAGTTTAAATAATGGGACAGAAAACTAATCCTATAGGTCTTAGACTGGGAATCATCAGAGGATGGGATTCCAATTGGTATGGCGGAAAAGACTTTTCGGCCAAGCTCGTTGAGGACGACAAGATCCGCAAGTATCTGAACGCCCGTCTCGGCAAAGCCGGCATCTCAAAGATCGCCATCGAACGTTCCTTGAAATACGTCACTGTCACCATCTTCACTGCTCGTCCGGGTATGATTATCGGCAAGGGCGGCGAGGAAGTCGACAAGCTGAAGAAAGAACTGGTGAAGCTCACCGGCAAGGAAATCCAAATCAACATCAACGAAATCAAGAGACCTGAGCTCGACGCCTACATCGTGGCCAGCACCATCGCCAAGCAGATTGAAGGCCGCGTGTCGTATCGCCGCGCCATCAAGACCGCCGCGTTCAGCACCATGAGAATGGGTGCCGAGGGCGTCAAGATCTTGATCTCGGGTCGCGTCGGAGGTGCCGAAATCGCACGTTCCGAGTCGTACAAGGAAGGCCGTATCCCGTTGCATACGCTGCGCGCCGACATCGACTACTCCTTGGTAGAAGCCCATACCTCTTATGGCCGTCTTGGCATTAAGGTGTGGATTTGCAAAGGTGAAATTTATGGCAAGCCCGAACTGGTTCCCACCACCGTCAACGCTCCTGCGAAGAAGCAAGGCGGCGCCCCGCGCACTGCCGGTCGTGGTCCTCGCCGTGGCGAAGGCAAACGTAAATGATCGTGTTAATCTTTAAAAGTTGACTGAATATGTTACAACCTAAAAGACAAAAATACAGAAGGCCACAGAAAGGCAAGATGAAAGGTAACGCCCACCGCGCTCACCAACTTGCTTTCGGCTCTTTTGGAATCAAGACACTGGATGAGGCTCTGATTACTGCCCGTCAGATCGAAGCCGCCCGTCAGGCCGTCACCCGTTACATGAAGCGTGAAGGCCAAATCTGGATCCGCATCTTCCCCGACAAACCCATCACCAAGAAGCCTTTGGACGTCCGTATGGGTAAAGGTAAGGGTGATCCCGAATACTTTGTAGCTCGTGTCACCCCGGGTCACATGCTGTTCGAAGCCGAAGGCGTGCCGTTGGCCGTCGCCAAGGAAGCCCTCCGCCTCGCAGCCCAGAAGCTGCCCGTCAGCACGAAGTTTGTTGTTAGAAGAGATTACGTCGAATAATTTGGAGGATAATACACAATGAAAAAGCAAGAAGCAATCAGAGAGATGAGCACGCCCGACCTGAACGACCGTTTGGAGCAGGCCCGCGAGCAGCTGGTGAAGATGAGACTCAACCACGCCGTTTCGCCGCTCGACAATCCCAACCAGATCCGTGAAACTCGCAAGAACATTGCCCGTTATCTGACTGAATTGAGAAGACGTGAACTTGAAGGTAATAAATAATTAAACGACGCAGATACAATGGAAAGAAATCTTAGAAAAGAAAGAATCGGCGTGGTCGTCAGCAACAAGATGCAGAAATCCATCGTCGTGGAGATCGAGCGCCGTGAGAAACACCCGATTTACGGCAAGTTTATCAAGAAAACCAGCCGTTTTATGGCTCATGACGAGAAAGAAGAATGCAACATCGGCGACACCGTGCGCATCATGGAAACCCGTCCGCTGAGCAAGAGAAAATGTTGGAGACTAGTAGAAATTATCGAAAGGGCTAAGTAAAATGATACAACAGGAAACCAGACTCGCAGTAGCTGACAATAGCGGTGCAAAGGAAGTCCTCTGCATCAGAGTGTTGGGTGGAACAAAGAAGCGTTACGCCCACACGGGCGACATCATCGTCGTCACCGTGAAAAGCGCCATCCCGAGCGGTAACGTCAAGAAAGGTACCGTCTCGAAGGCAGTCGTAGTCCGCACCAAGAAGGAAACCCGTCGTGCCGACGGTTCCTACATCCGCTTCGATGACAATGCTTGCGTGCTGCTGAACCAAGCCGGTGAACTCATCGGTACCCGTATCTTCGGGCCAGTGGCCAGAGAGTTGCGTGAAAAGCAGTTTATGAAAATAGTTTCGCTCGCTCCGGAAGTGCTGTAATTCTAACTTTTAAAAACGAAAGAAAATGAGTAAATTACATGTAAAGAAAGGCGACACCGTACTGGTCCTTTCAGGCAATGACAAAGGCAAGCAAGGCAAGATCTTGAGGGTCGATGTGAAGAACAACAGAGCTATCGTCGAAGGCGTTAGGATCATCTCCAAGCACACCCGCCCGAATGCCGAGCACCCCCAAGGTGGCATCATCAAGCAGGAAGCCCCTATCCACATCTCCAACCTGATGGTTGTCGACAAGAATGGCAAACCCTCTAGGATTGGTCGTAAGAGAGACGAGAACGGCAAATTGGTCCGTTATTCAAAGAAAACAGGTGAAATCATTAAGTAATCATGAACTATCAACCCAAACTTAGAGGACAATACAAGAGTGAAATCGTGCCTGCATTGATGGAGGAATTCCACTACAAGAGCGTGATGCAGGTTCCACGGCTTCTGAAAATTTCACTCAATCAGGGTATCGGCGCAGCTTTGGCCGATAAGAAACTGATCGACGTCGGTGTGGAGGAGATGTCCGCCATCACCGGCCAGAAAGCCGTTCCGACCATTTCCAAGCACGACGTCAGTAACTTCAAACTGCGCCGTGGCAACCCGATTGGCGTCCATGTGACACTGCGCGGCGACAAGATGTACGAGTTTCTCGAACGCTTGGTCTGCGTGGCCCTTCCGCGTGTGCGCGACTTCAGGGGTATCAGCGACAAAGGCTTTGACGGCCGTGGCAACTACAGCTTCGGTATCACCGAGCAAATCATCTTCCCCGAAATCGACATCGAAAAGGTGGTCAAGATGAACGGTATGAACATCACCTTCGTCACTTCAGCCAAGACCGACCAAGAGGCATTGGCTTTGTTGAAACATTTTGGTCTTCCCTTTAAAAATCAAAACAAGTAAACTATGGCAAAAGAGTCAATGAAAGCGCGCGAGCGCAAGAGAGCAAAGATGGTCGCGAAGTACGCTGAGAAGCGCGCAGCCCTCAAGGCTGCCGGCGATTACGAAGGCCTGCAGAAACTGCCGAAGAACTCGAGCCCCGTCCGCCTGCACAACCGTTGCAAGCTGAGCGGTCGCCCGAAAGGCTACATGCGTCAGTTTGGCATTTCGCGTATCGATTTCCGTGAGATGGCCCTCAAAGGCCTCATCCCGGGCGTTAAGAAAGCTAGTTGGTAAACATTTAAGATTAAGTGAAAGATGAATACAGACCCTATAGCAGATTATCTGACTCGCATCCGCAATGCGAATAGTGCCAAGCATAGAATCGTTGAGATCCCCGCTTCGAACATGAAGAAGGCCATCACGAAGATCCTCTTCGAGAAAGGCTATATCCTCAACTACAAGTTCGAAGAAGGCGAAAAGAAATCGCAGAATGTCATTAAGATCGCTCTTAAGTACCATCCTGTGACCAAACTGCCTGCCATCACGACCATCGACCGCGTCTCGCGTCCTGGCCTGAGAAAGTATGCAGACAGCGAAAACCTGCCGCGTGTGATGAATGGCCTCGGTATCGCCATCATCTCCACCTCGCAGGGTGTGATGACCGACAAGGAAGCCCGCAAGCTCCACATCGGCGGTGAAGTGATTTGTTACGTTAGCTAAAAGAATAGGAGATAGAAAGTATGTCAAGAATTGGTAAATTGCCTATCGCCATCCCCGCTGGCGTTACAGTCGACGTCAAAGACGGTGTCTTGACGGTCAAAGGTAAATTAGGTGAACTTTCGCAGAAGTTCGGCGACGCTGTTGTCGTCGAAGTGGAAGACGGCCAAGTGCACGTGAAACCCAACGAGGCTACCACCGCTGGTAAGCCGGGTGCCATGCACGGCCTCTATCGCGCCCTCTTCGCCAACATGGTGAAAGGCGTGAGCGAAGGTTTTGAAACGGTGCAGGAATTTGTCGGCGTCGGCTACAAGGCCGAAGCCAAAGGACAAATCCTCGAAATGTCTCTGGGCTTCTCCCACAACATCTTCATGGAGATGCCTCCCGAGATTAAGATTGAAACCATCAACGAAAGAGGTAAGAACCCCATTCTGAAGATGCGTTCCTACGACAAACAACTTCTTGGTCAGGTGGCCGCAAAGATCCGCTCGATGCGTAAGCCTGAACCTTATAAGGGTAAGGGTATCAAGTTCGAAGGCGAAGTCCTGAGACGTAAGGCAGGTAAAGCTGCTGGTAAGTAATCATTAATACCTCAGTAAGAATAGTAATAAAATGGCAAAAACTAAAGAAGAGAGAAGACAGTTCATCAAGAAGAGCATCAGAAAGAAGATTTCTGGCACAGCTCAACGTCCGCGCATGTCTGTCTTCAGAAGCAACAAGCAAATCTATGTGCAGCTGATTGACGACGAAGTCGGCAAGACGCTGGCAGCCGCCAGTTCGCGCGAGAACGGCATCGAAAATGAAAAGATCACGAAGATTGAGCAAGCCGCCAAGGTGGGCGCCCTGATTGCCGAAAAGGCCAAGGCCGTCGGCATCGAGATGGTCGTGTTCGATCGTAATGGTTATTTGTATCACGGTAGAGTGAAGTCGCTGGCCGACGCCGCTCGTAATGGAGGATTAAAATTCTAATTGTCATGGCAGAAGTTAATGTAAAAAGAGTAAAGTCTAGCGAAATCGAGTTCAAGGAACGTCTCGTTAGCATCAACCGCGTCACCAAGGTGACCAAAGGTGGTCGTACTTTCACTTTCGCAGCACTGGTTGTCGTCGGCAATGAGAATGGAGTCGTCGGTTACGGTCTTGGCAAGGCCAAGGAAGCCACCGCAGCCATTCAAAAGGGCGTTGACGATGCCAAGAAGAACCTCGTCAAGGTTCCGGTGCTCAACGGCACACTGCCTCACGAGCAATATGGCAAGTACAGCGGCGCTTATGTCTTCATCCAGCCTGCTACTCCTGGTACTGGCGTCATCGCCGGTGGTGCCATGCGTGCCGTCTTGGAAAGCGTTGGCGTGAAGAACGTGTTGGCCAAGTCAAAAGGCTCGTCCAACCCTCACTCGGTTGTGAAAGCCACTTTCGACGCTCTGACCAAGATGCGCGATGCCTATACCGTCGCTCAATTGAGAGGTGTGGATTTGGATACTGTGTTTAACGGATAAAACTTTTGAAAGATGAAGAAAGTAAGAATCACCCAAATCAGAAGTGGTATCGGAAGACCACAAGATCAAAAAGACACTTTGAGGTCGCTCAAGTTGAGAAAGATGCACCAGTCTGCCGAGGTCGACATGGACGACCCCGTCATGGCTGGCATGGTGAACAAGATTGCCCACCTTCTCAAGATCGAAGAAATCTAATTGTTGAACTCATCAAATCTACATTATCATGGATTTAAGTAATCTCAAACCAGCAAAAGGTTCTACAAAGGAAAAGAAAAGATTAGGCCGTGGCCAAGGCTCTGGAAGAGGCGGCACGTCAACGCGCGGTCACAAGGGCGCTCAAGCTCGCTCCGGCGCAAAGCGTAAGATCGGCTTCCAAGGCGGTCAGATGCCTCTCGCCCGTTTGGTTCCTAAGTTCGGTTTCAAGAACATGAATCGCGTTGAGTATTGCCCGGTCAACCTCGCAACTTTGCAGAAACTTGCTGACAAAGGCATTACGGTGGTTACTCCCGAAGTGCTTGTTGAAAACGGTGTCACCCACAAGAAGGAACTCGTCAAGATCCTTGGCCGTGGTGAATTGACTGCGAAATTGGAAGTTAGGGCTCACGCATTTTCCGCTAAGGCTAAAGAGGTCATCGAGGCCGCCGGCGGCACTTGCGAAAAATACGAAACGAAATGAAAAGATTGATTGAAACCATAAGGAATATCTTCAAGATCGAGGAATTGCGCAAACGCATCCTGTTTACCATCCTCATCATCTTGGTCTATCGTTTCGGTTCGTTCGTCGTCATCCCTGGCATCGACCCGACCCAACTCTCTGTCCTTCAGAGAAGCAGCGAGGGTGGCCTTCTGGGCCTGTTGAACATGTTCTCAGGTGGTGCCTTCGGTAACGCCTCCATCTTTGCCTTGGGTATCATGCCTTACATCACCGCCTCCATCATCATCCAACTGCTCGGCATGGCAGTGCCTTACTTCCAGCGCCTGCAAAAGGAAGGTGAGAGCGGTCGTAAGAAACTGAACCAAATCATGCGTTACCTGACGGTGGTCATCGTGTTTGTTCAGGCTCCCGGCTACCTACGTAACGTCATTGAGCAGTTCAGGATGGCAGGTGCCGTTACCGCTGTCACCCCGTTTGATGGTTCCGCTCCTGGAGCCTTCTTCTATGTTTCATCGGTTATCCTTCTCATCGCTGGCACCTTGTTCATTATGTGGCTCGGCGAGAAGATCACCGACAGAGGCATTGGCAATGGTATCTCCCTCATCATCATGATCGGTATCATCGCCCGCCTGCCTGGTGCCTTCGTGGCCGAAGTGGCTGCTCGCATCAACCAAGGCGGAACAGGCTTGCTGGTCCTCATCATCGAGCTGGTTGTGCTGTTCTTCGTGATGGTGGGCACTATCGCCCTCGTCCAAGGTACACGCAAGATTCCGGTACAGTATGCCAAGCGCGTGGTCGGCAATCGTCAGTACGGTGGTGTGCGTCAGTACATCCCGCTGAAGGTGAATGCTGCTGGCGTTATGCCTATCATCTTCGCCCAGGCCATCATGTTCCTGCCCATCACCATCGCTGGTTTCAGACAGACGGATGCCCTGACGGGTTTTGCCGCTGCCTTCACCAACATCAACGGTTTCTGGTACAACCTTGTGTTCTTCCTCATGATCATCGCCTTCACCTATTTCTATACGGCTGTGACGATGAACACTAACCAAATGGCGGAAGACATCAAGAAGAACGGTGGCTTCATCCCGGGTGTCAAACCTGGCAAGAAGACGGCTGAGTACCTCGACACCATCATGTCGAGAATCACCCTGCCGGGATCCATTTTCCTCGGCATCGTGGCCATCATGCCCGCCATCGTCGCTTCGCTCATGAATGTCACAACGGGCTTCTCGCACTTCTATGGCGGAACCTCCCTGTTGATTCTTGTGGGCGTTGTGCTCGACACCTTGCAACAGATCGAGAGCCACCTCCTGATGCACCATTACGATGGTCTCACCAAGACTGGCCGCATCAAGGGTCGCGTTGGCAGAATGTGATGAAAAACCTATGTCCTTCGCTTGTTGAAGCAAGGTAAGCCAAACTTTCGGGAAACCTTCGGAAATTGCTCCGGAGGTTCCCCGAAAAAATGGTGAGATTCGAATCCAAAATGGTTGGGATGAAGAAATTTGAGAAAAAAGTCCTCCAATTGGAAAAGAATTGTTACTTTTGCAGCCCGAATTCGGAAGATTCAACGGAGTTAAATTCGGGTCCTCAACGTGGTGAGGGTCAGAGTGAATAATAACTAAATAAGTATTTGAAAAGGACAAAGTATGGTAAAACAAATGTCGATAGAACAGGAAGGCACTGTAGTGGAAGCATTGGGTAATGCCATGTTTCGTGTCGAGTTGGAGAACGGTTTGGTGATCATCGCCACCATCTCTGGCAAGATGCGTATGCACTATATCAAAATCCTACCTGGCGACAAAGTCAAGTTGGAAATGTCTCCCTATGATCTGACAAAGGGCCGTATCACCTTCAGATACAAGAGTTAGAGAGCAAACTACAAAATCATATTGAAATGAAAGTTCAAGCATCTGTAAAGAAAAGATCTGCCGACTGCATCATTGTCAAACGTAAAGGCAGAGTGTATGTGATTAATAAGAAGAACCCTAAAGAGAATCAGCGTCAGGGTTAATCTGGTTGAAAATCTAATCTAAAGAAAAAAGAAAATATGGCAAGAATCGCTGGTGTAGATATCCCGAGCAACAAGGCCGGTGAAATCTCGTTGACCTACATTTACGGCATTGGACGTTCGCTGTCCAAGGAAATCCTGAACAAAGCCGGTGTCGAACCTGCCAAGAAAGTCCAAGACTGGACCGACGACGAGCAGAAGACCGTTCGTGACATCATCGCCGAACAGTACAAGACCGAAGGTGAGCTTCGCGGTGAAGTTCAGATGAACATTAAGCGTTTGATGGATATCGGTTGCTACAGAGGTGTCCGTCATCGTGCCGGCCTGCCCGTTCGCGGACAAAGCACGAAGAACAACGCACGTACCCGCAAGGGCCGTAAGAAGACTGTTGCAAACAAGAAGAAAGCTACTAAGTAATAAGTAGTTGGATCATATCAAATTACAAAACCACACAAATTAAAAATGGCAAAAAACAACAAAGTTACAAAGAAGCGTGTTGTTAAGATCGAGGCAACGGGCATGGCTTTCGTGAAGGCTTCGTTCAACAACGTCATCGTTTCTCTGACCAACAATGAAGGACAAGTCATTTCTTGGGCATCAGCAGGTAAAATGGGCTTTAAAGGCTCAAAGAAGAACACACCATACGCTGCTCAGATGGCTGCTGAAGAGTGCGCCAAGACTGCCTATGACTTGGGATTACGCAAAGTTAAAGTGTATGTGAAGGGACCTGGTTCAGGACGTGAATCCGCCATCCGTGCCATCCATTCGATGGGCGTTGAGGTGACCGAGATCATCGACGTCACTCCGCTGCCGCATAATGGCTGCCGTCCTCCAAAACGTAGAAGAGTGTAAAGTCGAACAATTAAAAAATTTGAATTATGGCTAGATATACAGGTCCAAAAACGAAAATCGCTCGTAAGTTCGGTGAACCTATCTTTGGTTCAGACAAGTACTTCGAAAAGAGAAATTATCCTCCTGGAATGCATGGCGCCAACAGCAGAAGAAAGAAAGTTTCGGAATATGGCACCCAGCTCAAGGAGAAGCAAAAGGCTAAATATACCTACGGAGTTCTCGAGAGACAATTCCGCAAGACCTTCGACCTCGCCCGCCGTAAGGAAGGTGTCACGGGTCTGATCCTGATGCAACTTATGGAATCACGTCTTGACAATGTGGTGTATCGTCTGGGCATCGCTCCCACCCGTGCCGCAGCCCGTCAGCTCGTGAACCATCGTCATATCGTTGTCAACGGCAGCGTGCTTAGCATTCCCTCATATCTCGTTAAAGTCGGTGATGTGGTCGGCGTCCGCGAAAAGTCAAAGAGCTTGGAAGTCGTCACCAATTCACTCGAAGGCCGCCAAGGCAGCAACTTCGCTTGGCTGGAATGGGACGGTGAGAAGATGTGCGGCAAGTTCATGAACTATCCGGCTCGCGAAGAGATCCCGGAGAACATCAACGAACAGCTTATCGTTGAATTGTATTCTAAGTAATTGTTGATTTTTAACCTGGTAAATAAATTAAATATGGCAATTTTAGCGTTTCAAAAACCCGATGAGGTTATCATGGTTGAAGGCTCCGATACCAAAGGCATTTTCGAGTTTCGACCTCTTGAACCAGGTTTCGGCATCACCATTGGTAATGCGCTTAGAAGGATTCTGTTGTCTTCATTGGAAGGCTTCGCCATCACTTCTATCCACATTGACGGTGTCACCCACGAGTTCGCCTCTATCGACGGCGTCATCGAAGACGTCGCCGACATGGTGCTGAATTTCAAGCAGGTGCGCCTTAAACAAGTCGTCCCTACGGAGACCCACGAGAAGGTCAGCTTTACCATCACGGGCCAAGAGCAATTCAAGGCTGGTGACATCAACAAGTACCTCTGCTCCTTCCAAGTGCTCAATCCGGAACTCGTCATCTGCAACCTCGAACCCTCAGTGAAGTTGACTATCGAGCTCAACATCAACAAGGGTAGGGGATATGTGCCTGCCGACGAGAACAAGGTGGCCGGCGCTCCTGTCGACACCATCGCTATCGACTCCATCTATACGCCTATCCGCAACGTGAGCTATAAGGTGGAAAACTGGCGCGTCGAACAGAAGACGGACTACGAAAAGCTCGTCATCGAAATCGACACCGATGGCTCCATTAATCCTAAAGATGCTTTGAAAGAAGCCGCAAAGATCCTCATCTATCACTTCATGCTCTTCTCCGACGAGAACATCAACTTGGTTCCAGACGAAAAGACTGTGACGGAAGATTTTGATGAAGGCTCATTGCACACCCGCCAGCTTCTCAAGACCAAGCTCGTCGACCTTGATTTGTCGGTGCGCGCTCTGAACTGCTTGAAGGCTGCTGAGGTTGAAACGCTTGGTGAACTGGTTGCCTTTAATAAGGCCGACCTCCTCAAGTTCCGTAACTTCGGTAAGAAGTCGCTCACTGAACTTGATGAGTTGGTCAGAAGCAAGGGCCTCGAGTTCGGTATGAATGTCAGCAAATATAAATTAGATAAGGAATAAGAAGATGAGACACAATAAGAATTTCAATCACTTAGGAAGAAAAAGCGCTCACCGTAAGGCTATGCTTTCCAACATGGCTTCTTCGTTGATTCTCAATAAGCGCATCATCACCACCACAGCCAAGGCTAAGGCCCTGCGTATGTATGTGGAACCGCTGATTACGCGCTCGAAACCCGAAAACAACACGACTACCGAGCAGGGCACCGGCAACCGCCGTGTAGTGTTCAGCTACTTGCAAAACAAGTATGCTGTGACCGAGCTCTTCCGTGAAGTGGGTCCCAAAGTGGGCACTCGCGCTGGTGGTTACACCCGCATCATCCGTATGCCTGAGAACCGTAAAGGTGATGCTGCTGAGATGGCCATGATGGAACTTGTTGACTACAACGATGTCTACACCCGCGAAGGTCAGAAGACTGCAGCTAAGGCTAAGAACACTCGTCGTAGCACTAAGAAGGCTACTCCGAAGGCTGAGGCTCCTGTGGCTGAGGCTCCAGCTGAAGAAGTCAAGGAATAATAGGAATTATTATTATCCGTAACGAAAAAAGGCTGCCAAAGGCAGCCTTTTTTCGTTGGTGAAAACTGCGATTAGTTCTCAGCTTTCACGTTGTCCATACCAACCTGGACGGCTTGCATGTTCAGCGGGATGAGCTTGTGGGCACGCTCAGGCAAGCTATGACGCAAACCTTCTTCGACGTTCTTGTTGTCGATGATGGGGCGCAGCTTCAGGAAAGCACCGAGGATAATCATGTTGAACACCTTGCTGTTACCCATGTCGGAGGCCAATTGGGCACCTTCGATGGTGTAAATGTGGATGTCCTTACGGGTAGGCTTGTGGGTGATACCGTTGGGATCGTAGATCAGATAGCCACCGGGCTTCACTTTGTCCTCAAACTTGTCGAGCGACTGCTGATTCAGAATGACGGCAGTGTCGAAGGCATTCAAGATGGGGGAGCACACACGTTCGTCGCTGACGATGACGGTCACGTTGGCCGTACCGCCACGCATTTCAGGGCCGTATGAAGGCATCCAGCTGACTTCCTTGTTCTGCATGATACCACTGTAGGCAAGGATCTTACCCATTGACAAGACACCTTGTCCGCCGAAACCGGCTATAATAATTTCTTCTGTCATTGCTTTGTCGTTTTTAGTTATTTCTTAATCAGCTCGAAGTTGTCCTTGATGTCGCCCAAAGGATAGACGGGCAGCATGTTGTCTTGCAGCCACTTGTTGGCATCGACGGCACTCATCTTCCAGTTGGAGTTGCAGTTCGACACGATTTCAACGAAGTTGACGCCGTTCTTGTTCTCAATCTGGTTCTGGAAAGCCTTCTTGATGGCCTTCTTGGCATTGCGCACGGCAGCGGCATTGAACACGGCTTGACGGGTAACGTAGCGTGTGCCAGGCAGTTGTGAAATCAGTTGGGTGATTTGGAGCGGGAAGCCGTTGTTGGGCGTTCCGTCGGGCCATTGAGGCATACGGCCGTAAGGCGTGGTGGCGGTCTTCATGCCCACTAGGGTGGTGGGAGCCATCTGGCCACCGGTCATGCCGTAGATACCGTTGTTGACGAAGATCATGGTGATGTTCTCACCACGGTTGCAGGTGTGGATGGTCTCGCAGGTGCCGATGGCAGCCAGGTCGCCGTCGCCTTGGTAGGAGAACACGACTTTGTCGGGCCACACGCGCTTGATACCCGTGGCGCACGCCGGAGCGCGACCGTGGGCGGCTTCAACGAAGTCGACATCGAAGTAGTCGTAGGCCATAACGGCGCAACCGACGGGCGAAACGCCGATGGTGCGGTCGTCAACGCCGAGCTCTTCGAGCACTTCGGCGATGATGCGGTGCACGGTGCCGTGACCGCAGCCGGGGCAGTAGTGGAAAGGTTTTTCAGTCAGCAGCTTTGATTTTTCGTAAACCAAGTTTTCGGGCTGGATGATATCTTGTAATGTGATTTCTGCCATTGTCTTATTCTCCTATAATTTGTTTCTTCATAGCTTCGAGAACTTCTTCCGGGGTGTGGATGATGCCACCGACACGGCCAAAGTGTTCGGCCTTGGCGCGACCGTTGCAGGCCAGCAGCACGTCTTCGATCATCTGACCACAGCTCAATTCGACGGAAAGGAATCCCTTGACACCCTTGTCGATGAGGTTGCGGATGGCTTGGGTGGGGTAGGGCCACAGGGTGATGGGACGGAGCAGACCGACCTTCAGGCCTTCGGCGCGACCGAGTTGCACCGACTTCTGGGCGATACGGGCGCTGGAGCCGTAGGCGACGAATACGTATTCGGCATCATCGCAGTCAATCATCTCGTAGCGGATTTCGTTGGCGGTCACTTCGGCGTACTTGCGTTGCAAGGCGCGGTTGTGCTCTTCCATGCGGGCTGAGTCGAGGTCCAAGCTGGTGATGACGCGGTGTTGCGTGCCACGCTTGCGGCCGGTGAGTGCCCAAGGATATTTGGCTTTGATTTCCTCTTCGGTGAGGCGGGCTTTCTGCTCAGGCAGAACGACCTTTTCCATCATTTGGCCGATGGCACCGTCGGAGAGGATGCACACTGCCATTCTGTACTTGAAGGCCAGTTCGAAGCCCAGCGGCACGAAGTCAGCCATTTCTTGGACGGAAGCGGGGGCGAGGACGATATTGCGATAGTCGCCGTTGCCGCCGCCCTTGGTGTTTTGGAAATAGTCGGCTTGCGAAGGCTGGATGGTGCCCAGACCCGGGCCGCCACGCACCACGTCGGCGAAGACGCAGGGCACTTCGGCACCAGCGATGTAGGCCAAACCTTCCTGCTTCAGGCACACGCCCGGGCTGGAGGAAGAGGTCATGACACGCTTGCCAGCTGCACCAGCGGCATACACCATGTTGATGGCTGCCAATTCACTTTCTGCTTGAAGAACGACCATACCGGTGCGTTCGTAAGGGTTCTGTTCCGACAGATACTCGATCACTTCCGACTGGGGGGTGATAGGATATCCGAAATAAGCATCGGCACCGCAGCGGATGGCGGCTTCGGCCAATGCCTCGTTACCCTTCATCAGTTTTAATTCTCCCATTATGTAAATTTTTAAATGTTAGACAATTGGTTGGGTTACAGGGCTTTCTTGTACACTTTGATCACGCCGTCGGGGCAGGTGATGCCACAGCTGGCGCAGCCAATGCACGCTTCGGGATTGGCCATGAATGCGTAATTGTAACCTTTTCCGTTTACTTCTTTTGCCAATTCGATGACACCGCAGGGGCAGGCAGTGATGCAAACGCCACAGCCTTTACAACGCTCAGTGTCAACTACGATGGCTCCTCTGAATTTTGCCATATTGATTGAATTTTAGAAATTGTTGTTTCAATTTTATTGAGCCACGAAATTAGTGATTTTTGGACAATTGATACGCGCCTTTTCGGTTTATTTCTGAAAAATCCGATAATTTAGACGTATTATAAACAAGACGGGTTGAAAATGCGGAATGGCCTAAAACAAATGGCTGTCTGGAACCCAGACAGCCATTTGCTTGTGAAACAGGTCTTATTCTTATTTGACCACCACCTTCTCGATACGGGTTTGCGTGCCCGCGGTGAGACGGAGGAAGTAGACGCCCTTTTGCATGCCGTTCACATTGATTTCGTGGTTGCCGCTGGCAGTGCCGTTGGCCACCATTTGACCCATGCCGTTGTACATGGCATAGCTAAACTCGGCATTGCCAAAGCTGATGTGCAGCATGTCGTTGACAGGGTTGGGATAGATGCTGAACTCGTCATTCATCTCTTCCACGTCGGTGAGGTCGGCGATGACGCACTCAGGAGCTGAGAGGCAGTCTTCGTATTCGGCCACTACGCAGTAGGTGTAATACATGGCTTGCATCGTCTCTTCCGAATAGGTGTTTTCGGTGGTCTGACCCACTTCAATACCGTTGCGGTAGATGATGAAGTTGATGGCATCTTCAGGTCTGTCCCAAGTCAGTGTGATGTTGGACTCTTCGATTTGCATCTCGAGGTTAGAGACCATGGCGCAAACGCCCGTGGAACCACTGCCAGCGCAATTGCAATCGAATGCATAGGTCCAACTGGAGCCAAGGCTGGAGGATTGGTAAATCACGTCTCCATCTTCGTAGCGGATGGTGAAGGAGCATTCGTCAGTCCATTGGCCAGTGATCCAGCTCAAGCTGACATGAACGCCATTGCCAATCTCAATTGTAAAGGTGCCCGAATTGCCGCTGGTAAGAGTCAGGTTTTGTGAAGGAGTACCATCGTCGAAAGCCACGACGAGTTGGTTGCCGTTCCAGCCGTCGCCGTAGGCGTCGGCAAGTTCAAAAATGACGTTGCACGAGTTCTTCATCGTCACTGAACCCTCAGCGCTTAGGCCGCCGTCGGCTTCCATGATGAAGGTGAAGGGGATTGCCTCGGTCTCAGGGCAGTTGGCAGCCACTTCAACGTTGAACACGGCCGTGCCAATGCCTTCGGGGTCGATGGTGCCAACCATAACCTCAGGATTGAGTAAAGTGATGTATTCGCTGGCACACGAAATGGTAGCCTTGCTATTGGTGGCCATGTAATGTCCCACATTCTTGAAATTGGCCACAAAAGTCACCGTTTCGCCGGGGACGAAGCCTCCAGACCAGTTGGTGCCTGAATAGTTGAGAATGGCTTGGCCAGCAGTGACGTAGGCTTTGCCAGCCCAGGTTTGTCTGCCATCGGTCATTTCAACGTCGATTTGGAAACGCGTGCCGTCTTCAACGCCTTCGGCAACGATGAAGCTGAAAGCGTTGTTGAGGGTGATGGTCTCTTCGGCATCCAGCACTGCGAAGTTGGCAGTTCCGTTGAGGATGCTCAAACGATTGTCGGCACAGGTCAACGTGACGTTGGTGTTGCCATTGGTCGGGTCGACACCCACGTTCTTGAAGCTCATGCTCAAGCTTGTCTCTTGGTTGACAGGAGCAAAGTTGGGTGCGTAGCCAGTCACAGTGACATAAGGACCTTCGGCAGGCAGCACTTCAACGGTGATGACTTCGGTCACCTTGTTGTAGCCCAACACGGTTAAAGTGGCGTTGCCCACGTTGCTCATTGCGGGGAAGGTCATCGTAGCGGTGTTGTTGACGATGTTGGCGGTGGCAATCACTTCGCCGTCCATCATGAGGGTGGCAATGCCGTAGGGCGTGTTTTCGGTGGCGATTTCAAGTTCTGTCATGCCTAACATCAGGACAGCAGGGGCAATGCTCACGTTCATGCTCGTCGGGTTGTCGGTGCGAACCATTAAGCTCGGGTCACCAAAGCAAATCCACGTGTCGTGGGTGTCGTTGCCTTGGCTGCCCGACATATCCAGAACATTCATGTTGCCATTCACAGAGGCGCCACCAAATGTGTGGTTGAACTTGTCGGCATCACGCCACTCGCAAAGGACGTCGACCATTTCGTCTTGTCCATACATGGGCGGGATCCAGGGCTGGCTCATCCAGGAGAACATGCCGCCGATGGCACCCGTAGGAACGCCGGTTTGGTTGTTGCTGGCGCGCATCCAAGCCTCGGCAAAGCATTCGCCGTTGGCACCGCCATAGTTGAATTTACCAGTCAAGCAAGCCACCGACCAGTTGATGGGCCACATGTAGTCGTTGACCAAGGCATTGACATGGCTGTTGCTGTAGTTGGCCACACCCCAGCTGGTCTCGGAACCGTGGTTGCAGTAGTTGATGATGCTGACGCCAGCGTTGATGGCGTTGCTAATGGTTGTGGTGGTGGCACCGCCGCCGCCATGCAGCTCGGTGACGTGTTCGTAGGTGTAGTGCTCAAGCGTGTCACGAATGAGGTCAATGTGTTGGTAGTCGTCTTCGCCATAGTGGCCGCTACCGGCACCGATGGCACCGATGCCCAAGCCTTTGTTCACCCAAGTGAGGCTCTCAGGCATGTCGCGCTCGTAGTAGAGCACCTTGTTGACATGGTTGGCCAAATGGGCTTCGGTCTGCACCGAGAAACGACCCAGCAAGACGTCGTCGTAGTGGTCGGTGCCGACAATTTGGGCAAACCAGTTGTCGGAACGCTCGCCACTAACCGCATGAGGCGTGATGTGGTCGTAGTCGCCAACGAACAGAACGAAAGCGAGATTGTGGTTGGGGTCGTTGTAGAAGTTTTGGATGTAACTCTTGATTTGCGTGTCGCTGTTGCCACCGGCTTCGGAAACGCTCACCATTGTGGTGGGACGGCCCGATTGGTTCTTCCAAGCAACGAACTCTTCCATGCCAGCCATGAACTGGTCGGCGCAGATGACTAACATTTCGCCACGGTCGATAACGAAGTTGTACTTGGCTCCGTTTTGTCCGAAGTTGATGAAACGGCGTTGGTAGGACTGCTGCATCTCAGCATCCACTTTGATGTCGCCTTTTTTGCGGTTGATCATGGGGTTCTCGCCGTTGTCGCTCACCTTCTTCATGCTGATGGTGAGGTGATGATACACGCGGAGTGTCTTCGTCACGGGGTTGTAGGCGAAAGGTCTCACCACGATGTTTTGGCCACGGCAGTCGCGAAGGATGTAGGGGGCGTCAAGTGTGGCTTGGGTTGCAGGATAAAAAGCATTTTGGTTGTACATTTCACCATAGGTGTAAGGCACATCCTTGGGGTCAATCTGACGGCTGATGTTGCCCTTCGACGGGGCCACCTCGACGTTGTACTCGGTGTAATCACCATCCGTGATGTTGACATCCATCTCTGCCAGGTCGCCAATGAGGACTGGCACAGGGAAGTGGGGAAGGTTAGGAGCACCGGCGTCGAGCGAGGTAGCCATCTTCGGGACCGAAATGACATTCTGCTCGCCGTTAGGTGTGCTTACTCTGGTCATGTAGAAACCGCCCAGCGTGAAGTCGACGACGACTTCTTTCTCGCTGCTCGAAATCAACTTGACTTCTGGACCAGCAGGACTGCTCTTGCTGATGCTCGTCCACTGTTGGGCAAACGCCATTGCTGACATTGCCACTAACATGAGGGATAAAAACAGTTTTTTCATGTGCTGAAAATTTAATTAGGTTATTTGTTCGTTTAAAGGCGCAAATATACAAAACTTTTGCACCCCTAAGGCAACTGATGGAAAATTATTCCCTTGAATCGTATATTTTGTGTAATTTTGCATCTCAAAATCGAAAACAAACAAGAGTATGGGATTTTTCTTGAAACTGATACTGACGGGTTTGGGGTGGTCGTTTGGCGGCCCCATCGGTGGCATCATTGGCTATGCCATCGGAAGTCTTTTCTCCAGCAACAGGCCTCGTGTGATTCGCTCTGAGGTGAATGAACAATTTGGCAATACGGAGGAGAAACGCGACTTCAACGTGACCCTTCTCGTGCTTTCTGCCGCTGTGATGAAGGCCGACGGAGCTGTGAAGCGCTCGGAACTGGATTATGTGAAGCGTTTCTTCTTGCAGAATTTTGGCCAGGAACGCGCCGAAAACTACATCAAGATGCTGCGCGAGATCCTCGAGAAGGACTATAACCTCTATGAAGTCAGTCAGCAGGTGGGACGCTATATGGATTATGCCTCACGCCTTCAACTGCTTCATTATTTGTTCGGTATTGCGAATGCTGACGGACGGATTTCGCAGGAGGAGTTGGGCGTCATCAATACGATTTCCGACTATATGGGCATCACCACCAGCGATTTCAAATCGGTGAAAGCGATGTTCATCAAGGAGACCGATAATGCTTACAAGATTCTTGGAATTGATGCCAATGCCACCGATGAGGAGGTGAAGAAAGCCTATCGCGAGATGGCCAAGAAAAACCATCCCGATTTGGTAAGCAACCTTGGGGAAGAGGTGAGGAAAGCTGCCGAAAAGAAATTCCAAGAGGTCAACGCGGCCTACGAAACCATCAAGAAACAGCGAGGCCTTTAAACGAAAAAAGGCAGCCAACTGGCTGCCTTTTTTCGTTTGAGTACATCGTCTTACTTCACGATGACCTTCTCAATGCGCACTTGCGTGCCTGTGGTGAGGCGCAGGAAGTAGATTCCTTCAGCCATGCCGCTGACGTTGATTTGCGTGTTGCCATTGGCAGTGCCGTTGGCCACCATCTGACCCATGCCGTTGTACATGACATAGCTGAATTCGGCGTTGCCGCCTTCGATGTTCAGCGTGCTGTTGACAGGGTTAGGATAGATGCTGACTTGATCGAGGTTTTCCTCAACGCCAGTCGTGAAGTCCACTTGGACGCACTCAGGAGCCGAAACACCGCCGTCGGCATAAACAGCCGTGACGCAGTAAGTGTAAACCATCTCGTTCAACACTTGGTCGGTGAAGTTGGCTTCGGTGGTTTCGCCCAAGGCGATGCCGTTACGCGTAATGCTGTAGGAAACGGCACCGGCGGGAGCCGTCCAGTCCAAAGTGACGGCATTGACTTGCAGGGCAGCGGTCAGGTTCTCGACAGGGCTGTAGGCCGAAGCAGTGCCACCGCCGCAGTCGCAGGTGAATTGGTGCGACCAGCTGGAGCCGAGGCCCGAGGATTGGTAGATGACATCACCGTCTTCATAACGGATGATGAAGGAGCATTCAGAATCCCAGCTACCGGAAGTCCAGGTCATGCTAACTTGAACGCTGTTGCCGATTTCGACGGTGTAGACTTGGCTGTTGCCACTGTTGATGGTCATGGTTTGCGAAGGCGTGCCGTCGCTAAAGTTGACGTGCAGCGAAGCGCCGTTCCAACCGTCGCCGTAGGAGTCGCTGAGTTCGAAGACCACGTTGCAGCTGTTCTTCAGGACGCCGCTGCCTTCGGCCACGAGGCCGCCATCGGCGTTAAGCGTGAAGGTGAGCGGGATTTGCTCCGTTTCGGGGCAGTTGGCAGCCACGGTGACGTTGAACACGCAGTAGCCGACGCCGCTCGGGTCGATGGTGCCGACCTCGTAGGTGGCATTCTCGAAGCTGACATATTCGTTTGCCGAAGCAATGCTGGCAATAGCGTTGGTAGCCATATAGTGACCGGCGTTCTTGAAAGCAGCCGTCAGGGTTAGGGTCTCGCCAGGGACGAATCCGCCACCGAGGGCGATGCCGCCATATTCCAACACGGCTTCGCCAGCGGTCACGTAGACTTTGCCTTCCCAAGTGTCGTTGCCGCAAACGGCGTTGACCATAATGGTGAAGCGAGTGCCGTCGGCCACGCCTTGGGCGATGTTGTAGGTGAAACCAGTCAGCTCGACGGTGGCATCAGGAGCCAAAGCACCGAAGCTGGCAGTGCCGTTGATGATGGTCAGGTTGGGGTTGTCGCAGGTCAGGGTGACGTTGGTCGTGCCGCTGGTCGGTTGCGTACCCACGTTCTTGACGGTGATGTTCATCGAGGATTGGTCACCCACGTGAGCATTGGCGGGCGTGTAGGCGTCGACGGAGACGTAGGCTCCATTCATGGCAGCGGCAGGAACCACAGCGATGTAGGGACGGCGGTTGGGGTGCGTCACGCAGATGGTGACGTCGCCACCAGAAGTGATGGGCTCGATTTGGATGTCGGCCGTGCCTTCTTCGCCGATGAGGCCAGCGCCATAGAGAACGCCGTCCTTCGAAATGCCGACATAAGAACCGGCATCAGCGCTGACGGTGTAGGAGTCCAAGCCGATGGGCAGGGTGGGCAGGTGGTTCACGGTGTTGTAGGTAGGCTCAACGCGGAAAGGAATCACGGAACCATCACCGAGGACGTGGTAGGATTGCCAATAATAAAGGTCGTTGACTGAGCCTTGGTAGCCATTGGCGTGGGAATAGGCCACGGCGATGTTACCGATAAACGGGATGGCCGAAACAGTGTTGAACACATCGTCGTCCCAAATGGCATCGTAAACGCCATAGGCGGTTTGTTCGTAGGTGGGCATTTGGCCAAACACGTTGGTGGCACCCACGCCGAAGTAGTAGTCTTCATACCAATAGGTGCTGGGGCAGGAGCCGATGTAGGCGTAGGCGCCTCTCGTGTTGGCACGAATCATGGCTTCGCCGAAGCAGGTGCTGCTGTAGCCCCAGTCGGCGGCCAGGCAGCAGTTACCCATGGCGAGGAAAGGCATGCCTTCGTTGGTGAAGTTGTTCACGTCGCTGACGCTCAGGCTCGGGTCGGCCCAGCCGGTCTCGCTGCCGTGAGCGGTGTAGTTGGCAAAACCAACGCCCGTGTTCAAGCTGGCGTAGCAGCCCGTGTAGGGTTGACCCAGCCAGTGGTTGACTTGGTTGAAACCATGCTCGGCGTTGTAGTAATACTCCATGGCATATTGGATGGTAGGAGCACCGTCGTAAGCGGTCCAGTAGCTGTCCCAACCAGCGATGAGCAGCACGTTGTTGAGATAGTCGGTGTTGCGGGTCTGGTTTTCAAATTGCAGCTTTTCGTACCAAAGGGTCTTGGTGATGATGTTCTGCATCTGTTCCACGGTTTGGGCGCACATGCGGCTGTGGAAGATGTCGGGGTAGTTGTCGCCGTCGACCGTCATATAATAAAGGTCGGTGATCTTTTGGCTTTGGCTACCCGTAGCGCTACCCGGAACTTGTTCCTTGTCACCAAAGATGATGACGAATGTGGGAGCTTCCTCGGCATATTTGTTCTGGATGAAGCTTTGGATGGCGGCGGCAGTGGTGCCGATTTCGTCGGTGAAGTTGAGGTCGACATAGTAGCCCTTCATAGTCTTCCATGCGAGCCAGTCTTGCATGCAGTCCTCGAACATGCGGTTGGCGATGACCAACATCTTCACGGGAGCCTGCCAGAGGTCGGGGTGTTGGTCGTAAATGTCGTCACGCCAGTTGAACATGGTCTTGTAGATGCCAGCGAAGTAGGGGCTGAACGTGCGGGCAAACTCGTTTTCGGCAGCGGCTTTGTCGTAGTCGTTGTAGCGCACTTCCAACTCGATGTCGTTGTAGACCGTGATGGTGTTTTCGGCAGGGTTGTAGTTGACGGGGTTGACATTCAAAGAACCGACGCTGATACCACGCATGTTGCCTTGGATTTCAAACTCGGCCACAGGACGGGTGCTGGTGGTTCTGGAGGCGTAGGCCTGTTCGTTGTAGAAGAACTTGACATCCTCAGGCTTCTGGTCCTTGCGGAGCGAAGGCTGCTGGGGAGCAATGGTCTTGATGCCAAAGTCGGCCAAGCGATAGGTGGTCGTGCTGTAGTTCTTCACTTCCACGGTGACGTTCTTGGCGCCGTAAGGCAAAGCAATCAGTTGGTGAGCGGCGGGCAGTGAAGGCTCGCCGACGTTGCCCGATGGATAGGTGCCGGGCATCGTGAGAGTGGAAAACACACCTTTTTCGGTGTTGAGGTCAGCGGCATCGATGCTGCTGAAGCTGAAGCTGGCGGTGAAGCCTGCATCGGTCACATTGGCGCATTCTTGCGCCGACTGGGCCCTGCCAAGCTCAATGCGCCCTTGGGCGTTGGCTTGCGAGCCGATGAGCATTCCCATCAGGAGGAAAGCTGCTGTGAGTAAATGTGCTCTTTTCATTGTTGAAACTATTAAGTTAATACTAATTTGTTCTTTATGGATGCCAGAAATGGCACAATATTCAACCGGCAAAAATAGAAAAATTTCCCGAAGCTTGTTTCAAAAACTTCGGGAAATGTGTCTTAATCGGACTGAAAAAATGTCAAAAGGGCTTATTTGCCTTTCAAAATGCGTTTGTATTCTTTTTCGCTGCCCAGGATTTCCAAAGCTTTCTTGATGCCTGCATCTTCCTTGGCCATCACCTCGTAATATTGCTGTGTCTCCCAAACATTGCGGGCTATCAAGGCCTTCACTTGCAGGAGGATGAACTTTTCGGAGTGGGCGAATTGCTCATCGTTCCATTCCACCTTGGCTTCCTCTGCGGCTTTCTTCAACCCTTGAACGAGGTTGTCGCCTACTTCAAAGGTCCTGTTGAAGTTCTTGAAATCGCCATATTCAGCCTTGATTTCGTCGCGGTGCTTGAGGGCGTAATCCGTTGTGAATCGGTTCAATGCGCCTTTGCGGACGAGGTTGGTGTAGAGTTTGCTGTTGTAGGCCGTGTCGACGGGGATGAAGATGTCGGGCATGATGCCGCCACCGCCGTAAACGGTGCGACCGTCGTCGGTCTTATAACGCAGTGAATCAGGGAAATGGATGCTGTCGGCGTGGAAGTATTCGCCGTGTTCGAGGCGCTTGGTCATTTCCTTGGCGTAGTCCTCGGCACCGTTTTCATAAGGACGTTGGATGCAGCGTCCCGAAGGCGTGTGGTAGCGCGAGGTGGTGAGGCGGATTTGCGAGCCGTCGGGCAGGTTGAACGGCCTTTGCACCAGGCCTTTACCGAACGAGCGCCGCCCGATGACGACGCCACGGTCGTGGTCTTGCATGGCGCCCGAGAAGATCTCGCTGGCCGAGGCCGAGCCTTCGTCAATTAAGACGACGAGCTTTCCCGAGGTGTAAACTCCGGCGGGAGTGCTGCGCCATTCTTGGCGGGGCGAGTGGATGCCTTCGGTGAAGACGACGAGGCGGTCTTCGGTGAGGAACTGGTCTACGAGCTCGATGGCGGTGTTGAGGTAGCCACCCGTGTTGCCGCGCAGGTCGAAGATGAGCGATTCCATGCCTTGGGCTTGCAGCTTGGCGAAAGCCTCGCTGAACTCTTGCGCCGATTCTTGCGCGAAGCGGTCGAGCTTGATGTAGCCGATATGGTCGTCGAGCATATAAGAAGCGTTGATGCTGTTCAGCGGAATCTTGTCGCGGACGATTTCAAAGTCAAGGAGTTCGGGGTCGTTGCCGCGTTTCACGCTCACGGTGACTTTGGTGCCTTTCTTGCCGCGCAGGCGTTTTTGCACATATTCGTTGTCGATTTTTTTGCCGAAGGCTTCCTCACCGTCGATTTTGATGAACTGGTCGCCGGTCATGATGCCCACCTTTTCCGATGGGCCGCCCGCCGTGGGACTGATGACGGTGATGGTGTCGCGGATGAGCTGGTAGGTCACCCCGATGCCTTCAAAGCTGCCCACCAGCGGCTCGTTGGCTTTTTCCACATCCTTTCTAGAGATATAGGCCGAGTGCGGGTCGAGTTCCTTCAATGCGGCCACGATGGCGTCTTCCGTCACTTTGTCGGTATTGGCCGTGTCCACATAGAAATTCTCGATGAGATACAGCGTGGTGGCCAGTTTCTGGGCGTTCATCTGCGCTTTGGTTTGGGGCTTCTGGGGCTGGTTTTGGGCGGAAAGAATAATGCTTGCAAATAGCAATACATTGGTTAATAATAACTTGATTTTCATGATGCTAATTGTGATTTTCGAGAATATCCAAAAACTGTTTAAGTTTCAATACGAATAGCTTGGGAAACATTATATTCTTCAAAATGTCGAAATGCAAGCATTGTAAGGTGTCCTTAAGTGCTCGTTCAATACTTCGTCGATTTTCTCTTGGCTCCATTTGCCTTCATCCCACAATTGATCCATTTCTTCGTCCACTTTTCGAGCATAGTATTCGCATACTACATCGTTTAATTCCTTCACTTCCTCTTCCGTGGTAAAGTGAGCCAAAAGACGAAGGAAATCCATCTGGGCTTGGTTTAATCCTACATTTTGAGTCATAATTGTTTTGTTTATTTGCCGCGAAAGTAATCATTTTTCCCGAATAAACGCCTCACGGCCTCAAAATATCGAAAGTGTTGTCCTCGTTGAGCCTGATGATGGTCGAGCTTTTGGGTTTGCAGAAGCTGTCGTGGTAGAGTTGCACCTCGTAGTCAACGGCCTTTTTTAGTTCCTCAGATATGTCGCTGTAAATCATCGCGGAAGGTTGTCCCGAGAGGTTGGCCGAGGTGGAGGTGATGGGCTTCCCGAGGCGGCGGATGACCTCTTGGCAGAACTCGTTTTTCACCACGCGGATGCACACCGACTTGTCGGCCGAGATGTTTTTCGCGAGGTTCTTGCTTTGGGCAAAGACGATGCTCAAAGGCTTGGAAGCGTGCGCGATAAGGTCGTAGGCGATGGCGGGCACGTCCACCACATAGTCCTTCAGCCGTTCGGCGGAGTCGACGAGGACGATGAGGCTCTTGTTGGCGGGGCGTTGCTTCACCTCGTAGATGCGGTCGCAGGCCTTGCTGTTGGTTGCATCGCAGCCGATGCCCCAGATGGTGTCGGTGGGGTAGAGGATGGTCTTTCCGGCCTTCAGTGCCGCCACTGTGCGTTCTATTTCTTCTTCAAATTGCTTATCCATTCTTTTCCGTTTTTTGTTTCAGTTCAAGGTTGTAAAGGCTCAATCGGGCCGAATTGTTTGTTGGTCAGGAGCGCCCAAATGGCTTTCAGTCGGCATGACAGCTTGTTTTTGATGGGCGTGGGGCTGGAAGTGTCGCCAAAGGGCATGCCGAGATGGGTCAAGTTGCTGCGCATCAAGCGGTTGGTGATACCCCATTTAAAGAGGAATTGCAGGTGGCCTTGGTTCTTTTCTACCCGTTGCGTGCTTTTTGTCTCGAAATGATAGGCGCGACAATTGGCCAGTCCCTTGAAATGGCGCACGCCGACCATCCAAAGTTTGGCGGTCAGGTCGGGGTCGGAGTACATGCCGGGCGAGTATTCGATGCTGTAGCCACCCACGAGGTCCCATGTGTCGCGGTGGAGCAGGTTGGGCGGCCATGTGGCACCGCGCCAGTCGTTCATCGGATATTGCATGTATTCCTTCAGTAGGCGCTCTTCCTCAAAATTCTCGATGCAGTCGCCGTAATTGGCCAAAACGCCCACATCCAAGTAGTTATGCGGCTGGATCATCGTCCCCGAGAGGAAAAAACGATGGTCTGGCAGCGTGTTGATTTCGTCCATCAGGGCAGTGTCCCAGCCAGGCAGGAGATACATGTCGTCGTTGAGATAGAAGATGTAGTCCGTTTTGACGCGGGTCCGCATCATGTTGCAGGCCATGCAGACTCCAATGTTTTTTTCGGAATAGGTGTAGTCAAGTCCTTCATTCTTAACCCATTCCAAGGCGCCGTCGGTGCCTTCGTTGACGTGGACGATGATTTGGTGCGGATAGGCCGAGTTTTTGCGGATGCTGCCGATGCAAACCTTCAGGTAGGGCAGGTTGTTCCAAGTAGGGATGATGATGGAGAAGACGGGTTGCATGGCCGATTAGGGTTTGATTAATGACTGGTATATTTGCATGATATGGTTTGCGATGGCCTCGTCCGAAAACTGCTTGGCGTAGGCTTTTCCTTTCTCTATCATGTTGGCTCTCAGATGACTGTCTCTTTCGAGAATCAAGATTTGCTCGGCCAATTCCGCTGCGTCTTTGGGCGAAACATATCGGCTGTCGGGGCCGCCGCTTTCTTCGAGGCAACTGCCTTTGGCTGCAATGACGGGAACGCCGCTTTGCAGGGCTTCCACAATAGGGATGCCAAAGCCTTCAAATTGAGAGGGATAGATGAAAATCGATGCGTTTTGATATAGTTCGGGCAGGTCGGCAAAGTCAACATTCGGCAGGATGAAAACTTGTTTTTGAAGCCGATGTTTTTCGATATATTGCTGTAATTCAGTGATATAATCGGTTTTTCGACCTGCAATCACCAAGGGCGTATCGATGGCGCCGGCTACGAGTGCCTCCAAAACCAAAAGTTGGTTTTTGCGCGGCTCGATGGCGCCCACATTGAGCAAGTAGTTTTCGGGCAAATTGTATTTCGTTCTGATGCTTTGCTTCTGTGAATCAGTAACTTGATCGCAAAACGCAGGATGGCAACCTTGATAGACGACGCTGATTTTTTCCGCTTCGATATGCCACAAGTCGATGAGGTCGTTTTTGGTCTGCTGGCTGATGGCGATGATGCGGTCGGCCACGCGGCAACTTCGCAAATACTTGGTTTTGTACAATTTGCGGTCAATGAGCGGATACAATTCTGGGTGGCGGACGAAAATCAAGTCGTGCATGGTGACCACGGTGGGAATGCCGGTTTTTTCGATGCCGACGGGCAGCTCGTGGCTGAGGCCATGATAGAGGTCTAAATGCCGTTTTTCCGCCTCGCGCGTGATGCCGAAAGTGCGCCAAAGCGAGGTCATGAACTCGTGTTTCGGCTGGAGGACGGTCGCGTTGTCCGGACAATCAAAATGAATGCTTGCGTCAATTTTTGGCGTGAACAAATCCAACTGTAAATCAGGAAAATGCGAAGCCAAAATGCGAATTGTCTCGCGGCTGTAGTTGCCCAAACCGCGATGGTTGTTGAAAGCCCGTTTTGCGTCGAAACCTATCCTCATTTTGCCTGTTTTTGCGAAAGTTCCATAGCCAATTTATACTTCAGCCACACGCAGCGCGCATTGATTTTGCTGATGACGAAGCCCATCTTGCCGTCCAAGAAGCCCGCCTTGAAGAGGTAGTCGCGCACGAATTTCCACGCACCGTGGGTGTAGGCTTTCGTGAGGGTCGCCTTTTTGCCGGCTTCCACCATGTCCTCGGCGGAGAGCAGAGCGAATTTCTCGTTTTGTCGTCGGTGTTCTTCGACGGTGTAGAACGAGTAATGCAACAGGTCGCCGTCCAAATGCACGATTTCGGTCGGCTCGGCCAATGCAAGGGTCTCGTGGACTTTCTTGCCCGTCCATTGCGCCTGTCCGCGCCTGAAAATCCGCACCTTGACATCGGGATACCAGCCCCCGTGCCTGATCCATTTTCCGCAATAGTTCATCAGGCGGTTCATGGAGAAAGCCTTGTTTCCAATAGGCTGGTTTTTAACGCTTTGTATGGATTGGGTCAGGGCTCCCGAAAGGGCCTCGTCGGCATCGATGGACAGAATCAAATCCATGGTGGCGAGGCTGTTGGCGAAGTTTTTTTGGCCGACATAGCCCTCCCAGTCGTGCTTCACGAAATTGAGGTTTGCGTAGTTTCGGCAAATGGCCTCGGTGTCGTCGGTCGAGTTGGAGTCCACCACGATGATTTCGTCGGCCACGGGCGCAACGGAGTCAAGGCAGCGCCTGATGTTGCGCGCCTCGTTCAGGGTGATGATGACGACCGAAAGGGTGTTCATGACTCAATACGTAGTTGGTTCTTCTTTGTTTACAAACTTTACAATACAGTCGATACAGATGGGTTGACTGCTGATTTCGTCAATGAAGATATTGGCAGGATGCATGTCTTCCAAAGCAATTCGGTCAGAAATATAGTTTACTCCTTGCCCTAACCTATTGTCGCGGAAGCCTTTTGCAAAAACCAACCTGTCAATTTCTTCCTTTGTGGCAAGACGAAGACAACTAACATAAGGTTGTGTAAGGATAATACGCATTAATCCGTCAGAATCACGTGTGAAGCCTATCACATGCATGGCTGTTTCCGGAAAGAGATAATTGTGGAGAGCTATCGCTTCAAGCGCTTTTTGTGTGGTAGAATAAATGGAGGCTCGTTCCTTGGCCACTGAAGCATCTCCCTCCCGATAATAGACCTTGGCTTCTGCACCCTGGGCTATCATTGGGCCTAAGACATCGGACAATATCTCATCGGAATCTTCAACCCATAAACGCGCTGCTTTTGCCCATTGTTCAATAAGTTGTTCTTGAAGTTCGTCTATTTGCCAGTTGCTTGGGTCATCTTGGCCGCGTTCAGCATCTCCACTTGTTTCAAGGCTTGTTCTCGCGTAGCTTGCGACGATGGACGCCCCAATAAGAGCCGAACCTGCCTTGCAGAGTCCTGCATGCTCTGGAATAGTGTATCGAGAAAAGTTTGTCGATCCATTTTGTATGTCGTTTATATAATTGTCAATCAGTTGAAGCGTGTGCTCCGAAAAAGCATTGTACTTTATTGATGTGTTGATTTGGTCTTGTTGCGTCGGCCATTTTGTGAATTTCAACCGCTCTTTGGTGTCCCAATCGGGCTCGGGCACGATAACAACATTGCAGACCTCAATAATCTCCTCTTCCGTCAATCCAAGACCTGACCGCTCCAGTTCTTCTCGCACATCAAGCGTCCATCGGGAGTCGATGAGTTCCGACCATCCCTTGTCTTCCAAATATCGGAGACCATTTGAAATCGCAGAAGGGTTTGAGGACGGCTTATTCATACATCAATAATTTGATGGCAAAGGTACGAAAGTTTTGGGAAAGTTCACTTGAATCTTGAACTATTTTGCAAGGACTGCAAAATTACCACAAAAGGCGCGACAATCCTGCCGCGCTTTCTTGCTGGGTTTGCTGTTTTGTGTCGGAAATGATGGTTGGACAGCTATGTTCTTCGCATTTTATTGGCTTAACTGAAACAAAAAAGTATTTGACTATTTATCCCAATAATCAGTCAACACGGTTTCCATGGCGGATCTTATGAATTGATCATCTTCGTCATCAATATCTTCAACTATCAAAATAGAGTTAAATCCTTTGTCCATTACAAATCTATAATTTCCTATTGTAGAATAGCCACCTTTTGTTTTACATCTAAATTTATGCATGATTTCCCAACCAATAATGTTGTTCTCATCCAAATCTGTTATTTTGTTACGCAGTGATTCTACTATGATTTTGCATACTTCGTGTGTGGATTTAAATGAATTAACTGCATCTTCGTACTCATTTTTATACTTGTAATACTTATTATCAGAGTAGGACGAAGAATAGTAAGAAGGAGGCCCCCATATATCCATGTAATCTTTTGCATCCTTCATGTCTTCAGCATATTTAAGTCCTAATTTCATTGATGCAGCCAGTAATGATCCATCATTCCAACATGCGGTGTCATTGTACATAGTGGCTTTTGCTTCAGAAACAATTGTTTCTATTGGATCATAACTATTAAAATCGTACAAAGTTTTTGACATTCTTTCCTTAATAAGTTTGTTCGCTCTGTCTTCTTTTGACGAGCATCCTGATAAAGAAACCATATAGCAAATCGCTAAAAACACAATGGATACTTTATACAAATGATTTCTCATTTTGTAATCCCTAAATACGTCAATCGGGCGCAACCTTTATTTCCCCTTTCCAGTACCTCAAAGGATGGATTTGATACAAGAAGCGTGGTACCGAAATACTATTCTTCGTAAGAGGTTGTGAGATGACCTTGAAAAGAGAATGAGCAAAACGATCCACGCTAAACGCGCGAACCATCATGTCTCAATCCTGCTTTTCGAAGAAGTTTCTCACATTTCTTACGACAAGACGAGCATAACGCTTCGTGTTCCATTAGGTCAGCGGCACAATTCGCCGCAAAAGAACGCTGCAAATATACAAAGAAATCGGAAAGGCAAGACTAATGTGGAGAAATTTTCTTACTTTTGCGGCAAAATGTCAGCAAACAATGAACAACGAAAACGTAATGCAACAAATTCAGCAACTTGCACAAATGGTTCTTCCACAAGATTCCCATTTGTTTCTTTATGGTTCTCGCGCACGAGGCGATTATCAAGAAGGCTCTGATTGGGACTTGCTTATTTTGCTCAACCGTCCGCAAGAAGCGTCTGATTTCCAAAATATTGCCTATCCAATTATGGAACTCGGATTTGATATGGGCGAGTATTTCAGTGTGCAAACCTATTCGCAGGAAGAATGGGATGCGATGCGTTTTTTGCCTTATTACAAAAATGTCGAACAGGATAAAATCGTGTTGATATGAGTTTGAATGACGAAGAAAGGAGAATCATTGTAGGTTTGGAGATTGAGAAATCTCGGAGAACTTTTTCTGAAATCGAGATTTTGCGTCAGGCAGGTCTTTGGGATAATATTGCCAATCGGTTGTACTATGCTGCATTTCACGCGGTTAGCGCATTGTTGATTAATGATGGGCATTCAGTCGGAACTCATCAAGGAGCCGTGGTAATGTTGCATCAGCATTATGTCAGGACGGGCATCCTTTCAAAGGAAGACGGTGCGTTTTATTCCCAACTTCAGACCCTGCGGGAAAAGGCTGATTATAACTGCACATATTACGCTACCGAGGAAGATACTGCACCACGAATTGCCTTGACGGAATCTTTCATTGAAAAAGTAATTGGATTGATAAGTTAGGTGTTCAATGCCCATCGGAATCCCAATATGGATGTTAACTTTGTCGCTGCTGGCTGGTGTCGCGGCGGCCACTTTGTTGTATGTCCGAAACAAGAAGCAGCACTACGGCAAAGCCTTGAATGTCATTTTGTTTGCATTGCGGACGATGATGGTCGCTTTGGTGGTCCTGTTGCTTTTCAACCCGCTGATTCGGCAGAAATTCAGCTCGGTGGAGACCCCGACGATTGTCCTCGCACACGACAATTCCGCTTCGGTGGCCTTGTGCAAGGATTCCGCGTTCTACCGCAACGACTATCGCGAGCAGTTGGAGCAGTTTCGCAAGAATTTGAACGCTGATTTCCAAGTGGATGAATATGTCTTTGGCGAGGAAATGCGCGACTTTGACCAACTCGATTTTTCCGACCAACTGACGGATTTGTCTGCGGTGCTAAAGTCCTTGGACAGAAGATATTACAAGCGCAATGTGGGCGCGGTGCTGCTGTTTTCTGACGGCATCTACAACAGAGGCTTCGAGCCGGAATTGCTGGCCGAGAATTTCCCGTATCCCATCCACACGGTCGTGCTGGGCGACACGGTGGCCTATCCCGACCTCGCCATCCGCGATGTGCATTATAATAAGGTGGTGTCGCTGGGTGCCACTTTCCCCGTCCGCGTCACCTTGTCGGCGCGCGATATGGCTGGACGCAAGGCGCAACTCACGCTCAAGGAAAGCGGCCGCATCATCGAAAAGCGCGACATCGACATTCCGTCCAACCGCTTCTCCAAGGAAATCGATTTTATGCTCGATGCCACCAAGAAAGGCGTGATGGCCATCGACATTGAGGTGGGTGGCGTCTCCGAGGAGGAACAACTGCTTAACAATGTGCGACATATCTTTGTCGAAGTCCTCGACCAGAAATACAAACTGCTGTGCGTGGCGGCCTCACCGCATCCCGACTTGGCGGCCTTGCGCAGCGTGCTTAACGACAACTATGAGGTGGATTTTCGCTTCGGGAAGGAGCCTTTGCCTGAGTTCGCCAACTACGATTTGGTCATCTTGCACCAGGTACCGTCGGCCAAGACCGACTTCAATGCGCTGAAGGCGCAGTTGGACAAAAACTCCAAGTTGCCTGTGCTGTTTGTCGTTGGAAATGAGACGGATAAGGATTACCTGAACAAATTGCAAGGCGTGTTTGAGTTCCGCTCCGGCGCGACCAACACCCTGATGGACGTGAAGGCACATCTCAATCCTTCCTTCTCGACCTTCACCTTTGACAACAAAGCCGAACAACTCATCGCGAAATACCCGCCTTTGGCATTGCCACATCTGGAAATCAATGCGTTGCAGTCGCACGACGACCTGCTTCTGCAAGAGGTGATGGGCATCAAGTCGGGGTTGCCGTTGCTCAGTTTCGCCCGCGACAAACGCAAGATGGCTTTCTTGTTCGGTACCAATATTTGGCGTTGGCGGCTGTTTGAGTATTATCAGAATAAGAACCACGATGTGTTTGACGAAATGTTCTCCAAGTCGTTGAAATACTTGCTGTTGTCGGCTAACGACGGCTCCGCGATTTATGCCAAGGAGACCTATTACAGCAACGAGCCTGTCATCATCACCGCCGAGTTGCGCAACCCGAACAACGAATTGGTCACCGAGCCCGACTTGAACATCCAGATTGTCAATAAGTTGACGAACGAAACCTACGACTACACCTTCTCCAAACGCGACCACGACTACGAACTGAACGCCGGCTTGCTGCCCGAGGGCCTTTATTTATATAAGGTGCAAACCCAGATGGGCGAGCGGCTCATCAGCGTGAGCGGGAGTTTTAGCGTAGTGGCAATTGGCATTGAGGCACAACAACTTACCGCTGACATCAGCCGAATGCGCAACCTCGCCCGCCTGACCAACGGCAACTGTTACACCGCAAAACAACTTCAGCAACTCGCCGAAGACTTGCATAACGACCAGCGTATCACCTCCGTCGAGCACCACGAGAGTCGTTTCGAGGACTTGATTCATTCCAAATGGATTTTCTTCGTCTTGCTCGGCTTGGCCACGATAGAGTGGTTATTGCGAAAAATGTTTGGAAGCTATTAATCAATATATTACAACAAATGAAAATTCAAGATCAAGCAGTCGTGACAATGACCTACGTCTTGCGCGAAAACGACGAAAACGGTCCCATTTTGCAGGAGACCACGAAAGAGAACCCCTTTGTGTGTATTTTCGGTATGCACCAGCTGCTGCCCAAGTTCGAGGAGAACCTGATGGGCAAGGAACCTGGCGACAAGTACGCCTTCCACCTGACCCCCGAAGAGGGCTACGGCGAGCGTGACGAGAACTATATTATGGACTTGGACAAAAATATGTTCATGCAAAACGGCGTCCTGATGGACCTCGTGAAAGTCGGAGCCCAACTGATGATGCAGACCTCCGACGGTCGCCCGATTGCCGGCATCGTTCGCGAAATCGGCGACAGCCATGTGAAGATGGACTTTAACCACGACATGGCAGGCAAGCACCTTTATTTCTCGGGCGAAATCCTTGATGTGCGCGAGTCAACCGACGAGGACTTCGGCGCAGGTGGCTGTGCAGGCTGCGGCGGCAGTTGCGATGGCGGCTGCGAGGGCTGCAAATGATGAATAATTTTTTAATGCCTGAAGCGGTATTGAACCGTCAGCTCATCGTTGGATGGTGTAGGTACGTCCCAATAGGGTTTTTCTTCACCATTTGAGTCTTCAGACGCTTTCGCGTCGGTTTTCTGGTGGCCCTCGAAAGGGCGAAGCGTGGGCTCGTTTTCCTCATCGTCTTCCTCCCAGTGATAGACTTCTTTTTGTGGACCTTCTCTTCTCATAAAGAAGGCCAGCAAAATACCAATCAGGGCGCCACTGAGATGACCTTCCCAAGAGATGTTTTGCGGGATGGCCAAAGAGGGAATCATACCCCAAATGAAGCTGCCATAAAGGAACACAATAATGAGCGAGATGACAATCAGCAAGCGGTTGCCGCGTATGAAACCGCTGACGATAAGAAACAAGTTGAGCCCGTACACGAGTGCGCTAGCTCCGATGTGCGTGTCGTTGGGTTCACCGATGCACCAGGTGAGTAGCCCGCTGACTAGCCATGTAATGATGAGGACGCGGTTGGCGAGCGAGGGATAGCAGTAATACAATGCCGTGCCGAGCACAAGAATGGGCACCGAGTTCGACATCAGGTGCTCCCAGCTGCCGTGCAAGAATGGCAAAGTGAGAATGCCGATAAGGCCTTGGGCAGTGTGAGGCGTGACGCCCCAACGGCCCCAGTCGGTGCCTAACGACATCTCGGCGATTTTCACCACCCACATCAAGGTGACGATGAGGAGCGGGATGATGAGTGCTCCGAGAAACTTCTGCTTTTCCTGTTGGTTTTCCATGCGGATGGGCTTATCAAGAATTGTTCCGCTGCAAAGGTCGGAAATTTTGGCAGCGTCTTTGCTTTTTATTCGCCTATCACGGCAAAACGTTTTGTCGCATCACCTGCTTTGAGGATAAAGATGCCGTCGTTGATCTTAGCTGGGAGCTCGACGTTATTGGGTCCTGCTCCCAGTAGCACGGAGGCATGTGCCACCTGCCTTCCAAGCAGGTCGAATACGAGGAGGTCGGCTTTCGTGATCTGCTCAGCCTCAATGAGGGTGTGAAGGACCTGCTGTGTATAATACACCTCGTTTATGTCAATGTCTTGGTTTTCGACGATGAGTTGCGAAAAGATGTCGGCATTGACGTCGGCAACACGGCCTTCGAGGAACTTGTCGATACGCTTCATCTTCTGTTTCCATGTCGAGAGACTCTCAGGATTGCCAAATCGTTCCGATTGATGGCGTATCTCGTTTTCAATCAGATGGTAGATTTCGTCATAGTAGGGCTTGGTCTCATTGTACGACAAAGATGTCCTCATCAGTTGGTTGAAGCGTCTGATGAAACGAGTCTTGAAGGTCTCGTTTTCCATCAGCTTCCTGAAAAACAAGGTGGCTTCGGCACTCGTTGGATAGTAGCCATCTCCCGTGTAAGTGGCGTTGGCGAAGGCGTCAAATTGGTTTTGTGGCCTGAAAACGCAGGCATCACCGTCGTAAAAGATCCATCTCCAAGGCCCATCGCCTTCTTGCCAACACCTCATGTTGTTGGCTGGCCAGTCGAGGTTGGCGGAAAAGATTTCAAATATCTGGTAGTCAATGAAATTGCTGATATCGATTTGCTGGGCAACGTAGGTGTAGTTTTCGTCGGAAGCGAGGTCATGGGTCTCTATCCAGTCACGAAGTGCCCTGAATGAGGTGGCTGAGCCATATTCATAGCCTCCGCCCCATGTGGAGATGATATTGATGCGGTCGAGGTCGGCATCGAAATGGTCTTCCAAATAGCGTTCGTCGGGTTTCTCTTGAAGAAAATAGACGCCCCAATACTCTCCGTTCAGGAAAAGCACCATAGGCCGCGAAGCCAGACAGTCCAAATCCAGGTTGCGAGCCATGAGCCCGCAGATATAGTCTTGACATCCGAGTCCAATCCAGCCGCCTTGAAATGATTTGATTTTCAGGTGCTTGAAACTTGCCAAGTCAATGTCTTTGAAGAATTTGTATTTGAAACGCTTGTTGCCGTATTCGTCGCGAGCATAAATCTTCAATCCTTTTTGAGGAAAACGGCGTGTGCTCACGCCTTGGGTCCTGACCCCAGCGGCTTGGTTGATGCCATTGTTGTCGGTTTCGTAAAACTCGACGTTGCAAGGACGTTCCCATTCCCGCCCTTCTTGGTAATAGTTGCCGGAAAAGTCGTGGTTGTCGGGGTCGTAATGTGCGCCTGGGACGTAAATCCCCGTCTCGAAGTCAAAGAGGTCAAGGGAGTCGACGCAAAGCGACATCACAGGAAGACCATGGGTGTCGCAGCCCAAGGCACCGATGAAGTAGCTGTTGGTGGTGACGGCACCGATGGGCTCGCCTTGGCTGGTGAACGCCGCGGCTCGTATGACGATGCATCTCTTGATGTTCTTGGGTACATACCACAAGTCGTCGGGACTCGACTGGATGGTGTAGATGTGGGAAGGGGAATACAGACTCTCGTTGAGAATCAGAGGCGCGTCATAGGTTGGGTCGGCAGCTGTTGGCGTGTTGCCGTTGGTGGTGAAATGGATGATGGCGTCTGGATTTGAGCAAGACAAGGTCAGCGTAAACGATTCTTTATAGAAACCTCCTGGTTCAGAGAAAGTTACCACTTGTGAATAAAGCGCAAGGGGCAGCCATGAAATGGCTGCCACCATGCCTAATAATTTGATTGTCTTGCTTGTCATGCCCAATTATGCCAGGAACGGCATCTTGACCACAACGGCCTTGACGAGCTTGTTGCGGATCTTGATGAAGATTTCGGTGTCCTTCTTGCTGAAGGCTTTCTTCACCAGAGCGGTGCCGATGTTCTTGCCCGTGGAAGGTGAGGGGCTACCCGAACGCACCATACCGATGCAGTTGCCTTCGGCGTCGCACACTTCGTAGCCGTTGCGCGGAATGCCGCGGTCGATCATCTCGAAGCCGACGATCTTCTGGCTCACGCCATTGGCTTTTTGTGCGGCGAAGATTTCGCGGTTGAGGAAGTCGTTGCCGTCCACGAACTTGGTGATCCAGCCCAAGCCAGCCTCGATGGGGCTGATGGTGTCGTCGATTTCGTGACCGTAGAGGCAGAAGCCTTTTTCGAGGCGCAGGGTGTCGCGGCAGCCGAGGCCTGCGGGCATGATGCCGAATTCCTTGCCAGCCTCAAACACGGCGTCCCACACTTCCTTGGCGTGGGCGACAGGGATGTAGATCTCGCAGCCGCCAGCGCCCGTGTAACCCGTCGTCGAGAAGATGACGCCGTCCACACCAGCGAAGTTGATGATCTGGAAAGTGTAGTATTCCATGTCGACCACGTTGGCCTTGGTGAGTTTCTGCATGGCTTTCAGGGCGTTGGGACCTTGCACGGCCAGCTGGGCCCATTCTTCACTCTCGTTCTTGAAGTCTTCACCAAGCACCATGCCGTACTTTTCGGCAATCTGGCTCATCCAAGCCCAGTCCTTGTCGATGTTGGCGGCGTTGGGCACCATGAAATAGTGGTCGTCGGCGATACGGTAGACGAGCATGTCGTCAACGATGCCGCCTTTGCCGTTGGGCAGGCAGGTGTATTGCACCTTGCCGTCGGTCAAGGCGGCCACGTCATTGACGGTGCAATATTGCATGAACTGCTTGGCCAAGGGACCTTTGGCGCGGAACTCGCCCATGTGCGACACGTCGAAGACGCCGACGTTGTTGCGGACGTTGTTGTGTTCTTCGACGAGGCCGGTGTATTGGATCGGCATGTCGTAACCGGCAAATTCAGCCATCTTGGCGCCCAAATCGTGATGGATCTGGTTGTAAGGGGTTTTCTTTAATTCGATGTTTTCCATTTTGTATGAATGTTTTACGTAATACTTTATCGTTAGTGGCCGCAAAGATAGGAAAAATGTGCTTATCTTGTCGTGTCGTGCAACGATTTCTTGAAACTGGGGCCGAAATACAGCCTCGTGTACTTGAGGTCGTAGACGGTGACCACTCTTGGCGCCTCTGTGTTGACTTGGCGTTTTAGCGTGCAGCCGTTGGCAGGGTCGACCCAATATTGGATGACAGTGCCGTCTTCAAAGTCGACAAAGAAGTGCCAGCAGTCGATGTCGAGCACTTTCTCCGTTCCGACGTAATACTGCGAAAGGTTGTCTTTGTTCACCTCGCTGGCAAAGGCGTTGAGCGGGAAGAAGCTCTCGCCCAAAGGCTCAAACTCCCAATCCACATCGTCGGTCCAACCTTGGGCATCAGGACGGTAGTACCAATTCTTTCCGGTCTTGAGGTTCCAGAAGCGGTCGACGCCTTGACCGTCGTTGTAGGCTTCGTTGTCGCCCAACTTCATGTAGGTCTCATTGAAGCGACTGGCTTCGTTGGCGATAGTGATGAAATAATGGTCGGTGGGTGGGTTGAAGTTGTAGGATGCCGTAAACGCTTGCGTTTCAGGTTTTTCTGGCTTGTCGGCGACGACAGGGGCAACATAAGGCTCGCTCACGGTAAAGGAAGCTACGGCCTTCGTGTCGTTGTCGCTGCAAGTGGCGATGATGCTGCTGTTGCCTGCTTGCTTGGCAATGATTTCAATCTTTTCGCCATAGTGCAAGGGCTTGAAACTGACAACTTTGGGACCAGAGATGTTGTAACCTAACATGTGGCAATCGTCGAAAGGCTTCCAAACGAGGGTGTCGCCCACAATCATCTTGAATTCTGTTTCCTCTTGTGCCATAGCCATGACAGCCGTGCAGAGAATCAAAAGAGTAAAAAGTGCTTTTCTCATTCTTGATAGGTTTTAATAGGTGGCAAATATACAAATAATCTTGATGCGATGCACATTGTGCCAAAAAATAACGCCAGTGGCTCATTCTCGATATTTTTGGCAATGCGGACAAAGGCCTTTGAGGACGAAGTTGGCACTTTGGGCTTCGTAACCCTTGGGCAGGTCGACGGGAGGGATAGGGATGTCTTCGAGGCAAATGGTCTCTCCACAGTGCTCGCAATGGAAATGCACATGCATGTCGTTGTCTACGGCATGGTTGCCGCTGTGGCAAAGCTCATAGCGGGTGCCTTCGCTATCCTCCAGCACATGGACCAGATGTTGTTCCTTAAAAAGCGTCAACGTGCGGAAGATGCCCGACTTGTCGATGCTGCCGATGCGGTCTTCGAGCTCGCTCATCGAGAGGGGGCGATGTTCCTCGGCCAGGGCCTTGGCCACGATGATGCGGTTGGCCGTCAGCTTGATGCCGTGTTGACCCATCAATGCTATAAGTTGCTGCTCGTTCATGACTCGACTTGGTTGAATTGTTGTTCGAAGGCTTGGCGCATTTTCTGCTCATCCCTGATGATTTCACGCAATTGCTCTAAACGTGGTGCGTTGTCCGACTCGGGCAGCCAAAGCCGTAGATAGCCCGTGTCGGAGTATTTCTCCATAAGGTGTTGTTGGAAGCGCTGGTATTGCCCTTCCTTGTCGAGCTCAGGATAGTGGTCGAGGCCGAACTGGATGGTGCGTCGGATGACTTTCTCGGGCAGGATGAGTCGGTCGGCTTCGGCGACGATCTTCCCGTATATCGAACGTGGCTCGTGTCCCGACGAGGCGCGATGGTCCTCGGCGGCTTGCGCCATCATCTCGATTTGCGCTTCGTCAAACCATTCCCTGAGTCTTACGTCTTCGCGGATGATGCGGCCCGAGACGAGATGGTGCGTGTCGCGCCCTTCGCAAAGCCCTGTGTCGTGGTAGGCGGCGATGGCATACACCATATTCATGTTCACCTCGTAATGTTCGGCCAAGGCCAGGCTGCGCTCGATGACCTCGTCGGCATGGTTGCGCTGGTGGGCGGCGTCGAAATGGTCGTAGCGGGGAAGGATATGCTGCTCGATGTATGTCGTCAGTTTTCGATTGAGTGTTCCCATGGGGCAAAGATAGGGAAAAATAACGAGGAACAGGCTTTTTGAGGAAGAAAAACTTGCACGTTGAAAAATTATTCTTACCTTTGCCGCCAACAATGGTGTTTACCAAGATTAACACATTTAGCCTAAAATTGTTTATTATGGTTACTATTTTTATGCATAAAGTGTTTATCAAAGATAACGCCCGAGAATAAATCGAAATGATATGGAAAGTCTGTTTAAACGTCATGATGCATATCTTTCAACGGTTCCAATGGAATATGTCCGTGACTACATGCAACGGGTTAATTGGAACTCGCGCTTGATTGTAATCAGAGGCCCTAAAGGAGTGGGCAAGTCAACGTTGATGCAGCAATACATCAAGCAGAATTTTGCAATTGGCGACCGGCATGTGCTCTATTGTTCGGCTGATACAAACTATTTTGCCACACATTCTTTGCTCGATTTGGCGGACAATTTCGTAAAGATGGGCGGGAAATGGCTTTTTATCGACGAGGTGCACAAGTATCCGGGATGGAGTAGGGAGATCAAGGAAATCTATGATCTCTACCGCGAGCTGAATATCGTGTTGAGCGGTTCGTCGCTTATCCAAATTAATGATGGGCAAGCGGATCTGTCGCGACGCCTGATGCCGTATGACATGCCTGGCTTGTCGCTGCGTGAGTTCTTGCATCTCGACCTAGGGCTTGACTTCAGCCCGATATCATTAGGACAATTGCTGGATAAGCCAGCAGAGTTTTGCATGCAAGTGGTATCGAAATGTCATCCACTTGAGCATTTCGGGCGTTATTTGCAATTTGGCTACTATCCTTTCTATTTTGAGCAAAAACAGGAGTATTACGACAAGTTGGAAAACACGATCAACTACATCATTGACGTGGAACTGACAAAATATCGCAGTTTAGACGTGGGATACACCCGGCAGGTTAAGGCCTTGTTGCATGTGATTTCCCAAATGATACCTTATGAGGTGGATATTGCAAAACTGTCGAAGGCATCGGGAATCAGTCGGTTATCCACACTTAAATACCTAACCCACCTGGATGAGGCATGCCTAATCCGTCGCCTTTTCACTGATCTTAAGAAGGTCACCGACCTACAAAAGCCAGACAAGATATATCTCGACAACACCAACCTGCTTTATACGCTCAGTCAAGAAACGCCAGAGATAGGAACCGTTCGCGAAGTTTTTTTTGCCAACCAACTGGCTTCGTCTGGTCATGTGGTGGAATATGCAGGGTTTAGAAAGGGGGATTTCCGTATTGATGGCGATATTGTCGTGGAGGTTGGGGGCGAAGACAAAGGTTTCGGTCAGATAGCAGGACAACCTAATGCATATGTGGCAGCCGATGGCATTGAGACGGCCTTTTTAAGAAAAATTCCCCTTTGGGCTTTCGGTTTCCTCTATTGAATGGTTGTCATGAAGACTGTGAAAACGATGAGCCCCAATTACTCAACGTATGTCGTCAGTTTTTGATTGAGTGTTCCCATGGGGCATGGGATAGGGAATAAAACAGGGACAACGTTTTGTTGCATGTTTTTTTGTGCAAAAAAAGCGACAAAGAATCGATTCTTTTGCTCGTGATTTGCGTATAATTTTGCGTTTATTCCGCTACGAAACACAAAAAATACCAGTTCGTAGCGGAATAAACGCGTTTTTATACCACATTGTTTTGCTTAGTTTCCTATCTCGAGCGTCTTTGCCTCGGCATCGGTGGAGACATAGATGTAGCCGCAACCTGGCTGCAGCGTTGTGAGCGTGCCGCTCCAGGCGTTGCCGTCGTAGATGGCAAAGCCACCATTTTGCGAGACGATCTTGTCGCCCGTGGCAGGACCGAACGTGCTGCCGAAGACCGTCGCTATCGCGGCGGGTGCGTTGCCCGTGTAGCCGAACCAGTTGTTGCCGGATGGCCAAAGTCCTTTTAGTAAAGGAATCCTACCAACCAGATGGGGAGTTTCTTTCCAACGGGGAACTCCATGGAGTCGGCAAGAATAAAAGAATTGGGGATGTCGGCAATTTGGTCGAAGGTCTTGTCTTTACCACCCACCTCAACAGTAATCTTGCCGTCAATCTTGAAGTCGCCTTGCGCCTTGCCGTACTCCACGGAATGTCTCGCCGACAGTTGATTCACTACAAAACATTCGCGTATCGTGCCCATATTTTTCTCTGTGCCCAAAGCAAAGAGCATATTGGGATTATTTAGGTAAACCTTGTCGGGCTTCTGCATCTTGGTGACTGACTTGTTATCGGTATAAAGTAGATTCAGTAGTTCGGCCTTTTGCATGCTGGCAAGATAACTCAATACGGTTGTCTTGTTAAGTTCAAGATATGTCGACAACTTGGCGATGCTCACATCGTAGGGCACATTGTTGGCCAAGAAAAGGAGCATGGCCTTGAGTTTTCGGGTGTAGGCGGGATCCACCCCACAAAACTGCGTCATCTCCTGGTCGATGATAAAGCTGACCACGTTTTCGATGCGACTATAGTATTCCTGTTCGTCACCATCATAGAAAGGATAGTAACCCACACGCAGGTATTCCTCAAAGAGCGCCTGTGGATGGCACATTTCGCAAACCTGTCGGCAGATGGCATCGGCGTCGTTCAGTATCCGGTCGAGCGAAAATGAAGGCAATTCCAAGCCTCTATAAAAATGCAAGTACTCGCGGAAAGAGAGCCCTGCCATATCATAACTCAAAACGCGTCGCGACAAATCTGCATCGGCATTCAGTATCTGTAAAAGGGAGGAGCCGGTAAAAGTAACCTTCATTTCGGGCCACAAATCGATGATTTCCTTTATTTCTTTGCTCCAAGTGGGATATTTGTGCACCTCATCGAGAAACAGGTGTTTTCCGCCCATCAGATGGAAACGTTCTGCCACCTCGAGCAGTGAGTGATTGGTGAAGTACATGCTGTCCATGACGCAATAAAGGGCTTCGCCCGCATTCACGCCATACTTTTGCCGGATATACTGGCGCATCAATGTCGTCTTGCCAACACCGCGCGACCCACGTATCGACACCAATTGCTTCTCCCAGTCGATGGTGTTCATTAGCTGGCGGACAATCTTCATGCTGACTTGTGATATCAAGATCCGATGTTTCGTAAAAAGAGTTTCCATATCCAATAGTATTATTCGGCTGCAAAAATACATAAAAACTTATTACAATAACCAAATACAAGATAAAAAAGCTTATCTAAGTAACCGTTTTTATAATTATTTCGCTTATTAAGATAAACGATTCTACAGAAAAAGCCGACAGCGATGTCGGCTTTTTCTGTTCCATTTTCGTTGATGCGGCGAAGGCCGCAGCGCCTCATTCCGCGGCTCCGAACACGACCGTTCTGGTGCCGCTGGTTTCGGTGACATAGACATAGCCGCAACCAAGTTGCAGCGTGGTGAGCGTGCCGCTCCAGGCGTTGCCGTCGTAGATGGCGAAGCCAGCGTTTTGCGAGACGATCTTGTCGCCCGTGGCGGGGCCGAACTGGCTGCCGAAGACCGTCGCTATCGCGGCGGGTGCGTTGCCTGTGTAGCCGAACCATGAAGAGCTTGGCGCTTAACATCATGGTACTTTTATCTGTTTTTTGGCTAAATAATACAAAAAATGTATGATTGTTCCGGAACGATTGTGTTTTTTTCCCCTTGATTCAATTATTTCCTTGTCCCAATAGTAAGGGTTTTGATGTCAGAACTGTTTGAGTCGTACACATAGCCATGGCCAGGTTGCAAAGTTGTTAGTGTACCTTGCCAAGTAGTGCCGTCGTATATAGCAAAGCCTCCCGATTGTGATACAATCTTATCGTTCAAAGTGCCTTCAATGCTTATAGCTTCGGAAATTGACTTTTCTTCAGTGCCAATGAAACCGAACCAGTTTGGCCCAGGCTGAATATTTATTGTCACGCTAGTAACCATAAGGCCACTGAGTGTTGCATCACAAGGCGCACTTATTTCTATGCGATACATATGACCAGCAACAATAGTATCAAGCGTACCACTCCATGTGCCGTTGATGAAAGTGGCTGTGCCTGCGTTTTGCGAGTTGATGCTAAGACCCTTATTTTCTAGGATGGACTCGAGTTGAGGCAGACTAAGCGCTACATTTGGTGCCCACCAGTTCCAACCTTGAGACAACTGTATGTCCTGGGAGTGAATCGGAGCAGGAGAACAGTTATCTTGGATATGAGCAAAGTTATTCCATTCATTATTTGATTGATACTCTTCAAGACTGCCACAAGGAACAATAACGATTGCATTAGATAACGTGGTCTCGCCAAACGAATTGGCTTCTAACATTGGAGGGACTTCAGTCAGCACTACTATAATAGTAAGGCTATTACAACCAATAAAAGCACTGCTTCCAATAGCTGTTACTGATTCTCCTAATGTTAACGATTCGAATCCAGAACAATTCAAAAAGGCTCTGTTGCCAATAGTAGTAACGGCATTTGGAATTGCTAGTGATCCTGTGAAGGAATTGTTGGCAAACGCATAATTACCTATGGAATGAACTGATTCAGGGATAACTAAATTACCTTGGAAACCAATACCTGTGGTAGGATTATTGTAAAACATATAATTAGGTATGCTTTCAACATTATTTCCAATATCAATAGATCCTTTGCAATAGTAATAGAAAGGTGATTCTCCGCTATCGCAACTACAGTTGTTACATAGATAATGAATAGTAGACAATCCAGTACAAAAGTTGAATGCTCCTTTTCCAATTGTTCTAACAGATTCGCCAAGAGTCAATTCGTCCATAGAAAAACAATCAGCAAAGGCATGGTCTCCTATGTTAATTGCATTAATTACAGCGCTGCTAATATAGCTATCGCAAAACATATAATTGGGAACCCTTACTACGCCGTTGCCCACAATCAAGGCTCCCCCACAATGGTAAAAAGGGTTTTCGCCACTATAATTGTAATTGCTTCCACTACTGATGTTATACTCAATTTCCGTAAACCCTGTACAGTTCTTAAAAGCACATTTGCCTACCGTGGTTATAGAATTCGGCAGCACCAATTGCCCATTGAACGCACTGCAGTTTTCAAAAGCGCTTTCTTGAATGGTTGTTAATGAATTTGGGAAAACCAAGCTGCCAGACAGATTGTAGCTATTGTAAAATGCATATTTTTCAATTTGTGTCAATCCGTTTTCAATAGTAATTCCACTGAAACCACAGTTTTGGAAGAAATTCTTTGGAATAATTCTCACGCTGCTTCCTACTGTTAATACTCCACTACAATTGCTAAATGTTTCGTATGGTACAACTAAACCAACATCAGGGACTTCTTCATATACGATGTTGGCATCAAAATAAACGGTTTCAACACCTGTGCAATAGGAAAACGCCTCACTTCCAATTGAAGTGACAGAATTTGGAATCACTATTGATGACAATCCGCTACAATTCGAGAAAGCACTGGCGCCAATGAAATTCAAGGAATTTGGAAAGATGATTTCTCCTTCCAAACCGATACAACCACTAAAAGCTCCAGCTTCAATTTGTGAAACACTATTTCCAAACTCAATTCCGGTTATTCCTGTACAATTGTAAAAAGCGTTGTCGCCGATTTGTGTTACTGATTCTGGGATAATTAATGTGCCGGTTATCCCGATGCAATCAGAAAACGCCATCGCTCCTATTGATTCTACCGATTCCGGAATGGTTAGCGAAGTAAGACTCGTACAGCCAGAAAACGCACTTTCACCGATGCCAGTCACAGTTTCTGGTATCAACACAGATTCTATTTCTGTGAAATAAAAGGCGTAGTCGCAGATGGCAACTACTTCATATGAATTACCCCATTCATCGTTTGCAAACTCTGGTATGACAAGGTCCATCGGGAAATCACCGCAGTCTGAGTTATAACCACTTACACAAGCAGTAGCTGTCTCCCCTATAACGTTAAAGTTAAAACAGTTATAATTAAAGGATTGGCCAATACTTTTACTTATGGTAGCAAAGCCAATTGCAAAGGTGAGGAAGATAATCCGTGATAGTTCTTTTAGTTTTGAGGTGTTATCCATATGAGTTCTTTTTTTCCCGCCAGCCGATTCCAAGCCAGCATTTTATTGAATAGATTTACATCAGGGACAAAAAGAAAAAGCGCGGGAATCTGCCTATTGCTTATCCCGCATACCGAGGCTCTCGCATTGCCTATCGCTCGAGGATAAGCAATGCCAAAATGCCCACGCATAAGGTATATTATGCACTCCACGGTGCGAAAATATACAAATACATGGACGCTTGCCATTGCCTTACCATGCGAGCGATTCTGAATTTGCGAGATTCGGTATGCCGCAGATAAACGCTTTGCACGCGTCAATCCAATATGTCCGCCATGCCTCCGTTGAGGTATGACGCTGCAAAGATAAGGAATCTTTTGAGATAGGGGAGAGATTAATGAAAAAAAAGCGCCGCCATCTTGCGATGCGGCGCTTTGCTTGTTTTTGTTTCTTGCTAGGTTATTGTGCCGTGAAGCTGAAGGCTTGCGTCGAGGCCGACGAGGTCCCGCCGAGGTAAAGCCCGTGGAACTCCGTCGTCGGGTTGGTGGGCGCTTGCGTGCCGTACTTCACATAATAGGTGTCGCCGCTTACCATGCCCGTCGCCGTGATGAGGGCGAGGGAACTGCTGACGTTGCTTTCGAAGCTGAACGTCACCATGTTGGTGCCGCCCGAGCCGCTGGTGTTCGACAACGTGTAGTAGCGTCCGGTTTGGAAGGTATAGCTGCTGGTGTAGAATTTGTAGCCTTGCGCCGGGTTGGTGATGGTGCCTCCACCGCCTCCGCCACCGCCAGGCCAACCGCCTCCTCCTTGCGAGCCGCCCGCGCTGATGCCGATGCCGGTGCCCGTGATGCGGATGTAATTGTTGTTGTCGCAGTCGAAGCCTTCCTCGGGGTTGCCTCTGTTGGTGTAGGCAAAGGCAACGCCGTTGCCAATGGTGATGGCGCCAGCATGACCAGCGTTCGAGTCGACGGCATCGTTGCCGTTGCTGAAGCACACGGTCACACCGCCCTCGAAGGTGATGTTGCCCGACGAGTTGATGCAGTCGTCGTAGCAATGGAAATAGTGCTGTCCGCCATTGATGTCAATCTGGGTCTTCGACTCCAGTCCTTCGGCGCCGTTGCTCGTGGTGGTCACCGTGGTGGAGCCACCGTTGATGGTCGCCAAGCCGCCCACTTTGATGCCCTTTGCCGAGGCGCTGTTAGAGGAGCCGCCGCCAGGACCTGGAGGCCAGCCACCGCCGCCGCCACCTACCTGCGAGCCTGTCGTGGAGATGGTGATGGAGGGACCGGTGCCATCGGTGTTGCCTTGCGTGTAGGCGCCAGTGTAGGTGTTGCCTGTCTTGGTGCCCACCTTGATGCCTTTGCCGCCTTTGCCGGTGCAGCTGAGCGTGATGTTTCCGCTCAGTATCTGCATGTCGCCTTCGCTGCGGAGGCAGGAGCTGGAATAGGTGTCGTTGCCCGAGGTGGAGGTGTAGGTGGCACCGTCGCCGTGGGTTTCGATGTTGATGGTGTTGTCGCCGCTAATCGTCATGGTGCCGGTCGACTTGATGCCCTTGCCGCCGTTGTTGGAGGTCGGGAGTGTGATGGTGATGTCGCCGCCGCTGATGGTGATGTTGCCGTCGCTTCGGATAGCGGTGCAGTACGACGGGTCGTAGTTCGTCACGACAGTGCTGCCGCTCGAGGTGATGACGATGGTGCCGTCGCTGATGGTGATGTCGCCATTAGCGGCGATGCCTTTTGAGGTGTTGCCTGAGTGGTTGAGGTCAATGCTGCCGCTGCTCATGTGGACGGTGCCGTCGCTCTTGATGCACTTGCCGTCTAAAGCAGAGGAAACGATAGTGACGTTGGCCCCGCTGACGGTGACATCGGTGTCGCTCGAGATGCCGTTGGAGCCTTCGCCCGACACTTGCAACTCGATGGTGCCGCCGTTCAGGATGACATCTGCGTCGCCCTTGATGCCCTTGCAGTCGTTGCCCGTGACGTTGAGGTGGAGTGTGCCACCCGTCATGGTGAAGACGTCAGTCACCTTGATGCCTCTTTGGCTTTCGGCCGTCGTGTTGATGGTGAGGTTGCCACCTGCAATGGTGACGGTTCCCGAGAAGTCGAGGCCATCCGAGCCAGCTGAGGCGATGTCGAGTGTGCCGTTGTTCCAAAGCAGGTCGCTGCTGCCGTGGATGCCGTCGCTGTCGGTGTCTAAGATGTTGATTGTGCCCGAATTGACGGTCATGATGCCTTCCACACTGATGCCGTGTTTGGCGTTGCCCGTGACGCGCAGCGTGTTGCCGCTGATGGTGAGGTTGCCTGCTGCATACAAAGCGGCGTTTTGGCTACCGTTGGCACCGTCGGCAATCGTCGACGTACCGCGCAAAATCATGTTGGCGGCAGCGGTCGAGGCCAAATTGAGGGCTGCCATGTTGCCGCTTGTTAATGACAAACTGCTCAGAATCAGTGTGTAGGACGAATTGCTGTTTAAGGTCAGGGAGCCATTGGTCGAGCTGCCCGAAAGGACGTAAGGCACATTGGCCTTGGTGGAGTTCACGGTGACGTCGGCACTGCTTTGGCTCACCGAAACGCCGTCGTTGGAGAACGGGTTGGTTACGGATACGGAACTGCCATTGTATGTGATGTAAACGGTGTCGCCCGCTGGCGGTTGTGGCGGCTCTTCTTCCAAAACGAAGGTGATGCTGTCGAATTGGGTGATGGCGAAGGTGCTGGTGCCTGTCTCGCTATTGATGAGCATATTGGCGGGTTGGCTGCCACGGAAACGAATGTCGTTGATGGAGCTCACTTCGTTTTGGTAAATCACACTACCCGCTTGATGCAAGTTGATTTGGTAGTTCTGCGCGCGCAAGCCCAAGCAGCAGAACAAGGCGGCCAAAATTAATAGGTTCTTTCTCATAGCTTGATCATTTTAAGGGTGCAGGATGGGGTTTTGACGAGGTAGAGTCCCATGGGCAGGTCGGAGATGTCGATGTCTTGATCGCCACGGACTTCCATCGATTTCATCAGGCGGCCGTCTATGGCGTAAATGCTCATCGTCTGTTCTCCCGAAAGGTTTTTGATGACCAATACGTCGTGCACGGGGTTGGGGAAGAGACTTGGCTTCGTTTCTTCGTTCTCGGTCGTGCCTTCCGTCTCGTTGCAAGTTATTTTGCGGATGTCGGCCAGGGGGATTTTGACGGAACGGGTGTTGACGACTTGCTCGATGACGAGTTTCGTGTTGTCTTCAAAATACATCAGGTCTTCTTCCGTCATGTAGAAGGTCTGCTCCGAGCCGTTGTTCATCTTCACTACGACTTGTGTGGATTGCGCCGCCAAGGGGACCAATATTCCTAAGAATATGGTTATCAGCAGCAATCCGCGTTTGATTGAACTTTTCATTATAGTTGAGTTTTAGGTTTTAATGAGTTGAAACTTGCAAAGATAGTGTTTTCTTCCGAAATGCAACTGCTGTTTTGTGCAGAAAATTTGCCGATTGGGGGAAAAATAATCAGTTTTCAGCATGGAAATAAGGGCCAGTGACCGAATTGGGGCTTTGCATCATCGCTTTGGGCGTGCCGCTGAAGATGATCTGTCCGCCCTTGTTGCCGCCGCCAGGACCGAGTTCAATCAAGTAGTCGCAGGATTTCAGCATTTCCAGGTTGTGCTCGATGAGGAAGACGGTGTTGCCCGCCTCGACCATACTCTCGAAAAGGCTGAGGATGCGTTTGATGTCGTTGAGGTGGAGGCCGTCGCTGGGTTCGTCCATGATGAAGATCTTGCCTGCATCGCGGAGATAGGAGGCCAACTTGATGCGCTGCAACTCGCCGCCCGAAAGTGTCGAAAGCGACTGGTTCAGATGAAGATAGCCCAAACCGACTTTGCGCAAAGGCTCTAGTTTATTGGCAATGACGGTGCCTGCAAACAACTCGGAGGCTTTGTTGGCGGTCAGGTCCATCACTTCCGCGATGTTCATGCCCTGCACCTTATATAATAATACCTCGTTGCTGTAGCGCAGTCCGCCGCAAGCCTCGCACACGGTCTCGATGCTGTCCATGAAGGCCATGTCGTTCACAATCACGCCTTTGCCTTGGCAAACGGGGCAGCCGCCCTTGCCGTTGAAGGAGAACAAGTCGGCCTTGGTCTTGTTGGTCTTGGCGAAGAGTTTCCGGATGTCGTCGGCCACTTCGAGGTAGGTGGCAGGGGTGGAGCGTAGGCTGATGCCGATGTTCTTTTGGCTGATGTAGACGATTTCCTCGGGACGAGGATAGGCGTTGCGGAAACATTCCATCAGCGAGCTCTTGCCCGAACCAGCCACGCCCGCAATGCCGCACATCACGCCCAAGGGCAAATCGGTGGTCAAGTGGTTGATATTGTGCAAGGTGGCGTCTTCCAGATGGAAGAACGACTGCGGTGTGCGCACCTGCTCCTTGATGGAATTGGTCGCGCTGAGCGATTTTCCCGTAAGCGTTTGGCTGTGAAGCAGTTCCTCGTAACTGCCTTCGAAAACAATTTCGCCGCCATTCATACCTGCTCCGGGACCCATGTCGATGATGTGGTCGGCGATTTTGATCATGTCTTTGTGGTGCTCCACGAGGATGACCGTGTTGCCGTGGTTTTTCAGTTTCTGCACGGATTTCTGCATCAGCAGGATGTCGTGGTTGTGCAATCCCACGCTGGGCTCGTCGAGGATGTACATCACGTCGGAGAGCGACGAGTTGATGTATTTGGCGATTTTGCAGCGTTGCGCCTCGCCGCCCGAGAGCGTGCCGATGGCGCGGTCGAGGGTGAGGTAGCCGAGGCCGATTTCCTCCAAGGCCGCCAGTCGCTCGATGGTGGCATGCTGAATGTCCTCGGCCAGCGGGTTGTCGATGTCTTCCATCCACGTTTTGCAGTCGCTGATGCTCATGGCTGTCACCTCGGCGATGTTCAGCCCGTTGATTTTGCAGGAGCGGATGCGCTCATTGAGACGTGTGCCGCCACAGTCGGGACAGGTGCCCATCGTCAGCATTGGGTTGAGCACGGCGGCGTGGAGCAGGCCTTCCTCCGAGTTGATGATGCTACGGTACATGCGCGGGATAAGTCCTTCGTACTTAGCGCTTTTTGGCCAGTTTGAAGGCGGGTTCTTCAGCTTGATTTGTGGCGAGTTGAGGAACAAGTCGAGTTCTTCGGGCGTGTAGTCCTTGATTTTCTTGTCGAGGTCGAAAAGTCCGCTGTGGGCATAGCGAATCCAGCGCCAGCCGCCCTTGCCGAAGGCGATGTAATGGATGGTGTCTTCGTCGTTGAGCGACTTGTCGAAGTCGACCAACTTGTGGATGTCCAACTCGCGGATTTCGCCCAAACCGGCGCAGCGCGGACAGCTCCCCGAAGGGTGGTTGAACGAAAAGGCGTCGGAGTAGCCCACGAAAGGCTGGCCGATGCGCGAAAACAACAGGCGCAGCAAAGCGTAAATGTCGGTATAAGTGCCCACTGTCGAGCGTGAGTTGGAGGCTGGCTTGCGTTGCTCGATGACGATGGCAACGGGCAGGTTCTCGATGGCTTCCACGTGCGGACGGCCGTATTTGGGCAGATATTGTTGCGTAAACGACGGAAACGTGTCGTTCAGCTCGCGGCGCGACTTGGCAGCGATGGTGTCGAGCACCAAGGAAGACTTCCCCGAACCGGAGACGCCTGTCACTACGGTGATTTGTCGTTTGGGAATTGCAACATCGACGTGTTTCAGGTTGTTCTCGAAGGCATCCTTGATGATGATATGGTCGAATTCTTGGGACATGGTCAGGTTTTTTTCCGCTGCAAAGGTAAAAATTATTATTTTTGTGCCCTTATGACCGTCAAAAAGCAGACATCAAAGACCATCGTCCCCTTTGTTCTCTTGCTGTTGTCATCGTTGCTGGTGAGCTGTACCGCCTTCTCTGGCTTGGCATGGCCACCTGACGCCAAGGCTAAGGACAGGAAAGAGAGCGTGACCGATACCATTCCTAGGATTAAGGAGTTGGAGTGTCGGGATATCTTTGAGCAGGCGAGAAAAGAGCAATGGGATTCCATCAAGGTGGCGGATTTCGGGCAGCCTTATGTCAATTCATATCCGAACACATTGGCGGACAGTATCATCGAATATGCCAAATTGTTCTTAGGCACCCCTTATGCGGCCGCAGGCAAAGGCCCCAATAGATTCGACTGCTCGGGTTTTACCGCCTTTGTGTTTCGACATTTCGGCTATGAATTGAGGGCAACGTCAAAGGGACAGTTGGATGACGGATGGAAAGTGGTCACAAGACCTGACGAGCTCAGATGCGGGGACTTGGTGTTTTTTGGCGGAAGGAGCAAGACACGCGAAATTGGCCATGTGGGCATTGTGGTCAGCAACGATCCCGTCCGCCACAGTTTTACCTTCATCCATGCCTCGGTGAGGTTGGGCGTTACCATTTCTGGCTCCACGGAGTCTTACTATTATCCCAGATACATTACGGCTTGCAGGGTCTTGCCCGAATGATAGCCTGTCTCCAAGTTGGCTCGGATTACAGCAATTTCTTGGCAATCCAGGCGCAAGCCTCGGCGTCGGCCAAAGCGTGGTGGTGGTTGAGTAGTTGGTAGCCGCAGGCCTCTGCCACGGTGTGCAGCTGGTGGTTGGGAAGCAGTTTTCCGAAATGCTTGTGCGAGGCACGGCAGGTGCAATAGAACTGATAGTCGGGATAATCCATCTGGTAGCAGCGCATCACGGCCTTGAGGCAGCCTTCGTCGAAGGGGCTGTTGTGCGCCACCAAGGGCAGACCTTCAATCCGCGGCGCGATTTTCTCCCAAACGAAGGGGAAGACGGGCGCGTCCTCGGTGTCGGCCTTGGTGATGCCGTGGACAAGTGTGTTCCAATAAAGGTAATAGTTCGGCTCGGGCTGGATGAGCGAGTAGAACGAATCGACAAACTCTCCTTCGCGAACAATCACCACGCCAACGCTGCACACGCTGGTACGCTCGTTGTTGGCGGTCTCGAAGTCTATGGCGGCGAAGTTGTTCATAAAATGGGAACGATTGGGGTGAAAAAATGTTAAATCATTGATTGTTAGAGGGCTATATTTTCCAAATTTCGCTTTTTACCCATTCGTAGCAGGTGGCTTTGCCTTTTCCCGTGCGTTCCACAAGATGGTTTTCGCATAGTTTGTCGACCAAAGTCCGTGTCTGTTTTGGAGTGTATTTTTCGGAAAACTCTTGCTGAAAATCCGACATGCTGATTTTGCCCTCATGTTGCAACAAAAAATAGGTTTTTCTGATGTCGTCCGCTTTGAAATGACCATTGGCAACTGGCGGATAATAACCAAAATAAGCATCCGACAAAACATATTGGAAATAGGTGTCGGCGACAACAAGCCGTACGTCCAATAATTTGTTCAGGCTGTTTTGGAAGAAATAGGTGTCGCTATGCATGGCGATGGCATATAACGTGAGCATGTCGAACACGTTCAATTGCTGGTCGGCCTCGTGTGATTGCTGGAAATCTCGTATAAGTAGTGCCAAATAGGGCATGATCACGGTGGCGCTTATCGAAAGTTGTACCTGATAATCGTCGGAGGACGAATAATCGGGCAGGGCTTTGCCTTCCATCAGGCAGTTGCGGAACATAATGTCAACACCTTGCCCCGAACGCTCAATCAGGCCTGTTTTCTCTACAACCTCGGTCAGCAGCCTGCTTCGTGGCGAACTGTTGACGGTCAGGATATTGCCGAGGCTGACGCCATACGGGAAACCGCCCGAGTTGGAAATGATGATTTCGTCGGGAAATTGGCGGATGAAAATGTCGCCTCCGATTTGGAAACTGCGGTGCATCATGGCGTTTAGTACGGCTTCGCGGATGGTTTCGCTGTTGAACGAGGGGATGTCGAGGATCTGGGGCATCAGGTCGATGTGTTGCATCGGGTTGCTTGCGGGTTGGTTGAGGTAGTCCCACACTTCATCGATGGCGATGATGAGTGGCGCGCGGAACTCTTGTCGTGCGGTATGCCTGATTTGTGTGTGATTCGCCCGATATTCAATGACGATGTTGTTTTGTGGCAGGTGTTTGCTGATGACTTCGCTTTTCCCCAACAGAATCAATGCCGCGTATGTGAGTTTTCCTTCGCTGTTGCGCAAACGCAAGTCGGAAAGAAGTTGTTCCGCTGGCACGGTAAGCACATTGGTATTGTTTCGTTTTTGGTGAATCAGATTGCGAAGACGTTGCACGGCCTCTGATGATAAGTCGTTCGTAGTCACCCCTTCACAGATGGTTGCGGAAAAATCAGGCGACTGCTCCGAGATGATGGAGAAATATTCGGCATCGTCCATTTCCCGTAAGCTATCGCCAATTCTCATCAAGGGAACGCCTTCAAAACGCAGGGCTTTACCGACAGGCCTCGATGGGATGTTGAATACCAACACGCGGTTTTGTGCTTCGTCAAACAGCTCCTCGGTCCGCACCCTAATGTGCAGACGCTCATAGATTTCGTCTTCCAATGCGCCCGTTTCGCCAATGGCGAAATCGCTTCCCACCGCCTTATGTGGATAATTGTCCGTCATTCCCAAAACCAACTTGCCGCCGCGCTCATTCGCCAACGCGACGACATAGCCCAGCACACAGCGCCTTCGTTCTTTTGGGTCGGTGTGTTGTCCGCCAGCAAAAGGATAGTTATGCTTGGCTTCCTTGAACTCAACGTGGTCTTCCCGCTCGCGCAAACCTTGCAATTCCTGAATCGTACTCATAAAGATTGAACTTTTTGCAAAAGTAGTAAATAAAACACAAACGGGAACGATTGCTTATAAATTTTGTCAACAATTTTGTAAAATAGTATGTATATTGCTGATTGTTAGAGGGCTATATTTTTCTAAAACAAGGGCTGATAATATACTATTTTGAGTAATTCCTACACATAGCTTTCGTCCTTTCCGACATTTCTTCCCTGAGCCAAAGCGGTTCAAGCACTTCGAGTGTTTCGCCGTTCCAAAGCAGTTCCTGAACGAAATCAAAGGTGGGGCGCACCTCAACGGAGAAGATGCTGTAATCGTCCGTATGCACCAGTTCCTTTTGTGAAGGGTGCAACGGCAAGGAACGCAGGTAGTTGGCTTGGTTGGGGCTGACTTTCAATTTCACCGTCTCCAAAGCACACTTATCGTCGTGGATGATGCCGAAATAGCCCTCAAAGTATATTTCGGGACTGAAGTCGGTCGGATATTTGAACGGTTCGTCCAAAAGGGTAAGGTTTTGGACACGGTCAAGCGCATAAATGCGAATCCTGTCCTCATAAACGCTGTTACCCACCAGGTACCATCGCTGCCTAAACAGCTTCACGCAATAGGGCGCCACGGGAAACGTGTGCTCGTTTTCTCTCCAGAAGCCTTTATAGGTGATGGTCAAGAGTCGGCTTTTCTTCATCGCCGTCATGATGGTGGCAAGGAAAGCCTGTCCTGAAGGGATGTTTTCGAGCAAAATTCGGTCGCTGAGGGTTTTGTTTTCCAGCAGGGTGTTGCTGACTGACATGGTGCTGAGTAGCCAGCGTTGCAGTCCGTCGTCCTCAAGCACTTCGCGGTTCTCGATGTAATAGCGGTCGCCGTCGCTTTTGTCGCATAGGATGACGAGGCCGAACATCTCTTCCACCGCGTTCTTCCAGGTGTGGAACGTGCGGCGCGGGATTTCCAGACCCTCGCTCAAATCGGTATCGAGCCACCGCCGGTTGATTTCCTTCAGGGTGATTTTCTTGGCGCGATAGATTGTCTCCACGAGCCAGACGTATTTGTTGATTTGGTTTTTCGACATGGGTTTTAGTTTTTCTGGTTGATAAGGTTCACCACAACCTTCACCATCACATCTTTTTCCTCGGGCTTGCTCTCGGCAATCATCAAAGTCAATGCGACTAAGGTGTTGTCGGCAATGCGCTTGCTGCCGTCTTCGCGGTAGAGGATGCCGTTGTTGTTGAGAAACCACAGGAATAGCGTGGCAGCAATGCGTTTGTTGCCATCGCTGAACGAATGGTTCTTGGTGATGAGATACAGCAGCATGGCTGCTTTTTCCTCTACGCTCGGATAAAGGTCTTCACCGCCAAAGGTCTGATAGATTTGCCCGATACTGCTTTTGAAAGAGTCGTCTTTTTCGTTGCCGAAAAGTGAACTTCCACCAAATTTTTCCCTCAATGCAGCGATAGCTTGCATAGCATTGTCGTATGTTGCCTGAAACTTCTCTTCTTGGGTGGTTTCTTTCACGCCCAAGCGTTGGTAGTCGTAATCGTCAAGCGTGTCGAGGGCGTAAGTGTAATCCACGACGATGTCAAACAAGGCTTGGTTTTCGTCATTGTTCAGCAGAGGTTGGTTTTGTAGCGTCCGGCCTACCATTTGAACCAATTGCCTCAGTTCCCCGATTTGGTTTCGACGAATCTTTTCGTTCACGGCATAGCCTTTCAGCAGATAGTCTTTCAGCACCTTGTTGGCCCATTGGCGAAACTGCACACCGCGCTGGCTTTTGACGCGATAGCCTACGGAGATGATGACATCGAGGCTATATATTGTTGTTGGCCTGTACTTGGAAAGAGTATTATGCAAAATTTGCATATTACTCAACTTGTCTAATTCTCCTTCTTTAAACACATTGGCAATATGGCGGGCAATTACTGATTGGTCTTTCTGAAACAATTCCGCCATCTGGTTTTGAGACAACCACACGGTCTCGTTCTCCAATCTAACATTGATTGCAGTCTGGCCGTTGTCGGTTTGGTATATGACGATTTGGTTTTCCATGGGATGGATATTATGCTGCAAAAATAATAAAAAGATTGTGCAAGTTTATGGCATAGGCTGGTTAAATACTTAATTCGTTACGCGGAGTGACATTTTGCCGGAAGGAATCAAGGATTACGTTAATAAAACATCTTTAATAATCTCATATCCGTTCTTGTTGTTACATTCTTTGAGATTGTCTTTTGTTATGTATTGACATCTGCCTGGTTTCGTTTTGTAGATGAGCTTATTCTTGTCCACAAGAGTATTCCAAATCATATCGTCTTTTTTATTCAATAATGGCTCCCATTTGTCCATTGCTCTCATTATAAGGAAAACTATGTTTTCTTTTGAAGATATATATTTAACTAGATTTCTGACAAATTCTTGACTAGGTAATAAAGGCAAACCAGTTGTCGCCAACTTTGAACTATAACCGTGATACTCAATAACTGCTACTTTCCTATAGAACTGTTTTTTGGTAAGGTTTGCACTCATTTCTAATTCTTTTTGTAAAGCATAGAAACGTTTTGACCAGTACCAGCCACTAAGCATGTCTTCTGCTTCTTCACAAGATATCACACCCTTTTTTTCGTCTTCGGGTAGAAAAGACTCGGCATCCAAAGACAAGGTTCTTTTTCTGAAATTGGCTAACTGAGTTCTCACAATATCATTTGATTGTATCAATTTTGCCAACGTCTCGTTAATAACGTGTGAGTAACCAGGGTTTAAACTTAAAATGACCAAATTGGCTTCTAAAGGATTGCCCCGCCATGGTTCAGGCGGTGTGTTTGTAATGATTTGATTATCCTCTTTTTTGGCTTTAGCGCATTTAGTGTTGTATTCTTGAATTGCTTTTTTGTCTTTTATACAAACATACTGCCCATTGTCTTCAACAAGAAGTAAACAATCAGTCTCATTTGCATGAAAATTCTCGACTACTCTATTCCACGGGTTTTTATCTTTTAATTCTTCTTTTCTCATGGTGATAATCATTTGTTTTTGCAAATATACATTATTTTTTACCACCAACTATCCCAAATCCAAGTATGAGCTCTTTTCTTGACATCCTCAATGCTTTCGTCGGGATGGGCTTGGAGATGCTCCTGTTCTATGGCAGAGAGTATTCCTTCGGCATCCAACCTCCTTGTGTCAAGAATGCCGAAAGAGACCTGCCTTGAGGTGTATTTGTCGTACCTGAAATCTATGCCGATGCTCACTTTCAGCATCTCGGATAGCAGCTTCACCGCTTCTTCTTTTTCGAGTTTGAACAAGCGAAGTGGCAGATTATGAATTCGCTTCGCCTTTAATGCCTCAAGATACCGCTCTATACAATGCTGTATGGTCACTCGGTAGGTGTATTCACGTCCTTCTGCGTAAAGGGCGATCACGCGGTTCAGGTCACCACCTCTTTGCACGAATGTCCCTAATCGCACAAGTTTGTCTTCCATTTTTGAACACATTTGCCATTCGCCAGAAATGTTGTCCCAGTATTCGCGGTTGGCCAAGATTTGTTCGTATTCCTCTATAGGGACGCTTCCATAATAATCGTTCATTGCATTTATGTTTTGTTTGTTTTTACGCTGCAAAGAAAACAAAAGCCTATGCCGAATTGCAGCACAGGCTCAATCATATTTCAAAAAAATCCAAATCCTCAAATCAATCCTGGCCCTTCAATCAACTTGGCGTGGGTATATTTTCCATCGTTGATGGTTCCCTTAATGGTCGTTCCGTCAAGGACATAGTATTCGTCATAATCCGTGCGATAAACCAAGTATCCCGCGTAGTCAAACAATTCCTTGACCGTTTCCTCGGTAAGTTTCACCCATTGGATTCTGGGGTTTTTGTCAGCATACAAGCCTCCGGCGATGAAGGCGTTCACTATGTCGTCCCATTCGTATTCGGTATGCTCAAAGATATACCAATTATCAACCTTGCAAGCATGAAAAAAATCATTATTACGTGACATGAGGTTCAGTTTTGTCTAATAACGTGCAAAATACTCATCTTATTTTCATTTTATACACTCACCCAATCGGATCCCCGCAAAACTCTTTCCGTTTGCAGCGGGCGCAATGCTTGCCAATCCAAACATCATCAAATTGGTTCATGGCTTGCTGTTATTTGAACATTAAACCAAAGGAGCACTCACAACCATTCCACCACCCCGCTCTTCAAGTCATAAAAAGCGGCAACAACTTGAGCCTTTTCGTGCTTGACGATAGGATTCTCGGCAATGAGTTGCGCCATGCGCTGGGCATGATGACGGGCATTATCGTCGACACAACGGTCCGAAACGAGCGATGGGCGGATGCGTTCGGCAAGGTTCTTGACGTGTCCTGGCAGTTCCCCGCCTTGGCAAGTCGCAGTCACCGCTCCACAACTGGAATGGCCCATCACCACCACCAAAGTTGTGTGCAGATGCTCAACGGCGTACTCGATGGAACCCAACACGTCCTCGTCGACCACATTGCCAGCATTGCGGATGACGAAAAGGTCGCCGAGACCTTGGTCGAAAACTATCTCGGGCGATACGCGGCTGTCGGAGCAACACAGCACTACGGCAAAGGGATGTTGTCCATTGGCAAGTCGCTCACGGTCAGCGGAATAATCCGTTTTCCTCGACATCTTTCCAGCCGCAAATCGCGCATTGCCTTCCTTCAGTGCCTCCAACGACCATTCGGCAATCCAACGCTTAAGATTTTCGATGTGTTCCGAATATTTCGCCATCTGTCCTTCAATGAAATCGTCGCTGTATTTCCGGTCGCAGAAACCGTTGCCACGCGCCACGTAGTCGTCGTCTTCGAGCGAGCTGAAAACCTCCTCGTAGTTGTCGTAATACTGTTGGTTCTCCTGCAAAAGCCTCTGCAAATCTTCAAGGTCGGCTACGATGTGCTCGCCAGTGGTAAAAGTGAAATGCTTTTTCATGGTTGTTATCCGATTGCCTGCAAATCAGTTAATTTCTTGTAAACCCCGCCGAGGGCAATCAAATCCTCGTGCTTGCCGCGCTCGATGATTTGGCCTTTTTGGAGCACCACGATTTCGTCGGCGTGCTGGATGGTGGACAGGCGGTGGGCGATGACGATGGAGGTGCGCTGGCTCATCACTTTGGTGAGGGCATCCTGCACCAAGCGTTCGCTCTCGGTGTCCAACGACGAAGTGGCTTCGTCCAAGATGAGGATGGGCGGGTTTTTCAGCACGGCGCGGGCGATGCTCAGGCGCTGGCGCTGACCGCCGCTGAGGTTCATGCCACGGTCGCCGATGCGGGTGTCGTAGCCGTGTTCAAGCTCCATGATGAACTCGTGCGCGTTGGCGATTTTGGCCGCCTCGACCACTTCCTCCTTTGAGACGTTCTCCATCCCGAAGGCGATATTATTAAATACGGTGTCGTTGAAGAGGATGGTCTCTTGCGACACCACGCCCATCAGGCCGCGCAAGTCGCTGATTTTGTAGTCACGGATGTCGTGACCGTCGATTTGGACGCTCCCGCTGCCGACTTCGTAGAAGCGTGGCAGCAGGTCAGCCATGGTCGATTTGCCGCCACCGCTTTCGCCGACGAGGGCGACGAATCTTCCTTTCGGGATCTTCAGGTCGATGCCTTTCAGCACGTCGTCGTTGCCATAGCTGAAACGAACGTCTTTGTATTCAATGCTGTCTTTGAAGTCTTTGATATCCAGTGCGTTCTTTTTCTCGGTAATCACCTCTTCGGCATCCAGGATTTCGAAGATGCGTTCCGCCGAGGCGATGCCTTTCTGCACGTTGTAATAGCCTTGCGAAAACGATTTGGCTGGGGAGATGATCTGCGAGAATACCACCACATAGCTGATGAAACTGCCCGCATCGAGATGGTTGTTGCCGCCAAGGATCAAGGTGCCGCCGAACCACAACACGAGGATGACCACCATGGACGACAGGAACTCACTCATCGGCGAACTCATGTCGCGCTTGCGGTGGATGCCGCGTAGCACTTTGGTGTAATCGCTATTTTGTTCCTCAAACTTGTCGCTGGAATAGCGTATGGCATTGAAAGCCTTGATGATACGCAACCCAGAGATGGTCTCTTCCACGGTGGAGATGATGCCAGCGAGTTTGGTCTGTCCTTCTTTCGATTCCTTTTTCAGCATCTTGCCAACTTTGCCGATGAGCAGCCCCGCGATGGGCAACACAATGATGACGAACAACGTCAGCCTCGGGCTAAGTGTGACCATGAAGAGGAAGAATAGCAGGATGGTCAAAGGGTCTTTGATGAGCATCTCCAGATAGTTCAAGATCGAGACTTCGACTTCCTGAACATCAGTGGTGATGCGGGCTATCGTGTCGCCTTTCTGACGACTGTGGTAGAAGGAGAGGGGTAGAATGAGGATTTTGTTGTAGACGTCGCGGCGCAGGTCGTGGACGGCACCCACGCGCACATTGGCCATGAAATAGCATGCGAAGAACCTACCTAAGTTTCGGAAGAAGAAAGCCACCACGAGCAATAAGCACATGAAGATCAACGCTTGATGCTTGCCTTCTGTGATGATGAGGTTGCTCATGAACCAATTGAGGTAGCCCATCAGCCATTCGGAGGTGAAGGCGAACTCGGGCTTGGCGACGGCTTCCACAGCGCCTTCCTTGAAAAGCAGGTTGAGGAACGGCCCGACCAAGGCGAAGGAGAACAGCGAGAAGAAAATGGCAATCAGGTTGAACGCCAAATTCAGCACTACCGAACCCCAGTAGGGCTTGACGTAGGTAAGGACGCGGGAGAAAGGCTTTTGCTGGGCCATAGGCTTCGTTTTCTTGACAAACGCAGAAATCCCTTAATAATTGTATCCTGTATAATTCTCCGGCGTAATAGCCGCCAGTTCCGCTTTGATTTCAGCGCTCACCGGCAGGCCTTTGATGAATTCGTCAATAGCGGCCTTGTCGATGTGCTTGTTGGTGCGGGTAAGGCCTTTCAGCAACTCGTAGGCACCTTCGATCTGCTCGCGGCGCAGGATGGTCTGGATGGCTTCGGCCACCACGGCGTAGTTCTGTTGCAGGTCTTGGCGAATCTTATCTTCGTTGAGCAGCAGTTTGTCCAAGCCCTTCATCAGCGACTTGAGCGCAATCAGGGTGTGGGCGATGGGCACGCCGATGTTGCGCGTGACGGTGGAGTCGGTGAGGTCGCGCTGCAAACGGCTGATAGGCAACTTGGTACTCAAGAAAGTCAGCACAGCGTTGGCCATGCCGAGGTTGCCTTCGGCGTTCTCGAAGTCGATGGGGTTCACCTTGTGGGGCATCGCCGACGAGCCGACTTCACCCGCCTTGATTTTCTGCTTGAAGTATTCCATCGAGACGTAGAGCCAAATGTCGCGCGAGAGGTCAATCAGGATGGTGTTGACGCGGCGCAGGGCATCGAAGTAGGCGGCCATGTAGTCGTAGTGCTCGATTTGCGTGGTGGTTTGTTGCCGCTTGAGTTTCAGGCTCTTTTCCACGAATTTTTTCGCGAAAGCGGGCCAGTCGATGTCGGGGTAGGCCACCTTGTGGGCGTTCATGTTGCCCGTGGCGCCGCCGAACTTGGCGGTGAACGGCACGGCGTTGAGCATCTTCATCTGGTCGTTGAGGCGCTCTACGAAGACATAAATCTCCTTGCCCAAATGTGTCGGGCTGGCGGGTTGACCGTGGGTCTTGGCCAGCATCGGGATGTCGCGCCATTCCTCGGCCATCGTTTTCAGCTTCTCGATGAGGTCTTCCAAGGCGGGCTTCACCACCAGCTTGTGCGCCTCCATCATCGAGAGCGGCACGGCGGTGTTGTTGATGTCCTGCGAGGTGAGGCCGAAATGCAGGAACTCCTTGAACTCGGTGAGTTCCAGCTCGTCGAAGCGACGTTTCAGGAAGTATTCCACGGCTTTCACATCGTGGTTGGTCTCTTTTTCTATTTCCTTGATTTCCAGCGCGTCCTCGATTTGGAATTCCTCGTAGATGGCGCGCAGGTCGTCGTAGTCGCCGTTGAACTTCTCGAGTTGCGGCAGGGGCAGTTCGCACAAAGCGATGTAATACTCCACTTCGACCATCACGCGATAGCGGATGAGGGCAAATTCACTGAAAAAGTCGTCCAATTCTACGGCCTTGGAACGGTAACGCCCGTCGATGGGCGATATGGCTGTTAAGGGATTGAGGTTCATTGTTATCTAATCGTTATTTGTTTGTTGTCTAATCAAATATAGTTCTTTTTGTCGTTCAATCTCACGGCGTAATTCTTCTTCCGTTGGTAAATAAAGTTTGTATTTTGAAGCATAAAGTTGCTCATTTTTCGAAAGCGACGAGTAACGAACCACATCACTGTCGGTGTCAGAACAAAGGATGATTCCGATAGTTGGATTGTCGTCGGGTTGTTTCATCAATTGGTCATACAATTGTAAATACATATCCATCTGCCCTACATCTTGATAACTTAGTTTGTTGGTTTTTAAATCAATAAGAACAAAGCATTTCAGTATGTAGTTGTAGAACACAAGGTCGATGAAATAGTCGTTTTCTTCTGTGCGGATATGTTGCTGGCGGGCTACAAAAGCGAATCCTTTTCCCAGTTCCATCAGAAACTGTTGCATATTGGTGATGATGGCTTCTTCGAGTGTTGATTCATGAAGGGAAGCATGTTGCTGAAGTCCCAAAAATTCGGCAATGATTGGGTTTTTGATGAAAGCGGCCGTATCTTTCTGGAAAGCAGCTGTTTTTTCTTTCATTTCAGCAATGACTGGCTCTTTTTCTTGTGAGAGGAGCAGCCTTTCATAATATTGTGTGCTGATGTTTCTGTCGAGGGTGCGGTAACTCCACATCTGTTTGGCGGCTTCGTTCAAATACCATAATCGGGCTGTTTCGCTTTCAACCCTCATCAGTCGTTCATAATGCGTCCAAGTCAGTTGCGGGAACAGTGGAATCGAGTCTGGCAATTCGGCAGGCAGTGCCTGCTGAATTGCAAAAGGTAAAGACTGAAAAATAGCAGGCATTGCCTGCTGAATTTGTAAGTTGCTGAATGTGAGATAGAACTTTCTCATATTTCTAACATTCGTCTCTGAATATCCTTTGCCAAATTCTTCAGTAAGCGCATCTGAAACAATCTCAATAATATGCTTGCCATAATCGGCTTTGTCTTTGCCTTGTTGCTCTTGGACGACAATTCTTTGCCCGATTAACCAGTTGCTCACGATTTGCATGGTATTGACGGCATGGTAGGAGCGCTCGCGTGCTGCTTGCACGATTTGGCGCACTTCAACGATAAGCTTCGCTTCCGTTCTTTCTTTTCTATCTGCATCCATGACCATATAAGCTATAACAAAAGTATCGCAAAAATAGTGCTTTTTGCGATACTTTTTCCTTTTGGCGTGAAAAACTTCCCTATTATAGTGCAAACCGTAGGGTATTACATGTAATCAATAACTCTGGCAAGTGCTCGGATATGCTCTGATGACTTCGTGTTTCTCTAAATTGAGGTTAATATATACAACCGTATCACAGCCATCCCAAAACTTACCGAATCCAACATAAAAACGAGGAAAAGAAGAATCAGATAGTTCCATTTGGATATAGACGCATTTCTCCTCTTTTTCATTGTAATAGAAGCCATACGTTCTTTCGTATTTGGTGTAGTTATCAAGGTTTCCGATGTTTCGGTTGTATCGTCCCATCTTGGGAAGTACACCGTCTCTCATCACCTCGGCCAAAACGACTTCGGCTTGCTGTACATCTGTCAAATCTGGCACAAATCTCTTTTGGCTAATCCCTACAGCCTCGTCCCAAAGGTCCACAGACACACTTCTGTTGAACATTTGCATTGAATGTTCGTCTTCCTTCGGAACAAGCAAATACCCGATTGTCAGTGTGTCGCTCATACAGGAGTACGCTGTTCCAATAGAATATTGAAATTTGATATTTGGTACGATGCTCGTTACTTGAATAGGGATAAAACTTGGTAACTTTCTTTTGTATGTGTTCCACAAAAGTCCCATGATAGCTTTAAGTTGTGGCGGAGCAATACCGCTATTATTGATGTAGCGATGATATTGGCCTTTCATTATGTATTCCAATTCGAATGTGCAACCATCAATTACACAACCAATTTCATCATCGGGTAGTCCGGCACGATGAAAGGCATCCACTACCATTGTCACCGAGTCGAGTTCGTCATCAGTGAGCTTATAAAATTCATTATCTTTTAGTTCGTCCCCATAGGCACTTATTCTCTTACGATATATTTGGTTTCCTTCAACGCGATATATTATCACGCCCCAACCTAATGGGTCGTGTATAATAAGGCGCATAGTGCCGTTGGCTGCTAAGGGGTTACAGAGGCTCTTTTCATTGGCGATGCCAAGGGGGTAGTCATGGGCAGAAACGTTTTCTTGTGCCGAGATAGCCAGCGCAATCAGTAGCAACATTGCGAGTATGAAAACTTTTTTCATAATGTAAGGTTAATCATTTGTGTCCTTCCACTTGCTCGGCCTGCTTTTTCGGTTCGCGGCGGGTGTCCCAGAAGGCAACGACTTCAATGTGGTCGTCCACAACACGATATACAATTTTGTTTTGGCTGCGTACAACAATGCTTCGGTATTTGGAAGGTAGGTCCGATAAAAACGTTTCCAAAGGACCCATGTTGGGATTCTGGCCAAGAAGCGTATTCGTATATCTCACTTCTAAGAGAAAGCCTTCTTTGGCCTTTTCTCCATACACTTTTCTAATGTATTGGGCTGTTTGGCGTAATCGCTTTTTCGATTCGTCATTCCATCGAACTCTCATACTGCTTCTGAATATTGAAGTTTTTCGTTGGCAAACTCCTCTTCCAATTCACGGAACATATCTTCCGAGTCTTGCCACTTTCCCTCGGCAAATTGTTGCTCGCCTTCTGCCACCATTTGATGCAGCTCTTCAATCGAATAAGGTTTTAGGCTTTTCCCGTCGGAATCGGCGTGCTCCATCAAGTGCATCGCCATCCAACGCATGTTGTCGGGTGTGAGTGTTTCGTATAAATATTCAAGCAGGTTGGATAATGTTGCTTCGCTCATGGCTCGTCTGTTTTTGCGTTTACGAGGCAAAGATACAACTTTTCACCAAAAGGCAACAAAAAAATGCGCCAAACCATTTGACGCATTTTTCGTTCTGACTTGAAAAATCTGTACTTGCTTTATGCGATAAGCAATGCGACGATGACGGAAATCACCAACAGAAAGATGAAACTCACGCCGTGCAGGCCTTCGCGGTTTTCAGTCTTGGGAAAAATCTTGGTGCGATAGGCGAGTAATCTGGCGATGAAGTAATCCGCTGTAACAACAGTCGCAAGGATGAGCAACACCAAAAGGCTTTCCCAGCATTTGACAGGTTGATGCTCAACGAGCGACACAAAAAGATGTGAGGTAAACATAGCGGAAGCATAAATTGCTAAAAAAACAAAAAATTTCGCTATAGCACCTTTCTCTTGGCTGAAAACGTGAGCGTCTTGCAGTTTTCCCATGATATTAAGCCTCTAATTTATCGTTCGAGCCTAACACATTGATAATCTTGTGCTCGTAGAGTTTCTTCATATTGTCGCGAGCGGGACCAAGATACTTGCGCGGGTCGAATTCGGCGGGCTTTTCGGCGAAGGCTTTGCGGATGGCGGCGGTCATGGCCAAGCGGCTGTCGCTGTCGATGTTGATCTTGCAGACGGCGCTCTTGGCGGCCTTGCGCAGCTGCTCCTCGGGGATGCCGACTGCCGCTTTCAGCGAGCCACCATATTGGTTGATGGTGTCCACCTCATCTTGCGGCACCGACGACGAGCCGTGCAGCACAATGGGGAAACCGGGCAACTTCTTCTCGATGGCTTCGAGAACGTCGAAAGCTAACGGAGGCGGCACGAGGCGACCCGTCTCAGGGTCGACGGTGCACTGCTCGGGAGTGAACTTGTAGGCGCCGTGCGAGGTGCCGATGCTGATGGCCAGTGAATCCACACCGGTCTTGGTGACGAAGTCGATGACTTCCTCAGGCTTGGTGTAGTGGCTTTCTTCAGCGGCCACTTCGTCCTCCACGCCAGCCAGCACGCCGAGTTCGCCTTCCACGGTCACATCGTACTGGTGGGCGTAGTCAACGACCTTGCGGGTGAGGGCCACGTTCTCGTCGTAGGGCAGGGAAGAGCCGTCAATCATCACCGACGAGAAGCCCATGTCGATGCACGACTTGCATAGCTCAAAGCTGTCGCCGTGGTCCAAGTGGAGCACGATTTCGGGATGGGCGCAGCCGAGTTCCTTGGCGTATTCCACAGCGCCTTGGGCCATGTAGCGCAGCAGGGTTTGGTTGGCGTAGTTGCGCGCGCCTTTCGACACTTGCAGGATGACGGGCGACTTGGTCTCGACCGCCGCCATGATGATGGCCTGCATCTGTTCCATATTGTTGAAGTTGAAGGCCGGGATGGCATAGCCGCCGCTGACCGCCTTGGCGAACATTTTACGGGTGTTCACGAGCCCTAATTCTTTGTAGCTTACCATGTTATGTTGTTTAGTTGTTTGTTGTTTATTCGTTTAATTGTTGCAAATATAGGAATAAAAATGGTTTGTATAGGAATCCGTCGAACATTTTTGCTCTATTGCTTTTATATAATGTAAACTACAATTAATATTAATTGTAGTTTACATATCTTCGATTGATAAAGATTGAAGCGAAAGCTCGTACTTCCCGAAGGCATTTGCAGGCAAGGCCTTGACGCGTTCCTCAAGTGTCTTGGGGTTGATTTTCTCAGGATTGCGCTTGATTTCGGCCACGATGCCCGTGTGCTCGAATTCGTTCAGCGCAATCATATCGATTTCGTTTTCGCCTTTGCGGTCCCACCAGTTGCCGGCCATCGTGAACTCGCCCGATTCCATCGCCTTGGCTTGGAAATACTGTTCGAGCGTGCGACCCGAGAATTTTTCGTAATATTTCCCCATATTCTGCCGCAATGCCCCCAGTTGTTGGCGCTCAATCAGCGACTGGTAAGGCCAGATGAAGCGGAACCAAAAGCGCAGGAACTGGTCCGAAATCTCGTAGGCCGAGACCTTGCTGTTGGGCTTGGCCAGCACGGGCTTGAGGCGCTTCACGAGCATGAAGTTCTTCTCCAAGTTCTGCAAATATACGCCCATGTCCTTTTGCATCGCGCCGTCAATCTCGCTGCGTTTGGTCATGCCGCTTGCAATCAGTTGTAGCACAGAGAAATAGGTGTTTCCATCGTCGCTAAACTCTTGATACATCAGGTCGCGGCCCTCGGTGAGGAAGTAGGAATCAGGGCGGCAAACGTAGTTGAGCATTTTTTCCTTGGTGAAGCACTGCGCGTCCATCAACAACTCAACGTATTTGGCCACGCCGCCGGTAATCATATAGAGGCAGAGCAGGTCCTCGTTCTTGTAGTTGGGGCAGTGGTCGCGGAAAATTTGCTTCAGCACCTCGATGCGGAAGGGCAGGAGGGTGAATTTCGAGGTGGGGCGACCGTAAAGCGGCTCGTTCTCGTCTTCGAAGATGCGTTTCATCAGTGACTGGATGCTGCCCGAGGCCACCAAGTGCAGGTGCGACTCGCGATGATAGCGGTCCCAAAGGTCTTGTATCTCGCTGAAGATGGCGGGATTCACCTTTTGGAGGTTCTGGAACTCGTCGAAGAAAACGGTGAAATGCCGCTGCAACGACTCTTTCATAATCACCTCAAACAAGTCGCGGAAGCGGCTGATTTGGCCATAGACTTGGATGCCCAGCTGCTCTTGAATCGTCTGCTGGAACTTCTGGCAAAGCACCGCCTCGCTGTCTTTCGAGACGAAGAGATAAGCGACGTTCTTGCCTTCCAAAGCCTTGTTAATCAGCGAGGTCTTTCCCACGCGGCGGCGTCCCGTCAGCACGGTGAACACCGCCGACCTTTCGGTCTGCTTTTCGCTTTGCAACAGCAGCTCCAGTTCCATTTCCCTGTCGTAGAATTTCATAATATGAATCGTTATTTATATAAATCGTCATTTACATTCACGCCGCAAAGATACAAAAAGAAAAAAATCCGCCAAGCATTTTCGGCGGATTTTTTTCAAGATAATGTAAATCGTGATTAATATTAATCGTCGTTTACATTTATTAATCCTTAGCTAGGAACGGATACCCATAAGCGGCAGCAGGAACAAACGTGTTCTTGATGGCGCGCGGGCTGGTCCAGCGGATGAGGTTCCAGAGGCCGCCGGCCTTGTCGTTGGTGCCGCTGGCGCGGGCACCACCGAAGGGCTGCATGCCGACCACGGCCCCCGTGGGCTTGTCGTTCACGTAGTAGTTGCCGGCTGCGTGGCGCAGCTTGTCGTTGGCAATCTTTTGGGCCTTCAGGCAGTTGCCGAAGAAGGCACCGGTGAGGGCGTAAGGCGACGATTGGTCGCACACATCCAGCATCTCCTCAAACTTGTTGTCGTCGTACACATAGATGGTGATGATGGGTCCGAAAATCTCTTCCACCATGCTCTCGTAGTTCGGCACCTTGGCGAGGATGACAGTAGGCTCCACGAAGTAGCCCACGCTCTTGTCGCAGTGGCCACCGAAGACGATCTCAGCGTCGTTGCTGGCTTGGGCGCGGTCGATGTAGCCCTTGCAGTTGTCGAACGAGGCCTCGTCGATGACGGCGTTCACGTAGTTGGTGAAGTCCTTCACGTCGCCCATCTTGATGGTGCTCATCATGTCGCCCACGCGGTTCTTCACGTCGTTCCACATCGAAGCGGGGATGTAGGCACGCGAGGCGGCCGAGCACTTCTGGCCTTGGTACTCGAAGGCGCCGCGCACGATGGCCACGGCCACCTCTTGCGGGTCGGCGCTGTTGTGGACGAAGATGAAGTCCTTGCCGCCAGTCTCACCGATGAGGCGCGGATACGACTTGTAGAGGTCGAGGTTCTGGCCGGTGGTCTTCCAGAGGCTCTTGAAGGTGGCGGTGCTGCCGGTGAAGTGGATGGCGTTGAAGTTCTTGTCCTTCAGGGCCACGCCGCTGATGACGCTGCCCTTGCCAGGCAGGAAGTTGACGACGCCGGCGGGCAGACCGGCTTCCATGAAGATGCGCATGTCGGTGTAGTTCGACAGCAGGGCGGTCGTCGAGGGCTTCCAGATGGTGGTGTTGCCCATCAAGGCGGGCGTCATGTTCAGGTTGGAGGCGATGGACGAGAAGTTGAAAGGCGTGATGGCGAACACAAAACCTTCCAACGGACGGTATTCGGTGCGGTTCAGCTGGTCGTTGGCCGAAGCGGGCTGCTCGGCGTAGAGCTTGCTGGCGTAGTAGTTGTTGTAGCGGAAGAAGTCGATGGTCTCGCAGGCGCTGTCGATTTCGGCCTGGAAGCAGTTCTTCGACTGTCCGAGCATCGTGGCGGCGTTGATGCGGGCGCGGTACTTGGTGGCCAGCATCTCGCCGATGCGTGCCATGATGGCGGCGCGCTCGTCCCAAGGCGTGTTCTCCCAGTCGTGTTTGGCGGCTTGGGCGGCATCGATGGCCATGCGGACTTCCTTCTCGCCAACCTTGTGGTAGCGGGCGATGACGTGCTTGTGGTCGTGAGGCATGACGACCTCACCCATGTCGCCGGTGCGGACTTCCTGCCCGTTGATGATGGCGGGGATTTCGACGACTTCGTTCGATTGTCTTTCCAGTTCCTTTTGGAGCTCGATGCGCTCCGGGCTGCCCGGACGGTAAGCCTTTACCGGCTCGTTGTCGGGCTTCGCAAATGTAATCAGTGCGTTGTTCATTTTGTTATTTAAGATTTAAAGATTTAAGATTCAAAAATTGCGGTTGCAAATATAGTAAAAATCATTGCGAAAAACGCCGTTGCGAAATTTTTCGCAATCAATTCAACCGTTTGATAGCCTGCAGCAAATGTGTATGCTCATTCCGTTCCTTATTGAATATGCCTGTCTGGTCAAGATAGTCGATGCGCACCTCGCCCGAGGTGTGGATGATGCGCTCGTCGCCCATGACGATGCCTACGTGGGTGATGTGACCGTCTTCTTCGCCGAAGAAGGCGAGGTCACCTGGTTGCGTCTCTTGCAGGAAATAGACCCACTCGCCACATTTCACCTGCTGCGAGGCATCGCGAGGTAGCGTGAGACCGGCCATGCGGGCGCAAACCTGCGCCAGCCCAGAGCAGTCGATGCCGAAGGCCGTGCGACCTCCCCAAAGATAAGGCGCGCCGAGCAGCTTTTTTGCGTTCTCAACCAACAACTCCGGCTGGAATTGCGCTGGCATTTCCACCGCGTCAGGATGTGGCTCGTAAAGCGGCGTGCCCAAAGTCAAAAACTTGCCTCCGACTTCGGCGATAGCTTTATTAATAAGGAATGGCCGTTTCGCCTTCAAGTCATAGAAATCTTCCGTGCTGATTTCATGGAATTGCTTCGCCTGAATCCAGCCTTCGTAGTAAAGCTGAGGTTCCTGAGCCTGTCGAAGGACCGACTGCCCATTTTCAGTCTTTATCAAAACCCATTCCTGGGTTTTATCCAAAACCGTATAAGTCTCGTTATAAAGCAGTTGACTGACCATCTCCGATGCGTGTCGGTCTTCCTTGCGCATGGCGATGGCGGATAGGTTGCAGATGCCGTAAGTCATATTAATAGTTGTTTTCTGGCCGCTAAATTAGCGAACAAAGCAGTGCAAATCGCCTTTTTTCGTCAATTTTTTTCAAGGAATTGGTCTTTTTTTTAATTTAGCACACGCTTTTTCTAATGAAGCGTTTGTGTAAATCATTGTTTATGAGTAAGATAAAAGATTTTTTCAATAAAATAAGGCATAGTTATTACACCATCGCCAAGGTGACGGCCTTTCTTGTCGCGATTGTTTTGGTCTGCTGGCAGATGCCACGCACGGGCAAATTCAAATACGAGTTCCAGCTCTCCAAACCCTGGCAGCACGAGAGTTTGATGGCTCCGTTTGATTTCCCGATTTACAAGGACTACGAAACTTTAAATGCCGAACGTGAGGCGGCCCGAAACGCTGTGAAGCCGATCTTCGTTTTCAACGACGACGAAATGATGGCTTCGCGTAACTTGCTGTTTGTCAACTTCGATGCCCGATGGAACGCCGAGAGCCATCTTGACCGCGACCGCAACCTCGACTTCCTTTTCAACGTGTTCGACTCCATTCAGGATCGAGGCATTGTCGCCTACAACAATGCTACCAAAGGTCTCTCGCCAACCAGCGAGGTGAGCGTCATCCGCAACCGCGTGATGCGCTCGGCCCGCTATGGGGAACTCTATAGCATGAACACGGCCAACGAGGCTGTGGAATCCATTTTGGGCCATGCAGAGACCGACATTGAAGCCAAATTGCTTTCCGATTTGCTCAAAGGGGCTTTGCGCCAAAACGTGTTCTATAATGCCGACCTCACCAACCAGGAAATCGACAAGGCCGAGGCTGCCGTATCGCTGACCAACGGCATGGTGCAAAAGGACGAACTCATCGTTTCGGAGGGACAGAACGTGGACGCCCGTACCTATGCCGTGCTCAATTCGCTGCAGCGCGAATATACCTCGCGCTCGATGTCGAGCGACGAGTCGCTGCGGGTGTTGCTGAGCCAAGTTTTCCTCGTCGCGCTCATCTTCACGCTGATGGGCTTGTATGGCAACAAGTTGCACAAGAAAATCTTTTCCGAGTTGCGCAACATTGTCCTGCTGCTCACTATTATGCTGCTGATTATCATTCCTTCGTACGTTTTGGTCAGATTGGCGCCTGGCCTGATTTATATGATGCCCGTGTGCTTGCTGGCCATTATGGTGGGCGCGTTCTTCAACCTGCGTTTGGCTTTCTCCACCCAAGTCTTTGCCGTGATGTTGATTTCGTTGGCCGTGCCCAATCCTTTCCAGTTCGTTTTTATGCAGTTGGTGGCTACGGTCATCACGGTGTTCGGTATGTCGAACACGCGCGCCCACCATCGTTTTGTGCAGGCGGCTTTGTTCGTCTTCGTGGGCTATCTGTTGGTTTATCTCGCCTTCACTTTCCTCACAACGAGCGATGTCGACTGGGAAGTGGTGTTCCTCTTGGTCTTAAACGGTTTGTTCACGATGCTTGCACAACCGATCATCCTCATTTTGGAGCGTGTTTTTGGGCTCACCACATCGCTGTCGTTACTGGAGTTGAGCAATACCAACAGCCCTTTGTTGCGCGAACTTGCCACCACGGCACCAGGCACCTTCCAGCATTCCATCCAGGTGGCCAATCTTTGCGAGGAAGTGCTCTTCGAAATCGGTGGTGACACGGTACTGGCGCGTACAGGAGCTTTATATCACGATATTGGCAAGATAAAGAATTCGATGTATTTCACTGAAAACCAACACGGAGCCTATAGTCCGCACAACGACCTTTCCAATATGGAAAGTGCCGAAATCATCATCTCACACGTGACTGATGGCATCGAGCTGGCGCACAAGAATCATATCCCCGAACGTATCATCGACTTCATCCGCACCCATCACGGCACGCGTCGGACGGATTATTTCTACATCAACGAGCAAAAGGCGCATCCTGATGAGGAAATCGACCCGACACCGTTCACCTATCACGGTCCGGCGCCGTTCTCGCGCGAGACGGCCGTCCTGATGATGGCGGACAGCATCGAAGCGGCCTCCCACAGTCTGAAGGAGCCTGACGAAAAGAAAATCAGCGATTTAGTTGATAACATCATCAACAAGCAGATGGAAGCGGGTCAGTTCCTCAACACCGACCTCACCCTACGCGACATCGAAACTTGTCGCAAGGTGCTGAAAAAGAAGTTGATGAGTATTTATCACGTAAGGATTGCTTATCCCGAGAAGTGACCCGCAGCGTCTGAAAGACGCGACTATAGTAACCGTAGGTCAGCGACCTACGGCAGCGCCCCGAAAAAGGAAAACAACAAACATATAAATACACTGAAAATGAAAAAAATACGGAAACTGGTAGCACTAATTGCAACGGTTGCTGTATTGACTTCATGCGACGGCATCATCGGTTATGCCATTCATGTGCAAAGAACTGACACCCACATGCGTCGCTATAACGACAATAGTGAGGTCGATGACGATACGATCCGTTTTGTTATCAATGAGAACACGCACCAAATGCTGATGAGGGCTGAGGTGAACGGAGTGGAAGACACGGTCTTGTATGACACGGGCGCAAATCCCACCGCAGTTTTGTTCTATTCCGATGAAACCAAGCCTGATGGAATGAAGTTTTACAAAGTACCAATCAATGGTGCTGACAAGAAAGCAAAGGTCTGGACGACCTGTATTCCTGTCACCGTCAAGACACCGATGTGTGTGGGTGAGGCTTTTGGCAACGCCATTTTAATGGAACCATGTCGGGCTTGTGACAAAGAGAGTGCTATCAATCGCTTTACCATATTAGGCTTCAATGGAATTGGAATAGGTTGTTACCAGTTGGACTTCACCCACAACAAGGTTTACAGAATGGATCGGAAGGAGATAGATTCTTTGGCATACCTTCCAGTCAAGTGCAAGTTTGAGTATGGTGTATTGTTCGTCTATCCCACCATCAACGGCGTTGAGCAAGAGTGCTTGTTCGACACTGGCAATGGCAATGGGATTCTCATATTGGATGCCCAAAGAGTGGAAAACCACAACGAGGACGACCTGCTTTATGAAGGCTCTTTTGGGGTAGCGATGGGTGGCACAACAAAGAAACAACATTTTGTCATCGCGCCCCAAACAGAGGTGGAATTTGCAGGAAACAGCGAAACCGCGCCTGTTATGTTCTTGGAAAGCAATCTTGCCAATAACAACGTGGGCTTGCAATATATCAAGCGTTTCGATTGGATTATTGACCACTATAAGGAAAAGGTCTATGCCAAGCCCCATGTAGCGAATACGATGGAATTGCCACAAAGGCGTTACAGCATTTCTACCGCCGACGGCACTTTGCGCATCTTGAAACGCCTCATTGATGGCAACGAAAAGTTCAAGGTCGGAGACCAAATCGTTTCGGTGAACGGCGAGAAAATCACCGAGGAGAACATCTGCCATTATTATGACTTGCTGACCGAGAGCAAAGACTGGTCGGGGTTGGAGATTCAGGTGAAGTGAGGATATGCCTTTGGAAGCAAAAACCGACTCACCAATTCTTTCATCATTTCTTCGGTTAGGTTCGACAATCCTATTTCGGTTATCTCGTTATGGTCTTGAGTGCCCATGCGGAGAATGTATTTGTATGCCTTGCCATCAATGGTGGCATGCAGATGAAAATTGCCTTTGTATGCGGCTTCAATGTGTGCATCCTCAATGTCGTGCCGTGGTGGAACCGAAAACGAGAATGACTTTGGGTTGGCAATGAATCCCCATGCCGAAAGGTGTTCTGACAAACAATTTTCTATGCGGCCTATCCATTCGTCTCTAACACCATTCCTTTGCGCCAAAGTCCTGAAAGAAGCCACGGCAGATGCCACTTTACGAATGATGGACTCTGGTGTGCGGATGCCGTTTTCGTCAGCAAAGGAAATAATGTCCTTGTGGCTGATATCTCGAATCTTTCCGCCAATCATCAGGCAATGATCCTTGTTGGGCAGATAGCCCCCTGTGTCGAAAATATAGGTCAGGTCGTATGCGGGTGAGAGCCTCCACATTCCTTGACGGTTCATGATGAATGTGAAGTTCTTGTGATGGTCGTCGGTGTTGTTGGCCAGGATGTTGAACACAAGTCTTCGGAACACTTCTTGGCAATCCACTTCAGGCAGATGCAGTTTCCTGCACACGGTCAGCAGTCTTTCGTAACTGTCGGCTTCTGGGTCCATTGCCGCAAGGGTTTGGGTGTGGAGTTTTCCTGTCTCGTTCCGGTCGAACCGCTTGGTCAGGAAATGCTTTGTGCCTTCCACTTCGAGCAAGCGCGATTCCATCATGTTGATGCCTGCTGCCAAGGCCATTTCGTAATAGGTCTGTTCCAACTCGGCAGATGAACGCTCTTCGTCACCAAATTTCAATAGACAGTAATCATAGTTGGGGTCGACATCGGCCTGTCCGGAGCGAATCTCCCCCGTCTCTTTATGGATGGCGATGATACCTTTGGGCTGACGACCTCCTGCCGAAGTCCCGACGGAAATCAGTGATTGCAGGGTATGGGACTCGTCGGGGAGGATCTTCACGTTTTCGCGCTCGATGGCAATTCTTTCAGCCAAGGATGCCAGGGCTTTGATGTCGATCTTGTCAGTCATTGCGCCACGGTCTATCTCTGGCACAAACTCCAGCGCTCCCATACCTCTTTTGCCTATGAACGCCAATTTTTCCAATGGTGTCACGCTTCTTTCGGAGAGGTGGTTCTCTTTGCGCCATTGGTCAAAGAGTTGGTTGCCCCATGCATCGGGAAGCGAGTCTGCGATGAAAGAGGGTAGTTTTTGGTAAATGCGCTCCATCTCACCAAAGATGGCACGTGTACTTAAGGGATGATGGATGGGCGCTGCCAATGGTGCAATGTCGAGATTTCCGTGAAGGAACTCGGGATTGTAGTTGAAATAGGATATGTGCCGGCCTTCGTGCCACGCCAAGCGGCCGATTTCCATACCCCAAAGAAATATTTTCAAGACTTCTTTCATTTTTTATGCCGCACACGCTGCGCCTTTTTCTGGTTTTCGTCATACAAATAAGGAGATTCAGGCTGTTCGGGCATCAGTTCGTTCAGGTCGTTGATGCTCCCAACCGCTTTCAATAGCAGTAGAAAAGTGCTGAGCGAGATGTTCTTGACCATGCCGTTTTCGAACCGATGGATGGTCATCATGGACAGGCCCGACATCTCTGCCACTTCTTTCTGAGTCATGTTGGCTCTCAACCGATAATCCTTGAAACGTGAGCCTAAAAGCCTCACCAATTCGGTCACTGAATATTCTGAATAGTCTTCCATTATAAACTAAATTATATGATGATTTAAGTCGTAAAATCGGTATTAAATCAACAAATATGTTGAATTATTCTGCAAAGATACAATTATTTTTTCTGTTGCAACAAAAATAGATGAAAAAATGTTAGTTCTTCGACCGAACGCAAGCCGACCTAGGTCGGCGGCTAGCAACGGAGCCGGTTGGCGACGTTGCCTTGACAAAAGCTGTTTTGGAAGTTTTGTAGGTTTTGTGATTAATACAATTGTTTCAAGTAAGTAACCGCCTCCGGCCCCTCGCAAAACACTAAATCCAGCACGCTCAAATCCGCCGCGAAGGGAAACTTGGTGTCAAAAACCTGATAATAAGCAGGAAACGAATCGTTTTCGCCAATCATTTTCGGGCTAAACGCCTCACGCAAATCATTTTCTGCCTCACGCACAAAGTCTGTCGTATGCACAATTTCCATCTTTATTTTCAGCATCTTCAGCACTGCCGCCAATGCCGCATCGTTCAAGTCGATGAGGCGCTCAAAACGGGTCTCAAAAAGTGGTCGGATGGTGTCGAAATAATGGTCGAAATAAGGCGAAGCCTTGTAAGCCGACTCCAAGCAGCGACGGTGCACCTGCTGCCAAGGCTCCTTGTAGCTGATGGCCATGTCCTTGGTCATCGTGTGGTTGCCGTTCACCTTGACGACGGGCACACTCAAGCTTTCCACGCCATTGGCCGTCATCACGCAGCATCGGTTGCGATAGGTCTGCTTGTGGTAGGTCTCCCACACTTCAATAACAGGCGCGTCTTCTTGCAGAAAACGCGCCATGTAGCTGATGCTCGGGAAATACGCGGTAGTGAAAAGCGTCATTTCAGCAACTGTTCCGTGATGACTTGCCTATAGCCTTCTTCGGGCATTGCCCCGACTTGCATCATCGGCTGACCTTCCATCGGGATGAACAGCACCATGGGGATGCTGCGCACTTGGAACGCCGAGGCCAATTCGCGCTCTTGGTCGGTGTTGATTTTGTAAACGAGGAGCTTGCCGTCGTATTCCTCGGCCATGCGCTCCATGATAGGCGCCACACGGCGGCACGGACCGCACCAATCGGCGTAGAAGTCGATGACGGCGGGCAACTTGCCCTTATAATTAAAGGTGTTCGGGTCTTTCTCGAAATCCCAAACCTTGCTCAGAAACTCCTTGTAGGTCAAGTGCTTGACTTTCGATTCCTCTTTCTTTTCTTGTGCGTTGGCCGTGATGCCCAAGGCCAAAACGATAAGTGCAGTGATGATGCTTTTTTTCATTATGGTTCGATTTTTCGTGGGCAAAAATAGCAAAAATCATGCAAATGCATGTTTTTTCTTTACCTTTGCGGCAAATTTTCAAAGAAATATGTTAATCGTCAACATCAAAGAGTTGGTCGGCATCGAGGAAGAGGGCCGACTGATGAAACGTGGCGCCGAAATGGCCACGACGGGAAGAATCAAGAATGCTTTCTTATATATAAAAGGTAAGAAAATCGCCGATTACGGTCCGATGGACTCCGAGGTATGCAGAAAATATCTTGCTGAAAATCATCGTGTTTACGATGTGAAAGGTAGTGTGGTGATGCCCGCTTTCTGTGACTCGCATACGCATTTGGTCTATGCCAACTCACGCGAGATGGAATTCGTCGACAAGATTCGCGGCCTCAGCTATGAGGAAATCGCCAAGAGGGGAGGAGGCATCCTCAACTCGGCCAAGGCAACGGCGGCCACTTCGGAGGACGAACTCTACGACATGGCCCAGCAGCGCCTCGATGAAGTGATGCGCATGGGCACGGGCGCCATCGAAATCAAGAGCGGCTACGGCCTGACCACCGAAAGCGAGCTGAAGCTGCTGCGCGTCATCCGCCGGCTGAAGGAGAACTCACCCTTGACCATCAAGTCGAATTTCCTCGGGGCACACGGCATTCCGATGGAGTATCGCGGCCATCAGGAGGACTATGTGGATTTGGTCATCAACGAGATGATTCCGCTGGTGGCGTCAGAGGATTTGGCCGATTTCATCGACGTGTTCTGCGATCAGGGCTTTTTCACCGTCGAGGACACCGAACGCATCCTTATGGCGGGCATCAAATACGGCATGCGCCCGAAAATCCATGCCAACGAGATGGCCATCTCGGGCGGCGTGCAGGTGGGCGTCAAGTATGGTGCCATCTCCGTCGACCATCTGGAACAGATGGGTGACGCGGAGATTGAATGCCTGAAAGACACCGAGACCATGCCGACCATCCTGCCTGGCTGTGCGTTCTTCCTCAATTTGCCGCTTTCGCCGGCACGCAAGATGATTGAAGCGGGTCTGCCCGTGGCCATGGCCTCCGACTTCAACCCGGGCACTTCGCCGTCGGGCAACATGCAACTCATTCTGTCGATGGCTTGCATCCGCTATCGCCTCACTCCCGAAGAGGCACTCAACGCCACCACTTTGAACACAGCCTATGCCATGGGCGTGAGCGACCAAGTGGGCAGCATCACGAAAGGCAAACTGGCCAACCTTATCATCACCCAACCGATGACGCAGTTGGAGTTCATGCCGTATTACTATGGCGCCAACAAGGTGGCCAAAATGATTCTGAACGGAAAATTTGTGTAATACAATGAGAATCAATAAGATTTCTATTATTCTTCTTGCTATGGTCATGCTTTTGGCCTCGTGCAAAAAAGACCATTACGACCTAGACAATGTTGATGGTGTCCACGCTGAAGGCGAGATGCTGCTTCCTCTTGCCCACAAATCCTTCACTTTGATGGAGATGATGGAGCGATTCCAAATCGACAGCCTAATCCAGTGCGACGATGACGGGACACTGTCATATTCCTATTTTTATGAGCATCTCGGTGCCGTGAAAGGGGAGGAACTGCTGCGATTCAACGACCTGGCTTATCATGAATATTACGAGATCGAGAACCCTATTGTGGGTACCCCGGGCATGATGCTCGATACCGTGATCCATTTCGAACAGAAGGTGGTCTTTGAGGCCGACCACATCGGTGTGTTGGAGGCAGTGATGCGTTCAGGCCACTTCGACTTCAATCTCGAATCGAACGTTGGCATCTTGCATCGCGTTGTGCTTCGCTCGCCTGACATCACCGATGATTCGGGGCATGCGATGGAATTCGACTTCGACATCAACGGTACCTCTTTTGGCTTCGACCTCGAAGGCTATCGTTTCGAGACCGACTCGGTCAATACGCTGCATTTCGACTACGACATCTACTTGAATGCTGTCTGGACCAGCGACCCAACGTTGTTCTTTGAGATTGACATCCAGGGGACCGAATTGGCCTTCAGCGAGATGAGAGGCTATGTCGAACGGTTCGAGTCACGAAGCCAAATCGACACGGTATTCAGCCTGTTCCCAGATAATCTTTCGGGGGTATTGGAGATTAACAATGCACGGATGCGCTTGAGCGAGCGAAACACGTTCGAGATGTCGGCACGCCTCGAGGTCGACACCGCTCTCGTCTCGGGCGAGGGCTTTGCTCCTTTCTCTCTCTTTGATCCCATGCCGTTGTCGGTCTCCATCCCACCACAACGCGATTTCGCCGAAGTGCTCGACAAAACCTTGCAGGGTATCATAGCGGCACGCGGGGGAAGGGCCTTGGCTAGCTCGGTCTTTGTCGTGAACACCAATAATGATAATGATTTGGTTACGGTCGATGAGACCTGCGACATCGATGTGCGTGTCGACGTGGAAATCCCCTTCGCCTTTGCCGTCGACGAAGTGCAGTATCTCGACACGGTCAACATGAAATTGGACCAGATAGAGTTTCCCGACCTTATTGAGATGCTGACGCTGGAGCTGACGTTCAACTCAACGCTCCCGCTGAACCTGAATGCCCGTTTCTTCATGTATGACTCGGAACATGAAGTCGTCACCGACACGCTGGCTGCACAAGCGCAACTCATCAGCGCCTCATTTGACGGCACGCCTACCACCACCAACATTAGCCTCGACATCACCGAGGATAGGATAAATAAGGTGGTGCATTCAGACCGTATCATCATGGTCTATGGGTTGGATACCGATGCTCACGACGTGAAACTCAATGCCAATCAGAAGCTGGAGCTTAGTTCCAAGGCGAGGATAAAATACGATGGGATTGTTGATCTTGATAAATAAATGAAGATGAAAAAGATATATTGTTTTTTGTTGGTTTTGGTAGCCTGCGTGTTCGGTCTCACGGTTCAGGCCCAGCAGGCGGGTCCTGTCGATTTCATGCGGATGAATCCCTATCAGCTGAAGGCCCATCCCGCTGCCGATTTGCCTTATGAAAGCGTGATGTCGTTAGTCATCGGCAACATCGGTCTTGACGTGCACAACACCACGTTGCGCTACAACAACCTGTTCGATTTCGATGCACAAGGTCGTCCTACGGCTTACAATCTGCGGAAACTTGCCAATAGCCTCGACGAGCGTAATTTTGTTGGTCTCGACGTCAACCTTGACATTTTTACGCTCTATCGTAGACTGAAAACTGGCTTGTTGACCATTGATTATGGTGTAAAAGCCCAAGCCGATGCCCGATTCAACGATGGCTTGTTCCAATTGTTGGGCTATGGCAATGCTGCCTTCGTCGGCGACAACCATCCTGCCAAGGTGAACGCTGATGTCAATGCTATGCTCTATCATGAGTTGGCTGTGGGCTATCAGTGGAACCTCAACGAGCGACTTTCGTTAGGAGGCCGCGCCAAGTTATTGTTTGGCGTAGGTGATGTAAATACACAAACCGTTGATGTCAAGCTGTTTACCGACCCAGAATCTTACGCCTTGCGTCTGGAGGAGGACATCCTCGTCCGCACGTCAATGCCGAGTGCCATCACCCTCAAGGACGGCGTGATTGGTGGCAACGGAGGCTTCAGTGCGAGCGACCTTTTCCATAACCCTGGATTCGGTGTCGATTTTGGTGCCGAATACCGCTTTAATGACCGGTTCAGCGCTGTGGCTGCCGTCCGCGACTTGGGCTTTTTCCGTTGGAGCGCCAATAATATTGAGATGAAAGGAAGTGTCCACGATGCCGGCCAGTTTTACGCTGATGGCGATTTCCTTTTCAATGGCTTGGATGTCAACCAACTGCAACTGATTGTTTCGGATGAAGCCTATCGCAAGCAATTCCTTGATACCTTGCAGCAATATTTCAAGATCGATTATGAAAGAGGGGAACGCTACACCACTTTCCTCAATACGAATCTCCTGCTGCGTGGCAACTACGACCTTGACGCCTATAACCGCTTCAGTGCCCAGTTGCAGGGCTGTTTCTATGGGAGTGGATTCCGTCCCGCCTTGACGCTGGCCTACAATGGCAACTTCTACAAGAAACTGGATGTTTGCGTAACGTATACAATGATGCCTGGCAGTTACGACAATATCGGCCTGGGCATCGCCGGTAGGTTCTTTAAGACCTGCAATGTCTATTTGACGACCAACAATGTCATCGGCCTATTCAAACCTATGAACGCAAGTGCCATGAACCTACGGCTGGGCATCGTTTTTGTTTTGCGCCCCGAAGATAACGACCACCTCTATGACTAAAGGCAAGTAGTATGCCAGAAACGACAAGGGCAAGAATCTTCGGCATCAGCCGCCACCGCCTGACGACGGACGGCGAGGGTGTCACCACGCTGGTGGCGTTCAGTGGTTGTCCCTTGCGCTGCAAGTATTGCATCAACAAGGCATCGTGGGAGGTTGAGAAAAGCCGTGTCTACACGCCCGAAATACTTTTCGAGGAGGTGAAAATCGACCAGTTGTATTTCCTGGCCACGCATGGCGGCATCACCTTCGGCGGCGGCGAGCCTTTGCTGCAAGTGGATTTCATCAAGGCGTTCCGAGAGTTGTGCGGCAGTCAATGGCAGTTGCTCGCCGAAACGAGCCTCAACGTGCCATTCGAGAATGTGGAAGCTCTCGATGCCGTGCTCGATGGCTACATTGTCGACATCAAGGACATGAATCCTGGGATTTATGAGGCTTATACGGGCAAGGAAAACAAGACCGTGCTGGAAAACCTGCAATGGCTTCTCGAATACGGCGACCCCAAACGCATTACCGTGCGCGTGCCCCACATCCCCGATTTTAATACCGATGAGGATGTCTCGCGAAGCATGGAACAATTGAAAACATTGGGCGTGCTGAACTTTGACGAGTTCAATTATATCATTAGGTGAAGAAAAAATCACTTCAAACTGCGATTTGTTTACAATAATTCGTATTTTTGCCACGTTAAACTAAAAAACTAATACCATGGCAAAAGGCAAACAAACCTGCAAGATCCTGAAGGAAATCCGAAAGCAGATTGCTGCGGAGAATGATATTGAATTGGTGACCTCTGAGTGCACCTACCAAGGCGACTGCAAAGGCACTTGCCCAAAATGCGAATCAGAAGTGCGCTATTTAGAGCACGAGCTTGAAAAACGCCAGCGCATGGGGAAGGCCGCCATGGTGGCAGGGCTTTCCGTCGGATTGCTGAGTGCGGCTCCTGCGGCAATGGCCCAAATGCCTGTTGCCGACACACTCGACTCGAGCGAGACTGAAGTCATAACCGAGCCTTTGATGGGTATCGTGCCGATGGAGCCTCAGCTGTATTATGTAGAGCTGTCAAAGAATCCTGAAATCAAAAAGCAACTTAGGTATTCAATGATTGACTTTGAAGTGTTGGGTTTTGAGGTCTATGATTATGCTGTTGAGCAAATTCAGAAAGAAGGCACGGCGTTCTACACACCTGTCCCTAAAGGAGGTCGGGAAAAACTGTTGGCTTTCATCTCGTACAATTTGGGCGAGAAGGCCACCAAGCTTAAAGGCGAAATGAAGCTGTCGTTCAATGTGAGTGCCGATGGTGTGGCATCGATGGTTATAGTTAATAAAAGCATTGATCCCGAAATTGATTTTCCTGTGATAGATGCCATGAACTCCTACAGTTGGGAAAACGGTTTTTACATGACGCAAAGTGGCGAGATGAAGCGGATGCGGATGGGCTGCGATTGCGTCATGACGATTCAGTTTCCATTGAAGCCAGCAACGTTAGATGATCTTTATATTGAAGAAGAACCCATAGAAGGCGATGTGGTGGCCCCGGAGCCAAAAGAACTGAGAAACTAAACAAAAAAACATCATGGCAAAAGGCAAACAAACCTGCAAAATCCTGAAGGAAATCCGCAAGCAGATTGCGGCGGAGAACGATATTGAATTCATTACTTCGGAATGCACCCACAAAGGCGATTGCAAAGGCACCTGCCCGAAATGCGAAGCCGAAGTGCGTTATCTTGAACGCGAGTTGGAGAAACGCCAGCGTATGGGTAAGGCGGCAGTCTTTGCTGGAATGTCGCTGGGGACCTTGTTTGCGGCCACGTCGTGTAACACCAGCACTCCTGTTCAGCAGCCGCTTGAAGGTGAGCCCTACATTCCTGATACGACCGAAATGTCCAATCAGAAAGATACCATCCCCGACGATGCCTATCTGCTCGAAGGCGATGTGCTGGCGCCTGTGACGGATACCACAATGAAGGAAGAAAAGAAAACTTCGTGCAAAAAAGATGAACCGTTAGCAATTGTCGGTGATATTGAGGAAGTGGATTGGGCGACAGAAGAAGGGGTGACCGAAGGAGTCATAGTTCCTGAAACGGGTGAGATCGAAGATCCTGAAAAGGAGGTTTATCAGATTGTCGAGCAGATGCCCAAATTTCCGGGAGGAGAAGTGAAACTTATGGAGTATGTGTCAAATAGTATTCAATACCCGAAAGAAGCAAAGGAAAACGGTGTCCAAGGCATTGTGTATGTTAGTTTTATCGTTGAGCCGGACGGAAGTGTCACCATTGTTAAAGTGCTTCGAGGAATTGGCCATGGCTGTGACGAAGAAGCACTGCGTGTAGTGGAATCTATGCCGAAGTGGAACCCCGGGATGCACGGAGGTGAACCCGTCAGAGTATCTTATCAGATTCCTATTTGGTTTAAGCTGGAGGATTCGCAAGAATAATTGCAATTTCTTTTTCGTATCGAAAAAAGCCCTACCTTTGCAGCCGCAAAAGCCAAGCCCCGTAGGGGCGACGGATCAATAAGCAGGCGGCGTAAGCCCTTGCTCTTACAAGTGGAAATCTAAATCTAAACGACAATATGAAACAACTCATCGAATGCGTGCCGAATATCAGCGAAGGCCGCGACAAGAATATCATCGATCAAGTGACCGCTGAAATCGAGAAAGTGGAAGGCGTCAAACTCCTTGACGTGGATCCTGGCATGACCACCAACCGCACCGTCATCACCTTCGTGGGCGAGCCGGAGCCGGTGTGCGAAGCCGCCTACCGCGTGGTGAAGAAAGCTGCCGAACTCATCGATATGAGCCAGCACCACGGCGCCCACCCGCGCCAAGGTGCCACCGACGTTTGCCCCCTCATCCCCGTGAGCAACATCACGATGGAGGAGGTGGTCGAATATGCCCACAAACTGGGCAAGCGCCTCGGCGACGAGCTTAACATCCCGATTTATTGCTATGAAGAAGCTGCCTTCATCAAGGAGCGCCGCAACCTCGCCTATTGCCGCACGGGTGAATATGAGTCCTTGGCCTCGCGCCTCGGCACGGAGCAATGGAAGCCCGACTTCGGCCCCAACGAATGGAACGAACATGTGGCCCACACGGGTGCAACGCAAGTCGGTGCCCGCGACTTCCTCGTGGCCATCAACTATAACCTCAACACCACTTCGACGCGCCGCGCCAACGCCATCGCTTTCGACGTGCGCGAAAAGGGCCGCCCGATGCGCGAAGGCGGCAAGGTGACCGGCAAGCCGATGAAGGACGAAAACGGCAAACCGATTATGATTCCTGGTACGCTGAAGGCTACCAAGGCCATCGGCTGGTTCATCGAGGACTACGGCATCGCCCAAGTGTCGATGAACATCACCAACATCAGCGTGTCGCCGGTGCATGTCTGCTTCGAAGAGGTTTGCGCCAAGGCCGCTGCGCGTGGCGTGCGCGTCACGGGCTGCGAAATCGTCGGCCTCATCCCCAAGAAGGTGCTGATGGATGCCGGCCGTTATTATTTGGCCAAGCAGCAGCGCAGCCTCGGCGTGAGCGAGGAGGAAATCATGAAGATCGCCGTCAAGTCGATGGGCCTCGACGACCTCAAGCCCTTCGACCCGAAGGAAAAGGTCATCGAATACCTCATCGAAGACCATTCGCAGAAGAAACTTGTCGACATGACCTGCACGGGCTTCGCTAACGAGACCGCCAGCGAGAGCCCAGCTCCGGGCGGAGGCTCCATCTCGGCCTACATGGGTGCCCTCGGCGCTTCGTTGGCCACGATGGTTGCCAACCTGTCGTCGCACAAGCCAGGTTGGGACGAGCGCTGGGAAGAGTTCTCCAACTGGGCCGTCAAGGGTCAAGCCATCAAGGATGAGCTGCTTGAACTCGTTGATGAAGACACCAACGCCTTCAACAAGATCATGGATGCCTTTGGTCTGCCGAAGAAGACCGACGAAGAGAAGGCTGCCCGTAGCGCTGCCATCCAAGAGGCCACCAAGTATGCCACGCAGGTGCCGTTCCGCACGATGAAGGTTGCTTTCAAGGCTTTCGAGGTTGTTCGCGCCATGGCTGAGACGGGCAATCCGAACTCCGTCACCGATGCTGGTGTGGGTGCTTTGTGCGCTCGTTCGGCCGTGATGGGTGCCCATTTGAACGTCAAAATCAACGCTGCTTCGCTCAAAGACGAGGCTTTCAAGGCCCAGATTTTGAAGGAAGCCGCCGAAATCGAAGCCGCTGCTTTGATGCAAGAGACTGAAATTCTGCAAATTGTCAACAAGGTTATCCAAGGAGAATAAAATTTTGAAAAAACGGTTGCAGGTATTTGAAAAAGTTGTACTTTTGCAGCCAAATTTGAAAGGAGTATAAGCAATGTCAAAGAAACAGAAAGACGCACGCGTGAAAGTCATCCTCGAATGCACTGAGCACAAGGCCAGCGGCATGCCCGGCACTTCGAGATACTACACCATGAAGAACAAGAAGAACACTCCCGACCGTCTGGAGTTGATGAAGTATAACCCGATTCTCAAAAGAATGACCCTCCACAAGGAGATTAAATAATTTAGAGTTATGGCAAAGAAAGCAGTTGCTACACTTCGTAGTTTGGACAAGACCTATAGCAAGGTCATCAGAATGAAGCGTTCTGAGAAGACGGGTGCCTACTATTTTGAGGAGACCGTCGTTCCCGCCGACAAGGTGCAGGAGTTCCTTGCTAAGAGATAATTGAAATTATCGTTTGAATGACAGGCTTTTCCATAACCATTATGGGAGAGCCTTTTTGTGTTTGTAAAAAAGAAAATCATGGGCCTATTCTCATTCCTGACCAAGAAAAAAGAACAAAAAGAAGACCTCGACAAAGGACTTGAAAAGACCAAGACCAGCGTCTTCTCAAAAATCACCAAGGCCATCATCGGCAAGTCGACCGTCGACGACGAGGTGCTCGACAACCTGGAAGAGATTCTCATCACCTCCGACGTCGGTGTGGAGACCACTTTGAAGATCATCGACCGCATCCAAGCCCGTGTGGCCCGCGACAAATACGTCAACACCAGCGAGCTGAATACCATTCTGAAAGAGGAAATCATGGCCTTGCTACAGGAGAATGAGTCGGGCGATGGCACCACCTTTGATATCCCTGCCGACAAAAAGCCTTATGTCATCATGGTTGTTGGTGTGAACGGCGTTGGCAAAACCACCACCATTGGCAAGTTAGCCCATAACTTCAAGAAGGCGGGCAAGAAGGTTGTCCTCGGAGCTTCCGACACTTTCCGTGCTGCTGCCGTCAGCCAGCTCCAGATATGGGCTGATAGGGTAGGCGTGCCCATTGTCCAGCAGGGCATGGGCGCTGACCCCGCTTCCGTGGCGTTCGACACGGTGAAGTCGGCGGTGGCGCAGGATGCCGATGTGGTTATCATCGACACGGCAGGCCGTCTGCACAACAAAGTGAACCTGATGCGTGAGCTGACGAAGATCAAGACGGTGATGCAGAAGGTAGTCCCCGATGCACCGCACGAGATTCTGCTCGTCTTGGATGCCTCTACGGGTCAAAATGCCATCGAGCAGGCCAAACAATTCACTGCCGCTACCGAGGTCAATGCCTTGGCGCTGACCAAGTTGGACGGCACGGCCAAAGGCGGTGTGGTCATCGGCATCTCCGACCAGTTCAAGATTCCGGTCAAATACATCGGCGTCGGCGAGGGCATCGACCACTTGCAGGTTTTCGACAGGAAGGCGTTTGTGGATTCGCTGTTTGAGTGATGCGCAAGCCTAATTTAAATATCGTCACTCTCGGCTGCTCCAAAAACAAAGTCGACTCAGAACATCTGGCGGCTTTGTTGCAGCATCGTTATCTCATCCGCCACGATTCCGACAGGAAATCGGATGTGGTCATCATCAACACTTGCGGTTTCATCGGCGACGCGCAGGAGGAGTCGGTGGACACGATTTTGGAGTATGCCGAGTTGCGCAAGCAAGGAAAAATCAGTAAGTTATATGTGACGGGTTGCCTCTCGCAGCGTTTCCGCAAGGACTTGCAGAAGGAAATCCACGAGGTGGACGGCTTCTACGGCGTGGAGAGCGTCAACTTGATTGCCGCCGACATCCTGAAAGAGGAGGCTCAGCCCGACTATTGCAGCCAGCGCGTACTTTCCACACCGAAACATTACGCCTATCTGAAGATTTCCGAGGGTTGCAACCGCCGTTGCGCTTTCTGTGCCATCCCGCTCATTCGCGGCAGGCACGTCTCGGTTCCGATGCCGGTCTTGCTCGAAGAAGCCAAAAATCTAGCCAAGCAAGGTGTCAAGGAGCTGATTCTCATTGCCCAGGACCTGACCTATTATGGCATCGACCTCGATGGGCAATCCCACATCGTGGAGTTGGTGAAAGCCTTGGTCGACATCGACGGCTTCGAGTGGATTCGCCTGCATTACGGCTATCCGCTCGGTTTCCCCGATGAGTTGCTCGACTTGATGCGCGAGAATTCCAAGATTTGCCATTACATTGACCTGCCCTTGCAGCACATCAGCACGCATTTGCTGAAGGCGATGCGTCGTGGTGTGGACAAGGAGCAAACCATTGGCTTTGTGGAGAATGTACGCAAGCATGTCCCCGACATTGCTTTCCGCACGACCTTTATCGTCGGTTTCCCTGGAGAGACCGAGGCCGACTTCGAGGAACTGTGTCAGTTCATCAAAGACATGCGTTTTGAGCGCGCAGGGGTGTTCGCTTTCTCGCCCGAGGAGGGAACACCCGCCTACGAAATGTTCGACGATGTCCCCGTCGAGGTGAAACAAGAACGTGTGGAGAAGTTGATGGCTATCCAACAGGATATTTCATTGGAAATCAACGGACAAAGAGTAGGCAGAACCGAAAAGGTTTTGATCGACCGTTTGGAAGGCGATTATTACATCGGTCGCACCCAATACGACTCGCCTGAGGTGGACGATGAAATCTTGGTTTCCGCTGAGAATGAACTGGAAGTTGGACGTTTCTACCAGGTCAGGATTACTCAAGCCGATTATTTTGACTGCTACGGAGAGGTGTTGTCGGTTTAGTCAAACCGTTTTGACTTCTTGACTTCCCCTTTTCAGAATTGGAACCGGCTTTTGTCGACTTTCACGTTGTAATGAACATTTGTGATGGAATAGCTGTCTTCCGTGTCTTTGTAGTCCGTCAGCGTTATTTTCTTGACCCTTAGGTCTTTGGTACTGAACCTGAAGACCACCTTTTTGTAGCCTACCCCTAAAATGTGTTTCTTCTTTGAAGTGAAAGTGACGTCATAGTATTGCGCCGAGGAACTCGTTTTGAGTGTGTAATCGTTCTCGTCGGCGAGGTCTTGGCAACGTCCTTGGAAGGCGTACAAGAAAATGTTGCTCAGCGACCTCGGTATGCCGCCTTCGCGCAAGCGGTACGAACCGTGAAACACGCCAATGTCTACCTTGAGTTTCTTTTCGTTGGCAATCATGTGTTGACCTGTGGTGAAGACCGCCGCCATTTCTTTGGGCGATACGAAATGGAGTGTGCCGCTTTGGTTGGTGGTCACTCCAGCTTTCAACCTGACGTTGGTCAAGTCGGCTTCGATGGTTTGGACGCTGCTGCCTGCAGTCCTGATTCGGTTGAGCAGATCTTTGTCTTGCGCTGGTGCTTGCAGCACGAAGAGTGTGATTGCGAATATGATAAGTGCCTTTTTCATGCGCGCAAAAATAAACAAAAAAAGTGACGCAACATCGTTGTGCGTCACTTTTGGATTTGTTTTCTAAAAAAAAACTATCTGTCCAGAGTCATCAGGAACTCTTCGTTGTTGATGGTCTTGGCCACGCGGTCCTTGAGGAATTCCATGGCCTCGACGGGGGTCATGTCGGAGAAATGATTGCGCAAGGCCCAAACGCGAGCCAGTGTCCTCTCGTCGACCAGCAGGTCGTCGCGACGTGTGCCCGAGGCCACGATGTCGATGCTGGGGAAGATGCGCTTGTTCGACAGGCGACGATCGAGTTGGAGCTCCATGTTGCCCGTGCCCTTGAATTCCTCGAAGATGACTTCATCCATCTTGGAGCCCGTGTCGATGAGGGCGGTGGCCAAAATGGTCAATGAACCGCCATTTTCGATTTTACGGGCAGCACCGAAGAAGCGCTTGGGCTTCTGTAAAGCGTTGGCTTCCACGCCGCCGGTGAGCACCTTGCCCGAAGCGGGCGAAACGGTGTTGTAGGCACGAGCCAAACGCGTGATGGAGTCGAGCAGGATGACCACGTCGTGACCGCATTCGGTGAGGCGTTTGGCTTTCTCCAGCACGATATTGGCGATTTGCACATGCTTCGAGGCTGGCTCGTCGAAGGTGGAGGCGATGACTTCTGCGTTAACGCTGCGCTGCATGTCGGTGACTTCCTCAGGACGCTCGTCGATGAGCAGGATGATGAGGTACACCTCAGGATGGTTGGCGGCGATGGCGTTGGCCACGTCTTTCAGCAGGACGGTCTTACCGGTCTTGGGTTGGGCCACAATCAAGCCGCGCTGGCCTTTGCCGATGGGGGCGAAGAGGTCCATGATGCGGGTCGAGATGGTGCAGCCTTTGTGTCCTGTGATGTTGAATTTCTCGTTGGGGAACAAGGGCGTCAGATAATCGAAGGGGATGCGGTCGCGCACTTCCTCGGGACGACGACCATTGATGAGGTCGACCTTTACCAAGGGGAAGAATTTTTCGGCGGCCTTGGGCGGACGGATGACGCCCAGGATGGTGTCGCCGGTCTTCAGGCCCATCAGCTTGATTTGCGACTGCGAGACGTAGATATCGTCAGGCGAGGGCAAGTAGTTGTAGTCCGACGAACGCAGGAAACCAAAGCCTTCGGGCATAATTTCCAAGACGCCTTCAGCCTTCACGCTGCTGTCGAATTGGGCCAACAGGTCGTCGCGGCGCGGACGTTGCTCGAAACGCTGCTCGTTGCGTTCGGTTTTCTCGTTGCGCGGAGTCATGGGCGTTTCCTCTACGACAGGCTTCTCTTCGTTGGCTTTGGGCTCTTCGCTTGCGGGTGTTTCGGCAACCTGGGCTTCTTCGGTGGCGTTTTCACGTATGCGTTTGCGCTTTTGCTTGAAGTTTTCGCGCTTCTGTTGGGCAGGCTGAGGCTCAGCATGCGTTTCGGGAGCTACGGTCTCGGTGGAAGCCGTCTTGATGACCACGTCTTCTTTTTTCTGTTGGGGCTCGACAGTGGCTTCAACGGGCTTTGTAGGTTCGCTTATGGCATTCTCTGCGCTCTTGATGCGCGGACGCTTGGCGCGTTTGCCTTGTGGTTCGGCGACTTTGGAGGCCTCTTCCTTTTGAGGGACAGGGGCTGCAACAGGCTCGTCGACAGCTTGTTTGGTTTCTTTCTCAGCAGCCTTGGCAGGCATGGGTTGAGACTCGGGTATTTGTGTTTTTTGTTTTTGTTTTTTTGGCTTGGCAGCCTTCTTGATGTCGGGATGATCCACCTGATGGTCGATGATGTCATAGATGAGTTGCGTGCGGTCGCGGTTTTCGTCATCGATGCCCATCTCGGTGGCAATGATTTTGAGGTCGTCTAACGACTTCTCATTGAGTTCAAAAATGTTGTACATAATAATAGATTAAATCATTCCGTGAGGAATACGAATAGTGATTCAATAATTTTCGCAGGAACATTTTCAGAAACCATTTGGCTGTGTGGCTCTAAAAAGTGATGCAAATATAGGGCTTTTTTTTGAATTGGCAATTTTTTGACGAAAAAAATCGTAATTTTGCGCCCTAAACAAAGATATTGTATTACTATTAAATCGAAAGAATTATGTCACAAAGATTGCAATCCATTTTCTTTTTCTTAGCTGCAGTGCTGTTCGCATTGTTGTTTTTTATCCCGTTGGCAAGTTATTACGGTGAGACTAATATATTGAATTTCAATGTTTTTGGAATTGAGTCGGGAATTCCTGGCGGATCGGTGCCCTATCCTAAAACCTTCAGCCTTCCGGTCTTGATCTTGGCAGTGACTGCGATGATTTTAAGTGGTTATCTGGCAATGGGGCTTTTCCGCGCCGTCAAATTGGCCCAGTTTGTGAAATTGCATAAAATCGCCCGCATCGACATTATCGTCATCGTGGCTTGGATTGCCGTGGTTTTCGCCTATTACATCCGTGTGATTGGCAACCCCATCGGTGCTTCGCCGACCTTCAAAGCGGGGGCTTTCTTGCCTTTGGCTGCCTTGATTTTGGTCGTTGCCGCCGCTTCGGGTTTGAAGAAGGACATCAAGAAGGTCCGCTCCACCGATCGCATTCGCTAAGGCTGATGAATACAGAAAATGAAGGCCGACTTCCTTGCGGGAGCCGGCCTTTTCTGTTTCAAATGACCTTCTTTCGGTCGAGTTCGAAGATCTCCATGTCCTTGAACTGCTTTCCGTCGATGACCATTCGGATGAAGGTGATTTTCTTGTGGAAGCCGCTGTTGCCCGCCGCGCCTGGGTTGACGTGGAGTAGGTTGAGCCGCTTGTCGTATATCACCTTTAATATATGCGAGTGCCCGCAAATATATAGGTCGGGCTTCTTTTCCTCCAAAATGTACTTCACCTCGGGCATGTAATGGCCTGGATAGCCGCCGATGTGGGTCATGTAGACGTCGACGTCCTCGACGTGGAAAGACAAATCCTCGGGATATTGCAGGCGCACCACGTGGTCGTCGATGTTGCCATAAACGGCGCGCAATGGCTTGAAGTTGGCCAAAGTCTTGGCTGTTTCAATGTTGCCGATGTCGCCCGCATGCCACAGCTCGTCAACGTCCTTGAAGAAGTTGAAGAGCTGTGGAATGAGGGTACAATGCGTGTCCGACAAAATCCCGACTTTCAGCATCTTATTTCAAGTTGATCATAAACCCGATAGCCAGCACTTCCTTAAACTGGACCTTCGAGCCCTCGATTTTCACTCCGGCCTCGTCGTAGAAGGGGATGTCGTAGTCATAAAGCAGATGGGTGGCGATGTTGGCGTTGAGCCACGAGTTGACCTTCAGCACGAGCATGTTCTGCCAATCCACGTCGATGCGCTCGGGGTGGTTGAGGTAGTTGGAGAACAGTTCCAGCTTCGAGTTGAAGTCGATGTTCTTGGCAATGGGGTATTGGAACTTGGCCACGGCGCGGGCACCGAATTCGTAGCGCACCTTGGCGCCTTTGGCATGTTGGGTGGTGTCGTTGGCATCTAGCTCGTTGACGCCGAAAGCACCAATGGAGGCCAGATAGTCGTCGTTGACGATGGTCACGCGGCCCGTGACGGGCGAGAAGTAGAGCGAGAAGTAGGTGTTGGGCACCCATTCGACACCGAGACCCAACGAAATGTAAGCCGGGGCGAGGAACTTGGAGATGTAGGTCGTAGAGTCGTGTTCATAGTCAAAACCATAGGCAAACTGCGAACGGAAGGCCAGTTCGGCGCTGTAGTTCAGGTGTTCGGTAGCCTTGATGCCGGCCAGCGAGGTGAACTCAATCTTGTCGTCGGTCTTGATGGGCTTCTGCTTGAAGTTGAAGTAGCTGTAGCCCAAAGCGGTGTTCAAGGTGTTGTCCCACTTGAAGTTGCCTTTCAGATAGTGGATCTCGTAGTTGACGATGCCCTGCCAGTTGAGGGCGTTCTGTCCACCAGCAGCCCAGTTGGTGTAGCTGCTTTGTCCGAAATTGAGGCCGACATTGCCTTTGTGGGTCCAGCCTTGAGGTTGCTCTTCTTGTCCGAAAGTGACAATGGCTAATGATAAAGCCAGTGCGGTAAATAAAACTTTTTTCATGTGTTATTGATTTAAAGATTTAATATTCAAAAATTTAAGGATGGTGCTGAACAACTGAACAACTCCCAACTTCCAACTGTCAACTAATAACTGTTTCCGTCTTGGAAATTGCGGCTGCCGATACTGAAAGTGATGTCCTGCATGCTGTAACTGCGGACGTATTTCCCGTTCTTCTCGGCAGGAATCCAGATGGTCCCTTGGAGAAGGCGCACGGCCTCGTTGTCGCAACCGCCGCCCACCGAGTTGACGACGACGATGTTCGACACGCTGCCGTCGGTCTCCACCACGAAGCTGAGGCGCACCGTGCCTTGGATTTCGCGTTCCTTGGCCTCGGGCGGGAACTTCATGTTGGTGACGATGTATTTGCCCATGTTGCCGCCGTCGGCAAAATAGGGCTTGGCGATTTCTTCGAGTTGCTTGTATTCGTAAATTCTATACGAGGTGTCGGCTTCCAAAGCCAGCGGCGCTTCAAGTCGCTGGTGGCGTTTCCAATAGCGTTTGTAGCTCTTGGCATTGAACTCCACTTCGTACTCGAAATCGTAATCCGAAGGCAGCCCGCTGATGAGGGCGGGGCTCCAAAGGAGCGTCTTCACCAGATGGAGTGCAACGGGCGATGCGGCTTCGCTGAAACTCGACTTCACGGCGTGTTGGCTCGCCTCGCCTTGGGCGTTGAGGTGGAAGGCGACGACGACTTTGCCGCTGTTGCCTTGCTCGAGGTCAGCCTCGGGGTAGACGAGGTTCTGCGTGATGTATTCCTTGGCTAGGGTCTTGCCCGAAACGGGTTCGGGAGCAGTGACTTGCGCATTCATTCTCAGCCCGAAAGCGAGTATCATAAAGGTGATGATGGGTCTGATCGTTTTCATGGTTTTGTTGTTTGATGATGCAAAATTAGGAAATTGTACTAAAAAAACAGTAATTTTGCGCAAATTTTACGCTAATGGAAGACAACTACAAGAACAATATGGTTTTCGGCATCCATCCCGTGCTGGAAACACTCAATGCCCAAAAGGAAATCGAGAAGGTGTTCATTCAGGCGGGAACGCGTTCGCCCGAGCTGACCGAGATTGCCAATGCTTGCCGCAAAGTCGGTGTGCCTGTGCAATATGTGCCTATCGAGAAGATGAACCGCTTGACGCGCAAGAACCACCAGGGCGTGGTGGCATTCATCTGCCCGATTGAGTACCGCTCGCTGGAATATGTGGTGCAGGCGGCCTTCGAGGAGGCGCGCGACCCCTTCATCCTGATGCTCGACCGCGTGACCGACGTGCGCAACTTCGGCGCCATCGCCCGCACGGCCTACGCCGCTGGCGTGGATGCCATCGTGATTCCCTCCAAGGGCTCGGCCTTGATTAACGGTGACGCGATGAAGACTTCGGCGGGTGCGCTTTCGTTGATTAGCGTGTGCCGAGTGGAGAATATGAAGGATGCCATCGATTTCCTGAAGGCCAGCGGACTGCGCGTGGTGGGCTTCACCGAAAAAGCGCATGAGAGCCTTTGGAAGGCCGACCTCACGGGTCCGCTCTGCGTGATGATGGGCTCGGAGGAGGACGGCATCAGCCCCGCCTATCTCAAACGCCTCGACCAGCACCTGATGATTCCTATGCCTGGCGACATCGATTCGCTGAACGTCTCCGTGGCGACTGGTATCGTTTGCTTCGAGGTGGTGAAGCAGCGGATGGAATGAATAACTGAAAGAATTTCAGTTTTTTGTGGCGTGGAATGATATTTGTGAGTATCTTTGCAGCGACAAAAAGGAGAAATTATGAAAAGGGCAAACCCAATTGAAGAGGCAAGGCGTTATGTGGAGAACGCAAGGGAAACGCTTCAAGAAAGAGGAGAGTTCGATCCTGAACTCAGAATGTATCAGGACGAGAAATATGTTCGTGCTGCGGGTAATTATCTGTGGCTGGGCGTCCTGATGGCTCTTGATGCGGTCTTTAATGTTCGCAAGGATCGCCGCACCCGTGCCGACATCAAGGATTATCGCGATGCTGTTGGGAAACGAGACAGGAAGTTGCTTGCATTGGTGAACATGGGCTATGACACCATGCACTTGTCGATGACTTACGATGGCAATCAGTCAAAGGGCGTGAGCGATGACGGATTCCGTCTTGCCAATAGTATCATTGACAGGTGCGAGGCAATGGTGAATTGAATCAAAGATTTTGACATTACAACAAAGGCGAGACAGTCATTAGCTGCCTCGCCTTTATATATTCGTTATGTTTTTTCTATTCACCAAAAGTACCACCTCGTAGTCTATGATAGAGACTTGGCGCTATTATGTTGAGAACTGCGATAAGGGCCATTTTACCGCTCCCTTCTATACAGAAAGCAATTATAGATGCGATAAAATTCAAAACAAGGAAGCCAATGTAAAACATGGGTATTCCTGCGTTTTTTGTGGTGTCATTCTTAATATACAAATCCTCTGTGAAGATAAAGCCCATTGTTATGATTGGTATTAGTATGGTTGGAATATCTTGTCTTGAGAAAACCGCTGTCCAAAGACCAATTATGATTATTGCCAAAATAATACCAAATACAAAGGCATAACTTACATGACCTTCGTTTTCTTTTGTTGAGGAAAAGATTTCGTTGCTGTCATTTTGATGAAGTTTTATGAATGTCCTGTCCTTTTCTCTTAGTGGATTGGCTTCAACTCCATGCAAAATACAGAAACGAGCAAGGGCCTGTATTATTGAAACTTCATCAAGTTTCATCGCGTATCTCTCTGGTATGGTTCGTAAGTATGATTTGCAATTGTCCCAAGGGGTGTCGTCGTTAAGCATTGAAAGCAGAACACGCTCGTCATCCCGTGTAATCCAGAGGCTCTGCTTCTTGTCGCTATAAATACACATGCCTTGAACGGGGTCGGCGAACGTTTCGACCATATCATAGTCGTATTCGGTAATGTCGCTGAGAGGATGGTCGCCTTTGAAAGAAGACCGTATAACTTCTGGGCTTGAATCTCCGAACACTTTCTTTGGCAGGTTGAGGCGGGCCAACTCAAAGAAGTTGTAGTCGGGATGGCCAACATACAACGCATACACCAGCAGCCTTTCCACCTCTTCGGATATTCCGCTTGATGTGTCACCTATCTCCCATGTATATGCGCCATTCACTGCATGGATTGGCACTTTCTTCATTATCTTCTCCAAATAGATGTATTTCCTCTCGTTTGGCATATTATTATAGGTGTTAGTGCGTGAAAACAACTATTTCGTTTGATGTACGAGGCTCGATGTATGCTCGCCCATCTTCGGCAAGAATCTCGATGCCGTGCTCAACATCTAATCCGATACCTGTTGTCGGAGGCGTCTTCAACCATTACATTTCTTACCTCGATTTCTTTCCGTTCTCCGTCTATGGCAAATACTATTTTCATGACATAGTGTTTTTTAATTGCGCATTTCGTCCGCAATGCTTTCGAACCTTTTCAGTATCGATTCGGGAGATTGTCGGAGGCGCAAATACGCGCCTCCAACAATATAAAATCATTTCAAATATTTATCCAACCAATTATAGAACCTCCGTTGCCACAAAACGCCATTCTGCGGTTTCAGCACCCAGTGGTTTTCGTCGGGGAAATAGAGGAATTCGGCGTCGAGGCCGCGCAGGATGGCGGCGTTGTAGGCCTGCATGCCTTGCGTGAAGCAAATGCGGTAGTCCAAGCCGCCGTGGATGACGAGGATGGGCGCCGTCCATTTGTCCACGAAGAGGTGGGGCGACTGGGCGTAGGTCTTGCGCACGGTCGGGTTGTTCCAGTCCCAGAAGGGGCCGCCGAGGTCCCAGTTGACGAACCACATCTCTTCGGTCTCAAGGTATTGTGCCTCAAGGTTGAACATACCGTCGTGGGCGATGAGAGCCTTGAAACGACCGTCGTGGTGACCCGCCAGCCAATACACGCTGAAGCCACCGAAGCTGGCACCCACGGCACCGAGGCGGTTCTCATCGATGTAAGGCTCTTTGCTGACCTCGTCGATGGCGCTGAGGTAGTCCTTCATGCACTGTCCGCCGTAGTCGCCGCTGATTTCCTCAAGCCATTCCTGGCCGAAGCCGGGCAAGCCGCGACGGTTGGGGGCGACGATGATGTAGTCGTTGGCGGCCATCATCTGGAAGTTCCAACGGTAGCTCCAGAACTGGCTCACGGTGCTTTGCGGTCCGCCTTCGCAGTAGAGCAGGGCAGGGTATTGCTTGTTGGCGTCGAAATGGGGCGGATAGATGACCCACACGAGCATGTCTTTGCCATCGGTGGTCTTCACCCAGCGTTCCTTCACCTCGCCCATGGTGAGTTGGGCGAAGATGTTGTCGTTGATGTGCGTGATTTGCGTGGCCTCGCCCGTGGTGGGAATGACGCTGAACAACTCCGTCGGGTGGCTCATCGACTGGCGGCCCGCAATCAGGTTGTCGCCATTGTAATTCACTGACACATAGTTGTGTTGACCTTCGGTGAGTTTCTTGATTTCGCCGTTCTCGATGTTGAGGGCGTAGAGTTGGTCGGTGGCGTAGGCGTCGCTGATGAAGTATAAGGTCTTGCTGTCGTCGGCCCAGCTGAAGCCTGTGCAGCATTGGTCGAAGTTGGCGGAGTAGTCGGTCTTTTCGCCGGTTTCGAGGTTCATCACGAAGAGGCGTTGCTTGTCGCTCTCGTAGCCGTCGCGTTCCATACTCTCCCAGGCCATGTATTTGCCGTCGGGCGAGATGACGGGGTTGAGGTCGTAGCCCATCATGCCTTCGGTGAGGTTCTTGCACTCGCCGCTTTGGATGATGTATTGGTAGATGTCGGAGTTGGTGGAGAGGGCGTAGTCCTTGCCGACTTTCTTGCGGCAGCAATAGACGAAGCTCTGTCCGTCGGGCAGCCATTTCACTTGCTCCATGCCGCCGAAGGGACGCAGTGGGGCTTCCCATTGCTCGCCTTGCATAGCGTCAAACGAGGCCTCGAGTTTGCCGCTGCTGATGTTGCCCACGAAGATGTGGCCGTAGGTGTTCACCCAATGGTCCCAGTGGCGGTACATCAGGTCGTTCATGATGCGGCCCGACGACTTGTCGAGGTCGGGATAGAGGTCGGCCACGGTCTCTTTCAGTTTCACTTCCTTGGTGAAGAGCACCTGCTGGCAATCAGGCGAGTAGAGGAACCCGTTGATGTCGTCGGCCTCGTTGCTGACGCATTGGCGGCCGCTGCCGTCGGGGTTGATTTCCCAAAGCTGCATCACGCCGTCATCGTTGGGGCAGAGGAAGCCGATCTTCTTGCCGTCGGGACGCCATTGCGGGCTGTATTCGCTCTGGTTCGAGTTGGACAGCACGCGGTTGTCCGAACCGTCGGCGTTCATAATATACAAGGTGGAGCCGCTGCGGTTTTCCGGAACGCTGTAGTAGGTCACATTGTAGACGATTTGCGAATGGTCGGGCGAGAGGCTGTACTCCCCGATGCGGCCCATGCTCCAAAGCACTTCGGGCGTCATGATGTCGGAGGTCAGCTTGAGTTCCTTCGGTCCGATTTTGTCCTTGCTTTTCGGCTCGGTTTCAGGTTTTTGCGTCTGTTGTGTGTTGCACGATACGATTGAACAGGTGATCATGGCTAACAGGAATAGTTTGTTTTTTCTCATATCTGATAGGGTTTAGAAATTTGCGGTAAAAATAGGGAATAAAGTAGTTAGTCGTTACAAAAAAATGCGATAATTGGGCAGATTAAAGCTCAAAAACGTGAAATTTTAGGTGTCTCTTAATCTCAAAAACGTGAAATAACAAGAGGTAAACTGTTGATTTATATCTGGTTATCTGTTATTAAGTATTCCGAATACCTTTCAACGCTCTACGTGCTCTATGATGGCGACCTGAAGGTTGAAAACGGAATCGTATATTTACCTTTGTATATGACTACGGTTTTGAAGTGACCTAGGCCAGAAAAATCCAAACATTTTGTTGCAGGAATTGAAAAATATGCTATTTTTGCGCCATAAACAAACGGAATCAATCTCAAAAACTAACCAAAATGAACAAAGTAATGAAGGCAGTAGCAGCCTTAATGCTAATCATGATTATTGCGGCTGGATGCAAGAAAGAAAAAGTTGGTCAAGTATATGTTGACCTTGGCTTGCCAAGCGGAACCTTGTGGGCGACCTGCAATGTGGGAGCAAGTGTTCCAGAAGAATACGGAGATTACTTCGCTTGGGGAGAGACTTCCACAAAGGCCAAATATAATTGGAGCAATTACAAATATTGTAAAAATGGTTATTCTCGTGATTTGACGAAATACTGTGATAATCCTGAAGATGGTTATAGAGGTTTTACCGACGGGTTAACAGAGTTACAGCTAGGTGATGACGCAGCCTCGGTTAAATGGGGTAGCGAATGGCGTATCCCGTCCCGCTCTCAATGGGAGGAATTGTATCAGAACACCACTGTTACGTATACTGACTTAAATGGCGTGAGCGGCCTTCTTTTCGTCGCAAACAATGGTAACAGCCTTTTTTTGCCCGCTGCACAAAGCAAATTGGAGGATGAAATCGAAGATCCTCATAGCGGCACAGGCCGTTATTGGACGAGTTCGCTCAATACATACTCTTCGGGAACTGCATTTCGCTTTACCTTTCACAAAAATGGTAGTTATGCTGTGTCCGGTCTTGACAGTCCTCGTTCTCGCGGTCAATCCATCCGTCCCGTCCGTTCCGCCAACTGATTTCCCGCAGCGGCCATAACAGACAAGAAGCGCAAAGCCACCCTCTGAAACTCCGAAATTTCGTATTCACGGAAGGAGTGGGAGGGTGCCTTTTTTGCAATTAATTTGCACGGTAAGAAAAACTTCCGTATTTTTGCGTGAAAATTTGGAGTTGGATTCCAAATTTTCATAAAACAAAAATAGAACGATGATAAACAGAGATTTAAGTGTAGAATTTTTACGTCTATCGGAATTGTTTCCTGTGGTTACACTTGTCGGGCCACGGCAATCGGGCAAGACAACCTTGTGCAAAATGCTTTTCCCGGATTTCCTCTATTTCAACTTGGAGGATGTCCGCAACCGCGAAGTGATGGCTTCTGACGCCTACGATTTCTTTTTGCGACAGCAAAAAAACATTATTTTGGACGAGGTCCACAACATGCCTGAACTTTTCTCTACGATTCAAGTGTTCGTGGACGAACATCCTGAACGGCGTTTCATCCTCACGGGCAGTAGCAATTTTGCCTTGTTGGAAAAGATAACGCAGTCGTTGGCTGGAAGAACGGCCTTGCTGACACTGCTGCCGCTTTCGCTGCATGAATTGACGGATTTTTCGGTGGATACCGACACGCTTATGTTCAACGGCGGCTATCCCGCTGTTTGGAGCACCGCCCGAACCTCTACGGATGTGTGTCGCCATTATTATAACACCTATATTGAACGTGATGTGAGGAAAATCGTCAATATCAACGAGATGACACAATTCCAACATTTTATGCGCTTGTGTGCTACGAGGGTTGGTTGCGAGTTCAACGCTTCGGAACTGTCCAATGAAATCGGTATTTCGGTGAAAACAGCCCAACATTGGCTTGCGGTTTTGAACGCATCTTATATCGTTGCCATGCTTCCGCCATATTTCCGAAACATAGGGAAACGCATTGTGAAGCGTCACAAACTCTATTTCTTTGATACTGGTTTGGTGTGTTTTCTGTTGGGTATTGAAAACAAGGAACAACTTGAAAACCATCCGCTTAGGGGAAACATTTTTGAAAACATAGTGATGGCCGAGTTCTTGAAAGGCCGTTACAATGCTGGTAAGGATCCTAATGTTTTCTTCTATCGCGACAGCCAACAAAAAGAGGTTGACATTGTCCAAGAGCGCGGTTTTGATAGTTTGTATGCTTTTGAAGTCAAGTCGGCCAGGAGTTACCATACGGATTTTGAGAAGAACCTGAATTATTTTCGAACGCTTTTCAAGGAATCAGTGAAATCCACACAAACCTTATACGACGGTGCCTCTGAGTTGGATTCGCCCAACAATGGCTATCTCAATTATAGGAACAATAAGGCGTATTGTGGGTGAAACGCGTCATCCTCGAAAACTTTGGACAATGGGCTTGGCAGGTGTACGTTATATCGCCTCAACGCGATAAATCAAATCCTCGGGAATTTGCTGGTTTTCAATGAACATGGTCATGTAAACAGGCAAATAGACGGCTTTCCCTTTTGCGGAAACATTCTCGTTTTGGAGGATAATGCCTTTGGCGATGCCATAGTCTTCATTGCCCAGCAGATGCGTCATGGAAACATGGCGGACATAGTCTTTTCCCGACTTCACCTCAATGGGAAGCAAAGCCCCGTCGTGCTCAATCATGAAATCGATTTCGCCGTTTTTCTTGCTGTTGTAATAGTAGAGGTCGAACTGGTGGGCGGTCAGTTCTTGGGCGACAAAATTCTCATAAATGGCACCGTGGTTGATGTTGATTTCGCCTTGCAAGATCTTCAGTTGCAGTCCGTTGGCGTACATGGAGCAAAGCAGTCCGATGTCGTTCAGAAACAACTTGAAAAGGTTGCGCGACTTGGAAAGCATCAAGGGCAACGCGGTTTCGTTGGCGCAATAGGTGGGCAAGGCAACGCCAGCATCCCGCAGCCAAAGGAAACGGTTTTCGTAGCGGCTGAATTTCTGGTTCTCGTTCAGGTTTTTCAGCACGAAACGCTTGTTCTTGCTGTTGATTTCCGATGGAATCAGCATCAGGATTTCGTTCAGATAGAGTTTCTCTTTCGGGTCGTATTGGGTGATGTCCTTCTTGTAAAGGTCGATGATGGATTGTTGGACTTCAATGACTTTCGCAATATTGTTGGTTTTCAGGTAGATGTCAACGGCAGCAGGCATCCCGCCAACGATGAGGTAGAGATGGAAAAGTTTCATCACCTGTTGGTGGATGAAATCGTCCACGGGCGTGAGGAATGAGTAGGCATCTTTCAAGTGCTTGATGACTTCATCCGAATAGTTGTTGGCCATCATGAACTCCTCGAAATCAAGCGGGTACATTGTCTCAATATCAAGATACCCGACGGGGAACGAGCGGATGTCTTTCAATTCCACACCTAACAGCGAACCACTCATAATGTACTTGTAACTGCCTTCGTCCACAAGGAACTTAATGGCCGTGACAATCTCCTTGCAGCATTGCACTTCGTCGAAGAAAATGACGGTTTTCCCTTTCACCAACCGCTTTCCTGTGAGCACAGAAAGGCCTCGCAGGAGGTCTTTGGCACTTGTAGTTTGTTGGAAAAGTTGTTGGGCGGCCACATCCTCCAAAAAATTGATTTCCATGTATTGCGACGGGGCGATTTCCTTCAGCGTTTTCCTAATCGAATAGGTTTTTCCCACTTGTCTGGCACCCGTAATCAACAAAGCCTTTTTTGATGATGAATTGTGCCATTTTTTTATTCTATGTTCTATTTTTCTGTATATCATAATATTAAATATAAAAATGTCCGTTTTTCGGCAACAAAATTACATAAAAATGTCCGTTTTTCGGCAACAAAATTACACAAAAATGTCCGTTTTTCGGCAAAAATTTCTGAGACTCTATTTCGATTTTTTCATTAATCCTTTGAGATTTTCTTGAAATACACTATTTTTGCAGCCAAATTTCAAATAATAATCTAAAGAGAATACACTATGTTAAGTCAAGATGTAAAGATTGGAAGCGCTGTCCGTTTGGATGGAAAGATTTATTTCTGCATTGACTTCCAACACGTTAAGCCTGGCAAAGGCAACACTATCATGCGTATCAAACTGAAGGACGTGCTGAGCGGCAACGTGCTCGAAAAGCGTTTCGACATCGGCGTGAAGCTGGAGGATGTCCGCGTGGAGCACCGTCCCTACCAGTACCTTTATAAGGAAGGTGAAGACTACATCTTCATGCACACCGAGACCTACGACCAGATTCCGATTGCAGGCGATAACATCACAGGCGTGAAGTTCATGAAAGAAAACGACATTGTGGACGTCGTTGTCGACGCCAGCACCGAGACCATCCTCTTCGCCGAAATGCCGGTGAAGACCGTGCTGCAGGTGACCTACACCGAGCCTGGCGAAAAGGGCAACACCGCCACCAACGCCTTGAAGGAAGCCACCGTCGAGACGGGCGCCATGGTCCGCGTGCCGCTGTTCATCAACACGGACGACATGATTCGCGTCGATACCCGCACGGGCGAGTATTGCGAGCGTGTGAAGGCCTAAACGAAGGCATAACACAAAAAAGCGCAAAGTTGTTGACTTTGCGCTTTTTTTGTATTTTTGCGCTATCATTTTATAGACTCATTCCGATGAAAATACAAAAATCTACCTTAAAATCCATAGCTGAACTGATTGGTGCACAATACGTTGGACCAGCCAATTTCCCTATTACGGGCCTCAACGAAATCCACAAAGTGGAAGCGGGAGACATCACCTTCGTCGACCACCCGAAATACTATGCCAAGGCCCTCAACTCCGCTGCGACGGTCGTTCTTATTAATAAGGAGGTGGAATGTCCCGAGGGAAAAGCCTTGCTACTGCATCCTGACCCGTTCGATGCTTTCGTCCGCTTGATGCGACATTTCCGTCCGTTTGAGCCCCAAACACAACCGATTAGCGACAGCGCAACGATAGGCGAGGGGACGCTCATCATGCCGGGTGGCTTTGTGGGCCATCACACGGTCATCGGGAAAAACTGCCTCATCCATCCCAACGTGACCATCTACGACCACTGTGTCATCGGCGACAACGTCATTATCCACTCGGGCAGCGTCATTGGGGCGGACGGTTACTACTTCCAGCGTCGCAACGAAGGCTTTAAGAAGTTTGAGTCGTTTGGCCGCGTGGTCATCGCCGACGATGTGGAAATCGGCGCCTTGTGCAGCATCGACCGCGGCGTCACCTCCGACACCATCATCGAGAGCGGCACCAAACTCGACAACCACTGCCAGATTGGCCACGACAGCTACATCGGCCACAATTGCCTCATCGGTGCCCATGCTGCCATTGCTGGCGTGACGCGTATCGAGGACGATGTCATCCTTTGGGGCCGTGTGTGTATCAACAAGGACTTGGTCATCGGAACGGGTGCGGTCGTCCTGGCTACCTCGGCCGTCGACAAGAACATCGAAGCGGGCAAAGCGGTCTTCGGCGTGCCTGCCCAAGAGGTGCGAAAGCAATGGCGCGAGCAGGCTGCCTTGCGACAACTCCCTGATTTCCTGAAAGAATACTATAAATCGCATCAGTCATAGCCATCTGCCTTAGTGAATAACACTACCATGAAAAGAATAACGTTACTATTAGCACTTCTCCTTGCGGGTATGATGGCGTTTGGCCAGGACATGAAGACCTACCAATATGCCGAGAGAGACTCACTCAAGCTTTATCTTGATTTCTACACGCCCGAGACCGTGACTGATAGCACCATTTGTATGGTTTATGTCTTTGGCGGTGGGTTTATCAAGGGTAATCGTGATGGCGAATGGGAAAAGGCCTATTTCAAGCAACTGGTGGATAAGGGCTTTATGGTGGCTTCCATCGATTATCGTCTCGGTCTGGTTGGCGCGAAAAACCTCGGCGTCTTCAACACCGAGCCTTTGGAGAAAGCGGTTTACATGGCAACGGAAGACGCCATTTCGGCTTTGGCCTATCTACTTGAGCATGCCGAGGAACTGAAGGTGAACAAGGACCTGATTGTGATGATTGGCTCCAGTGCCGGTGCCATTACCTCGTTGCAGACGGATTATGCCATGTGCAACGGCTACCTCAATTCCAATATCCTGCCTGCAGATTTCCGACTGGCAGGAGTGGTCAGCTATGCCGGTGCTGTTTTTTCGCATGAAGGGAAGGTACAGTATCGTCATCGAGAGCCTGCTCCTACGATGATGTTCCACGGCATGAGAGACAATTTGGTGTCTTACAAAGGAATAAGCTTTATGAAAGTTGGTTTTTATGGAACGGATGCATTAGTGAAGCGTTTCAAGAAATATCAATACCCATATTTTGCGCGCCGTTTTGAAGGCTATGGTCATAGCGTCGCTGTCGCAGGTCCGTTGACTGTGGACGATTTGCTTTGGTTCTGTCATCATTACGTCTACAACAAGGAAAGAATCCAAATGGATGGGACATACACGAATCTCGACCCTACCACCATGCCACCGTATGACTTCTATACGCCTGGCGATTTGTATAAATGACTATTAATGTATTGAATAACTGAAAAAATGAAAAAACTGATGATTTGCATTGGAATGGCTGCCACTTTGGTGGGCTGCGCCCCAAAACAGGAGGAAGCCCCCGAACAACCCCAGCCCAAAGAAGAATTCAAGTACTTGGTGGACGAGTTCGCCGACTTGAAGATCATGCGTTACCAAATCCCTGACTGGGACCAACTGACGCTGCAACAAAAGAGTTACATCTATTATCTGGGTGAAGCCGCCAAAAGTGGCCGCGACATCCTCGCCGACCAGAATTTCAAGTACAACTTGGTGGTCCGCAAGACCATCGATGCCGTGTTGAATTCGTATCAAGGCGACCGCGAGAGCCAGGACTTCCAAAACTTCGTGGTCTATGCCAAGCGTGTGTTCTTCAGCAACGGCATCCATCACCACTATGCCGAGGACAAGTTCTTCCCCGAAGTCAGCGAGGCCTACTTCGCCGACTTGATTCAGGGCAGCGACGCCAGCCTGCTTCCGCTCAACGAAGGCGAGACGGTTGACGACTTCATCGCTTTCCTGACACTCGTGGTCTTCGACAAGGAACTCTACAAGATGCGCCGAAGCAGCGAGGACGACATCATCGCCAACTCGGCAGTGAACTTCTATGAAGGCGACATCAACAAGGCCGAAGTGGAAGCGTTCTACAACGCCATGCGCGTTCCCAACGACCCCACGCCGATTTCCTACGGACTGAACTCCAAGCTGGTGAAGGAAGACGGCAAAATCTATGAAGACGTGTATAAGGCCGACGGTTTGTATGGCGAGGCCATCCAAGCCATCATCGGATGGCTCCAGAAAGCCAATGAGGTGGCCGAGAACGACAGCCAACGCAACTACACGCAGAAGCTCATCGACTACTACACCACGGGCGACTTGAAGACATGGGACGAATACAACATCGCTTGGGTGGAGGACTCCCTGTCCCATATCGACTTCGTGAACGGCTTCATCGAGGACTATGCCGACCCGATGGGCATGAAAGCCACATGGGAGGCTGTCGTCGACTATAAGGATATCGAAGCCACCGTGCGTTCCAACACCATCAGCGAGAATGCCCAGTGGTTCGAGGATCATTCTCCCGTCGACCCGCGCTTCAGGAAAGAGGAATGCAAGGGCGTCTCGGCTAAGAGTATCATCGTCACCACGCTGGCTGGCGACTGCTTCCCCTCGCCCCCGATTGGCATCAACTTGCCCAATGCCGACTGGATTCGCAAGGACTATGGTTCCAAGTCGGTGACCATCACCAATCTGATGGAAGCCTACGACAAGGCCGCCGAAGAAAGCCCGAGAAGTGTGCTCTCTGAATTTGCCTATACCCAGGAGGAAGTCGACCTGTGCAAGAAATATGGCTCCGATGCCGACGTGGTGCACACCAATTTGCACGAATGTCTGGGTCATGGCTCCGGCAAGCTGCTTCCTGGCACTCAACCTGGCGCCCTGAAGGAGTTTAGCTCCACCTTGGAAGAAGCCCGTGCCGACCTCTTTGGCTTGTATTTTATGGCAGAGCCGAGGATGGTGGAGTTGGGCGTGATGCCCGATGGCGAAGCCTACAAGGCAGAGTATTGCGCCTATATCCGCAACGGCATGATGTCGCAGCTGGCCCGTGTGGAGCTGGGTAAGGACGTCACCGAGGCCCACATGCAGAACCGTAAGCTCGTCTCGGAGTGGTGCTACGAACACGGCAAGGATGCCAATGTCATCGAGAAGAAGGTGGAGAATGGCAAGACCTACTTCGTCATCAACGACTTTGAGGCCTTGCGTGGCCTCTTTGGCGATTTGTTGGCTGAGATCCAACGTATCAAGAGCGAAGGCGACTATGCCGCAGGCAAGGCCATCGTGGAGAAGTATGCCGTGAAGGTCGACCCCGAGCTGCACAAGGAAGTCAAGGATCGTTACAATGCCTTGGGCTTGAAGCCTTACGGCGGTTTCATCAATCCTGAGATTGTGCCTGTTGTGGAGAATGGAGAAGTGATTGACTACAAGGTTGAGTATCCTTCCGATTTTGTGGCTCAGCACTTGAAATACGGAAAAGAATACAGCTTTTTGAAGGCGAAGCACTAAGTCAAAGCCTACAAAAATGACAAAAGCGAGCGTTTTCAACGCTCGCTTTTGTTTTGCGGAGAGAAAGGGATTCGAACCCTTGGAACGCAAAGCGTTCAACGGTTTTCGAGACCGCCCCGATCGACCACTCCGGCATCTCTCCTGTGGTTTCGGTAAGTGGACTTGCGCCACCTTGCGGAGACAGAGGGATTCGAACCCCCGAAGCCTTTCGGCTTAACGGTTTTCAAGACCGCCGCTATCGACCACTCAGCCATATCTCCGCTGCAAAAGTACGACATTTTTCGATTGGTTGAGAAAAATCGAGAAAAAAAATCCCGATTTCGCCCAAAAAAGCTATCTTTGCAAGGCCAAAACGGCAATGACAGAATGAGAATAAGTGGCTTTTCCATGGCGTTTTATCTCTTGCTCGCAGCGTTCTTTTCCGCTTGCGGAAGAGAGGAGTCTGCCTTCACGCGGCAGAACGCACCTCGTCATTTCGCCGAACTGAAATCCTTGGAACGTCTGATCGAGACCGAGCCTTTGGCTGCTTCTGATAGTATAGTATGGCTCAAAAAACAGGCTGAGGTTAATCCGCTTACTGCGTTGGATGCCAATGAGTTGTCTCTTCGTGAGGTGCAGACGCAATACAAGAACCGTAGGCTCTCTGAGACAAGCCCTGACTTGGGTCCCGTCGTTGCATTTTATGACAGCATCGCGGTGTCGTATCCCGATGACGCCGACTTGCAGTTTCTGCGTGCCAACACCTATTATTATAAAGGTGCGGAATGCGCCTACGCCGATGATGAGGCGCAGGCGTTCACGCATTTCCTAAAGGCGTTGCAGGTGATGAACTCACGCGATGAATGGGGAGAGAATCCCTATGCACGGCGTTTCATCGCTTTGATATATACGCGTTTGTCGGAGATCCTATATCGCTATGGACTGCAAGACGCAGCTTTAGAAACTTGCCAAAAAGCGGCTTCTTACTATGAGTCGGAGGCCGATTTGGCTGCCATGATGCGTTTTGAAGCGCTCATCTACCAGTCGCAAAAAGACTATGACAAGGCTTTGGCTCGATTCCAAGCGTCAACGGAAATGGTGCCAATGGACAATGCGCAAGTCAGACTCTCGATAGGCGCGAAGCTCATCGAACTGCGGCAGTATGACTCTGCTGTCCCTTGTCTCGAAATGGCATTCAATTCAGGCGACCGTTTTGCTCGTGTCGATGCGGCAGCAAAATTGGCCGAGATTTATCGTGACAAGGGCTTCGCCGATGAAGAACTGCGTTATACACGCTTTTATGTTGACAACTCAATGATGGAGACGCGCCTTGCCTCTCGCAAGATGGAAATCGATTATCTTTATGAGGATTTCAAACGCCCAAGAGAGGTGGCGACATCCGACAATGGCAACAATGCCCCGACCCCTTGGGTGCTATTGGTTTTGCTGACCGTCATCGCCTTTATGGCTTATATCATCGTGCGTAACAGAAAGCGTATCAATCACATAGAGAACAAGATAACCACCATAGAACGACGTCATGACCAAGAGACAGCCGACAAGGAATTGGAAATTGAGCAGATTTCTCAGCAATTGAGCGACACGCGTGAGCGGCTGGAAAGCACTGGAAGGATTGATTTCGATGCGGCGTGGCAGTCCTATATGGAGAGTCCCATTGTCCTGAAAATCAAGAAGTCGCTGGAAGGAAAAGACATCATGATCAAGAATGTAGGGGTTTTTCCGAAGCTGAAGCTAAAGGAAATGGACTACATTGGTTTGGTGCAATCGGCCAATCGTAGCTTCCCCGATTTCTCGTCACGTTTCCTGAAAGACAATCCCGACTTGAACGTGGCCGACGTGCGTCATAGCTGCCTGGCCTTGATGGGGCTCAACGATGCAGAAATTGCTGTGCTCGAAGGCATATCCTATAGCGGGACCAATCGTCGCACAAACAAGATATTGTCGGCACTTCATGAAGGTGATAACCTCGAATTGGCCTTGTTGACCTATATAAAAAATAGATTTTAAATCATTGTAAATTAGATAGATATTGAATTATTGTTGAAAATTGTTGAAAAATTGGAACGCAAAAAGCTTTACAAGTAGTCGAGGCTTGTTTACTTTTGCTTCGTCAAACACAAAATTATTGACCATGAAAAGAACATTGATACTTATGATGCTTGCCATGATGGCAATGCTTGGCAATGCCCAAACCAACATGAACAAAGCCAAACGTCTGAGGCCTTATCTCTCCACTACCACCTATTGTGTCCCAGGAGTGACGCCTTTCGTCGAAAACGCCATTGCTTTTGATTGCCGCACTGCGGTATACAAGCAGTTTGAACCAGGCAAATACAAGGCTACGATTGAGGTTACCACAGTGTTCAGGAAAGGGGAAGAGACCACCTTCTCGAAGGTCGCTGTCGATAGTCCGGTGGTGACCGATACCGTCAATCTCGACGGGGCTTTCATCGACCAACAGCGTTTCCCCCTGACCAATGGCGCGTACCAGATGGAAATCAGCGTCGTGGACTTGAATAGTGGAGATGCCCTGCCAACGGGAAGCATGACGATTGAGGTCAACTACCCCGAAGGCGTGCCTTCGATATCGGATATTTTGTTGTTTGACTCCTATACGAAGGCTACAAAGCCATCGGCTTGTACCAAGAGCGGGATGGATTTCCTGCCTCGGGTGTATCCTTTCTATGGGGCCAGCGACGATAAGCTGAATTTCTATGCCGAGCTTTACAATAGTGATGCGCTTTACGATGAAGGTAAGTTCCTCGTCAGCTATTACATCGAGACACGCGAATCGCAGACCCGGATGCAAGAGTATTCTTTCAACAAGCGGTTTGACGTGGGTAAGGTCAATGTGTTGCTCAACACCATCGACATCAAAGACCTGCCATCGGGCAACTACTACCTCGTCGTGGAGATGCGCGACCGTAGCAACGCGCTGATTTGCTCTAACAGCTATGCCTTCCAACGTAGCAATCCGAGTGTCACCTATGACATGGGAGATTTGGCAGGCATCAATGTCGCCAATACCTTTGTGAGCGAAATCAACAACATCGATTCGTTGCGGCTCTATATCCGTTATCTCGACCCGATTTGCACTGAGATTGAGCGGGACTATTCGGCCAATCTGGTGAGGACACAAGACACTAAGACCATGCAGCAGTTCCTGCTCAATTTCTGGAACGCCCGCTCGCCGATGAACCCCAAGCAAGGCTTCAATGATTATTTGGCTGCAGTCAGGCGTGTCAACATGTCGTTCAAGACCAGCTCCTATCCGGGGTATCGTACCGACCGAGGCTATGTGTTCCTTAAATACGGCCAACCCGACCAAATAGTGGAAAGTCCCAACGAGCCTGGTGCATATCCATACGAGATTTGGCATTATTATTCCATTGCCAACCAGCGCAACAAGCGTTTTGTCTTCATGTCGAAAGACGCAGCTGCCAATAACTACCAACTGATACATTCCGATGTGGTTGGCGAGATCAACAACCCGAGGTGGCAGCTTGAAATCTATTCGCGTATCTATGGCGAGGGCTACGATCAGGGTGTTGACCAAACCGAATATGAAAATGGTTGGGGCTCGCATGCAGGCGATTTGTACAACAACCCGAGATAAGCCATGAAGCGACTCGGATTTTATATTGTGAAGTGGTGGGTCGACTTCCTGTCGGTTCAACCTTTTGGACTTCTTTATCTGAAATCCGATGTGTATTGTTTTTTGGTTTACCATATCTTCCGCTATCGCCGTAAAGTGGTAAGAGAGAACCTGTTGCGTTCTTTTCCCGAGAAAGGAATCCAGGACATTAAGGCAATCGAGCGGCGTTTCTACCGCAATCTTTGCGACTTGTTTGTGGAAGCACCCAAAATGATGTGCATGGGCCCAAATGGCTACGCCAAACGCATCACTTACACCAATGCGGAGGTCTTGTGCCCGCTTTTTGATCAGAAGAAAAACATCTTTTATGCTATCCCCCATTCGGGCAACTGGGAGTGGTATGGCAAGATGATCCCATCGTTTGCACCTTATAATAATGTGGCCGTCTATAAAAAGGTGAAGAACCCTGTCTTTGATGAGCTGATGCTATATATGCGCACGAAGGGCATCGACGTGGAGACGGTGGAGGCCAATTCTACGTTCAAGCATCTGGTGCAACGACGTGATAGGTGGAATGTCGCTCTGATGATGGCCGACCAGTCGCCACGTGGCACCGAAACCGACTATTGGACTGAGTTTTTGCATCAGGACACCTGTTGGTTCACCGGATTGGAGCGCATGGCGAGAAAGCTCGACTATGCCGTGGTGTTCGTGGCCATGAAACGGAAGGGACGGGGGCGTTACGAAGTGACCTATGAGTTGATTACCGATAACCCGAAAGAGATGGAAGAGGGCTATATCATGGGACGCTATGTGCGCTGCTTGGAACGCTTCATTGAAGGGCAACCCGACAATTGGCTGTGGTCGCATCGTCGATGGAAACATCAAAGGAATCAGGAGGTTAAGGAATGAAGGTGGCTGTCGTCATATTGAATTACAATGGGAAAGCGTTTCTCGAGAAGTTTTTGCCCTGTGTCATCGCCAACTGTGACCCGGCTATAGCCGAGGTCATCGTGGCCGACAACGCCTCGACCGACGACTCCGTGGCATTCATGAAGTCGCATTTTCCTGACGTCCGCCTGATTGAGAATGGCAGCAATGGCGGCTTCGCCACGGGCTATAACGTGGCCTTGAGGCAAGTCGAGGCGCAGTATTACGTTTTGCTCAACAGTGATATTGAAGTCGCCCCCAACTGGATTGAGCCGGTCGTCGCCTTGATGGATGCCGACCCGCAGATTGCTGCATGCCAGCCCAAGATTTTGTCGTACTACCACAAGGAGCAGTTCGAGTATGCGGGCGCATGTGGAGGCTTCATCGACAAGTTCGGCTACCCGTTTTGTCGCGGACGCGTGTTCCAAAACCTAGAGAATGACGAACATCAATACGATACGCCGATGGAGGTGTTTTGGGCCACAGGGGCGTGCATGTTTGTCCGTGCCGACTTGTATCATCAGATAGGTGGCTTGGACGATAGCTTCTTTGCTCACATGGAGGAAATCGACCTATGCTGGCGGCTGAAGAATGCAGGCTACAAGATTTATTGCTGCCCGCAGTCGCATATCTATCATATCGGAGGCGGAACCTTGCCCAAGAACTCGCCGCGTAAGACCTACTTGAATTTCCGCAACAACCTGTCGCTCTTGGTGAAGAACCTGCCGGATAAACACGTCCATCGCACTATCCTCTATCGCATTTTCTTGGATTGGGTGGCGGCGTTCAAGTTCCTTTTTGAAGGCTGCCCGAAGGACTTCAAGATGGTCTTCAAGGCGCATTGGGACTTCTATAAACGGCTGAAAACGTTGCGCGAAGGACGGAAGTCTATTGAACACAAACAGGTGAGTTGTGTCTATCGCCGCAACATCGTGTTCGACAATGTGTTACGGGGCAAAAAGAAGTTCAGCGAACTGAACTCGGGATTTTTCTCGTAACTGTCGGCTTATTGCTCGGCAAGAAACTTGATTGCCTTGGCATAGCCCTCCAATCCCAATCCCATAAAACTCATCACACAGGCCTCGGCGGTATAGGAATGCTGCCGATAGGGCTCGCGCTTGCCGATGTCTGAAATGTGGACTTCGACGACGGGAATGGCAATGGCACGGATGCAGTCGGCCAAGGCGATGGAGGTGTGGGCATAGCCTCCTGGGTTCAGCACTACGCCATCATAGTTTCCGTCGGCCTCTTGCAACTTGTCGATGAGGCAACCTTCATGGTTAGATTGGAAATAGTCCAATTCGTGATTCGCGAAACGTTCCTTGAGTTGGGTTAAGTAGGTCTCAAACGAAATCGAGCCGTAAATCTCGGGTTCGCGCTTACCTAAAAGGTTGAGGTTCGGGCCGTTGATGATAAGGATCTTCATACTTGAAATTTTTGCAAAAATAGACATTTTTAGCCGCTTGAACGTTATTTTTTACCTTAAAACTTGCTTTGTATCAAATCTTTTTATATTTTTGTCGCTAAATTATGCAGCCATGAAGATCATCACATTAGGCAAGACCAATCTGAAGGTTAACAAAAACGGATTTGGAGCCCTTCCCATCCAAAGGATTACGGAAAAGGAGGCGGTATATCTCTTGCACAAGGCATATGATAACGGTATTAACTTCTATGACACGGCTCGTTTTTATACCGATAGCGAGGAAAAGATAGGTGCGGCTTTTAACGATCGCCGTAGTAAGGTCCTTATCGCATCCAAAACGGGTGCCACTACGGTGGAGGAGTTTTGGAAAGACCTGCATACCACATTGAAGAACCTTAAGACCGACTATCTCGACCTGTATCAGTTCCATAACCCCGACTATTGCCCCCGTCCCGGCGACAAGCAAGGACTTTATGACGCCATGAAGGTGGCCAAGCGTCAGGGGAAGGTGCGATTCATCGGGATTAGCAATCACCGGCAGTCGGTGGCTTTAGAAGCCATTGAGCGCGATTGCTATGACACGCTGCAATATCCATTCTCCTATCTCTCGTCGGAAGACGACCAGAAGATTGTGGATGCCTGCTACAAGCACAATATGGGCTTCATCTGCATGAAGGCTATGGCGGGCGGGCTTATCAACGATTCGGCCTTGGCCTATGCGTTCCTCAACCAGTTCGACCATGCCTTGCCTATCTGGGGCATCCAGCGTGAGAGCGAGTTGGACGAATTCTTGTCATATCAAGACCATGAGCCTGAGCTGTCGTCGTCATCATGGCGTAAAATCGAGAAGGACCGTGCTGAATTGTCTGGCGAGTTTTGCCGTGGCTGCGGCTATTGCATGCCATGCCCGGCTGGCATACAAATCAACGATTGCGCCCGCATGAGCCTTTTCTTGAAGCGGGCTCCGTATAGCGTCTACCTCACTGAGGAATGGGCTGAGAAGATGAAACTCATCGAGAAGTGCAAGCATTGCAATCAGTGTAGCAGCAAGTGCCCCTATGGTCTCGACACGCCGACGTTGCTCGAGAAGAACTACGCCGATTTCAAGGTGTATTGGGCGAAGAAACAGGCTGGGGAGATATGAATCCCTTGACGTCTATCGGCCTGACAATGAGTTCCTGACAGCATACAACCATGAAATATAAAAACTCCGCTGTTCGAGATCGAGTAGCGGAGTTTTTCGTTTGGTTGGTAGAGACGTAGCGCGCTACGTCTCTACAGTGTGCGTAAATTACTTCAGCGGCGAAGGCGTGTGGTACTCGCGGGCACCCAGTTCCTTGTCAAGCATAATCATGCCACCGATATGGTCGCCGATCATCTTGGCGTGGTTGACGAGGTCGCGGGCGTTCTCTTCTTCTTCCACCTGCTCGTCGATGAACCAGGCAAGGAAGTTGGCAGCGGCGCGGTCTTTGTCCTCGTCGGCGATGTCGCACAGGTTGTTGATCATCGCGGTCACTTTCTTTTCGTGTTCTAGAGTGTCCTCAAAGGCAGCCAACACGCTCTTCCATTCGGTCTTCACCTTGGCGATGGGAGCGAGGATGACCTTGGCATCCTGCGAGTGCATGTAGTTAATCATAATGGCGGCATGGGCTTGTTCCTCAAGGAACTGCACTTTGTACCAGTGGGCGATGCCATGGAAGCCTTTGGCATAGATGTCTTGCGACATGCTCAGATAGAGATAGGCCGACCACATTTCTGCATTGATCTGGTCGTTGATGGCTTTTGCTAAATTCTTGCTAATCATTGTACTTTATTTTTATTGGGTTGATTGAATTTTGTAGATGAGCGCAAAGATAGACCTTTTTATTGTAACCGCATCCGTTTTTTTATTATTTTTGCATTCTGTTTTTATATACAATCCAAATCTTATGTTGAATCGTAGATTTTTGAGAATCAAGGCGCTGCAAGAAGTTTACGCCTATCATCAGTCCGAATGTTCCAATCTTCCCCAGGCCAGTCGTCATCTGCTTGAGGAGGTTGAAGATTTATACAAGTTGTTTATTAGCCAGCTCTCCTTTTGGGTTGAGGTGAAGCAGTTTGCTGAGCGTCGCATCGAGGAGAACCGCAACAAGCATTTCCCCACTGAGGAAGACCTGAATCCCAATTTGAAGTTCGTCAACAATCGGGTCCTCAATGTGTTGGAGGAAAACAAAAGCCTGCTGAAGCTGGTAGATAAGTACAAAATCAATTATGCCGATTCGAGAGAGGACTTCATCCGCTCGTTTTATAACAGAATGATAGAATATCCTGAATACCAAGAGTATATGAATAATGGCAAGAATGCTTTTGGCGACGATAGGCAATTCTTGGTTTCTGTGATTGACACTTATATGGCTGACGACAGTGCATTGTATGACTACTTTTCCGATCGCGATCTGTCGTTCAACAGCGACTTCCAGGTGGCCGTTTTCATGCTTTGGAAGTTCATCAGCGAGATGCCGGCCAGTTTTGGTATCGACACCCCGATGCCTCCTTTGTATAAGAACCCTGATGAGGACAAGGAGTTTGTTGTCAAGTTGTTCGAAAAGACCATTCTTCATGCCAACGAGTATCGAGAATTGGTGAAAGCCAACATCTCCAACTGGGATTACGATCGATTGGCGTTGATGGACAAGATTCTCATCTTCATGGCATTGACGGAATTTACGGAGTTTCATTTCATCCCTGTCAAAGTGACTATCAACGAATACATCGAGATCTCTAAGTTCTACAGTACCCCCGACAGTCGACGGTTCGTCAATGGAATGCTCGACAAGTTGGCAACGTTGCTCTCGGAAGAGGGCAAGATCGTGAAGACGGGAATCGGCCTGATTGACAAATAATCAACAAGTTGCACAATAAATTTAATAGGTCTCCGTTATCAAATAAATAATGAATTATGAAGCGTTTCATTTATACTTTTGCCGCTTTTCTGCTGTCGATGGCTACGGTGCGAGTCGCAGCGCAAGTGACCAACGGGACCTATCGTGCCCTGACGGATGCCAATTCGGCTCGCGTGGTGGCTTTGGGCGGACTGCCCTTGCCCGTCCATGATGGCGATTTGCAAACGGTGGTTTTCAATCCTTCGGCCATCTCGCCTGAGATGAACAACCAGATGTCGCTTTCCTATGTGGGAGATTTCAACCTGGGAACCAACTTCGGCTCGGCGCTATACAGTCATACCTTTGAGAAACTGGGTAGTTTTGCAGCCTCTGTCCAATACTATAATTACGGTGACATGCAGTATGCCTCCGAGAGTGGCTATGTCGACGGTGGCACTTTTAACGTGTCTGACTACGCCATCACCCTCGGGTGGGGGCGCGAACTGACCGACAAGTGGAGCATCGGAGCCAATTTGAAATACGCTGGTTTGCAGTATGAGATTGGTCAGGCAGGTGCCATTGGCGTGGATGTGGCCGCAACTTATTGGGCCTATTCCGACTGGGCGGTGACGCTGACGGCGCGCAACATTGGACGACAAATCTTCAGCAAGGAGCTGATGTTGGACAACAAGTGGCTCCCGTTCTCGCTCGACCTGATGGCTTCCAAAAAACTCGCTCACCTGCCATTGACTATCATGCTGGGTTACAAGGATATACAACATTGGAAAAAGACCTATCCCGACCCGCTCGACTTGGCTGGCTATTATGATCCCATCTCGGGCGTATACACCGAACCCAGCAAAATCTCGCAATTTTTCACCAATCTCGGCTGCCATTTGGTGATTGGTGGCGAATTGGCCATAGGCAAGAACTTGTTCTTGAGAGCTTCCTATAATTACGAGACTTTCTACAATATGGCTGTCCCCGAGAAACGTAGTCTGGTCGCTTTCTCAGCGGGCTTCGGTTTGAAAATCAAGATGTTCCAAATCGACTATGCCCGTTCGAGGAACAATATCGTTGGGTCGCCCAACTTCCTGACCATCCGCGTGGACCTGAGCAAGTTCTGATGCCATGTATCTCCACGAACTCAAACTGACGAATTTCAAGAATTGCGAGTCGGCGGAGCTAAGGCTTTCGCCCAACGTCAATTGTTTCGTGGGTTTGAACGGGGCGGGGAAGACCAACATCCTCGATGCCATATACTATCTTTCGTTTTGCAAGAGCTATTTTGCCGCCACCGACAAGCAGAACATCCGACACGAACAGGAGTTCTTTGCCATCCACGGTGTATATCGGCACGACGAGAAGGACGACGAATTGGTGTCGTGCGTGCAGAAGCGCGATGCCAAGAAGTCGTTCCGGTTCAACAAGAAGGAATACGACCGTTTGGCCGATCATATTGGAAAGTTCCCCTTGGTGATGATTTCGCCCTACGATGCCGACCTCATCAATGGAGGTAGCGAACTGAGGCGCAAATTCATCGATGGCGTGATTTCGCAGTTTGACCCTTTGTATCTCAACGCTTTGCTGAAATACAACCGCGCCTTGCAGCAACGCAACACGCAGCTAAAACAGTTTGCCGAGACCCGAACCTTTGACCGTGAATTGCTCCGGCTTTGGGAAGACCAGATGGCGCAACACGCTGACGACATCCATAGGAAACGCCAGCAGTTCCTGACAGATTTCCTGCCGATTTTCCAGCATTATTATGAGATTGTCTCTGGCGGCACGGAGAAAGTGAATGTGATTTACGAGTCGCGTTTGGACGAAAAGCCGCTCGGCGCTTTGTTTGAGGAGGGCCTGATGCACGACCGATATTCCGGCTATACCAACGTGGGCATCCACAAGGATGATTTGGACTTTGCCCTCGATGGCCATCCGTTGAAGAAATTCGGCTCCCAAGGCCAGCAGAAGTCGTTTGTGGTGTCCATCCGCTTGGCGCAGTTCGATTTCAATTTCCAGAGGATTGGCTATAAGCCGATATTGTTGCTCGACGATATCTTCGACAAGCTCGACGACCAGCGCGTGATGAAGCTTGTCCGCTTGGTTGGCGATGAGCATTTCGGTCAGGTGTTTATCACCGACACTCAGCAGGGTAGGGTGGAGAAATTGTTCGAGAACACCAATATTGACCACAAGATTTTCGAGGTGGAGAAAGGTTGCGTCAAAGAGTTAGGAGGCGGCGATGGTTTACTATGACGTGCAAAACTTGGGCGACCTTATTAAGGCTTTCATCGAGCAGCACAAAGGTCCCGATTATCTCTACGAAATGAAGGCCATCAACGCATGGCCAGAGGTTGTTGGACCGTTCATCGCCTCGCATACCATCGACCTTTCCATTAAGAACAAAACGCTATTCGTTCGCGTCGATTCAGATGCTTTGAGAAACGAATTGAATTATTCCAAATCCTTGTTGGTGAGGGATTTGAATGCCAAGGCGGGCAAAGAAGTGGTGGATGAGATTGTGCTGAACTGAGCCAACTTATCTCTTGCAAATCATCCTAAACTCACAATAACCGCAATGGTCGTCATCTTCCGCTTGCACGAAAGCGAGATGCTCGTCAAGCATTTCGTCCACAACGGCTTTGAGCATCGTTTCCATATCACTGATGAAACTGTTGTCTTCCAGGAAGTTGGTGTCGGTGTCGGTGTCCTTGCTTGAGGGCGTGGCTTTTACCAAGGAGAATTCAATTCCTTTGACGTATTTCAGTCCGTGGATGGCACCGCTCACCTGCTCGGGTAGCATTTCGGGGTGCTGCTTGAGGTACATGTATTTATAAAGGAGCAGCTGCAAAGCCTTCTCGGGAATCTGTTTCAAATAGTCAAGGTCACTGTCGCCTTGGTGGCGCACAGGCAGCTTGAGATTGGCGTTGTCAACCTTTCCAGTCTTGTAGTCAATCACGCGGGTGACGCCACCGAAACGGTCGATACGGTCAGCGAAGCCATGGAAAGTTGCCGTGCAAGTGGGCGTGGCGAGTTGGGCGCGAAGCTCTTCCTCTGTTGAAATCATGACTAAGTCGTTGCTTCCCAGTTGTTTGGAAGTATAGTTGAGGTAACTCTTCAGTTGTTGTTCGATGTTGACCTTGTTCAGATAGTTGAAGCCGACGTCAGGGAAGCCGTTGGGGTATTCTTCGGAGATGGCTTGGGCGAGTTTCTTTTGCCATTGTGGCTGTATCTGCTTGTCAAACATGTCCTTATTGATGACTTGCAACTTGCCGTCTTTGGGAAGATAGTCGCCAAAAAGCAGCTCCAAGGTCTTGTGGATGACGCGGCCCACCACATCGCGCCCAACGTCCTCCTCGATGCTGTCGTCCTTGATTTGTTCGATGTATTTCAGATAGTATTTCAGCGGGCATTGAATGTAAGTCGATAGCGAGGAAGGGGAGAGACCCCGTTCCTGGATGAGTTGGAGCAGGCGGTCGCGGACGCCAGCCTTGTCGGCTTGAAGGGCTTGGGTGGCCATCGAGGCTTTGGCTTTGCTGCTAACGGACTCCTCGATCATCGTGATATTGCTGTTTTTGGCCAGTTCGTGCTTGATTTGCAGGATGTATCGGCTTGGCTCGCCTCCAGAGGTTTCGTCCAAATTGTTGTAATACAGATAGATGTCAGTTCCGTTTTGCAACAAACGGTAAAAATGGTAGGCCACCACGGCTTGTCCTTCGGCATAGCCAGGCAGGCCGCATTCGCGCCTGATGTACTGCGGGATGAAGCTGCCTTGCGACTTGTCGGGCGGCATGATGCCCTCGTTGACGCTGAGCACGTGAAGCTGGTTGAAATCGAGGTTGCGGGTCTCAAGCAATCCCATGATTTGCAAGCCTTCGGTGCCACTGCCGCTGAGTTTGACCGTAGCGCTTGACGACAACAGTCGATAAAGGATTTCGAGGCTCTGTAAGTCCTTGATATAGTTTTTTTTGTCTTGCACAATCTGACTCAGCCGCTCGATGGTTTTCCCGACCTCGCTCAATTGGTTGAGGAGGAAATAGTAGCGTTCTTTTTCCTCTTTTTGGCTGACGATTTCGACCAAGAAAGCGAGCACCTGGCTTATGCCGCACAATACCTCACTAGGGGCTTTGGTGTTTTGCTCGACTAGCGTGATTTTGAGGAACTTGCAGACGTTAGGCATCATTTCCAGGGACTCGAAATCGGTTTCTTCGAAGATGAATTTCCCTTGGTTCACTTCGTCTTTTTTCCATCGGTCGAATGCAGCCGTTTCCTTTTTCGGCAAAGCGATTTTCACGATTTCGAGGTCCATCAGGCGGATGACGAGCCAGAAATACCAACCTCGGGCGGCTCGCGTCACGTCGTCGACGGTGATGTCGCGGGTCATCATCTTTCGCCTTTGCAAGGTGAAATAATACCTAATCAATTGATTTACAGGTGTGTTTTTGATGGAATAGCCCATGGAGACGTTGAACTTTGTGTAAGCTTCAACGTCGGGGATGGAATTCAATACGGGTATGAGCAGATGCTCGTCGGCCAGCACGATGGTTTGGCCTTTGTTTTGATTTGTTTGCAAGTTGGCTTGTAAGGCTTTGGCTTGCAATGTGTTGCCACTGGCACTGACGATGTGGATGTTTTTCTTTTCGGTGGAAAGCGCTTCGGAAAAGCCGTTTTTCAGCCAGTCGGGATGGGTCAAGAGGTATTTTCGGGCGAAATGTCCGGCTTCGTTGTTCTCATCGTCAACGTAATAGCGGTCGTAGTCGAAAAGGATTTCCGCTTTGCCGTTTCTGATGAGCGTGTTGATGATGCGTTCTTCGGTTGTCGTCAGCGCGTTGAAGCCAGCGAAAATGATGTTGGTCGAGCCGATTTTTGTCACTAATTCATCTTCGGGAAGCTCCGACAAGTGTCTGGTAATCATACCATAATAGCCTTTCCCTTGCAGATTTAGTCGGTCGTGGAGGCGCAGATAGTAATCGTAGAGCGACTTGAAGAAATTGAGGTATTTCTGCTCTTTTTCCTTGCTTCTTTCCTCGTCAAAGTTCCAGTATTCCAATCGTTTGTTTTCGACCACATAGTTGAAAACATGTTTGGCGTCAATGCCGTATTGGTCAATCTCGTCGAAGTCCTTGGCCATCTGTGCGGCTTGGCTGCCGAAGACGCTTAAATCGCTGTTTTGCTCCATGTGCAGTTCGGCGTCAATGTCGACAAGCTCAAACAACAGGTCGATATTGTCGGCTAGCGTGAAGCCGCTCCATTGGGTGACGGCTTCTTCGATGGACATTATCTGCGGCAGCCAAATGGTTTGATGCCCGTTTTTTTTGAACTCATTACGCAGGTAGTAGGCTGCTCTCTTGTTGGGAAAGACCACCGTAAGTTCTTGATGGGTAAGGTCGTACTGGCTCTGGATGAGTGAGTATAGTCGTTGGATGAAGCTTCCTTGGCTCATTGTGGTTGCCTTTTTAGGTATGTTTCAGCAGATTTGAGTTGCTCGGGCTTGCCCAAATCAAACCAATAGTTGGGTTGGATGGGTTTGGAAAGGATGCGGTTGTTTTTGGCGAGATACAGGTATAAGTCAATGACACTCTGAGGCTTGACCTCAAACTCAGCGAATAGGTCGCTGCGGAAAAGGTGTAGCCCGCTGAAGGCCATTTCCTTGAACTCGCCAAAGCTGTCATACACCCATTTGAAGTTGCCGTCGGCCTTGTTGCGCCAGCCGATGAGTTGGTCGTCGTCGCGGAAAAGCAGCTTTCGGTTGGTCTCGCGGTCTTGCGTGAGCAGCCAGGCATCGTCTTGTGAATCAATGAATTGTTGACTTAAATCCCTGAGGTTGACATCACTGATAATGTCCACATTGTGGACCAAAACCGCCTTTGAATCCTTGAAAAGGGGAGTGGCATTGACGATGCCGCCACCCGTGTCCATCAGCAGGTCGCGCTCGTCGGAAATCTGGATGACAGCGTCGAAATGATGATGGTCAATGAAGTCGATGATTTGCTCGCCGAAATGGTGGACGTTGATGACGATGTGATGGAACCCATTGGAAATCAGGTTCTCGATGCAGTGTTGCAACAAAGGCTTGCCGTTCAGTTCGACCAATGCCTTGGGCCTGTCTTGCGTCAAGGCTCCGAGGCGCGTGCCGAGGCCGGCGGCCAAAATCATCGCGGTGGTGTCGAATTGTGGACTCATATTCCAGTTTCCTCCTTGATTTTGCGTTCTATGTGGTTCAGTTTCAGATGGATGTTGGGATAAGCCTCTTTCAGCCAGTCGTAAATAGTTTGGGCGAAGAAGACGGAACGATGCTGTCCGCCCGTGCAGCCAAACGAAACCATCAGGTTGCTGAAGTGACGCTCAATGTAATTGTCAACGCTTTGACCTACAATGCCTTTCACATGGTCAAGGAAGACGTGGACTTTCGGTTTGGCCATGAGATAATCAATCACCTCCCAGTCGCGGCCGGTCTTGGTCTTGAACTCAGGCTCGCGACCCGGATTGGGCAGGGCGCGACAGTCGAAGACGAAGCCGCCGCCGTTGCCGCTGAAGTCGTCGGGATAGCCTTTCTTGAATGAAAAGCTGTTGACGGTGACGGTCAACTTGCCCGCAGGTGGCTGGATGAGTGCGGCGTATTTATCTTTCAGCTTATGAAGTTGGGAGATAACGCTCTGCAATTCAGGATAATTGTTCAGCGGTGTGGAGACTGAAAGTGCCTCAATTTCCCTCAAAGCGTAAGGAATGCTCTCGATGAAGTGCGATTTCTTCTGAATCAGTCCCCTAAAGCCGTATGCCCCAAGCACTTGCAGCAGTCTCAGATAGACGAAATACGGCTGGTAAAGGTCAAATTTTACTTCTTCTGGATCGACAAACTGCGAAAGTTCCGATTTGTAATATTCCACCAGTTGGTCGCGGACGGCTTGCGGCATCTGTGCCTTCACTTGATAGAGCAGCGAAACCACGTCATAGTTCAGCGGCCCCTTGCGACCACCTTGAAAATCGATGAAATACAACTCGTTATCCTTGACCATGATGTTCCTCGACTGGAAGTCACGGTACATGAAAAACTCGCAAGGCGCTTGGCTGACGAAGTCGGCGAAGGCCTCGAAATCGCGGCCCAGTCGGGTTTCGTTGAAGTCGATTTCCTCGTGTGGTTTCAGGAAGTAGTATTTGAAGTAGTTGAGGTCGTCGATGATGGCTTGTCGGTCGAAACTCGGGGTGGGGTAGGCCTTGCTGTAGTCAAGTCCTTGGTGGCCAATGCATTGGAACTTCACCAAATGCTGTAAGGCTTTTTTGTATAGCGTAATAAGGTTTTCGCCGTATGTCATGGAGGTCCCTGAGCCTGTCGAAGGGCCGATCTGAATCAGTTCTTTTTGCACATGAGCAAAAAGGTTATCGTCGCCGAAGTCGCTTTGCAGATAACAATTCTTTTCCGCATTGACGGCCAAGACTTCCGGCACGTTGAGTCCCATGTGGTGGAAATGCTGGCAGAAGGCCAAAAAAGCCTCGTTTTCTTCGATGTTACTGCTGTAGGTACCTATCAGACTGCGCTTTTCAGTAATGACGCGATAATACTTCCGCGCCGAGCCCGAGGCCGCAATGGGTATGATTTCGATGGGGTTTTCTCCGATGGAGCGGGTGAGATTGGCTAATATGTTTTGTGTTTCAGTGGGTTGCATGAAAATTCCATTTTTCTATTGTGCAAATTTACAAAGAAAAATGGAATTACATGTCAAAGGGATTATTTCTTCCCCCTATTTTCCACCCAAATCCAAAGCCGCCACATCAAATAGCCCCAGGCGAAGAAAAGGACATAGAAAATCCATTTCGGGACGGAGGTCTGGTAGGCGCCTTCCTTGTCGATTTCGCTGTATTGCTCGGTGGGGATGTCGGCGTAGTAATAGGCCCCTGCGCCGAAGTCGTAGCCATCGACGACGCCGAGTTTGTTGGCCATAATCCAGCCGGCCAAAAACAAAGTGATTACCACCACGACGATGGTAATCACTTTGAATATTTTGTGGTTTTTATCCATTACTTGAACATTTCAAGCACCGGGACCTTGAAGACGACGCCCGACAGCAGGAACCACACGGCAAACAGCGTGAGGGCGATGTTGAACAACTGACCCACGATGTAGAGCCAGAGCACCTTGCCGCCTTGCATCTGCTTGAAGAGGCTCTTGAAGTTGGTGTCGAGGCCGATGCTGGTGAAAGCCAGCACGAAAGCCCAGTTCTTGTATTGGTCGAGGACGCCGTTGATGGCCTTCACGGTAGCGCCGTCGGTGAGGGGCAGCACGATGAAGGAGGCGACCAACGAGGCCACGAAGAAACCGATGATGAATTTCGGGAAGCGGGTCCAGATTTCGCCGGCACCGACTTTCTGGCCTTCGGTCTTGTCGACCTTGGTGGCGAAGAAGATGGCCACGAAGAAGGCGATGAAGCCGATGAGGATGTTCTGGATGCTCTTCACGAGGACGGCAGCCTGCTCGGCTTCCTCGCCGAGGGCGTTACCGGCCAGCACCACAGCACCCGTCGAGTCGACGGTGCCGCCGATGAGGGCGCCACCCATCAGTTGGTTCATACCGCAGGCGCGGATGATCATGGGCTCGAACACCATCATGAGGATGGTGAAGATGATGGAGATGCTGATGGCCAGCGAGAGGTCTTCCTTCTTGGCCTTGGCAGCAGCACCCGTGGCGATGGCGGCACTCGTACCGCACACCGAGGTGGCCGAAGCCAAAGTGATGACCAAAGGCTTGTTTTCAAGCTTCAGGACCTTGGTGCCAAACCACCACATGAAAATGATGACGATGGGCGTCACAATCCAAGCGATGCCGAGACCGTAGAGGCCGAACTTGGCGATGTTGGAGAACAGCACCGAGAAGCCCATGATGACCAGACCCGTCTTGATATAGAACTCCGTGCGGATGGCAGGTTTCAGCCATTCGGGCGTGCCAACGGTGTTGGAAATCAGCAGGCCGATGAGCAAAGCCCAGAACGCCCATTCGAGGTAGCGGTTCAGCGTGAACTCGGCGCTCACCAAGCGCACCACGATGCAGATGATGAACAGGACGATGAAAGCGGGGATGAACTTCCCGATTTTCTCACCTTGCAGCTTGATGCCGATACCGAAAAGGATGCCGAGCACCAAGAAGGTACGGAGCAGTTTGCCCCAGAAGGCGCCGTTGAATTGGGCGGCCAGTGATTTCTTTTCTTCCACGTTTTCCCACCAGTGCCAGGTGCCGAACTTGGCGGCGGAGAAATCGAAAGAACCTGTGAGGACGGCGATGCAGCCGATGGCGATGACGATGAAGCCAATCCACACGGCCAGCCAGTCTTCTTTTTTCCAGAGGTTGGAGATGTTGTTGTTTGCCATAGTATTGAATGTTTTAGTTTGGTCGGGCCTTCGACAGGCTCAGGCACCTTGACAGCCGTAAAAGCTAAGGTCCCTGAGCTTGTCGAAGGGCCGATTTTTAGTTTAGAACTTATAACTCAAAATGCCGACGATGCGATGCGAATTGGCACCAGCTTCGGTTTGAATCAGCGAATAGTCGCACTTGAAGTTGACGGACTTCAGCGGCCAGTAGTTGAGGCCGACGGTGTAGTAGTTGGTGCCGCCTTTTTCGATGGCTTGGTCAGCAGTGAAGTGCTCGTAACGCAACACGGGCATCAGCTTTTGGCTCTTGTCCTTGCCCAGGGCGAAGTTGTAGCCAGCCACGGCATAGTAACCGTTGCTGGTGAAGCGAGGCTCTTCTTCAGGAAAGTGGTTAACATTAGCTATGCCAGTTTCGCCACTTATGTATTCACCACGCAACACGAGTTTGCCATCATTGTATTGGGCACCAGCAGCCCAGCGGTTACGAGTACCGTTGTTGGTTTCGTCCTTATAGTACTTGCCATAGTAGTAAGAACCGCTCAGCGTCAGGGCTTTCAGGCCGGGATGCACTTCGAGGCGACCGACGAGGTCCTTGCGGTTGTTGTTGTCGGTAGTGGTCGGGCCGTTGCCGTTGAACACGCCGACGGCGTAGTCGACGACGTGGTATTTGATGCCTTCCTCACCTTTCACGGGGAAGAGGCTGCCGGTGGCCATCAGACCGATGTCACGACCGAGGCCGCCCACGCCGCAAACGTCGCTGTAGCCGCCCAGTTTTTGGATGACCTCGCCGTAGTCGAAGATTTCGAGGTTGACGGGGTTGATGGGGCTTTCGAGCGTGAACGGGGTCTTGAACTGACCGAGTTGGATGGCGAAAGCGTTGCTCACTTTGTACTTCAGGAAAGCGTCAACCAGCATGGGGCTGCGGCTGAAGTCGCCTTGGATCTTGTAGGTCAGGCCCTTGTACAAGGTGCCGTCGATGGACATACGGACGCGGCGCATACGGAACGTGTTGCTCGTCAGCTCGCCTTCGTCGTTCAGGTTGGCTTGGTACAAGCCTTGCACAAAACCGGAGATTTTGGGCATTTCGGGACCGCCCTTGTGCTCTCTCTTTTCGCGCATTTCTTTTTCCTTGTGCTCTTTTTCGAGCTTTTCCTTTTCAGTTTTCTCGACCTTGGCCTTATCTTCAGGCTTGGTGGTCTTCACTTGTGCGTTCATGCACAACGGAATGGCAAACAGCAGCATTCCGATGAGGATACGAAAGTTGTGTTTCATTGTAGTTAGATTTAAAACGTTTTCAATTCAAAATTACGCGGCAAAAATAGTAAAAATACTTATTGTAAGTATACTTACTAATGTTTTTCGGCAAAAAAAATAGGGATTTGATGGTCAAATCCCTAAAAGTTCCGCGTGATGGCTCATTTCCTCAAAGGTAATCTTGAACCATTCGGTGTATAGCTCAGGGCGCAGTAGGATGTCGTCTTTCAAGTCTTTGAGACTCATATACTTCCATGATTCCACTTCCTCGCGTTTGATTTGCGGCTCGTCGTCGCTTTGCCCAATCCAAACGTGGTCGAATTCGTGCTCGGTTAAGCCTTGCCCGACGGGGGCCTTATATATAAAGGTGTAGACCTCGTGCATCTCGCAAGTCATGCCCATTTCCTCCATGAGGCGGCGCGAGGTGGCTTCCGCCAAGGTCTCGCCATCGCGGGGATGGCTGCAGCAGGTGTTGGTCCAGAGGCCAGGGGAGTGGTATTTCGAGAGGGCGCGTTGCTGCATGAGCAACTCGCCCTTCGAGTTAAACACAAAAATCGAGAAAGCCCTATGCAGGTGCGGCGTTACATGCGCCGCCTGCTTCTCCATCAACCCGACTTTGTTGTCTTGTTCGTCAACGAGGATGACTTCTTCCATTACACGTTGAATCTAATGTTGAGGATGTCGCCGTCCTGCACCACATACGTCTTGCCTTCCACGCGGAACTTGCCCGCTTCCTTCACGGCGGCCTCTGAGCCATAATGCAGGAAGTCCTCGGTGCTCATCACCTCGGCGCGGATGAAGCCACGTTGCAGGTCGCTGTGGATGGCGCCAGCGGCAATCGGGGCGGTGTCGCCCACGTGGATGGTCCAGGCGCGGGTCTCGTCGGGACCGGTGGTGAAGAACGAATGCAGGTTAAGGGTGTGATAGGCCGTGCGGACGAGCTTGTTCACGCCAGGCTCGGTCAGGCCGGCATCTTCCATGAAGAGTTGGCGGTCGTCGGCATCGAGTTCGGCGATTTCGGCCTCCAGCTTGCCGGCGACAATGACCATCTCCTGACCTTCCTTCAAAGCGGCTTTCACGGCATCGGAATAATGGTTGCCCGTAGTGGCTGAGGCCTCGTCTACGTTGCAGACATAGATGATGGGTTTTGCCGTAAGCAATTGAATATCTTGCACAAACTTCTTGTCCTCGTCGGCCACTTTCGCGTCGCGGGCGTTGCCAAAGTTCTCCAAGGTTTCCTTGTAAACCGTTAGCACGTCGAAGGCTTTCTTGTTGTCCTTCTCGCCGTTCTTCAACAGTTTCTGCACACGCTCCAGTTTTCTGGTGACCAAATCCAAGTCGCGCACTTGAAGTTCAAAGTCAACGAGTTCCATGTCGCGCACAGGGTCGATGCTGCCTTCGCTATGCGGGATGTTGGGGTCGTCGAAGCAGCGCAACACATGGATGAGGGCATCCATCGTTTGCACCTCGGCCAAGAGTTTGTTGCCTACGCCCTGGCCGCCTTTGCTCAAGCCGGGAAGGTCGACGATTTCGACCGTAGCGGGCACGATACGCTTGGAATGCGAGATGTTGTCGATAAGCTTGAGGCGCTCGTCCACCACTTCGCACATGCCGATGTTCGACTTCGAGGCAAAACCGATTTCTGCCTTAGTGTTTGATATACAATTGAATATGGTGGTCTTTCCAACGCTTGAAAGACCGATGATTCCGCAATTTAATGACATATCTATTAAGGTTTAATTTGTTGCAAAAGTAAGAAATATTATCTATCGCCCGCGTTCCAGTCGATTTGCTTGTATTCCGAGTCATAGTTTTTGTCGGCCTCGCCGATTTGGTACTCCAAGTCGTTGAGCGCGGCTTCCTGGGCTTGCAGGCGCGAGTTTTCCTGTTGCTTGTTGATGTATTTCAAGCCCAGTCTCCACAACTTGATGTCGGCCCAAAGGAAGACGATGTAAATGATGCCGCCAATGGTAGGCACGACACTGGCAATCATGAGCATCCAGTCAAACAGACCGTGAGCGAGCATGGCCAAGAGCAGGCCGTTCATCAGGTAGACGAAGCGCTTCTCTTTCTTGAACTTGGCCAACGAGAGGAAATAACCCATCACCACGCCGAAGAGGAAATGTCCAGGAACGGAGAGCAAAGCCCTTGAGATGCCTGTCCCGATGCCGGTTTGAAGAGATTCGGCAGAGGCGCTGAAGACGTACATGATGTTCTCGACGCAGGCGAATCCCAGCCCTATGAAGCTGGCGTAAACGATGCCGTCCATGTATTCGTCAAAGTTCTTGTCCCACCAGATGAGCACCATGAAAATAATGAATTTGGAGAGCTCTTCTGGAATGCCGGCTTCACAAAAGGCGAGGTAAAACACCGTTTCGGAGGTCCCAATTTGATTGACGATGCTGACGAGCATAAAGTCCAAGGGTATGGCTAACATGCCACCAATGAAGGCTTTTGCCAGTGATTTGATGGGCTCTTTTTGGTATTTGTCTTGGCGGTAGATATAGATCATCAATACGATGACGGGCAAGATGGATAAGGCCAAAAGTATGATGCTGACACTCATGTTCGCAATGTTTCTGATTTCTTTTCTGCAAAAATAGGAAAATAATCCATGAAAAAAGTCTATTTTTGCACAAATTTTTCGTTATGCAAGAAATGATCCTCATCCTTGACTTCGGCTCGCAGGTGACCCAGCTCATTGGCCGTCGTCTCCGCGAACTCAATGTCTATTGTGAAATTCACCCCTTTAATAAGATCCCTGCCATCGGGCCCAACGTAAAAGGCGTGATCCTGAGCGGAAGCCCATTCTCGGTGCGCGACGAGAAGGCACCCATTGCCGCCTTGTCGAACATCAAAGGGAAACTGCCGCTATTGGGCATTTGCTATGGCGCGCAGTTCATCTCGCAGCATTTCGGCGGCGAAGTCAACGGCAGCATCGCCCGCGAATATGGTCGCGCCATGCTGACGGTGGTGGATGAGCAAAGCCCGCTGTTCAAAGGGGTGAGCAAGACCAGCCAGGTGTGGATGAGCCACGGCGACACCATTGCGAAGTTGCCTGCGGGCGCGCGTGTCATCGCCTCGACCGACGACGTGGAAAATGCCGCTTATAAGATTGACGGTGAGGAGACTTACGCGGTGCAGTTCCATCCCGAGGTGTTCCATACCAAGGAAGGCCCTCAGATGCTGGCCAATTTCGCCTTGGGCATTTGCGGCTGCAAGGGTGACTGGACGCCGGACTCGTTCATCGACAATACGGTGGCCAGCTTGAAGCAACAACTCGGCGACGACAAAGTCATCCTCGGCCTTTCTGGCGGTGTCGATAGCACCGTGGCCGCTGTGTTGCTCAACAAGGCGATAGGGAAGAACCTGACTTGCATTTTTGTCGATAACGGCTTGCTGCGCAAAAATGAGTTTGATGAAGTGCTCGATTCCTATAATGAAATGGGCCTCAACGTGATAGGTGTGCATTCGGGAGCCTTGTTCCTCGAAAAGCTGAAAGGCGTCACCGACCCCGAAGCCAAACGCAAAGCCATTGGCTCGACGTTTATCGACGTGTTCGATGCCGAAGCGCAAAAAATCGAAGGCGCGCGCTGGTTGGCGCAAGGCACGATTTATCCCGATGTGATTGAAAGCGTGAGCGTCAACGGGCCGAGCTGCAAAATCAAGTCGCACCACAACGTGGGCGGCTTGCCTGAGAAGATGAACCTGAAGATTGTGGAACCGTTGCGTTCCTTGTTCAAGGACGAAGTGCGCCGCGTGGGTCGCGCCTTGGGTATCAAGCGCGAGCTGATCGGCCGCCATCCTTTCCCGGGACCGAGCCTGGGCATTCGCATCTTGGGCGAAGTCACCGAAGAGAAGCTGCGCATCCTTCGCGATGCCGACGACATCTTCATCAAGGGCTTGCGCAATTGGCCTTGCGAGTTGCCGAGCGCGTCGTATCCTAACGAGATGGCTGACAACCTCTATGATAGCATATGGCAAGCGGGCACCATCTTGCTCCCCGTGAAGTCGGTTGGCGTGATGGGCGACGAAAGAAGCTATGAATACACCATCGCTTTGCGCGCCGTGATTTCCACCGATGGCATGACCGCCGACTGGGTGCATCTGCCTTACGAGTTCATGGCCAAGGTGTCGAATGATATTATTAATAAGGTGAAAGGGGTCAATCGTGTGTGCTACGACATCTCGTCGAAGCCGCCGGCGACCATCGAATGGGAATAATAATGAAAATCAATATGATGATGAAGAACAAACTGATCATATGGCTCTTCCTTCTGTTGGGGATGGCATTTACGAATGACCTGAGGGCCCAAGTCGCCATCGAACGGTCGACCAATACCACCAAGATCGGAGGCAAGGAGTATTATCTTCATAACGTCAAGGCGGGACAAACTTTGTATGGCATTTCACAGGCCTACAACGTCAGCATCGAGGAGATTGAGAAATTGAATCCTGAAGTGCGCGAAAACGGTTTGAAGGTTGGTCATGTCCTTGGCATTCCAGTGCGTCCCGTCGCCGACCCCAAGCCTGCGGTTGAAGAACCGAAACCGACGGTGGTTGAGCCTGAGCCAGTTATTACCGAGCCTGAGCCTATTGTCGCTGAGCCTGAGCCAGTTATTACCGAGCCTGAACCTATTGTCGCCGAGCCCGAACCTGTTGTTGCCGAGCCTGAGCCAGTGGTCGAGGAACCCCAACCTCAGCCTCAAGTGGTGAAGCCCGAACCTGTTGTCGTGGAAGAGCCTAAGCCTCAAGTTGTTGAGCCAGAACTGGTCGTGGTTGAAGAACCCCAACCAGTGGCAGTTGCCCCCAAACCTTCCGCTGGAGGACCAGAACGCCATCCAATTCACATCAATGCCGATGGCACTTACACAGTGCAACACGACGAGGATTTGTATGACATTGCCAAGAAATTTGGCATCGATTTGGCCGAATTCAAACAAGTCAATCCTGGACTGACCAATGAGCCCAGCTATGGCACGAGGCTACAAGTCCCAGCCATCGCCAATGAGAATGACTATATCTTGCATCTCTGCGAACGTAATGAGCGTGTGACGTCATTGTTGAAACGATGGAAGGTCGACGAGGTTGAGTTCCGTTCGAAGAATATCTCGGTGGGCTCTCATGTATTTGTCAACCAGGTGGTGCTGATCCCGATCCAACCGATCGAGAACTTCGACTGGATGGCTTCTGCTCCCGAGCAGGTGGAGGAGATGGAAGTGGAGGAACCTGTCGTGGAAATGCCTGTTGTTGAGCCGTCAATGCCCACCCTCGACTTCGAGGAAGAACTGGGTGAGATTCCCCAATGCTATGCCGACCCTGCCAATGCCAAGAAGCGTTACCATGTGGCTCTGATGGTGCCCCTCTATCTCAACGATGTCGGCAACCTCGATCTCTCCAAAGAGCGAGCCGCCAAGACCCAGAAGTCGCGTGCGATGTCGTTCATCCAGTTCTACGAAGGCTTTATGATGGCGGCTGAGTCGTTGGCCGACAAGGGTTTGAAGTTGGACTTGAACGTTTTTGACGTCACCGATAATGTGTCGACTGCCGAACGAGCCTTGCAACAGATTGAGGGTCAGGACTATGATTTGATTGTCGGGCCTTTCTTTGGCAAGTCGTTCAACGTGATTGAAGAATATGCTCGTGCCAATGGGATTACGGTAGTCAATCCGCTGTCGACACGCGAGTCGGTGATTGTCGACAACCCGAACGTGGTGAAGGTGAAGCCTGGCGACACGGGCCTGATTTTGTCGCTGTCGAGCTTGGTGCGCAATTCCTATTCCGATTCCAACGTGTTCATCGTCAGTCGTGAGAAGTCGGCCGATTCCGTTTTCTTGAATCAGCTGGAACATCACCTGAATGTGGCCATCAACGACGAAGTGATCGTTTCGGGCAACGAGTTCTTGCAGTTTGCGCGCAACGAGAGCGAGCGTCAGGAGATGGGGAGCAAGCTGGTGCCCACAGTCGATGTGGAAGGCCAGGTTTATTCTACTGACGACTTTCAGTCGGGAAGTACCGACAAAGTGGTTCTGGCCAATCATGTGAAGCGTTATCCATATAGCGAGATTGGCAAGGTGAAGTCGCAGCTTTCGGGCGTGCGCAACAACCTGATCATTGCCTATGGCGACGAAAACGTTTTTGCCACCCAGATGCTTAACACCCTATCGAAATCAGCCGACCGTTTCCCCATCACCTTGGTCTGCATCCCCGATTGGACAAAGTACGAAAAACTGCTTGTGGATAACTTGCTGAAGATGAATGCCATCTATGTGTCGGATGGATTTGTCGATTACGACAACGAGGCCGTGAAGCGCTTCGTGGTACGTTTCCGCAGTCGGTATGCAAGCGAGCCACAGAAGTACGCTTTCCAAGGCTACGATCTGGCGACGTTTTTCCTCACCGCGTTGCAGAATTACGGTGCCGACGACCTGATGCGTTGCCTGCATTGCCATCAAACGCCCATGTTGAGCACGCAATACAAGTTCTATTACAAGAATTACCTGAGGGTAGGAGAGAGCGACGGCAAGGAGAACCTGTTTTGGAGCCTTTATCAATATGATAAAGACCAGATTGAGTTGGTTCCAGTCGACCCATTCCAAAAAGCCAGTAAGCAATGAATGCGATGAGTCGTTTTGCGGTTTTGATGTGCCTTTTCCTGTTGGCCTCGTGCCACAATATGTCCAATGAGCCTTCGGATAGCGAAAAGACGTATTGGGAAAACGGTAATGTGAAGTCGGAGCTGCGTTATGTCGACGGGAAACTCAACGGTGAATGCCTTTGGTATTACGCCAACGGCAAGAAAATGACGGAAGCCACCTATAAAAATGGCGAAATCGACGGCGAAATGAAGAAGTGGTTCGAGAACGGGCAGCTGTTTCAAGAAGGCAGCTATGTCGACGGACTGATGGATGGTCCGTGGTTTGTCTATTATCCGAGTGGCGCATTGGCGGCCAAGGCCGACTATAAAATGGGCACTGGCAAGCAGATTTGCTATGAGGAATCGGGCTACAAATGCCTTGAAGTGCCTTACCGCAACAATCTGAAACATGGCAAGGAGATGTATTACAATCCCGACGGCAGGATAACGAAAATCGTTGAATATGAAGATGGTAAAGTGATATTTGAAGACAATAATCCACAAAATCCAGAATAGCGGAAGAAAGGAGTGAAAATATTTGAAATAATTTGGAATTTGTTCAAATAAAAGTCCTACCTTTGCACCGCTTTACAATTGAAGCAATGTTTCAAACACAACAAATAAACCTTTAATTAAAGTCAAAAAAATGAAAGTCAATGAAATTATGACCGCTCTGGAAGCCAAGCATCCAGGCGAAAATGAGTATCTGCAAGCAGTGCGCGAAGTGCTCGAAAGCATTGAAGAAGTCTACAACCAACACCCTGAGTTCGAAAAGGCCAAGATCGTCGAAAGAATCGTTGAGCCCGATCGTATCTTCACGTTCCGCGTGACTTGGGTTGACCGCAATGGCGAAGTTCAGACGAACCTCGGTTACCGCGTCCAGTACAACGCCGCTCTCGGCGCTTACAAAGGTGGTCTCCGTTTCCACAAGGCCGTCAACGTCTCCATGCTGAAGTTCTTGGGCTTCGAGCAAATCTTCAAGAACTCCCTGACCATGCTGCCTCTCGGCGGTGGTAAGGGTGGTTCCGACTTCGACCCGGTTGGCAAGACCGACGAAGAAATCATGCGTTTCTGCCAAGCTTTCATGTATGAACTTTGGAGAAACATCGGTCCCGACCAAGACAGCCCTGCTGGCGACGTCGGCGTGGGTGGCCGCGAAATCGGTTACCTCTACGGTGCCTACAAGAAGCTCGCCCGCGAGCACAGCACTGGCGCTCTGACTGGTAAGAGCTATGGCTGGGGTGGTTCTCTGATCCGTCCTGAAGCCACTGGTTTTGGTGCCATCTACTATGTCGAGCGCATGGTGAAGCAAACTGGCGACAAGATGGAAGGCAAGCGCATCGCCCTCTCTGGCTTCGGTAACGTGGCTTGGGGTGCTGCCATCAAGGCTACCGAACTCGGTGCCAAGGTTGTCGCTCTGTCAGGTCCCGACGGCGTTTGCGAACTGCCCAACGGTATCGACAAGGAAATGATCGACTACATGCTGGAGATGCGTGCCTCGAACCGCAACAAGGTTCAAGACATGGCCGACAAGTTCCCCGGCAAGGCCGTCTTCACTCCTGGCAAGAAGGCTTGGATGGTGAAGTGCGACATCGCTTGCCCTTGCGCTTTCCAGAACGAGCTGGCCGAAGCCGATGCTAAGGAACTGATCGCCAATGGCGTGAAGTACGTTGCTGAGGTCTCCAACATGGGTTGCCAACCCGCCGCTATCGCTGCTTTCCAAGCCGCTAAGATCCCGTTCGGTCCTGGTAAGGCTGTGAACGCTGGTGGTGTTGCCACCTCTGGCCTCGAAATCTGCCAGAACGCTGAGCACCGCAACTGGACTGCTGAAGAGGTCGACAAGAACCTCCACACCATCATGAACAACATCTATGACATGTGCGTCCAGTATGGTAAGCAAGCCGATGGTACCATCAACTATGTGAAGGGTGCCAACATCGCTGGCTTCATGCGCGTTGCCAACGCCATGCTTGCTCAAGGTATCATCTAATCCAAGAGTTCAAAGGTTTTTGCAAGGCGGCTCCAAAAGGCCGCCTTGCTTTTTAATAAAGTCAAGGTCCCTGAGCTCGTCGAAGGGCTGACATATTACTATGAAACAAACTACATTATGCTATCTGGAGCGCGGCAGCCAATACCTCATGCTGCACCGCACCAAGAAAGAGAATGACCTCAACCACGATAAATGGATTGGCGTGGGCGGCAAGTTCAAGGAAGGGGAGAGCCCCGAGGACTGCATGCTGCGCGAGGTGTGGGAGGAGACCGGCTTCACCGTGACGAAATGGCGCTATTGCGGCATCGTCACCTTCGTGCATAATATCTACGACGACGAGCATATGCATATCTTCGTCTGCACCGACTGGACCGGCGAGCAAATCGTGTGCGACGAGGGCGACCTCGAATGGATCGACAAGAGCCACTTGCTCGAACTCCCGACCTGGGAAGGCGACAAGATCTTCTTGAACCTCATCGCCGAGCCGAGGCCGTTCTTCTCGCTGAAACTGACCTACGAATACGACAGGCTGAAGGAGGCGGTTTTGGACGGGATGCCATTATAAATGAATTTTTTTCTTTGTTTGGTATTATTTTTGCTATTTTTGTCGTTTGTCTAATACGAAAAAATAGAGAAATGAATATTAATAATCGTATTTATCGGATTTTCAAGGTATTAGCTATTGTTATGCTGATGTCTTGCTCTTCTCTTTATGCACAGAACCTGATTGCTAACCCTGATTTTGAGATTACCACAGGCACGTTAATCGAGTATACGGATTATTCTCGCTCATGGGGCGGAGGTGTAAATGAAGGCTATTTCATCCATGATGTAACCTCTGCTGGACACGGTGTCGGTATGATCGGATGGCCTAACAATCTGACTGGATACGGTGGTTCGGGTTATTTTTTGTTGTACAATGGATTTGGAGGCAACCAGAACCCCACAAAGGTGGCTTGGCGACAAACGGTTGCTGTGACGACGAATACGACCTACACTTTTTCGGCACAAGTGAGGAATTTGTCGCAAACTGTTGGAGGCTATACCCCTAATCCCGCTAAAATGCGTTTGAAAATCAACGGAGTGCAGGTTGGTACAGATTACACTTTGCCTCAAAACAATAATTGGATGGAGTGGAGCAACACTTGGAACAGCGGGTCGGCTACCCAGGCCGTCATCGAGATTTATGATGCTTATACCGGCAACTCTGGCTTGGGCGACGACTTCGGCATCGACCATCTTTCCTTTATCCCCAGTGTGGTCTACAGCGTCGATGCGATTGACGACACGGGCGCTTCCACCTGCTTGGGTACTTACGTCGACATTGATGTCCTGGCCAACGACTTGCTTCAACCTAATGGCAACGATGCCACGGTGACTGTGGTCAACGCCCCGACCTACGGGACTGCAGTCGTCCAAACCAATAGGAAAATACGGTATACCTATACGAATGGGAACGCCAACACCGACCAGTTCAAGTATCGCGTGACCAACCACGGCGTCTACGATGAGGCTTGGGTTCACGTCAACTTGTCGCGACCGCCCGTGGTGGGCAATATTGCCACGCCCGATGTGATTTGTGCAGGAGGCGTCTTAGGCCTCGATGCGCCTTCGGTCACTCCGAATTTGACTGGACAATGGGTTTCAAGCGCCACCCAAAACGGCACCTACACAGCCTTCGACCCGAACAATATCCCCCTTTCGATGAACGGTCATTACGTGCGCTATTCGGTTACCAACGATTGCGGCGAAGGCCATAGCAATGCAGAGCAGATTACGGTCACCAATGGTCCGAGCTTTAGTGGACAAACGCCTCAAATCCAGCCAATTTGCGCTGGCGGAAGTCTTAACTTGACGCCTCCGGCTTTCAACACCAACGGTTCCACCATCGTGAGTCAAGGATGGGTGGCCAGCGCGACCGAGAATGGTACATACAACGCTTTTAACCTTAATAACATTCCGGAGACCTACAACGGTTGGTATATCCGCTACATGGTGGAAGGCAGCTGCGGTCCGGTCTATAGCCAGCCAGCCCGTTTGCTGACAGTGAACGTGTCACCTGACATTACAGGAACGCTTCAAGCGCCGGATGCCATTTGCGCAGGCGACGACTTGAGCCTCGTCGCGCCGACTTACGAAGGCAACGGCACGGGCGGTTGGGAGAGCAGCCAGAATTCGAATGGGACATTCGAGCCCTTTACTCCAACGAATGTGCCATCAACTTTTAACAACTATTATCTTCGTTACAAAGTGAGCAACGACTGCGGCAGCGATGTCAGCAACATAGTGCAAATCCATGTGAACGACGCGCCCACTATCGCCACGCCTGCCACCCCCCAGGCCATCTGCGCGGACGGCAGCTTCGGTCTGACCACGCCTACCATCCAAAACAACGGCTCGACGATTACCGACCAAGGCTGGCAGATTGCAGCACAGCAGAATGGCTCCTTCAGCGGGTTCAACAACAACAATGTGCCTTATACCTACAATAACTACTGGATTCGCTATTATGCTGTGAACGATTGTGGCACGACCTATAGCCCTGCCGTTCAGGTGACGGTGAACGACATCCCGCTGGTGAGCAACATCACGGCTCCAGCGGCTATTTGTGCCGGCGGTGCCTTCAATTTGACCACCCCGAGCGTGACCTGGCGACACAACAACCAGAGCACATGCTCGGGCAGCTGGGAAATTGCGCCGACCTCTTCAGGCGTATTCACTCCGCTGACCAACAATAACATTCCTTTCGAATACAACGGTTATTACCTCCGCTACAAGGCTGTTAATGGCTGCGGAGAGGCCTATTCGAGCAATGTGGTGCAGGTCACGGTGTATTCGACCGAAGACACCTTTGAAGAAATCACGGCTTGCGACACATACGTTTGGCATGGTGTGACGTGCAACCACACTGGCGACTATACCGCCCAAGTGCAGAATGAAAATGGATGCACCATCACTGCCCATCTACATTTCACCTTGAGCGATGCCTATACGGAGACGCAAAGCTTTACGAGCTGCGAGTCGTATACCTGGCCGGTCAACGGACAAACGTATTATTCGACAGGCACCGACACTTATACCATCGAAAGCGGCAATCCTTTGGTCTGCGACAGCATCTTCACGCTTAACCTGATCATCAACAATGCACCGGAGGTGTTGGGCTCGCTCACTGCTCCCAGTGCCACTTGTGCAGGTAGCCCATTGAATGTCACGGCTCCTCAGTTTGAGATGAACCACGTCAACGGTGGCGATTCTCACTGGGAATATGCGACGTCGGCCAACGGACCTTTCACTGCCTTCGACCCGGCCACCAGCACTTTGGGCTACGGGAACTATTTCCTCCGCTTTGCGGTCGTCAACGACTGTGACGAGGACTATAGTGAGGTGGTGCCTTTCCGCATCAACGACAAGCCAGAGGTACATATGCAACTCACCACGATACAGGTGTGCGAGAACACCGCCATGGACCTTCCTGAGGGAGAGGTGATATGGAAAAACGAAGACGAGAGCGACCGCATCGCTGAATGGCAGATGGCTGCGACCCAGAATGGTACGTTCGCTCCCATCGAAGCCGGTATGCTGATGCAGTCGAGCCATAACGGTTATTGGCTGCGCTTTTTGGCCCATAACTCATGTGGCGATGCTGTGGTGGGCCCCGTCCAAGTGATGGTAATCTCGGCCGTCGAGGAATGGCTAGAGACCATTGTCGCCTGCGATGCCTATACGCTGGAGTCAGGACAGACGATAACGGAAAGCCAAACGCTGGATTTCGAGACCTACGATCCGTGTTATCATATGGTGCACCAACCCATCATTATCAATCATAGCGATTATAAGGTGGAGGCAATCACCTCGTGCCACGACGATTATGAGTGGCACGGACACATCTTCCATCGCTCGCTGCAAACGCAGTTTGCTTGGGATACCCTCGTCAATGCCAACAACTGCGATAGTATCGTTGAGTTGAACCTCGATTTCGGCGACTATTCTACGTATACCCATAGCCGTACAGCTTGCGATGCCTACGAATGGGAGATGAAGCCAGGCGTGACCTATTATGAGAGCCAACGCGACTCAGTGTTCGTCCCCGCTGTCAGCGACGAAGACTGCGACACCTGGTATTTCCTTGACCTCACGCTGGGACACGATACCCTCATCGACGCAGGCAGCATGACGGAGTGCGAAGGCTTTGAGTGGCACGGCGTTCCCTATTACGCCGATGCCATTGTCTACGACTCCTTGCAAACCCCTGTGACGCATTGCGACAGCATATTGTCGTACCACTTGACGATTGTCCACCCCGTCGACACCTTGATTGAGATGGAGAGCTGCCGACCTGTTTGGTGGGAAGAGCATTACTGCGATGAAGAAGGCGATTATGTGCATGTGTACCAGTCAATAGTGGGCTGCGACAGCATCGTGACCATGCATTTTAGTCTGGCTGAGGAATTGAAACATGAATTCGACTCCGTGGCATGCAATGCTATCTATTGGTATGGGAACCAATGCGACACGGACGGCATGACGTATAGTCATGTCTTCGAGACGCAGCAAGGGTGCGACAGCTTGGCCATTATGCATTTCCACCTGCAGAATGAAGTCTCTATCAATCCGACGAATATCTCGGCCTGCGACAGTTACGAGTACCATGGACAACTCTTCGACATCCCTGGCGTTTACACCATCAATGGCGACACCATCCAGTCCCTTAATGGCTGCGATAGCATCATCGAGCAGATTGTGCTGGAGATCAAGAACTCGGAGTTGATGGGACAAATCAGTGGCAGCGCATGGGTTTATGTGGCGTCCAACCTAGTCAGTGGCCTCTATCGTTATGAGATTGACAATACGGGGATGATAAGCGATGTCGTTTGGTCGTTGTCGAACCCCGAGTGGCAAATCGTGGAGGCCAACAATCAGTATTGCCGTATTTTTGTTGGTACCCCAGGTTTTGGAACGTTGAAGGCCCATTTCAGCGTGGAGGAGTGTGGCGAGATAGACCGTCTCTTCGACATCAACGCTGATTTCTTCGACACGGATGAATACCAAGCCATTCAAGTGAACGTTTTCCCCAATCCGACACGGGGCTCGGTCACCATCGAAGCTGAAGACATCTTGCGTGTAAGACTCATCGATATGATGGGGCAGACTCTTGTGGTGCACGACGGCATCAAACAGGACCATTTCACGCTGGACATGAGTGCCTTGAGTCCGTCAGTCTATGTCCTTGAGATTGAAACGACGAAGGGGAGGGTCAGAAAACAAGTCGTGTTGTGTAAGTGATTTTTCCAGAATTATGGGCTTTGGATGTTGGAACAGTAGGAGAATTTCATAAATTTGCAGGCGAAAAAAAGAATGGTATGAGAAAAAGAATGTGGTTGTCAGCCTTCTGGGTCTTGTGTGTGGCGTTGTGCTATGCCCAGCCGGTGGTGATTACGCCCCCTTCGGCCACCATCGAGCCAGGTGGGTCGGTTCAACTGACGGCGTCGGGTGCTTTGTACTATACTTGGTCGCCGGCAGAAGGCCTCTCGACTACTGAAGGGCCCGTTACGGTGGCATCGCCCTTGGTAACCACGACCTACACTTGTAACGGCTTCGTCTTGGGCGATGATTGTGTGGTCAACGGCAATTTCGATCAAGGTAATTACGGCTTCACTTCCGCATACGTTTATAATACTAACCTTTGGGACGAAGGCACTTACTATGTGGATTACGATGCCAGCCTGCATCATGAGAATTTCCAGGGTCTGGGACATGGCGGCACGGGCAACTTTATGATTGTCAATGGGTCAATGACTCCCGGAACCAATGTGTGGACAGAACAGATTACGGTGAATCCTGGGTCATATTATGCCTTTTCCACTTGGGTGAGTTCGGTTGGAGGGACACCCGACCAAGCGGCCCAACTCCAGTTTAGCATCAATGGAACGCAAATAGGCGATATCTTTTATGCGCCGGCCACCTATTTGGGATGGGAACAGTTTTATGTGTTGTGGTACAGCGAGAATTCAACTACGGCTACGATTACCATCCTCAATCAGAACACGGGAGGCGATGGTAACGATTTCGGCCTCGACGACATCTCGTTCTGCGAATTGGTGCTGGCGGGCGCCCCCCAATGCACGGTCACGGTTGAGGCGCTGTCGGCTGGCAACGATGCGGTGGCAACGTGTTACGACACACCTGTGGAAGTACCTTTCCTCGATAACGACCATCTGCTTCAAAACTGTGACGATTTCCAATGCCAGATCATTGAGCCGGCGACGAATGGAATGGCAACGTATGCGGATGAGAGGATGACCTATATGCCCACCCTAGGCTTCTCGGGTAATGATCAGTTCCGCTATCGCATCGTTTGCGGTGAGCAAACCGCCGAGGCTATGGTAAACGTTGTGGTGGCTTCCGAGATGATTGACGAACACACGGATGCCGCTTGTGAGCAATACGTCTGGCATGGGCTGACTTTCACCCATTCGGTAGATACAACATGGACCGTAGCTGGAGCTGGCGCAGTGGACTGCGACAGTACCTATGTCCTGCATCTGACCATCAACCATGATACGGTGTCTGAATTCAGTGTGACCAGCTGTGAGCCGTACGAGTGGTTCGGGCAATATTACTCGCAGCCAGGTGATTATGAGCATCATCTGGCCACCACCCAGGGCTGCGATAGCCTCATCATAATGCATTTTGACTTAGGCGAGGATTTCGTTTCGGAGGAGTCGCTTACCACTTGCTCGCTCTTGGTTTGGCATGGCGTGAGCTATGACCAGAGCGGCGATTATGAGTGTTTCGTCGACAACCCGGAGGGCTGCGATAGCATCTTTAGGCTCCATCTTCAGGTGGGTGCTCCACCTCAATGGGACAGCGTGTTCATCGAGACCTGCGAGTCGTATGTCTTCAACGATGTGGAATACACCATTCCAGGAGTTTATTTGCTTGATATGGATACGATTAGCTCGCAATTGGGCTGTGATAGCATTTTCAAACCCCTTGTGTTGCATTTGGACGGTGTGCAGCATGACACGCAAATGATGGGACGTTACGACGTGTTTGTCGCCTCCAATTTCACCAGTGGCATCTACACTTTTGAGATCGACACGACAAATGCCATTGGCGAGGTGCATTGGGAATTGAGTAATCCTGACTGGAGAATTTTGGACAGTGGGCAGTCGTATTGTCAGGTGGCAGTGCTCACACCCGAAACGGCCACTTTGAGCGCCAATTTCAGGGAGGAATGTGCCGAACGTTCGCTGCAGTTCGTCCTCTGTGCAGGCTTCTTTGATACGGAAGAACATTCCGACGTTGCCAAGGTGTATCCTAATCCCACCCATGACCTCCTCCATGTGGAGGCAGGTCAGATCCAGAGGGTGCGTGTGTTGGATATGTTAGGGCAAGTGATTGTGGACCGCGAGTGCGAACAGAATGATCACGTCATGTTGAATCTCAAGGACTTGACACCAGATATCTATTTACTTGAAATAACGACAACAGTTGGGCGAGCCATCGAAAGAGTGGTGGTCGTCCATTAAACCAATAGATTATGCGAAAGAATAGAATCTTAACCGGACTTTTGCTCCTTTTGGCAGGGGGATTGACACTGAGCTCCTGCACTAAAAATGATGACAGCACCATTGTCCTCATTGGGACGGAGTATTATATTGATGACATCCTAAGCGTGATTCCCGACACGTTGCAGACTCAGTTTTTGGAGGCTTTCGGTGAAATTCCAGAAGGCGCCGTGCCACCCAACATCGAAGGCAGCTACCTGGTTGAACCCAAAACCCGAGTTGCTACCAATGTGGATGGTTGGCCTTTGTCCGTCATCGAGCGCAACACGGGCCTCCGTTTTGCAACCCAGCACAATGGCATCGTGGTGATGGACCTCTACGAAGCCACCGACCGTGTCACAGATACGGTATTCGTCATGGGCAACGGCAACAAATTCACGGTGTATTTCATTGAGGACAAGAGCTATGAGATGCCTCTTCTGGATCAGACTTACCATGTGCACATGGAGCGCGGCATCATCATACGAGGACAAGTGACCGCTAACGGAATCGCCGATTTCAGGCTGGCCACTATCATCATGAAGACCGAAGACGACTCGGATGGCGTTTTGAGCCAATACGCCCCCGGTTCTTATTTCATTTACAAGGACGGCGACGGCATCGCCGCCATTTCAGAATGGTAAAACTGTTGAGCGATGAAAAAGTATCAAATCTTAATGGCACTGTTGCTGGGCATGAGCTTGGCTTCTTTTGGACAATCCTACAATAATAACGGTCCCGACAAGACGGTTTCTTTGGGCTTGAAAGGTGGCGTCAACCTGCCGCGAATGCTGTACTACCAAAATGTCGCGTTGAGCCAATTGTCGCAAGACTTCACTTTCACTCCAATGGGCGGCCTCTTTGTCGACATTCCCTTGGGTGAGTTCTTGGTCTTTGCCCCCGAGGCGGTCTATGTGCAGCGTGGCACGGATATCACCTACGAACACCGTTCAGGCGCTGAGGTGCATTACGCGATGAATGCCTCTTATGCCGACGTGCGTCTCCCTTTGGAATTGTGCTGGCCCATCAAGCCTTATTTTCAACCCTATTTGGTGTTGGGCGCCGAAGCGGGCATGCGCTTGTTTGGACAGATCCACATCGATCGTTCCGCTCCAATCCCATTGGATGTCACCATCGACGTGGGCGATGCCAATTTGGCCTTGATTCATGCTGGCGCATTGGCAGGCTTGGGCGTGCGTAGCAAAATCAATCTGGGTGCTCAGGAAATTTTGCTCAAGTTCAGCGTTACGGCCCATCAAGGGCTGATGGATAGTTATGCTCCAGGCGAGAAAGACGGCACTATTGCAGCGCAAAATGTCTATGCCTATCAGATTACGGGTTCACGTTTGCCCCAAGGCCTTGAGGCCTGCCTGAGTATCGGTATCCCGCTGAAAGCCCGCCAGGACGATGCCTGTGCCACCTTCAGCCGCGACCGCCGTTGGTTCAAGCACAGCCGTAGGACGAGTTTCGGCTTTTAAGCTATGCGTTTCCTCTATCCCAACATGCTCTGGGGTTTGCTCGCCCTGCTGATTCCCATCCTCATCCACCTGTTCAACTTCAGGCGGCACAAGTTGGTGTATTTCAGCAATACTGCCGTGTTGCGTAGCATCCAACAAGAAAACGCCAAGACGCGAAAGCTGAAGTATTGGATTACGCTCGTGTTGCGTTGTTTGTTCATCGCGGCTTTGGTGTTGGCATTCGCGTTTCCGTATCATCCAGAAAGGCAAATCACTACCGATGCGGCGGACAATTTGGTCGGCATCTACATCGACAACTCGATGAGCATGAAGGGACAGTCGGCGCGGACGACGATGCTGGAGGATGCGCGACAGTCGGCACGCGACTTGGTGCACAAACTCAGTCCGTCGAGCCGTTACCTGCTGATGACCAACAGTTTCGAGATCCAGAACGAGTACCCGATGAACCAAGAGGAGATGCTCGACCAACTTGATAGGATGAACCTCGACGGCGCACCCGTCGCGATGGGCGAGGTGCTGGACCGTTTCGAGATGTTGCGCAAGCAACACGGCTTTGCCAGCTCGACGTTGTTCGTCTATTCTGATTTTCAGAAGAATACCTTCGATTTGTCGGCGGCGCAGGCGGATACCACGATGCAAGTCGTGGTGGTGCCGATGCTGCCCGAGTTCAAGTCGAACATTTACATTGACTCGGTGTGGTTGGCTTCGCCAATCGTTCAAGCCGGCTTGACCAACGATTTGATGGTGCGTGTTGTCAACCAAGGCGATAAGGAAGTGAAAGGCTTGCCTGTCAACTTCACGATGAACGGCACAATGGCGGCCTCCACGACGGTCGATTTGGAGAAAAACGGCGAGGCCGAGATCGAGATGCAATTTGTGGTGGAAGGCGACGGCGAGCAACGCTGCAGCGTCAGCCTGATGGACCATCCCATCACCTTTGACGATGCTTACGACTTCGTTTTAAGCGTCAAGCCGAGTCTTTCCGTGGTGGAGTTGGGCACGGAGGCTTCGAATTGTGCCCTCGTTTTCGAGGACGACGAACAGTTCCATTACACGCTGATGGAGCCTTCCCGCTTCGATTTGGGCGCCATCGCCAAGGCCCAATTGCTGATTGTCGGCGAAACGGCCACCTTGAATGAGACCTTGCAACAAAGTCTGCTGGATGCCGTCGCCGAAGGCGCGAGCCTGTTGGTGTTTCCTTCCGTGAACGACCCGAAAGGCAATGCCTATCTTTATGAAAGATTGGGGCTTCGGTTGATGGAAATCGACACCAACACCACGGCGGTGGAGGATTTGGCCTTGCAGCACACATTCTTTAGCGACATGATTCTGGATTTGCCCCAGCACCCCGACTTGCCCAATGTAAAGCAGCATATCCGCTTGAAATCCAACGGTGTACCCACGCCCTTGCTGACCTTGAAAAACGGCGACCCGCTCTTGTTTTTGGAGCAAGTGGGGAAGGGGCAGGCTTTTGTGATGGCCACCGCGCTCGATGCGAAATGGAGCGATGTGGCCGACAATGCGCTTTTCGTCCCAATGCTGGTCAAGATGGCATTCTTGGGTGGCAAGATGGACAGGGTCTCCTATACCATCGGAGCAGACAAGATGTTGGTTCTGAGTGATATGAACCTCGAAGGTGACCGTCAGTTGCTCTTCGCCAACGAAGACCGCAGTTTTGAGCTGATGCCCGCCTCGGAAGTCCGCAACGGCAAGGTCTATCTTTATTTGAACGACAACCTGCCCTCGGCAGGCTTTTACGACCTGTTGGTGAACGACACGCTCAACCGCACCACTGCCTGGAACGAGAGCCGTGTAGAGTCCAGGATGGACTTCGCCTCTCGCGACGAAATCGAGCCTGCTTTCAAGAAAGTCGGTTTCGATGTGGCCGCCGTCCTCGACGCCACCGATTTCGCCACTGCCGACCTCGTGGAGGCCATGGCGCACCAGTCTTCGCTATGGAAACTCTTTGCGCTGATAGCACTTTTGGCCATGCTGGGCGAGATTGCTGTGCTTCGCTTTTGGAAGTGAGGCTTGGAAAAAATCTTGGAATGGTGTCAAATTAGGCTTGCAAAAAATCTTGGAATGGTGTAATTTTGCAGCCTGTAAAAATCTTGGAATGGTGTAATCATGAGAAGGAAGATGTATCAAACCCTGCTGAAATGGAAGCGGGAAGAACAAGGTCGAAAGGCCCTGATGATTGACGGTGCCCGTCGTGTGGGCAAGAGTTATATCGTGGAAGAATTCGCGAAAAACGAATATGCTTCATACATTCTCGTCAACTTCGCTCACGTCGAGGATGAGGTGATTGGTTATTTCGAGAACTACAAGACCGACTATGATGCCCTATTCCTACACCTCTCATTGTATTATCGCGTACAACTCCACGAGCGCAATTCAATAATCATTTTCGACGAGGTGCAGTTCTATCCCCAAGCCCGCGCCGCCATCAAATATCTTGTGGCCGACGGGCGATACGATTATATCGAAACGGGTTCTCTCGTCAGCATCAACAAGAATGTCAAGGACATCTTGATTCCTTCAGAAGAGCGTCATGTCAAGATGTTTCCTATGGATTTCGAGGAATTCCTTTGGGCGATGGGCGAAGAGATGCTGATGCCTTACATTGAGGAGTGTTTTGCCAAACGACAACCTTTGGGTCAGGCGCTCCATCGCAGGGCGATGGACTATTTGAGGCAATACATTATCGTTGGTGGAATGCCTCAGGCTGTTCAGGCCTATGCGAACACCAAGAGTTTTGAAAAGGCTGACAGCGAGAAACGCGACATTCTGCAACTCTATCGTTCTGACATACAGAAATATGCCTCGGGTTATGAAAGCAAGGTGAAAAAAATTTTCGACACCTTGCCGGGGCAACTTCAAAAGCATGAGAAAAAGTTCAAATTGTCGGCCTTGAAAAGCCATGCCCGCTTCCGCGAATACGAGAGCTCTTTCCTGTGGCTTGAGGATGCCATGGTTATTAATGTATGTTACAGTGCATCGGAGCCTTCTGTAGGTCTGCGCCTCAAGATGGACGACTCCACGATGAAGTGCTACATGGGCGATACGGGTTTGCTCATTAGCCTCGCGTTTGACGAACGCACTATCGCTACGGAGGAACTCTACCGCAAACTGATGTTGGACAAGCTGGAAATCAACAAAGGTATGCTGGTGGAAAACCTTGTGGCACAGATGCTCCGTGCTTCGGGGCACGAGTTGTATTTCTTTTCCAGCTATTCCAAGGAGAATTCCGAGGACACGATGGAGATAGATTTCCTTGTCCGCAAGCCGACCATCTCAAGCCGGCACAACATTTCCCCTATCGAGGTGAAATCAGGGAAGAATTACGCTCTCTCTTCGTTGAACAAGTTCCGCAAGAAATACGCCCAACAACTCTCCACGACTTATTTGCTACATTCCGCTGACGTGAAAGAGGAAAACGGCGTGGTCTATCTGCCACTTTATATGGCAGGGATGGTGTGATAGGGTAAGAAGGGATTTTGAGGATTTTTTGCCAAAAATCTTGGAATGGTGTAAAATTGGGCACTACAAAAATCTTGGAATGGTGCAGTAATGGACATTATTATATCTATGCTATAAAGCATAGTGTTGACAAAAGAATCCAGCCAGTCGTTGGCTAATTAGAGTAAACCTTATTGATACTGTTCCAATGCCTTCTGCAAACTTTCCTTGTGTTCCTCGACCAATGACTGCGGTGCAAGAACGGTGATGTTGGGAGCGTAGGAAAGCAAGGTCCGTTTTAGCTCGTAATTGATTTTGACTTTGAGAGTGATATCCAATGTTTTATCATCAAGCCATTTGGCGACCTGTGAGCCGTGAAGTGGTTTGGTGTAAAGATAATGGGCGGTCTTGCCATGAACGTGGAAGTGGACTGTCTCCACAGGGGCGTTGTCGAGGTTGGTCACGCCGATGATGTCGTCAAAATATTCGTTCCAATCCTCGTCTAATTTAATATAGGGATAGTCCTTCGTGGTTTCGATGCTTTGAATGCGGTCAAGGGCAAGATTCCAAATCTGGTCGGTGTGGTTTTGCTCCACGCCGAGGATATACCAACGATTGTTATACTGCTTCAAATATTGTGGATGGAAGACTAAATCCATGGCATCCGCATCGAAAGGCTCGTATTTTATCTTCAACACCGTATTATATTGTATGGCGTTGAACAAGGGGGTGAGATGTTCTAGACCGCCGACATAATTGTTGTGGTCTAAGCCAAAGCATGGCTTTGCTTCGGTATTCATGGCTGTCAGGCCTATTTTTGCAAGGCTGTCTTCCAGCCCAACGAACTGAGGAAGGCCTTCGAAGCTATTCAATAGGTCAACAGCGCCTTGTATTTGTTTTAGCTGTGCCTCTGAGAGAGGCATCTTGTCAATGGAGAAATCCGCGTCAGTGTAGTGGTAATAACGGCGGTTGCCATCCTTGATGGTATCAATAGGAGCATCCCAGCCGTCGTGGCTCTTCATGAAATCAATGTCGTTATAGATGGTCCTTCGACTGATGCTCATCTGGAGTTCTTTCTCGCAGGCATCGATAAGGTCCTGGATCTGGTAGAGCATTGGGCTGCGGAAGCATTTGTCTAAGATACGACAGCGGACGAAGGAGAATTTTGTGTTAGGCATAACGAATTGATTTATAGGTAAGTTAATGCTGTGTTTGTCTTGTTTTTCACGGCAAAGATACAACTTTTTTGGAGTGTGCAAGTACTTTGCATATTTATTATCTTTTTTTGCAGCCGAAAACAACGGGAAAAGATTATGAACAAAAACAACATGAACATGAAAAGAGAGCAACGTTTTATCAAGATGGTGAGCCGCAGAATGACCAAGGCGGGTTTCGAATGCAAGATGGTGGAAGACCATTTCATCGTGATCAAGGACGGGAAGCCGTTCGAGGTGGAGATGTGGAACACTCCTGGCTGGGGGAAGCGCAGGGTGCATTTCCACTTGACCTTTGCTTTCGAGGATATGGGCAAGGTGATGCCAGAAGCGTTGATGTGGTTGGTCTCGGAAAGCAACAACCACAACGACTATGCTACTACGCGCTTATTGCGTGACCATTTCTCCTGTTGTGTGGAAACCTCGGTGCGCACCGCCAAGGAGTTTGTGCGTGAGTTCGGGTTTGCCTACTGGCAAATCGGGAACGCTTACCAAGACCTTGTTGCGAACTGTAACAAAATAAAGAACGAATTCTGGGAACAACCAGTGCGTCGTCCCATCGGGTTTCTCGCCGACCGATATATGGAAGAAGCCGAAAAAATGAATGCGTGCAAATTGGTTGCACAGAGTTATACTACTTTTGCCGGCGCAAACAAAACGAAATAACCAATAACAAAACAATAAAGCCATATGAAACAGTCAATAGCCTACGGAATTGAAAAGATTGGTGCTCCTTGTGTCATTGTGAACTGCAAGGGACAGGATTTGTATTTTTTGATTGATACGGGGTCGTCGGAGAACCATCTGGTAGAATACACCTATAAGTTCTTCACGGAGTATTATGATGATGTCATCAAGGATGAGGAAGGAAACTATGTGACCAGAGGCGTATCGGGTAGTGTTGAATGCAAGAAGTGTTCTTTTTCATTCTCTATAGGGCGTGCCCAACTTGAGGATTCGTTTGTGGTGCTTCCTAATACACAGGTCTTTGTCGGGCTATCGGAAAGATTGGGAGAGCCGTTGGCTGGTATTTTGGGCGGCAGGTTCTTGAAGAATAATGGTATTGTGATTGATTATGGAAGCCAATGTGTATATACGAAGAGGCGAAAGAAAGGAGAGAAAGCGACAATTAATGCGCAGGAAGCAGCATAATTGACAAAAAGAGTTTTTAAGAAGCAATTAAAGTTGTATTTTTGCAATCGTTCATTTTTAGTCAGAAACTAGGTAATATTATGTTAAATATCAAATTGTCAAATAATATGAAAAAGGTCTTTCTATTACTAGTATTTGCATTATCTGCAATGGTGGGTGTTGCCCAAATTGACAAAGCACAAGGTATTGTGATTGATGAAGAATCAAACGAACCCTTAATTGGAGTTGTCGTTACCTGTGGTTCAAATAATACAATCACAAGCGTGGACGGGCGTTTTTCAATAGAAGTTGATAAAAATGTAAAAAAATTGATTTGTTCGCACATCGGTTATGTGTCTGTTGAATTATCTATTGCTAATAATACAAACTTAGGAACTATTTATATGAAGATGGATTCATATACGTTGCCTGATGCTACAATTACAGCGCAGATGGCGGTCCCAAGAAAAACACCAGTTGCGTCAAGTAATGTGCTAGCAGGTCAAATCGAAGAGCGTCTTGGTAATGATGAATTTGTTGAGGCATTAAAATACACTCCAGGTGTGCATGCAAATAGACAGGGTGGTGGTTGGGCTGATTCTGAAATCTTTATGAGGGGTTTTGATAACACCAATATTGCTGTTATGATTGATGGCATTCCTGTAAACGACATGGAGAATGGGGCGGTATATTGGTCTAACTGGGCAAGTTTGAGCGACGTAGCCTTATTATTACAAACGCAAAGAGGTATAGGCGTTAGTAAGGTTTGTGCCCCATCTGTTGGAGGAACGATTAATATAATTACAAAAGGAAGCAATGTGCCTCAAGGTGTTTCAACCTCTTACAGCATCGGCAACGATGGATTTCAAAAAAGATCTTTTTCGTTAAGCAGCGGCTTGCTTGAGAGAGGTTGGTCATTCAATATTCTAGGAAGCATGTCAAGTGGCGATGGATATGCACAAGGAACGGGCTTTTCTGTATACAACTTTTACGCAAGCGTGGCAAAGAGATTTAATAATAAGCATCAGCTTTCATTAACTGCATTTGGAGCGCCGCAAAAGCATTTTATGCGCTCAAATGCTCTTACCGCTAAAGAATGGGAAAAGGTGAAAACAATATATAACGGTGAGAACGACTGGAGACGTTACAATCCTGATTATGGATTTGATAGTAATGGGCAAAGAAAAACGGCCGATTATAATAAGTATTTTAAACCAATCATATCGTTAAAACATATTTGGCAGGTTTCCGAAAACTCAAATCTAACTTCAAAAGCCTATGTCTCGCTTGGAAGAGGGGGTGGGTATTCGGGACAAGCTAATAGTGAAGAGTACTCGGAGTATGATTGGTACGGGTCGGATTATGGTGTCCTTAATACAAAATTCAGATGCAGTGATGGCACTTTTGACTACTCAAAAATAGAATCTATTAATAGGGCGTCTGCAAATGGTTCGCAAATGATTATGAGCAGTCAACGAGCCAATCAGGATTGGTATGGCTTTATGTCTACGTATTCAAATCAAACAAAAAATAATCTAGATTGGTTTGCTGGTGTTGATTTGCGTTATTATAAGAGTAGACACACCAATGAAATTGTAGATTTGTTTGGCGGTGATTACTATATAGATCCATGTAGAAGTGAGGTTAGCATTATGAATAACCCTCTTGCCACGGAGGAATGGAAAAACCAACACTTGGGTGTAGGTGATGTGGTTTATAGAGATTATGATAGCAATATTTTGCAAGGTGGAGTTTTTGGACAAGCCGAGTATTCTACAGACATATTAAATGTTTTTGTTTCCGGAACTTTGAATTACTCTAATTATTGGCGATATGATAGGCTCTACAATACCGGTGATAACGCACGTTCCGAAAATATTGGTTTTTGGGGCGGAAATGTCAAATCAGGCATAAACTACAACATTAGCAGCAACCATAGCGTTTTTTTAAATGGTGGTTATATATCTAAAGTCCCGCAATTTAAAGGAGGGGCTTTTATGTCTGCAACCTCATCAAACATCATCAATGAGAATGCTAAAAATGAAAAAGCTGTTTCATCAGAATTAGGATACTTGTTTCATAATTTTATTATGTCGTTTAATGTCAACGCTTATTATACACGTTGGATGGATAAAAGCATGACAAAAAAAGGCAAACTTGTTGAACAATATTACATCAATATGACAGGAGTCGACTCTCGCCATTTTGGTGTGGAATTTGACTATAAAGCAAGGCCTGCACGGTGGATAGAGATGGGCACAAATTTGTCTTTGGGTGATTGGAAATGGGATAGTGATAAAGTTGATGGGTATGCGTATAATATCTATGGCCAAGCAATCACTTCAGATGGAACGATTACGACTCCTGGTGCAATGGATCATGCAAAAGCAACAATAAACATGAAAGGAATTCATATTGGTGGCTCTGCTCAAACAACGGCTTCTTTGGATGTTACATTTAAGCCTTTTGAAGGATATAGGATAGGAGGTGGATATACTTATTTTGCTAGAAACTATGCGTATTATGCTCTCTCTGGCAGTGGTTTAAAACTTGAAAAAGACATGTATGTAATAGAGCCATGGGAGATTCCAGCATACGGATGTGTTGATATTTGGAGTTCGTATAAGTTCAAATTAGGTTCGTTTGTTGCAACTATTTCTGGTCAAGTGTCAAACCTGTTTGATAATCATTATATTGAAAAAGCATGGAACCCGTCAACGGTTGGTGGCGAAATAACTGAAATTAACTTGGATGATGTGTACTTTTTTTATTCTATTGGTAGGACATGGATGATTAAATTCAAAATAGATTTCTAATATCCAATACAATGACTTTCTCGAAACTGTTATTTCGTTTTATCCCACAATACAAATGGCGTATCTTAGCATACATTGTCTTGAACGTTTTGTGTTCTATTTGTGGTGTGTTTAGTTTCATCGGAATAATACCATTTGTTAAGGTACTGTTTGGCCTTTCGGATGAAACCTTCAGATACGTTAGTTTAAACGATGTGTCTTCCTTTTTTGGGTTGTTGGATGCTGCCAAAAATAACATCCTATATTATCTTCAACTTCAAATCTCTTTACGAGGGAAGGCGGTAACGCTTATGATGATAGGTGGTTTTGTTGTGCTCATGTCTTTTCTTTCCAATTTGATTTCATATTTTGCTTATTGGGTTAGAATTCCTATTCGTACGGGCATATCACGTGACCTTCGTAAAGATGCATATCATAAGATTGTCAACATGCCATACTTGGCTTTCTCAAAAGAGAATCGAGGTGATTTTGTGTCAAGAATGACAAATGATGTAGAAGAAATCGAATATGGTATCGGGACAACACTCGACATGTTTATTAAAGATCCTATCCAGATAATTATCTATTTAATAACAATGTTCGGTATTTCATCTCAGCTCACTAGTTATGGTATGGTATTGCTCGTTTCGGTTTGCACTTTTGTATTAGTCCTTGGAAAAGTTATGCAAAATATTTCTTATACTGCACAAACAAAAAGGGGAGAGGTGCTATCATCTTTTGAACAAACGTTGGGCATATTGCCGCTTATTAAATCACATAATGCTGAAGTAATAATGGAAGGACGGTTCAATATCTTGAATTTAAGTGTGCAGAAAACATTTAATAAGCAGAACAGATTCTACTCATTGGCCTGGCCTTGTACGGATTTTTTCATTGTGTCAATAATTGTAACAATGTTATGTGTGGGTGGGAAGCTGGTTCTATCAGGCCGATCAGGTTTTGGACCTGCGGCATTGATAGGGTTTTTAGGTGTTTTCTATTCGTTAATCACGCCCGTTCGAGATATGATGAAGTGTACTTTTGGAATACGAAAGGCAATGGCTTCAGTAACTCGATTGAATAAAATATTGGCTATCGATGATGAACAATGTCAAGGAAATAAAACATGGGAATTAGATAAAACCCCGATAAACACTCCGTTGATAGAGTTAGAAAATGTGTCGTGCAAATATGACAAGGTTAATTGTTTGCAAAAAGTATCTATCAGGATATATTCAGGGCAAAGAATTGCCATACTTGGCACTACTGGAGCTGGAAAATCATCTTTGGCAAATCTTTTGGTTCATTTGTTTGACTATGATGACGGTTGTATCAGGTTGTCGGGCTGTGATATGAATCAATATGATGTCAGAAGCATTAGGGACAGCATCGCTTATGTGATGCAAGAATCATTTCTTCTGAATGACACCATATATAATAACCCGTTGGCGGAATTAAAAAAGTGTCAAAAGGCGATGGAATAAATGGATAAAAAGTTGTACATATTATTGATTTTCAGTAATTTTGTGGTTGAAATCAAAAGTAAATCACAAGAAAATCCTATGTACAACTTTTGCGCAA
>JAFUVT010000011.1 GCA_017477425.1 Bacteroidales bacterium
CGCAGGCTCGTGGCATCCCAGATGCTCACGCTGTCCTCGATGGGCTCGTAGCCTTCGAGTTCAACCTTCACATTGTAGTTGCCCTTACGGAAGCTTTCCCAGACATAGTAACCGGTTCCGTCGAGAGTGACAGAGCCCATAGGATACATCTCTTCTTCGGCTTCGTTGTAGTTGGTGAAGCTCACTTCGACACCCTCTGGGCTGTCGGCGCTGTTGAGCAGCACGGTGACGTCGACAGCGTTGTTGTTGATCGAGTCGTTGACAAGCCACATGTCCTTATCGAGGCAGTTCGACCAGATGGTCTCGCTCTCGCGAGGCAGGGCAAGCTCGTTGAGGCCGCCGTTGCCACCAGGAGTCGGACCAACGGTCACGTCAAGGTCATAGATGTAGGCCACATTCGGGTCACCTTGAGTGCTGGAGAAGCAAGCCGTCGTGCCGTTGTAGGCAGCGATGTGCATACCACCAGAAATCTCAGCATTAGTAACAGATTGAACGTTATTGGTCAAAGTGTTGGTAGCGACATTGTAGTCGTCAATCTGAGTGTTGCTGGCAGGTTGGCAGTTCAGCAGGACGTGGCTCACGCCGCTGTTGTCAACATAGCAAGCAATGCCAGAGGCACTTGACGGGGTCGGGCCAGTGAATTGGACAGCACCAGCGCGATCGATACGGCTCAAAGCGCCGCTCCAGTTACCGACGACCCAGAAACCATCGGTTTGGGCATCGTAACCGATGCAACGCATGGCACCATAGCCAGAGGTGAAGGTGTTCACCAAGGTCTGGTTGGCCAAATCGAGGCAGTAAACGGTGTTGGAGCAAGCCACACCGTAGAAGTATTGTCCATCATAGGTGAGATCGCGGCAATATCCGCTACCAGCAACATTAAAGGTCTCGATGAAGTTGCCGTCCATATCGTACTTGGCAAACTGGAAGCCAGCAGCTGACGACCAAGCGCTCGTGTAGATGTTCTGACCATCGGTGGCGATACCATATTGGTAAGCGCTGCTGCAGGTGACAGTACCCAGCAGATCCCACATGGCGCGATTGCCTTCAAATTCAACAGGCTCTGCAGTGGTGGCATCAACAGTATTGTTGCGGTTGATGGTCTGAGGAGCAGCCCAGCTGATGGGCGACTCAATCATTTCGCCACGGTTGCCCTCATAGACGGCACCAACGCCCCACTTGTAGACGCCAGCCGGCAGGTCGGCCCATTCAACGTCGATGTAGACGGTGTCGGGCACCCAAACGGTGGCCAGGAGGACGGTGTTCTCTTCAGTGTAAGGACCATCGTTGTAGCAGCTGGTACGATACACACGGTAGTGGCTCAGGCTACGGGTGGTGTTCGTGACAACGCGGTTGCCAGGAACAGCATTCGGGTTGATGCAGCAGCCCGTGTAGTCGGGAGTCTCACCCTTGGCATACTTGGCCAGAGGCGAAGCGTTGACATTGCCTTGGATGGCCACAGGGGCTTCGTCGGCATCGTTCAGGATGGCCGTGCGGCCTTCGCGGTTGGTCAGGTATTGGCGCATCGTCCACACACCGTAAGGCGAGATTTCCCAGCCTTGGTCGCGGTTCCACCACTTGCCGTTCTCGTTGTCGCCTTCGCAGCAACCGGCAGGCCAGTTGGTCACGCTCGTATTGGCCGTCCAGACCACCCAGATCGGCTCGTTACCCGAGATGGCGACAGGAGTCGTCAGGTCGAAGTCGACCCAAGCGTTCAGGCCAGAAGGAACATTGACGTTGGCCAACGTCGAGACCAGCGTACCAGCCTCGGGTTGCGTACCACCAGCATAGATGTTGCAGGTGTAGTTGCCACCAACGGCGCTGTACAGGTTATCGGAGAACAAGGAGACCTTGGTCATCTGGTAGCCAGCGTAGGCGCTCATGATGTTCACAGGATAGACCGAAGCCCACTTAGGACCAATGATCGAGTTGTTGAACTCGGTCTCGGCATAAGTGTACCAACCGGGTTGGGCAACGACAGGTTCGGGTTGACGATAGAAGGTGATGTAGTCCACGTAGAAGCAGTCATCGTTGCTGTTGACGCTACCGTCCTTGGTGTATCTCCATTGGAAGGTGTGCGTGCCAGCGGTGATGTCGAACTTGCGTTCGCCCCAGCTGCCGGCGCCAGTGTACTGGCCCTTCTGCTGGCCGTCGATGAAGAAGTAGCCGTAGTCCCAGCTATTCTCGCTGCTGATCTTGCCGTAGAAGCTCATTTCGCCGTCGGCGGGGATGTCGACCGTCACGGTCATATTGGAAATCACGTTGGCCACGCCAGCGCCGCCGCTCTTCATGCAGTAGGTGCCTTCATACGGGTTCTGCGTGGTGACGCTCCACGGATAGCTGCCGTCAAGCTGCCAATCGAATTGGCTGAAGTCGCCGGTCTCGAAGTCTTCGATGATGTCGCTACCAGGCAGGCCGCAACCCCAGTACACCTTCACGTACGGGCTGTTGGGATCCAGGCTGTCGGGATAGTACTCAGCAATCACACCGCAAGGACCGTCGAAGTTCTCGTCGAGGACGTAGTCGATGGGGCTCGTAGTGTTATTATAGGTGATGTTGATCGGGTTGCCTTGGACAGGAGCCTCGATGGTTTGGTAACCGTCGCAAGCGGCTTGGCCGTTGTAGCTACCAGCGTAGACAGCACCCGAGTAGTAACCTTGAGCGTTGGTGGTGAAGTTGTAGGTGTGGCTGACACCAAACTCGTCTTCGCCAACCATGGTAACGGTAGCGTTGGCAATGCCAGTGGTTTGGTCTTGTTCGTAGACGTGACCGTTCACGTTGCCGCGGCCGCTGACCTTAACGCTGATGGTGTTGGACGGAGCGCTTTCGCCTTCGTCGTAGATGGCGGTAACATAATAGGTGTAACCCGTGGTCATGTTGTACGTCAGAGGACCGTCGGTGTAAGTCGTGGCACCGATGTTATTCATCTGTGTTTCGGCAATCTTCTCACCGTTGCGATAGATGAAATAGGTACGATAGGTACGGTCAACAACGGGATCCCAGGTCAAAGTGACGGTTTCGTCGTCGAAGATCGAGTAATCGTTGGCACGGAGGTTCTGAGGAACATTGAGGTGGGTGGTGAAGCCAAATACAGGGCTGCTCACGCCAGCGGTGCAGCTGCCGTTGCGGAATTCCACTCTCCAGAAGTAGTTGGTGTTGTTCCACAGGTCGGGCAGAGCGTAGCTGTTCACCATTTCGCTCGACCATTCGGTCATGATGGTTTGCGGGTGACCGGGTTCCGGGTGGTAGGTGCTACCAAAGATAAGACGCCATTCGGTGGCGAAGTCCGGAATGTTCCAGTGCAGCACCACGCCAGAGGGTTCGATACCGTCTTCGTTGTCGGCGGGTTGCGGGTTGAGCAGGGTGTTGCCTTCGGCATCGGCGATGACCGGGCAAGGCATGTCTTCAACGTTGATTTCGACGGTGAAGGGCTCGCTGGTCGAAGAACCGACGAGGTAGTAAGTACCGGCGCTCACAGGCAGGTTGGTGATTTCAGGACCATAGCTGATTTCGAGGCTGGTAGGTTCGTTACCACCATTACCACCATTACCACCATTACCACCATTACTAGGAGCATTGAAGGTGATATCGTCAAGACCAGTAACATAGCCGTATTGGTTCTCGCTTTGGAAGGCGATGTAATAGGTGCCGTTGAGGCTGCTCAGGTCGACATTAGCGGAAGACCATTCATTTTCCGAAGTTTGCGGGCCCCAGAGGGTCGTCCAAGGACCATTGGCAGAGGTCGAATAAACGACGCTGAGCTTGTTGGTATCGGTGCCACCCCAGTTAGGAGTCAGATAGCTGAAGCTGATGGAAGCCGCGCTGCCGTCGAAAGTAGTGGCAGGAGAAATGAAGTAGTCATATTCGCCACGCGGGCTGTAACCTTGGATGAACAAGGCATAAGAACCCGTGTTGGGAAGATAAGTATTATAGAAACCTCCAGTGAGGACTTCCCATTCGTTGCTGCCATAGCAGTTGATAGTCCAGCCTTCAGGCATGTTGCCATCTTCGAAGCCGATGAATTCACGGTTGGCTTCGCGGCCACCCGTCAGTTCGATGTCGTCGACATTGAGGACGAACTGGTCGCTGCAGTTGAAGTGGCGGATAGCGATGTAACGGCCACTGCCAGCAAAGCTGCTGAGGTCGACGCTGAATTGGTACCAGTTGCCTTGGATGCGGTTGGCACCTTCGCGGCCGTAGGTTCTCACGTTGCTCATGCCCTTGGCGGTCAGTGTCCACTCTTGGGCCATCGTGAAGTGGGTGCCGTCGGTCGACACGCCCACGCCAAAGTGCTCGGCGGCGTAGCTGGCATCCTGAGCGCAAGCCCAGAAGCTCAAGGTGCTACCGGCAGCGATGTTCACGGCGGGAGAAACGAGGTAGTTGTCAGGATAGAGGACCGTGTTGGTCACGTTCGTCCACGAACCTGAGCACATCATGTCAACTGATGAATTGTGGGCAGTACCCGTGATGTTAACGCCTTCAACGAGGTAAACACCAGCAATGTTGGAAGCCGACACCCAGTTGTAGCCGTCGCCATCGGCATCGATGGTCGTCCAGCCAGCCGGCAGGCCGTTTTCGAAATCGACGCTGAAGCCAGCGGCGCTACCGCCACCAGCGTTGCTGCCGAGGCCCGTGTAGTAGTTGTCGGCCATGGGGCCGCCTTGGCCTTCAAAGCTTTCGCGATAGAGAGCCACCTTGCCGTTTTCGCCTTCGCTCACGCGAGCGGTGATGATCTTGTCGCCCGTGATGACGAGTTTGTAGACATCGTCGTAACCATCGGGGATGTTGTAAGGTTCATCGGTGAAAGGCAGGTTGTAGTCATCGTGCATACCCGATTGCGTGTCGGTATAGGGGAAGGTGCTAGCAGTGTAGGGCAATTCCCAAATATCGGGAGCAATAGGATCGTAGACTTCGACGCTGATGGGCCAAATGTAGGCAGCACGTTCGCCCTCGATGATGGCGACAAACTGCTTCTCAATGAGGCCAGCCTCATCAACACCAGCCACATTCACGCCCACCGGAACGGTCTCACCGCCGTGGATGAGGAACGGGAGTTCCACATCGTCGGCAATCGTGAAGACGCCATCGTTGGGGGTGAAATCGAGGTTGGTCACCATAACGCTACCACCCTGACGGTTCAGGTTGATAACGGCAGGTTCCATCCAGTAGCCGTTAGGACGCACACCAAGATAGATGCTGTCCATCACTTCACCTTCTTCGTCCACCACAAACAGGCCAGGATCGCCAGCCGTGATGTCGATTTGGATTTGGTTCTTCACGCTCAGGCGAGTACCGATGTAGCTCGTGGGAGCCATGGGGTTGTAGTTGACGCCATCGCTGTAGATGCGCATGGAGCAGTTGCTCGTGCCGTTGAAGACACGGCAAGCCAGGCCGCTTGACCATGAACTCGTGTTGTCGTCCATGATGAGAGCGAAGTTGCTCGTGCCATCATAGAAGAACGGGTTGGCCAACTCGATGGTTGTCCAAGCATTGGCAGTCATCGTGACGCTGCCAGAGAACACTTGGTCGGCATCCGAAACCGTAATCCAGTCGTAGGAACCGGAGAAATCGGTCTTTTCGGTGTTGACCATGTAAATGGTGTAAGTACGAGTCTTGGTCGTACCACCATTGTAGAAGGCCACACTGGAAATGGTACCAGCGGTGGTCATCTCAGCAGGCGTGTAGAGCTGCTGAGTCAACGAGTAGTTGTAATACGAATAGCTCGGGAGGTACGAGTTCGTCGTGGTTCCTGAACCAATCGTAACTACATCTGCCTTTGCCACGCCGATGAAGGCCAGCAAAAGCGTCATCATCAAAGAAAAAACTTTCTTTTTCATAATGAATTGATTTGGTTAATAAATAGGTGAATTATAAATAGGTGAATTAATTGATTACTATAATTAGAAAACGCGCCGCTTGGGGCGGTACCCTGATCTAATTCAGTGGGAATTTTACCGTATTTTAACCGGTAGTTTGTCATAAAAAATCATTTTTAAAAGATCTTTCATTAGAAAGACAGTCAACTCTGCGTTTACCCCTAGTCCAAAATTACCCTTTAAGGGTACAGTTTGTGTCCTTATAGGGTAAATTTAATTTTTCTTAATTAGGAAGGTTGATTTTGGTTGATGAATGGGTGTCCTCCAATAGATTCCAAACGCACAGCCTCAGCTAGGAATGACATTGGAGGACCAATTCCTCACTCCATCTGAGCGTAGTCGCGGGCCAAGCCGCCCTGCGAGGTCTCCTTATATAAAGAAGGCAGGTCCTTGCCCGTCTCCTTCATCGTCTCCACCACCTTGTCGAACGACACGCGATGGCGACCGTCGGAGAACGTGGAATAAATGTTGGAATCCAGTGCGCGAGCAGCGGCGTAGGCGTTGCGCTCGATGCAGGGAATCTGAACGAGACCACACACGGGGTCGCACGTCATGCCCAAGTGATGCTCCAAAGCCATCTCGGCAGCATATTCGATTTGCGCGGGGCTGCCACCAAACAACTGGTTGGCGGCAGCGGCAGCCATGGCGCAAGCCACACCCACCTCGCCCTGGCAGCCCACCTCGGCACCCGAGATGGAGGCGTTGGTGCGCACGATGTCGCCCACCAAGCCCGCCGTCACCAAAGCGCGCAGGATACGCTGCTCCGTAAACTCATAACTCTTGGAGAGGTGATAGAGCACTGCAGGCATCACGCCACTCGAGCCACAGGTGGGGGCCGTCACGATGACGCCGCCCGAGGCGTTCTCTTCGGAAACCGCCAAGGCATAGGAATAGACCAGGCCACGGCTCCGCAGCGTATGCGTGTAGCCCGACGCCTTGATGTGGTAGGTGGCGGCCTTGCGGCTCAGGTTGAGCGGTCCGGGCAAAACGCCTTCGGCTTGCAAGCCTCGCTCCACCGCCTCGCGCATCACGCGCCACACCTCACGCATGTAGTCCTCGATCTCCTTCGGGTTCTCGTACTCGTAGACGTATTCCCAATAGGTTCTCCCCCGCCGTTCGCACCAGTCGAGGATGTCGGTCATCTTCGACAGCGGATAGATGTCGGGCTGCTCGCTCTGTTTGCCTTCCTCGGCCAGGTTGCCACCCCCGATGCTGAACACCTGCCACTCCCCCATCAGGTGCTTCTCGGCGTCAAAGGCTTTGAAGAGCATCCCGTTGGGATGGAAAGGCAGCATGATTTCGGGTCGCCAAACGATTTCCGTCGGGGCGTGCAAAGTGTTGAGGATGGCCCAATCCGTCATGTGGCCTTTGCCCGTGGCGGCGAGGCTGCCATAGAGCGTCACCTCGAAGGCGGCGGCTTGGGGATAGCGTTCGTTGAAGAGGGAGGCCGCCTTCTGCGGACCCATGGTGTGGCTGCTGGAGGGGCCTACACCTATTTTATATATGTCGCGGATGGTTTTCATACGGCTGCAAAAGTACGGTTTTATTGGGGTTTGAGGGCGATTTGAAGAAAAAAAGAAAAAAAATTCGTCAAAAGTGTTGGAGGGAAAGAAATTTGTTGTACTTTTGCAGCGTCAAAAGCGAGGGGCATTAGCTCAGTTGGCTAGAGCGCTTGCATGGCATGCAAGAGGTCATCGGTTCGACTCCGTTATGCTCCACAAAACAAAAAACCCACCATACGGTGGGTTTTTTGTTTTATTCGCCTTTAAGTTCCTTCAGCGCCCGTTGCAGCACCTCGTCCATCGGGGCGTAGATGGGATAGAAGCCTTCGTCATCGAAGAGGTTACGGGCAACATAGGCCTTCAGCAGGACGTTGGCCTCGCGGCGTGCCACCTGTTTCTGCTCCTCGGTCCCTTTAATCTTTTTGGCCTCGGCTTGCCGAACCAGTTCATCGAACATGGCGTCGGTCACCGTAAACGAGCGGTCGAACGCCTCCACGGTCTTGTATTGCTTCAGCTGCTGGCGGTGACGGTCGGTGTAGTCGAAGGCATATTGATATAGCACCCCGAGGTTGGCGATGCGGTTGAAATAGTATTCCGTGCTATCGTCGACCAAGGGCACATAGATGTCGGGCATGATGCCTCCCCCACCGTACACCGTCTTGCCTTTCGGCGTGGTGTACTTCAACGAGTCGGCGAAATGGATGCTGTCGGGATGGAAGAGCTCGCCGTTGAGGTAACGGTCGTAGGACTCATACAGGTATTTCTCGCGGTCGCCGTCGAACGGTTTCTGGATGCAACGGCCTGTAGGCGTATAGTAGCGCGCCACGGTGAGGCGCAGCGCCGAGCGGTCGCTGAGCAGGATTTGCTCCTGCACCAAGCCTTTGCCAAACGAACGCCGGCCAATGATGGTGCCACGGTCGTTGTCCTGAAGGGCGCCGGCCACGATTTCGCTTGCACTGGCCGACTCGCCATCAATGAGCACCACCACAGGCATCTCTTCCAGCATGCCACGACGGCGTGCTTTCAGGTCTTGCCGTGGGCGGTTGCGGCCTTCGGTGTAGACGATCATGCTGCCCCGGGGCAGGAACTCGTCGGCCACGTCGACGGCGGCGCTGAGGTAGCCGCCCGTGTTGCCGCGCAGGTCGAAGACCAGCTGCTGCATCCCCTCCGACTTCAGCTTCTTGACGCTCTTCTTGAACTCGTCGGCGGTGGTGGCCGAGAACTTGCTGAGTTTCAGATAGCCCGTCTTCTCGTCGAGCATATAGGCAATGTCAACGCTATAGGTAGGGATGGCGGCACGGGTGATGGTGAAATCCATCATGTCGTCGATGCCACGGCGCAACACCTTCACGCGGACTTTGGTGTTTTTGGGGCCTTTCAGCAAGTGCATCACGTCGTCGTTGGTGAGTTTCTTGCTGGCCACCAAGCTGTCGTCCACGTAGATGATGCGGTCGCCCGCCATGATACCCACCTTCTCGGAGGGTCCGCCCTTGATGACGTTGACCACAGCGATGGTGTCGCGTTCCAGGCGGAACTGCACCCCGATGCCGTCGAAGCTGCCCTGGAGCGGGTCGTTCACCTCGTCGAACTCCTCCAACGGGATGTAGTCACTATGCGGGTCGAGGGCCTGCATCATGGCAGCGATAGACTCGTCTTGCAGTTTCTGGTAGTCGGGCTCGTCGACATAGTCGTTGCCGATATACCACATCGCTTCGTCGAACTTGCTGCCTTCGACGTTGACCGTGGGCCGGTTGGCATCTTTATTAATAAGGTGTCCCACCCAAAATCCCGCCAGTGCCAAAAGGATTATGACAATGGCTTTAGCCTTGTTGCTGTCCATCCTTCAATCTGCCCTTCAGATGGTTGCGCTCGAAAGTTCCAGGTTTCTGTCCATCTTGCGGAACAAGCCTTGCAAGACGGTGCCAGGTCCCACTTCCACGACGGAGCGCACGCCTGTGGCCAAGATGTTGCTCATGGTTTGCGTCCACATGACGGGTGAGGTGAGTTGGGCAATCAGGTTCTTCTTGATGATCTCGGGGTCGTTGACCGATTGTCCCGTGACGTTTTGGTAGACGGGGCAGATGCCTTGGTTGAAGGTGGTCTCCTTGATGGCTTCGGCCAGTTCGACGCGGGCCGGTTCCATCAGCGGGCTGTGGAATGCGCCGCCCACGCTCAGCGGCACCACGCGTTTGGCACCCGCCTCCTTCAGCTTCTCGGACGCGGCGGCCACGCCCTCCACCGAGCCGGAGATGACCAGCTGGCCAGGACAGTTGTAGTTGGCCGGCACCACCACTTCTTTCACCGAGGCGCAAATGCTCTCGATGGTGGCGTCTTCCATTCCGATGACGGCGGCCATTGTGCCAGGCTGCTGTTCACAAGCCTTCTGCATGGCCAAGGCGCGCTTGCTGACGAGGCGCAGGCCGTCTTCAAAGGTCAAGACCTTGTTGGCCACGAGAGCCGAAAACTCACCCAAGGAATGGCCGGCCACCATGGTGGGGTCGAAGTCTTCAAGCAAGGAAGCAAGGATGACGGAATGCAAAAAGATGGCGGGTTGGGTCACCTTAGTCTGACGAAGGTCCTCTTCGGTGCCTTCAAACATGACATCCGTAATCTTGAACTTCAGGATGCTATTGGCTTTCTTGAACATGTCTTTGGCTTTCGACGACTTGTCGAACAATTCCTTTCCCATTCCCACAAATTGGGCACCCTGGCCCGGAAAAACATAGGCTTTAATCATTGTATGTATACTTATTTCTTATGACAATTTGGTTCCAATTAATTGTAAAAACTCGGCTCGTGTGGTCTCGCGTTCGAAGGCACCGATGAAATCGCTCGTGACGGTCACCGCACTCTGCTTCTGCACGCCGCGCATCGACATACACAAATGTCGTGCCTCGATGACGACGGCCACGCCCAAAGGATGCAGCGCATCGTTGATGGCGTTCTTGATCTGGGTGGTCAGGCGTTCCTGCACCTGCAGCCGACGCGCATAGGCATCCACCACGCGGGCGATCTTGCTCAGTCCGGTGATGTAGCCGTTGGGGATATAACCCACATGCGCCTTGCCGATGAACGGCACCAGATGATGCTCGCAGAGCGAATAGACCTCGATGTCCTTGACGATCACCATCTGGCGGTAGTCCTCCTTGAACTTGGCCGACAGCAGGATCTCCATCGGGTCTTGTGCGTAGCCTTGGGTGAGAAACTGCATCGACTTGGCCATGCGCAAAGGCGTCTTGAGAAGGCCTTCGCGTTGAGGGTCTTCGCCCAAGAGCTCCAGGATGGCGGTGTAGTGCTCCTGAAGTTTGGCCAGCTTCTCCGTGTCGTATTGCTCTATGGCTTCGTAGCCGAAACGCTTCATTAGCTTTTCGTCCATCATCAGCCGACTTTTTGCTTAGGCATAGCCACTGACGACTGTTGGCCCATGACACATTTGCCCGTGAACTGGGCACCTACCTCGATGAGCAATTGTTTGGTGTTCAGGTCGACTTCCACTTTCGAGGTCGACTTCAGGGCGGTCAGCTCTTCGGTGGTGATATTGCCCTTGACGACGCCCGACACCTCGGCTTGTTTGCAAGTGAGGTCGCCTTCCATGACGCCAGTTTGACCAATCACAACCTTACCGTTCGACTTGAGTGAGCCGATCAGGTGGCCATCGATGCGGATGTCGCCATTCGACTCGATGTCGCCCTTGATGGTGGTGCCTTGGCCCAGCAGGTTGCGTGCAGTTGTTTCCATTATAGCCATTTTCTTACTTTTTATTGTTGGAGATAAATGTATTGTATTCTTCCAAGTCTTTCGACTGATAGAAGATGGGATAGTTCTTGATGGAGATGGGGACGATGGTGTATTTCGACTTGTCGATGCCGCCGAAGACGTAGTCGCCGAGGAACATCGAGGTGATATAATCGTCGGCTTTGGCTTCGCTCTCGAAGTTGCCGATGGTGACGAGGGTGTAGTTGTCGTCGAGTACCACATTACGGACGTTGAACGAGCGCGTGCGGTGTTCCTTCTTGTTGAAGTCGCTGATGCGGACCAACAAGGGGTCGATGCGGACCGACCTCGAGTCGCACACGATCATGACGAAGTGCTCGGAGCGGGGCTCATAGACATAAGGTGCAGCCTTCTTCACCTCAGGTTGGTCGCCGCCTTCTTTGTTGTCGATCTCAGTCAGCACGAGGCCCAGCTGGTATTCCTCGTTGACGTTTTCGAGCACGGTTCGGGCGTAAGGCGTGATGCTGCTGGTGGGATAGGTGCGCACCAGGTCGTAGAGCGCGAAAGCCATCGTGTCGATGGAGACCAGACGGCCCTGGGCCACGGCATGGAGGAAGGCGAAGCGCGGCATGAAGGCCGTGTCGGACTCGTAGAGCTGCATCGCCCGTTCGGTGTTCATCTTCACGCGGTAGTATTGTCCTGCCTGGAAGGCATCGTAGGTCTTCGAATAGAAGTCGGAGGCTTCCTTCTCCTGGGCTTCCAGCTTCTCGAAATAGGTCGGGTCGTTGATGAACTCGGCATAGCTCGAGTTGGGGTATTTGTCGAAGATCTTGCCTTTATAGTAGAGCGACCGCTCGTCGTTCGACAGGTCGTTGTACATCTTATAGAGGGCGTACCAGGTGGGCAGTTCCTTCTCGTTGCCGGGATAGCGTGTGTCGAGTTGCTCGTATGATTCGATGGAGCGCGGCAAGTCGGCGAGGCGGTCCATATAGATGAAGCCCAGATGATAGAGGCCGTCGGCGATGAGCGAGTCGCACACCTCTTTCTGTTCCATGGTGAACGGCAGGTCGCGCAGGTAGTAGCCACGGTCGTGGTTGGTATAGGTAGCATTGAGCGAGTCTTGCTTGGCCTTGGCGTTTTTGGCTTCGGTAAGCGCTTCGTTGTCTTCGCCGTCGCCGTTGAAGGCGCTGTTGAGGCTTTGTTTGTCGCTGATGCGCCAGTTGTCTTCGTTCCTACGCATGCCCCATTTGCGGGTGAATTCGGTGACGCCGCGCGAGACCGACGACGGGTTGTAGAAATACCACGAGGCTCCCGTGGGGTTGCTCGGCTCTGAGGTTTTTGGCTCGTCGCCGCCGATGGTGGAACCCATCAGCGCCAGTTGCTCTTCGTATTCGCGTTGGGCCTTCTCGCGTTCCTCTTGTTCGATGACTTGGGCGATAATCTTGTCGATGAGGATGTTGCGTGAGATGGAGTCCATGGCTGCCACGCGCAGCAGGCTGTCCTGGTCGCGCACGGTGTTGGCATACATCACCAACTCGTTGAGCGTTTGCGAGATGTTCATGATGCTGTCGTAGCCCTCGGTTTCGCGGGTCATGCTGGTGACGGCGGTGTCGTAGTAGGCTTGGGCCAATTCATAGTTCATGCGGTCGAAATACATCGTGGCCGCCTTGAGCGACGACTGGGCGCGTTGTATCTGGTTGTCCTTGTAGGCCGCCACCGACTTGCGAAGGTAGTCTAAGGCCTTGTTCTCGTCGCCTTCGCGCAGGGCCAGTTCGGCCATGGCGTAATAGATGCGGTCGCGGTAGTCCTCGTTTTTGATGTCGCGGAGCATCTTGTTCATCATCTTGTAGAGCTCCTTGGCATTGTTGGCCGAGCCCATCTTGGCGATATTCATCCTCGACTCAAACTCCATCTCGTAGTCGGGGTTGCGCTTGATGACCTTCTTGAACTGGGCGGTGGCGCGGTCGGCATCGTTCTGTTGCATATAGATTTGCCCCAGAATGAACATGGCGCGGGTGCGCAGGTCGCGATCCTTGTTGAACACGATGCCGCTCTTCAGATAGCGCACGGCATTGTTGTAGTCCTTGGTGGCAATGTAATAGTCGGCGATGGTGAAATCCAAATTGCGCATCAACTCCTTGGGCATCTTGGTCATGCCGGCGGTCTTGGCTTGCAGCTGCTCAATGGTGGCGATGGCTTTGGGATATTCCTCGCTCTGGATGTAGGTCTTGATGAGCCACATGTTGGCCACGTAGGCGATGTTGTTGTAGTTGTATTCCGTTGCCACGAAGTCGAAGGTGCGCTTGGCGGGGATGTAGTCCTGCTTGTAGAAATGCGCCTTGCCCATGACGAGGTAGGCGTCGTCGATCCACTTCACGCGTTCGCGGCTGCCGAATTTCATCGAGTGCTTTTGCACGCAGATGGAGGTCTTTTCCAAGGCGCGGTCCATCACCGAGTTCATCGCCATGCCGTTTTGTTTCGTTCCGTAGTTGTTGACGCGCAGCACTTTCGAGTAGTCGTCCTTCACGGCTGTGCGCAGTTGCTTGTCGCCGTCCTTAAGGCTCGCCTCGCCGTTGAAATAGACATTGTAGTGGCTGGTCAGGTTATGGTACATGCGGCGGGTGATCGTGTTTTTCTTCGTCGAGCAGCCGCTCAGCAGCAGGACAAGCACGCAGCCCATCGTCATGATTATGTTGGTTCTTCTATGCACTTCGTTGTCGTTTTATAAGCAATAACTCCAATTTTGTCGGAATATTTCAGGCTTGGAAAGAAATGTCATTCACGGCTTTCGAACCAGCGCTGTGCCTCGTTGAGTAGCAGGGCGTCGGTAGGCTCTTGCAATGCCGTTCGCATCACCACGGCGACGCTGTCGGTGGTTGTCTTGAACTCTTCGAGCAGCAGTTGGTCGAAGTCGGCCTGACGGCTTTCGGCGATGGCTTTGCTTTGGTCGTTCAAGGCTTTCAGGGCCTTACCACGATAGCTGTCGAGGGTGAGGTAATGCAACAGTTTTTCAGCCATCTTGAGGCTGTCTTCCGACCAGTCGGCAGTGATGGGCTCGTTGAGCGAAGTCAGGTGGTATTTCTCGCAGAGCGCGGGTGTAGCGGCTTGCATCTCCTCTATTTCGTGGGTGAAGTCGACTTCGAGGCGTTCGGCGCGTTCTTTCTCCACGTTGGCCTTGATTTTCGGGATGTAGATGAAAGCCAGCACGCCGAGGATGGCAGCGACGACAAGGAAGATGATGACCTTCACGAAGGAGTGTCCCTTGGTGATGGCCGAGCGCACTTCGCTGATGGTGTCGAAACGTTGTTCTTTCGAGAACTGGGTGCAATGGGTGGCCGCATTATGGAACTGCTTGGAGATGTTGCGTTGCCCGATGAACTCCATGATCTTGCCCAAGGAATAGATGTCGGCTCGGGCGTCGTAGTCCTCGCCCTTGATGATTTCGGGCGCGATGAACTCCATCTCCTTGATGAGCAGCTCGCGGTCGGCGTCCTGCTTGGTCTCGGGGATGCCGATGTCGATGAGCTTGGCACGGCAGTCGTTGGCTGTCACGAGGATGTTGTCGGGACTGAGGTTGCAGTGCACGATGCCGTTGCGGTGCAGGTAATAGAGCGCGTCGCACACCTCGGTGAGGATATATTTCACCTGTTTCTCGGAGAGCGTGCCCACGCGCACGTGCTCGGCCAGCGACTTGCCATCGATGTATTCGAAGACGATGCAGTCGCCCAGGCCTTCAATCTTGATGTAGTCGAGGGCCTTGCGGATGTATTTGTTGTCGAGAATCGAGGTGGTGTCATATTCCTGTTGCAACGATGCGCGGCAGGCGGCGTCGTTGGCGCATTCTTCCTTCAAGGCCTTGACAATGACTTTCTTGCCATTGAAACTTGCCGTAAAGACCCGACTGTTACCGTAGCGCGAAGTGTGCAACGGACGAAGGTCGGTGTAATCGGTTGAGAAATTGTTTTCTGCCATTCTTCATAACGTATTTGGGCGCAAATATAGTTCATTTTTCCGAATCAGCGGCAAAACTTCTTCGGAAACTGAAAAAATGGCTGAAAAAACACCGAAAAATCACTCCGTCTCACTGACTAATTTCGATAGCGGGATGTCGTTATTAATCAGATAAACCTCGACCTTTGAGCCAAGCGGCCCTTCGACAGGCTCAGGGACCGCAGGCTCAAGGATCGCCGGGCCGTGTTTCTTCAAGTTCCTGTACACCGTCTTGATTTCCGAGCGCGAAATCTTGTGCAGCATGTCCGTCCAAAAGACGAGCACCGTATAGTCGCTTTCGCCCTTGATTTCGGGGAAGATGGCCTGCATATCGCTGCGTTTCAGCGTGTAGCTATCCACGGCGACGGAAGTGCTGGGCGGAAACACGTCGAACTGGTGTTTGTAGTTCCAGCTCAGGTTGAAGGTCAGCGTGGGCGGGCAGTAGCAGTTGATGTGGAGCGAGACCAGCGTATCGTCGTGGAAATACATGATTTTCAGCGGCTGGTAGAGGTCGTGCATCTGCATGGAATCGGCGCCGAGGTTGCTCACTTGCCAGAACTGCTCTTTGTCGCACACCAAGGGCGTGAAGGCGAAGTCGTTGGGCAGTTTCTTGTAGAACTTGGCGCATTGTTCGGCGTTGTAGCCGTCGATTTGGCGCAGGCCGAACACGACAGGGGCGATGACGGAGCAACTGGAGAGGGCGAACAAAGCCACGATAATTACTATTGATTTGATTCGCATAACTTTATTTGTCCTCGTAATGCCCGTATGCAGAAACAACTATTACAATCACTTCTGTATCACGGATTTCGTAAACCAAACGGTGCTTTTTCGTAATACGTCGTGACCACTGGCCTGCCTTATCGCCAGACAATGGTTCCGGTTTACCTGTACCAGTTTTCGGATGCTCATATAATTCATCAATCAATTTGACAGCTTTCTTGAAAGCGGCAGGTTCTTGACGCTTCAATTTGGCCATGTCGTCCATAGCCTCTTTCTGATACCGGACCTCGTACATGGCTACAATGCTTCAAGATAACGATGCATTTCTTCGGGGGAAGAAAACGAAAGATACTCGCCTTTTTCGTAATTCTCCATCCGTCTGTCAATCATTGAGAAAAACTCATCCTTGGTCATCAAAGCATCATCTTCTTGCTTCTGACGGGCAAGTTTTCTCAAATAAACCATAGCCTTTTTCATCAAATCCGAATCCTCAGCGATGATACTCAAGCTACGATAAACATCTGCATTCATTTGAATTGTGGTCATCTTTCCTTCCTTTTTTCTGCAAAAATAGTCATTTTTTTTGAATTATTGGGAATTGTTGTCATTATTATTCCTCATCGGGTCTATACTCTATCAAGTCCCCCGGCGTGCATTGCAGCTCGCGGCAGATGGCGTTGAGGGTGTTGAGGCGGATGGCCTTGGCCTTGCCCGTCTTGAGGATGGAGAGGTTGGCTTGGGTGATGCCGATGCGTTCGGCCAGCTCGTAGGAGTGCATCTTGCGCTTGGCGAGCATTACGTCTAGGTTCAAGATAATCATGGTTCAGACGGTTAGGTCGTTTTCCTCCACTGCGTCGGCGGCCACTTTGTACATGAAGGCGAAGAAGAGGATGCAGAATGGGATAACCAAATTGCTATGACCGAAACAAAAGACAAAGTCATTTTCAAAATAGATTGAATGATTTGACCAGCATAACCGATGTACAAAATAAGCCAAAGCCAACCAGAAAAAAAGCCCAACATTACTTTGAGGGAAGACAATACTATCACGAGAACCTTTAAGAAAGTTCAAAGCAGCTCTCAAACAAATCCCAATTGTAACAGCAGCACTTACTATATCTACGACAAGAAACACTATCTTCATCAGAACGTTATTCTGCGACCAATCTATGGCTTGGTCAACGCCCCCCTTTCCTGTCAGAAGACCGATAAAACCAATCAACAGAAGTGCTGCCCATGCCGTACAAAATACGAGTGCTGTGTAACAGCAAAAACGAATCCATTTCCAAGTTTTTTGTTTTGTCATATTCTTTTTCTTTATTTTAATGCTGCAAAAATATCAAAAACAATTCACACAACCACAAAACTAATGTATAGTTTCAAAATCCACCGCCACTGCAACATATCTTCCCGAGCCTTCGTCATAATACGCAGCATAGATGCCTTCAGTGATAACAATCGTGTCGTTTTCCATAGCAACATCCCCACCCACGGCAAGATAGCCATCTGCCGCAAAACCATTTTCTGTTGTTGTAGGCACAATAACAAATTTGTCATCCTCAATAAAGCCTCTTGCATTATCACAACGGAAAGTAGTGTCGCTTTTTCTGCCAAAACAAATCCCATAAAGGACATTATCACATTCACCGTTAGGTTTGAGCCAACGCCATTGAATACTGTATGAAGAACCTTGAGCTTCCCTCAATAAATCACAATCATTCAACACCTTTTCACACGTAGCTGTGTAGTCTTTGATAGGATGGGTTTCAAAGAAAGCCTTGCCGTCTTCCCAACTCATGGCCTCAGCCATTTCGGCGAGGGTGTAGTCTTGCGGTTCCACCGTTTGTTGTGCGGCGGGCATTTCTTGTTGTGCTGTTTTTTCCTTGCTGCAAGCAACGATGGCGACAGCGGCCACTGCGAGAGCCGTGGCTCCCATGGTGATTATGAGTTTGTTCATTTTTAATCCTTTCTATTTAAAACCAAGCAGTTTATCATTCCTTTACAAATTTGCCATAATAGGCATTCCCTGAGCTGCATTTCACGCGTACCACATACATTCCTTTGTGAAAGGCTGAAACATCAATGCTATCCAGAGTATTATCTTGTCTTAGAACCATACTTCCTATCATATTGAACACCTCGACAGACGTTACCTTTTCCGAAGAATTACCCAAACGTATGCTGAACGTGCCAGCGACAGGGTTGGGGAAGATAAACACCTCCGAAGGCGAAACCGAAGATAACGGTTGATTTGTGCCTTCAATTTCTAGTTGCACGCTTTCATCCGCAAATTCAGACAAATAATCGCTTTTCCCTCTTGAATTGCCACACGGGGCTAATACCGCAATAAACTCCGAACCTTCGGCGGCATAAAAGCCTTCCGTAAGCAGTATTTCTTCGCCAGCTTGGAGATGAACACTTGCGCCGCTATTGATCACATAATTGTGATAATTGTTGCTGAAACGATTCTGGGCTGAATAGTACTTTGAAACATTTACAGTAAATATCCTATTACATTGCATGATGATGTTCTCCCAACAATCTGTAGGGTGAATATTTAATATGGCAAGCTGTCTATAATTATACGAAGAATGATATTGATCGGGTAATAGATTATCTAACGTATACCAGCCATGCGGTTTTCCATTCCATCCCCAATTTATATGATACTTATAAGTTGAGAACCATGGCTTTCTATACCCATCACAAATAAAAGAATGTCCATTTATTGATTGAGAATTTGTTTGCCCACGATACTGAATAGGAAACCCATTATCAAGGTTGCTCCTTAAAAGCGCACCCCATTCAGCATCATCAAAGGTATCTTTACTAACACAATAAGCATCACTATATCCAAATTGTTTCAAAGCAGTAGCCACATATGCAGTTGAAGCACTTGATTGTTGTGTGTTACAATTGCTAAGCCCTTCACAATACTGCATATTAACACTTGTACCACAATCATATATAAGTTTTGAAATAGCATAACTTTCTGTGCCATAATTGTCATTACCTTTATGCACTAATTTGTTTGGCATATTACCCCAATCATATTGCAGGCATCTATCAGGCCTTTCTTGTGGTTCATGCCAGAACCGCAATATCTGAGCCATGGCGACAGCAACACATCCAGCATAGCAATGTTCATAATAACCACATCCTGGCGAAAGAGAATTATATGCATCTGGCCAGCCATCGTTCGAATGACTCTGACCCCATTTCGTCTTTATCAATGGCGAAACTCTACGCAAACTATCTGGCCGCGAAAGCCCACTACCATATAGCAAAGAATCCCATTGCGATTGACAATAAAGTGGAACACTATTATCAATGCTAAACGATATTTGTTCTGCATAATAATTAATCAATTCTTGGAATGCTTCAGGCAAACTGTCAAGTTGGCTCAATAAACCAGTCGACGGTTCATCTTCCTCTGCAAATACCATACCCAAGATGGGAGTGCAAGCTTTATGACCCGATAATAATACAGTGCTTCCATTTGTAAAAAGCACCTCATATATAATGGTATTACCATTTCGTGCTAACGTATTAATACGAGATACTGAATCCATTGAGTAAGAATCCCTACTTTCAGATTGCATTAGTTTCACAGCCGCTTGAACTGCTTCCTGTTGCATTACTGATTGTGCAATTCCAAAATCGAGTACAACAATCAGTAAAAAAAACATAAGGAAAATGCGTGGTTTCATATCAATATCAGTTTAGTTTTTAATTTGTACAACTTGAAAAAACGGAACAAGGCAATAACAACTCGTTGGATCAGCTGGAGAATCTTCAAAAACAAATGGTGAATCGTATGTCATAACTCCAATCAAATAACACTTTTGCATATCATTGATTTCATCAAGGACAGCTTTGTCTTTGCCTTGGACAAGAATCGTCCCACCGATATGGTTCTCGGAATCCATCGCCGAAATGGAATCATCCGTCATACTACACATCCACCAATTATCGTCTGTATAATCAAACGGTTTCCCATAGGAATGCATGATAAACCCACACATCATAACGGTATCCTGCATCAACGGCTCAATAGGATTAGGGTAATGCTCCAAATAACCATTTACATCATTCCATCTCACAAAATAAGCATAATTCAAGAAAACCGCATCGCATGTGTTGAAACTGTCGTTACTCAATGCAGGGATTTGCTGTGTTTCATACAATTGTTCACATTTTTCAGGAAAACGGTTTTTGCACCCGAAAAGCCCTAATAGGAGAGCCATTAATAACATCCATTTTCTCATTGTCACCCCCTTTATTATTTTTTCATCTCATCAATCTGTTTCTGCAAATCAATGACATAGCGAGTCAATTCCTCCACCTTTTCCAGAAGGATGGCATTCATTTCACCAAGGTCGACAGTGCCTTGTTCTTCCACCTCGCATGCAGAGGGTACGCCCGGCAGATGCTTGTTGGCCTTCACATAAGTATCGAGTTCTTTCAAACTCATCAAGTCATAATTCTCGCCAAAGACATAGTCAGGCCAGTATGTGGAACTGGTGCTAACCCGTATGCTTTTTGTCAAGATCCCGCCATTCACCGCCAACTTTGCCTGCGGATTGTTCGTCCCTATGCCCACATTACCACTATCAGCAAGGAAGAGATAGTTATTGCCTCCGTTCTGCCCCGTAACCCATGGCTTCCAAAAGTTTAGGCCGTAACCCTCTTGCTGACTGCTCACA
>JAFUVT010000012.1 GCA_017477425.1 Bacteroidales bacterium
CGTTTTACCCCCCCCCCCCGTAAATTATTTTAACTATTTGAGTATCAAGCATATAAATTGTTTAAATCCGTAAAATGAATAGTGTAACGCTGCAAAGATAGTGATAAATCAATTTGAACCCAAAAATTATCAAAAAAATCTCTTACTTCCCCACCACCACCTCATCCACCATAATCCAGGACTTTTGTCCTGCGTAAGGATGCCATTCGGGCAACACGCCTTGGTTTTCCACCTTGACGCGGACGTATTTGGCTTGCTTCTCGTTGACGCGGGCGCGAGCCTCGATGCGGCCAAAGCCCGTCATCCTGTCGGGCTTGTCGAAAACGGGCAACTCGGCCATCTGCCAATCGCCGAACTCCTTGCCGTCTTTCGAGAAGCTGACCCACACCGACTTGGGCCACATCACCCAGTCGTTAGGCTCGTGGCAAAGGCCGACTTTCACGGTGCTGATGTCGGTTGGGACAGCCAATTCGATGGTCGCCTCCATATCAACGCCCTCGAAGCCCAACCAATCGTTGTAGTAGTCTCCGGCGACGCCTTTCTTGCCGTCCATCAGGGCGATGTCGGCCTCCTTGCCGTAACGCTCCGCAGGCGGGTTGACGAAGGTCGTGTTTTTGATGTTCAAGCGGTTGAACTGGCGCAAGGCGACAAACGAAGCGACCGCGCCCTTCTTGAAAGCCTTCGCCTTGACAGTCGTGGTTTTCAGGATGACAAACGACGATTTGTAGACCGGCGATTTCGCTGTTGGTTCGCTGCCATCCGTGGTATAATGGATTTCGGCCTCGGGGTCGGCACAAGTCATTGAGATGGTCAGCGGGCGGTTGAACATACGGAAGTCCTCCTTCCCTGCCATCGTCGCCTTGATTTCGGGCATCGGCAGCATCTGTGCGGTTGCATCAGGCACTTGGAAACGGCTCAACTCTATCGGGTCTTGCGTCTTGTCGAAAGCACGGAGCAACACCGTGTATTCATACACCTGATTCTTAAGCACATACTTTTCATCAACGCCTGGGCCACAAGTCGCCGTGCCGATGGGAGCCACCATATAGTCGATGTTTACCGTGAGGAAATCCGTGGGATTCAGTTGGTTAATACGGCGTGCAGCGGTGAGGTTGTCATCGTCATATTGGTAAATGCTGAAATTGAAAAGAGTGTTCATTCTCACAAACAAACCAGTTGAATTGTTATCGCCGTCCCCTCTCAAGACCAACCACCGCGTGTCGGAATGATTGCCATTGTCTTGCGGCACAACATGTTGTTCAAGCAATTCCAACGCATTCACATTGTAAAGTCCCATCTTGCCAACGGCATTACGGTCCGGGTAATTCTCCATATCCTTACCAAAGTAATCCAAGTACCTGTAATCCAAAGGTATACGGAACTGCATCCCAACCTTCGGAAGCGAAGTCACAGTCTCCATTGGTTCGACACGGTTGGAAATAGTGATATTCCACTCACCATCAATAAGATACAACTTGTTGACCACAATTTGCAGTTGACCCATACCATCATAATACTCAATGGTTGAATTGACCGATACTGTGTTGGCATCCACGCGCTCGAAATGCAGGTCTGCATTGTTGGCCGTTAAATGTTGCAAATCCGCTTTTTTCCAACGAGGCAAAGCCCAGCCGTCCACCTCGTCGTTCAAGGTTGGGGCGCGCCAGAAGTTATCCTTTAGAGCACCATTCAGAAGTTCCGTTCCTTTAAAGAGATAAGAAACGATTTGGCCAGAAGCCTTGTCGAAAGTCACCGAGAAATCGTCATTGAAAACAGTGAGGTTGGCGGCATCGAATTGCACAGCCTTTTCACTAACCAAAGGTTCCAACGGTGCCGACGGCCAATCCAACTTGAACTCGTCGTAGGCGACTTCCGTTCCAGCTGGTATAAGCGGCTGTTTTTCTTTCGTTTTCACCGAGAAACGAACAAAGAACTCTTCGCCTGGATGGCCATAAATACGCAAACGCTGAATGTTCATCCTTTGCGATTCGTAAGGCTTAAGATTGAGGTCGAACTTTTCCCTCAGCAACTCCCTTTCGGCAGAAAAGATGGTGTATTCACAATCATAGGCCGAAGCATCGGTGAAGGCATTCCAGTTCTTCACTTCAAATTCACCCGCCTTCAAGTCAATGGCCTTGAATTTGATAGGCTGATAAACCTTCCACACTTCAGCGGCATGATGATGAGGTAGTCTGTCAGATCTGACAACACCATTGGCGCAGAAAGCGTCGTCATCACCCACGCCGTAGGCATGGCCGAAGTCGCCTCCAACAGCGTGCCAATATCTGCCTTCCCCATCAGGTACGATGAAACTTTGGTCCACCCAATCCCAGATGCAGCCACCTTGCAACTGCTCGTTGGCTTCAATCACATCCCAATAGTCCTGCAAACCACCCATGCTGTTGCCCATCGCGTGGCAGTATTCCACCATGATGAACGGGCGACCTTCCTTGCCAAGTCCCTCATCCACAAACTTTTGCAGATACTCCTTGCTAGCATACATCAGGCCTATGACATCGGTATTCTTGTCGTAAACGGCGCGCTCGTAGGTCACGGGACGCGAAGGATCGCGGTCTTTCATCCAGTCGTAGGTGTACTCGAAGTTGACGCCGTTACCGCATTCGTTGCCCATCGACCACATAATCACGGAAGGATGGTTCTTGTCGCGCTCTAGCATGTTGCGGTTGCGCGACCAAATCATGTCGCGGTATTGCGGGTCTTTGGCGAGGCTCTTTTCGCCATAGCCTTGGGCATGGGATTCGCAATTGGCCTCGTCCCAAACATAAAGTCCGTAGCGGTCGCAGAGTTCATACCAATACGGGTCATCGGGATAATGGCAGGTACGCACCGTGTTGATATTCAGTTGTTTCATCGAGGCAATATCTTTTTCCATTGACTCACGGTCGATGACATGGCCCGTGTAAGGATCGTGCTCGTGGCGGTTCACTCCTTTTATTAATACATACTGTCCGTTGACTAATAGTTTGCCGTCCTTGATTTCCGAAGTGCGGAAACCGATGTGTTTTTCAAGTTGCTCCACTACCCTATTCTTCTTATCCAAAATCTTGATTTCCAAACGATAGAGATACGGATGCTCCGCCGACCAAGGCTGAATGCCCGACAGCGGCTGTTCCGCTTTCAGGCGAACCTTGCCCTCTTGATCGTCCAATTTCTTACTCAAAGCAAGTATCTCAGAATCACCATCATACACCGAAACTGCGAGTTGATAACCCCTGTAAGTCATCACGGGCAACCCATTGTAGAGGCTGACTTCGATATCGAATGTGCCGTTCTTGTATGTCTTGTCCAAGCCCGCGTGAACCTCGTAATCATAGACATTCACTTGCGGCTTGGAATAGAGCACCACATCGCGCTCGATACCGCTGATGCGCCAGAAGTCCTGGCACTCGAAATAGGAGCCGTTGGAGAAGCGATAGACCTTCATGGCCAGTTTGTTCTTGCCAGACTTCACCAAGCCCGTGATGTCGAAGTCGGAATTGGTCTTGGCGTCTTCGGTGAACCCCACAAATTCTCCATTGACCCACAGATAATACGCCGACTTCACCGCACCGAAATTGATATAGACGCGCCTGTCCTTCCATGCCTCGGAAACCGTGAATTCGTGGATGTAGCAACCCACGGGATTATCGACCGTCGGGGCAAAAGGTGGTTCGTTGGGGCGGAACTCGTTGTCCACATTGACATAAATCGGCGTGCCATAGCCGTTGAGTTCCCAGTTGGCGGGCACTTGAATCGTTTTCCAATTCGAGGCATCGTAATCAGCCTTCCAGAAGTCTTTAGGCGCATCGGCGGGATGTTCCACCCAACGGAATTTCCATTGTCCATTGAGCAATTGGGAGAATTCATCGCCCACGGGAACGACATTCGTCCGAGGATACATCTTGTTGATTTCGTACACCTTGACATCGTTCCAAGCGTTCAGTTCGGCTTCGGTTTGGGCTTGGAGACTTGCTATTGTCAGAAAGCCAATTAGGGTAAAAACGACTTTTCTCATATTTATTCGATTACATTTTCATTCTTCTTTTCAGCCGCTTTGCGTCACTGCGAGGTACGAAGCAGTCCAGACATCATGGTTTCTTTTCTGGACTGCTTCGTCGTGCCTCCTCGCAGTGACGCAAAGCGTGTCATAAAATTTCACCAATCAACAACTTTCGTTCAGCATCGGGAATGCGTTCCGACTTGTTCGCCTCGCGGTCGAAGTACACCACCACGGCGTGGCACAGCGTCTTGACTTCGCCCGTCTTGGCATCTTTCAGGCATTGCTCCATCTTGAAGCTGGAGTTGCCCATCTCGGTGACGCGGCTTTCGCAGACAATCGGGTCGTGGAAATGGACGGGATGACGGAAGTCCAAGTCCACGTGGACGAGGACGTATTTGAAAGTAAGCCAGTCGATTTCGGTTTGGAAGACGTGCTCGAAATAGCGACTTCTTCCCATGTCGAAGTAATGGCATTGCGACCCGTTGTTGACGTGGTTGTAGGGGTCAAGGTCGCTCATTCGGATTTGGATGGGACACGAGAACATGGCGATTATTTCATTTCAAAATGCGGGATGGGCAGCAACTTGAAGAGGTTGGCCGCATGCTTGCGGTCGATAAGGGCTTTGGCTTCAGGATCCTCACAGATACCCGTGCGGATATACTTGTCCAACACGGCGTATGTGAAGCCGAGGTTGTCCTCGTCGCTTTTGTTGGTAAGGCCGTCGGACGGCGTCTTCTCCACCAATTCTATGGGCAGGCCTAACTCCTTCCCTATCGCCTTGACTTCCTGCACGGTGAGTCCGCCAAGCGGCGAGAAATCGCCAGCGGCATCGCCATAGCGCGTCGAGTAGCCCACCCAATCCTCGGAGAGGTTGCAGGTGTTGGCCACGCGGCCGTTCATCGACTGTGAGATGGCGTACAACGTGCTCATTCTCAAGCGCGGCGGCAGGTTGATGGTGGTCTGACGACTGACTTCAGCATCTATTGTACTCAACTGTTCACGCACCGCTTCGATAAGTGTGTTATAGGTATCGCCGATGTTGACACAGCAATGGCGGATGCCAAGGTGGTTGATGAGTTTCATGCTGTCGTCGATATCAGGTTGCACACCATTGGGCATGGTCACACCGATGACGCGGTCCACGCCGAGGGCTTCGACACAAAGACCAGCCACGACGCTGCTGTCCTTGCCGCCGGAGATGCCGATGACGGCGTTGCAGCCTTTTCCGTTCACTTCAAACCAGTCGCGAATCCATTGCACGACTTGGTCTTTTACTTGTTTTGCATTGAAATTATCCATAAAGATTGTTTATTATTTTTACATAAAACTGCTGCCTCCGATGAATTGACGCAGCATGGAGGTGGCCGGAATCTCCTTGTCGGAGACGGGCGTGAAATAATTGAGGAAACGCCGCAAGCGGTGTGCCTCGGTGTATTCGGGACAGTTGTTCGGCACCGTCGCCAAGATGCTCTCCGCATGATTGCGCATTACGGCAAACTCAAGGAGATAGGCCGAGTTGAACATCACATCGGCGTTCTCCTGATAAGGGTTGATCCACTTCTCCTCGGCGGCACACACGCTGGGCCATTGGCTGATGGTCTGCCGCGCCGAGAAGGCTCCTTTGTTGTAGTCGCGCACGATGCGACGAAGGAGGCGGTTATCGTCGGTGGGAATCATGTTGTGGTCGTCCAAAGCAGTGCTCGTCAAAGTCGAGATAAAGATACGGAACTTGGTCGACTCGGGGATTTGTTCCGTCAGCATGGGGTTCAGGGCATGGATGCCTTCGAGCAGCAGGACCGATCCTTCCTTAAGCTGCAAGCGTTTTCCGTTATACTCGCGCATTCCCGTAACAAAGTTATACTCAGGCACTTCGATTTCCTCGCCATTCAGCAAGGCAATCAAGTCGCGCTCAAGGGCAGCATGGTCGACGGTCTCAAAATTGTCGAAGTCATAAGTGCCATCGGGCAACTTGGGCGTGTCCACGCGGTTGACGAAATAATCGTCCGTCGAGAAGGAAATCGGCTTCAGTCCGCAGGCTTTCAGCTGGATGCTGACGCGGCTGCAGAACGTCGTCTTGCCGCTGCTGCTTGGTCCGGTAATCAGGACCAACCGCACTGGATTCTCGCTGTGATAGCGACGGTCGATTTCCTCCGCAATCTGCACGATTTTCTTCTCTTGCAAAGCCTCAGCCACCTGCACCAACTCACGTGCCTTCCCGTTTTGGCAGGCGTGATTGACATCGCCCACCGTACTCAAGCCCATGATTTCGTTCCATCTCAGGCTCTCCGAAAACACCTCGAAAGTCTTGGGCTGGTCATGCATTTCGGCCAAACGACTTGGATTGTTGCGGTCGGGAATGCGCATTAGGATGCCGTCGCCATACGCCTCGATATCCCAAACATTCAGATAGCCCGTCGAAGGCACCAAGCGACCGTAGAAATAGTCGGTGGCATTGTCCAAAGTGTAATAATCAGTGTAGGCTTTCCCGCTGGTTTCCAACAGTTTAACCTTATCATCCAAGCCCAACTCGCTGAACATACGGATAGCGTCGTCAATACGGGCCTCATGGCGGTGGAACTGGATGTCGTCGGCCACGATGGTCCTCATCCTCACGCGAAGCGAGGCTATGTCGTTGGCACTCAACAACTCGCCATTAATTTTGCGAATGCGGCAAAACAACCCTTTTGAAATGGGATGTTCCATATTGAGTTTGCAGCTTGGGAACAAGTCGAGGGCGGCTTTGTAGAGCAGGAAACACAATGAACGGAAATAAACAAGCTGGGCTGTATGGTCGCGAACATCCAGGAATTCGACGTCGCGGCTGTTGTAGACACGGAATTTGAGTCCCTGCGACACATTGTTAACCTTGGCTGAAACGATGGGATAAGGCCTGTCGAACTCAAAGTAGGGAAGCATTTCCTGCAAGGTCATGCCTTCGTTGAATTCCTTGGTCGTATGGTTGTTGACGCAATAGATCTGAAGCATAGTTACATGTTGAGGATGATTGTTTATTCTTCTCTTTGAATCCGATTCAAGGCATCAATGGCCAAGCGGTAGTCGGGCTGAATCTTGAGCACTTCCTTATAGATGTCGACGGCCTGACTGTAGTCGCCCATCTGTTCCAGCACACGACCTTTGTTATAATAGGCGTCGATGTAGTTGGGATTGGCGTTCAAGGCACGGTTGAAATAGTCGAGAGCCACCTCGTTGTTCTCCAAATACACATAATTGACATAGCCGATGTTGAAAAGCAGGATGTAGTTGTCGGGACGCAGCATCAACAGAGTGTCGTAATGCTGGACGGCTTCTTCGGGGAAACCGTGGCTTTGCAGATAGAGTGCCAACTCGTAACGCGACGTGGCGTGGTCGGGAAACTGCTGCTGGGCCTTGCGGAGATAGTCGAGAGCATATGAAGGTTGTTGGGCGGAATAGATGCGGCTGATTTGCTCGACAGGGTCATAAAACGAGGCGTCCTGCTCCGAAGCCAGTTGGAAGTTCTTCAGAGCGTTGGCGGTGTCTTGTTTTGCAGCCATATAGCACATGCCCTTGATGAAATACGCCCTCGGGTTGTAGGACGACAGCCCCAAGGCTTTGTCAACATAGCCGAAGGCCATATTGAAGTTCTGCTGAAGCAGGTTCAGTTCTGCCAGCTTCACCAACGGACGCGCATCAAGGGAGTTGATCTCAGCGGCACGATTGAGCGTCGATGCGATATTGTCCTGGTCGCCCAAAGCATAATACACATCGGCAAGCAGCAGGTATGTATCGATGTTTTTGGGATCAAGTTTCAGCGACTTGTTGATGTCGACCATGGCCTGGCCGATTTGCTCGTTGGCAAAATAGGCCTTGGCGCGGTTGACATACAGGAGGGCATTGGTGCTGTCCAAAGTTATGGAATCGCTGATGCGTTGTATCGCCTCACTGACCGACACCGACTCTGTAGGTTCCTGCGGCGTGTCCTTAGGTTCAGGATTGGGCGTGTTGTTGCAAGCCAACATGGCAAGCAAGGCGCCAACAAATAATAGGCTTTTCTTCATTGTCAGATAGTTTTTGTTTTGCCTCTCCGCTGGCGGAGAGGCAAAACATCATGATTTATTCTTCACTATGCTCTAACGCCTCAAAGATCTTGGCGGAGAGTTCGTCGGCAAGTTCCGGGTTGTCCTCGATGAGTTTCTTCACCGAGTCGCGACCTTGGGCCAACTTCGAGTCGCCGTAGCTGAACCACGAGCCGCTCTTCTTGATGATGCCCGTCTCCACGCCGAGGTCGACGATTTCGCCGGAGCGCGAGATGCCCTCGCCGTAGAGGATGTCGAACTCAGCCTTGCGGAACGGCGGAGCCACCTTGTTCTTGACGACCTTCACCTTGACGCGGCTACCCATCACGTTCTCACCGTCCTTGATTTGGCTAATCTTGCGGATGTCGATACGCACCGAGCTGTAGAACTTCAAGGCGTTGCCGCCCGTGGTCGTCTCGGGGTTGCCAAACAGCACGCCGATCTTCTCGCGCAACTGGTTGATGAAGATGCAGATGCAGCCCGTCTTGTTGATGGTGGCGGTGAGTTTGCGCATGGCTTGGCTCATCAAACGGGCCTGGAGGCCCATCTTGCTGTCGCCCATCTCGCCTTCGATTTCGCTCTTTGGGGTCAGTGCAGCGACTGAGTCCACCACGATGACATCGATGGCGCCGGAGCGGATCAGGTTCTCCGCGATTTCGAGGGCCTGCTCGCCGTAGTCGGGTTGCGAGATGAGCAGGTTTTCGATATCCACGCCCAGTTTGGCGGCATAGAAGCGGTCGAAGGCGTGTTCCGCGTCGATGAAGGCGGCGATGCCACCTTTCTTTTGGGCTTCGGCCACCACGTGCAGGGCCAGCGTCGTCTTACCTGAGCTCTCGGGTCCGTAGATTTCGATGATTCTTCCTTTCGGCAGACCGCCCACACCGAGGGCGTAGTCAAGGCCGATGGAGCCCGTGGAGATGCTTTCCATCTTCTCCGCCTCCGCGCCAAGGCGCATGATGCTTCCCTTGCCGAAGCTCTTCTCGATGTTACCTAACGTGGCTTCAAGGGCCTTCAGTTTCTCCTGCTTCAGTTTTGCAGCTTCTTCTTGTGTTTTTTCTGTAGTCATGATTGTGGGTTTTTTAATTAGTTAGTATTTAATGATTTAAGATTTAAAGATTCAAAATTCGATGTCTTGACGCGGGACTGCGAGACGCGGGACGCGAGACACATTACACGCGATTCATTTATAAAGGGACAAAAATAGTAATTTTTGACATGATGGCGATATTTTGCAGTGATTTTTATAAACTTGACTTGCATATTACGAAAAAGTTGTATTTTTGCGAACGGAAACATCGGATACAGTACCGTTTGAGCCTGCCTCTTTATCGGCATTTGTTGCAGGTTGCGAAGTATTACTGGAAGCCGATTCCTCATTCTGCAATTCGGAAGCAGACCAGATGTTTTCTTTATTTCTCCCATACCTTTTCGACAAAACGCCAGCGCTATTGACATTCCAATAGGTATCGTCTCTTGACAACTGCACCCATAATGTATTGTTATGCTTATCAGCCAATTGAACCAAATAGGTTTGGTTTTGTCCATTTCCTGAATTATTATATGCGCTGCCTTTCTTGATACAATTGTAGTTTTGCGCAACATAGGACACAAAGCCGACAACAGTTCCAAACCCAGCTTTCCTGATTTGGTCGCCATGGCGGATTTCTATGTGCATCAAGCCGTTACTCCTATCTCCTATTGATAATCGTATAGGCGCGGGGGGCAGGTTCTGTTCCATTGTGATGTATCCAAAGTCAATGCCTCCGCTTGGGGCTTCTACAAACGGCAGTCCGTTTTGATCCATAATTGTTGAAATGCAGTATTCCATCGTTTTTGTGTTTTTATGCTGCAAAGTAACAACCTTTGTCAAGACTGAGCCGTTGATTAAACGTTTGTTGTCGACAGTAGTCGTTTGTTGTCGTTTGCTGTCGGATAGATTGTTGATTCTCAATAGAAACAAATCTAAAAAAAATCGACGACAAATATGGGAAAAAGCTACTTCAAAAAACCATATTCATAAACCTTCGGCTCGATGCGCTTGGCAAGAAGTTTCATCTTTTCGCGCAATGTGGCGATGAGGGCAGTGTAGTGTTCGTCGTCGCTCTTGGTGTTCATTGTGCCTTTGTCGTTGGTGCCTTGGAAATGCAGGCGGATGTCGTAGAACGAAGCGTCGGCGATAGCGTTGGGCTGGGCGTGATAATATTTCCACAAGGCAAGACCCGCATCATAGACAGCCTGCGCCTCGGGCGACATCTGTTGTAGAGACGCAAAATTTTGCGTCTCCGCCCCAAACGGCCCCGTGTTCATATCTGACGCGATTTTCCCGTTGAGATAATCCGACATAAACGTCGATTTAAAAGTCTTGCGGCAGCCTACCTGCTCGCGGGTAAAGGGAATCCACTGGTTCACACCTTGCTGTGACGAAATGCGGTTCTGCCCGTGAAACAAGGTGAATATCAGACAGTCCGTCTGAAACACCTTATCGGTCATCCAACCATCGTTGGGATAGAGAAATTGGTCGCGGTCGTTGAGCCAAGTCGCCTCAATGCAATGACGAACAGCTATGTAAACTGCAATTTCTTTGATATTCTTTGTTGTTACCACAGTACCACGTGGATGCGGCAATTGAGATTTGTCGTTAATGATGAAATTATAGTTTTGGTTTTGAAAATCAGCTCCTTTTGCTGACATATAGCCAATCGGTTTCTCCCCTTCTCGATGACGTGTTGTAATTATCCAATCATTAATGGATTTCTTCTCCGTATCGACTTCGATAAACTTCTTTTGCAAGAAAAGGCCTTTCTCATCATATACATCCGAATACGTTTCATTGAATTGTTCTTTCGCATTACAATCCCAAATGAAAAAGCCGATTGGAAACTTACCTTTTACATTATCAAAAGTATAGGCAGGCACCAAAAACGATTTTTCAAGCCGCGCCAAAAAAGCGCCCCGAAATTCATCGAAGTTAGGTGCTTGCAGAATTTTCAACTTTGAAAATTCTGCAAGCACGCAGCCAGAGATTTCATAAAAAATTTTTATAAAAAATTGCGCAAAAAGTTCTCTTCCCGCAATTCCTATTTTATTTAAATACTTTGAGTAGGTTTTATACTGAACTGCTACATCTGTTTTGTTTTCTCCCTTTCCAGTCACAGTAATTCTGCTGGCCGCCTCCGCATACGGCGGATTGATGTAAATCACCAATTTCTTGCGCTTTTCAGGGTCGTTCAAAATTTCTTGCAGTTCCTCGGGGCATTTGGTGAAGTCATCGTTGAGGAAATCCATCTGGAACACGTGGTTTTCGGCCATAGCCCAGCCGTTGGCAATGCGGTCAATCATCACGTCAACGTCCTGTTTGTCCAAGGTGGAAGCCCACACGCGGTCGTAGTTCGTCAGGCCGTTCAGCAGGTTGCCCGTTCCGGCACAACAGTCCCAGATGTAATACTCGTCCTGCCACGTCTCGCCAAGCACGTCAGCCAAGTACTGCTGGCTCTTCTCCACCCAAATCTGGGGCGTGAAGTAAGAACCTTTGCGCTCGCGGATGTCCTGCGGCACCAGCAAGTCGCGCCGCCCGATGATGTAGTCCCAATACTCCTCCTTGGGCGGTCGGGCGTAAACGCTCCAAAACTCGCGATAGGCTTTCTGCTTGTCGTTGAAGCCCACCGACGAAGTGGAAACAAGGCCCATCTCGTCAATCTTCTTGGCCAATTCATACTTGGTCTTGCGCAACACCACATAAAGCGAATCCTTCAGCGATTCCTCGTTGCTCGAAAGCAGGTCGGCTAAGAAAAAGTCGGCGGAGATGATGCCCGCCTTGTTGGCCTTGGCCCAGTCTACGCTGATGGTAGGCCTCACCTTCTCGCTCCACTTTTGGAACACGAAGGTGAAGTTGTTTTTGGTGACTGAGATTTTCTCCGTAGCCTCCTTGCCCGTCTTGAAATTGAGACGAATGAACTCCTTGAACTCGTGCGCCTGGGTGTCGTAATGGAAAAGGATGGAACTGTCCTCAAGCAAGCCTTTGCACAGGTCGTAAAGTTGGCGGAACTCCTTGGTCTCGTGGTTCGAAGGCGTCACGTTCCAGTTGAAGTCGTTCTGGAAAAAGATGCTTTGGATTTCGTGGTACTCGATGAAGGCGAACTTCTCCGCGTCGAACGCACCAATGAACTTGGGCGGCAGGTAACGCTCGAAGGTGCGTTCCTTGCCGATGGTGAGGATGAGTTGCACAAACGACTCGAAGATGTCGTGTGAAGTGCCTTGCTTGGCCTCGGCCCACAGCAACGACTTGAGGTCGTCGTTCTCGAACTCGTCGAAAATAGAGGTTTGACCGTTCTCGACGATGTTTTTTGCAATAACGAAGTCGATGTTGCCGAGTTGGGTGTATTTGTAGTTGTTGAAGAAGTCCTGCTGCACCGCGCTTTTCAGCGGTTCTTCCTTGAGTTTTTTGTAGTCCATAGTGAAAGTTTGTGGCAAAAATAGTGGTTTTTCTTTGAATCACGATGCGACACCACACCGAATCTTCATTTTCAGGGCTGCTTTTCCGGCTCCTTTATATAATACTCCAAAATAGCCATTTGCATCACACCGTCATCCAACTCAAACCCGTAAATCTCGGCTTCGTCGGGATTTTCAAAATAGTCTTGCCATTCTTCAAATGCCTGTGAAACAGGAATATGTCCTATAAATGGCATTTCCAAAAACTTGGAAAGCATCTCATCAAAATCGATGCCGTAGCCGTTGCTCAATTCACAGAATTCTCCCGTTTCCGTGTTATGCAACATCATCACTACCACTTGGTTCCTTTTAATGGCCGAGCGGACATCCAGCAAAAAGTCTTCTTTTGTTTTCATTTTTCTTTGATATAGGGTTTCAACAAACTAAACATACTTTCGTAAGCAGCATAACCAATTAGGTTTTCTACATCGTACGCTTCGAATGGTGTTACATTATTTTCAAAGATTTTAAAATCAAACTCTTCCCTAAAAAAAGACTCTTTCTGCACAAACATGTTCCCAACAACTTTCACATTCGTCTTCATCGTCAAAAATCGTTTCTGGATTGGCACCTTCTTCCAATAAACATTTTGTGATCTCGAAATCCATTTTGTAAACACCACAATGCAGGTCGATGTCTTTCTTTAAATACCCTTTTTCAAGCAATTCATTCTCCGACTCATCAAGAATGTCCTCAACAGTAGCTTCTGGATTTATGCAATAGAAACAATTATGATAATCGGCATAGGGCACGCTGTTCATCTGTAATCCACAAGTTTTCTCGAAATACTCTTTTATTCTGTCATTCTGAATCTTTTTACGAAAAACAGAGTCCTTATACTCCTCTGAATACTCATTGTATTTGCTTAGTAAAACATCCCAACACATTGTGATATAATGCAATGGGAAATTGACACCTGAAACAAGTTGGGTGTCAGTCATTAAATGCGGAGCAAGCTGTCCCTCATCAATAAGCTGGAAAAACTTATCAGCGTCTATCTGAAGCACTGCATTGATGCAAGCCATGTCGCGAGAGTCCATAAGCGGTTTTATGGCGATGTTTTCCCCATCCGCCTTCTCCTCCACTGAATGCAGATACCCAGCAAAAAGTTCTTCCAATTTCCGCGCTTGATGCTCTGCAAGCAAGATGCCACTGTGCCCTTTGCTCCACTCGAAATCGGGAATGGCTTCATGCAACTGCGCTGTGGTGATGATGGGCTTCGTTTCAAGATTGACGATGAAGTTAGGCTGCATGTTCAAATAATGAATCTCCTTTGTCTTTCGGACTCGGTTCCAATCTCGCGATGTGTAGGGGTCGGAAATGAAAATGCCACTCATAACGATCCCCGTCTTGCCGTCACCGACACGCACCATGAAAAAACGGTCTCCTTCATGCGCTTTCTCCCATTCATGAACGCTCCAGTTGAACCCCCAATTATCGATATGTGCAATGCTATCAATATGGTTGTGGATTGTAGTGCTAGATATGGCCGGATTCCACATTAGGATAAAGGTCTGCTGGCTAGGATTAGAGCCACCGCCAGGATAATTCTGAATAACATCACGTTGTAGTGCTTTCATATTTGCAACTTTTTACAAGATTTTGTATTGAATCACGCTGCAAAAATAGAAGCACCTTGTCCCACATCGCGGTACAAGTTCAAAGTTTTTTCATTTTTTATTACTCTCACCAAAGGGCCACACGACCAAAAGAACCGAGGTCGAGGCTGGCTGAGGGCACACCCAAGGCCTTAAAGGCTCGTAGGATGGTGCTGTAGGCGATGCCGTGGCCGTTTTCCAATTTCGAGACTTGTGCCCTTTGCACTCCCATCCGTTTACCTAATTGTTCTTGGGTTAATCCTTGCTTTTTCCTGGCTTCCCTGATGGCCTCGCCGATGAAGTACTCTTGTGCTTCGGCCATCACTTCTGCGTCAAACTCATCCCTTTCGGCGGTGCCCACCTTACCGACATACTTGTCGAGCATTTCTTCTTGTGTCATCGTTTTCATATCTTTATTTTGATTTGTAGTATTCATCCCTGATTTTTTCTGCATGTGCAATTTCTTTCCTTGGAGTTTTCTGCGTCTTTTTGTCGAATCCATGGGTAGCTACTATATACGAAGATTTTTCTTTATCCCAAAACGATAAGAGTCTGTATTCGTTGCTCTCGTATTCAGCCTTGAACTCCCAAATGCCGGATTCACTCAATTTCTTGAAAATGCGGTCGTCCTTCACCCCTACACATACCAAGGCTACGTTGTGAAACAACTTCTTTCTCGCCTTTTCTGGCATGTCAGCAATGTAGGCCTGTGCTTCCTCAAGGTATTCAACACTAATTTCCATATTCAATAGCTTTTATTGCGCAGCAAAAATACAAAATGTTTCCAAATTTGGAAACATTATTTTCATTTTTCCTCGTAGATTTTCGCTGAATCGGCGTGCCAATTCCGAATCTCGTCAGCAAGCCATTGTGGTTCAAGCACTTTCAGGCGTGTTCCTCTTGAAAGCAGTTGCCCCATGAAATCGTATGTGGGGCGCAGGTACAACTCAAAGTCGGCAAAGTCGCCTTCCTCCGAGGTCTGAATCTCCTTTTGCGTGTGATGCAACGGAAGGTCGCGCAGGTAGTATTTCTCAATGCCAAACGCCCTTAGCACGATGCGTTCCGGCTGGCTGCCGTCGCCAATGACCACGCCATAGCACTCGCCGAAGAAAGCATTCGCATCGAAATCCTTGTCCATCTTGAACGGCTCATCGGTAATCCTCAAATCCTCCATGCGGTCGAAGGAAAACATGGCAAAGCCGCCGTCCGTAAAGCGTCCGAGCAGATACCACCGCTGCCGGAACAGCTTGATGCAATAGGGCGAAAGCAGGAAAGTCCTCGCCTCGGGCGACTGGTAACGCCGGTAGCGAATCTCTATCCGCTTATTTTCTTTCATCGCCGCAATCACGCTTTCAAGATGCTCGCCCTCAGATGGGATGTCCTCAAGCACGATGCGGTTCTGAATGCTCATGCTCTCACTGATAAGGTTGTTGACAGTGAGGGTCGAAAGCATCCAATTCTGGACCGTATTCTCGCGCAAAACCTCCTCGTTGCCAATGTAATAACGATAATCGTCCTTGCGGTCGCAGTCGATGTAGATGCCGAAAATGTCCTCGATAGCGTCCTTATGGCGGTTGAAGGTGGTGCGGCTCATCGGCATTCCCTCGCTCATCTCGGTGCGTTGCCACCGCTCGTTGATTTCCGCCAACGAAATGCGCTTTGCTCGACTGATGGTGTTCACCAGCCAAATATATTGCTTGAACAAGGTGGGGATTTTCATAATACAATCTTATCAGCACCCCAGCATCGCCGCTGGCGCAATATTTAAAGTTCGGCAGAGTTGTCGCGCAATTCTTAGCGTCGGTTCTGAACGACCTGATACATAGTCATTTATACGAGACGGGCTTACACCTATCAGCATGGCGAGTTGCTTTTGCGTCATCTCCTTTTCTTCCAACGACAATTCTATCAACTCAGCTACGGATGGCTTTTCTATCGGGAAGTGTTCCTTTTCATATTCGATAACGACATCCGACATCATGGTTAATTCAACCGCATTGCGGTCGTTGGCTGGCGTGTCATCGTTGACCAACGGAAGCAATTCCTCAATCCTCGCCAATGCAAACTCGTATTGTTCCTTTTTTATCTTGCTCATAATGAATCCCTTATTATATGGTTGAAACATCAATCTTGTCATAATCGCTATGAGTGCCCACATATCGGATGAAAACATGGCCTATCGTGAACTTCACCACCACGACAAGCCGATACTTGTTGCCTTTGATGTTGAAGACATAACACTGATTACCAACATAATCCGTCGAGGGAAAATCCACTTTTATTTCAGACAGGTTCTTCCACTCTGCCTTTTCCGCGATATCATACCAGCGTTCCAAAGCCGTTTTTGAGTCGCCATGACCTTCTGATTCATAAAACTCGACCAATTTTCTATGTGACACTATTCTCATATCGGGTGCAAAAATACTAATAAATTTGAAATTCAAAACTTTTTGCGTGATAAATTTCGATTTTCAAAATCAAAATCTAACTTGCGTCCAATAATCCGCAACTTTTGCGGATAAGATTCAAATCCGCTTCCGCCGCCAGTCCGCCTTCCAAATGTAGACGAACGAAATCACGCCAATGGCGAAGTTGTAGAGCCATTCGGCGGTCCAAACGGTGGCGATGGTGGCGGTCTTGGTCATCAGGTAGATATAAACGATGTAAACGAGCAACACGCCAAACTCCAAGGCCATGGCCGCCGTGGTGTTGCCCGTGCCCGAGACGGCCTCGAAAAAGACCATCGCCACGGCACCGATGAGCGTAGCCACAGCAATGACATACACCGATGGCACCGCCGCTTGCGCCAAGGCGATGTCGTCAGTGTAGATGTGCAAAACGAGTTCGGGAATGATAAAGGTGATTATCACCAAAACCGATGCGCACAAAATGCTGTTCTTCACCACTTTCCAAAGCATCGCCATCACCTCGTCGCTTTTGCCTTCGCCGATGATGCGACTCGTCAGCGTGTTGGCCGTAGAAGCGAAGGCGAAGCCCGGGATGATGAGAATCATGTAAGTGCTTCTGACCACGGACGACACGCCGATAGCCATCTCGCCCATCTTCTCGATCATCACGAAGAAGACGAACCACGCGCCGAAGGAAAACAGCCGTTGGATCATGCTCGGGAAAGCCACCTTGAGGATGTCGCCCATCAGCGCAGGCTGGAGTTTGTGCCAACGGAACATGCCATATTCCTCGTGCGGCACGATGAAATAGGTGTAAATCCAAAAGAAACAGAACGCCGTGATTTCGGCCATCAGGGAGGCCAAGGCCGCGCCGCCGATGCCCATCTCGGGCAGACCCACATGGCCGAAAATCAAGGCCCAGTCGAAAAAGATGTTCACCACGGCCATGATGATGGTCGAAAAAGTGATGACTTTCGTGTTGCTGATGCCGACATAAAACGAGCGAAACAGGAAGTTGAACACCACGAAGATGATGCCGAACTGCCTGAACCTCAAGTACTCCCCTGCCGCTGCATAGATATTCTCCGACTCGATGATGATGTGCAGCAGTTTGTGGCTGAAGAAGAACAAAATCGAGAACAGCACAATGCCCAAACCCAGCACAAACAAAGCCCCATGCTGGAACACCACGCCGATTTTCTTGAAGTCGCCCTCGCCGAAACGCCGCGCGATGAAAATCTGGATGCCCACAGCAAAGCCCATCGCCAAGGTGGTGAAGACATAATAGTACAAGCCCGCCATCATGGAGGCGCTCAGCTCGATGGTGCCGAGGTGCCCCAGGAAAGCGGTGTCCGTAAAAGTGATGATGGTCTGCGCCAAATTCCCCAGCATAATAGGGTACGCGATGCGCCAGATTTCGCGGTTCGAAACGGTGGTTTTAATCATGCTGCAAAATTAGGCATTTTATGGGATACACTTCGTGTAGAAATCGTTCAAAAATCCATCTCAAAATCCAACAAAATGCAAGCCTTTGAATTTGAACGATTTTGAACAAAGATTTTAGATAGATTTCTTGCCGAAGGCAATAAAAATCATTTTGAGCGAAGCGAAAAGAAAGCCTTCCCCAGATGCTCAACAATATCTCCAGCAATCAAGGCCTCCTGCCCTATCTCCTCGGCGGCAAGGTCGCCAGCCAAGCCGTGGAGATAGACGCCCAAAACGGCAGCTTCCTCGGGCGAATAGCGTTGCGCCAAAAGCGAAAGGATGATACCCGTCAGCACATCGCCGCTGCCCGCCGTGGCCATACCGGGATTGCCCGTCGTGTTGAAGAAGCAGGTGCCGTTGGGCATCGTGATAGAAGTGTGTGCGCCTTTCAAGACGATGATAATGTTGTGCTTCATCGACAACTCACGCTGTCTTTCAAGGCGTTCAAACGAGGTCGTAGTCTTCCCGACGAGGCGCTCAAACTCCTTGGGATGCGGCGTCAGAATGGTCTTGGCAGGCAGGAACGCCAGCCAAGTCGGGTTTTCGGAGAGGATGTTCAAGGCGTCGGCATCCATCACGAGGGGCACCTGCACCTCTTGGATGAGTCGCTTCAGGGCGCGTTGCGTCTCGTCGGCCTTGCCCAAACCCGGACCCACGCCCACGGCGGAATAGGCATCCAAGTCCTTGAACATCGTGAAGCATGTCTCCGACTCGTCGCCGTCAACCATCGCCTCGGGAATGGCGGTCTGCAAAGGCAGTTGGGCCATCTTGGGCAGGTGGACGCTCAGCAAGCCGACGCCCGTGCGCAGACAGGCTTTCGCGCCGAGCAAAGCTGCGCCCGTCTTGCCTTCGGAGCCGGCAATGAGCAGGGCGTGACCGTAGGTGCCTTTGTGGGAATATTTGGTGCGCGAATGCAAAATCGGCTTCACCATCGCCTTGACGGTGAGCAGGTTGCGCGTCTCCACTTCCTCAACATAACGTGGGTGCAAGCCGATGTCCAAAATCTCGAAACGGCCCACATACGGGTCGTTTTCGGGGAAGAGAAACGCCAGCTTCGGGAACTGGAACGAGAGCGTGTAGTCGGCCTTGAAGATGAAACCCAAGGCGCTGGGCTGGTCGGCAAAAAGGCCCGAAGGCACATCGATGGCCACGCGGATGGCACGGCTTTGGTTGAGGTAGGCAATCAGGTCGGCGGTCATGCCTTGCGGCGGACGGTTGAGGCCCGAGCCGAAGATGGCGTCCACCACCACATCGTCGGGGCCGACATTCGGGAAATCGTCTTCGCCCAAGATGTCGAACATCGGGACCTTGGTCTCGTTCACGAGGCGGTAGTAGTTCACCTCGCAGTCGTGGCTCATGCGGTCGCTGTGGCGCACCATAAACACCTGCGGGACCATCTCCTGCTCGTTGAGCATCCTTGCCACGGCGAGGCCGTCGCCGCCGTTGTTGCCCATGCCGCAGAAGATCTTGATGGTCTTCTCGCGCGGCGTGCGGCGATACAGCCACTCAAAGGCCTTTCGTGCCGCCCGTTCCATCAGGTCGATGGACTCGATGGGTTCGTTTTCTATCGTGTATTTGTCCGCTTCGCGGATTTGTTCGACTGATAATACTTTCATGGTTTAATCCTCCACTTTCCAGACATAACCGCAGTCTCTGCACTTACAAACAATATCACGACTACCGAGGAAACCAGCGAGAAAACCATTATCCCCAAGGAATAATGAACCAAGAATGCCATTTCTCCAACTGAATCCTCTTTTACCAGTCACAATTCTTTGACTTCCACATTTCGGACAATACATAGTGTGCTCTTTTATAAGTTATCCGCAAAAATACACATTTATTCCAAAAAACAGCATTATCTAATCCTTGTTTTTGGAAAAAATTGCAAAAACGGCAGAGAAACGCTGAATTTTTGCCATCGGCACGGAAATTGTGATTATCTTTGCAGCGTAAAACAAACTAAAGGAGAGAGGATTATGGCAACAGCAATCAAGGCAATACCGACGCTTTATGGAGAGGCAGCCCGTCGTTTCCGCGATATGGCGGACGAGGCGGAGATACAATATGAGCACAGCGAGAAAAAAGACAGAGACAAAGACCCTTTTGTCATTGCTATGCGAGAAATGTTGAAGCGTTCTGGATTGGAGTAATAGGATCCGCATGAAAGAATCGTTTCTTTTGACACAGTGCAACCTGTCTTTGCTCACACAGGAAATCATAGACTATTGTTATCCTTTCACCTGCGGAAAAGATGAAGATATGGATGAGTTTTTCCGCAAAGATGCTTTAGATTACACCCGTTTCCTGATGGGAAAGACCTATTGCTTTCGTCTGAACGAAGACCCTCGCCGCATTGTATGTTGTTTTACCCTATCCAACGACAGCATTCGCATATACGATTTGCCGAGTGCCCGCCGTCAAGCCATGTGGAAAATCACTAACCGGGAAAAGATGTTGTCCCGTTTTCCTGGCGTATTAATTGGAAGGCTTGCAGTGGCTGAGGATTTTGGCGGAAAAGGCATTGGATCTGACACGCTTACTTTCGTTAAAGAATGGTTTACGGAAAAGGGCAACAAGACGGCTTGCCGATTCTCTATTGTTGATGCCAAGAATGAGCCAGAAGTTCTCCATTTCTATGAAAAAAACGGCTTCAAGACGCTTTTCCCGAACGAAATAGACGAAGACCTGTACACCAAACCGTCCAAAGACGAACAAGAGAGGGATGAAAGGCTAAAGCATCCGCGCAAATTGCGCACAAGGCTGATGTTCCGCGATTTGCTGAATGAATAGTTGTTACAATAGCTTTCCTAACAACTTCTCCTTCCCCTCAAACAAAACTCCCGTTATCCCCACACCATTCGCCGCCGCCACATTGTTCGGGTTGTCGTCAATGAAAACCGTCTCCTCGGCACGGATGCCAAAGCGTTGCAAGGCCAGTTGGAAAATCCTCGGGTCGGGCTTCATCACCTTTTCGATGCCCGAAATCACCATGTCCTCCATCAGGTTGAGGATGGGATAGACCGGTCGCACCAAGGCAAAGGTCTCCTTCGACCAGTTGGACAGCCCGAAGACGCGGAAGCCTTTGTCCTTCAGCTGCTTGACGTATTCCTCCATCCCAGGAATCTGCCCTCCCATCATCTTCATGAACTCGCCGTAGTACATTTCGATTTCCCTGCGCCACTCGGGGTGTTCGGCAACCAGTTCCGCCGTGCCTTCCGCCACGGGTCTACCGCCGTCGTGCTGGGCGTTCCACTCGTAGGTGCAGATGTGTGTGAGGAACCATTCGGCCTTCTCTGCATCGCCGAAATATGGGTCGTAAAGATAATGCGGGTTCCAATCGAGGAGCACGCCACCGTAGTCGAAAATGATATTCTTAATCATTGTTTGTTCTATTCTTTTCTTTATTTCCAGTTGGTTACGATTTGTAACCGACTCAAATCTTATTTTGCTGCAAAGTTACAAAAAAACATATTGACCACAATATTTGCACTAAATTTATAGTTTTCCACTTAAATCAATAAAAAAGCATTATTTTTGCAGTCCAAAACTTAAATCATTTCGACAATGAAAAAGCACCTTATCCTATTTGCGGCATTCGCCTTGATGTTTTTGACCTCCTTCGGCAGTCAAACAGAAAAACCATACCTGCTCAAGGTGAAAATGAAAGAAACTGACTGCTTCCGCTGCGTACAAGGGCAAATCACCATGCGCGACCTCGCTGCCGTGGCCGATGTGGAAATCGTGTTCAACGGTCTGAATGACAGAACCATCGAGCAATTCCTCAAGACCAACGCGCTCGAATATGTCAAAGGGAACGAGGACTTCAAAATCGTTTCCGACAAGGAGGAATACGCCCATCTCAACACGATTCCATCCGTTTCCGAAGGCCATCTTTTCAACAAAAATGGAAATGAAATCCTAGTATTCCAATTCAGACTCGACAATGCGACCCAAAACCGTCTCAGCGCCATCAAAAGAAAAGGGAAAGCCTTGATGCAGAAGGAACCTATCACCCTACAAACCGACTACAACAACGATGGCATTGATTTCTCGGTGCAAGGCAAACATTTTGTCTTGTGCAACAGGCCGATGAACCTCTGCCAGATTTTCAATTCCAACGGCAAATTGGTGCGCGAAATCGACGGCAACTCTGTCGATCCTTCAGATGTCTTCCCCGAGCTGAAGGAAATGGATTCCACAATTCTGAAATCAATAAAGGGATATGGGTATTATCGCAGTTCGATAGAAGATGTCTTCATCAACGGAAACGAGATTTGGGCTAATTTCACAGTTTCATATCCTACTTATGAAGACGAAAAAGTCAGTTTGTGTTCCCCTTTCCAAGTGCTGTCCTATTCGCTTAACGATTCCACACAGCATTTCAAGGTATTGTTCGATTCCAGACAAAATCAGATAACAACAATGGTTTTCAACTACATCAATTATGGCAACGTCCTTCCTTTTTTACACGACGTTTTACAAAAGTACAATCAGGAGGGGCAAAGCATTTACAATCAAGCCATTTGCGAAGTGCGGAATGACAGCCTCATCTTGAAAGATGAACGTCCAGTTAGTTATCCGAAGTTTGAGCAACAGCAATTGCTGTGGTACAAACCGAAACTGAAAGACGGTTTGCTGAATTTATTATTCACAGAATATCTCGTTGACATCCAAACCGATACCGCTATTAATTTGCCTTTCAGATACAACACAAAGGTGGTGGACAACGGCGGTTTCGACATTAAGTCGACATTTGATGCCCTACTTGTAGACTGGGCCTTCGATGGGGAAACGCTCGGCGTGATTTACAATGACTTCGTGGACGGCCAAAGAAGCAAAAGCCATTACCTCGTTTGGCAAAAAGTCCAGAAAGGCTTCACCGAAAAGGAGTTCTCCCTCCCCGACGCGGAACTTGTTGCCTTGCAATTGGTGCTCCCCGATGTCATCAACTATCTGACGACGGACAACAAAGTCGGGACGATGGTGCTGGAATAAGGTCAATACAAAAACCCAAACAGCCAAAGCGGAATCTTGTTCCCTCGGCCAAACTCCACATCGTCGATGGCCAAATAGCTGTCCGGCAGGTCCTTGATTTGCTCGAAACGCTTGTCGGCACCACCCACTTCAAAGGTGTATTTCCCGTCAACGAGGAAATCGCCCTGCTTCGGCGCGTTGAATTCGTGGTTGTGGCAGGTCTGATTATAGAAATAGGTTTCTCTCACCGTTCCAATCTCGGGATGGGAATTGAAAGCGTACATCAGATTGGAGTTGTCCAAAAACAACTTCTCCGGTGCTGACATCTGTTTGAAGGCCTTGACACGGGTCTTCAGTTGTCCCAGCAAAGCCCCTCTTTCCAACAAATCCAGCAACTTGAGGCCCTGCTCGCGGCTGGTCTCCAATTGGCGATACAACTCTTCCATCTTCGGCGTGAACGGAACTTGCAAAGCGATGATACCCAACAACTTCTTCAGTTTCTGAACCGTGATGTACTCCACTTTCTCCACAGCGGGCATGTCCAATTCTATAGTCTGCTGCGCCACTTCCATCAGTTTGGCGTGGAAACCGTCCAAGTCCTCCTTATAAAACGGATAGTACCCGTAGCGACAATAGTGCTCAAAATGCGGCAGGATGCGCACCTTTTCAGCAATGTCGGAGGCAATCTGCACATGACGGGTCAGGATGTCGTCCAACGACAACTTCTCATGGTGCAGAATGTCCTCAAACATCAGGTATTCGCGAAACGATAGGCCGTTCATCGTGTGCATGGCCACGCGGCGCGAAAGGTCGCCTTCACCCTTGGACAGTTTCAGCATCGAACTACCCGTAAACACTACATTCATTGTCGGATAGTCGTCGTAGATATTCTTGATGTAGGTCTGCCAATGCTCGTATTTATGCACCTCGTCAAGGAAAAGGTGCGTGCCGCCGTGCGTGTAATGGTATTCGACCAAGTCGGCAAGGGTGTTGTTGGCAAACCACATATTGTCCAACGACACATACAACGCCTTGCTGTCATCGGCACCAAAAGCCTCCTTGATGCGCTGCTTGAGCAACGTGGACTTTCCAACGCCTTTCGGCCCTTTGATGCCGATGATACGTGCATTCCAATTGATGCTGTGCAACAGTTCCCTTTGGAACTTCATGCTCACCTGCTTGACGCTTCGTTGCGAGTTTCTGTAGAGTATGTCCGGACTTTCATTCATAATTTCCTCCTTTGTTTTGCCGCTGCAAAGATACAAAACAATATTTGAATATGGATAATTTTGAAGAAAAAAATATTCAAATATTGAAAATTTATCAAATTACCACTTTCAAATATTGATTTTAAATATAATTATAATATTCAATTATTGAAATATTTGATAAAAACAATATCCAAATATTGAAAAATTAAATAAAAAACAATATTTAAATATGGAAATAATAAAATCACATTTGTTTTCAAGGGAAAAACACTTATTTTTGCGCCAAAATTTGATCATAATGCAAAACAACGACTTCGCCCCGCAAATCGCGCAGGAACTTCATTTGGCTGCGCACCATGTGGCCAATGTCATCCGACTTTTCGACGAAGGCGCCACCATCCCCTTCATCGCCCGCTATCGCAAGGAAATGACGGGCACGATGAACGAAGAGAACGTGGCCGCCGTGCAGCGTTGCCTCGAACAACTCATTGAGTTGCAAAAGCGCAAGGAAAGCGTCATCAACTCCATCCGCGAACAGGGCCTGCTCACCGACGACCTCGAACAGAAGATACTGAACGCCACCACTTTGCAGGATGTGGAAGACCTCTACCTGCCCTACAAGCCCAAACGCCGCACCCGCGCCGCCATCGCCCGCGAGAAAGGGCTGGAGCCGCTGGCCGCACAGATTATGGCGCAGAATGTGGATGCCGTAGAGCGGCTGGCGCGCCGTTATGTGAACGCCGAGAAGGGCGTCAACGATGCGGAAGAAGCCCTGCAAGGTGCCAAGGACATCATGGCCGAGTGGGTCTCCGAAAACATCAACGGGCGCAACCGCATCCGCAAGATTTTCCACATGCAGGGCGACATCAGCTCCGCCGTGGTCAAGGGCAAGGAAGAGGAAGGCAAGACCTACCAGCAGTATTTCGACTTCAGCGAGCCGATTTCGCAGGCGCCCTCACATCGCCTCTTGGCCTTGTTCCGCGCCGAGGACGAAGGGATGCTGAAGGTGAAAATCAAAGTGGACGACGACTTTGTGCTCAACTCGCTGGAAAGCATCTTCCTGAAGAACGACAACGAATCGTCGGAACTGGTGCGCGAGGCCATCGCCGACTCGTGGAAACGCCTCTTGGAGCCGAGCATCGAGACCGAAATCCGCAATTATTATAAGGAGAAAGCTGACGAAACCGCCATCAAAGTCTTCGCCGAGAACTTGAAACAACTGCTTTTGGCCGCTCCGTTGGGTCAGAAGCGCGTCCTCGCCATCGACCCGGGCTTCCGCACGGGCTGTAAGGTGGTGGTCTTGAGCGAGACCGGTGCCTTGCTGCACAACGAGACCATCTATCCCCATCCGCCCAAGTCGGACACGGTGGGCGCGATGCGCAAAATCAAGAGCCTCGTGGACGCCTACCGCATCAAGGTCATCGCCATCGGCAACGGAACGGCAGGGCGCGAGACCGAGGACTTCATCCGCTCCATCAAGTTCGACCGCGACCTGATGGCCGTGATGGTGAGCGAGAGCGGCGCGTCGGTTTACAGCGCCTCGAAAATCGCCCGCGACGAGTTCCCCGACTACGACATCACCGTGCGCGGTGCAGTCAGCATAGGCCGCCGCCTGATGGACCCCTTGGCCGAGTTGGTGAAAATCGACCCGAAGAGCATTGGCGTGGGCCAGTACCAGCACGACGTTGACCAAAAGAAACTCGGCGAGAGCCTCGACCAGACCGTGGAGAGCTGCGTGAACGCCGTCGGCGTGGAACTCAACACCGCCAGCCAACAACTGCTTTCCTACGTGAGCGGCGTGGGTCCGACCTTGGCCTACAACATCGTCCACTACCGCGACGAAATCGGGGGCTTCAAGAGCCGCCAGCAACTCTATGGCGTGCCGCGCCTCGGCGACAAGGCCTTCGAGCAATGCGCCGGCTTCCTGCGCATCCATAACGGCGACAATCCTTTGGACCAAAGCGCCGTCCATCCAGAGAGTTACCACATCGTGGAAAAGATGGCCAAAAAGCTGAATGTCAAAGTGAAAGACCTCATCGGGAACAAGGAACTCATCGCTAAAATCAACCCGAAGGACTTCGTTGAGGAGCATTTCGGCTTGGAGACCATCAACGACATCCTGACAGAACTTGACAAGCCCGGCCGCGACCCGCGCAAGAGCTTCGAGGCCTTCGAGTTCGACAAGAACATCCGCGAAGTCAAGGACTTGCGCTCGGGAATGACCTTGAACGGCGTCGTCACCAACATCACCGCCTTCGGCGCTTTCGTTGACATCGGCGTGCATCAGGACGGCCTCGTCCACATCAGCCAGATGGCCGACCATTACATCAAGGACCCGAACGAGGTGGTGCATTTGAACCAAAAGGTGCGTGTCAAGGTTTTAGAGGTCGATGTGAACCGCAATAGGATTAGTTTGACAATGAAATTATGAAATGGCGCAATAAAACGCCCATTACGCAGTTTATGATAACAAATCAAGACAAAATGAATAGACTCAGATTATTTACCCTTTTGTTGGCATTTTTGGTGACCGCTCCCACCCTACTGAACGCACAAATCATCAAAGGTGAAGTGTTTCTCGGCGGCAACGCATGCCAAGTGGATGGCGACGAATGCTACGGCTTCAAGAAATTCGGCGTGCACGCCGGCGCTGGAGCCTTGATTCCTATCACCAGTTTCATGGACGTGGGCCTCGAAGTGCTGTTCAACCAGAAAGGTGCTTACAAGAAACACGCCATCGTCTCCAACAGCACCTTCCCCTATGCCTACAACCTGAAGCTCAACTACGCCGAGATTCCGCTGATGATTTACCTGACCGACAAGGATGCGGTATCGGTAGGTATTGGCGTTTCCTACGGGCGCGTCGTCGGCCTCAACGAGCTCATCAACGGCGAGCCTTCGAATTATGAGGGCGTCGGCATCGGCATTGGCGATGGACAGCTGCATTGGAGGCAGAACGAGGAGAACATGCCCGACATCAGCCACGTGCTCGACATCAACGAGCTGGCCGACATCGTCTATGAGGAAGGCTTTCCAGCCACCACACATATCTCGGAGGTGATTGCCAATTCCAACACCTATCGCGGCAACGACTTCAACATCTGCGCCGACTTGCGTTTCCGACTTTGGGAGGGCATCCACGCCGAATTGCGCTACCAATATTCGCTGCGCCCCATCCGTTATAGGATGTTCTACGAGGACGCCAACCTCGTGCTGGCCAACCAAATCAGGGCCCAATACAACAACACCATCACGCTGAGGGTGGTTTACATCTTCAACGAACACCGCAGCAAGGCCAACAAAGAAGGGATGAAACAAGGTACAAACTAAAGCAGAAGGCCCTTCGACCCTTCGATTGGCCTCAGGGACCGCAGTCTCAGGGACCTCTGGCACCTACAATCCCAAATAATAATCCTTCAGGAATTCATTGTACTGCGAAGTGAAGCGTTTGTTAACGTCGCGAATGACGAATGTTTCCTCAACAACAGCATCACACTTTCCAAAGCCCAATTCCAAATTGAAGCGATTCGGCTCTCTTCCTTCTATCGGAATGATAGTCAAACGCTTATGAAGGAAAAATCCGCTCTTTGAAGCTACCTTCAAGAAATCGTTCGACATATTGACAGGCAACACCAAGGCAAAACGTCCGTCAGGCTTCAGCAGGCGACGTGCCACGGCGCAAAGCGAGGCGTAGGAAAGCCCAGCATCGTTGTGCCTCGCTCGGCTTTTCCGCACCTCGTCGCACTTGGAATATCGATTGAAAAACGGCGGGTTGGAGACAATCAAATCATATTCCCTATTCGGTTGAAAATCATTGATATCGATACAAAATGCATGCAATTGGTCGCGCCACTGCGAAGCCGTGAAATTGACGGTGGCCTCCTCGATGGAAGCCTGGTCGATGTCGACCGCATCCACTTGCGCCACACCTTTTTGCGAGAGCATCAAAGGCAACAACCCACAGCCCGAGCCAACATCCAAGACCACATCTGTCGGTTTCACTTCCACCCAACGGCCGAGCAAGATGGCATCGGTGCCCACCTTCATCGTCGAACGATGGTGAAAGAGGCTGAAATGCTTGAAGTGGAAGGGACGCGCGTCGGTCATTGCAAGTACATGTCAATCAGGCCCTCAGGAGCAGTTATCGTCAGGATTTTCTTGTCGCGGTCAACGTTTTGTATCACTTGGTCGAGAATCGGGACGAGGATTTCCTTCTTGCCCTTCATGATTTGCAGGATGGCTTGCGTGGGATATTCCAGCACCTCGGTGACGGGACCCAGCTCGCCTTTTTCGGTATCGACGACCATAAAGCCCACGATTTCATGATAATAGAACTGCTTGCCGCTCAGTTTGGGCAGCATTTCCAACGGCAAATAAACAGGCTTCCCGACCAAGTTTTGCGCCTGTTCGACAGTCTTCACGTCCTGCACGCTGACGAAGAACTTGTCGCCATTGGGCGTGATTTTTTCCACAAAGAACGGCGTCAGCACCTTGTTGATTTCAAGGAAGAAATGCTTCATTTCAAGGTAAGCTGAAGGGTCGTCGGCCTCCAGTTTGATGGTCACCTCCCCTTTCAGGCCGTGCGTCTTGGCCACGCGGCCCAGATAAAAACAATCTTCTTTTTTCATCATTCTCTATTTTGCCGCAAAGATAATAATTTCTTACTTTTGTCGCCTAATTTTCAACCCATGCACGATTTTCTGCATTTGTTTCTGGATGTACTGAAAAACAGCATCTTAATCACAGGACTGGTGATTATCATGATGTTGTTGCTCGAATACATCAACCTGAATTCGCATGGCAAATGGTTCTCGGGCTTGCGCCAGCGGCCTTTCGGACAGGTCATATTGGGCGCGGGCTTGGGCCTCATCCCAGGTTGCATGGGCGGTTTTGCCACCGTGTCGATGTATTCGCACAAGCTGCTGAGCTTCGGTGCATTGGTCGCCATGATGATTGCCTCTTCGGGCGACGAAGCCTTTGTCATGCTCGCCATGATTCCCAGGCAGGCGTTGCTATTGATGGGGATTCTGTTTGTCGTTGCAGTCGTTGTTGGTTATTTTGTCGACAAACTCCATGACATGAGAAACAAACGAGGGAGCGATCCAGAAGGCTGCGACGAGGGTTTCACCATCCACGAGGAAGACGAGGAACGCGAAGACCATCCCGAGCGTCCCACTTTGCGCAACCTACGTCATGCCAGCGTGGAGCGCATCGTGTTACTGGTTGGGGTGCTTCTGTTCACCATCGGGCTGGCTTTCGGCTTGTTTGAGCATAACCATGAGGCCGATGAGGCCCTTCACTCCCAACTCAATATCTTTAACGAATACTGGCTCAATCTCGTTTTTGCTGTCATCAGCCTATTTGTGGTGTGGTTCGTCGCCACGGCACCCGACCACGTCGTCAAAGAACACCTTTGGGAGCATATCATCAAGAAGCACCTGTTGGGTATTTTCCTTTGGACCTTCGGCGCTTTGTTGCTCATCCAGATTGGTTTGCAATACTTCCACATCGAGTCGTGGGTGAGCGACAACATCCCGTGGATGATCCTCTTGGCCGTGCTCATCGGCATCATCCCAGAATCTGGACCTCATCTTTTGTTTGTTACCATGTTTGCTACAGGTGTTGTACCTTTCTCAGTGCTTTTGGCCAGCTCCATCTCGCAGGACGGACATGCTTCATTGCCGCTATTAGCAGATAACAAAAGGAGTTTCGCCAAAGCAAAAGTCATCAATGCATTGGTGGCAGCAACAGTTGGATTTCTAGGGTATAGTTTAGGCCTTTAAGGCTGTTTTTCAACGGCAAAGGGCAGTCTCCACCCACAGCCATTCCGCCATTCGGAGCAGCCGTATGCCGTCTTGCCTTTGATTATATGTCCCTTGCCGCAAAGCGGACAAGGCTGGCCGATGATGGCATCACCAGAAGGCATGTCATCCCTGCGCTGGGTTGTGCGAGGGCTGGGATCTATGCCTTCCGAGGCTTTCTTAGAAGTGCTTTTCTTTGTAGCCGCCTTTTTGGGGGCGGATTTCTTCGGCTTCTCCTCCACTGCCGCAGCCACGCGACGGTTGCTGTTGTCCAGCATCACCGTGGTGACGATTTCCGTCACCATCTGCTTCAACTCGTCGAGGAATTGGCGGGCTTCGTATTTATGTTGCTCGATTTCACGAAGTTTCTTTTCCCAAATACCCGTCAGCTCGGCGCTTTTCAGCAGGTCCTCGCGGATGAGACCAATGAGTTCGATACCCGTGGGCGTGGGTTCGAGGCTCTTGCGCACCTTCTTGATATAGTTGCGCTTAAACAAAGTCTCGATGATGGCCGCCCGCGTAGAGGGTCGCCCGATGCCGTTCTCCTTCATCACCTCTCTAAGCGATTCGTCATCAACGAGTTTGCCCGCCGTTTCCATCGCGCGGAGCAAAGTGGCCTCGGTGTAGGGCTTTGGTGGCGTGGTCCACTTCTCAGCCAATTGCGGCTGGTGCGGCCCGTGTTCGCCTTTCGTGAAACTCGGCAAAGTCTTTTCCTCGTCCTCCTGCCCTTCCTTCTTCTCCTCGTCCTGCTTCACTGGCTTGATGACTTCGCGCCAACCTGGAACCAAAATCTGCTTGCCCGAAGTCTTGAACTCCACATCTTCCACTTGGCCCAATACCGTCGTCGTAGCAAACTGACAATCAGGGTAAAACACAGCGATGAAATGGCGACAGACTTCGTCATAGACCTTTTCCTCGGCAAACGACAAGCCCTGCGGCACCACACCCGTCGGGATGATGGCGTGGTGGTCGGTAACCTTGCTGTTGTCGAACACCTTCTTGCTCTTGGGCAGCTTCTTGCCTGACAACGGTGAGGTGAGTTCAGCATAATTGGTCAGACGGCGCAGAATGTCAGGGCATTTCGGATAAATGTCATCGCTCAAATAGGTGGTATCAACACGCGGATAAGTGGTGTATTTCTTCTCATAAAGGCTTTGAATGGTCTGCAGAGTCTGATCGGCGGAGAAGCCGTATTTCTTGTTGCACTCCACCTGCAAGGAAGTCAGGTCGTAAAGGCGCGGCGGAGCTTCCCTGCCTTCCTTCTTGCTGACATCGGTCACGGTAAACTCTTTTCCCTCAATGCTTTGCAAATCCTTTTGGCCATCTTCGACGGAACCGTATTTGCCTTTGGTGGCGGTGAAAGTTGTATCGCGATACACCGTCGAAAGTACCCAATAGGCTTCCGGCTTGAAGTTGGCGATTTCGTGGTATCGGTTGACAATCAGCGCCAAAGTGGGCGTCTGCACCCGACCGATGGACAGCACCTGTCGGTTTTGGCCGTATTTCAAGGTGTAGAGCCTTGTAGCGTTCATGCCGAGCAGCCAGTCGCCGATGGCGCGCGACAGACCCGCCTCGTAGAGCGATTGGTATTCCGACTGGTCTTTCAGTGACTTAAAGCCCTCGCGGATAGCTTCTTCCGTCAAGGAGGAAATCCAAAGGCGCTGCACAGGGCAATGCACGGCGGCCTTCTGCATCACCCAACGCTGGATAAGCTCGCCCTCCTGCCCCGCATCGCCGCAGTTGACGATGGCATCGGCTTTTTGGAACAAGGATTCGATGACTTTGAACTGCTTTTCGTAGGTCGGATTATTCGGAATCAACTTAATGCCAAAGCGTTGCGGTATCATCGGCAGGCGACTCAACGCCCATGCCTTCCACTGGTCGGTGTAGTCGTGCGGTTCCTTCAAAGTGCATAGATGGCCGAAAGTCCAAGTCACTTGGTAGCCGTTTCCTTCCATGTAACCTTCATGGGAAGTATTGGCTCCCAGCACTTTGGCGATGTCGCGGGCGACGCTTGGCTTTTCGGCGATACAGACGATCATTCTCAGTTGGCAGTTGGCAGTTGTTCAGTTATCAGTTTTTCAGTTGAGCGGCCTCCCTGTCCAGTCGCACATCGGCGGCACGCATCCGCATCAGGATTTCTGCTTTGTCCTTCTGCGCCACAAACCACACCAAATCAGCGGGTTGGAAGGTGATTCGCGCCGAAGGATTGAGGATGAAATGTCCGCCACGCTCGATGGCAATCACCATCGCGTCGTATTTGTCGGCAAAGCCGGAATCCATCAGGGCGACATCGATCAGCGGGCTGTCCGACTCCACCTCCACCTTATACAAATCCACCTCGCTCTCTTCGCGGTCGGGAATCAGCTGGTCGTCAAAGACTTCCACCTTCGGCAGCAGCAGGCGCAAGTGGTCCTCATGCCCCACAAAAGTGATTTTATCGAACGGAAACAGCTGAAAATCAGCCTTCGGCAGTTCAATAATCTGCTTGCCGCGCTCCACACTCACCACGCTCACATTGTAATTGTCGCGGAAATCGGTTTCCTTGACCAGTTGCCCCGAATAAACGCTGTCGGGACTCAATGTCATCTTCTGCAAATGGCAGTTCTCTTGCAAAATCTCGGGAACGGTGAACACCTGCATCGATTGGCGCTTGTTGAGGTTGTCCATAAAACGTTCCTCAATGCGTTTGTAGAACTTCATCGCAGGGCTCATCGCACGCAGCATAAACGTGTAAATCAGCGCAAAAGCGATGTTAATCCAATGGTACCAAGGCGACCCGACACTCAGCCTCGACCAAAACAGCCCGTTCAGGAAGTGCTGAATCACGCTGTAGGCGATGGCCGTCACAATCACAAAGCGCAGAATGAAAACCAGCAGGATCAAAGTCTTATTGAACTTGCTGACTTCCATCAACTTGCGTGTGGTATGGGCCAAAGTATGCTTGAAGCCCATCGCCCAAAGGAAAGGCGAAACCAGCACGAGGCTCAACGCCGTGCTGATGGCCGAACTCCAAGGACGCGGCACATATTCCATGATAAACGAGCAGATGAAGAAACTGATGAGCACCACGGCAATGATGATGGCCAGATAAATGACGATATTCTTGAACTGCCTCGAAAGAAAACTGCCCATATTGACCTTCTTGCCGCTCCTCACCTTGAGGCCCGAGTCCTTGTTGGTCAGTTTTTCCTTCCACCGCTGCGGGATGCGTTTCACAATCAGATTATAGCCCGGAATGGCCGATTTGATGGAATAAGGCGTGAGGAATGTCGTGATGATGGACACCGAAACGATGATGGGATACAGGAACTCGTCGATGACGCCGTAACTCAGTCCCAAAGTGGCGATGATGAAAGAAAACTCGCCGATTTGGCTGAAGCACATGCCACCTTGCATGGCTTGTTTCAGGTCGAGGCCGGCCAACAAACGCCCAACGATGTTGCTTAACGGCTTGAAGAACAACAGCACCAGCGTGATGACCAGGATTTGCCACCAATAACCAACCAAAATGTGCGGGTCGACCATCATACCGACCGAGACGAAAAACACGGCACCAAACAGATTCTTGATTGGGGTGGTGACCTTATGAATTGCCTCTGCCTCAAGCGTTTCCGCCAAGATAGAGCCCATGATGAACGCGCCCAAAGCCGAGGAATAGCCCGCGATGTTTGCCAAAACGACCATCAGGAAACACAAGCCGACCGCAAAAACCGTCAGCGTCTCCTCCGACATGAATTTGCGCGACCAGCGCAACACGGTAGGCACCAGGAAAATACCGCCAAAAAACCATACCAGCAAGAAGAAAACCAACTTCAACATACTGGTTACCAGTTCCATACCGTTAAACGACTGGCTGACCGCCAATGTGGAAAGAATGACCAAAAGCAGCACTGCCTCCAAGTCCTCCACCACCAACTCGCCGATGACATTGCCGCTGAACTTCTCGCGATGCAACTTCATGTCGTCGAAGGCTTTAGCGATAATCGTCGTGGAAGAAATGGAAAGCATCGCGCCGAGGAAGATGCAGTCCATCTGCGACCAGCCCAAGGCCTTTCCGAGCATGAATCCCACCACGCACATCGTCACCAACTCAGTGAGGGCCGTCACGCCGACCGTCCCTCCCACTTTCTTCAACTTCTTGAAACTGAACTCCAAGCCGATGCCAAACAGCATGAACACCATGCCGATTTCGCTCCAGGTCTCCACGCTCGTGTGGTCCTTGATGACAGGAAACCACTCGAAGTTGGGCCCGATGAGGAATCCAGCGATGATATAGCCCAACACAACGGGCTGTTTCAACCACTTGAAAATGACGGTAGTAAGACCCGCCGTGACCAAAATCAGGGCGAGGTCGGAGAATAACGCAGGTAGGTTTTCCATAAAGATGAATTTAGCCTGCAAAAGTACAAAACAAAATGAGAATGGACAAGGAAGAAAAATGTTTCGAAAAATCCGCTTTTATTGGGGATGACAACACAACGGCCATTCTGTTCTAACTCCTGTGCGAATTAACAATCCTGCGTCCGATTATTCTTTTTCGACCTATTTATCAAACCTTTTCCTTATCTTTGCACATTTCTATTTAATACCTCTATTGACATAGATATGGCAGAAATTAATTTAGTAACGAAATTAGTCGGTGATATTCAAGGAAACTTTTTTATTCCTGATTATCAACGTGGCTATCGCTGGGAAAAAGCTGAAGTCGAGACTCTTTTAAATGATATTTATGAGTACGGCGGAAAAAACAAAAAGACAGAAAACGATAACTACTGCCTGCAACCGATAGTCGTACGAAATCTTGGAGATAGATTTGAGCTAATTGACGGGCAGCAAAGGCTTACAACACTTTACCTCATTTATGTTTATATGAATAAGGCAAGCAATGGATTCATGAGCGAGCCAAGGTTTACGCTTTCTTACGAAACACGTAATGAGTCCGTCGATTTTCTGAAAAATCCAAGCAAAGCCAAACACAATGACAATATAGATTTCTTCTTTATCTATAATGCTTATAAAACCATAGAAGAATGGTTTTCACAAAAAGAAAAGATTCAATCTACTTTGACGAATATCAACAAATATTTCGATGAGTGCGTAAAAGTAATTTGGTACGAAGTCCCTGATACAGAAAACAACATTGATCTTTTTACACGTCTGAACATAGGGAAAATTCCTCTAACAAGTTCAGAACTTGTAAAAGCACTGTTTCTCAAAGACGAGAACGGGGATTCGATTCGTCAAAATGAACTATCGTTTGAATGGGACAATATGGAAAAAGAACTGCATAACGATGAGTTTTGGGGATTTCTCACGAATTCCGAAGCGGACAACTACCCAACTCGAATTGATTTAGTCCTGGACTTGATTTCAAAAAAGCCGAGTGGCGACAAAGAAACATATAGAACCTTTTTCTACTTTGATGACGAACTGAAAAATGGGCAAAGTCTTGAAAACATCTGGGATGAAATCCAACATAATTACCTTACACTTAAGGAGTGGTTTTCCGACCATGAATTTTATCACAAGATAGGATACTTGATAGCAAGCAACTTCAAAAAACTGATAGATATTTTATACGACTATGCTGGTAAATCAAAAACCGAATTCCGGCTATATTTGGACGAAAGCATAAAAGAGAGCATCAACTTCAAAAAGGCTTATTCTGATTTGGATTATGAGCATGATTATAACGATATAAAAAGGTTTCTCCTCCTTTTCAACGTGGAATCTGTTAGACAGATAGATGACAGAAAACGAAGATTCCCATTTGGCCGTCATAAGAAAGAAAATTGGAGCCTTGAGCACATTCACGCACAGCATTCTGAAGGTTTGAAAACGAACGAAAAAATACTGGAATGGCTAAAAGCACATATCAAGTCGCTGCAAACCATTGGAGAACAGGAGAATTTTATTTCTGACATGGAACAATTGGCAAAATCAATTGAAGACAATCCAAAAACAACAAAAGTACGAGAACGGTTTGAGCCATTGCAACAACAAGTGGTAAACGCTCTTTCGCCTAAAGGTGAGGGCTCGGAATACATTCATCTGTTGTCCAATATGGCTTTGCTCTCTTCAGAGCAGAATTCCGCAGTAAGCAATTACACATTCGACGCAAAACGAAATCTCATTTTGGAGAAGGACAAAAATGGCTCATATATTCCTTTTTGCACAAAGATGGTATTCCTTAAGTATTATTCAGAGGAGGATACGAATCTGCATTTCTGGGGCAAAAATGATAGAGAAGCATACACTAAAGCTATTGAAAAAGTGTTGGCATCTTATCTGACAATTCAAAAACAAGAAAACGAGGAAGGGTAATGGAAACAAAGACTTTTAAGACGATATTTTCGCCATATAACGATAAATCTGGTAGAAAGATCGAAATCCATAAAATTGAGATTCCTAAAATTCAAAGGGATTTCGCATACGGTCGAACTGATGACAAAAACAGACGCAAAAGAGAGCGTTTTCTGGATTCCCTTTTTGAAGCAGTCTGTGGGCATCCGATTACTCTTGATTTTGTTTATGGTGACATCAAAGAGAACATTCTGACACCACTTGATGGACAGCAACGATTGACGACACTCTTTTTGCTCTATTGGTATGCTTCCAAAAAAGAAAATGTTGCAGAAGAGGAAACCCATTTCCTGAAATGTTTCAGTTACGAAACAAGGCCTTCTGCCCGTAAGTTTTGTGAATCAATAACCACCAAAGTTTTTGAATTGGAGGACAACCATCCAATATCGGAACAAATAAAAGACAAAAACTGGTTTCCGCTCGAATGGCAGCATGATGCCACAATATCATCAATGCTTATTATGCTTGATGCCATTCAAGAAAAGTTCTACTGTGTGGAAAGCCTTTTCAAGAAACTTGATAACATATCATTCTATTTCCTACCTATTGAAGATATGGGGTTAACAGATGAACTTTACATAAAAATGAACTCAAGGGGCAAGCCCTTGACACAATTCGAACATTTCAAGGCGGAACTAGAAAAGCAATTGAAGTTAGCCGATGAAATTGTCGCAAAACGAATCGGCACAAAAATCGATAGGGAATGGACAGATTTGCTTTGGCAATATCATAACAGCGGGTTAGGTGATGGCATTGGCGATACCACCGATGATGATTTTTTGCGATACTTCATTTTCATTTGTAACATTATCTGTTACAGAAATGGAGGCAGCCCCAAAACAAGCGATGAATTTGAGTTGATAAAAAACTATTTTTCCATAAAAGTGGACAACGAAGAACAAGCAAACCGAAGCAAAGAAGAGGTAATTAAAAACGCACTAACTCTTGAAAGTTTCTTCGATTGTTGGCTTGACGAGAACCGAAAAAGCATTCCGATTCAAAAGTTCTTTGAGTCCTTCTCTTCCAAAGAGCATTCAGAAGGGAAAATAAAGACCAACTATAAGGTCAACTTGCTTGAAGATTGTCTGAAAAACTACGCAGACATCATTGGTAAAAACAGACGTAAATTCACCTTAAACCAAATCATTCTTTTGTATGCATTTGTCACATATAGACAAAGCCTGTCGAGTGTATCCGAAAATGAATTTCGCAGACGATTACGAATCATAAACAATTTGATTTTGAATTCTTCTGACCAAATAAGCGATAGCGAGGAGCGTCAAGGCGGTAACCGTTTACCAGCTATTTTACGCCAAGTTGATAGTATTGTTTTGAATGGTGAAATCGCAGATAGTGAACAAGTGGGTATTAATTTCAATCCTACTCAATTGGAAGAGGAGAAGGCAAAATTGGAATGGACAAATGCTAATCCCGACAAGGCAGAGGCTCTATATGCTTTGGAAGACCACGAACTACTTTATGGTCAAATTTCAATTGTTGGGTTAGAACATCCAGAATTCTTTGAACGATTTGCATCATTATTCAAATGTGATTGGGATTTGGTTGATTGTGCTCTATTCACAATTGGCGACTACAAGCAAAAAGAACGCAATGGCTGGCGGTATCAATTAGGCTCATCCATGAGCGATGGATTTGCATGGAGAACTCTTTTTCACAAAAGCGAAAATTTTATTGGGTTTGACAATACCAAAAATGTATTGAATAAGTTATTATCACTAAATCCCTACTTTACTGATGATTATTTGGAAGGTTTGATTTGTGACTATATTGCTGATTGTGAAAATAAAAATGAGTATCCTTGGATTTACTATTACATCAAATATGATGTATTTCGCACTGGACGTTATGGGAAATATTGGTGGAATGATTTTGAGCATTCTCCTTATGTCTTCATAACTATCCACCAAAGACAAAAGGTTTCTGAAAACTCATACAACCCTTTTTTGAAAGCAATTGATAACAATGTGTGGAGAGAACATTGGGGAAACCGCGTATATCTTAACGAAAAAGAGTTTTTGAGAGAAACTCAATCAGCATACAGGGTTATTTCCAATGACGAAAAAGAAGTCGTGCTTGAAGAGTTCGTCATTACACAAAACGCGAATGGCATAGATACAGAAAACCGCATTGAGAAAATAAAAGGAGTTTTTGAAAGTATAACAAACCACAAATAACACCATGGAATCCCAAACAACAGAATACAAGCAGCAGTGGTCTGACAAATACCTCGCCTACATCAGCGGCTTTGCCAATGCGCAGGGAGGTACGCTCTATATCGGAATAAATGATGCTGGCGAAGTCGTGGGCATCAACAATGCCGAATACCTTTTGGAAGCCCTTCCCAATAAAGCCATACAAGCCACAGGCGTCATTCCAGACATTGAAATTCTTACAAAAGACGGCAAAGCATATATCGCCATTCACATCAAGCCGTCCGACCAGCCCGTTTCTTGCAACGGCAAGTATTATATGCGTAGTGGCAGCACACTTCAAGAACTCAATGGCAGCGCACTTACCGACTTCCTGATGAAGCAAAACCATGTCACTTGGGACATGCACATCGAACCCAACGCAACACTTGACGACATCGCCCCCGAAGCGGTAAAGTATTTTGTCAATTTCGCCATTGATGCCCGACGGTTGAACGAAAGCGCAAAACACGAAAACTTGGAGCATATTCTTCGCAACCTCAAACTCATCAACAAGCAAGGGCAACTCACTTTTGCCGCTCTGATGCTGTTTGGAAAAGACATTGAAGAATACTGTCTTTCCGCATCTTTCCGTATTGGCAGGTTCGGTGCCACCCAAGCCGATTTGATTTTTGACGACACCATTGTTTGTCCGCTTATTAGAATGCCAGAGCGGGTGATACAAACCTTGCGCAGTCGATATTTGGTTGCACCCATCAAATATGAGGGTTTACATCGTATCGAGCCTTTGGAAATTCCCGAAGACGCACTTAGGGAAATGATTTGCAATGCCATCGTTCACAAGGATTATCGTGGCACATTCATCCAAATGCGCGTTTGGGATGACCACATCGACCTTTGGAACAGTGGTGAGTTTCCGCCAGAGATAACAGCCGACAACCTAATGACAACCCACGAATCGCATCCTCGCAACAGTCTCATCGCCAAAGTGTTCTATTTGGCTGGTTTCATCGAGAGTTGGGGGCGCGGTTATGAGAAAATAAGTAATGCTTTCAAGAAAGAGCGACTACAAATACCGATGTTTGAGCAAGTCCGTGGCGGTGTGTTGGCAACTATACAACGAGAGGTTTTTGTCGCCCTCAACAAACAAAATGGCGGTAATGTGTCGGTGATTGACCGAATAAATGACCGAATAAAATCCATACAACTCACTGAAAATGAAGAAAAAGTATTTTTCTTCATTAAAGAGTTTGACCAATTAAATGACCAATTAACGACAAGCTATATTGCCCAAAAGATGGGTTTGTCCTATTCCACTATTCAACGAATCCTTCGTGTGTTGAAACAAAAGGAAATGGTGCAGCGTGTGGGAAGCAAAAAAACTGGATTTTGGCAGATAATAAATTCATAATTGTGCAGCCAAAAACTGCACAATTACACGGCACAAAAAACTGATACGCCTCATCCCTTCACCGAAACCACCGCCTCCATCTCCATTGTCTTGAGCGTGCTTTCGGAGACCACGAACCACACTGTGTCGCCCTCTTGGAAAGTGATAGTGGCGGGCGGGGTCAGGATGAAATCGCCGTTGCGCTCAAAGGCAATCACCATGGCGTTGTAGCGGTCGCGGATGCCCGATTCCTGCAAAGTGAGGCCAAGATAGCGACTATCTTTCTGTACCACAGACTTATAGATATTCACATCGCTCTCGGCGCGCTCCTTGACAAGCACATCGTCCTCAATCTCCACATGGGGCCTCAACTTGGCCAAGTGTTCTTCCGAGCCTACAAAAGTCACCTCGTCCATCGGGAAAAGCATGAAATCGGGATGCGGCAGGTCGAAGGCCTCTTCGGCACGCTCCACGCTCACCACGCTCACATTGAAGGCGTCGCGGAAATCGCTGTCGCCGATGGTCATGCCCGCATAGCGGCTCTTGGGACTCAGCGTCATCTTCTCCAAAGCGAAATTCTCTTGCAGCACCTCGGGAATCACAAACGACTGCTGCATTTGGCGCTTGTTCATGTTCTCCAAGAAACGGCCTTCGATGCGCTCGTACCAATGCATGATAGGACTCAAACCCCTCAAAATCAACAGATAAGTCAGCGAGGCGACGACGGCCATGATGAGGTCGTCCATCTGGACATGAATCGAGGCCCAAAACGGATCGTTCAGGTTATGATGGAATATGCGCGAGGCAAAGAACCAAGCGACGAGGAAACGCACAACATTCAAAATCGCCACCATTCGGCTGTTGGCTTTGTTCGACTTGACCATCTTCTCGGTCTCCTTGTCCAAGTCGTGCCTGAAGGCCAAAGCCCAAATAAACGGCGAGACGATGGCCAGCGTGACGACCAGCGCAATCAACCCAGAAATCGGCTGACGCAGATAGCTCATCACAGGCTCAAGCAGGGAGAAACTCACCAGCGTCAAGGCCAGCAAAATGGCCGCATACAGCACCATGTGTTGCACCTGACTGAGTACGAAAGTCTTCATTGTCACCCGATTGCCGCTCTTCTCCTTCAGGCTCTTTTCCTTGTTTCCGAAGAATGAAGTCCAGCTTTCAGGCACCTTCCCTTCAATCCAATGGAACAACGGCTCGCCGCCTTTAATCAAATAAGGCGTGAGGAAAGTCGTGATGATGGACACCGAGACGATGATAGGATACAAAAAGTCGTCGATGACACCGAAGCTCATACCCACCGTGGCGATGATGAACGAAAACTCGCCGATTTGCCCGAAGCACATTCCCGCACGCACGGCGTTGTGAAGGCTGTCGCCCGAGAGCAGCATGCCCACGCCCGAACTCAACGATTTCAGCACAACTACAACAATTGTAATGACCAAAATCTGCCACCAATATTGCACCAAGATGGCCGGATTGACCATCATACCGACCGAAACGAAAAACACGGCCCCAAACAGGTTCTTAATCGGTGTGGTGAGTTTGTGAATCATCTCAGCCTCAAGCGTTTCGGCCAAGATGCTACCCATAATGAATGCGCCCAAAGCCGACGAAAAGCCCGCTTTGTTGGCCAGCCAAACCATCAGGAAACACAAGCCCACGGCAAAGACGGTCAGTGTCTCCTCCGACATGAATTTGCGCGACCATTTCAGGATGGTTGGGATGAGGAACACGCCGCCAATGTACCAAACCAAAAGGAAAAAGACCAGTCGCAACACACTGAACATCAATTCCTTTCCATCCAGAGCCGTACTTACGGCCAAGGTGGAAAGAATGACCATCATCAGGATGGCGGCCAAGTCCTCGACCACCAGCACCCCAATGACGCTGCCCGTGAATTTCTCACTTTTCAGCTTCAAGTCGTCAAACGCCTTGGCGATGATTGTCGTCGACGACATCGAAAGCATGGCGCCGAGGAAGATGCTGTCCATCTGCGACCAGCCCAGCACCTTGCCGAGCAGAAAGCCGATGATACACATCGAAACCAGTTCCGTGAGGGCGGTAATGCCCACAGTGCCAGCCTGTTTCTTCAACTTCTTGAAACTGAACTCCAAGCCGATGGCAAACAGCAGGAACACCATGCCGATTTCGCTCCAAGTCTCCACGCTGTGGTGGTCGTTGATGACGGGAAACCACGGGAAATAAGGCCCGATGAGCAGACCAGCGATGATGTAGCCCAAGACCAAAGGTTGCTTCAACCACTTAAACAATACGGTAGTGACGCCTGCCGTGACGAGAATCAGGGCGAGGTCGGAAAATAATGCGGGGAGTTCTGACATGGTTTTTGAATTTTGCGGTGCAAAACTAGCTAAAAAGCAGGAAAAAACCAAAAGTTTTCAACCAAATGCGGAGGAATTAATGACGACCTTGAAAGTTTGTCAACGAGAAATGTCACTCACGCCTTTCAATCCGGCACTCATGCTGTTTGGTATCTCTATGATAGGTAATGCCAACAAGTAACAAATTGTCGGCATATTGAGCCACCTTGGCAGGATATTGCCTGCGTTTGATTTGGTCGATGGCGGTATCGACGGCCTTGTCGTATTTCAGCTCAATGATGATAGCTGGGCTGTCGACGTTCTTGCGCGGGATGAGCACCAAGTCTGCAAAGCCCTTACCTGTGGCCAACTCGCGGTGGATGATGTAGTCATTGGAGGCGTAGTAATAGGCAATGCTCAGCACGCAAGCCAACGAGTTCTCGTCGTTGTAGCTCAAGATGCTGGTGTTTTCGTCGTGGGCTACATCCACGCCATGGGCTACGGCTTCCTCGTCGCCACGGAGCGTCGCCTGAAGAAGCTGCTTGGATTTTTCCAAAGCATCAGCAACATGGCTCCAATTGCACATCTTGACGGCGTTGACCATCTCTCCAGCCACCTCGCGGTTGGGAATGTAACACTCGCTCTCTTTCCAGTCGTATGAAAGGTAACCCAAGTGGATGAGCACGGTCAGCACATCGTCCTTAGTGTGTATGACCGACATATCATTCTGGAATCCGGTGGGATCGACAGGACACCGCTCGCCCGCCAACATCCGCAATATGTCGTCCTTCAGTCCTTCGTAGTTCATTTGGATGTAATGCGCCACTGCATCGTAGGCACCCGTGGCCGCCCAGAAACTGCGGCAGCGACGACTCCGAAGGGCCTGCATCACCGAGTTGGGGTTGAAAATCGACTGCTCATCGCCAATCTGATAGCCGTCATACCATTTCTCCAATTCATCGAAGTCCATGTGATGTCTTTCAGCCAAGGCTTTCACCTCGTCCCTCGTAAATCCAAAATAAGGTGCCATATCTACGGGCTCCACCATCGAATACTCGATGAAATTGTTGAGCGCCGACTCGGTCTTGTACTTCTTGATGGGCAATATACCTGTCATATAAACGCCGGCAAAGACCCGAGTGGCCTTTTCGCTCTTGAACAACCGTCTAAGCAAATTCACGTATTGGTCCATCGCCTCCGTACCAGGAGCGTATTCTCGGCAAATGGCATCCCATTCATCAATGATGAAAAAGAACTGCTGTCCTTTCGCTTCGCTCACGCGCAAAAGGTAATCCATAAGCCCGTCTTTCTCCCTCGTGGCAATGTCAGGATAAGCCTCACTTATGTCTGTCAGCAAAGCAAACTCTATGTTTTTAACGATGTTGCTGTCCTTTTTCGACACAAAATCGGTCAGGTCAAGATAGATGACGGGGTACTTGTTCAGATGCTTTTCAAACGACGGGTCATTGGCTATCTCAAGGTCGGCAAACAAATGGCGCGAGTCGCAAGAAAGGTCATAGTAGGCACACAACATCTTGGCCGCCACCGACTTGCCAAAACGGCGGCTGCGCGAGACGCAACTGAGACTGCGTTCCGTGAAAAGTGTGTTGTTGACAATGGCAATAAGCCCCGACTTGTCAACATATTCACTGTTCCTTACCCTTTGGAATCCGGCATTGCCGATATTGATGTATGCACCCATGACGTTCTTGATTTTGGTGCAAAGATAGGAATAATTTAGGAATTATCATGAGATAAGAGAAAAAGATGAAAAGGAGGCATCAGCCATTTTCTCCTTTATGATAATCAACCGTAAATATGCAGTTTTTCTATTACATGAGTCCCCTTAATCCCGCATCAACGGCGTTTCAAAATATTTGGATACCAGTTTGTAGTCCATACCTTGGCACCCTTTTTTCGCACTTTCTATAATTGCTTTTGACACAACGGTATCTGGATAGGGTTCACCATGCCGTCCCCAGTTGACATACTCGTCCAATATGTCCAAATCCGGATATATCTGCTGAAGCAGATCTTTTCTATCCAATATTTTTTTATATACCATCAAAGACCGTTTCCAACATCCCACCATCACATGAATATCGAAATAAGGATCAATATCCCTATTCGGCACATATTGATGGGCTATGGCATAACTGAGCACCATAAACAATTCCTCATCCGAGGCCTCATCCAGCACTTTGGCAAAGCGTGCCTGTTCTTTCTCATAACCGTTTGGAGTATTACTTCCACAACCATTGATAGCTAATGCAATTGCTGCAATAAAACTTATTCTGAGTAGGGTTTTCATAACCGCTTTCTATGTGTTATTTGAATCCAATTACTTTCCAGTTACCATCCTCATTCACGACCAACACTTTAACGTTAGTGTCGCCATATTCCGTTATGTCTTGACATGAGTGAAAACACAAGTATTATTGCTCCTCCTTTATCACACTTGAATTTCATATTGCTCTTCATTGTTTTAATTGTTAGTAGTAAAAGAATCCGACTTCTCTCCGTAAATATATTCATTTGACGCGACCAAAAACGGGCGAACATAATACTTTGTATTCGGTGTCAAATCCACTATAGTTATTTCAAAATGCTTTGATTGTATAAAACGGATAGAGTCACAATGATAGTTTTCAATTGTTGGATTAGGTGACGTTCCCCAACAAATACCATATGCAAAGTGTGCTTGATTGCATGACCCTTCCACAACGCCCTCAACTATTGCGGATGTTCGGGTCAACTCAGAAAGACCTAATAAGGTCACTTTGGATTGAATGACAACCGTATCTTGAACAATTGTATCCGTGCCTACACTAGCGTCAAAATGATTATTCACGGTAATTTCGGAATGTGACTCGATGTGCACATCCTTATAACAACTTGTAAATAAAATGCCAGTCAAAATGACTACTAGTAGCCATGCTATTCTTTTCATTGTTTTACGATATTGATTAAACTTGTCTCTTTATTATCTTGTGGCAAATACTATTTCTTCTCCGTAATAAACCATATCCTCATCCTCTCTTTTTGCATAAGCACGAGCATAATAGTTCACGCTTGGTGCTAAATCAGACATATTAACATTAAATTGCTCAAAGGATGGGACTCCAGAATGAATTATCGTAGTAATTGAATGATGATCTTCGATGGTTGGTTCTGGAGCTATACTCCAGCAGAATCCATATGTAATCGTTCCATTGCACCATTTCTCCAACACACCAGTACCATTGGCTGTAATCGATGTGGTTACATTCACATCCATTGTTCTGATTGGTGAAGTTGTCACCACAACATTTTCATTAAAACTATATGTAACATCTTGTGAGTCCTCATTTTGTGCATAACCCAGAATATAATACCTTGTGTTTGGTCGCAAAGAAGCAAAGGTCAAGTTCGTTGTTGTGGAAGAACTAACATCGCCACTGCTACTGACAGATAAAGATACGCCAATGCCAGTATGAGCCTTCTCAATAGTAGGCTGAGGCAAAGTGTCAATGCAAATGCCTAAAGTTCCAGAAAATGAGCCAGAAAGCAATTCCATTTTAACGCTACATTTTACCATTGCACTAGTAACATCCGTGATCTCCAAAACAGTCACTTGTATTTCGCTCTCTTCTGCTTTTGTTGTAAACTCCAATTCGGTGCCATAGCGTTCTCCTCCATTAGCGTTCTTGGCGTAACCACGAACGTAATATTTTGTATTTGGCTGAAGCCCCGAAATCACATTAGCGAAGTTGCCAACATCCATTGTTCCACTTAAAGAACACGAACTCCCTCCAAATGTTGGATTTGGCGAATTACTCCAACAAACACCTCTTTCAACTATGGATGAGCCTCCATCCGAAAGAACATTGCCAATGTATTTTGCCGAATACTGATTGACATCAACAATCTCTCCAGTTTCAACCACGGGATAATCTAACCCAGCCCCTCCATTGGTACGTACAAGACGTACCCGATAGGAGCTTCCTGTAGATGCTTGTTTCGTTGCACCCGATATAAAGTCAACAATATAAGGTAATCCTTCATCATTGTCCGAGCTCCAATATCCATCTTCGTAAAAACCTCCAATGGATTCTTTATTATCAAATATGGCTTTCAATTCGCTTTTATTTGGCACAAACCAATCACGACAATCGTAATTTGCATCCATGTTTTCATTCAAATTGTGACACAATTCACCCACATCTGACCATTTAGCTTCTCCAATGACATCAGGAAATATATAATATGTTTTTCCTCTATAAAGCATAGTAGGTAATTCTTCAATCATGGAATTATACAATACGATGTCTTGATAATCATATTCTTTCCTGCCAATTCCCAAAAGGGGCAATTCCAGAATATGTGAGCCTCCTCCGTCAAAATAAATCGTTTCTCCATCAATTTCATCAAGTGTCGCTGTGAAAACAAAATGACCTTCCTCATCTGTTGTCTGCTGGTTAATTCTGACTCCTGCTGCACTTCTAAGAAACACACTGACTCCGGAAACGGGTGTGCCCTCGTTGGTTATAACGCGACCTTTGTATTCTGTTTCGGAATATACGCCTTCTTTAATTAGGTCTTTCACACACCTTGGCAACAAAACGAAAGTTGTCAGCCCAATTATCAAATATAGTATCCTAAATACGTGTTGTTTTTTCATCAGCTTTTTCCATTTTATTTATGTCTACAGTCTGCATTTGACAGCCCCATACTCTTTTTACCTTTACCTCCTCCAGTAATGACCACATTAACAGCATCATTCTGACCCGATAAAGTAACGGTAAACTCATATGTATTCCCAGCTACAAATTCATAATCATTTTGACGGCCTCCCACATTACCTTGGGAAGAAGCAATCCAGATTCTATCATCTGGTGTTGGGTTTGTGATACACCAATCATAAACTCCTGCAGGAATAGTAATAGATACACTATTGTTATGAACAATATGCTGTGTCGAGCAATTGCCATCAGCATTGGTCGGTATCTTATAATCAAATTGAGAATATATCGACTCGTTGCCTGAGCAAGAAGTGCTTAAAGCACCATCTGTCGGAATAGTGGACCCATACAAAGAATGGGTTTTATCAAGCAACATTTGGTATCCAGTACCATCTCCCCAAACATCACCTGCAGTAAGAATAATGGTAGCTGTAGTGCTCCCTCCACCACCGCCACCACTTCCTGATGTGACAAGTGTTTTTGGGCTCCCATATCCTGTTTCATGGCCATTTGTAGCAAAAGCCCGAACATAATAGGTTGTGCCTAAAGACAAGCCTGAGATAGTACATGTGAACATAGCAGGCAAAGATCCTGATGGAACATTTCCATGAATGACATTTGGATTGTTCTCAATCGTTATATTTTGAGATGTACCCCAGCAAAAACCACAATCATTAACTGGAGCACTTCCATTTGAATAAAGCATACCTTTACATTCTGCCGTATTACTATTCGAATTATAATCCACGGTCCAAGTAAGAACTTCGGGCGGATAAGTGTTGTTATCAAGTGTAGTAAAACTCACATTTTCCCCATATGATGTAGCTATCAAACTAACAGCAAAAGCACGAACATAATAAGTTGTGTTGGCAGAAAGATACCTCAAATCACAAGTGAAAGAACCGGTTCCGTGACCACTATCAAAAGATGTGTTAGAATAATTATCCCAGGTAGGATTAGGAGAAGTGCCCCAACAAATACCTCGTTGAAGCGAACCGTCTCCGCCGTCAGAAGTTACTGTTCCACTACATTTTGCTGTAGAAGAAGTAATATCAGCGACAATACCTGTTTGCACTGTAGGCGCCGTACCACCACCACCTCCTCCTAATGTTGTAAACGAAATAGGATTTCCATAAGCAATGTCAACATCATTTTTCGCATAAGCACAAACATAATAATCAGTATTTGCAGTAAGATTAGTCATCGTACATGAAAAGGTACCCGTTCCGACCCCATTGTCTTTAACACAATAATTTGAAATCGTAGGGTTATGGGTAGTACTGGCCTTTGCCCAACATAAGCCGCGTTCGGTTACAGTGGAGCCTCCATCAGAAGTGACATCTCCACCACACTCTGCGCTATTAGTTGAAATAGTTGAAATGGCTTTTGTGCTAACCGTTGGCTTGGTTGCACTTCCTCCACCGTTTGCGGTTGTAAAATGTCTGTCCTCCCCATAGGATGTTCCAATAGCATTAGTTGCAAATGCTCGTACATGGTATGTTGTATTTGGAGCAAGTCCAGTAATAGCCCCAGTGAATTCACCTATTCCCGACTCACATGATACATTTAAACTTGAAATAGTAGGATTCTCAGAAACGCTCCAACATAATCCTCGTTGAGTCACTTCCGCTCCACCATCAGAGGAAATATTACCTCCGCAAACCGCGCCATTGGAAGTAATGTCTTTGACCGCACTTGTTGTAATGGTCGGTGTGGCACCGTCGTTTTTATTATAGAGAAAAATATCCCCATAATTGTACGATTCCTGCCCCATACCTTTCAAATCCACTTTTTTTGTAATACCCGATGATCCTGCATCCAAAAACAGATAGTTGCCTCCGTCAAAATTGTTATAATTGACAGTCAATTCGAACCATCCTTCATTGTTTGTTTTAGTGCTTGTATATTCAGTTGTGCCATTTGTCACGGTTACTCTAACATTTACGAGAGGTTCTCTTTCAGACTCCTCTAACACTCTGCCTTTCAAAAGGGTTGCTTCGCTAATTCCAGAATTGTGCAAATCTTTGACACAACCATAAAACAAGCCTGTCACTATGACAAAAAGTCCAATAAATAGTTTCTTAGTCATAACATTAGAAATTATAGTTAAAACTCAATCCGAAAGCCATCGTTTCATCTGTGGTCATAATGGCCGGTGTCAACGAGGCATATCTTTTGTTTTTTTCTTTTTTCGATAGATGATACACACGATAAATATGGATACCATATAAAGCAGCTGCGCCAACGTAGCAAGTTATATTTATAGCCTTTCGTGTGTTGTATTTACTTTTTGCTTCCATAAAATCTTCCAAAGACGCATCCACATCTCTCATGATCTCCAATTGCTTTTTGGCAGAAATACTTGAAATTACACCTCCACCCAGCAGCAGTGTCTCACCCGCAATAATGGCATATCCTTCTGGTTTGCTTCCCAATTCAATTTGACCTAAGCCTGGGACGATATACCACATCACATTAGTTTTCCATGGTTCATGCAATGGATCCACATCAAAACACAAGGATTCTTTCTGCTTGACTAAAACATCAATCTCGCCTTGTTTAAAACCGTCGGAATTTAATGTAATTCTATACCTCTTATAATTATTATCATTTGGCACTATTGTCAGTATCCATTGCTGTTTTTCCGAATTAAAATCCGCTTTCGCCAGCCTTCTAGGTGCTGTTGGAATAGTAAAGCGCAAATCCGAGAGAGTTGTGTTAATTACAACAAAACCATATTCTCCATCACCTGGCCGTATCGTGAATGGGCAATCGCCATCTGGTGTTATCACGAACTCGTTCAATTTCTCTTGTGCCAATACCACTTCCATTGAGCTTATTAGCAACAACATGCAAACCATCAAACGTTTAATCTTAATCATCTGCGTTTTCTTATTTGTTTCGTTTCAATTAATTAGAATAGAAGAGAAAAACAAACTCCATTTCCTGTCAATCCATATTCCAATTCGATACCGTTCTGTGAACGCATATTTCTATTGTTATACAAATCAACAGCCCTTTGTATCTTATTTTGACCAGTTGAAGATTGTATTTTTAACCCCAAACACCCTATTCCTATAGCTGCAAGTCCTCCCCCTATAAGCCAATACTCAGTTTTATTTGAAGAATACTCTTGGCTCTTACCCACCAATAAACCTCCTGCTCCACCACCGACACAACCCGAACCCAAAATAATCATCCACCCATAGAGAGTCTCACCGGTTTTTTTATCCATTCCTTTCCCTCTTATGTATAAATCATACGATTCAGTATTTGCAAAAAGTGCTTTTATTTCATTGTCACCCAACTTTTTCCCGTTTTTGTAAATACTCCATCCGTCAACATATAATGGGTCAGCATTTGTATTACCGTAATGCTTTGGATTGACAACATATCCAGTTGACGAACTAGCCTTTACGACAACAGAGTTTATCTGCCCTTGCTTGAAACCTTTTGCGTTTATAGTTATCGTGTATTGCTTGTAATTATTGTCATTAGGCTGGATTATCAATACATAACGGTTTTTCTTCTTATCAGGCACCGTCCTGATTCTTCCTGGTGCTACTGGAATATTAAATTCCAAATTGGGTATGGTCGAGTTTACTATCACTACGCCGTCATTGGGTGTTGCCCCATAACTGGAATAAATAGTCATTGGATTATGGGTTGCATCAGTATTCACCACAAATTCATTTATTCTCTCCTGGGAAAGGGCTGTCCCAATAGAACACAAAACGGCAAAAAGACTTATGATGAAACGCTTTTTCATATTTTACTCAATTTGGAAATCACCTATCGTAAAGAATTCTTCTTCCGTATATTGTATCGGATTGCCATTTGCATCTTGGTAAGGTTGCCATGTTCGAACCCAAACCTCAGGTTGTTCTTCATTTGAAAAATCTATAATCAAAAACAGTTTCCCTTCATCAGAATAGCCTTTTGATTTAGCCGTGGGAGCGACATGCCAGTATTGATTAAGCCTAACTCCATAAATATTAGAATTTGCCTCACTTTGAACTACCTCGACCCCATCAAATCTAATATTAATATATGAATTCCTTGCAAAAATCCCTCTCAATTTTTCCATGTATTGTCGTTTGTTTTGAATACTATACTCAATACATTGATTGTTAGTCAGTGTCCTTGAAAACTCTGTATTTCTACTTGTTTTATAATTAACCACCTTGCCAGTAATTATCAAAGCGTCTTCACTATACATTTTGTCAATTAAATCCAATCCGCCTAATCCAAGGTTATACGCAGTAAAGAAATTGTCCACAAAGTTTTTAATCATCCATCTATGCCGATTGTTTGTTACCTCATTTCCACCATTAATTACTTCGGTATACATATGCTCTGGCATAGTGCAATACAAATCGCTTATTTTTCCTGACATATCAAATTCCAACACAATCATCTGATACTTATACTCTTCAGTTTCTCCTTCCTTGTAACAAACAGGTATATTTCTAACCTGATATGTATTAGAACTAACCATTCTCATAACCCGTGTGTTTATGTTAGTACGGGTGCAATAGAAATGACTGACAGCCCACATGTTTGCAATTCTGTTCCTTGCAAAATCAGTAACGGCCGAGGAAGAAAGACTCAGCTGGGAGTTATCTTGGTCATATTTCTGGTTGATTTCAGTGAACAATGCTTTCGCATTACTCTCCATGACCCGTAAAACCTGTGCTGGTGCGGTTTCACTAAACTTAAAGGTTATTGAATTCTGTGCATAACCTTGAACGAACAACAGGGTGCCAATAATAATAAAGGCAATCCTTCTAATTGATTTTCTTGTTTTCATATCTATTTGATTTTAAATTATTTTCGTTGTATATACCATATAGTATAGCCTTTATTACGATAATGTGTTTCTGGATTTTGAATCGTTTGTCCCGACAACAAATCCATTCGAGATGAGCCACCCTTATCCAACAGAGCGGCCAATGCCCAATTGGAGTCAAAAACAGCAATCAAGCATAAATCAGGTCTGTCAAAACCAGCCGATGTATTAAAATCACCTTTTACAAATCCACGTCGGTTTGCAACCTTGTTAACATCCTTGTAGCTTTTGCAACTCATTAATTCCTGTAATACAGGGTCGTTAACCTTATTGGTATTTGCACCAGGATTGGGTTTAGTAACAGGCGGCTCAACATTATTTGAAGAGGGAGGAGTAACGTTTGGCTCTTGTGGTGGATTCAATGGCCTTTGTGTAGTCACGAAAACACTGTCTTTTGCAATCCATGCCACCACACAGACCATTCCCTCTTGTCGTATTCTGCCCGTATGCGCTTTCATTTCCAATTCTTTCATAACCTCATCTCGTTTTTTGGTTTGGTAAACCACATCACTTATGATTCTTTCCGTCAAATTGTTCAAAGCGTCGTGATATGCCATGGTCTCATCAAAAGCATTTCCTTCCTCCCAATAATATTTGTCTGTTTTAATTTCCAGTTCTTGATCTTCCGTCAAAAAACTTTGTGCAAACATAATAGATGGGAGCAGCACCATCGTGGCCAATAAAATAGTTATCTTTTTCATTCGTTTTTGCTTTTTATCGTTTTCCATATAGAGTTTTTATGTTGTGTTGAGGGATGTTGGAATACAATTCCATATTCATTTTTCCTCCATTCATTAAGTCATCCAATGTTGTGGTCACATACGCCAAATGGATAAACTCCTCGTCGCGGTTATATAGAATCATCGTACCTGATAAATTTTCAGGTTCCAATGTTTCTATTCCAAAATAGCGTTCATAACCATTTGAAAAATAGTCGTTGAAATCACGGCTGTCTATAGTGTAATCCTGCACCACAAATCCATACATCCGATGCTTCACATCAATGGTGTAATGATTAGCCGATGGAACCAACAATGCGTTGGAAAACGTCAAGGCAACCAATGATGTGTCTGACACAAGCGCATAGATGGAGTCGTTTTTGAAAAAGAACAAATCGTTGTTAATTTGAGGTATAGAGAACTCTTCTCCTTTTTCAACATAAATGCTGTCTTGATAAATACTATCTTGTAAAAGCTGCAAGTAATTTATATCTGGCAAGGGCATCTGACTATCGATGGCCTTTGCAATATGGTTCTTCAGTTGAAAAGCAAGCCGTATTTCCTGCTCCCTCTTGTCCATTCCACTGATTAACTTACAGTCAGCAGGGAAGGAGAACGACAATTGCTGGCCATCTAAACAAAGAATCGTCACGCAATAGTCTTTTATCACCTTATTAATGATAATTCCACTGTTGCCTTTCAGCATAGAACATAGTTTCTTCTTATTCTGCAACAAGTTTTGATTTACAGGGTTATCATCTAACAAAACCTGCAAACCATTTTCTTTGTCAGCTCTCAATGCGGTTCCTATGTCTTTTGTTGTCAAGATTGTAAGCAGTTCGCGTTCAAGAAACTGTACAATAGGAATATTGACTATACGTATTGAATCCGGCAAAAAACAATAGCCAATATGATCCACAACCCCGTTTTCATCTTTACATAGAATTATCGGTACAGTGTCTCCTTTGACTAAATCCGCACATTGCAATAAGGTGTCATTAACACAAATGGAATCCATCGCACACACCTGATTGACAAGTTTGTACAATGAATCCACTTTTGGAGAATAGAACAGCGTTTGGGCGGTAGTATTCTCAGAAGTCATCGTCATTGCTCCAATGATCAATAGTATCGAAAGAGCCAATTTGTTCATGTTTAGTATTGTTTAGTTGTTTCTTTTCCTTGATAGCATAAAATATCCACAATATCAACGCTACTGGCATGATGATGACGATTTGGATAGCCAGGAACAAAACCGCATATATCAACCGCCAAAAGAACCTAATCGAGCCGTGGTCTTTGTGTGGGTCATAGTAACCAACGCTGACCTTCTCTCCATTGACAAGATATTCCTCCGTATAATCAGGAACATGTTGTTCGGCAGAGTCTTTCACATCCTTCGAATAGTGAAGAAGGCCTCCTGAGATTGAGAATCCCAAGGTCAGGAAGGCCTTTCTCCACTTCCTCTTTTTCGCAGAAATATCTTCTGGATTGTTCATTATCGGTTTACTTGTCTGAATTCAAGTCGTATGGATTAAAACGCTTGGGGGCGAAAATCCTTTCTTTAATCTTGCCGTCTTTACTGTACAAAGCTCCGCTTACAATATCGCCATTCCCCCAAGTACCATCAAACCAATCACCGGCTTCAGCATAATGAGCAGGGTTGTCGGTATCATGCTTTGCAATTTGAACACGACGAGTATAATCAAACTTGCCGTTTCCTTCAGGAATCCCATTCTTCAATTCACCCACATACTTTCCAAACGAATACTGCTTGGTTCCTGTCCCGGTTCCTGTTCCGCCTCCTGATGACCCTTTCTTCTTAAACTTTGCCACATAAGTTTCATTTCGACCAGTTATCACCTTTCGTGGATTCTCAATGTTTCCGTCATTCCAAGAATCGAATTCATAGCCTTTGTTAGCGATAGCCTCGATTGAAATGGTAATCATAGAATCGTAAGTTCCTCCGCCTTTTACAATACCCATAGATTCATCAGAAGACACCACATTAATTGTAACCGATGTGGGTAATACAGGTGCTGGCTCAAATATGGCAGTGTACGTTTCATCCTCTTTCGTCAAGATTTCGCGAGGATTTTTTGTGTTATTATCGTCCCACGAAACAAATCTATAACCCTCATTGGCATTAGCTTCAATAGTAATTAATTTGTTAAACTCATACTTGCCACTTCCTTTGACGGTTCCCATAGTTTTATCTGATGAAATCACGGTGATACGAACCTTCGAACTGGAACAAGACCGGAACAAGAAGTAACCTCCAGTCACTAGACCAACAATAAGAGCAATTATGATCCACCATTTGGGGTCAGGACCTGGTTTTGGTCCTTGGGCTTTCATCAAAGGTTCTCCGCATTCCTCACATACAAATTCTTTAGTTGAACGAATCGCTTGTATCTCCTTATTGTGGCATTTGGAACAAGGCGTTCCGTCTTCCTTTCCTGTTGTATTAGTACAAATGCCATAATTATAAACGGCATTCCTTCCTTTATTCTTTGCCATAGCGTTTTGATTTCTGTACGTTATTTCTTATTGATTAATTCAAGTGCTTTTCTGGCATCATTACCATATTGCTGGTATTTTGTTGAATTTGGGCTGGAGCATTCTTTCCCAACCACATTACGCATCAACAATTTCACATTATCGGCATACTCGGTTCGTTTTGCCATGGTAAGCTCTGAATCCTTTAGGATTTTTTCTACCATTTCATAGATTCTTTCACGACGAGCAGAAGTCATGTTTTCACTGGACACCAAATCGGTAAACTGTTTAGACAAAAAAGTATTTGTAGGAGTTCCCCACTCATCCACCTCGGTCATGCACCAGCCATGTCCCTCAATCCTGTCATCTGCTTCAACAAGTATTCCCATTGCAGCAGATGCAAAGAAATATGGAATGAATTCCTGCGCAGTAATTTCTCTTTCTCCCATAATTTGAGGCAAACAAGAACCATCGCCTTCGCAATGTAGCAAAATGCGTGCTTCTTTAGCCTCTAAGGGGTTGGGATTCTCTGTCATTGCTTTGTATTCTCTTTCATAATTAGGCAACCATCTCAAAGCCCTCAACGGGAAGCAATTCTTTACCGCACCTATTGTAATTTCATTCGTAGTATCTCCTATTGTATCAAATGAAATAGTGCTACCAGGAGTTCCATTGCCGAATGCGCGTCGGAAGGCTTCTTCCAACTTCAATGCGAATTCCTTGAGAGAATCATCCCCCTCGTATTTTGGCATGGTGACAAGAATGGTTTTTCTATTCATTGTCTCAGGTCTCTCAATGGGATTCGGATTATTATTCAACGCTCTTTGCAATTGCGTATCATCAAGAAGAATAAACACGCCACTCTTTTCAACTGCGTCTTTTGCGAAAGCTCTAATATCGTCATCCGTAACCAACACTTTTTGCAGTTGCTGTAATATGTTTATTCCAATAAGCTTATCCTTTGAACGCTCAACATCATGAATCTCACGAACACTTGTTCCCATAACTCTATCAACAACCTCAAAAACTCTATCAATAGACATGTTGCTTTTTGCAAGTTCTCCAAAATGGGCAAAGGTTTTATTACCCACCAATTCATGCCTTAAGGCACTTGAAAGCTTGTCCATCGTGTTTCGGTTGTGCAGTAGTTCTTTTTCAAAAGATAACACTTTGGCATCCTCCCTTACTTCAATCACAGCTTGTTTCATGTCCTTTAAATCACCTTGCTTTTGATTGCGATCCGCAATACGATTGTTACCTTCTTCAACACACTTTGCCAACGCAGCCACAAACTCTTGCACTTGTGCGTTAAACGCCTCAAACCTCAGTTGCAGTTTTCCTAAAAGCCTCTGCGCAAAGACATAAGCAACCCTGTAGGTCTTTTCCGCGTATAAATCGGTTAAAATGGCTTGATGATCCGTATAGCAATCCTTGTGTTTCCCAATAATTTTTTGGGCAACATTAAGATGGGTGAAAAACTCTACATTGTCAGCAGCTTCTTTCCTATACCCATCAATACGTTCATCAGCAGTTTGTATGTCTATGGGCAGCTTACTACGACGATCGCGAATATAAGTCAAAATGGCGTCACTAACTTTAAGCAAATCGGTAAGCGACAACTGGCCTTCATACCATTGAGCATACAACTCTTTCTCAATAGAATTAACTATTTCATCAGCCATTGTCTTCAGTACTTCATCCTTGCTCTTATTATCATAGTATTCCTCAACACCTTGTTTAAAGCGGAAATCCTTTTGATACTTTTCGAGCATAACTTGCTCCAAATAGTTTATCGGCACACTAGATGCGTTTTTTGCATCATCGTAACTATAGAAATCTGCTTGCTCTTTCCAAAAATCTTGTATAGGCACAAATTTCTTATCGGTTTCAAGAATACGTTCATTAAGCAAGAGGAAACTGTCATCAAGTTTCCAGTCTCGCATATTCTTCTCATTCTTGATATACAAAGCTTCGTAATCTTTTCTCTGAGGCTCAAGCGTAAAGCCAAGGTCTTCTTTCCAGTTGTTATATTGCATCTGGTTAAACACGCTTTCTGATAAGGTGTAACTAATATGCTCTACTACACGCTGTTCTGGATAAACAATACGTTTTATTCCGAATGAGCTTACGGCTTTGGTGCGAGCTCTTTCTTTATCATTCCCTTTTGAAGTCGTGTTATACTCAACACAATGGTCATTGAAGTTTTCACACGCCAGACCATGAATAAAAGGTTCTGTAATACTACCCTTTACCTGCAAGAACATTGCAAAATATACGGTATCGGCTAACAGTTTTGGCAGTTCAGTAAATGACTCTACCACTGTGCCGTTTTCATTCACATTTGAGTATACCAGTAATCCAAATTGCTTTAGGGGTTGATGGTTCAGCTTTACATGCTCGGCTCCCGTCCTAACATCACAAGGCAAAAACTCGCAAATATTCAAAGCCGACAACTCACAAAGAGCTGCATATCCGTTTTGATGATAACGTCCAGCTTGGCAGCCTTCTGGAATTGCAAGTTCAGGCACCATCGCATATACCGTAATTTTAGTTCCTTCGACATTACTAAACAAAGAATCAGCACGTAGCTGCGCGACAGCATCTATTATGCTTCCTGATCCAGTTCCCCCTGCTAATCCTACAAAAACATGAATACAGCATCCATCTTTACCACTTATTTCTTTCACCTTTTGATATTGCTTTTTGACTGCCGATAGGTACTTCGCTATATTTGAAGCAAATAGTATTCTTCCTGCTCTTCTTTTTTGACCAGCAGCAGCCCCAACTTCACCAAGTGTTTGGCGCATCATTTCACCATTCTTGACAACGTTTTTCAATCCCGGGAAAGCATCTGGGTTATTTAAAATCATGTCAAGATCAGTGGTTTTGATGTTGACAAATTCAGATTCTTCAAATTGTGCACTTTGCCCAAAAACACGCCAAGTAGGATCATTGGGCTTCATCATTTCATTCGTGGAATCCACATAGACAAATCCTATTGGTAACTTTCGGCGATCTTCCACTTTTGGAAATTCTTCCCATAAACGCTTACGAAAAGCTTTTAGCACTTTTCCTCCAGTACCACCAATTCCGATAAGGATGTGGTTGGGCTCTGTTTTGTCAGTGTTTTTCATATTGTTCCTTTTTTTGTGATTGTTTATATTGAATTGTATTTTGATTTCTTATTTCTTATCGACGTGAACGATGTGAACGATGCGTATTCCTATTCCCCCTCATGCTTCTTGAAGATGCTGAACGACTTCTATTGCCGTCTGAAAATGTGAAACACATAATAACAGCTAAAACCATGACAGATATACTCAATAGAAAGATTGATTTTCTGACCTTGGCCGTGGCTCTTTCATCTATCGACAAGCAAATTGCATCCGATGCTTCTGACACAGTTTTATTAGCAATGTCACTAATAGAAACCGATTTGGATACATCTGGGAGAAGAAGTTTTAATCCGAGCTTCAAGGCCGAGGCTTGTTCAAGTGTAATAGTATAGTCTTTAGCTTGCGAAGGAAGACAGGTCTGCATTGCCGTCTGAACAATCGTGAAAGTATCATTGGTATTTCGCTTTGCCCTAATAGCAGAATTGGCGTGAATTCCTTCAATTGACAAGACGATTAAAGCGACAATCGCAACGATATAGGTCAACACTGAAGGCTGGCTTTTCTTACGTAATAGCCAAGTCGTAATAAAGACCAAAATTGTAATTCCAACTGCTATAAAGATTCCCTTAAACATGGTTTTCAGTTACTCATTAATAGTCCACAGTGATATTCAGTTTCTTCAAAACTTCATTTACGGTTTTCTCTGTTTCTCCGCCTATTCTATGTGCTTCTTCACAAATCCTTTGTAAGTCCGATTGCATGTCGTTTTCAACATAAAAACGAATAAGCTGCTCCACTTCAACAACATCACCTAATATAGAAGTGCCTCGGTTATACCACCATCTTGCTTGATATGAACGAACGAGTAGTACCTCCTTCATTGACATCTCATCTTTGAATTTTTCATACCATTTGTCAGAGAAATTGTCATATTTCTTCGACATTCTTTCCCAATCATCAGAATCATAGGACTTGCAATTGTATGTTACCTCTTGGGTGAAATCGCTGAATCTTCTCATATAAGAGTCTTTTGAAAGGGGAGCGCAACCCATCAAGAAAATGGTTGCCATAATAATCCCAAGTTTTATCAATCTATTCATATCCTTCGTTTTTCTATTATTCTATGTCATCAGTACACAAACAAAAAAAGCGTGAAACCAGACTGTTTCCCGCTGTTCAAGGTATTTGGCGTAACCTGTAATCTCGATGAAATAGTCCAGCTCACGCCATGCGTGAGCACATTGACTAAATCTCAAAGATTACTCTCCGTTAAAATCGCCAAATTTTTGAACAGATGAAATTCGTCTCTATGCTTGCTTATTTATAATAAGGTGTATATCTTCTTACATTGATATGTTTTAGTGATACAATCCGTTAATTCATGCCGCAAATATAGCGTTTATTTTTGAAATCCCAGCAAAAAAAACAAAACAAACAACAAAATTTGTTGAAACAAAACATCGACCATAATCAACCCACCCGCTCAATGCGGCACTCATGCTGTTTGGTATCTCTATGATAAGTAACGCCCACCAGCAGCAAATTGTCGGCATACTGGGCCACCTTGGCGGGATATTGCCTGCGTTTGATTTGGTAGATGGCGGTATCGATGGCCTTGTCGTATTTCAGCACGAAAACAACTCTGTATTGTCAACCCCCATCACTCGGCAAACATTCCCTCAATCAAGTCGCTGAAATGCTCGGCGATGATCTTGCGGCGGATCTTCAGACTGGGGGTAATCTCGCCCTCTTCTATGGTCCACTCGCGGTCGACCAACTCGAAGCGCTTCACCTTCTCAAAGTCACCGAAGTATTTGTTGTAACTATCCACCTCCTTGCGGTAGCGGTCGTTCACCTTCTTCTCCTTGATGACCTCGGCATTGGAAGTGTATGGGATATGGTTTTCTTCACACCACGTCTTCAAATTCTCGAAGTTAGGCACAATCAGGGCGGCGGCAAACTTCTGGTTCTCGCCCACCACCATGATGCTGTTGATGAGCGGCGACTCGGCAAAACGGTTCTCAATCAAAGCGGGCGAAATGTATTTGCCCATCGAGTCCTTGAAGATTTCCTTCATGCGGCCCGTAATCTTCAGCAGGCCGTCCTCGTCAAACTCGCCAATGTCGCCCGTGTGGAAATAACCGTCCACGTCGATGGCGATTTTGGTCTGCTCCTCGTCCTTGTAATAGCCTTTCATCACTGGGGAGCCTTTCACCAGGATCTCGCCCGACTCAGCGTCAATCTTGATATGGACGCTCTCGCATGGCACGCCAACGGTGCCCGCCTTCACCACATTCATAGCCAAGCTGTTAGTACAAATCACAGGCGAAGTCTCCGTCAGGCCATAGCCTTCGATGATGGGGATGTTCATGGCGGCGAAAAGGCGCACCAAACGCGGTTGCAAGCTGGCGCCGCCCGAGATGATGAACTCCAAGCGTCCGCCGAAAGCCTTACGTACATCCCTAAAGACCAACCTGTTGGCAATATGCAATTTGAAACGGTAGGTTCTGCCGTTGTTGCGTCCCGTCTCGTCGTAACGCTCAGCCAACTGGAAGGCCCAATGGAAGATGCGTTTCTTCATGCCTTTCAGCTTGTCACCTTTGCGCACGATGCCGTTATACACCTTCTCGACGACACGTGGCACCGTGGTGAAATGCTCTGGCTTCACATCGGCAATATCGCGCATGATGGTGCCGAAATTCTCCACATAATAGGTCGAATTGCCGAGATAAAGGTGGGTGAACAACACCGAACGCTCATAGATATGCGACAACGGCAAGAAACACACCACTTTATGTGAACTCGGAACGGGATAATGCGGGCCATAATAAGCGATACAGCTCATCAAGTTATGATGGGTCAGCATGACGCCTTTCGGAGTGCCCAGCGTACCTGAAGTGTAGATGATGGTGGCCACATCCTCAGGGTCAACGGCATCCTTGTGGGCTTGCAAGGCGGCCATGCTCTTCTTGTCGACCTTCACCGAAACCATCAAGCCACGAAGGGTCATCAAGCCCTCCACGGGATTGAAAACGAACTCCTTAGGCGGATTCGGCATGGCCTTCAAGATGCCATCGAGCTTCTTGTGGAGCAGCGAGCCTTCGACGAAAACCACCTTAGGCTCAGCATGGTTCAATATATGTTCGAAATCGCTTTGGCGCACCGTAGGATAAATCGGCACCAGGATGGCCCCGATCTGCTGCACGGCAAAGTCCACCATATTCCATTGCGGGCAGTTGTTGGAGACCACCGCCACACGGTCGCCCTTGCCGACGCCGAAGCCCATCAATCCTTGGCTGATGGTATCCGTCATCTTCAAAAAGTCGCGCCCATTGTATTTCTTCCAGTCCCCGTCCGCCTTGCAGGCAAACATCACCTTCTTCTTGCCGAATTTCTCCACGAATCTCGGCAAAAGGTCGAAAGTGCGGGGCGGAATATCCGGATAAGGCTTCACCGATCCCGTTTTGAATGCATTCTTTTCCATATCCATTGAAAAATTGCTGCGAAATTACGTTTTATTTCAATCAATCCAAACTATTATCCAAAAGAAAGCCGATTTTTGAAAACAAAATAGGAGATTTTATCAACGAAAAACGATTAATGGAATCTGAGTTTTAATAGGAATGATTACTTTTGCAACGTATTATTCTTCTGCTATGGTTGGCATTTTCGACGACATGAGCCAAATCACCGAGGCCGAGGTGCAACGGATGTTGCATTTGGTGAACGAACAGCGCCGCGAGCAAGCCTTGCGCTACAAGCATCTCTTCGGGCAGTTCGCCTGCCTCAAGTCGTGGCTGATGCTGCAGGAACTACTGAGGCCGCTTGACATCATCGACTTGGAGATGGGGCATAACGAGCACGGCAAGCCTTTCTTGGTTCACCATCCACAAGTGCATTTCAACCTCAGCCATTGCCGAAACGGCATCGCGGTGGCGGTCGACTTCTCCCCCATCGGCATCGACATCGAGAGCTTCAGGCAGGGCAACCTCGCCCTCATCCGCCGGACGATGAACCCCGCCGAAGCCGAATGGATCCGCACCTCGCCCGACCCCATCGAGACCTTCACCCAGTATTGGACCAAGAAGGAAGCCGTAGTCAAGCTACGTGGGACGGGCATCACCGACGACTTGCATCATGTGCTTGACGGCGAAGGCTACCGATTGAAGACGCATATTAATAGAGAAAAACGCTACGCATTCAGCATAGCGTTTTCCGAAACAATGTGATTTTAAACTTTATGCGATGATTCTCGTCCCGCAAGTCGGGTCGCCAAGGCGTGTGGCCTCGGTGATGATGGCCTCGTGGCCCGTGGCTTCCACAAACAGGATGGCGGCGCGCACCTTGGGCGCCATGCTGCCTTCAGTGAACTGACCGTCGGCCAGGTGCTTCTTGGCTTCGGCCACGGTGATGGTGTCCAAAGCCTGCTCGTTTTCCTTGCGGAAGTTGATGTAGACCTTCGGCACGTCGGTGAGGATGTAGAACTCATCAGCGTGGATGTTGATGGCGGTCATGGCCGAGGCCAAGTCCTTGTCGATGACGGCCTCAACGCCACCCAGGCTACCGTCGGCCTTCTCGATGACGGGGATGCCGCCACCGCCCACGGTGATGACGACGTTGCCCTGCTCGGCCAATTGCTTCACGAGCTCAACGTTCTGGATGGCAACGGGCTTCGGCGAAGCCACCACCTTACGCCAGCCACGACCTTTGGGGTCTTCCTTGTAGACAGCCCCGGTCTCGGCTGCATATTTCTCTGCGTCTTCCTTGCTATAGTAGGGACCCACAGGCTTGGTCGGGTTTTGGAACATCGGGTCGTCCTTGTCGACGACAACCTGCGTCACCAAGGTGACCACGTTGCGCTTGATGCCTTCCTTGGCAAAGGTCTTGCCCAGACCCATCTCAATCATGAAACCGATGAGACCTTGGGTCTCAGCCACACAGAAGTCGATGGGCATGCCCGGCACGCCAAACTGATGGCTGCCCGCCTCATGCTGAAGCATCACGTTGCCCACCTGTGGGCCGTTGCCGTGCCCGATGACCAAATTATAATCGTTCTTCAAAAACGGAAGCAGCGAATGACACGTCTCGGTGACATTCTCCATCTGTTCCTTATAGGTTCCTTTCTGTCCGCCTCTCAACAGTGCGTTTCCGCCAAAGGCGATTACAGCCAATTTCTTCATTACTATATATTTAAGATTAAAAATTCAAAATTCTATAAACCCAACTGACAATCACTTCTTCTGATACGTCACCGAATAGCCATCAGAGCCCAGGACGAGTTGCCCCTTATCGACGGAGATGATGTCCAAGGTGTCGGCAAACTCGCTAGGCACCGAGCCGTTAATCATTCCGCCGATGATCAGTTTCTTGCCGTTTTGCTCCCAGTGAGTGTACTCCCTGAAGCCCGTGTTGATGGATTTCACCTCGCCGTTTTCGAGCAACGTGAAGCCCACCTCGCCCAGATAACTGCCTTCGGCAGCGGGTTCAACCCAGGTGCCGACCAATGATTCATTGCCGCAGGAGGCCAAAAAAAGCCCCATCGCTGATGCTAATGCAATACTGATCAAGTGTTTATTCATTTCTTTACCCTTTCTTTTTGGAGCGGCAAAGATACGAACTTTTCTTTCACAAAAACAAGGCGCTCAATTCTTTTTGGCGGTTTTCATCTTTTTCAGCCATCGGCCTATCTCTCCTATCCAAAGAATCAAGGAGGTGAAGACGACGATGCGCAACCAGTCGCCCAAAGGCAAAGGCACCACGCTGAACATCTCGCCACCGAAAGTGACAATCAGGACCTGGCCGACAGCGATAATTAATAAGGTGAGGCCGAAACCGCGACGCACGTCCTTGTTCAGAAAGCCCTTCAAGGCCGATTGCCCGGTGTGATAGGCCTTTGCGTTGAAGATGTTCCAAAACTGCATAAACACGAAAATCGTGAAAAGCATGGTAACCTCCCTAGGCGTGAAACGGCCTCCCAGATGGTTGAAGTTGAAATAACCGACGAAATAATCGCGCAACGAAAACTCGGCCAAGGAATCCACGCCAAAGTGCATAAAATATTGGATGAAGCCAAACAACACCGCCACAAAGAGCAGGCCCAGGCCAAAGATGCGCCTTGCCATCCCTTTCGATATGATGTAGGCCTCGCGCGAACGAGGCTTGTCGCTCAATACAGCAGAGTCGGGCGGCAACGAAGCCAAAGCCATCGCCGCAAAAGTGTCCATAATCAGGTTAATCCAAAGCATCTGCGTCACAGTGAGCGGCGAGCTCGTGCCCACCATCGCGCCAATCAGCACGATGAGGCAGGCCGCCACGTTGACCGTCATCTGGAAGAGGATGAACCGCTGGATGTTGAGATAAAGCGAACGGCCCCACATCACTGCGCGAACGATACTACGGAACGAGTTGTCGAGGATGGTGATGTCACTGGCTTCCTTAGCCACCGTGGTACCGTCGCCCATCGAAAGGCCGATTTGGGCTTTGTTCAAGGCGGGCGCGTCGTTGGTGCCATCGCCCGTGACGGCCACCACCTCGCCTTGCTCCTGTAGCAGGCGCACAAGGCGTTCCTTGTCGGAAGGCCGTGCCCTCGACATAATCTTCAAGTCGCCAATACGTTCCTTGAGTTGCTCGTCGGTCAGCAAGTTGAATTCCTTACCGGTAATCATTTGTCGTTCAGGACGATCGTCCTCGGTCCACAGCCCCACCTGCCGACCGATTTCGCGTGCCGTCCCAGGCGTGTCGCCCGTCACGATCTTGATGCCGATGCCGGCGTTGAGGCAGTTTTGCACCGCATCCGAAACATCGTCGCGAATCGGGTCGATGATGCCGACGATGCCCAGGAAACACAAGTCTTCAACCGTCAACTTGCCGTTTTCAAACACCGTCTTCACCTCTTCCTCGGTGAGGTACTTGTAGGCAAAGCCCAAAGTACGCATGGCCTTGCTTTGGTATTCTATGAGCTTGCTTTCCACCTCATCCTTCGCCCATTGGATGCCCGCCTCGCGGTCGACCAACTTCACCGTCGCGCAGCGTTTCAGCAGGATTTCGGGCGCCCCTTTCACATAAAGCACATACTCTCCCGCAAAGGGTGTCTTCACAATCGTGGCCATATACTTATACTTCGTCGTAAACGGCAACTGCTTGACAATCTGTCCATTGTCACGAATCCTCACAAAGTCGATGTTGTTGTCGAAAAGCCAAAGCAACAAGGCGCCTTCTGTTGGATTACCCACCACTTTCACCTTCTGCTGGTCGCTGTAATCGAGGAAAGCGGTCGAATTCAAGGCGATGTTCTCTTGCAGCAAATGCGACACCTCACTATCGTCCAGCTTCCCGTCTCGCAAACCGAAGAACAGGCTTTCGCCGAGGCTCATTCGGTTTTTGGTCAGCGTTCCCGTCTTGTCGGTGCAAATCACCGTGGCGGCACCCATCGTCTCGCAAGCGTGCATTTTGCGGACCAAATTGTTGGTTTCCAACATCCTGCGCATACTCATCGCCAAACTCAACGTGACGCTCATCGGCAGGCCTTCGGGTACGGCCACCACAATCAGCGTGACCGCAATCATCAGTGTGTTAAGGATATAGCGGACGAAATCCATCCAATCGATTGGTGCGTCAGTGGCATAGATGAAATACATCAAAACCCGCAGCACCAAAATCAGGCCTGCAATGACATAGCTGGCAATCGTAATGCCGTGGCCAAGACGGTCAAGTTGCTCATTCAGAGGCGTTTTTACCTTATTGTCAATCTGAGCGCCGCTGTACACCTTGCCCCATTCCGTGGCATCGCCCACCTTCTCGACGATGAAGACGCCGTGGCCTTCCATCACCGTGCTGCCACGGCAAACATAATTGGAAGGATAAGTCGCGTCGGGCTTGAACTCCGCCTTCACTGTCGTCTTGCTGCACGAAGGCTCGCCCGTCAGGTCGGACTCGTTCACCCGCATTGAGATGGCCTCCATCAGCGTGCCGTCGGCCGGCACCTCGTCGCCCGTGTTAAGCACCACGACGTCGCCCACCACCACGTCTTTCCGTTCGATGCGCTGCACCAAGCCGTTGCGGAAAACGGTTACCATCTGCTCGTCTTCGGTCTGATTCAGGATTTCAAACTTCTTGTTTGCGTTGAGCTCGAAAACGAAACCCACCGTCGTGGCCAACAAGACAGCCAAAAGAATGCCAAAAGGCTCAAACAAGACCGTCCACGTAGCGGTTCCCACAATCAGTTGATATACAGAAACACCTATCGACAGCAACAAGGCTATCAATAGGATACGGATAATCGGGTCTTCAAATTTCTCCAAAAACTGTTTCCAAAGCGGCTCTTTCTCAGGCGGTGTCAGCACGTTGCTACCATGTTTCTTCCGACTCTCCTCCACCTGTTTCGGCGTCAAGCCTTTCTTATAATCTCTCGCCATTTTTGTTGGTATTGAATTAAATAGTAATTTTGCGATTGAAAAAAACACGGCAAAAATACAACCTCCGCACGAACTGGAAACAGGTTGCAAGGTTACAACCCAAAACATAACAGGCAAAACCATGAAGTTCAACGAGAAACACAAAACAGCACTAGCGAAAGTCTTATCCGATTTGGTACAATGCGACGGCATCGTCAACCAGGGCGAAATCGACTATCTGCAAAGGGCCTACGAAGTGTTTGGCATCACCCTGACCAGCCGTCAGAAAGCCATGCGCCTCAGCCTTTCTGACGCCGTCGCCACCTTGCGCACCCTCGGTCAGCACGAAAAATCGGCCATCCTTTGGGTGTTTCAGCGCATTTCCGTCTCCGACGACTCGTTGGACGCCACCGAGAAGCTCCTCCTGACCGCCTTGCTCCTCGCCATCGGCATTGACCTCCCGCAAACCCGAGGCATCAATGCCAAGCTGGTCTCCATCGCCAGCCTCGACTTCGAGACCCGCGACGCCATCATCTACGTGGAGCCCGACTACGACCCAAAAATCAACGCCAGCATCGAGCGCGATTACGAAGCCATCTGCAAGCAGCTGCGCAAATCGCGACACGAGTTTTTCTATTTGCCCCACGTCATCCGCGACCTCGAACACAAGAAGCAGACCTTCCGCAACACGCTCAGCTATATCGAGCCCACCCTCTCGGCGGCACAACTTGACCAGATCGACCGCAACCTCTCGGAACTCAGCAGCGTGTTCCTTTCCAAGGAAATCTTTATCAACTATCTGAATTCCAATGGATTGAAAATCAACAAACCTTCTTTCTTGATGAAAATCGGCAACCTGAAGCCAGGACCCAGCCAAGATTTCCTCATCGTCGAAACGGGCGACGACCCTTTGAAAACCCTAAGGCGCATCTCAAGACTGCATACCCACATTTTGAAAATCCATCCCGCACTCACGGATGCCAAGGAAAGGCTACTGGTCAGAAAAATGGTCCTGAAAATGGACCAGACGCCCAAAGACGAGCTCAACTATACAGGCCTTCACAAAATCATCCTCGACACCTTATTAAAATATAACGCCAACCGCGAGCTGAGCCGCCTTTACATCACCAAGAAAGGCGAGATTATCCTCACCGACCGCAACAACACCGAGGTGAAAATGCCCGCGCTCTGCAAGGCGTTGTACGTGTTTTTCCTCCTCCATCCCGACGGCGTGCTGCTCAGCCATCTCAACGACCACAAGAAAGAACTGTATCACATCTACCGCCAGATTTCTTCCTATAGCGACGACGACTTGTTGCACAAGGCCATCGACAACCTCACCAATTTTGTAGGCGCAACGATGAACGTCAACTTCTCACGGATCCGCAAGGCTTTCCGCGACCTCATCGGCGACGAGGCCGCCATCTACCTGATAAAAGGCGAAAAAGGTGGACGAAAAATCATCCACCTTGACCGTAGCCTTGTCGTTTTCGAAGATGTTAAGGCCTTTGAATAATTAAGCCAGCTGTCCTTCCAGCAAGAAGGTCACGTCGGAATTGGGCTCGATTTCGACCGCTTCCTTGCCGTAGCGCATCACGACCATCTTCTTGCCGCCCTTGAGCCACATCTTGTTGTCGGTCACCCAAAGTGCCGTAGCCTCACGCAGTCCGACCACTTTCATGTCTTGATTGACCGCAAGATACTCGTTAATGCGGTCTTGCCGCGTCTCGCCGCCGTGCTTGATCATCTTGTCGATTTCGGGATGCGGGTCGAGGTAGTGCGGGTTGATTTGGAAAGGCACCAAATTGAGGCACTTGAACGAAGCAGGCTCCACGATAGGCATGTCGTTGGTGGTGCACAGCGTCGGGCAAGCCACGTTGGAGCCAGCGCTCCAGCCCATGTAAGGCACACCCGCCAAGGCGCGGTTGCGGATGGCCTCCATCAGGCCGTAGCGGTGCATCTCGGCCACCAAGTGGAAGGTGTTGCCGCCGCCCACCACGATGCAATCTGCCTCGTTGATGGCTTTCACCTTGTCGTCGAAATGGTGCACCGAGACGAAGTTCTCCAAACCGAACTTGGTGCGGAACACGTTCTTCACCTTGGCCTCGTAGGCATCATAGCTTTCGGGATAGACCATCCCGCCGATATTGACGCCAGCGAAAGGCACGAAGACGATGCGGCTCTCCTTGTTGATATGGTTCTGTAAGCAGAAAAGCTCGATCTGGGTGGAGGCCCAGGCCAGATAATTCTCACCGAAATTGGTCGAATTGCTAATCAATAATAGTCTCATAATGCAAAAATGTTAGTTGATGAAAGGGCAAAAATAACAAAAAAACCAATGCAAGGCCAAAGAGGCATGGAAATAGTTGTCTGCAATGCAAAAATAACAAAGTGAAAATCAATAATTTAAAAAACGAAATAAATTTTTTCTCGTTTTTTTGCTTGTATGAATGAAAAAAGCTGTACTTTTGCAGTGTCAAAAACGACTGGACTAGTAGCTCAATTGGATAGAGTCCCTGACTACGGATCAGGCGGTTGTGGGTTCGACTCCCGCCTAGTTCACGAAGGTTCCACAAAACGAACCTTTTTTTTGGCCCATTCGACTAGCGGTTAGGTCGTAAGTTTCTCACACTTAAAACAGCGGTTCGATTCCGCTATGGGCTACAGAAAAACCTCCGAAATCGGAGGTTTTTCTTTTTATCCCTCACCCATCAAGCCCCATAAACAAGAAAATCCCAGCCGAAGCCAGGATTTTCAAGAACCAAAAACCAAAATTTATGAAACCTTTTACTTGCATCCGATTGCTCGGACACAGGTCTTTATGATAAGAACCGCTGCAAAAATACAACTTTTCCAGCACGCGGAAAGGCTTTTCCTTAAGTTTTACACAAATTGGAAAACAAATCCAAAATTGATTGATTTCGAGGGGATAATGCGCCTGAATCACCGCCTCCGAAGCCAAAATTTGCGTTTTTTTCAGCCTTCGGCTTGACAAAAACGGATTTTTTCCCTATATTTGCAACCTGAAACATGAAAAACATACCTCTATGGAAAGATTAATGGACAAACTCACCGAGATGATCACGACCCATGACGGTCTGGACGAAACCGAAGCCAAAGCCAAGCTCAACCTCATTTACATCAAAATGGGACAATCGGAAATCAAGGAATTCGTCGACGAGTACATCCTTTGGCTCATGAACGAGAAGAAGCTGAACTACAAGGCCATCCTGCAAACGCCCGACCATCAGCTTCACGACATCTTCCTGTTTGAATTCAAGCACTAATACCCTTCGTGGCGCATGTCGTACAGCTCGTCGAGGTGCTTCTTCAGCCTGCGCGCCATGGGGCGGAAAGTATAATAGGTGATGGTGGCCGAGATGGGCGCCCCCACTAGCGGCAGCACTTTGCCTACGCCTTTGGCGAAACCTTCCTTGGTCATGTTGATGCCAATCCATTGCGCGATCTTGATGGCATAATGCGCCATCACACCCTCCGAAATCTTGATGCCGGCATTCTTCGAGACCTGTCCCACCACCTTGGTCAAAGCCTCGACGGCCAGCTTGTTGCCCATCATCGCGCCCACGAAGAGCGTCATGATGTTGAGCGACTCGTCGTCCAACTGGTTGTTGACATCGGTCAGCGAAGGCCATCCGTATAGGTAAATCAGCTTCTGCATCAGGGCGAGGATGTGGCCATAGAACTGGGTGAGGTCGGTGGGGATGGTGCCTGCCATCCACCAGCCTCCCGGCAAGCCCATCAAGGCCGAGGTGCCGCACACCATGGTCAGATGGTAGCTGATGCATTGGTTGGCCAGCTTGTCAATCTCTTTTTTGTTCAGCACTTTCAACGGCGTGTCGTCCAGGGCGGTCATCACCTCCATCGGGGTGCAAAACTTGGTCAGTTCCTTGGTCAGGAACTCCTGCCGGTCGACTTTCACGAACGGCAGCTTCAGGCTACCTGCCAGCACCCTGTTCCACAAGGTGACGCTTTTCTCTTGTTTGTTTTCGTCCATTGTTTTGTGTGTTGTGCAGGGACTGACATCGCCTGCTTACTTCGTTTTTCATTCATGCAGGGACTGACGTCACCGCTCGTTTCGTTTCATGCAGGGACTGACATCGCCTGCTTACTGATATGACGTCCCTACGGGACTTTTAGTAACCGTATTTCTCTTTCCATTTCTCGCGCAGGTTTTTCCGCAATTCGCGTTCTCGCGGGTTGTCTTGTGGTTCATACAAAACCGTGCCAGAAATCTCGGCTGGCAGAAATTCCTGCTCCACAAAATTGCCTTCGTAGGCATGGGCGTATTTATAGCCGTCGCTGTAGCCCAAGTCTTTCATCAGTTTGGTGGGGGCGTTGCGCAAGTGCAAAGGCACGGGCAAATCGCCTGTTTCGCGCACCAAGGCCTGTGCCGCATCGATGGCGGCCACGGCGGCGTTGCTCTTCGGCGACGAGGCCAGATAGGCCACCGTCTGCGCCAAGATGATACGGCTCTCGGGCCAGCCGATTTTGTTGACCGCGTCGAAGCAGGTGTTGGCCAACAACAAGGCGTTGGGATTGGCGTTGCCGATGTCCTCCGACGAGAGGATCAGCATCCTTCGGGCGATGAAGAGCGGGTCCTCCCCTGCCTCAATCATGCGGGCGAGGTAATACAAGGCCGCGTTGGGGTCGCTGCCGCGCATGCTCTTGATGAAGGCCGAGATGATGTCGTAGTGCATCTCGCCCTGCTTGTCGTATTTCACGAGGTTGCTCTGGATGCACTGCGTGGTGAAATCGTTGGTGATGACCAATTCGGCAGCCGTTTCGTCCAAGTCGTTCAGAGAGGTGACGACCAACTCCACGGCATTCAGCAGCTTACGTCCGTCGCCGCCGCTGATTTGCATCAAGGCTTCGGGTTCCTTGACGGTGATTTTCTTTCCGAAATCATATTCCAACGCCTTCACCGCCTTGTCCAACAGGATTTCAAGGTCCGCCTTTTCGAGCGACTTGAGTACATACACCTGACAACGTGACAGCAACGGCGAGATGACCTCAAACGACGGATTTTCCGTCGTCGCGCCAATGAGCGTGACCAAACCCTTCTCCACGGCGCCCAACAACGAATCCTGCTGCGACTTGCTGAAACGGTGGATTTCGTCGATAAACAATATCGGTGCTTCGGGAAGCATACGGGCACGGTCGATGACCTCGCGCACCTCCTTCACGCCGCTGCTGACGGCACTCAGTTGGAAGAACTGCCGCCGCACCTGCTTGGAGATGATGAAGGCGAGCGTCGTCTTGCCCACACCGGGCGGTCCCCAGAAAATCATCGAAGGCACGCGCCCCGTCTCGATGGCGCGGCGCAGCACAGCGTGTTCGCCAATGATGTGCCTCTGGCCAATGTAGTCGTCGAGCGAAGTGGGGCGCAGACGTTCCGCTAATGGAATGGTCGATTGCATGGCAACTAATTTTGCGCAAAGGTAAACAAAAAAATCCATACCTTTGCCCCAAAAGAAAACATCATCATGAAATCCATCAAAACCTTCCTTCTCATCGCCTTGCTCGCCGCCTTCAATGCGGCGCAGGCCTGCACCAACTTCCTGATTACCAAAGGCGCCAGCGTGGATGGCTCCAACTTCATCAGCTATTGCGCCGACTCGCACATCCGCTACGGCGAGCTCTACTTCACCCCTGCCGCCGACTGGCCGGCGGGCAGCATGCGCGTGTGCTACGACCGTGGCACCAACGCGCCGCGTGGCAGTGTGCCGCAACCGCCTCACACTTACCAAGTTGTGGGCTACATCAACGAGAACCAAGTCGCGCTGGGCGAGACCACCTTCGGCGGCCGTGAGGAACTCATCGACCCGACGGGCATCGTCGACTACGGCAGCCTGATGTTCATCGCTTTGGAACGTAGCCGCTCTGCCCGCGAAGCCATCAAAATCATGGCGGATTTGGTGGAGGAATACGGCTACGGCTCGGACGGCGAGTCGTTCAGCATCAGCGACGCCAACGAGGTGTGGTACATGGAAATCATGCCCAAGGGCTACACGCCCAAGGTGACCAAAAGCGGCGACACCATCAACGCCGACCGTGGCGCAGTGTGGGTGGCCATCCGCATCCCCGACGGCTACGTGAGCGGTCACGCCAACGCAGCCCGCATCACCACATTCCCGTTGCGCGACGGCAAAAAATCCATCACCGACAAGGATTGGAAAAAGCTCTATAATAAAGAGGTGGAGGTCGTCTACAAGCACGACGTCATCGACTTCGCCCGCCGCAAGGGCTACTTCAGCGGCAAGGACAAGGATTTTGACTTTTCAGCCGCCTACGCCCCCGTCGACTTCAGCGCGGCCCGCGTGTGCGACCTGCGCGTGTGGACCATGTTCAACAAGGTTTGCGACGGTATGGACCAATATTGGGATTATGTCACGGGAAAAGACTTGACGCACCGCATGCCGCTGTACATCAAGCCCAACCGCAAAATCAGCCTCAGCGACATGATGGCTTTCCAGCGCGACCACTTCCAAGGCACCGAGTTGGACAAGACCCAAGACGTGGGCGGCAATCCCTTCGGCTCGCCCTTCCGCTACAACCCGCTCTATTGGGAATACGACGGCAAAAAATACCTCAACGAGCGCAGCATCGAGGTGGTGCAGACGGGCTTCTCCTTCATCGCACAAAGCCGCAGCTGGCTGCCCAACCCCATCGGCGGCATCATCTGGTTTGGCGTGGACGACACCAACTCGACCGTCTACACGCCCTTCTACTGCTCCATCAGCGAGGTGCCGGTGGAATACCGCGTGGGCAACGGCGACATGCTGACCTACAGCGACAACGCGGCCTTCTGGGTCTTCAACCGCCTGGCACATTTCAAATACCTATTTTATAATAGGGTCATCGGCGACATCCAAAAGGTGCAGAAAGAGCTGGAAGACGGCTATCAGGAGCAGGTGCAAGCCAACGACAAGCTGGCGCTGGACCTTTACGAGCAAGACCCGCAGCAGGCCATCCACCTGCTCACCTACTTCTCCAACCAGGCTGGACACCACACCGTGGCACGCTGGAAAGAATTGGACAACTATCTGTTAGTGAAATACTTGGACAGCAACGTCAAGCAAGAGGAGAACGGCGAGTTCAAGCGCAACGGCTACGGCTATCCCGCCCGCCCCTCGCAGCCCGGCTATCCCGATTCGTGGAAGAAGGCCGTGATTGAGCAGACCGGCGACAGGTTCAGGAGGTCGGAATAAAGGTTTTACATAGTCATTTCGGATATTGTCAATATAGATACACTCACCTTTCTGCCCATGTCATACCGACCGAGGAACGAGGGAGCGTATCTATGGGCAGAAAGGTTCGGTATGACATACTGACAAAATCCTCGATTTTTTCAGACAAACAACACAAAATCCCCGATTTTGATTATCTTTGCAGCCGAAACAACAATTTACAAGGAGGAACCATGGCAACTATCACACTTAGCTACAATGGACGCAACAAGACTGCACAAGCTGTCATCAAATTCATCGAAAGCCTTGACTTTTTCAAGGTTTTGAAGGAGGAAGAACCCAACCAAACCACTATTAATGCTATTAATGAGGTGAAGGCTGGCCATACCTACAAGGCCAGCAACCTGCAAGATATGTTGAACTACTTGAGGAACTGACCATGTACAATCTCGAGTCATCGACACAATTCAAGAAAGACTATAAAGCGCTATCTCCAGCAGACGAGCAACGGGTAGTGAAAGCCTTAGGTATCCTTGCCGAAACAGGCACTTTGCCTTATGATCCTTATCTCACGCACCAGCTTAAGGGCAAATACAAGGACAACATTGAAGCGCATTTGCGGCCAGACCTTCTCATGATTTGGTTTGAGAAAACTGGCAACACCATCAAACTCGTCCGTGTTGGGTCACACGCCAAGTTGTTCAAGAAATAATCCACCTCAACTACCAAAGCCGACGCCTTTTTAAGCGCCGGTTTTTTCTGGCCTGCTGGGGTCTTCGCCCCCTGCCCCCTTAAAAGGGAGTGCCCACAGGGCTGGGGTTTCACTCTCAACACTACACTTTCAACCGACACAAAACTCTCAACTCCCAATTCAACACAAAAAAATTCACATTTTTTACCAACCAAAAGAATAATTCCTTAGTTTTGTAATCGTAAAAACCTATTAATAACGCATAAACTATTGATTATGAGACATTTACAAGTTTTTAGCGGGGGGTCAGGAAAAATTCGGCCGCCCTAAATGAAACGAAAAGACACGGAAAAGCCTTGCTTGCGCTGTTTGTCATGCTTTTCTCGTTTGGCTTTGCGCCAAAGGCATGGGCCTACGACTTCTCGCTCGCCTTTGGGTCAAACACTTTGTATTTCAACATCATTAGCGGAACGACCAATGTCGAGCTGACCTACCCGGCAACAAACGCTTCGTGGAATGGCTTTACCCAACCGACAGGCAACTTGAACTTGCCAGGGACGGTGACCTACAATGGCACCATCTACACCGTGACCCAAATAGGCAGCTCCGCCTTCGGTGGGTGCTCAGGCATCACCGCAATCTCCATCCCCAACACCATGACTTACGTTGACAGCTACGCGTTTCATGGTTGCACTGGCTTGACCTCAGTGACCATCAACAGCAACGCAGTGGCATCAAAGACCTATTCCTCGTCCCATAGTCTCAAGGAAACTTTTGGCAGCCAAGTCACGAGCTACACCTTTGGTAGCAGTGTGACCACCATCGGCGCGTGTGCGCTGTACGGTTGCACGAATGTGACCTCGGTGACCCTCTCCAACTCCGTGACGTCCATAAATTTCTCGGCCTTCGAGGGCTGTACAGGTCTGACTACAGTCGACCTCCCCGTTAATCTGACGGCCTTAGGCAACGCCGCGTTTAAAAGCTGCACCGGCCTAACCTCTGTGACTTTCCACGATTCGGTTACTTCCATCGCGGACTTTGCATTCGAAAATTGCACAAGCCTGGCAAGAGTCAATATCACCAACTTGACGGCTTGGTGTGCGATAGGATTCGAATCTCAATATTCCAACCCCCTCTTCTACGCCCATAGGCTCTATCTTTATGATAATGAGTACTCGGTAATGAACATTCCTGTCGCCGTTGAATCCATCGGCAACTATGCATTCGTTGGTTGCACCAGTCTGACCCAGGTGATATTTGACAATGCCCTGCATTCCATTGGAAGCAGTGCTTTCAATGGCTGCACCAATCTGACCAGAGTGGATATTGCCAACAACGTGACCTCCATTGGAAGCGGTGCATTCAATGGCTGCACTGGTCTGAACGAGGTCCATATCGGCACCATGCAATCCTGGTGCAATATCAATTTTGCCGACGAAAGCGCCAACCCGCTCACTGTTGCACATCACCTCTATGATAATTATAATGGCTCAAACGAAATCACGGTATTGAACATCCCCGACAATGTGACTTCCATCGCAAACTATGCTTTCAGCGGATGCTCCTATCTGACCTCGGTGAACTTACCCAACTCCGTGACTTCCATCGGAAGCCATGCGTTCACTGGCTGCACAGGCCTGACGCAGGTTTACACCCCCAGTCTGTACAATTGGTGCCAGATTAGTTTTGCCAACGAGACTGCCAATCCGCTTTCATACGCCCATCACCTCTATGATAGCTCAAACGAAATCACGGCATTGAGTATCCCCAGCAATGTGACTTCCATCAAGGACTATGCTTTCGCAGGCGGCACGAGTATTGAAACTGTGACCCTCGGCAACAGCCTGTCTTCCATCGGCCAATATGCATTCAAAGGTTGTACTGGCCTGAACTCGGTGACCATCCCCAGTGCCGTACAAACCATCGGGAACCATGCCTTCGATGGCTGCTCGGCCTTGACCTCTGTGACCATCAACAGCAACGCTGTGGCCTCGACCGACTATTCTTATTCCACTTCTTATTATGGTAATTCTGATGATAATTTCAGGACGCGCTTCGGCAACCAGGTGACGAGCTACACCTTTGGCCAAACTGTGACCTCCATCGGTGCGAATGCGCTTTACGACTGTACGGGCATGACGCAAGTGACCTTCAATGGCGCGGTGACTTCCATCGGGGACTATGCATTCCGCGACTGCACCAGCCTGACGCGGGTCGACATCGCCAACTTGGCAGCCTGGTGCACGATTAACTTTGACCATTACACGTCCAACCCCCTCTATTATGCCCATCACATCTATCACAACGGCAATTTGGTCAATAACTTGGACAAC
>JAFUVT010000013.1 GCA_017477425.1 Bacteroidales bacterium
TGCCGTCCGCGGCGCTCGAATGAAGTTCCTCCTTCCAGTCGGGCTACGCCCTCCCTCCAGGAGGAACTTCATTCAGCCCACAAAGATAGCACTTCCGCTATTTTTTCCACCCTTCCGTGTCTACTTTATTAATAGCAGCAATTCAACAAAGGAAAACTCACACCGCCTCCGCCATCAAATCCTTCCTTCCAATCAAACTAAAGATGGTGATTTCGTTGTCCTCATTGAGGATGCGAAACGTGCGAAGGATTTCGTTCAGCGTTGAGCCACTGGTGGTTACATCGTCAATAATTAGGACATTCTGCTGGCGGATAGAGGCGCAAAGTTTTTCGTCCTTGTCCTTATTCAACAAATCCTCCACTTTGCACAACTTAGGCTGGGCAAACCGATAAATGTATCGCATCATATACTGATTCAATTTGTTAGAAGCTTCGGGTTGCAAAACCACATCGTACTTATACAGGTTTATTTTCCTATGCAAAGCATCAATGGCAATCTTTACGAAGTCCGTCAAATCAGGATATTTCTTTAAATCATAGGCTTTTGTCACATCATCGAGAAACGTCGATTTCACGAAGTCATCCACCTGCTCCGAGAACTCATAGCCATAATAGAAGCATTTGCCGAAAGCCTTCACCTGATAGCCATCGCCTGTCAGATTGACGATGTCCTCCGCGCCGTCGTGCTCGAAGTCGAACACGAACATCTGTTTCTCGTTGTCGAATGTAACGCCCATAGTTTTGCCTTTTTCAAGCGCAAAAATACGATTTTTCTGGTAACTTCAATCCAAAAACAACTCATCCATCGTAACCTCTCGCTGGACGATGCCGCTGTGCTTGCCGTAGGCTACCCCGTATGTGGTAACCAAAGTCAGATGGACGGTTTGCTTTTTCGACAAAGTCTTTTTCAACATCTCAATGCGGTTACGGAGTCGGGCTTCCTCGTCTTTTTCAATAGTGTAGGCGCTTCCGGCAAACTTCATCTCGCAAAGATTGACCACATGGTCGTCACGAATGATGAGCAGGTCGATTTGTGTGCCTTCTTGTTGGTCATTGCCCTTGACATTCCACGCCGAGATGCTTGACTTCACACCACCAATCTCCAATGCCCGCTTTATCTGGTCAATGTGCTGCCAGCAAACCTCCTCAAACGCCACGCCACGCCACGAATCCATAATGTCGGCCGTGATATTATCCGTCATAAAACGGCTATCCGAAAGATGCGGCTCGACATATTTCACCCAAAACAGACAAAAGTTGTCGGCAAGTTTATAGTATTCCTTTTTGCCATGTTCGCCGTATGGCACATATCTGAAGATGAAATCACTCTCGACAAGTGCAGCGAGGGTGTCGGTAAGTCCTCCCCCAAGCGGCAAGCCCGTCGCCGTTGCGATTTCCTCACGAGTAAAGCCGCTGTGCCGTGTCGCCAACAGGCGAACGATTTTCTTGCAGTCCTCCGGATTGCCAAAGACGGCATTGAAAAGCCTGTCGAACTCATCTTTCAGCCGAGGCTTCTTGCCAAACAGCAGTTTGTCGGCATTGCGGTCGAAACTCAGCCCTTTCTCAAAATAACTAAGATAATAAGGAATGCCGCCAAACACCATGTGGGCCTGCACAATGTCGTAACGCGACATCTCTATCTGCGCATGGGCGAAGTATTCCTCGCATTCTTTCAGCGTGAACGGCGACAACTTGATTTCGTCGGTGAGGCGACCATACAATCCGCCACGGCTACGCGAAAGGTTGCCCAAGATCCATGATGTGGCACTGCCGCAAACGATGAGCATCATATTGTCGCGACGACTGCACCATCCGTTCCAGAAACTCTCGAAAGCGGGCAAAAACCCCGACCGAGGCGTATCCATCCAAGGCAACTCATCAATGAAGACCACCTGTCGGCTTCCATCGTCGAGTTTGATGAGCAACTGCTCCAATTGATAGAACGCCTCCATCCACGATTTGGGCATCGTGAAGCCTTCCAATCCGTGGCTAAGCAGCGAGTAGTAGAAACTCTCCAACTGCACTTTCATGCGGCTTTTCCCTTTTTCCTGATCAACGGGCGAGACGCCTGTGTGCTGGAAAGTGAAGCGGCCTTTCAAAGCCTGGTTGATAAGGAAGGTCTTGCCTACACGCCGTCTTCCGTAAACTGCGACAAACTCAGGCCTATCACTACGATAAAGCCGTTCTATTTCCTCAACCTCTGATTTTCTGCCAATTACATTACTCATAGCATTTATATTTTGCCGCAAAGATACAAAAAGTATTGAAATCGGCAAGATATAGTATATTATTTTCTGCCGTTTGTTGCTATTTTTACCAAGAATCGGCAGAATATAGCATAGTATATTCCGCCGATTCTCCGATTTTTTCGCCTCATTTGGCAGGTTTGATTATTTCGTCAGGCAAGCATCATTCCACTGCAAAAGCACACTGAAGTCTTAATGTTCGCAAATTGGGGAACAAAATTACGACTAAAACTCACCAATTTGTTTGGTCATACACTTTGCCATTTCGGAAATAATATACGACTGTATCATGTTCAAATGAACTATTTACACCTATCAAAGTCAACATTTGATTGCTTGTGTCGAAGTCGTAATGTGTTCTACATAAACCACTAGCCAATTCATCAAATGCGTTGTTGTGAATTCTAACATATTCACTCTGTGTAAACTTATAAAACTTAAAATCTTCACAATCTAGCCAATGTTTATCAACGCCATCCCGAAAAGGGCGAGGGAAGCCACAAATAACAAGTTCCTTCTCTCCGTCAAAATCATAGTCGTCAAACGCAACAATTGTCCTCCAGTCCAAATGAGGTCCTTTTGATCCATCATAATAATAATTCCAAACCGCTGTATTCTTTTTTCCCTTTTCGAATAAGTCCATACAACCATCGAAGGAGATAGGTTGTCGCACAACAAACTTATTTGAATCACTAATAATACAAATTGCCGCATCTGCATAATGAGAGTCCTCTCCTTGCCATTCTAAAGTCACCTCAATCATATTTCCATTGATAGGTTCCTTGTAGATGATGAAATCTTTCACAGTTTTGTTGTCACATGAAGCAAAAACCGCAACCACAAATGCGACAATCAACACAATCTTTTTCATATTATCATCAGTAGCCTAAAAAATCATAATCATCAACATGTCCTGAGTAATCACCGTACATTCCATCTGTCATTGCGTACCAAGCGTCTCTTTCCATGTCATATCTACTATACTTAGAATTGCAACGATTCGTCGATTTTGACTTTTGTCCAGGGAATGGCAATTTGTGATTCAAATCATAAAAATACACTTCTTGTTCGACTCCGTCTTTCACAACTTTTGTAGAATCTCGGTTTTTACCAAGAAACTTCCAAATCTCGTCATATTCAACAGGCAACACTTCTTCTCCCTTCTCATTGATGATGCCCCATTTTGCAAATACTTCAGGCCTTTTTTCTCTATCTTCAAGAACCTTCGCAAGGATTTCATCCTCGTCTGTTATTATTTCTTCATCGTCTTCAAGAGAACAAAGAGCACTAATGTTTTTTGTATATGTAGTTTGTCCAACCGTCCTGACCCTAGCAAGGCCATGGTCAAAACCGTCAATCCATTCATACTTTCCATAGGTCACAATGATATTTCCATCTAAATCTTCAACTCCCCATAAATACCTATTGTTTTGAACAACTTTTAGATTTCCATAGATATGTTCACTTCGATTATCCATAACAATTCTGTTTTATTACAATCGTTAAAAACAACTCACCCCGCCTCCGCCATCAAATCTTTCCGTCCAATCAGGCTGAAGATGGTGATTTCGTTGTCTTCATTCAGAATCCGAAGGGTGCGAAGGATTTCGTTCAGCGTTGAGCCACTGGTGGTTACATCGTCAATAATTAGGACATTCTGCTGGCGGATAGACGAGCATAGTTTTTCGTCCGATTCTGAAGCAAACTTCAGGAAATCCATCATATACGGACGAAAGCGGCTCTTTTTCACATCCTTGGCGATGGTGAAATAGTCCTTTTGATGGATAAGGTCTAGCATCTTTTGAATGGACTGCCTGGCCTCCTCCTTCTGTGCCTCAGTATAACGCGGGCGACCATCCTCCAACACACCGTCAAGGTACTGCTCCGTGTATGCATCCATGTCGAAAGAAATGTTTGCGGGCAACGCCTTCACCAATTCCATCTTGCGCAAAGTGGGCTGGGCAAACCGATAAATATAACGCAACATATATTGGTTGACCTTGCTTGACGACTCTGGCATCACGACAAGGTTGTAATCATACAAATTGATTTTTCTGTTCAAGTTGTCGATAGCCTTTTTTATGAAATGGGTTAGGTCGGGATTGTTCTGTAGGTCATCCTCAAACTTCACATATTTGATGAATGCGCTCCGCACATTGCCATCCACTTGGTCAGAAAACTCATAGCCATAATAGAAGCACCTATCGAAAGCCTCCACTTGGTAGCCGTCGCCCGTCAAGGTTACGATGTCTTCCACGCCGTCGTGCTCGAAGTCGAACACGAACATCTGTTTCTCGTTGTCGAATGTAACGCCCATAGTTTTGCCTTTTTCAAGCGCAAAAATACAAATTTTATCACAAAACTGTCAAAACCATCAAAACTCAATAAAAAACGAAGATGTCTACCCAACCGGGTGGCAGCCGGAAAGCCGCCGGTTGGCGGGCTTTCCAACAGTCAAGAAGGTTTTGCGAGTTTTGTAGGTTTTGTGACGAATTCATCACCTCGTCAAGCAGGCATCCAACTCCGTCACCAGAGCATCTTTGTCCAAATGCTGGCCGATGAAGACGAGTTTCTGCATACGGTCGCCATAGGTGTCGTCCCAGTCGCGGCGTAGGGTGGGCTCGCGGTCCATCATCATCGCCAGTTCGTTGGCGGGCATAGTGGCGAACCACAAACCAGCATCACGGAGCGAGACCTGCTTGCCCGCCTGCTCGAAGATGTAGCAGTTGTCCATCTCGTTCTTGAAGTAGCAAATGCCCTTCACACGGATGACATTCTTCGGCATCTTGCGCGCCACGAATTCATCGAAACGCGCCATGTTGAACGGCTCGCGACGGTAATACACAAAGGTGCCAATGCCGTATTCCTCCACCTCGCCGCCCTCGTGGTCGTGGTGATGATGGTGATGGTGACCATGTTCGTGCTCGTCATCGTCATCATCGTCATCATCATGATGATGGCGATGCTCGTGTTCGTCCTCGTCATCGTCGTCGTGGTCGTGTTCCTCCACGACGGCACCTTCCACTTCCTTGATCCAAGTGGCGGAGGTGGCCACCTTGTCGAAGTCGAACATATGGGTGTTGAGAATCTTGTCGAAATCCACCTCGCCGTAGTCGCATTCGATGATTTCGGCGGTGGGCTGCAAGGCGCGGATGATGCTCTTCACGCGACCCAACTCCTCGGGCGTGACCTCAGAGGCCTTGTTCAACAAAATGATATTGCAGAACTCAATCTGCTGGATGACAAGGCTTTCCAAATCGTCCTCGGCAAGATTTTTCTTCATCAGGTCGTCGCCACAGCCGAACTCGCTCTGCATCCGCAGGGCATCGACAACGGTCACGATACAGTCCAAGATGGGCAAGCCGTCCTTGGTGAGTTGCCAAGCCATCTCGGGCATGGAGCAAATGGTCTGCGCAATCGGTTCCGGCTCGCAGATGCCGCTGGCCTCAATGACGATGTAATCGAACTTCTTCATGACGATGATTTCGTGCAGCTGTTGCACAAGGTCCATCTTCAAGGTGCAGCAGATGCAGCCATTCTGCAAGGCAACCAGGCTGTCGTCCTTCTGTCCAACCACGCCGCCTTTTTCAATCAAGTCGGCATCGATGTTGACCTCGCCTATGTCGTTGACAATCACGGCAAACTTGATGCCCTTGCGGTTGTTCAATATCTTGTTGACCAAAGTGGTCTTGCCGCTGCCGAGGTAACCGGTGAGCAGCAATACGGGAATATCTTTCTTCATGGTTACTGAGTTTATCGAAGTATTTTCGTGCGATTTTGTAATGAGGCGCAAAGATACGAAAGATTTTACTATTTTTGTGCAGGATAAAACGACTATCATGGACAAAAACGAAAACTACCAACTTCTCCTCGCGCAAGTGAAAGCGATGGTGAAAGACGAAAGCGACGCCGTCACCAATATGGCCAATGTGGCCGCACTGATTCAAGAGACCTTCCATTTTTGGTGGACGGGCTTCTACCGCGTCATCGGCGAACAGCTGGTGCTCGGGCCGTTCCAAGGTCCCGTGGCCTGCACCCGCATCGGCTTCGGCAAGGGCGTTTGCGGCACGGCTTGGAAAGAAAAACGCACAATCGTGGTCGAGGATGTGGAGCAATTTCCTGGCCACATCGCTTGCAGCAGCGAGTCGCGGAGCGAAATCGTGGTACCGCTTATCAAAGAAGGCGAAGTCATCGGCGTGCTCGACATCGACAGCGAGAAATTGGCCACTTTCGATGCCACTGACCAACTTTGGCTGGAGCAAATTGCGGAGGTGACGGCGACCAAAATTCCCTCTCACTCTTGCGCAATTCAATAAAAATGCAGTTCTTTGCATTTCATAATGCCATAAACTCATGAAAAACATCCTCAGAAGAACACTCGTTTACCTACGTTCGCTCATCCACCTTTCCGACGAAATCGACTACGAGAACGCCAGCGCATCCATCAAGAAAAACATCGCCTTCCGTGGCACCAACGTGTTCATCTTGGCTTGCGCCATCATCATCGCCTCGGTGGGCTTGAACGTCAACTCCATCCCCGTCATCATCGGCGCGATGTTGATCTCGCCCGTGATGGGTCCCATCTTGGGCTTCGGCCTGGGCCTCGGCACCGAGGACAACAGTCTGGTGAAAAACTCGCTGAAAAATTTCGGTGTGATGGTGGCCATCAGCATCTTGGCGTCAACGGTCTTCTTTTTGCTCAGCCCTTTGAGTCTGGCCAACCCTTCCGAGCTTTTGGCACGTACCAACCCCACGATTTACGATGTCCTGATTGCCCTGTTTGGCGGCTTTGCGGGCATCATCGAGACCTCGCGCAAGGACAAAGGCACAGTCATCTCCGGTGTCGCCATCGCCACCGCCTTGATGCCTCCGCTCTGCACCGTGGGTTATGGTATCTCGCGCTGGAACTGGACCTACGCCCTCGGTGCGCTGTACCTCTTCCTCATCAACAGCATCTTCATCGCCCTGGCCACTTTCGTTGCGGTGAAATACTTCCGTTTCCCCCTTGCCATCAACGACGAGAGCCACAAACGCCTGCCGCGCAAGTGGTTAGTCCTCATCCTCCTCATCGTCATCGTGCCGAGCATCCTCTCCGCCATTTCGGTCGTGAAAGAGAACAACTTCAACATCCACGCGGAAAAGCTGGTTTCGGACAACAAGAACCTCGGCAAATGCTTCATCTACGACCACAAGGCCACCTATTCGCGCAAGTCGCCGACCTTGGAACTCTTCCTTGCCGGCGAAACCTTGACCAACGAAGCCAAGGAAAACCTTTACAAAAATGCCGAGGAATACGGCATCACGCGCAACCAAATCATCTTCCACGAAGACGCCACCAGCATGCGCCAGGAACTGTCGGAAAACGAAATCGTCAAAAGCATTTTTGAACATAATGACCAGAAAGTCAAATTGCTGAACGACAGCATTGTCAAACTGGAGTCCGCCTTGACCGACTACAAGGCGAAAGAAATGCCCGTCGAAGCGATTTCGAAGGAGCTGTTTGCCCAATACCCTGAAATCAAAGGCATTAGCCTGACGCAAGGTTCTTCCATTGATGCTGGTTCTCCAGCTGCCACGGAACAAATTGTGGCCATCATCAGCAGTGACAATCCCGTTAGCGCCGAATTGGAAGACCGCCTCGAACGTTGGCTGAAAGTTAGGTTGGACAACGAGAACATCGTAGTTGTGAACCAAACAGAAGAACAAAAAAGTGAATAAAGGCTTCCTGTTTAGAGAATAATAAGTATCCTTGCACAACAAATGCCTCATGAAAAGAAAAGAAAAAGATATTGTTGAGTATTTGGTCGTATTCGTTGTCGAATTCGCAAAACGCTTTGGAATAAAGCAGGCGCAATCCTTCAACTACTTGAACCAACATGGAGCCATGTTGTTATTGGAACAACAATACAGCTATGCACACACGCAATCTTTTGACACCATGGTAGAGGAAGTGGCAGAATATTGCCAGCGCAAAGGAGGGATCCTAAAATGATACTATATCATGGCACTAATCAGGATTTCGAGACTATTGACTTCTCGAAATGCAAGCGAGGCAAAGACTTCGGTTGTGGATTCTATTTGTCCGATGACCCGCAGCAGGCCCTGGAGATGGCTCAAAACAGAGCTAAGTTCCAAGGGGGAGAGCCTATTGTCCAACAATATGAGTTCGACAACACTTTACTCAAGGGTTATCTTTTGTTCAGGCAATTTGAAGGCTACACCAAGGAATGGGCAGAGTTCATTTATGCAAACCGCAAGAATCTACTTCGCGAAAACATCCATTTCTACGATGTCGTATATGGCCCCATCGCCAACGACACTGTAGGACTTCAAGTGCGCAACTTGATTGAGCACAATATCAGCCTTGAAGTTTTTCTAGAAAGACTCAAACACATGAAAGGGATTACCTACCAATACTTTTTTGGCACCGAACGCGCCATCAACCAACTGAAACGGATATGATCAGCCAAAAGGACATAGATTATATGAACGAATGCACCACTCGCGATGTCATTCAGCTCCTCGTTGACGAGAAAAACATGAGCATCAACGAAGCCATGGATTATTTCTACAATTCAAAGACCTTTAAGAATTTGCTCGATCCCGAATCAAAACTATTCATTCAAAGCCCTGTTTACATTTTCGACACATTGGAAAAACAGGGATAAAAGCAAAAGCCGCTGTTTTTTTAGCGGCTTTTTGATTGATTCCGTGGAGGTTACCGGACTCGAACCGGCCACCTTCAGATTGCGAACCTGACGCTCTACCAGATGAGCTAAACCCCCATTTCTTCGACAAGCTCAATATGAATTGAGCGTGCAAAAATACAATATTTTCGTTTACGACGACACCCCTTTGTGAAATAAAATCCATTTCGCCGATTTTGCCTTGGGAATTGGGAATTAAAGTGTATTTTTGCACACTTTTTAAACACTACTATTATGACCATTGAAGAATATATCGTTTTCAGGGTGAACGCCCTGCTCCATGCCCACCCTTCGACAGGCTCAGGAGCCCGCATCGTGATGCGCCTCGAAGGCGGCATGAGCAACTATACCTATGTTGTGGAATGCGAAGGCAAACAATACACCTACCGCGTGCCTGGCAAGTATGCAGAGAAGTTCGTCGACCGCGACGAGGAATGGGCCAACATCCAGGAAGTTGAACAGCTGGGCATCAACAATGTGACGACCTACGTCGAAATCCGCTCGGGCGAGAAGTTGGCCGAATACGTGGAAGGCACCATCATGAGCACTACGGACGTGGTGTCGTACAACGCCATGTCGGTGGCCGCGCTGAAGAAAATCCATAGCAGCAACATGAAGTTCAAGGACTACAACGCCTTCGGTCGCATCGCCCAATACGAGCAATACTGCAAGGAAACGGGCTTCACCTTCCCGCAGGAATACCTCGACCTCCGCAAGAAGCTCGAAAACATCCGCGCCACGCAGACCAACGTGCCCGTGGTGCCCTGCCACTGCGACTACCAACCCACCAACCTCGTCATCAGTGGCGACAAACTTTATGTCTTGGATTGGGAATATGCTGGCATGAACGACCCGTTCTACGACATCGCCTGCTACGGCAACGCGGGCTTCGACAAGGCACTCTCGCTGCTTGAAGCCTACGTGGGCCACCAACCCACCAAGGAGGAGCTGCAACGCCTTTATTTCCACCGCGCCTTCCAGTGCCTGCAATGGTACACCGTGGCCATCTTCAAGGACCGCATCGGCCTCAGCAAGGACCTCAACATGGATTTCAATGCTGTCGCCTTGATGTTTATGGGGATGGCAAAGGATTTGCTGGAAAATTACGATAATTTGTAATGAGACGCGATAAATCGCGTCTCTACAAGGTCAATACAGGAAATCCGTCGCGGAATAATTGTAATCCCCATCCAAGCCCAATTCGGCCTTGGCTTCGTCGGAGAGCATGTCGATGCTCCAGACGGGGTCGAAGGTGAGCTCCACGTCGACCTTTTTCACGCCCATGATGGCCTCCACGCGCTGACGCACCTCAGCAGGCAAGGTCTCGGCCACAGGGCAATTCGGAGCCGTCACGGTCATCACGATTTTCACATTGCCTTCTTCATCAACGTCGATGCCATAAATCAGGTGCATCGTCCAGATGTCAATCGGGATTTCGGGGTCATAGATGGTCTTCAGGACCGAAATGACGGTCTCTTTCAGGGTATTGATTTCTTCTGTGTTCATGCTTGTTCCTCCTTCAGTTTATACGCCTCCGCGTAAAGCAGCATCTGTTTCAACATGGCCAACAAGCCATTGGAACGGGTGGGCGACAAATGCTCTTTCAGCCCGATTTCGTCCAAGAACGAGAGGTCGGCGGCGAGGATGTCCTCAGGCGTCTGCCCCGAGAACACCTTGATTAATAGGTTGACGATGCCTTTGGTGATGACGGCGTCGCTGTCGGCGCTGTAGTACACCTTGCCGTCGCGCAACTCGGCGTTGAGCCACACGCGACTTTGGCAGCCGTTGATGAGGTGCGCCTCGTCGCGGTACTTTTCATCAATGATGGGGCACTCCTTCCCCATCTCAATGAGCATGGCGTAGCGGTCCATCCAGTCGTCGAACATCGAGAAATCCTCTACGATGCTATCTTGTATTTCCTTAATGGTCATATTCTGAATTTTGCCGCAAAAATAATAAAAAAGGGCGGCACCCCGTAGGATGCCGCCCCATTTTTCGCGGAAATCAATTCCGCCAGATCATTTATTGCATGACCGTAACACGCTTCACGGCCACACCGTTCACCGTGCTGACGCGCACCATGTACATGCCCGCAGTGAACTGCGACATGTTCAGGATGTACTCGTCGGCCTTCAGTTCGGTGTCGTACACCACCTGGCCGAGGGTGTTCACCACTGTGATGCGGGTCATACCCATGGCCTGGATCGTCACGTTGCCGTTCGTCGGGTTCGGGAACAACGCCGTGATGATCTCGTTCTCGTTCACGTCGTCGTAGTAGACCTGTGTGGTCACCATCTCGGACTCGCAGTCTGCATGGACAGCCACTGCGCCAATCTCGAACGTGTACTCAGGCACCTCGCCCTCGAAGCCGAGGAAGATCGGATGCGTGCCTGCAGGCACCTCGCCAAGAGGCTCGCCGTCCACATAGAGCAGGATGGTCACTGCGCCAACGGGATCCTCCCAGTCGACCACAAGGCCTTCCTGGCCGTTGTAGTTCATGTAGTAGCCGTTGAGGTTCGTCACA
>JAFUVT010000039.1 GCA_017477425.1 Bacteroidales bacterium
CGGCAACAGCAGTAGCGGACGAGTGAACAACGGCAGCAGCAACACGGGCAACAGCAGTGGCACCTCCAGCAGCGGTCGCACCGGCAACAGCGGCAGCGGACGAGTGAACAGCGGCAGCAGCAACACGGGCAACAGCAGTGGCACCTCCAGCAGCGGTCGCACCGGCAACAGCGGCAGCGGACGAGTGAACAGCGGCAGCAGCAACACGGGCAACAGCAGCGGCACCTCCAGCAGCGGTCGAACTGGCAACAGCGGCAGCAGCCGAGTGAACAGTGGCAACGCAACGGGTTCATCGTCAGGCAACACGCGCACCAGCGGAACCTCTGGCAGCACATCGAACGGCAGAAGCTCGAGCGGCAGCTCAAGCACCCGCAGCTCAAGCGGTGGCAGCAGCGGCAGCAACTCGGGTCGCGGCGGCAGATAAAACAAATGACAAACCATCATAAGTTAGAGAGCAACTCCGTCGAGTTGCTCTTTTTTTGTCGTTCGAAGACTTTGACGTTTGACATTATTCCTTACCTTTGCATTCAAGAAACAACACATGGAAAGACAAGCACATCGTCAAAGTCCACTATTGAAATCGCTCACTGGTCTGGTATTCATCGTGGCGATAACGCTCTTCATCCAATGGAGCTATATGAACGAGTACCCCACCCACGTGCACGCATGGGCCGAACAAGATCATTATGCACTCGCCCTTGGATTCATCAACAACGGCTTCGACCTGTTCCATCCAGAGACGATGATTTACAACAAGCAGTTCCCCAGCTGGTGGAAAGAAGCCTCCGAAAGCACCATCACCGCTGTCGATTTTCCCATCCACGAGTACATCGTAGCCCTGCTGATGAAACTGTTAGGCACTACTTCGCCTTGGGTCTTCCGGCTTTGGACCCTATTATGGGGGATGCTAGGCATGTTTTTCTTGTTTAAGATAGCATACCGCCTCACCGACGACTGGCTCAAATCGGTTTTGGTTGTCGGCATCGCCCTCACTTCGCCCGTTTATGCCTATTTCATCAATGGTTTCCTGCCTGGCGCGCCTGCCTTGTCGTTGGGAATCATCGGGATGTGGTTTTATTTGAGACACTTCGACGGTCTTTCACGAAAGGACTTCCACCTCTGCGTCGCTTGCCTCACCCTAGCCATGCTCATTCGCACCACCTTCGCCATCGAGCTGATTGCCATTCTTTGCTTCGAGCTGGTGCGCATCTTCCATAAGGAAAGCACCTTCATCGACAAACTGCCCTCCGTCATTGCCTCATTGATTGCTTTCACGGCTTATTACTTATGGAACAAACACTTACGGTTGCTCTATGGCAGCGTGTTCTTGAACGAACTTCTCCCTCCTTCCGATTGGGATGACGCCAAAGAACTTATTGCTGACACCTACCACAAATGGAAGTTCCTTTACTTTCAAAAGACACATTACATCGTATTCCTGTTTGTCATTCTCTCTGCCGCTATCACAACCCTTTGGAGATCAATAAAGGGCAAGGCTGTGGGAAACAAAAGCACCAAGACTTTGTCGCTATGGTGGTTACCGCTGATTGAACTCTTGGGATGCTTGCTATTTGGCATCGCCATGATGCAGCAGCTACCCAACCACGACTATTACCTTATCGACACCGCCTTTCTGCCCATCTTGGTCCTCCTGGCGTTAACTGCAAAGGTCTTGCCGAAACCGCAAAACAAGTTCATCATAGGGGCGGCCTATATCATTGTCGGATTGCTTTGCGTCGTTATGGTTTCCCGTGCCAAGCGATTGCAAATGGAAAGGCGCTATTGGGAACAATATGCCACCGTCTCATATAACAACTTCATGGGCTCCGATCTCCTTCTCGACTCGCTCAACGTTTCTCGTGATGCAAAAATACTCTGTCTCTACGGCTATGCCCAGAATGGGCCTTTCATCCAAATGGGTCGCAAAGGCTACACCGTGATGACCGACGACGAGACGCTGCTCGATGTCGCCTTCACCTGGGATTTCGATTACGTCGTCGTCGAAAACGAGAAATACGCCAAATACCTTGAAAAGCGATACACGTTGCTTTCAGGTCTAACAAAGACAGGCGGCAATTCCCGCATCAGCGTTTACACCGCCTCGCGCGAATAGGCTCCACCTTATTCCACGTCGGGAAGGATGACCACCTGCATCCCGACAAAGGCATATTTCTCCTTCAAATCGTCCAAATCATCGTTGCGCAGGCGGATGCAACCCTCGCTGCCACGGCCTGGCACAGAACTCTCGTTGTTGGTGCTGCCATGGATGCCAATGCCCGTGAAACCAGGTGTTTTGAGGCGCATGAACCAGTTGCCGTAGGACAAAATCGAGCCACGGCCGTCGCCGAAATCATGATACCACTTGGAGGCATCCACAATCTCCGTGATAACGAACGGATTGTCAGCCGTACACTCGGGCGTGCGCATATCGCCTTTCTTTTGTTTTTGTCCCTTCATGAGCGCCACGCAAACAGGATAGTGCACACGTTTCACGGTATCTGCACCCACCACCTCGCAGACATAAAGCCTGTATTCAGGCTTCGAAATCACAATGAAACAATTCTTTTTATTGATGACATCGGAATAATACGTCGCCGAATCGGCTGGGATGACATCAATAGTATCCACCGAAAGGGCTTCTTCGATGATGGTTTCTTTTTCGGTAGATTGCTTATTCGCGTTTGAGTCACACGAAGGCATGGTGAACAATGCCGCAATGATCAATAATAGGTGTGTCATTTTTCTCATCTTGTTAAACCGTTGAAAATGCAAAGGTATGAATTTTTTGATTTTGGTGACAAGTGGCAACAAACAGAATTATTTTCCCTATTTTTGCGGCATGGAAAAAAAGATACTGTTAGGCAAGACCCCCGCTGAGATTCAGGAGGTCGTAGAAGCATTGAAGCTGCCCAAGTTTACAGGCAAGCAGATCGTGGATTGGCTCTACAACAAACGTTGCGCCAACATCGAGGACATGACCAACCTCAGCAAGAGCGCAAGAGCTTTGTTGTCTGAGAATTACGAGACTGGACTGAAAGCTCCCATCAAAGAACAGGTGTCGAAAGACGGCACGAAGAAATACCTCTTCCCCGCTGGCGAGCATTTCGTCGAGGCGGCTTATATCCCCGACAAGGAACGCGCCACCTTGTGCGTCTCCACCCAGGTGGGCTGCCAAATGGACTGTCTCTTTTGCGCCACGGGCAAGCAAGGTTTCCAAAAGAACCTCAGCGTCGCCGAAATCGTGAACCAGATCCTCAGCCTGCCCGAGTTCGACACGCTGACCAACATCGTCTTCATGGGCATGGGCGAACCTTTGGCCAACTACGACAACCTGATGCGCACGCTCAGCATCCTCACCGAGGAATGGGCCTTGGGCTGGAGCCCGACGCGCATCACCGTCTCGACTTGTGGTCTCATCCCCAACATGAAGCGTTTCTTGGAGGAGTCGAAATGCAACCTTGCCATCTCGATGCACAGTCCCTTCCACGACGAGCGACTCAAACTGATGCCTGTGGAGAAGACCTATCCCATCAAGGAGGTCATCCACGCCGTCAAGCAACACGACTGGCACGGGCAACGCCGACTTTCGTTCGAATACATCATCTTCAAGGACCTCAACGCGAGCAAGGACCACATCAAGGAAATCGCACGACTGTTGGGCAGTACACGATGTCGTTTTAATTTAATAAGGTATCATAACGTGCCAGGCATTCCGCTGAAGAGTCCCGATGCGGCCACGATGACCTGGTTCCGCGACGCGCTGAACGAAAAAGGCATCATCGCCACCATCCGTGCCTCGCGCGGACAGGATATCGATGCCGCATGCGGGTTGCTGTCGACGAAAAATCTTTTGTAAATCGATCTTTGTAGAGACGTAGCGCGCTACGTCTCTACATATTTCACAACGACCTTAACGAAGCCGCAAAACCGCCGCAAGGTGCCATGCGCAGTTTCAGCGTTGATTTGTTTGTCACCGTTTTCTTCGTGATGGTGTAGGCTTGGGCGTTGTAATGTTCATCGGGAATGCCGCTAGCGTTCTTGGCGTCGCAGTAAATCGTGGCCTCGTATTTCACGCCAGGTTCCAGAAAATCAAGTTTAATCTCAATTTCACGGGCGTTCTCGTCGGTGATGCCACCCACATACCACACATCGTGCGGTTGTAGAGACGCAAGATTTTGCGTCTCTACATCATCGGGGATGTCATAAACAAATCTGGTGGCATTAGAAATCACACCCTTTTTGCCGTCGGGCAATTTGCCAAGACCTTCAGCAGCCTTGTTCAACGAAGATAGTTTCGGGTGGCGCGCCGTGATGATGTAATCGCCAGGCTCGGCTTCAAGATACAAGGTTTTGTCCCAGTCCACGGCCACATCTTTGATGAACTGGAAGGCGTCCATGTGCTGCGCGTAGTGTTCGGGGAAGTCGGCGGCCATTTGTAGCGGCGAGTAGAAAGTGACATACAATCCCAGTTGGTTGCAGATGGTGGTTTGCATCTTCTGACCCCATGGGACGATTTTCCTCATATCGGTCTCGAAAATGCCCGGCGTGTAATCCATCGGGCCGCCTTGCAAGCGGGTGAACGGCAGAATGGTCGTATGTCCCGGCTTGATGCGGCTTTGGAACTCCGTACCCATCGCGCTCTCGTTGCCAATCATATTGGGCCAAGTGCGGCAAAGTCCGGTCGGGCGCACCGCCTCATGGGCGTTCACCATGATGTGGTGCTTGGCCGCCTCGACGATGGCATAATGATAGTGGTTGTTGATGGGCTGGCTATAGTGGCCTTCGCCAAAGGGGATGATGGTGCCCACATAGCCGCTCTTCACGGCATCGTAACCATATTGGTTCATCAGGTTGTAGGCTTTCTCCATCCAATGCTCGTAATTCACTGTGGATGCGGAGCTCTCGTGGTGCATAATGAGGCGGATACCTTTCTCGTGCGCGTATTGGTTGAGGGCGGGAAGGTCGAAATCGGGATAAGGCGTAAGAAAGTCGAAAACGAACTCCTTCTGTTTGCCGTACCAATCCTCCCAGCCGATGTTCCATCCTTCGATGAGCAATGCATCGAAGCCGTTGGCAGCGGCGAAATCAATGTAGCGACGCACATTGGCGTTGTTGGCGCCGTGCGTGCCGTTAGGTTTGGCGTGCTCGTAGTCGGTTTGACCCAATTTCACCGAAGGAAAATCATTGGTATAAGACCAGGTGCTCTTGCCCGAAATCATCTCCCACCACACGCCCATGTATTTCACGGGGTGAATCCACGAGACATCCTCCAAGGCACAAGGCTCGTTGAGATTGAGGATGAGACGCGAGGCCAACACATCCGTGGCTTTCTCGCAGACCATCACGGTGCGCCACGGCGTGACGCACGGTGCTTGGATGCGGCCTTTGTAACCCGTGGCATCGGGGCAAAGGAAAGCGCGAAACACAAGATTTTGGTCATCAAGGTCGAGGTGCATGGTTGGGAAGTCAAGGGTGGCCGCCTCGTGGATGTTGATGTAAAGGCCGTCGTCGGTCTTCATTTGAAGGGCGGTCTGCACGCCCGTGGGCGAGAACGCCGTCCAAGGCCAGCCTCCGTCTTTGTGGCTGTCGTCAAACAAGGCGCGGATTTGCGACAGCCGCGACTCGGTGTAATTGAACTCTTGCGTGTCCAAGTCACCTGGAATCCACCAAGCCTTGTGGTCGCCCGCCATCGCAAACTCGGTCAGTTCTTCCTTAATCCAAAAGCAGACCAAGGCGTTTTCGATGGGAAACTCATAGCGGAACCCGAGACCGTCATCGTAAAGGCGGAAACGGATTTGCATCACCGTGGCTTTCGTCTTGGTCGATTCGTCCATACTCTCCACAGAACCAGCAGGTTGCTCCAAAGTCACCAGCATTTCATTGTAATGGTTGCGGATTTGGGCTTCTTCACCCCATACGGGTTCCCAGGTTTCGTCGAAGGCGCTGTATTGCGTGTCCTTCAAGACGAAAGCGTGGGCGAGGTCATCGCGCCATTCGAGGGTGAAACCCATCTTGGAAGGCAACACCACGGGTTTTCCTGAACGGTCGAGGGAATATTGAGGAATGCCGTCAATTACTTCGAATTTCAGTTCCAGTTGGCTGTTGGGACTTTTTAGGGTGACGGGGGAGGCAAACAAAACGAGACCGACAAACAGGCAATACAACAAAATCGCAGTTTTTTTCATGGCATTCAATTTTACATCCTAAACACCCCAAACTGCTGCGGCGGGAAGGGCTGATTCAACGAGGCGGCGATACCCAAGGCAAGGATTTTGCGCGTGTCCACGGGGTCGATGATACCGTCGTCCCAGAGGCGGGCGGTGCTGTAGAACGCCGAGCCTTCGTAGTCGTACTTGGCCAAAATCTCCTTTTTCAACTGCGCGATTTCGTCCTTCGGCACCTCCAAGCCTTTGTATTTGTACTGGTCTTCCTTGACGGTCGCCAAAACGCTGGCCGCCTGCTCGCCGCCCATGACGGAGATTTTAGCGTTGGGCCACATGAACAACAGCCTCGGACTGTAGGCCCGTCCCGCCATACCGTAGTTGCCCGCGCCAAACGAGCCGCCGAAGATGACCGTGAACTTGGGCACATTGGCGTTGGAGACCGCGTGCACCATCTTGGCGCCGTCCTTGGCGATGCCGCCTTGTTCGTACTGCTTACCCACCATGAAACCCGTGATGTTCTGCAAGAACACCAATGGGATGTTACGCTGGCAGCAAAGCTCGATGAAATGCGTTGCCTTCAATGCTGATTCTGAGAACAATACGCCGTAATTGGCCAAAATGCCCACGGGGAAGCCCATCAGGTGGGCGAAGCCGCAGACGAGGGTGGTGGCATAACGCGACTTGAACTCTTGGAAACGGCTGCCGTCTACGATGCGGGCGATGATTTCCCGAGGGTCGGTCAGTTTGTGGAAATCAATGGGCGCAAGGCCGTATAATTCTCTTGGGTCGTATAGCGGCGCTTCTACCGGAAGCATATCGAGTTTCTGGCGGTGCGATTTTTCCAAGGTCTTGAAGATGTTGCGGCAGATCTGCAAGGCGTGCTGGTCGTTTTCGGCCAAATGGTCGGCCACACCCGAAACCGAGGTGTGCATCTCGCCGCCGCCCAGCTCCTCCGCCGTGACGACTTCGCCCGTGGCGGCCTTCACCAAAGGCGGTCCGCCGAGGTAAATCGTGCCTTGGTTGCGCACGATGATGGTCTCGTCGCTCATGGCCGGCACGTAGGCACCGCCGGCGGTGCACATGCCCATCACGATGGCGATTTGCGGGATGCCCATCGCCGACATGCGCGCCTGGTTGTAGAAGAACCGCCCAAAGTGGTCGCGATCGGGGAAGACGGTATCCTGCTCGGGCAGGAAGGCACCGCCGCTGTCGACCATATAGACGCACGGCAAATGGTTTTCCATCGCAATCTCCTGAGCACGAAGGTGTTTCTTCACCGTGTATTGCATATAGGTACCGCCTTTCACCGTGGCGTCGTTGGCCACAATGACTGCTTCTCTGCCTTGAATCACGCCAATGCCCGTGATGATGCCCGCCGAGGGGAAATCATTATTATAGGTGCCGTAGGCCGCCATCGGCGAGAGTTCGAGGAAAGGTGTGTTCGGGTCGATGAGCAGGTCGATGCGCTCGCGGGCGAGCAGCTTGTTGCGTTTCTTGTGTTTGGCCACGGCCGCCTCGCCGCCGCCTTGCATCGAGGCCGCCATACCTTCGCGGTATTGCGCCATCAGCGCGAGAAAATTCTTCTCGTTCTGCTTGAACTCTTCAGAGTCGGTGCGTATGTTGGATTTCAGTACTTGCATGGTGATTTCATTTTGGAATGAAAGCACAAAAATAAGGAAAAACGACAAATGAAAAGTAAAAATAGAAATATTTCCCCTATCTTTGCCGTTTCAAATCTTGAGTATGTCGGAAAAGAGTTCAAGCAAACGCCGCGTGGCAGGGTCCTATTTCATGTCGATGATGAGTATCGCACTGGTACTCTTCCTCTTAGGCGTGTTTGCCCTGCTGATGATGCATGCGCAGAAACTCTCCAATCACCTGAAGGAAAACATCGGTTTCGAGGTGGTGATGAACAGCAACGTGAAGGAAACCAAGATTTTGCAACTGCAAAAGGAACTCGATGTCATGCCTGCCGTGAAGTCGACGGAATACATCACCAAGGAAGAGGCCATCCGCCGCCTCAGCGACGATCTGGGCGAGGACTTCTTGAAATGGCTCGGCAACGAGGAAAACCCATTGCTGCCCTCCATCGATGTGCGCTTCAACGCTGATTACGCCAACAACGACAGTATCAGCGTCATAGAAGCAAAGCTACTCAAAAACCCAGACGTGAAGGAAATCTATTACCAAAAGTCGCTCGTCGACCTCGTGGACCAAAACGTCAACCGCATCGGGCTGTGGCTGGTGGGCGCTAGCGTGGTGCTGCTTTTCATCGCCATCGCGCTGATTCGCTACACTTTGCGCCTCTCCATCTACGCCAAGCGTTTCCTCGTGCGCAGCATGTTGCTGGTGGGTGCCTCGGCCTCCTATGTGCGCCGACACTTCATCCGCAGTGGCATCTCACAAGGCTTTTTCGGGGCTTTGCTTGCCGACGCGTTTTTGGCTTTGCTGCTCTACGGCCTCATGCAGCGCTTGCCCGAACTGGCTCTCATCCAAGACTATAGAATCATCATTAGCATATTTGTCGGCATCATTGTCTTAGGTATCCTCCTCGGCGGACTCTCCACGCGCTTCGCCCTGCGGAAATACCTTCGCGCCGATGTCGACCGACTATACGCATAATCATTCACATCATGGCAAAAAAAGAAACAATAACAACACAAGCAACTGAATCTTCTGACAACCAGAAGGTCATGCCTTTCGGCAAACAAAACTACATCATCGTGCTCATCGGCCTTGCCCTCATCGCCTTAGGTTTCATCCTGATGATTGGCGGCGGCTCCACCGACCCTAATGTATTCAATGAAAAAATGTTTGATTTCCAACATATTACGCTCGCACCGATTTTGGTTTTAGCAGGATTTGTGGTCGAAATCGTAGCTATCTTCTGGAAGAGAAAATAATGGGTTATGAACTGGATACAAGCATTAATTCTCGGTATTATCCAAGGGCTAACGGAATACCTGCCCGTCAGTAGCAGCGGTCATCTGGCCATCGGACAGGCCCTTTTCGGCCTCGACGACGGCTCGTCCAACCTCACTTTCACCGTCCTGCTCCATGTGGCCACCGTGCTCAGCACGTTGGTCATCCTGTGGAAAGAAATCGTGTGGATTTTCAAGGACTTGTTTGCCAAACAGTCGTGGCGCAAATACTGCAACCTGAACGACGGCACGAAATATGCCTTCAACATCCTTATCTCGATGATTCCAGTGGCCATTGTGGGCTTCCTTTTCAAAGATAAAGTGGAAGAAGTCTTCGGCTCTGGCTTGCGCATCGTGGGCATCATGCTCCTCGTGACCGCCGCCCTGCTGGCCTTCTCTTACTTCGCCAAACCGCGTCAAAAGGAAAACATCAGCGGCTGGAACGCCTTCGTCATCGGCATCGCCCAGGCATGCGCTGTCATGCCAGGCCTCTCGCGCTCGGGAAGCACCATCGCGACGGGTTTGTTGCTCGGCAACAAAAAGGAAAAACTGGCCCAGTTCAGTTTCCTGATGGTCATTCCGCCCATCCTCGGCGAGGCTTTGCTCGACGTGAAAGACATCTTTGAAGTCGGCTTCAGCGAGGCCATGAGCGGCATTTCGCCTGTGGCGGCCATCGTCGGCTTCTTGGCGGCTTTTGTCACGGGCTGCTTCGCCTGCAAGTGGATGATCAACATCGTGAAGAAAGGCAAGCTGGTTTGGTTTGCTGTCTATTGTGCCATCGTGGGTGTTATCGCAATCATATTTGCCTGATGTTCAACTTCGAAGAAGGCGAGGTTATCCTCATTGACAAGCCCTTGGACTGGACGTCGTTTGACGTGGTCAACTTCATCCGCAGTCTGGTAAACCGCTGCTACGGCATTCGCAAATTGAAAGTCGGGCACGCCGGCACCCTCGACCCGCTGGCGACGGGACTGCTTATCCTCTGCTCAGGCAAGATGACCAAGCAAATCGATGCCTATCAGGCACAAGTGAAAACCTACACAGGCTCGATTCTGCTCGGCCAAACCACCCCGACCTTCGACTTGGAGAGCGAGCCTAACGCTTTCTTTCCCACCAACGGCATCACGGCGGAGCAGATTGAAGCTGCACGACAGAAGTTCATCGGCGACATCAAGCAATACCCGCCCAAGTATTCCGCCATCAAGATCAAGGGGAAACGCGCCTTCGACTATGCCCGCTCCGACGAGGAAATCGAGCTGAAAGCCCGCGACATCCACATCGACGACTTCAGACTCAGTCTTGACCGCTTCCCCGAGCTGGACTTCGAGGTCACTTGCAGCAAGGGCACCTACATCCGCAGCCTCGCCAACGACTTCGGCAAGGAACTCGGCAACGGCGCCTGCCTCAAGTCGCTGCGCCGCACCCGCATCGGCGACTTCCGCGTGGAGGACGCCTGGCCGCTCGAAAAACTGAAACAGCATATCATCGACACGGGAGATGCGTTTAAGGAGTGGAAAAACGAGCAGATGGAAAAGGAGCAAAAACAGAACTGAAAATCAGTAAATTAACAAATTTTACTTGACAAAATTTTCAATTTGTTGTATTTTTGTAGTTTATTTCGACGAAAAAACAACAAATAGCATCATACAATGAAACTCTCACAATTCAAATTCAACCTGCCCAGCGAGTTGATTGCCCTGCAGCCTACGCAGAATCGCGACGAAGCACGATTGATGGTCGTCGACCGCAAGACCGGCAAAATCGAGCACCGCATCTTCAAGGATTTGGTGGATTACGTGAAGGACGGCGACGTGTTCGTCATTAATAATACTAAGGTGTTCCCTGCCAAACTTTATGGCGAGAAAGAAAAGACCGGTGCCAAAATCGAGGTGCTGCTGCTGCGCGAGTTGGACCACGAAAGCCGCCTTTGGGACGTGCTCGTCGACCCTGCGCGCAAAATCCGTATTGGCAATAAGCTGTACTTCGGCGACGGCGACGAGCTGGTGGCCGAGGTCATCGACAACACCACCTCGCGCGGCCGCACGCTGCGTTTCCTTTATGACGGTCCCTACGAGGAATTCAAGAAGACCCTTTCGTCGCTCGGCCACACCCCCATCCCTCGTGAACTCAACCGCGAGGAGCGTCCCGAAGACGCCGAAGACTTCCAGACCATCTATGCCAAAGTGGAAGGCGCCGTTTCGGCCCCAACCGCAGGTATGCACTTCAGCAAAATCCTGATGAAACGCCTGGAAATCATTGGCGCTTCCTTTGCCGAACTGACATTGCATCCTGGCATGGGCAACTTCCGCGACATCGAAGTGGAAGACCTCACCAAGCACAAACCCGACTCGGAAGAGATGTACATCGACGAGGAATGCTGCACCCTAGTCAACGAGGCCAACCAACGCCACAACACGGTCTTTGCCGTTGGTACCACCTCGATGAAGGCCTTGGAAACCGCCCAAACCATCAGTGGAAAAATCAAGCCGTTCAAAGGCTGGACGAACAAATTCATCTTCCCGCCCTACACCTTCTCGGTGGCCAACGCCATGATTACCAACTTTCACCTGCCCAAGTCGTCGATGATGATGGAAGTGGCTGCTTTTGCCGGCTACGACCTGCTGATGAAGGCCTACAAGGAAGCCATCGCCGAGAAGTATCGTTTCTTTACTTATGGTGATGCGATGCTCATCATTTAAATGCTGAACTATTTAATTATAAATCTTAAATCTTTTGAATTTTAAATAATTAAAATAATGAACCAAGACGAATTCTTTAAAAAAATAACCGCTCACGCCAAGGAATATGGCTTCATCTTCCAGTCGAGCGAGATTTATGACGGACTTTCAGCCGTTTACGACTACGGCCAGAACGGCGTGGAACTGAAGAAGAACATCCGCGAATATTGGTGGAAGGCGATGGTGCAGATGCACGAGAACATCGTCGGCATCGACGCGGCCATCTTCATGCACCCCACCACGTGGAAGGCTTCGGGGCACCTCGACGCCTTCAACGACCCGCTCATCGACAACCGCGACTCGAAGAAACGCTATCGCGCCGATGTTTTGGTCGAAGACTACATGGCCAAAATCGAGGAAAAGATCAATAAAGAGGTGGAGAAAGCACGCAAGCGCTTTGGCGACGCCTTCAACGAAGAACAATTCGTGACCACCAACCCGCGCGTTTTGGAGCACAAGGCCAAGATTGAGGAAATCAGCCACCGACTGTATGGCGCCATGGAGAAAAACGACCTCGAAGCCATCAAGCAGCTCATCCTCGACCTCGAAATCGTGTGCCCCATCAGCGGCACCCGCAACTGGACCGACGTGCGTCAGTTCAACCTGATGTTTTCCACCCAGATGGGTAGCGTGGCCGACGGCGCCGACACGATTTATCTGCGTCCCGAGACCGCCCAAGGCATCTTCGTCAACTACCTCAACGTGCAGAAGACCGGCCGTATGAAGATTCCGTTTGGCATTGCCCAGACCGGTAAGGCCTTCCGCAACGAGATTGTGGCGCGTCAGTTCATCTTCCGTATGCGCGAGTTCGAGCAGATGGAAATGCAGTTCTTCGTGCGCCCCGGCACCGAACTCGACTGGTTCAAGCACTGGAAGGAAGAACGCCTCAACTGGCACCTCTCGTTGGGTCTGCCCGCCGAGAAATACCGCTTCCACGACCACGAGAAACTGGCCCACTATGCCAATGCCGCCACCGACATCGAGTTCGACTTCCCCTTCGGCTTCAAGGAGCTCGAAGGCATCCACAGCCGCACCGACTTCGACCTCTCGGCCCACGCCAAATACTCGGGCAAGAAGCTCCAATACTTCGACCCCGACACCAACGAAAGCTACACGCCTTACGTCATCGAAACCTCCATCGGCCTCGACCGTATGTTCCTCGCCATGCTCAGCCACGCCTACACCGAGGAGAAGCTGGAAGACGGCTCGGAGCGCGTGGTACTGAAACTGCCGGCCATCTTGGCACCCTACAAAGTCGCCGTGTTGCCGCTGGTCAAAAAAGACGGCCTGCCGGAGAAAGCCCGCGAAATCATCGACTCGCTGAAGTACGACTTTATGTGCCAATATGAGGAGAAAGACTCCATTGGCAAGCGTTACCGCAGACAAGATGCCATCGGCACCCCGATGTGTGTCACCGTCGACAACGACACCTTGGTGGACAACTGCGTAACCGTGCGCGACCGCGACACCATGCAACAAGTGCGCGTCCCGATTGCCAACCTGCGCAATATGATTTTCGACGAACTGAAACCGAAGAAATAAATCATTCGTTATACTGGTAGAGACGGTGCATGCACCGTCTCTACCTATATTTTATACCATCATTTTATTTTTATGATGTTTTTAGCATGATAAAAATAAAATGATTATTTTTGCGGCAAAATTGAATGCCATGATTTACAATCCATTTATCACTTCGGGTTATGTTTCGCCAGAATATTTTTGCGACCGCGAAAACGAAACACGCCAGTTGATTCAGAACATACAAGGTCATAGCCACACGGTGCTCATCTCGCCACGACGTATGGGTAAAACTGGCCTCATAGAGCATTGTTTCAACCAAGAAGTCATCAAAAACAACTACCATACCTTCTTTATCGACATTTATCCCACCATGAACCTCAACGACTTTGTGTTCTTGTTGGGCAATCGTATTTGCAAAAGTTTGAAGGCCAAAGACAAGCAACTCATGGAATTGTTCATAAAAGCGGTGAAATCCATCCAGTTCACCATCGGGTTTGACGAGGCGGGGATGATGAACGGCTCTTTCGGCTTGGGTGATATTAAGGATTCGCAAAAGTCGTTGGAGGAAATTTTCCAGTATTTAGAAGAGGCCAAACGGCCTTGTGTAGTAGCTATTGATGAGTTCCAGCAAATCGAAAAATACCCAGAAAAGAATGTTGAAGCGTTGCTGCGCACTTATATACAACACTGCAACAATGCTACTTTCATCTTTGCAGGTAGCCAAAGACACGTCATTCAAAACATGTTCGCTTCGGCATCAAAACCATTCTACAACAGTTCAAGCATTATGAGCCTTGGAGCCATTGAAAAAGAAAAATATGTTGATTTTGCCGTAAGGATGTTCGCCATTTTCGGCAAGAATTGCACACCAGAATTGGTTGAAAATCTGTACGATACATTGGAAGGCCACACCTGGTATATGCAAGCCGTATTATATTTGGCATTTTATATGACCGAAAAAGAGTGTTCGCCAACCATCATCAATGAAGCATTGATAAAACGGGTTGCCGACAATGAAAATGTCTTCGAGTCCATGTATTACGGTTTGAGCGAAAGACAACGACAGGTTCTGAAAGCCATTGCCATCGAAGGTAAAGCGAAGCAAACGCAATCTGTGGCGTTCATCAAAAAGCATGGATTGGTATCCGCCAGTTCGGTGCAGTCAGCCTTACGTCAGTTGTTGGATAGGGATTTGATTACAACGGAGAAAGGCACCTACCGCATTGATGACCGATTTTTCGGCTTTTGGCTTAAAAACCAGTTGTAAAAACGAAGTTTTTAGTGTCTATTCAAGTTTGATATCATAGACAACCAGATAGACAACCCATAGACAGCCGATATTTCAAGCCATTGTCTATCAATGTTTTGAAAAATTCCGTTTCGTTTTGATGATAGACAAGGCCTCTTTGGGGCTTGACAAAGTGATTTTCGCCTTGGGATTTGTTCTACTTTTGCAATGTGCAATCGGGGAAAAACCGGATGCCTGTTCATGAACAAAACAATTAATAAGGTAACAAACACTAAAATCTCAAATGAAATGAAAAAGTTATTATCCATCTTCATCCTTTGTCTCGGCTGCTTCGGCATCCTTGGAGCGCAAAACATCTGGAGACCCCTCAATCTCTCTTCGCTTTTGGGTGTGAACGCCCAGGGCGATATGTTCTGTACAAATATTGATACTTATCCTTCTGCGTTGATGCGCTCGCAAGACGATGGCGAGACATGGGAACCCATTTTCACCGAGAGTTTCGGAAACTTTGCCATCGGAAACAAGGGTAGGATTTTCCTGATTTGCGACCGTATCGTCAACTATTCAGACGACAACGGCGACACTTGGCAGCAGACTGCACCTATTAACGAAGGCTCTGGCTACAACGTGTTCAACAGTATGGAAATGCGCTCGCCCTTGAATGATACACTTATAGGATATACAGCGCCTTACTTGACTTGGACACTTGACGGCGGTGCCACTTGGGACTCAACCCGCATCGCCTTTATGGAAGACCACCTAGAAATCAGCGACCTTCTTGTCAATGAAAACGGAGATGTATACATTAGTGTTTGGTATTTCATTTGGCCAAACATCGGTATATACCATTCCACCCTCTCCGATATGCGCAATTGGGAACTTGTTGCTTTTGAAGATATTGGCGTAAAGGACATGACTTTTGACCCTGAGGGCAATATAGTTTGCGGCGTCTATTTTGGAGGCGATTTTTCGGGTTTCGAGCATGTGCCTGGGTTTTATGCCTTTTGGGCCAATCGTGTAGGCGTATCCGACAATGGCATCGTTTACAAGACTGATATCACCATGAACGGCGATGCGGTCTTGGCTTATTCCTTGGACCACGGCGAGCATTTCTACAACACCGTTCAGAACCTTCCTTTGTCGGAACCAGCACCAGGTGGTGAAGACGGTTTCCTCTCCATAGGTCAAGACAACCATCTGTATTTCTTTGGCAATGGCCAATATTGGAAAAGCATCCCCGATGCCAACGACATTCCCAGCGCATTTGCCTTCCCTTCGGAATGGTATTATGAAATCGAGTGGGAAAACGGCGGCATCACCTACCAGCATTTGGAATGCGTGGGCGATACGACCATCGGCACCAAACGCCCGAAAATCATCGTGCGCAGCAACACGCACTACGACCGCGACAGGGAAACCGAAGTGACCCACGAATATGTTTACGAAGAAAACAACATCGTCTATTGGTGGAACAAGGACTCGCAAGAGTTCACCACCCTTTACGACCTCAATGCCGAGGTGGGCGACGAATGGGAAATCAAAGTCGGGACGGAAAGCCTCACGATGCACGTGGATGCCGTGGAAAGCCTTGACTATGAAGGGAAAACCTATCGGATGCTCCGCATGAGCGATGCCGGCGACCTCTTCAGCGGCAACATCGTGTGCGGCATCGGCCATCAAACCAGTTTCTTCCCCGAACGGCTGATGAACCGAGGCAGAGACTTCCGCGTGGAAGGCCTGCGCTGCTATTGGGTTGAAGATGCCCTGCTGTATCACAACGGCGACGACGACTGCGATGCCATCTATGATGAATTGCACGGGGTGGATGAAAACGGCCCTTCGGCCCCTTCGACAGGCTCAGGGACCACAGGGACCTTATCGGTTTATCCCAACCCTGCCAACAACGTCTTGTTTGTACAGACGTTGCGCGCAACGTCTCTACCAACCCAGACCTATCGCATCACCAACCTGATGGGGCAAACCCTGCTGCAAGGCTGCGTCACTGCCGAAACGCAACAGATTAATATCGAATCGTTACCCGAGGGAATATATTTCATCAGTGTCGGCGATGAAACCCTGAAATTCGTGAAACGATGAAACCCAGTAGAATCATCATAGCCCTATTGTTGTCGCTGGCGGGCCTCATGGCCTGCCAGCGCGATGGGCGCAACCTGGCACAGGCCGAAGCCATGTTCCAGCAAGGCCTCACGCAGCGCGCCGACAAGCAGTCGGAGGCAGCCGCCGAGAGCTTCAGCCAAGCCTTGATCGCCCTCGACCGCTGCGACGCGAAACGGCCTGAGGTGCAACAGTTGAAAGGCCAAATCGAGGACAACCTCGGCTTCTGCTACTGGAAACACGAATTGTTCGAGGAAGCCCTTCCGCTGCACGAAGATGCCGCCAACCTGTTCCGCGCCCTCGGCAACGACACCTTGCTAATGACCGCCTTACGCAACTGCGGTCGCACAGCGGCTTCGTTGGGCGACATCGATGCGGCACAACAGCATTACGAAGAAGCCTTGAACCTCGCCATAACATTGAACGACAAGACAATGCAGAACGACATCCTTTTGGAGTCGAGCCGCGACGTGCTACTTGCCAAAGGCGACTACCAACAGGCCATTGAGCGTGTCAATCAAGCCCGAGCCAATGGTGCCAAGGACGACAGCCAACTCACCTTGGGCTTGGCGTACTACTATTTGGAGCAAGACAGCCTCGCCATCGTCCATCTCAACGAGGCCGCCCAAAACGAAATGGCAGGCGTTAGAATGGCGGCTTACCAAAGCCTGCATTACCTTTACCAGTTCCAAGGCGACTACCAGAAAGCCCTCGAATGTCACGAACTTTTCAACGAGAACATGATGCAGGCCGACCGCGAGCACCGCAGCGAACAGATGCAGCGCATCAAGGCGGAATACGACTTACAAATGCAGAAAAACAACCTGCAAGCCGAGCAAAAGCTGAAAAGCCTTTATCTCTACATCATCCTTGGCGCGCTTGTCGTGGCTTTGGCCATCGTGTTGCTGCTTTTGCGACAGAAAACCCTGAGCAACAAGCTGAAAGAGGAGGAAATGAAGAACCAACTGGAAGCCGAACTGAAGAAAAACAAGGTGTATGTGACTGCCCTTGCCCTCACCGAGCAAATCACGGCCTCCACCTTGGACTTCGACCTGAAGGAAAGCGAGTGGGACGACTTCGTCGCGCTCATCGACAAGGTATATGGCGACTTCATCCAACGGCTCACGGCGCAATATCCCGCCCTGACCAAGAGCGACCTGCAAATCTGCTGCCTCACCAAGCAAGGCTTCAGCAACCAGGTCATCTCCATCCTGATGAACCTGCAAACCAACTCCTACGCCCGCCGCAAGTCGCGCATCAAGCAAGAGAAGATGAACGGCCTACAGGACGAACGAAGCTTTGAGGAAATCATTAATGGCTTATAGCCGATGGCTTATGGCCTATGGCTGCCCTCACATGAAGGCATGCCATAGGCCATAGTCATAAGCCATAGTTGCATCACCTCACATTCGCCTTCAATCGGTCGGCGATCTTCTTCTTCAGCTCGAAGTACATCTGCTCGGTGTCGCTACGTTTGTTGGGCTTGTAGAGATTCGGGTATTTGCACGACTCCACCTCATATTTCAGGCTGTTGAACGGTCCCGAAATCTTCAGGCCAAGGCGCACCGGCAGCGGCGACTGCGTCACCGAGAGGTGGTATTCGCCGTTCTTGTCCAAGGTCATGCGACCGTCAACCGTCACCTTATATTTCCCGATGGCGATTTGCGAAGGCCAAAGGTCGATTTCGTTCTTGAAAGCGGTGAGTTGCACATCGAGGCTGTCCACACGGTACTCGCCGTTGGTGCTCACGTCCAGCATGTCGGTGATCTTCGTGAAAGTGAATTTGTCGTTCACGGTCAGGTTCTTGCCTTCGATATCGGCGGCGGCGCGCAAGGTCGAAATCTTGGGCTCGTAGTTCGACTTGAGGTTGGTCTCGGCACCAATGTGGAACTCGGCCTGTCCGTCGAAGGTCTTGAGCATGGGCACCAATGTGTCGATGTAGGGAATCATCGTCAGCAAGTCATTGATTTGCACATTCAAAAGGTGGAAATCCATGGCAAGGAACAGGTTGTTCGGGCGCGGCGACTGGTACATGGCCGTCAGCTGCATCTCGGCAGCCTTGTTGGTGAAACCGATTTCCTGGAGGATGAGTGTGCCGTCTTTCACCGTCATCGTGCCGCTCAAGTTGTTGAGGTCGAAGTTGTCGTACACCGACCGCTTCGTCTTGATACCGAAGGTGAAATCCACGCCTTCGGGCACAAGGAAAGGCTCGTCCTCCTTGGATTCGGTCGTTGAGCTTGTCGCCGAAGTGGCATCGTCATCTTTACGCCCCAAACCGCTGGTCAAGTCCATGATCTCGTTGATATCGAGCATGTCGGAGGTGAGCTGCAACTCGCCTTTCATCATGTTATCGTGACCTTCCATCCACTCCTTGATGCCCACCACGCTACCTTGCAGGCTCATGTCGGACTTGCCGATGCGGAAAGTGCTTTTCTTGAAGTCGAGCTCATGGGAGTTGAACAAGAAGTCGATGTTGCTGATATGGATGTCTTCGTCGAGTCCGTCAATCTTCACCAAGGCATTGCCCAGCATGAAGTCGGCCGAAGGATTCCATTGGTTCAGGAAGTCTTTCTTGGCTTTGTTTTGGTTCACCGATGCGTTGACTTTCAACGAATTGGTGTTCAAGGCATATTCCTTTCCCTTCTTAGCCTCGACGTTTTTACCGTCGAGGGTAACGCGGGCATTCAGCCCCTTGGCATTCTTTTCGGGCGTGGTCACCAAGGTGAGGGCTGGCGATTCCATGTTCGCAGTAATATCGTCGTAAACCACATCCAACTTGCTGAAATTCAATGCGGCATCCAAGAGCATCTTCTCCACTCCACCCTTGAAATTATCTGCCGAGAGCTTGATGTCGGGATTTTTGAGCTGTGCATTGACGCTTTTGCCCATCCGCGCCTCCAACTGGCTGGAATTGAGGGTGATGTAAGCACCTTTTTGGCCCTTTTGTTTTGCCGAAGCAGGCAAGGTCAGCCCGACGTTCAACAAAGGCGACGTCGCATGGATGGTGTCCATATCAAAAGCAAAGTCCTTGACTTTCAAGGTTCCATTGGCTTTGAGGCGGTTCAGGTTGTAGTCGTCTAGCGATTTCATCAGCTCCTCAACGGTGAAGTTGGTGGTCAGGTTCAAATCCGTGCGTCCGCCGAGTTTCATGTTTTTCGGCAGGAAACCTTTCACATCCGTCATCGGGACATCACCTTTCACGTTGAGTTTCAAGCCAATATCGCCCAACAAGTCATCCACTACGCCACTGACATTCAAATCGCTACGATTGAACTTGGCCTTCAGGCTGTTGACCGTCACGCTGTTGGCATCCGAATTCAGGTCCAAATCAAGAAGAGCATCCAAGTTGACCTCCGTAAAGGGATAAGGCAGGCTTGGAACGTTCACTTTTGCATTGTCGGTCAGCACCTTAGCAGAAATCAGAGGCATCAGGCTATCGTTATATGTGCCTTTCACCTCCGCCCCCGTAAGGCTCAACTTTCCGGCATATTCAATGGAACTGAGTCGGTTTTGCAACTTCTCAGGCAGGTAAGTCAACACATCTTCGATGACTAAAGTGTTGGTATTTAAATCCAAATCAAGGTTGATGTCTCCATTCTCTGCCATCTCGGCATCGCCGTCAATATTAATAAGATAGCGATTCAGGCCAATTTGCGCCTTGTTGAGATGCCCTTTCAAATCGGAAAGCCCGAATTGCAAAGGCAGGTTCAGGCTCAACGTGTCGTTTTCTAAGTAAGGCTCGCCAAGATCCAGGCTGATGTCGGGCGTGCGGAGTTTCAGCGTGCCATCGATTACATCCATTTGCTTGACTTCGCCATCAAAATCGAGATTCAAGCCGTTGGTTGCCAGCTGTATGGCTTTCATCTTCAATCCCAAACGCTCGGCATTCAAAGCCAAAACCGCGTCAATGTCGTTCTCCTGCATTTTGCCCGTCAAATCGAGATTGAGGCCATGCATTTGCGCCGTCATTCCATTGCGGTCGTCAGCATAAAGCAAAGTGGAATTCTTGAGTTTAACTTCCTCAATATTAACCAAATAATCAAAAGAGGAAGTCGTCGTATCGTTATCCTCCTTCGTGTTGAAGACATCCAGATTGCTATTGCCGATAGAATCCGTATAAAGATTGACGAAAGCATCTTTGAGGATGCACTTTCTGACCGCTATTTCCTTCTCTTTCAAGAACTTCTTGGCATCGACCACCACAATCAGATTGTCGATATTGGCCAAAGTGTCCGACGGCGAGCCCGGCATCGGGTTGATGAGCGCCACGTTCTCGATTTCCACTCCGATGTTGGGGAAGGTCTTGAACAAAGTGAGGTCGGCCTTGCCCAGCTGCACCTCGCAATTGACGAATTTTGGCGCATGCTTTTTGACCATCTTGGTCAGTCGACCCGAAGAGGTCAGCGCGGCCACGGCGATGCCAGCCACAATGAGCACCAGCCCCGCAAGCGATGCCAAGGTAATGCCCGTTATCTTTAATGCCTTTTTCATTTAGAATACCCTTGAATAATGATGCTCTCTGCTATAATTGTCACCATAAACCAACTCATCAGAAGTAAGTGAAGAAATCGTATACACCTTGGGGATAACTTGATTAAAAGTTGTAATATGCTCTTGCACCAAGGTGGAACCCGTCAAAGTCCAGTTGAAGGGTTGGGCTTCCTCTTCGCTGATGTCGTCGCTTTCGTCCCAAGTGAAGCCGTTCACCTGCACGGTGTCGCCATTAGGAAGAATATGGTCGAAGGGTTGGGCATAATAACGTTCGAAGACGGTGCCTTCCTGCCACTTGCCGTAAAGGTTGGTCACATCGAAATCATCAACGTCACCCCCTGATCCACCGCAAGCACTAAGGCAAAAAGCCATGGCCAAGCCAAAAAAGATATACAACAGTTTCTTCATCAGTTTCGTCGTTTAATCGCCAAAGTAAATCGAATTATTCGGCAAAAGTAAGATTAATTTTCTACTTTTGCATTGCAATATACACAAATTATGCCAAACCTCAACATCGCCTATCTCCAAGCCGACCTCAGATGGGAGGACAAAACCGCCAACCTGACGCATTTCGGCCAACTGTTGGAACAAGTCGCGCCAGAGACCGACCTGATTCTCATGCCTGAGACTTTCACTACGGCATTTCCCGTCAACCCGAAAGTTTTTGCCGAAACCGAAGAAGATCCAACGATGCAATGGCTTAAAAATCAAGCACAAAGCAAAAACGCCGTGATTTGCGCCACCTTCCCTTTGGAGAAAGACGGTCATTACTACAACAGCCTCGTCTGGATGCGCCCCGATGGCACCTACGAGCTTTATTTCAAGCGGCACACCTTCACGATGGGTGGTGAAGACCAACTGGTGGACCGAGGTGAAAAACAACTGATTGTGGAACTGAAAGGTTGGAGGATCAAGCCGATGGTTTGCTACGACATCCGTTTTCCCATTTGGGCACGCAACCGCTATGAAAACGGGGCTTACGAATACGATTTGGGCTTCTATTTGGCCAACTTCCCCGATTCGCGGATGAATGTTTGGAACACGTTGCTCCAAGCCCGCGCCATCGAGAACCAAGCCTATTTCATCGGCGTGAACCGTGTGGGCGAAGATGCGCACGGACTGCACTACAGCGGTGAATCACAAGTGATTAACGCCCGTGGCGAGGTCATTTCCAAAGCCGAGCCTTACCAAGAAGCCGTGCTGCATTGCACCTTGGACGGCGAAAAACTGCAACATTTCCGAGAGAAATTCCCTCTGGGGCCGGACTGGGATAAATTTGATTTGCGCCATATAAAGCCCTGAAGAGGCGACAACAATTCAAGCAGGTGATTTCAATCCCTGCTTTCAAAAAAATGAATAATATGCTCTCCGTTTTCTCCAACGAATACTACATGAAGCAGGCCTACCAAGAGGCACAGCTAGCCCTTGAGGCCGATGAAATCCCCATTGGGGCCGTGGTAGTGTGCAACAACAAAATCATCGCCCGCGCCCACAACCAAACCGAAACCCTCAACGACGTGACCGCCCATGCCGAGATGCTGGCCATCACCGCGGCGGCCAACGCCTTGGGCGCGAAATACTTGGACGAATGCACACTCTATGTCACCTTGGAGCCCTGCCCCATGTGCGCCGGGGCCCTGTGCCATTCACATATCGGCAAGGTCGTCTGGGCGGCCGACGACCCGAAGAATGGATTCTCTCGTTTCGGCAGCATGCTCCATCCGAAAACGAAAACGGAAACAGGCGTGATGCGCGAGGAATGTCTGGCCTTGCTGACGGAATTTTTCAAACAGAAACGATGATTGTTTCGGACGCATGCGATGCGTCCCTACTAATCCTCCGAAATCTCGCTCATCATGCTACGGTAGGCCGAAAACACATTGGCCCGCGACATATATCCCAAATACTTCCCCTCTTGAATGACCGGAATGTTGTATTTCCCTGACTTTTGGAACTTATGCACGATTTCCTCCATCGGCTCTTCGGGATGGATGACGTAATCGGGCAGGACAGCATAATTCTGTATCGATTGGTCGTAGTAACTCTCATCGAAAAGGATGCCACGCACATCGTCGAACAACACATGACCGCAGAAGAAACCCTCCTTGTCGACCACGGGGAAGATGTTGCGCTTCGATGAAGAGACCAAAGGCAACAGGTCGCGGAAAAGACAATCGGGGTCAATAGTGCTGAAATTGGTTTCAATCAACTGATTGACAACCATCATGTTAAGAATACTCTTATCCTTGTTGTGCGTCACCTCAACGCCTTTTTCGGCCACGGCATTGGTATAGATGGAATGCTTGAAAAACAGTCGGTTGATGGCGTAGGCCAAGGCCGCGACAATCATCAGTGGGACGATGAGCGCATAGCCATTGGTGATTTCGGCGATGAGGAAGATGCCCGTCAATGGTGCATGAAGCATACCCGCCACGAGGCCGCTCATCCCGACGAGGGCGAATTTGGCTGGGTCGAGTTCAGCGATGCCAAGATAGTTGACTAAGGTGGCGAAGAAAAGCCCCGTAAATGCCCCGATGAACAAGGCTGGAGCAAAGGTACCGCCCACGCCGCCGGCCCCAAAGGTGAAAGCGGTGGCAAAGGCCTTCAACAAAATCATTCCGGCAAAAAGGATGATGACAATCAAGTCGAAATCCTTGAAACGCGCAAACCACGGATTGCCGAAGATGGGGCTGTAGTCGCCGCGCAAAGCCGAGTTAATGGCTTCGTATCCCTCGCCGTATAATGCTGGAAACAAAAAGATGAGAACCCCCAACAGCGTGCCTCCGATGAGGAAACGCACCCAGGGCGATTCTATTTTCTTAAAACTCTTCTCAACGCTGAAACTGACTTTCAGGAAATAGGCCGAAACCAAGCCCGCAAAGAGGCCCAGACCCACATAATACAAGGCGTTGCTTGGGATGAACCCTTCGGCAATGGCGGCGGGATACTCCACCGTTTGCCCAAGGAAGAAATACGCCGTCAGGATAGCTACGAACGACGACACAATGATGGGCACGATGGCATTCAGCGACAGGTCAATCATAAACACCTCGAGGGCGAAGACAATACCCGTGATAGGGGCCTGGAAGATGGCCGCCAAGGCCGCCGCGCCACCCATGCCTATGAGTTGGATGGTGTGCTTGTAGTCGAGCTTCAGCAATTGGGCGATGTTGGAACCGATGCTGCCACCCGTCGAAACACTGGGACCCTCCAGTCCGACCGAACCGCCGAAGCCGACCGTCAGGGCGCTGGTGATGATGCTCGACCAGGTGCTGCTGCGGCTCACCTGACCCTTGTTTTTCGAAATGGCGTAAAGGATGCCCGGAATGCCGTGCCCCACTTCTTTCCGCAGGACATACTTGCAGAACAAAATGGTCAGCAAGATGCCGATGGCGGGACAAATGAAATACAGGAAATGCGAATAGTTGAACTGCGCATTGATGACCAAGTCACGGATGCCGTGCGCCAGCTTCTTGATGATGACAGCGGCAGCACCAGCACAAAAACCCGTCGGGATACTGAGTATCAGCATGAAACGACGGTCGGTCATGTGGGTCGTCCGCCAAGCATTGAATTGGTCAATCTTATCGTTTATCCTGTCCTTAAACGCCATATCGGGTCGTTTTTCGGCCGCTAAAATAGGAAAAAGTATCGCGCAATGAAAAAAGAAATGACTTTTTCCCTATTTTCGCAACTTAATTCATAATAACGGCCCTTCGACAAGCTCAGGGACCTGCAAAAGCTAAGGTCGTTGAGCCTGTCGAAATGCTACGCATTCAACGTAGTTAAACGCCGAAACATAGATAATAGACTAATATGAAAATCGTCAGCTACAACGTGAACGGCATCCGTGCGGCCATCAACAAGGGCCTGCTGCAATGGATCCAAGACTACCAACCCGATGTGCTCTGCTTCCAGGAACTGAAAGCCACACCCGACCAAATCCCCTTGATGGACTTCGAGATGATGGGCTACCATCACTATTGGTTCCCCGCCCAAAAGAAAGGCTACAGCGGCGTGGGTCTCATCACGAAACAGGAGCCCGACAACGTGGTTTACGGCATGAATGAACCTTTGTACGACAACGAGGGCCGTTTCCTCCGCGCCGACTTTGGTGACCTCTCGGTGGTGAGCGTCTACCATCCTTCGGGCACCACGGGCGACGAACGCCAAGCCTTCAAGATGGTGTGGCTCGACTTTTTCCGCCAATATGTCAACGAATTACGCAATAAAAGGCCGCAGTTGGTCTTGTCGGGCGACTACAACATCTGCCACGAGGACATTGACATCAACAACCCGAGAAAGCACGACACGTCCTCGGGGTTCCTGCCCGAAGAACGCCAATGGATGACCGACTTCCTCAGCGACGGCTACGTCGACAGCTTCCGGCATTTGGTGAAGGAGCCCAACCGTTACAGCTGGTGGAGCTTCCGCTCTGGTGCCCGACAGAAAAACCTCGGCTGGCGCATCGACTACCACATGGTGACCGACAACCTCCGCGACCGCATTGCCGCCGTCGACATCCTGCCCGAGGTGATGCAGTCGGACCACTGCCCCATCGTGCTGGAATTAAAGTAGCCGACAGCCTCCCATGTCATGCCGATGCGGGCATGTGCGACAGTGGGCATCTATGGGAGGCGGTACAAAAAAGCAGTTTTTCAAAAACACTTGCTTCCATTTCAGAAAAAGTAGTACCTTTGCCGCGGATTTTAATCCCCCTGCCCACTTTAAAGGGGGAAAATGGCCTAATAGTTCAAGGGATAGAACGGAAGTTTCCTAAACTTTAAATCTAGGTTCGAGTCCTAGTTGGGCTACAAAAACAATTCCCTAACTGACAATCCATCAGTTAGCGGTTTTCATAATCCCATTCACTCCGCCATCTGAGCGGCCTCGCCGGATGCGCCTCGTCCACTCTGCGGAACGTCGAGCTTTGATGAAGGTCCTTTCGGCCCGTGCCTACAGTATCCGTAATGACAAGGCATTTCATCTCATACCCTTTGTCGATGGTGTTGAAGCTGGCATAGCCGTTCAGTATGGCCTCGGGCAGGTTGCCCACCTTCTCGGAGACCGCCTTGCGGGCCGCTTCGGGAATGGTAATCAGGTATTCGCCGTAAGGATTCTCCTCCGCTTTCTTCAGCGTGTACTTCGCTCTGTCCACTAGGGTCTCTCCATTGAAATCCACGCTGAGCCGGTTTCCACGCTCAAAACGAAGCACCATGCACCAGGTCATCTTGCAAGACAGGTTGCCGAGGTAACCATAGGTATGAAGCCACTGCCAGGAGCCCATCAAACTATCGGGATGAAACGCTTCAATTTTGGGGCTGGGTTCATAAAGACCTTCGTCGAGCGTTGAGGTATCGACGGAAACGGCTGTTTGGATTTCATTGTTCTTTTGCGAAGAATGTCCGTTTCGGTTCCCTTCATGGCATCCCGCCAGCAGCAGGACGGCTATAGCCGCCACTGCTGCTGAAAGGATGATAGTTTTTGTGATATTTTTCAACTCTGGATTCTCCTATTAATGAATTGTTGTCATCATACCACAGCCGCTCCACGGTATTGCCATGGATAGTGGCTGTCAGGTTGCCTTGGTGGTCTTTCAGGGTATTCTCATTCATATTGTTTCAGGTCTAATGTCCCTAATTTTTGACATGCGTGATCAAAATCCAAGCCTTTTTTCATTCCTTCTTCAATATAATCCATAAAAACATCAATTGGGATGCAATAATTTGTATAAGTATGTCTTTCCCCATCTTTTACAGAATATATTTTGTAAACTTTATTGTCTTTAACACCAAAAAGTGGAGCAGCATAACTCTTGTCAGGAAAAAAAATAGGACTTTTGAATAAATAATCCATTCTGTGATCCCGAAGCAAGAAAAATGAAGGATTAAAAAAGTGTTCGGTAATATGTGCTTTCCATAATTGTTTCCCTTCAAGATAAGCGATTGTCAAACTATCATCAGGTCGGTATAAATATGCAAATACAGGTCCACCAATACGCAAGTCTCCTTTTTTTCCATCAAAATCCATATAAGTCCTCAATTCGCAAGAATCCAAAAAGGAATAATCTCTTAAAGATTCCCACGAAGCATAGGTGTTTCTGCTTAGATTATAAATGAAGTATCTCTCAACCACTTCGGTTTTCATTTCCTTATAACCTTTTCTTCGTATTTGGCGATTGATATCTCTGTTTATTCTCTTGTTGAATTTCTCTATTGAGAATTTTTTTGCAAAGTCAACCTCCTGTCCATATAAGTTTATGGTTATCAGAGTTGATAAAAAACACAACCATCGTGAAATCTTGCTCATAGATTACTGCAGTTTTAGTTTTAATGTGTGAATCTTGTTCAATCGATATCGTGTGAAAGGTTTACTCCCTCCTTTTTTCGTATCTGGATCCCACATTCTGATATCATATGTTGTTTCGTTTTTGCTGCCATCATAGTACCTCACGACCTGGTAGGCATTAATGGCATGGTTCATATCGGGGTCATCGGTATAATAATGGTAGGTTATTCCTTCCCCTTTGTTCATCGCTTCAAAAGTGTATTGTTCAACATTACCATGTTTAGCTTTAAACCTTGAATCATTCGGATCTTCCAGAGCTGTTGTTTTATCATCCTTCCAATCATGATACACATTTGTTAATCTCTCAAATCTAATCCAACCATCGAATGCAGGAATTCCTTTATGTTTAGGGAACAATTTTAACATGCCTTCTTCTGTAATATCCATATTTCCATAAGGGAACCTCCTTTCTTGAGCCACCATACTGATTGCCAAGCAACCATACTTGTCTGTTTGGTGGTAACCTTCGAGATTCTGGTGCACCCAATTTGCTTCATAATCGTCACCTTCATACTTCCATTTTACATTTATTCTTTGTGTTCCTTCTGATTCGTTAGTGTTGTACTCGACAGTTGAGGGTTCAACGCCGTAATAATACTTCAAAAGAATCTTATCTGGATTAAGCAGCATAAAGTAGTATGGAGGATTTTCCACAAAATACCCACTTGGATCCGTAAACCTCAAAGGATTGTTGAAGCAATAGGAATAACGGTTATAAGCCTGTGCGTTGTAGTCGTCCTGTATTGCGATGTCGGGCGAAAGCATACGGCCTAAAACGGGGTCGTACAGTCTTCCGTTCATATTAATCAAGTCGAAATCATCATAATGCTCATGCAGGGTATAGCCACGATCGAAAGTGTGGGTCACGTTGCCTTGGTGGTATTTTAATACATAATGCATCAGTATTACAATTGTTACGGTTGTCCTATTAAGGAATCCCAATAAGAATCAACATAATCGTTTAATAAAAACAGACATGGACATAAAAAGAGATCAGTTATCACAAATACATCATCATTTTTTATTGCAAAATAAATACCATCTACTAGAACCCTTTCTTCACCCCAAGAAGTGGGATATAAAAAAACAAAATCAATACTTTTATTAATATAAAGTCTTGCAATAAATCGATATACTGTTGGGTCGTATATTGTAGATAATGAGAATTTGCGATTTTGGCTATAATCATCTGTAGGGGAAGGTAAACGCAAGTCACCTTTCACTCTATAAATCTGTTCTGTATTTTTATCAAAAACATATAATTCAGAAAGATAAAAGCAATCCATACCAAACTCCATTGAAATACTATCATTCTCTCTCAGAAATTGTAAACTATTTAGGTATGACTTTGTGAGTGTATCACGAGTATTGCCTTTTTGAACCAATCTAACATCAAAAACAGGTACCAATACCATACTACTATCAATTTCTCCTTCCAACAACAAACACTTTTTCACCATAGATAATTGTGCATCAATTGTTTCGGAACGAAATTGATGGTATAAAGATTGTGAGATTGCAGCATTACACACAATAATACAACTAATTAGCATTAGATATATCTTTTTCATAACCATCATTTTTTGAACAAGATGCCCATTTTATAATATAAATGCTCAGCGAATTCCAAGAACCGTCTATAACCACCAACTTTTTCATCAATAAAATCAGAGTCCCAAAGAATAACCTCATGTTTTTCTGGCCCGTTGTTGATACTGAAGCTTATGGCTCTCGATGCATTCATTGTATGATTTATAATTTGATTGTTTCTATCAAATGGATCATCATAGAACCTAAACAATACACCATTATTTTTAGACATTTCAGAAAAGGTATAACCTTCATAATACTCATTTTTTTTAACGGCTTTAAAATACGTGTAATTTGGATATACGTGGGACATAGTTATATACTCTTTCAATTCTTTGCTTGTATTTAATCCTTCCGAATAAGATCCATTCGTCTTATCCATAAAATATTCTTCTGTCAATTCTATATTCCCTTTTAACCGTTTTTCTTGGGCAGCAAGAGAAGAAGCCACGCAACTCATTTTAAACCTTTGATGATAATTTTTCAAATTATGATCAACAATAACCATTGCATATTTATTGTCATCGATAGTCCAACAAAGATTTGTAATGGTTCCCCCGCCTCCTTCTAATTCTTTTGTTTCATAATTTACCTCCTGTGCTCCCAATTTTGCCAGTTCTGCTTTGTATGCTTCAAAATCATCGAAATATTGTGGCAAATAATAATCATCAAACTCGGGCGGAATCGTCACAACATACCCGCTCGGATCCGTAAATCTCAAAGGATTATTAAAGCAATAGGAATAGCGGTTGTAAGCCTGAGCATTATACTCGTCCTGAATGGCAATGTCGGGCGAAAGCATACGGCCTAAAACGGGGTCGTACAGTCTTCCGTTCATATTAATCAAGTCAAAGTCATCATAGTGCTCGTGCAGGGTGTAGCCACGATCGAAAGTGTGGGTCACGTTGCTATAGCCAAAGCCAATAGGATTGCGGCGGCGCCCCCAAGCGTCGTAACTCAGCCGCTCCACATTGTCGCCCTTGACGGTGGCTGTCAGGTTGCCTTGGTGGTCTTTTAGGGTGTAGTGCATCGTGCCTCCTCCGTTGTTGTACGAGGCAAAGATAGCAAACAATCCCGTACTGGAGGTCAAGTAGTGCAACTTTTTCGTCACGCCGTTTTCGGTCACGGTCTCATAAAGCGGCGTAAAGTAGCGTTTTGTACGAGTAGAATTGCCATTGCTGAAGGTCTGCATCACACGCTGGCGGTCGGTGTCGTAGTCCACGCCAAGGGTCTTGCCGTTTTGCTCAAGGGTCTGCAGTTTGTCGAAACTAGTGTATGTAGCTTTTTGATGTGGGAACAAGGCTTCTTGTCCTGCCTCCGGCTGCAATCCTGTCACAGCGTAACGATTTGGGGTCGCGTCATACGCATAATTCATAAAGCCATTGCTATTTTATTCTTTCACAAACTTTCCCGAGGAAAGCGTTTTCTTGTTGTCATAGATTTTGTATGTATAAATGCCTTTGGATAGACCAGCGACCCCCACCGTAAGCACATTCCCTTCGCCTCGGATGATGCGGTCCATGCAAATGTGCCCCAAGGCATCGGTAATCTGAATGCGGTGCTCATTGTGTTCCGGCAAGCCCGAGATGTCAATGTTCAACTCATCCTTGGCAGGATTGGGATAAGCCGATGCAGTTATCGCTTCTTGCGAAACATCCTTCACACTGCACGGAATGGGGTTGAAATCCTCACGCGAGAAACGGATGATCTTTACCGTAGGTTCGACATACCAAGAGTCGCCCTTAATGCAATACACGCATCCGCCGTCATTGGTGGGAAATACGGCTTGAGGAAAGTAATCCAGTTCGTCCCAAAGTTCAACCTTCCCAAGGATTTCCAACCCCGTGCTCACAAGATAGGCGCATGGATAGAGCGGGTCAAGCCAGCTTACCGTATGGCATCTCGTCGCTACATAAACAGTGCTGTCGTTGGCGTATGCCATTCCTCCATAGGCATAAAACAGGGTGTCTGGCTTGTTGATTTCGGCCTTTTCGATGATTTCCCCCTCTCGGTTCATTTTCCCGACAAGCAAATGAGGATGATTGACATTATGGTCCGGATCCCTTTGTGTGGCCGCCAGAAGCATTTCATTGGCATTATACCAATATCCCACATGAGGATTGTTCACATACTTGCCTGAGGTTAGTTCTGGAAGGGATACGTCGTCGATAAAATAGTCATTCGTCAAATTGAAGTCGTAATCGAAATAGAGCAGAGACTGTAACCCGCCCTGTCCTGCACATACTGCGATGGTTTGGCTGCTAATCGGGTCGTTTATGAGTTTTTGGCTTTCTATTTGATATATGTAGCAAATCGGGTCGGGCGGGTCGGCCAACAGATACCGACAATTCAGGCTGTCTCCTGACTGGGTGAAGCGGAACAGCACGCCCCTTGACTCGAATGAACCTGGTGGAAAATTGGGTTTTTCCCTCCTTGCCGTTTTCAACAGGACGATGGTACCGTCGTCGTCCATGACGGCGGCACCATCTGTGAATCCCAAGAAATCATCTGCCACTTGTAGGGTTTGTTCTTTCACCACATTCAAGTCGTCATCGAGAATCATGATCTTAAGTTCGCCTGAATCATTCAGTCGATTGTTCATAATCCGTCCCGAAACGAAATATCCGCCATTGTCCAAAGGGGTCAGGGTTTGCAAAACCAGTTTTTTCCCTTCGGGGGCGGGGAAAGTGATCGTTTCGTAACGCCCGTCGCCAAACACCCTGAAATAGACTCCATAGTTACCTGAATAACCCACAAGTTCCACGGTGTTGTCCTCGTTGATAAAGCCACTACTTATAGACACCGTGTCCGATAAAATGGTTTCCCATTGTTGGGCAAAAACCACAAATGGCAATAGGGCGCAAAGTATCAGTAATATTGGTCTTTTCATGGCATATACGGCTTTAATCGTTCAACAATTGAAGGAATAATGCTTCCACTTTTATCAGGACTTCCATGGTGAGCTTTCTGTTTGGTTAGAATGGCTCCTTCTCCTTTCTCGTTTTCCGTTCTGGCCACACCACTGGCGTAGCAAAACGCTCCCGAAAGGACGAAGAAGAGCATCAGGATCAATTGTTTTAATTTAATCATAGTTTTGTGATTTTAGGGTTTGTGATTTGTGTTTAAGTTTTCGACAGCAAAATTAGGCTATCAAAAAATCATGGCGCACAAAACCATGCTGGAGAAATGATGGAATTTATCTATAGGGGGTGGGTAATACTTGATAATCAATAAGTTACAAAAACAAATAAAGAAAAAAACAGCCCGTTTCCTCCAACTTTTTTCCATCATCTCCCTGTAATTAAGTCCAAAGAAAAGGAAGCATGCTGGCCATGGCCGACATGCGGGAAGCGCATTACCTAGATAGATAAATGCCAATATATTAACTACCAACTGAACAACTGACAACTCCTACCAAATCACTTCCCAATGCCCTCCCTTGTCGGGCCCAACACGACGAATAACACCCTCTTCCTGTAACCTATTGGTGATGTTTACGATAGACCGCCTCGAAACGCCAATTCTCTCTGCCATTTCAGCAGTGGTTATTTCGGGTCTCTCCTTGATCAAATCCACAATTTTCTGTGAATTTTTCTGTGAACTTTTCTGTGAATGACGCTGTGTTTCGTCCCATGCAACTTCACTCAAAACTCCGTCTGGAGGGCCCACAAGGCCTTCCGCCACCCTCAAAACCAACTCTGCCACGCTTCCTTTCACCCCAAGTTTCTCCTGCAAGCTCTCGTTTTGTTTCTTGATTCCCGAGTAAGTCCGGCTTCTCAATGCCGCTATCTCGCCTTCTCCCAACCCCATCAGATGCAGGTGGCAAAGCGCCAAGTCGGTGTGCCTCAAACTCGGGCAACGGCTCAAAAGCGCATTGTCAAAGCCTGCGTAATGCCGCTCCACGGCTTCCTTGAGTTGCTTGTAATCCTCTTCCTTTAGGGCGATGGCTTCATGCTTGAACGACGTGTCGCGCGTGGTGATGTGTCTGCCGTGCAGCAGCTCATTGATGCGTTGGCATATCGGCTCCTTCAGGAAAGCCTCGCGCCTTCGCTCCGCCTCCTCGCGTTGCTGGACCAAGGCCGTTTCCAAGGCGTTCACTTGTTCTTCACGCTGCCGGAGGCTTTGCCGCAAGGCTTCCCGTTCCTTCTGGTAGGCCAGCCGTTCAGCCTCCAGCTCCGAAGCGTGTCGCTTTCGTGTCTGTTCTGCCTCTTTCTTGGTCTTGTCTTGCTGCGCCTGCATCTCCAGCTCATGTTTCCCAGCAATCTCCTCCAATTTTTGCTGATGCTTTCGTTCGGCCTCCGACATTCTCTGTTCGGTTTCAACCTGATGCCTTTTCAATGTTTCTTCGTGCAGTTTGCGTTCTGTCTGTGCCATAGCCTCTTTCTCTGCCATTTCCGCTTGGTAGGCCAGACGCTCTGCTTCCAATTCCTCCTCGTGCCGTTTCTTGGTCTTCTCCATCTCCTTTTCCGACAGGTCTCTCTGCTCTCTCAATTCTTCTTCGTGCCGTTCTTTTGCCTCGGCCATCCAATGTTGGTGTTTCCTTTCCACCTCCTCCAACTGCTGTTCGGTATCCGCTTTCAGTTGTCTCAGTTCTTCCTCGTATTTCTTTTTTGTTTCTTCCAAAACCTTGCCGGCCTCGGCCTGCCTCAGCCTTAGTTCCTTCTCATGTGCTTGTTCTGTCTCCCCAAGTTTTCTATCTGCTTCTTCTTGCTTCTTTTTCAACAATGTTTTGCTTCTCTGTTTTACCACAATAAAAACAGCCAATGCGATCAAAACAGCAATAGGTACAATGATGCCAATTGTTTTTCTGATGGACTTTTCTCGTGCTTCTTCAGCTTCTTTCTGCTGCTTTTGGTCCATGTATGTCTTGAATAAATCTTCAAGCTTCGAAACCAATGCTTTGTTTTCTCCCTCCGATTCCTTATGGTCTGTCAAATAACGCATAAACTCATTTGCTTTCTCTCTGTCGCCAAGACTGTCGTAAACAACACGTATGCCTTCCGCAGCCCTGATTTTAGAAGTTGCATCTGACTCTTTTTCAAATGCCAATTCAAAGTAACGAAGTGCCGAATCATAAATGCCTTCCTCGGAATAAACCGATCCTATGACCAAAAAACGGATGACTTTCTCTCTATCATCTTTGACAGAAGTAAGGCTCTGCTTCATTGTATTCAGTGATTGTTCCGCTCCTAAACCTAACTGATAGTCGCAAAGTGCTTTCATGGAAACGGCATCCCTGTAAATAAAACTATTAGTATCGGATATTTCTTCTATGGCCATCTCATAATAACTCCTTGCAACGTCTTTTTCTCCCTTCTTGTCGTATTGTTTCCCGATGTGAAAATATGTATTGGGAATCTCTTTGGATAAAGAAGGAGCTTTTCGGCAATATGCCAAAGCCTTTTCACCGCAAGAAAGGGCTGGATCCATCATAAATTGTGCTGAAAACAGCTCCAATAGCCTATTATAAGTATAAAACATAAAAACAGCTTTCTTCCCCGTCAGTGCTTTCTCTTCAAAATGTTCCTCCACCACCTCCAACGCCTTCAGGTATTCTGCGCAAGCGTTCACCACATTTCCTTGTTCATAAAACCCTGCACCATTAATATAATGGGCGCGGGCGTTCAGGAATGAGAGGTTGTCGTGTTGTTCAGGAGATTGCGGATCGTGTCCGCAATGACGGTTCCAAGGGTTAGGGTTGTCGTTTTGCGTGAGTGTCAGGCTATCAAAATAATCCACCGCCCGCAGTAGCTCATCCCGATTGCTTTGAGGTTTATAATTTTTATACAGCAGCTCAGAGATCAGTAGTTGGCAGTAGTGCCCTTCAAATACATTCAAACTGTCCGCCTCAGGGCTAACCGAAAACGCCAACATCAACATCAAAGCACTATCCGGCTGCCGCCACATCAGGCTGTCGATGGCAGCCAATTCAGAGATTGGTTTTCCCATCGGCTCCACAGCCTTCTCTTCGTGAGGGTTGCAAGCCATTATCACTGCTAGCAACACCACCGTCACCCAAATCCCAGTGAAAGGTATATGTTTCTTCATTTTATCAAGTTTTCACTGCAAAGTTATAAAACATTTCGCAAAAAACAGCGTTATCATCTTATAAATTCGTATCTTTACCGCCTAAATCTATTCTCTATGAAGAAACATGTGTTTACCTTTATCATAACGATGGCCCTCACCTTGGCCTCGTTCGCCCAAGACGGCGTCTCCATCGGCAACTGGCGCACCCACCTGCCCTATCAGAAAGTGATCGCCGTGGAACCCGTCGGACACCGCATCTATGCCGCCACCGAATACGAGCTGTTCTACTACGACACCGACGACAACTCCATCAACATCCTCAACAAAATCAACGGGTTGTCGGACATCGGCATCAGCGCCATGCGCTACAACGAGAGCCAACGACAACTCCTCGTGGCCTATACCAACGCCAACGTCGACCTCGTCGACGCCAACAACAAGGTCCACAACATGAGCGACATCAAAGACAAGGTCATGGTTGGCAACAAAAGCATCAACAACATCTTCTTCGACGGCGACTTGGCCTATATGGCCTGCGGCTTCGGCATCGTCGTATTCGACCTGAAGAAAAAGGAAGTGAAAGACACCTACTATATCGGCAACCAAGGCGATGCCGTGAACGTGACCGACGTGGCCCTCTACAACAGTCGCATCTACGCCTGCACCGACGACGGCGTCTACTACGCATCGCAAAACGCACAAAACCTGGCCAACTACTCGGCATGGCATTTCGACAACAGCGTCATCCACCCTCACTACGCCTACACCGAGATGGAAGTGTTTGCCGGCAAACTCTACCTCAACTTTGATGGCGGCTACGATGCCGACACACTCTACGAACTCAATGGCAACCAATGGGGCTACTTCGACAAACTCGAGAAGAGCCAAAAATACGAACTTCGGGCCTACAACGACCGCTTCGTCATCACCAACCGCTACGGCGTAAAGGTGTACGACCGCAACCTCAACGAGACCATCACCATCTACAACCCCGGTGGTTCCATCGAGCCCCTCTCCACCGCCATCGACAATAACGGGAACTACTGGATTGGCGACACACGCCGCGGACTCATCAAGACCTCCGACGGATGGAACAACATGGACGTGAAACCCAACGGACCCGCCTCGAAGAACGTGTTTGAACTGAAAGCCTGCGGCGACCAAGTGTGGATCGCCACTGGAGGTCATGCCTCCAACTGGAGCAAACGCTACATAAAAGACGGCGTGGCTCGCTTCGACGGAATGTGGACCATCTTCAACAGAAACACGATGTCGGAGCTCACCGACTTCTCCGACTTCGTATGCACGGCCACCGACCCCTTCGACCCGTCGGTGACCTACGTCGGCACCTGGGGCTACGGCGTGATGAAATTCAAAGGCGACGAACTCGTCGAGATCTACAACGCCGACAACAGCACCCTCGATTATTGGGTGCAAGACCCCAACCTGATCAACATCAGCGGACTCGGCTTCGACAGCAAAGGCAACCTCTGGGTAGCCAACACGGGAGCCTCCAACATGCTCTCGGTGATGGAACGCAACGGCAACTGGCATTCGTTCAACCTCGGCAGCAACCTGAGCGGAATGGACATCGGAACGATGCTCATCGACAAAAACGACTACAAGTGGATCATCACTCGCGACGGCACCTTGATCGTCTTCAACGACGGCGGCACCTTCGACATCACTGCCGACGACCAAGCCGTCGTCCTCAACACCGCCATCGGCAACGGCCATCTGCTGGGCTCGGTCAACTGCCTTGCCCTCGACCCAAACGGCGCCGTTTGGGTGGGCACCAATAGCGGCCCGTGCCTGTTCGAAAACAGCACCAAGATCTTCTCAGGCTCCAACTTCGACGCCACCCAAAAAAGAGTGAATCGCAACGACGGCACCGACCAATTCGACTGGCTCTTCGACGGCTCGAGCGTGCTCTCGATGGCCGCCGTCGAAGGCAGCAACGAGATGTGGTTCTGCCTCGAGTCGGGCGTCTACCTGATGTCGTTCGACGGCAACCCCGAAGAAATCCACAACTTCAACACGACCAACAGTCCCCTGCCCGAAAACGCCGTCAACACGATTGCCATCGACAAGAACGGTGAGGTGTTTTTCGGCACCGACAGCGGCGTCATCTCCTATCGCGGCGAGGCATCACCCGCCGAGCCTTACGTGAGCGACGTGGTGGCCTACCCCAACCCCGTGCGTCCCGACTATTCGGGCTATGTGGGCATCAAAGGCTTGGTGGCCAACACCTTGGTCAGAATCACCACCGTCGATGGCGTCTTCGTCACCCAACTGATCTCGGAAGGCGGACAAGCCGTTTGGGACTGCACCAACATCAACGGCCAGAAGGTGGAGCCTGGCGTCTACCTCATCTTCGTGAGCACCAAGCAAGGCACCGACAAATTCGCCACCAAAATCCTCATCATGAATTGATGGACGACAAGATACAAGGCATCGTTCTGCAATCCATCCGCTATGGCGACACCAGCCTGATCGTGAGGGTCTACACCCGCAACTACGGCCTGCAATCCTATATGGTGAAAGGAGCCTTCAACCGAGGTTCCAAAAACCGCGTGGCCTTGTTCCAAAACATGAGTCTCATCCATTTTGTGGAAGCCAGCCGACCCGCCAAAGGGACGCTGAAATACCTGAAGGACGTGCAACTCACCCATGTCTATCAAAGCATTCCCTTCGTGATGAACAAAAGCGCCATCTTGATGTACGTCAGCGAGCTGCTTACCAAAACCATCACCGAACAAGAGCAAAACGAGGCGCTGTTCGATTTCATCCAACGTTCCATGCTTTGGCTCGACCTGGTGGACGAGCGTTTTGCCAATTTCCCTCTTTTTTTCACCTTGGAGATGACACGCCATCTTGGTTTCTATCCCAAGACCAACAGGCAGGAGGGCTGGTGCTTCGACCTGATGGAGGGCTCGTTTGCCCACGACTTTCCCGTGCATCCTTACTACCTCGACCCTGACGTGGCCGCGCTTCTGTCGCAGCTACTCAACCTGGGCGTCGACGAAGCCTGCCAGGTGCCGCTGAAGACCAGCCAACGCCGCGACCTGCTCGACAAGCTCATCGTCTTCATGCGGCTGCACGCCCCAGTGATGAACGACTTCCACTCGCACGAGGTCCTGAAATCGGTGCTGGAATAAAAAAAGCCAACCCGAAGGTTGGCTCGCCAAACAATCAAAATGAATGAAAAAACATTACTTCAAATTTATTGAGGTTTGTCCGACCAGCTTGCCACCTTGCTCATACACATCGATGAAATAGGTGCCAGGGCGCATCTCCCTGTCGCTGGGATGGGTGTAGTAGGCCCGCACGGCCGTCTCGTTGCCGTCGTAGTTGACGCGCACCTTCTCGGTGAACTGCAGCGTTTCGCCGTTCGACTTAAACGAATACTCGTCGCCCGAACCCTTGCTGATGATGGCCTTGGTGGGGTCGGCGATGCGGATGTAGAAGACCTTGCTGCCGGGTTGCACCAAATCGTTGGCGCCCACGGTAAAGTCGACGCGGATGCGTTCGGCACGGTTGGCACGGTCGGTCTCGGTCTCCTTGTCGCCACCTCTGAAGCGGACTGCCTGGGCAGTGTAGTTGTATAGCTTCAAGTAGGCAGCCTGGTTGACCTTGTTGGCCAACTCGTCTTTCTGGCGGGTCAGGTTGGTGTTCTGACGGCGTTCGGCTTGGAACTCCTCACGGATACGCTCGTTTTCGGCCACGAGCTCACGGTTGACGGTGTAAAGCGAGTCCATTTGGCGCACATAACGCTGTGAGATGTTCTGCAACTGGGCGAGTTTCTTCTTGACGTAGTTGTAGTCCCACTGCGAATCCAGCAATTTCTTGATTTCGACGGCATCGGCTTGGATGATGCTATCTTTTTCGGCCAGCTCCTGACTCAACTCGCCATAGCTCTCCTTCAACTCGTTGTGAACCTTCATCAAACTATCGACTTCGGCTTGGAAGTCAATGCGTTGCATCTCCTTCTCAGCCTCTAGCTCTTGTAAGTTGGTCTTCATGTTGCCATTACGCACCAGCATGACGACTAAGCCAATGGCCAACAAGCCGAGCAGGGCATAAAGCCATATCGGCTGTTTTGTTTGTTTCTTTGATCTTTCAGAATCCATGATGTATCTGTTTTATGATGATTCGTACTGTAAATTTCGTGCAAATATAGAAATAATCCTCCAAAGTCAACACATTTTCATTTTTCCTCTTCATAAACGGGCTCCACTTTGGCTCTCGGCAAGTGCACTGGTATGCTTTGTCCGACCACGTCGATAAAGACTATCAGATGCCGCTTTTTCTCGATCGACTCGAGCCTGCCTTTCAGTCCCTTCATCGGTCCGGTGATGATGCGTACCATCTGGCCCTTCTTCAGTTCATCGTTGTTCATCATCTTATACCCCTCTCCACGTTCGTAGTCATCCACAAACTTCTTGATGGCAAGGATTTGGTTCTCGGGCACGACGACGGGTTGTTTCTCGAAGCTGACGAACTTGAGCACCCCGTAGACGTTGAGGATGGGGATGTATTCCTTGGCATTGGAAAAGACAAACACGTATGACTTGAAGAGCGGCTCCTCTATCTTCTTGCGGCGGTCGCTCCATTGCTTCATTTTGGTCACCAAAGGCAGATAGGCTTTCACACCCATGTCCTCGAGCTGCTGAAGCACCTTCTTCTCGGCTCGCGACCTGACATAGAGGGCATGCCAATGTCTTACTGTTTGTTCATTCGTCATTTGGCTTCATCATTTGGCTTTGCTCTTCTTTTTTTCCGACTTTCGTCGTATTCCTCCCCATAATAGTCGCTGCCGTAATAACTCGAGTTGGAGTTCTTGTAATTGCCGTAACCGTAGCCATAACCGTAGCTATAGCCATAACGCCGACCGTAGCCATAGGCACCGTTGGTCTCGATGCCATTGATGATGATGGAGGCGCTGATGCCACGGTCTTCAAGGTCCTTGATGATGCTGCCTAAGATGTTCTTGTTGGTAACACCTTGGCGCACGATAAACAGGTTGACATCGGAATAACGCATCAGGAGGAACGAGTCGGTGACCAATCCCAGCGGCGGCGTGTCGATGATGATATAGTCGTATCTTTCCTTGAGTTGTTCGAAAAGCTCGTTGCACTTCTCCGAGGCGATAAGCTCGGCCGGGTTGGGCGGGATGGGGCCGCTGGTGATGACGTCGAGCGTCGGGATGTGTTTCGACGGCTGGATGATGTTGTCGAGCGTCTCCTTGTTCGACAGGAAGGAGCTGAGGCCCACGTTGTTGTTGAGGCCAAATTCTTGGAAGAGCTTCGGTTTGCGCATGTCGAAGCCTAGCAGCACCGTCTTTTTGCCGTAGAAGGCATATATGGAGGCTATGTTGATACTGTTGAAGGTCTTGCCGATGCTCTGCATGTCGCCCGTGACCAGTATGGTGCTCTTCGGCTTGCCTTGGGTGAGAAACTCAATGTTGGTGCGTATCGAGCGGTATGACTCGGCGATAGGAGCCTTGGGGTTGTTGATGACCACCATCGGGTCTTTGTCGCTCGACTGTGCCACCTGGCCAATGATGGGGAACTTGGTGATCTTCTCCACGTCTTTGCGGTCGGTGATGCTCACGTTGAAGTAGTTCTTCAAAAAGAGATAGAGTGCGGGGATGAGCAAGCCGAGGATAAGGGCGATGAGGTAGTTCATCGTGGTACGCGGTGCAATTCTCACCGTCCGTTCGAGGCGGGCTTCGTCAAGAATCTCGTTGTCGGGCGTGTTGGATGCCTTCAAGATCTGGGCTTCGGCACGACGACGCATCAAGTATTTATAAGTCTCGTCCGTGAAGTCGAAATTACGCTGGTAGTTGATCAATTGCTGCTGCTTGCTAGGGAGCCTGCGCGATTCCGCCTCGAGGGCGGCGATGCGACGGTCAATCTCGTTGAGACTGGTTTGGGCATTGTCGACAAGATTGTTGATGTTTTCAAGCAAGGCCTTTTTCGTGGTCACAATCTGCTCGTTGAGTTTCACAATCTGTGGGTGCTGCTCGGTGAGGGTCAGCATTTGGGTGGCTTTGGTTTGCGACAGGGTGACCAAGTCGTGCGCCAGCTGGTCGAGCAACGGGTCGTTGATGCCCATGGTGCTCGGTGCGGCCAGGTTTTCGGGGTCGTCAATCTGAACTCTGATATAATCTTGCAAACGCTTGTAAATCTTCACGTTGACAACCATCTCGGCCCGTTCTTTCGCCAATGCTTGGAGGTTGGTGTACATCTGGTTGGCCTGCAAATCGAGGTTCATGAGGTCATTGGTCTGACGGAAATCCTTCAGTTCGCTCTCCGCCTGGTTAAGTGACTCTTGGATGCCACTTAATTCGTTGTCGATGAACTCGATGGTGTTCTCTGAGACGAGGTTCTTTTTCTCGAGCCCGCGCATGACATACTCGTTCATCAACATATTGACGAAGTCAACGATTTTCAGCCTGTTGGTTCCTTTCATCACCACTGCTGCCACCGACGACTGTTTCGAGGTGGGGGCCACAGAAAAATTGCTCATTTGAGCGATGAGCGAAGGATAGCTATTGAGCCAGAAAGACATTTTTTTGTCGAAACTCTCAGCGGCGGCATTTTCAATCTTCGTGATACGGATGCGGTTGTATCCGTTGTCGACCCACTCACCCAGTTTGAACTCGCCTGTGAAGTCGATCTGGGCAAAAGGATCGTATTCGGTTTGCTGGCATAAGATGTAGTCATATTTGGTTAGCCCGTCACCCGAGGCGTGCAGCGTGAACGTGCCGTTATCAAGAAAGGCAATCTCGTATGCCAAACCCACGGCTTGTGGCACCGAGCGTTCAAACTCCACATAGAAAGGCGAGCTGTTGTACATCTCCTTGGATGCGATGCGCCCTTTTTCCCAATACGTCACCTCGATGCCCATCTTCTTCACCACACGGTCGGCAAGCGAATAGGATTTCAAGACGGCGATCTCGTTTTCGATGTTCTGCATCGTTCCGTAGGTCATCGAGGTCATGATGGCGGTAGGATCGTATCTATTATAATCCTCCTGGATGAGCACCGTACCCGTGGTCTGGTAAACCTTCTTGGAATACCGGTTCACCACAAAACAAATCGCCAGGGCCACTACGACAAATATCACGAACAAGTACCAATGACCTAAGGCAATGTAGATCATCTGCTTGATGTCAACCGACTGTTCTTCGTTGGTTTGCTGAGGAGCGTATGATTTATCGTTTGCCATAACAAAGTTATTTCTTGTTGTTCAAATATAAGGTCAACATGGTTACGCCCAACGTGACGATGGAGATGACCGTCGAATAGGGGAAGGCGGTGAAGCCCCACGATTTGATCTTGAGTGGCTCGATGTAGATGATGTCGTTGGGTTTCAGGTAATAATAGGGCGATGAGAGGATGTCGGCCGCACCCATGTCGACGGTGATGATTTCGGAGCCGTTGTCGGTTTGGCGCACGATTTTCACTTCGCTGGTCTTTGCAAAGTTGGTCATGTTGCCTGCCATGGCGACGGCTTCAAAGAGGTTGATTTGCGACTGGTAGACCTTATACATACCGGGTTTGTTCACCTCGCCCAGGATGCTCAGGTTGAAATTCGACAATTTCACAATGAGCGTGGTTTGGGTCATGAACTTATTCACCTCTTGCTGCATCTTGTCTTTGGCTTGGTCGATACTCAGGTTCTTCAATTCAATCTTTCCCGCCAAGGGCAACTCGATGAATCCCTCATCATCAAGGGTGTAGGACTGGAGGTAGATGCTAGCGTCAGATGAGAGTTGGGTCGACCGGTAGGAGGACTCTCCGGAAAGCGATGCGGCATTGCGTTCATCCATCGTATTGATGAAACGGATGTAAAGATTGTCGCCTGGCTGAAGTTTGTGATCCGCCGAACGTTCGTTCACATAGTTGATGGACTGGTTCTCAGCGGCCATCTGGGCATTTTTCAGATAAAGCATTTTCTCTTGAGGCACGCATGACGCGAACATCACAGAGAGCAGCAAGGCTGCCCATCCGAACCTCATGTTTTTTTTCATGTTTCTCATATCGGCGAGGTTTGTCGGTTATTGTTTTTCAATTGTTTAGCAGCGTCAGTTCTTTCACGCCCACCAATGGCGTAATTGGCATCTTCTGTTCGATCTGGAAACGATAGGTACCCGAATCGTTGATGACCAGCTGTTTGTTGATGGGCAGCGTGAAGGTGTAGCACCCGTCGACAAGTTGGGCACTCCATTGCCCGTCGGCATCTTTAAGCTTAGGCTTATACTCTTTAGCACGATAACGGTCACCCTCGCTGGTGAAGACCACAAACACCAAATCGATGTAGTCGTAAGGGTAGTCCTCGGTGAAACTGATGCTCAAATTCAAATCGTAAGTCGTCGCTTCCTTCACTACAACATCGGTAGCCACATAGTCGAAGCGCTCCCAAATGGTATTATAGAAACTACGATGTATCAGCACGTTATCCTTAACCTGTTGCTCGCAGCCCATAAGAACAAGGCACAGGGCTACCATTACCATTGCTATTCTCTTCATTGCTTTTAGTGCATAAAAAAACCGTGCAAATTTACGAAAAAAAGTGATTTCCTTCCTTTAACAGCCCAATTTTGAGCGAAAAGAAAAATATTTCAAAAAAAATAGGCACAAAAGTCATCGCGAAATCAAGAAAAACTTATACTTTTGTCCATCGCGAAATACATTATGAGAACAAAGAACAATAGTCTGTCACCCAGGAAGTTACTGGTTATGGGCGTCTTCATTGCCGCTGGGATTGTCTTTATCCTCAAGTTGTTTTCGCTCCAAGTGGTCGACAAAAGCTATGTGGCGCTGGCCGACAACAACGCTTTGCGTTACGTCACCCAATACCCTGCCCGCGGCAAGATGTACGACCGCAACGGCGAGCTTCTGGTGTTCAACGAGGCCGTCTACGACCTGATGGTCATCCCGCGCCAGGCCATGAAACGCGATTCTCTCGATCCCTTCGATACTGCCACCTTCTGTCATCTATTGGATATTGACAAGGCTTCGTTTGTAGAGCGTATGGAAAAGGCAAAAAACGAGTCTTATTTCAGGCCGTCGCCTTTCATGACGCAGGTCTCGAAAGAGAACTATGCCCACATCGCCGAAGTGCTCTACCGCTACCCAGGCTTTTATTTCCAGACCCGTACGGTGCGCCATTATCCCAAGTCCATCGCGGCCCACACCTTGGGCGATATCGGTGAAATCAGCAAGGGCGAACTCGAAAAGGACAAGGAAGGAGAGAACTACTACCGCCAAGGGGACTACGTCGGCAAGTCGGGCATCGAGAAGTCATACGAGAAGGAGCTGCGCGGCGTGAAAGGCCTGAAGGTAATGATGGTCGACGTGCACAACCGCGAGATGGGCAGCTTCATGGACGGAGAATACGACCGTGAGCCCGTAGCCGGAAAAGACATCTACCTCGGCCTCGACGCCGAGTTGCAGGCCTACGGCGAGCAATTGATGGTGGGCAAGATAGGCTCCATCGTGGCCATCGAGCCTGCCACGGGACAGATTCTGGCTTTCGTCACCAGCCCCACCTACGACCCCAACCTGCTCGTGGGCCGCGAGCGCGGAAAGCATTACAAGGAGCTGCAAGAAGACCCGATGAAGCCCCTCATCAACCGTGCCACCAACGGCACCTATCCCCCAGGCTCCACTTTCAAGAGCGTGGTTGGCCTCATCGCTATGCAAAGCGGTAGCATCACCCCCGCCACTTGCTTCCATTGTGCGGGACCTGGTTCGCTGCCCATCAAATGCACCCACCACCACGGCCCCAGCCCCGACTTCGCCAACGCCATCATGAACTCATGCAACCCCTATTTCTACGAGTCGTTCAAGGCCACCATCAACAACCCGAAGTTTGGCGGCGTCAAGAAAGGCTACGAATACTGGAAAGACATGACTTACAAACTGGGCCTCGGCCATAAGTTCAACACCGACGTGCCCGCCGAACGCGCAGGCAACATCCCGTCGCGCGAATACTACGACAAGATGTACCAAGACCAGTGGAATGCCGTGACCATCCGCTCGTTGGGCATCGGACAAGGCGAGGTGCTGGTGACCCCCCTGCAGCTGGCCAACATCGCTGCCTACATCGCCAACGAAGGCTACTACTATCCGCCGCATCTGATCAAGTGTTTTGGCGACACCACTGCCATCCCCGAGGTGATGACCACCAAAGTCGACCCAGGCATCAATCCTAAATACGTCAGAACGATGAAAGCCGGCCTGCGCACCGTCTTCAGCGGACCGCACGGCACCGCCCGACGCTACGAGATGAAAGACATCGCTCAATGCGGCAAGACGGGAACAGCACAAAACCCACACGGCAACTATCACTCCAACTTCATTGCCTTCGCGCCATACGAGAACCCCAAAATCGCCTTGGCCGTCATCATCGAAAACGGTGGCTATGGCGCCACCTGGGCCGCCCCCATCGCCAGCCTGATGATCGAGAAATACATACGAGGGTATACCACACGCGAAGACCTTGAGAAACGTATGATGGAAGGCAGAATATCATATAAGAACGAACGATGAACGACAGGAATAGTATCATAGGAAAAATCGACTGGCTGACCGTGCTTATCTATTTCGCATTGGTCTTGATAGGCTGGTTCAGCATCTTCTCGGCCCGATACAATGAGGCCCATCCCAGCATCTTCGACCTGTCGCAAGTCTATGGCAAACAGCTGCTTTGGATCGGCGCTTCGCTGTTCATAGGCTTTCTCATCTTGCTCATCGATGCCAAGTTCTTCAACGCCTTCTCCCTCTGGATCTATTTCTTCTTCCTTGCCGCCTTGTTTGTCGTGTTGGCCTACGGCAAGGCCACCAAAGGCGCCACTTCGTGGATCGACCTCGGCGCAGGCGTCAAGTTCCAGCCTTCCGAATTCGCCAAAATGGCCACGGCCTTGGCTTTGGCGGGCTACCTCGACCGCTTGGACGTAGACCTGCAAAAGCGTAAAGACCAGATCGTTGCAGCCCTTTTCGTCCTCGCCCCCATGGCGCTGGTGCTGCTGCAAAACGACACCGGATCGGCCCTCGTTTTCATATCGTTCATCTTTGTGCTCTACCGCGAAGGCTTCCCCGGCGCCGGTTGGCTGATGGTGGCCGGCGTGGCAGCCGTCCTCCTGTTTATCTTCACCTTGGTATGGTCCCAAAAGGTGATGTACATCATCCTTGGAGCCCTTTTCGTCCTCACATTGACCTATTATCTGCTCACCAAAAAGAAGCACCTCATCAGGATGGTAGCCGTGTTCGCCTTCATGTTTGCGTTCGTGTTTTCGGTGGATTACGCCTTCCATAAGGTGCTTCAGGAACACCAGCAAAACCGCATTCTGGTGATGCTCGGCAAACTCGACGACCCCCAAGGCGTGGGCTACAACGTGCACCAGTCGAAAATCGCCATCGGCTCGGGCGGCTTCAGCGGCAAAGGCTTCTTGCAAGGCACCCAGACCAAATACGACTTCGTCCCCGAGCAGCACACTGACTTCATTTTCTGCACGATAGGCGAAGAAGGCGGATTCCTCGGCACGGCTGCCGTGGTGCTGCTCTATGTAGGATTGCTCCTGCGCATCGTGACCCTGGCGGAGCGACAAAAGTCGACCTTCGGTCGTGTGTATGGCTATGCCATCGCAGGCATCATTTTCATGCATTTCTTTATTAATATAGGTATGACCATTGGCCTGATGCCCGTCATCGGCATCCCCCTACCCTTCTTGAGTTATGGCGGATCCAGCATGCTGGCCTTCACCATGATGCTGGCCATCTTCGTGAAGCAAGACGCCAACCGCGTCAACATGCTTTAGTCACCGTAAATCGAAGTGATTTCAAACTTGTTGACGTCAAACAAGCCCTGGTCGCTGAGTTTCAGCTCGGGGATGACCAGTAGCGCCATGAAAGCCAAGGTCATAAATGGCGCATAGAGCGTTGAGCCTAAGCGTTTTGCCAAGGCATCGGCATTTTGGTAGGCTTGCGCCACCTCGTAGCCGTCTTCGTTGCTCATCAGTCCCGCCACAGGCAAGGGCACCGCCACCATCTCCGTGCCACAATAGGCGGTCACGCCACCACCGTGCTCAATGAGCAGGTTGACGGCATGAAGAATGTCGCGGTCGCTGACACCCACCGCCACGATGTTGTGGCTGTCGTGGGCCACACTCGAAGCCAAGGCTCCACGTTTGAGGCCAAAATTCTTGATGAAAGCCACGGCAGGCTTGCTCGGTTGGTAGCGGTTGACGACCACCATTTTCAGAATGTCGCGTTCCACATCGCTGACGATGCCCCCGTTTTCTACCTTCGGCTCAGCGAGGAAGGATTTAGTAATCAGTTGTCCGTCAAGGCATTCAATAACCTTGATTTTCTTTCCTTCGTCAGGGACAAAGAGGTCTTCGGCTTGAAGGAAAGGACATTCAAAATAATTGGGCGTCTCAGCCTCCACATATTTGATGTTTGAAGTGCCGTTTTCGGCCACCAACATACCCTTGATATACGTCTGTTGCGCCACAGGATTCCTCAAATCATCGACCACGATGAAGTCGGCATCGTCGCCCACCTGCAGCATGCCCACGTTGAGTTTATAATGCCTGACGGCATTGAGCGAAGCGGCTTTCAGTACATCCATAACGTTGTAACCCAACGCAATAGACCTCTGCACCAGCTCGTCGACATGACCTTTCACCAGCTCGTTGGGATGCTTGTCGTCGGAGCAGAACATCAGTTTGTCGGGGTGCGACTCCATCAGCGGAATGAGCGCCTCGAAGTTCTTGGCGGCACTGCCTTCGCGGATGAGGATTTTCATGCCGAGGCCGATTTTTTCCAAAGCGCCTTCGTAGCGGAAACATTCGTGGTCGGTGGTGATGCCCGCCTTCACGTATTTCTCCAAGGCCTCGCCCGTTACCGCAGGAGCGTGACCGTCGATAGGCTTGCCATATTTCTTTGCCGACGCGATTTTTCGCATCAGTTCGGGGTCCTCGTTGATGACGCCAGGATAGTTCATCACCTCCGAAAGGTAATAAATGTCGGGCGAAGCCATCAATTCTTCGATATCGTCGGCATCAATGGTGAAGCCAGAGGTCTCGAAAACCGTAGAAGGCACACAGCTTGGCGCACCAAAAAAGAACTTGAACGGCACTTTCGTGCCGTTTTCAATCATATAGCGGATGCCTTTTTTGCCCAAAACGTTAGCAATTTCGTGCGGGTCGCTGACGGTAGCCACCGTCCCGTGGCAGACGGCCAAGCGGGCAAACTCGGAAGGCACGAGCATCGAACTCTCAATGTGCACGTGCGCATCGACAAAACCCGGCATGATGTATTGCGTGTTGCCCACAGGCTGCTGTTCTATCTTGGTGATTTTGCCGTCTTCGACGACTACGACTCCCGAGAAAATCCTGGAATTGACGAGGTCGACAATCTGACCTCCGATGGTGAAAGTGTTATTCATTGGCTCAATTTTGGCGCAAAGATAAGGAATAGGAAAGGATTCCCTACCAAACCACCCAAATTATTCCTCGCCCACCCGTGTTTTCATGCCTTTGACGAACTCCGCCATGTAATATTGGAAGAAATTGAAGCTCATGGCGATGGAAATCTTGAGAAGCAAGTCGCCTTCGAGCGAGGGCCTGTTGAAGATTTTGTAGACATGGTTGCGGGTGCATCCGATTTCTCGTGCCATCCAGCTGGCGCTGCGTTGGTCGGCTTTGAGTTGCGTCTTGATGAGCTGCCCGATGTGGATGTTGCTTGCGTCTTCCATGCTTCGCCTTGTTTTCGGCGCAAAAATAGGACACAGCGTTTGTCGAAGCGCCATCCATTTCATCCATTTGTATTTTGCAGTCCAACATCTTGCGGAAATCCGTATCTTTGCCGAAAAAATTCAGCAGATGTTACCCTTTTCCATCATTGAGGCCATACGGCAGAAGTCGGGGCTGGATTTCAGCAATCCCAAGGACTTCGAGGTGTTGTCGGAGTCGTTTCCACCCGGTGACCGTTTAGGTGTCAACACCCTGAAAAGGCTGATGGGTTACGCCAAGTCGCCCATCGAGCCGCGCAAGGCCACCCTCGATGCCGTGGCGCATTACTTGGGTTCGTCCAATTGGGAGACCTTGAACGGCATCCAGCCCGTGGAAAGCGACTGGGTGGAGAAGGCCTTCTTCGCCGACGAAATCCGCGAAGGCGCCTCGGTGGAGGCCTCATGGTTCCCCGACCGCCACATCGCCCTGCGCTGTATCGGCGAGAACCGCTTCCGCGTGACGAAAAGCCTCAATGGGAAGCTCCGTCCCGACGATGAGGTGCTGATTTACAGCTTCAGGCTGCAATACCCACTTCAGGTGCTGCAGGTCGTCAGGGACGGACAAGTGATGCAAGATGCCGCTGGCAACGAGTTGGGCTACGTGGCAGGCAAGCAGAACGGACTCACGGAACTCTTCATCAACGAGGCATCATGACCACAGATTCCGACTATACCAACCCTGCGGCGCAGGTTCAAGACGAAGTCCTGTTTGACGGTGGTGGCACGGCCGACTGCTACAAACTGGTGAAGGACAGCCGCGTCTATTGCGTGAAGCGACCCAAGCCGCAATACCGCCAATCGGAGGCCTACATGAGCCTCTTCCGCAAGGAGTTTGAGTTGGGTAGCGAACTGGAGCACCCCAACATCGTCCACTACGCCGTTTTTGACGAAGATGAAAACGGTCCCTTCATCCGCATGGACTATGTGGACGGCGACAACTTGGAGGAATTCGTCGCCCAGCATCCCGACTATTTCCTCGACAAAGGAAACAGAAAGCGTTTTCTCGATGAGCTGTTTTCGGCCTTGGCTTACGTCCACGACAAAGGCATGCTTCACCTCGACCTGAAGCCGCGCAACATCCTCATTACCAACAGAGGCCACCATGTCAAGCTCATCGACCTCGGCTTCGGCTGGAGCGAGAGTTTCGTTTACGACTTGGGCTATACCCGCGACTACTGCGCCCCTGAACAATTGGCCGCAAAAACCCATCTCATCTCCCCCGCCACCGACATCTACGCCCTCGGAAAGCTGATTCAGCAATACCATTTAGCCAAGGAATCCATTGTCGGGCAATGCCTGAAGGAGGACCCTAAAGAACGTTACCAAAGCATAGAGGCATTGCGGAAAGCCATTCGGCGAGGCGAAGTGACGAAGGTCACTTCGAGGATTGGGTTAGGTTTAGTTGCGGCAGTGTTGATTGGAGCCATCATCTGGTTGGTGAACAACAGGGAGGAACCTCTTCCGCCTCGTCCTGCCGCACCCGAAGGCGCCATCAACGGCCTGTTCACCATCAACGAGGCGGACGACCAGGTGGTTTTCTCGAAAGGCAACTTGCAATACCAAGCCTCCACCAACACATGGCGCTTTGCCGAACACCAATGGGATTTCGTGGGAAACGACTCGGTAGGCAACGTGTTTGAAAACGGCATCAAATGCAACAATAGGTTAGCGACCTATCATTATGAGGGCCGGATCGATTTGTTTGCATGGAGCGCAAGCGGTTATGACCATGGGGCCGAGTGTTACCAGCCCTGGCCATGCGAGACAGATTTAAGCATTGACTTTGCCCAGTATGCTCATGCCGCATACGGATGCGACAGTTGCGACTTGCACGAACAGACCGGACAAGCCGACTGGGGCTATAACGCGATTGTGAACGGGGGCAACCAAGAAGGCTTGTGGCGGACTATGACCATGCAGGAATGGAGGTTTTTTTGGAGAAACGCAATACCGAATCCGGTTGGCGATATGCCAAAGCCATTGTGAACGGGGTCAACGGAATGGTTCTCTTCCCTGACCATTGGAAATCAAACTGTTTCCCAATCAATTATGCCAACGATTTCCTGGCTAGTTATTCCAGCAATGTCATTTCAGCTCATGACTGGGAGCAGGTTTTGGAAGCCAATGGAGCCGTTTTTCTGCCAGCAAGCGGTTTGGTTCCCGAACGGGAGACCATGTGGGAAATCACAGGTTCTTATGGTGCTTATTGGTCGGAAACACGTTGTGAGCCGTGGTTTTGTTGGCGCATTGATTTTGATGATGAACACCTATATACCACGATGCCGTATTATCCTCATGCACGGACGGCGGTGCGGTTAGTGAGGGGGAAAGAAGAATGAAAGAAGAGGTTATTAGCTTTCTTTCTCGGAAGTTCTCGCTTTTTTGAGTTTTTTCATTCTTCCATGGCTTCTAACAGCGCTACCGGCCCCCAGTGCCAAAGCTTGGTGTTCTCGGTTTCAAGTCGTTTGTAGGTATCCGAAGAATACACCTCTTTAATGGCCTCAGCTATGCCGATGCCTTTTTCTTCCGTCAGCATATCGACTATCCAGCAGATTTTGGAAGGGAGCAACAGATACAGATTGCCTTGATTGATGGTCCGAGTCATGGCAAGACCTCCTTTCCTTCCAAAAACGACAACGCTCTCAGTGCGTCGCTTGTATGAAAAAGATATTGGTCAACGAGCTTATAGGTCTTCAGCTCGGCAATCAAACTCTGTTTGTCAATGATATTGCCTTCATACAAAGCAAACGACGCATACACACGATCGTTGGCGACTGGGCCGTAAACGACATCATAATCATGCACGAACCCGCGTTGGGTACGGTTTTTCATCACAAAATCAACCCATTCTTCCGTAGGACTTTCGAAGAAAAGGCATCTCAATCCGCCCAACATCGACTCGTTCAATTCATAAACATTGACAAATCCCTTGTCGGCCTTACGCTCATCCAGCCTTCTTTGAACCCATTCAAAGGCTTGTTGGTAAGATGTCGTGGTATAGAAGCCGCTACCATAGTCGAGTGTGCGGTTGGGCTTCCGTATTTCGGGCGTTGTGACTAATTCCAAACTGCCATGATAGAGTTTCATGCCGATGCTCCTTTCCGAAAGTTGATAAACTCGTCAATCTCTTCCAAAAGCCATTGTTTGCCTTGTGTATGCAAAGGCTCATAGCCTTTTTCCAAATACTCCAACACTCCATATTGGTTGAGGATGTTTACCGCTTCTTTCCCGCTAATTCCTTTTGCAGTTTTGTATTGTTCCACACAAAAAGAAACAAAATAGGCTATGTCTTGTTTTCTGTTGTCCATTTCTTTGTCTGTTCAGATTGCAAAAATAAACAAAATCTGTCAAAATCCACCTTCATCATTGATTTCTCACAAAATGATTATGCCTTCTGACAGGGTTTTCGGGCGAAATCTAACCGAAAATGGGTGGATTTCGCCCGAGATAAAGTAATTACTTCTCAAAATGCTGGTAGTCCTTCATGATGCGACAGTGGCCGTCCCCGTCACTCCAACAATCTCCAACCCTACCGGTTGCTCCACGATTTCGCGCTTGGCATGAGAATCCATTGGTGCTTCACAGAAAGGGCAAATATCGGCTGACTCGGGCACAAGGTTGCCGCAATTGCCGCAAACCACATGGGGCAAAATCCGAAAAACACGGTGTTCTGCATCTGTGTCTATCGCCGCACCACAAATGGGGCAAGCATTAAACTCAGGCGAAAAAAGGCTTTCGCAGGTCGGACAAATCAAGTAATTGGATAACATTTTGGCTGTGTATTTAGTGCTTTTTCAACGTACAATATTTAAACGTACCACCTAATCATCGAAAATGCCAAAAGGTTCGTATTTCCGATACTTCACCCTTTCAAACCAACGGCTAATGTCGAAATACAGCTTGTCTATCATCTGACCTTTCTCAAATTCGATGCAGTCTATGTTCCTGTCAAGAAGCAGTTTCTGCCCCTTTATCTTCAAAGGCCATTCTCTCTTAAGGTACTCGTATTCATGCTGAATGCATATCACGCAAATGGCATCTTCTTTGCTCAATCCCTCACCAGTGCTGTTGATGGCATCGAAAAGCAATTGTTCTTGTGGGCAGTTGTCAAACAGCCCTACTTTCTTGGATGCCCAATAATCCATGCTGAAAGCGTTGGGAATAACGCCTTTGGTATAGTCCTCGGTGAAGGTGTAGCCATAAATCAAGCCTCGCACGGTCTCCAAGTCGAAGCCGTCAAGCCGACCTTCTTCAAAGTCGTTCAACAGCCTTGGGCTGAAGGAATGTTCGTAGTCGGGATAACTTAGTTTTTGTGGATACTTTTTGTCCATAACTATTCACTGCCTCCACGGCCATATCTTTCCATCCAATTGTCTATTATTCCATACATGTCTAATAATTTGTATCCGCTATATAGAAATCCACCAACTACCAATAAAATAAGCCATGTTCCCTCGTAATTAAAGGCAGCTTCAAGAATGCAGCTGATAATGAACAAACCAACAGAAACAGCCAGTATGATCAGGTATTTTTTTCTCGCTTTATACCAAAGTTCCTCTTCTTCTTTTTCTTCTTGTTTTCTTTTCTGCCTTTCTCCTTCAACCCACTTTTCTTCTTCTGCAAGAAGCTTTTGCTTCCTTTCGAGGAACGAAGAGCAGTAATCCGAATAGTTTTCGTCCACAAAGTAATGGTAGAATCGCCTCATCGCCCCTTGTATTCCTTCAATTTGGAAACTCCCTTTGCCATCGCGGAATTGGATATCGCCCCCATTGGCATCATACAAGTTGTCTGAGTCGATATACACGCCAACATCCTTGGCTTCGGCAATCCGTTTAATATCCTCTGGTTGAAGCGTAAACTCTATTACCCTTCTCCTCAAATCTATCATCGCGCAAGGGTTTAAGCCTTTTATTTCTGCCGGTGAGACTGGATATTCTTCTTTTTCCAAAACAGCATCACTTGTCGCTTCCACTTCCATTCTTTCCCCATCGATGATTATTACTATTTTTTTAGTAGGTTTTGAAGGAGTGGAAGAAATCTCATTGATAGCAAAAAGGAGGTTGGCGTTATTAATAAGCTCCTTTCCTTCGTAATAACGCGCCATTTGAAGCAACATAATAGTGTCTGATGAACCAAGTTTCTTTCTTCCAATGTTTGCATTGATAACAGCATTGTCTAGAAGCTCTGTTGTCTCGTTTTTCAACGCATCGTAGTCTACGTTAATTGCGTTTGTTGTGTTTATATTATCCATGTCGTTTATGTTTTTGTTATCTAAGTTCTTTCAAATATCCGTATGCGCATTGGCTGCACTTGAAGCCGCCGCTGCTGTATCTGCCCCTGTGATAGGGCTGACAGAAGGGACAAACGCGGTAGCCGCATTTGTCGCAAACGTACCATTTGCTTGTGTTGGGGAATTCTTTCCCGCAACATTGACAAGGTATATAGACCATAGCTTTACAATTTGAATTTGTTTAAGTCGAAGCCATATTCAAGGAACAAGCCGTCGAGTTGCTTGAAATCGACTAGCTCGTTGAGGCAACCGGCGATGTAGATGATGTTCCTATAAGTGTCGATGATCTCCCTATCATAAAGGTCACAAACATGACGTTCATAATCTTCTTTGGTATAGGGATGTTGATTTGTTCGACACAGTTCAAAATCAAGAAGTTCCAATGCCCAAGTCAGGTTTTCATATGTTAATGCATTATGCAGCACCTCGTGATCATGCATGATGCGCAAGTTGCGGATAAGCACATTGGCGGCGATGAGATAATCCTTGTCGAAGCCTTTGTCATTCATCTTTTCCCACTTGTTGACCTCTTCCGTAATCTGCTGCCTTGTCATAAACGGTGCATCACTGATACGGTAGGGACATTCCACGTTGTACTGCAACAGAAAAGGGTTTCTGTCCACGTTGGTTTTGGCGACATGGATAAGATAGTCTAATTCCAGCACGCATTCCATGTGGTTGGTCTTGACGCCCAAGGCTTGTACCTCTTGGCCGCAATGGAAATCGCGCAAGGCATCTTCCTTAAGCAACAAGCCCCAAACATCGGCAGACTGCTCGGATGTATAAAGAAATTTGTGTTGGGTGTAACCTAAGCCATTGCCTTTGCTCACCACATAGCGGCCATCGCCAGTCCTACCCACAACATAACTGCGGCCATGGATAGGACTGACTTGCCACATGGTTTTGTCGCCGTGTTCGGAACGGAGGTAAGGATAAAGAAGTTTTCTTTCTACCGTTTCCTTAAGAACAACACAATTCATATTTATTGCTTGAACTGCGATCATTCCTTTTGTTTTAAACTTCATATTCGTATTCAAATGCTCCCGACTCCTCGTTCATTTGCTTTACTTCCTCTTCACAATCTTTTTTTGATGTATAAACATCACCTAAGACTTCGAACTGGCTAGTTACCGCGTTCAACTTCAATATTCTATAGGTTGAATCTAGCAATTGTAGAGGATAGCATGGATAGATTCTAATTATTTCTTTTCCCATTTTTCTATTATTTAATCATTGAAATATGATTGATAAACCATCAGGGGAGCACGAGTAAAAGCACTCCCCTAATAATGGAATTCGTTATTGCGCTCTATAATTGATGCCACACATGGTTTGATTTGCCTTGGGGCAGCAATTGGGAGCAACAACACTCGAAGATTTGCTGATAACTAATTCTACTTTCATTTCCGTAAGATTTAGTTGGTGATAGGTGTACTGCGGGAGACACCATTTATCCCATTTGTATCATAGATGCGCCTCAAGTCCGCTTTAGCCTTTGGCAGGGCTTGCAGCGCGGTTACAAAATCTTGTCCTTGTAAAGGATTATGTCCTTGCATCATCCGATGCGCCATATTACACCGAATTTTGGCCATTGTGCAATTGCTTTCTGAGGCTTTGTGATAATCACCGCGTTCCACATAATTATTGCCAGCACACAAATTGCAATAGGCACAATATTCATGATTGCCGCAATCCTCATATTGTTTCAAAGTGGTTGAGCGCCATTCTATTAGCACGAGGTTATTCGTCAGTATTTCTTCCACCGATTGTTTTTTCAGATTGCCAAAAGGCATGGGAAAAGCACAACAAGGTTGGAAATTTCCTTCAGGGGTAATGCAAAAGGTAGTACCGCCCGCTCCACAGCCATTAACATCCATTGGCCTTTGCTGTCCTCCAAAGCCAGGGGCTTCAGGACCAACATAATACGGAATGTTGTCGTCACGAAGCACCACATGCAGTTGCTCCTCTGTCAACCTCAATTGCCTTGCACAAATATCGCCTTCAATGGAATCATTGATATTAATCTCAAATTGTGGTGCAGCTCCATATTTTTTGGCCAAATCAGCCACCAAATAATAGCTATGCAAATTCGGTTGCATAATGCAGCATTTCAGGTTCATCGGAACCGCCAAGTCAGAAAGTTGCTCCACCACTTTCATTGAGCGTTCCCAAGAGCCTTTTACACGGGTGATAGCATCGTGGTCTTCGGCCACGCCGCTATAGATGCTCACACCCACCAAGCGCGGGAAATAGTTGGCCAAGCGTTCCACTTTATCGACAATGCGTTGTCCGTTGGTGAAGACATCAAAGGCGATTTCCTTTTGGTAGAGATAGTCGATGATGTCCCAAACGATGGGTTTTGAGAACGGGTCGCCGCCCGAAAGGCAGACTTTCACCAAACCATGCTCGTTAAGGTCATCGATGATGCGCTTGTAGTCGTCGAGGTCCAGTTCCTCTCGGTCTCCACGATGCGAAATTTCCTTGTCGTTGCGCGTGGCGCCCGGATTATAGCAATGGATGCACTGCTCGCTGCAGTTGTAGGTCAGCTCGAACATGACCGAAGTCACGGTCTTGCCGTCATCCACGGCGTTATAGTAGTCTTGTTCCGCCGAGGAGGTGTCGAATGGAAGTTTCTCTTTGGTGGTTCTTTCCGAGGTCATCGAGGCGTTTCGTTTGGCTTCTGCCAATTGAGAGCGCGTCCGTTTGATGTCGTCTTCAGTGGGAACAAAGTCTGTCAGCAGTCCGGCATTAATTAAGGTGTCGAAAAACGCCAAGATGGATTCTTCGGCAATGCCAGTGGCAGCAGATAGCTTTTCCACCTCAACCAAACCATTTCGTGGCACGGCCAGCACCTGCCCGATGACGTCTGCTGAATACGACTCGAAGAAATAGCTGTAGCCTGCTAAGAGATTGTACATCAAGGCTACGTGCTTCTTGGCATTGTAGCGGCCACAAGTCCAGATAGGTCTATGTATTATTTGTGAATCCATGTCCAGGACGTCATTTTGATTTGACGCATGTTTGTTTTATCGCTGCAAAAGTACAAACAATTTTCAATACAACCAAATTAATTATTTGATAATCAATACTTTAATAATCCAATATGGATACAGTTTCTGTATCCAAAATGGATAATTTGGGGTGAAAATGGATGAAATGGATGGGGGAAATGGTAGGGATTCGGCGAGGAAAGGTAGGATTTGGTGAAGATCTTGAATATGTAGGTTGATATGATTTTACTATTATAAAAGGTGGTAAATTTTCAAAAAGTGGTAAATGATTTGCGTGTTTACTGAAAAATAGTAGTAATTTTGCAAAGTTATTATAGAACAACGGTTATGACAAGATTGGAACAGGTTTACGAAAAGTGGTTGAAACTACATCCGTTTAGCCATGAGGACGAGATGCGGCTAAACCGAAAGTTCATGCTGGATTTCAACTACAATAGCAACCATATTGAAGGCAATACGCTGACATACGGACAAACTGAAGCGCTTTTGCTGCTTGGCCGTGTGGTGGGGGATGCGCCCATGAAAGACTTTGAGGAAATGAAAGCCCATAATGTAGGGTTGAACATGATGGAATTGCAAGCCAAAGAACAACAGCCATTGACAGAAACATTTATCCGTCAACTTCATCAAGTCTTGCTTCGGGAGGATTATACTGTTTATCGCGAATTACCCAACGGCATCCAAACAAGCTATATTGTTCATGCTGGTTGTTATAAGACACGCCCCAATTCTGTCATCACTCCTACGGGCGAACGGTTTGAATATGCATCTCCAGAAGAGACACCTGCGCTTATGGGGGATTTGGTGAACTGGTTTAATGAGGTGGAGCAAAGTGGCCAATACACCCCTGTGCAATTGGCAGCATTGTTCCATTATCGTTATATCCGCATCCACCCGTTTGAGGATGGCAACGGACGCATAGCCCGCCTATTGGTCAATTACATCCTGCTCCGCCAGAATTATCCCATGGTGGTTGTGCTGAGCCGAAAGAAGCAGTCCTATCTCAAGGCACTTGGCGAAGCAGACAAGAATACGGGAGTTGTACCTTCTGTCGGCGCACATGCTTCTTTGGAAATGATTGAGCCTTTTGTGCAATACATGGAAAAGCTTCTTGTTGAACAGATGAACGGTGACATGGCCTTCTTGCAAAGCAATCCTTTGGAAACATGGTGGTACAACGGCGAGTTGGTAAAGTTCAGAAGCGACAAGTCGATAAGTATGCTTCAGTTGATGATTGACAATCCACGTATCACTATTGCGGAATTGTCGGAACAACTATCCATCAACTCCTCTGCTGTGCAAAAACAGGTTGCCACCATGACGAAAAAAGGCTATATTTCCAAAGAAGGTACCCCCAAACAATGGCAGGTTCATATCTTTTCTACCATAAATAAGGTGGTGAATTTTTAAAAGGTGGTGAAAATGGATAATTTTGGCTGAAAATGGATGAAGTGGATGGGGATTTTAGGGAAGCATAGTTTATTCGCAATTAAAACCACATTCTTCAAATAATTGGCAATATTTTCAGATATTGCCAAAAATTTGTATTTTTGCGGTCAAATAAAATAGTTAAGGAGAGAATGACACAAAACGAGGCAATCATTAATCATTTCAAGCCCATGGAGTTGTTTAAGACCTCTGATATTGCGGCTTGGTTTAGGGAATCAGATCCTGACTTGAAGGATTCTACCATCAACTGGCGTGTGTATGGGCTGGTGAAAGACGGTGTGTTAACCCGCGTGTCGAAAGGTGTCTTCAAGATTGGGGAAGACCGTTCATATAAGCCTGTTGTGAATCCAAAGTTGCAAAACTTGGCCAAGATTATCGGGAAGCAGTTTCCGTTTGCTGAGTTTTGTCTTTGGGATACAGCTTTAATCAACAATTTCTCACAGCATTTGACCGCTCAAGGCTTTTATGTGGTTGCCGTTGAAAAGGATGCCGCTGAATCGGTTTTTCATTTCCTATTGGAGAAATTGAAAAATGTGTATTACAACCCGACAGATGATGTGATTGACAACTATCTGTATCTGAGCGACACAAAGCCTGTGGTGGTGAAGAACATGGTCTCTGAGGCACCGACCAACATGGTTGAGGGAGTAAAAGTCCCTTCGCTTGAAATGATTCTGGTGGATCTTTTCTGCGACAAACGCCTGTTCAAAGCTTACCAAGGAAACGAGCTGGCGCACATCTACAGGAATATCTTCAGCAAATACTCCGTCAATATGATGAAGGTGGTTAGATATGCGGCAAGACGAGGAAAAAAACCTGAAATTGAAGAGTTTATAAGAAGTTTGGAATTATGATCGACTATAATGCTATTGATATTCATTGGATAGAAAAGGTATCCAAGGCGAACCGCAAAGCTGACATGACTTTGGTTGAGAAAACCATCAGGGCGTTCGTTTTGCTTGAAGGGCTTGCTACGGCAGGCTTGCCGTTTGTTTTCAAAGGCGGTACTTCGCTCATGCTATTGACTAAATCCAGCAAGAGGATGTCGATAGACATTGATATCATCATGCCTGATGTTCCTGCGCATCTGACGGAAATGCTGGAAGACATTGCCAAGAAGCAAGGTTTTGTTCGGGTGGAGCCACAGGAACGCAACAGTGTGGCCAAGGTGCCTAAGATGCATTACAAGTTTTGGTACAACCCCATTCATCGTACCGCCAATAATGAGGATTGCGTGTTGCTGGACATACTTACGGAGCAAGTTCCGTATGCCGACATCAAGCAGGAGGAAATCGCATCGAAGTTTCTGCCGATGGCGGAACCAATGACCTTGGTGAAGATGCCCAGTGCCAACGACCTGTTGGGCGACAAACTGACTGCCTTTGCGCCAAACACGACGGGCATTCCCTACTTCAAACACGGCAACAGCATGAATATGGAAATCAACAAGCAGCTTTATGACGTGGCCTGTTTGTTTGACTTGTTCGATGACCTTACCGCCGTTAGAAACACCTTTGAAAAGATTGCAAGCAAAGAATTGGGTTACCGGGAAGGCGACAACATCACGGTAAGGGACGTGTTGGATGACATTTTCCAGACCTCGCTGTGCATCAGCACCCGTGGTATGCAGGGCGGAGGTATGTTTGACGAGCTGATGGCGGGTATTAAGAGGGTGAACGGTTTCATCTTCTCGGAGCCGTATCAGATTGACAAAGCGATTGTTTGTGCCTCAAAAGCCGCGTATCTTTCTGCATTGATCAAGAGTGGTGCATCGGAGTTTGAGCGGTTTGTTGATTCGTCACAAATCAAGGACTGGCAGATTGAACAGACGGAATACAACAAACTGAACAAGCTGAAGAAATCGAATACAGAGGCGTTCTTTTATTGGTATAAGGCGTGTTCGAAGAAAACCAAAATAGATATTTTGGCTGAAAATGGATGAAGTGGATGGGGATAATGGTCATTTTTTGCCCAATGTTTGTCCTGAAAACCACAAAATGTCCACCAACCCAATTTTTCCTTACCTTTGCCCCAAAATTTTGGAATGATGCAAGAACAACCCCCTCTCTACCCTACCATAAGGCTCCTGCGAGGCAAGGACGAGGCAGTGCGCCGCTTCCACCCATGGATCTTCTCGGGCGCCATCCATAGCGCCGCCGACGGCTTGCAGGCGGGCGACACGGTCACCGTCACCGACTACGACGGCAACATCCTCGGCACGGGCTTCTGCGAGTCGGACAGCATCGCCGTCAAGATGCTCTGCTTCGACAACCGCAAAATCGACGAATGGTTTTTCCTCGACCGTCTCAACCACGCCCTCGAAGTGCGCAAAATCATGGGACTGGTCAACAACCCGCACACCAACTGCTACCGCCTCGTGCATTCCGAAGGCGACGGACTGGCAGGCCTCATCGTCGACATCTATGGCCACACCGCCGTGGTGCAGGCACAGACCGAAGGCATGGCCTTGCACCTCAACGAAATCGTCCGCGCCCTCAAGCTGATGCCCGACCTCGGACTGCAAGCCATCTACAACAAAAGCGCCGAAGCCATGCAACGCATGGGCAAAGACGACGTCATAGACGACGGCTATCTCTTGGGCAACCCGCTCGACGAACTGATCCTGGAAAACGACAGCAAGTTCCATCCCAACTGGGAAGAAGGCCAGAAGACAGGCTTCTTCCTCGACCAACGCGAGAACCGCGAGCTGGTGCGCCAAATGGCACAAGGCAAAACGGTGCTCAACGCCTTTGGCTACACGGGCGGCTTCTCCGTCACCGCCTTGAAGGGTGGGGCGCGCCGCGCCGTCACCGTCGACGCATCGAAAAAAGCCATGGCCGAAGCCGAGCGTAACCTGGAACTGAACGGCTACTCGAAAGAGGAGAACCCCTGCCACGTGGCCGACATGAAAGACTATGTGAAAGACATGCGCGAAGGCGCCTTCGACCTCATCATCCTCGACCCGCCGGCGTTCGCCAAGCGGCATCAGGACAAACATCGCGGCTTGAGCGGCTACAAGTTCCTCAACATGGAAGCCATCAAACGCATCGCCAAGGGCGGACTGCTGTTCACCTTCAGTTGCTCGCAGGCCGTCGACAAGGCCACCTTCCAAGGCATCGTCACCGCCGCTGCCATCGAGGCCAAGCGCAACGTGCGCATCGTCGACCAACTGTCGCAGCCTGCCGACCACCCCATCAACATCTTCCATCCCGAAGGGGCTTACCTGAAGGGCTTGCTATTGTACGTCGAATAAAAAAACGCCATACATGTCATTCCTCGCTGAGGTTGTGCGAATGGAATCTATGTATGGCGTTTTTTATTTATGGCACAAACTCAGCTGTTTCCCAAGAACGAACCCGGCTTGTGGGGGTGCTTCACAACCTGACGGCCCGTCGTCTTCGAAGGCGTCGTGCTGATGCGCTTCAAGTAAGCCTTTTCCACATAGTCGACGTCGTATTCGTTCTCGTAGGAGAAGCTGTTGTCGGTCAAGTCCGAAACCTTCACCATGAAAGTGCGTATATCCTCATAGGGATAGGTATACTTCATTTTCATCCAAAGTGCCGACTCGCTTTCGTCGTAGGAATACGTGAAGGTGTAAACCAAAATCGTATCGGGAGCAGGAATCACCGTTTCGTAGATTCCAGTCTCCTCGTTATAGTCCAACCACAACGTGTCGACGGCGCCGTCGCGCATCTCGCCGGTCTTGTCGTCCCTGAACACCAGCTGGATGGTGTTGTTGGCGTCATCGGGATTGTAGGTGTAGGTCTCCAGCGAAGCGGCAATGGGATTGCCTGCATAGTCGATGTTGTAGTAGTCAATCTTTTCGACACCCCAAGTGCCAATAAAATTCTTGTAGCTAACTTCATCCTCGTCTTTTCCGCAAGATACAAACAACACAGCCATCATGGCCATCGTTGCCCATAAAGTAATTCTTCTCATAATTATACTAATTTATTATTAATCAATTCGTTTCATAAAAAACCGCTCGAAAAACGGGATTGGTTCCGAAAATTCGTTGATCCATGAAGACCTGATGGTGGTGTCCGTCAGCTCCTCAATGTCCATGTCGGCACTGGTCGCGTCAGAGAACATGGAGGTGATCCAATTGGTATTATAGATTGTAAGTATCTGATTATCGGAATCGTAATCGTAATCACACTTGAACTTTTTGATGAGTGCGGGACTGTCGTTAAGCAACAGCTTCCCCGTTCCGTCAGCGTAGAAATACACCTCGTAGCCCCGACCCGTACCCACCTCATAATACAAGGTGTCCCAACGGTCGATGCCATTGGCCGTGTCGACACGGTGACTGATATACTTCTCGCAGCCCCAGTGCCCCTTGATGGGCGATTGCTCGTACTTCTCTACTTTGCGGCACGACGCCAACAAAGCCACTGCTACAAGAGCCAAAATTCCGATTTGAAAGCCTTTTTTCATAACGATTTGTGTTGCAAAAATAGCATTAATTCAAATATCGCGCCAAAATTTTTACCTTTGCTGCCTAAAACACAACAAAATGAACAAAAAAACGCTCTTTTTCACACTCTTTTTACTATGGACAGCCGCATTTGCCAAGGCCCAAGACACCCTCACCGTGATGCAATATAACCTGCTGGAATACGGCAACTACCAAAGCGGCTTCGCCGACTGTTACGAGACCAACAACAACACGCAACGCAAGGACGAATGCATCCGCCTCATCAAGGATTATGTGCAGCCCGACATCTTCACCGTTTGCGAATTTGGCGCCACGCAACAATTGCTGACCGACTTTTTGCGCCACAACCTCAACATCAACGGGGCCGACTATTGGCAGTCGGACAACATCATTAATTATGCGGGCAGCAACATCATCAACCATATCTTCTTCGACTCGCGCAAGATGGGATTGAAGAAGCACATAGCCTTGCGCACCAATCCGCGCGACACCGACATCTATGAGCTTTACCTGAAAACGTCCAGCCTGGCCGCCGGCGACACCATCAAGCTGGTGTGCATCGTGGCGCACCCCAAGGCGGGACAAGGCTATGAGGCAAACCGAAGAGCCCTGATGCAGACCGCCATGGATTACGTCAACCAGCACTATCCCACCGACAATGTGCTGATTATGGGCGACTTCAATATGTATGGCGCCAGCGAGACGGGCTATCGGCTGCTCACGCAAACCTACAGCAATCCCAGCATCTGCTTCATGGATCCCTTGGCCTCGATGGGCGGCGTGGGCGAATGGAACAACAACAGCCAGTTCAAGCAGTTCCATACGCAGTCGACGAGGAGCTATTCTGACGAATGCTTCTCTTCGGGCGGCTTGGACGACCGCTTCGACTTCATCCTCATGGCCGATGAAATCGCGTTCAGCTACAATCATTTGCGTTATGTGCAAGGCTCTTACCATGCGGTGGGTAACGACGGTCGTCACTTCAACCAGAGCGTCGACCAGAACGGCAACGACGCCGTGTCGGCCGAAATCGCCGAAGCCCTCTTCGATGCCTCCGACCACCTCCCCGTGACGATGAAAATCGCCGTGGACGCCCATCTCGGCATGGATGAAAACGAGGGACAGGCTTTGCAAGCCTCGGTCGCCCCCAATCCCGCCACCGACTTCGCCCGCCTACGTTTTTTCAATCCATCGGATGGCGAAATCCAATGCGAATTGTATTCGCTGCAAGGACAACTGGTCGTGCGCGAAACCCATTGGCTAAGTGCAGGTGCCCAACAAATTGAGTTTCCTTTACATGAGGTTACGAAAGGTTTTTATCTATTCCGCATAGCGCATAGCGGAGGATGGAAACAGGTTTTGAAACTAGTGAAAAACTAACAAATTACCGTATAGCTCCCCGTAAGTATATAAAAATAATGAGTTACGGGGCTCTATACGGTAATTTTATTGATATAAAACCCCGTAAGTCTATTTTTCTACTTCCTAATCCTTGAACAAATCTTCCATGGTCACCACTTGCTGGACGATTCCCGCATGAGCGGTGCGTTTCAGGCCGTAGGTGGTCACCAAGGTGATGTGTACCGCTTTCCGTGTCTTGGTGATTTCAACGAACTTGCTTCTGCGATGGCGGATACGCTCCTCTTCATGAGCCGACAGCTGGAAATCCGTGTCGACATACTTCATTTCGCACAAGTTGATGACTTTGTCGTTGCGGTCGATCAACAAGTCGATTTGGGCACCCTCCTCTTTTTCTTCGCCTTCTATTGGCTCGTTTTTGGGCCGGTATGTCCACGAATAAACCTGACTCGACACTCCCGCAATGCCCAATGCCTGCTTGATTTGCGGCACATGCCATAGGCAAACCCGTTCGAAAGCCAGTCCCGCCCAAGTGTTGTGAACCGGCGATTCCAACTTGGCACTCCAATAATGCTCGTCTGCGCTTCTGTTGTCCTTCATGAAGCTAAAATAAAACAAGGTGAAAGGATCGATCAACTGATAGAGGACATCTCGCTCGCGTTTCCCGATACAAGCATAACGGCGTATGAAACCACTCAGCTCCAGGTCTCCCAAGCGTTTGGTCAACGTGCCGCTACTCGTTTTTTCCAAAGTGGTCTCCAGTTCAAGGCGGGTCATACCTATTTTTTTCTCGCCCAAAGCCTCCACGATTGCAAGATAAGGCTGGGTGTTCTCGAAAAGCGAGGCGTACAAATCACCAAACTCGTTGCGCAACTTTCCTTCGGTGCCGAAAAACAGTCTGTCAACATTTTGCGCCAAACTATATTCTCGTTCGAGCAAGCTCCAATAATACGGCACACCCCCAAGCACCATATAAGCCTCGATGATTTCCTTGCGCGACATGTTGAGTCCAGCCACTTCGGCATAACGCTCACATTCCGCAAGACAAAACGGGGCAAGATGGATGCGCTCCGTCAAACGGTTGTGCAGGCCACCGCGATTGCGGAAGATTTTCTTCGTGATCCACGAACTGCTGCTGCCGCAAACGATTAAAACGATGTCCTTTTCACGACGGGCGGTGGCCCAACTGTTCCAAAAATGCTCCAACGCACTGACAAAGTTGGACTTGGGCGTGTCCATCCACGACAATTCATCCAAAAACACCACTTTCTTCCGTTCCGTCTTTTCAGCCAGCACTTCTTCCAGCATCCCGAAGGCCTCCATCCATGAGCGCGGTTTGCGCCAACGCTTGCCACTGGCGTGTTGCAAAGAGTCGCGGAATCCCGCCAACTGCTTCGATAATGACGCCTTGGCAAAACCCGTGTGTTGAAAGGCGAACTGATAGTTGAAGGTCTCGCGGATGAGGTAGGTCTTGCCCACACGCCGACGACCATACACGGCACAAAACTGGGACTCCTCCTTCTCCAATAGGTTACGCAAAACGGCTTGTTCTTTTTTCCTTCCGATTAACATGACGCATTGTTTTTGTTTTCGAGGCAAAAATACACATTTTTACCGTATAAAGCCCCATAACGCCAAAAAAAAATGAGTTACGGGGCTCTATACGGTAATTTTTACCATATAAAACCCCGTAAATAGTTTTTTTTAATAAAAATCTGTGAGGCTGTCACATTGTGGCAGCCCTACATGTTTATTCTCCAACCTTCACCCGCATTCCATCCGAATACGCGCTGAACTCGGGTGCATATTGGCACTGGATGAGGGCGTAGCCGTTGCTCAGGTTGCCTTCCTTGGTCACGAACATGCTGTATTCCAGCTGGTGCGTGCCCTTGGGCAGATGCTCGATGAAGAACTCCATGTCGGTGTCGGTGTTGCTCTGGTAGTAACTCATGCGGTCGTTGTACTCGTAATGCGAGATTTGTTCTATCGGCTCGAAACCGGCGGCGCGCAGGTCTTTCACAAAGACGAAACTCATGTCCTGTTTGTTCTCGAAGGTGATTTTCACGGTAACTTTATCACCTACTTTTAATGTCGGCGTTTCGACAGGCTCAACGACCTTAGCTTTTGCAGGTCCCTGAGCGGTCCCTGAGCTTGTCGAAGGGCGGCGAA
>JAFUVT010000002.1 GCA_017477425.1 Bacteroidales bacterium
AGGGCTTTGCTCGGAAATGGTGGCGGCGGACGCACCGAAGTGAAGTTCCGCATCGAGGGCCGCGAGTTGGTGGGCATCATGAACAAACAGAACAACATCTATACAAGGGAAAAATGAGTTACGCGCTGGCATATACCACCCGTTTCCATAGCCTTGACAACACGCCTTGGGAGATTGGGATATACATCAACGGCTATGATGCCCGACCTGTGGAAATCAGTCTTGATGGCGATGAGCCTTGCGTCATCGATTGGCAGGAAACCGACAAGATGGATGTGGTACAGTCGGCCACTTGCACACTGCGCGTGTCGAACGAAAGAGACCGGCAGATGGTGCAACTGATGAATAGCACCGATGCCGCCATCCTTGTCAGTCGCTATGGGAAACCGTATTGGTGGGGCTATTTGGACGATGCCGTTTATGAGGAACCATACAGTTTCCCCAAGGGCTATGTGACGGAACTGCCATTTACCGACTTTGGAGCACTCAACCGCATCCCCTTTACGCTTTCTGGGAAGCAGAGTGTGGGAGCCATCGTGCGTGACTGTCTCGATTCGATAGGATATGGCAGCGGTGCCATTATCAATCTTTACACCTCGCTCCGTGATCCCAAACAAAATCAACCCATTAACCTTGACATGCTCTACATCAACGCCGACCGTTTTGCCACAGATGGCGATTCGTGGGGCAAGATGACAATGAAACGCGATGTCTTGGAAGAAATACTACGCCCACTTGGTCTACGCATCATGCAGAAAAACGGGCAGATTTTCATTTACGACATCGAATACCTCCGCGACCATCTCGAAATGCAAAACTACCCAGTTTGGAAAGGAACCGATGCCTATTTGAAAGGCAGCGAGACTTTCGGCTGGTACGAGGTGGCTTTCGAGCCAGATACCGTGGAGACATTGGCCGAAGACGGCCTTGACTATGATTCGGGCATTTGGAATGACAGCGAGAAATACTTTGCAAAAAGCTACGACTTGGAGACCGAAACGGACAGCGACATCGGATTCTATTTGGAAGTTCGGAACTATGCCACTATCGGTGCCAATGTTCAGAAGTCGAGCAACGCCCGCTTTTTCCGCACAAAGTCGGTATTTACCGACAGCAACGAAATCGGTGTAGCGTGGCGCATCAAGTGCAAGGAGGTCGTTTACCACTTCGTCTTTAACGGGCATACGATACCTGTGGTTCGTGACACAATTCTATTGGATAATCTGGCCGTGTGCCTGAATTCCAATGTGGAGGATGTCTTTTGGGTGGAAACAGGCTATTTGCCGCTTGCCCCTGACAGGGCCAAATATCAGTTGCGCGTCAACCTGGATTTCCTGATAAGTTTCCGCCCCAATCCTTTCGACGATCCGGCTGACGAATGGGCGGCGACGCAAGATTACCCGGCTATGGAAGCTCATTGGGAAAATGACGCAGGTGTTAACGCCTACTTAGTGCCTGTAATCCTTGATGTATTAGATGACAACGGGAACGCTGTGTACCATTATGAAAACGCCGACTATGAGACTCACGGAGGCGATATTTACAACCTGTATGCAACGGATGTAGTTCGTCCCTTCGGCATCAACAAGGGTCGCTGGGTCGCTGGTGCTGGAGTCTATGGCCAGATGTATCTTGCCTATTACAATCCCGACAATAACGAGGACCCGCTTATTGAAAAAGACTGGGTGACCAACCGCATCGCGTCACCAGCAAACTCGGCCATTAACGGGACACTCTACAGGGTGCGCGACGATGGCGAATATGTCAGCCTCCCCCCCTTGGCCGGCAGGCTGCGCCTTACCGTTGGAAACGGCATATTTGTGACCAAATACGCTTATTATGGTGCCTATGCAGCCATGTTCTATGGTCCTCAACACTTTGCTGAAGTTCTCTTTTGGCAACTATATCGCAACCCAAAGATTACACTGGTCAAGGCTGACCGCAGAGAGGATGGCATTGATGATAGGGATGTCTATGAGCGCGACATGATAAACCTTACAGCGGACAATCTCAGCGAAACGGTAAAAGCAGGGTGTTGGAGAAAAGGAGTCCCGCCTTCGTCTCGCGGTCTCTTTTTCGATGCCTACGGAATAGTATGGGAGAATTTTGTCAAAAACGGCCATACGCGAACATTGGAGATGCACCGTTTGCGCAGCATCGAAGACCAGACTTTCTACGCGCAACCCGTCATATCTGGAACGGTTGAATTTGACAGCCAGTTTTGCGCTAAACGCGAATGGAGTACACCAGGTGTGTTCCTTGTCACTGCGCTTCGCCAGAATCTTCACCAGGACACCGAGGAATTGACGATGGCCAGAATCGCCAACGAGGGCGGGTTCTGCTATGACTACTATTGGGATGATCCTGTTTGTGTCAATGTGGAAGCGATAGAGTACACCTTTGCATGGAGCAATCCAGTCTGCGCAAAGGAGTTTAGACAAGATTGGTCATTTATATGGGAGAAACCCGTATGTGTAACAGTAGAAAAGAAAACGGATAAAGACAACTAAAACCTTACAAAAATGGCATACATCAACACAGGATACGCACGCAACGCATCACTAACCGTCACCAGGGGATCATATTCGCAGTCCTACGACATTCGCTCTGGCTTCACTTATGGAGGCACGACATACCCCTCACTTTCCAACGACGGATTCGCCCGGCTTTCTGACGCGGACTATGAACGCCGCAGGGCCGACTTCATCTCGTATGTCTATTCCCTTGAGGCTGGCCTTCAGACCGACTGCCCGGACTTGACGCAGGGCAGTGTGGAATACGACACTGTGCTTTGCCCGCTTCAAAACGTGGGATCGTCGCAGGAAGAAGAATAACACTTTGGCAGGGCCACGAAAAAGGCCCCTGCCTCCAAAGTCGGGCTCCTACCCCCGGCAATGACAAAGGTGCTGACACACCACGGCAGAGGCCGTAAGCCTCTCGGTGTGATGCCGCTGAAGTCTATAACGCTTTTCCTTGCGAATGTACACATCTACGAAACTAACCTCGAAGCGACCAAACAACTGCTTTCAGGCAACGAGGAAGTCAAGTTCGTATTGAATGTATAAACGGCTTTTTAACAGCCTTTGAAGCACAATTAAACGCCGAAAAAAGAATCAGGCACGAAGTTCAAAACCTCGTGCCTGACTTCAGAAAAAGTTGTACTTTTCAATTTAGAAAATTGTACTTTTCGTTTTTGCGATTATAGAAAAAAGACTATCGCACCGCCATCGTTCTAGACGATGTGGACCGTCATCATATCGACAACCTGCAAGTTGACGAGCCCGATGGAAAGAATAAAGATTTCCTATTTGAAAGGAAATAAAAAAGTCCTATCTTTGCACTCGAAAACGAGCAACCTTCCGTCTTTACGGAAAAAATTACAAAAAACTATGTATCAAATTTTTAAAGACCAACTTGAAAAATCGAAACTGATTCTGTCAGGAGTAAAAAGGAACCAACGCTTAGGTCGGGAGGCCGGCGTGGAAGAAAGCGTGATACACAAATTGGAAGAAGACTGCAAGCGCTTGGAGGCACTTTCGGCCGAAATGGACAAGATCCACGAAGAGCTTCGCAAGAAGACCGACGAAGCCCATGCCGCACTCAACGTGCTGAAAGGCAGGACACAAACCGTGAAGAAAGCCATCAAGAACAAGTATGACCAGACTTGGTGGACCAAGTTCGGCATCCCCGACAAGAGGTAGGCTTCCCAACATTTGTCAGCGAACAGAAAACCGTCTCAAATTGAGGCGGTTTTTCTTGTTTTGATGAGCACCTTTCGCTCGCCCTTCAATGTGGTGGCAAACAAGTAAACTTCATCCCCGTCATTGATTTTCAACGACTTCCTCAATTCAGCCACCGAAAGCGGGAAATTTCGCACAGCGATGCTGGCCTTGTCGAGCTCCGAAAGCAGGGTTTGTCGCACCTTCTTGTTATAAGGCGCCCACCCTTCCACCTCGAAGATGCGGCCAGGAAAATCAAGAACTAAATAATCTGAGGTGTATAAATTGCTGTTTTTATGCAATTTGAGCACGCCATAACGCTCGGTCAACAGTTTGTAGCAACCCGCTTTCATCACGGCAGGATGGGGCTCATAGAGGAATTTTGAAACACTTTCAGCCAATCTGACGGGGCAACTCCGCTCCTCCTCCATCGTAAATTGCAACTCGGGTTGTTCCGTCAATAAGTTGACACAGAAGAATTGCGTTTCTCCCTGAAAATCACGCTCCAAGACGAAGTCCAATTCCTTGCATTCGTTGGCCACGGCCACCACGTGCACTTCCTTCACATGATGCAGCTCCTCCAAAGCCTGACTGATGTCGAGCATGGGCGACAGTTTCACCATCACCTTGCGGGCTTTTTGCAACAGCAAATCTTGCAATTCTGTCACATCGGGCGTGCAGTCGCTGATGGAAACGGTTTTGCGCCCGTAGGCATCACGTCGTGCAGGGTCAATGAAAATGCAGTCTTTTTCCCCACATTGGCCCAGATAGCCCTCAGCCGTTGCATTCAGCACATTGATTTGGGCATCCAAGACGGCAAAATTGTGCCGGGCCAAGTCGCAGAGCTCGACCTGTTGCTCCACGTAGTCGGTTTGCCGGAAGTCTTGCGATATATAATAGGTGTCGATGCCGAGGCCACCAGTAAGGTCAGCGAAAGAATTGCCTTTCAGCAAGTTGGCCTTGTATTTTGCAGCGGCTTCTGAAGAACACTGTTCAATGGAAAGATGCGCTGGAAAAAGCAGCTCTTCATTCTCGCTCCACGAGGGCACTTTCTTTTTGAGCAGCTGCCGCGCCTCGATTTGTCGCAGAGCCAATGAAACGTCAGTGCCGACGGGCGCCTTCTTCAAGGCGAGCGTCGGCACGTCGGCGTTCAGGTTTTCCCTGATGAATTGTTTTGTGGCTTCGTCCATCAAATCTTCTTCAGATTCATCACCTCAAGGTCGGTGAGGAAGCGCCATTCTCCACGAGGGAGTTTGTACTTATCGAGACCGGCAAACATCACGCGGTCGAGCTTTGTGACCTCATAGCCGAGGTGTTCGAAGATGCGGCGCACGATGCGGTTGCGGCCTGAATGGAGCTCGATACCGATGCTCTTCTTGCTGTCGTCATCCTGGTCGTAGGCGATATTATCGGCAGCGATGGGGCCATCGTCAAGCTCGATGCCTTCGGAGATACGCAGCATGTCGTTCTTGGCCAAAGGCTTGTCCAAAATCACGTGGTAGAGTTTCGGCACCTCGCTGCTCGGATGGGTCAGCTTCTTGGCCAAGTCGCCATCGTTGGTGAACAGCAATAGTCCGGTGGTCTGCTTGTCGAGGCGGCCTACAGGATAGACGCGCTCGGGGCAGGCGTTCTTTACGAGTTCCATCACGGTGTCGCGCTCGTATGGGTCATCGCTGGTCGTGATGTAGCCTTTGGGTTTGTTGAGCAAGATGTAGCGCAGCTTCTCGCGGTTGAGGGTCTGGCCTCCATACACCACCTTGTCTTCGGTCTTCACCTTATAGCCCATCGTGGTGATGATTTCGTCGTTCACCATCACGCAGCCAGCCTTGATGAGGTCGTCGGCTTCGCGACGAGAACAGATGCCACAGTCAGCCAGATATTTGTTCAAGCGGATTTCGCCAGTAGCCTTCGGGCGGTCATACAACGGGTCTTTTTCCCTGACGTAGCCCTTGCGGCCACGGCGGGGTTCATCATCATCATCGTAACGGCGGCGCGGACGGTCGTCAAAACGACGGCCACCACGTGGGCGTTCATCGTCGAAACGGCGCGACCTTGGACGGTCGTCATCATCAAATCTACGGCGTGGGCGGTCGTCGAAGCGACGTTCGCCACGAGGTTTGTCATCGTCGAAACGACGGCGCGGGCGCTCGTCATCATCAAAGCGACGACGGGGACGGTCGTCGTCATGGAAACGGCGTTCACGCGGCTTGTCATCATCAAAGCGACGGCGTGGACGGTCGTCGTCATCAAAACGGCGACGCGGTTTGTCGTCGTCGAAACGACGGCGTGGACGCTCGTCATCGTCAAATCTGCGGCGTGGGCGGTCGTCGTCATGGAAACGGCGTTCGCCACGAGGCTTGTCGTCATCGAAACGGCGACGCGGACGCTCGTCATCGTCAAAGCGACGACGCGGGCGGTCATCGTGTTCGTCGTCGAAGCGGCGGCGCGGACGGTCACCGAACTTACGGTCACCGAACTTACGGTCACCGAAACGGCGGTCGCCACGGTTGTCATCAAATCGGCGTTCACCTCTCGGCTCATCGCCAAAGCTTCTTCTCTCTTCAGACCCTTCTTCGTCACCGTCACGGTGATAAAACTTGAAGGATCTCCTCTGTTGGAACAGCTCTTGTTCGTCAACAGGTCTTCTGGTGCGCGGACGCTTGCCAGATCTTTCGTTGTCAGTCATTCAATTAATGTATTAATGTTGTTACTAAGTTCCGCCGTGTTGCGGAAACGGGCGGCAAAAGTACGAATAATTTGGGAATTAGCGTATGGTTTCAATCCTTTTTCCTTTCATTCCTCCAATCCGAGTAACATTTGAAGAAATCGTAATCCAGTAGGTCGCTGATTTTGAGCAGCAGGTCGGTGTAAATCCACGGACGGTTGAAGATTTTGTAGGCATTCTGCCGCGAAAAGCCAAGTTGCTTGGCAAGCCATGTGATGCTGCGCCCTTGCCGCTCCAATTCCTCCTTGATGAGGTTGCCGATGTGTGGTTCTTCATTCATGCTGCCTTGCCTTTCGTGGAGCCTCGCTCTTCGGCAAGCAAACAAAATGGGCGGAACCGTTTTGATTGCTTACTTGAAACCGAAGGCTCGGCAAAGCCCGTAAACGCAAATAAACAACAAACAGCTCACGCCCTGAGACGCGAACCATTCGCCACTTATTTCCCGTTTACTTCCAATTTGCCGATTTTCGGTTTAGAGAATAAGAGCGTAAAAGCCCGTTTAGTATGTCAATGTATCATTCTTCTATTTTCATTCGATTTAGATTGGGGACAAAGGTAGGGAAAAAAACAATAAACCGAATAAATTTGAAAAATATAACAATTCAAGGTGCTCTGCAAAAGCAGAAACACCTTGAAATAATGCGTTATGAGGATAACCCAGGATGCTCTATTTGTATTTCTCTCCATAATACTCACAAGCATCATCGTATATGTAATTAGCAATTGTTGCAGCCGCACTTACTATCGCAGATGCTCCTTGAGTTGCTGCAGTAGCAACAATTCCAGCAGCTATGACTGTCTTCAAACTGTCCTTCACTGCTCTTTTAGTCCATTTTCCACAGACCACATTGTATGTCGATTCTGCAGAATTACGATCATTGATTTCTTTAGTAATTGACATACTGATGGTTCGATTATTCACGTCATCTTCTATAACGGCAGTATTTCCATAACTGACTAGATAAAGCCCGTCTTTAATCTTAACTCTTTCTTGGGCATTTGCAGCAAAAACTGCAAACATGGCGATTAATAATACTAGTGTTTTCTTCATTGATATTACTTATTAATTATTGATTTGAATTTCAACTCTTCTGTTTTGCTTGAAGTTCTCTTTTGAAGTGTTTGGAACCAATGGGTCGGTTTCCCCCTTGCTATCAATGGTGATACGATTCTCCGAAACACCTTTCGACATCAAGTATTCTTTTACAGCTTCAGCACGTTTCATGCCTTTTCTTTGGTTGATGTTCTTGTAGCCAATTTTGCAAGTGTGACCCGTTAGAAGCACATTAACATCTGTGTATTTGTTGAGGATGTTGGCTGCTTCGTTCAAATCTGTTTTCTGCGCATCGGAGAGCTCTGTTTCGTCCAAGGCATAGCCATCAACTTTGATGATGTCCAAGTTTTGCAAGGCATTCTTTCTTTCCTCGGCAGCGCGTTGTTCTGCAAGTCTTTTTTCTTCAGCAATCCGCCTTTCTTCTTCCTCTTTTTGACGTTTTAATTCTTCTTGTCTTCTGAGTTCGGCCTGACTATCCATACCATAACGGTTCAACACCTCCTGAGGAGATTCCATTATACCCATTTTGGCCAAATAATCAGTTTTTTCTTTCTCTGACAGTTTGTCGGTTTTTGCAACTGCTAGCACATAATTAGCACAATTCTCTAAATCTTCGTCGGTATAGTCTCTAACTCCTATATCCCTGAAATGACTTTCCATTTCTCGTTTTGCTTTTTGTTCTTCCAAGTAATTGGACCAAGAAATGGAATCTTCTATTCTATCAATGCGTTCTTTTTCAAACAGAATATCTCCTACTGCTAATATTCCCATAACAGTTGCTTTGCCCTTATCTCCTTTATATGCTTCATCCAAACACCCAATTGCATAAGTAAGGCTTGTTTGCGCAAGATATTTTCTTCTATCATCGGGATTATTTGAATGTCTAGCTAGAGAATCGTATGACAGAGCGTCAAGTTGTTGATACATGTTAGAAGCATCATTCCATGCAATACCTCTTTCGGTATTTGATTTGCTGACACCTAAAGCATCTCCAATCATTGAGGCATTTTTTTGGGCTTCCTCTTTGGAATAACCATTCTTCTCATAAAAATCGGCGGTTTTGCCTACCACATATGCTTCCGCAATATCACTAATACCGGTTGCCTTACACACATTTGCAATACCAGTTGCTATATCTGACACTCGATCCCAAAAACCTTTCTTTTTCTTTGGCTGCGGTTGAGCATAAATCACTGTTCCAAAGAAAAAACTGAACAAGAGCATTAAGATTGTAACTTTAGTTTTCATTTCCTTAACATTTTACCTGTTATAAAATCATTTAATTTCAATGTTTTTCTGTATTCCGAAGATATATGGAATGGAATCCTGTGAAATCAAGAACATGGCATCGGATTTATGATAAGCACCTCTATAATAGATGCTTTGGCTCTGAATATTGCTTCCTTTGATTTCAATTTTAGCTTCCTTCCTCGGATTGCCAGAGACAACATACTTGCCTTCGGCAAACTTGAAAGGAGATACAACGACTTCCTTGTCAACAACTACCGCGTTATAGATGTCAACATCTTCGGGCGAACGGAATAGTAAACTTGTTATTACTGTGCCCCGTTCGCCGTCTTTTTCGGCTGCCGAGACTGTACTCCAAACAGTTTTCTCCAATTTGTAGCTTGCGCAACTACATAAGAGAAGCGCAAGCGATGAAATGATAAAGATTTTCTTCATTGATTTGATATTTTTGGGTTAATACTCACTATGATTATTCTGTTTTCAGTAAACCTTGAAAACGTGGTCGTTTCAAAAGCGTCCAATTGATAAGTGCGACTTTTTCTAACCTCACTAACCAATTGTTGCTCAACACCATCATTGACCTCTTCTGTTGTTTCGATAGAAACGGGATTAAAGAGGATAATCCGTAAATTATAGGATACTATTTCACAGAAGTTATTTTAATTCTTTTTGCCTCACAGCCAGATGAACATGTGCGGCACGCCGCAGTTTTAGAAAGTGTTTCTGTGGTTTCAGAATGATAACCTTGCGAAGTAGCACCAGGAACAGAATAGCAACCTTTTCCAACCTCACTGCCTTGGGCATTGTAAACACTGACGCAGACTTCTACTGATTTTGTGGAATTGTTGTAAAATGTGATAGTTGAAGAGGTTTGACTGTCAGCTGAAACAGAGACGAGAACTGTGTTACCAGAATCACCTGGAACACTTGCTCTATCTTGTTGTGCGTTTGCAGCAAAGGAAATACCAATCAGTGCAACCAAAACTAATAATACTTTTTTCATTTCTTCTTTTGCCCAGTTCTATCCCATCGGGCACATCGGTTTTAAGGTTAATTTGACACGGAGCAAAAGTAGATAGAAACAGCATACGGCGTTCATTTTCAGCGTCAACCAGTTGGAGCGAAAAATGATGCTTTTTTGTTGTCGGAAGTGTAAACACAGTATTGACAGAATCCATTTATGGAGTTTTGGCTTGAATTTGATTCAGATTTGTAAAAGATTTGTTTTCATTGAAAACCAGCAATATACCCGACAGCAAACGACAACAAACGATTACTGTCGACAACAAACGTTTAATCAACGGGTTATTATTGACGGATGGCGTTTCTTTGCAGTGTGATAACCAAAAGTATTATTGTTATGGAAATACCGGAATACGTTTATGGCATCCCAACGGAGAAAGGCAGAAGTGCTGAAAGACGCCATTTGATTGGGAATTATTATGAATCGCTTTGGAAAGAACTACAGCGAGAAAACGGTTCAAACTGGGTTTTTAATCATTACTTGGGCGTGACCGTCCTTGTCAAAAAAGGAGAGAGCGACAAGAAAACAATCAATCGAGCATCGGCTGATTGGAGGTCGACTTTTGCCGTGAAACACCTGAAAGAAGTGATTTCGTTGGCTCGCGGGAGAGAAGATGCCTCAATTTATGTGGAGCCAAAAAAGGGAACCCAGAAAAAGAATGGTTACAAGAACATGGTGTTACTGTACTATACATTTGAAAATCAGCAGATTGAATATCTTAATTTTACCATCAAGCTAACCATCGGAATCAAAAGCGATGGAGGTCATGTACAATATTGTGTAAACAAGGTGGAGGTATAAAAACAAAATCAATCGTATCCAGCGATTACCTCACCAATGGTTCGGAACACATACGATTGACTTTCTGCCTGCAAAATTACAACATTTCCCCAATACCACACAAGTTGTCGAGAGAAATATTTGGAAAATCTTTCCGTAACACTTCGATTTTCTGTTTTTTGAGTGCCTCAAACCGCTTGAAAGCCTCGCTCTTGGGAAACACTGGCCTATGCTGCAGCATCTGCTTCACTTCGGCAGCTGCCTTCATGGCAGGCTTTTCAGCAGGGTCGATGGCGAAATCCACAAAGCGTTCCCAGATGTGCCGCACGGCCTGCTCGGTGGGATGCACCATGTCCTCCTTGTAGAAACGGTAGTCGCGCAGCTCGTCCATCATAATTTCATAGGCAGGGAAATAATGGGCGTTGCCAAACGTCTTGCACACTTCGTCGACAGCCAACAACAACGTCGCCTTGCTTAGTTGGTTCCCGTGTAGGCCGTCTTTCAAATGCCGCAAAGGCGACACGGTGAAGACGAACTGCTTGTCAGGATACATCTTGGCCAAGCCCGAGAGGACCGCCACGGAAGTCGGCACCGAAAGACTCATCCTATCAAACTGCCAAGCAGGCAACTTGTGGCAGTTGGCGACCACCTCTTGCGTTTCGCGCGAGCGATACACCCACGATGTACCCAAACTGATGATGATCCACCGGGCATTATGAAAATGCTCGTGCGCCGCCGAAAGACTGGAATTGACTCTTTCCAGCAGAGCCTCCTCGGTCGGCTGCCAAAAAGTCGTATTATGGCTGAACGTGCAATAATACCCCTCCCCTGTTTGGATGACTTCTTCGTGGGCAAAGGGTCGCCCATGAGCCATTCGATGGACGGCATTGGCCACACTGACGGGATTATACAACACGCCGAAAGGATTCACCAGCGCATCGAAGCCCAAGCCATGGCACAGATGGCCCACCTCGTCGGCGAAGCAGGAGCCCAAAAAGAGCAAACCATCGCCGTAGCGTATGGTTTGCTCCATAGGTTGAATCTTTATTTCGGTCTGAAGCATCATTTGTTCGCCATCAGGAAGCGTTCCACTTCGATGCCAGCCATGGCACCCGTACCGGCAGCCACGATGGCTTGACGATAAATACGGTCCTGGCAGTCGCCGCAGGCAAAGATGCCCTCCACGTTGGTAGCCGTCGATTTCGGCTTGGTGATGATGTAGCCTTCCTCATCCATATCGAGAACACCCTTGAAAGGCTCCGTATTGGGCGTGTGGCCGATGGCCTCGAAGAAACCGTCCACATAGATAGTGCGTTCCTCTTTCGTATCGCTATGATACAAGACCGCGCCCTTCAATTTCTTCATAAAACCTTGCTGTTCGCCAAAGAGTTCCTTGGTCTGGTGTTTCCACAGCACTTCAATATTGGGCGTATTGAGCACACGGTGCTGCATGGCCTTGGAGGCGCGCAACACGTCACGGCGGACGATGAGATAGACCTTGTTGCATAGCTTGGCCAAATAAGTGGCGTCTTCGCAGGCTGTGTCGCCACCGCCGACCACCGCCACGTCTTTCCCTTTATAGAAAAAGCCGTCGCAAGTGGCACAAGCCGACACACCGCCGCCCTTAAATTCTTCCTCGGTCGGCAAACCCAGATAGCGTGCCGCCGCTCCCGTCGAGACGATGATGCTGTCGGCCAACAGTTCGCCGTCGTATTCCGTCGTCACCTTGAAGGGGCGTTGACTGACATCGATGCCAGTCACTTCGCCTTCGCGGATCTCAGCGCCAAAACGCAGCGCCTGTTGGCGTATTTCCTTCATCATATCCGGGCCTTTCACGCCGTTCGGATAGCCTGGAAAGTTCTCGATTTCGGTGGTTTGGGTCAGTTGTCCGCCCGGTTGCATACCTTCATAGATGACGGTTTTCACATCGGCGCGACCCGTATAGATGGCAGCGGTATAGCCCGCAGGGCCTGAGCCAATAATCAGACATTCAATATGTTCCATAGTCGTAAGTTGTAAGTTGTTCAGTTATTCAGTTGACTTTATTTGGTGCAAAGGTAACTTTTTTTTCGGAAAGTGAACAACGATTCAAAAAAAGTTCCTATCTTTGCAGCCGCAAAAGCAATCGGGGTGTGGTGCAGTTGGCTAGCATTCTTGCATGGGGTGCAAGCGGTCGCCCGTTCGAGTCGGGCCACTCCGACAAAAGCAGCAGAAGTTTCTGCTGCTTTTTTGTTTTTGGTCGCCGCACACGACAGCACAAAAAAAAGGACACCCTCGCGGATGTCCTTTTCTGTTCAAATTGTCATACCATCAATATTCCCAAAGGCTTTGCTCGAAGTCGAACATTTCATTCTTGATACGCTCCGATTCATAGAGTGCATCAATGTTGAAAGCGTAGGAGTTGATGTAGCGGTCGTAAACGTTCTCTTCCTTGATGATATAGCTGTCGAAGATACGTTTTTGGAAGACTTCGTCGTAAGTGCGACGCTGTGCCGAGTTGTTGCGGTTGAAGGCAAGGGCTTTGGCCAAAACGTCTCTCGAATCCTCGTAAGGCACCCAGCACACCTGTGACAAGCCACCGTCATCGTCGACAACGATGGGACCCAGAGCGATGATGCGAACCAGGAACTGCGACAATTTCTTGTCGAAATACCAGTCTTCCTTGATGCGCAGACGCGTCACATTGAGCAAACGGTCCTTGAAGGCGATCTCGTTAGGCACTTCCTCGCCATCCTTCCAGATGACCGGCGGGTCGCCAATTTTCGTGTTTTCTTTTTCAAAATCAGCCAAGGTCAAGGGGGTCACCATGTCGTCGATGTTGTTTTCGACGCGATAGGGCGTGATGTCACCGCTTTGGATGCCATCATAAATCACCGTGATGAGGTTTCTCCAGTCCTCGGTTGGATTGATTGGGTAGTAGAACACTTGATTGATCTTCTGACGGAAGTCGATTTCCCTGATCACCGTCTTCTTCCACATGACGTCGGATTCGACAATCTCTTGGAGCGGCGAAGGGGCCTTTTCGTTCATGATTTGCTGCTGGCCCGAAAGAATGCTGTTCTTCGGCGGCTTGATGTCGGTCGTCTGGGCGTTGAGGCTCAAGCTACCAAGGAGTACCGCGAGGGTCAACATGGAAACAAGTGTCTTTTTCATCTTATAAAAGTTTTAGTCGTTCATTATTTAATTTCGACACCGATAGGTGTTTCGAGGGTCTTGGTCTTGCCGTCGTTACCACGCACCTGAATGGCGGTGAAGAGGAACGTATCACCCACGTTCGAACCGCTGATGGCCGTCTTCATCTCATCGGTGAAGGCGCCGCCGTTGGCCTTGGCTTCCTTGGTGGTACCGCTCTTGGTCTTATAACGGAAGGTGTAACCGACCACATCATAATGGACACCATCGAAGTCGAAGTCCTTCATTTCAGCTTCCACACGGTTGGCGGCCAGCAGGGCACTCTTCGAGACGAGGCCGTTTTGGACGTTACGGATAAGAGCTGTAGGCTTAGGCAGGTCTTTCACACGGAACTTCATGCTGCCGAGGCTTGAGCCACCTGAGCTGACGCTGATGGTCACCTCGTTGGCCTCGCCGGGACGCAGGTTATAAGTACCGTTGCCCGTCCTGGTCAGTGAACCTCCGCTGGCAGTGGCTGAAATCTCGCCACCGACACCACCACCGACAGCAATCGGGTTGTCGATACCGCGGTAGACCACGTTCATCTTCGTAGCTGAAACTGACACCGCAGGAGGAGCTACGACGAAGGAGCCTTGGAACGGGAACTCTTCCATCTGGTTGGTGGAAGGATCGAGCATGTCGATGACACCCGTGTAGTTGTGCGAGCCAACGCCGACGTTCCATTCCAACGGAATCACGCCTTGGGCATCGCTGGTGTAAACCTTTTCGGCACCACCGTCCAACTTGACGCGGGCGGTCAGTTGCGAGTTCTTCCAAGCGGTCACCATGGCTTGGGCTTTGTAGGTCTGGCCAGAGAGGAGGTAACCACTCTCGGCGAACACCTTGGCACCAATTTCGTCGAAGGTGAAGTCTTGGGCGTGAATGTCCGACATCAATTCCGAAACGGCGTTCATCTCGGCGGTTTGGGCCTCGGAGATAATCTTGTTCAACAGGGTGACGTCGGCAACCAATACGGTGTGGTGGAAGTTGTGGTACTCCCAGCTATCCTGAACAGCATCAGATGCTTCAGAATACTTAATCTTGGCACCGTAGTATTCACCTTCAAGCGGCAGTTTTTTCAGCTCGCCCTTGATGTCTTGCTGCTCAACATATTCTCTCGGTCCATAAATACTGTCGGTAATCAAACCAATCTGATTCAGGTGCTCAGGGCCAATAGCCTTGATCACCTCGCCACGGAAGTGACGAATCTTTTCTGCAAGTTCGTAGGCTCTACCACCGTTGCCCGGGCCTTCAGGATTACCCATCATATACTCGGTAGGTTGGTTGTAGCCGTCTCTTGATTTAATCTTCGAGGTATTGATGTTGAAGAACTTACGGCCATAGTTCATCGTATCGGGGGTTTCAAGCAAGCCTTCCGTTACGGCAGTGGCGTAATCCTTTTGCTCCACCTTCTTCACCAAGTCCCACTTCAGGGCCTCGACGTAGTTGATGAGGTCGTTGGCTTCCTCTCGCAAAGCCTGGGCTTGTTCCCAATAGGGACCCACCTTTTCCTTATCCAAGCCGTATTGCTCTTCAAAGGCGGCGTATTTCTGGTTGATCTGCTGCGAGAGGGTGATATTCGTAGCTTGAACACCTTCGTTCACGGTGTCGAAGGCATCCAAGATGTCTTTCGAGACATTCATGGCTAACAAGGCAGTGTAGACCAGGTACATCATACCGATCATTTTCTGTCTTGGGGTTTCTTTTGCGCCTGACATATTCTTACTCCTTTTTTATATTAAACAAACAGGTTTGAGTAGAATTATGCCTTGATGTTCATTGCTGACAACATTCCACCATAGACGTTGTTCAGGGCGGTGAGGCGCTGCGACAACTGGGTCAACTGTTGGTTGAGTTGACCGGCGTTCTGTGAGGAAGCGTTGAGGTTATCCATGTACTTGTTCATAGTTTCGGTCAGCTTCTTGCTGGCGGCTGAGGTCTGCTCGGCACCTTGCAGTTGGAGCTCATAGATAGAATTGAGCGAGGTCATGCTGCTGGCCACCTTCTTGATAGTGTTGGCATCGAGGGCGCTGAAGTCGAGCTTACCCAACGAGTCGGACAGCTTCTGATTGGTCTGGATATAGGCGTTCGAGAAGTCGGAAATGGACTTCGTGGCACGATCCATAGCGGTAGCATAGTTGGTGGTGGCAGCCATGGCGTTGGAGATATTGGCCATTTGACCGGCATTCTCGGCCAATTGGTCGATGCCACGACCCAGTTTCTTGAAGGTGTCTTCGCTGACATTCATCTTTTCAAACATTTTGCTCAGCATGGCTTCTTCCACATCGGCGGGAGCGCCCGTGCTCTTAGCGGCAGCACCAGTAGTAGCAAATTGCGTCCTCTGAACGCCGTCCCAGTCTTCTTCGAGTTCGACGAAAACGTTGTCCCAAGCGTATTCCACATGTTGGGGCTCGAAAGCCGACATGAAGAAAATGAGGGCTTCGATACCCAGACCGAGGGCCAGCATGAAGTCAGCACCAGGGATGTGGGTCAGTTTGAAGTAAGCACCGATCATAACCACGGATGCGCCCCAACCATAGAGGTAGCCCATAAAGGTTTTGAACTTTCTCGAAACGAGGAACTGTTGGAATTTGCTAAGTTCTTTTTTTGCCATGACAATTTGAAATTTTTAGATTAGATTATTTGTTGATTGATTAATTGCGGTTTGGATTGGTTGTTGGTTATCTGTAGACTCTCGACATTCTCGGGTTGTCGCCCTTGTTGCGGCCCAGATAAGGCTGGATGCAGCGGAAGCCGATATAGCAAGTGGCGGTATCTTGATACTGGTAGTCGCGAGTGGTGACCTGCAGGTAGTACGATACGTCCTTCCATGAGCCGCCACGCACCACCTTACGCTTCATGACAGCCGGGTCGTCGGCCTTGGCGTTGTAGGTATAGTTGGGGTTCATGTCCCAGGTGAAGTTGTAGGAATTGGGGTCGTAGGCGCTGTTGGTCCATTCCGAAACGTTGCCGGCCATGTCATAGAGACCCCAGCCATTGGGGGGATAGCAGCCCACCACGAGGGTGCGCAAGCCACCGTCGGCGATGTAATTGCCTCTTCTGGGCTTGAAGTTGGCCAAGAAGCAACCTTTGGCATTGCTGGCGTTAGGACCGCCCCACGGATAGGGGTTCAGCATCTTGCCACCACGGGCAGCCCACTCCCACTCCGTCTCGGTAGGCAGGCGGAACTCCGACAGGTCGACATCCTTTCTTGAACGCATATAGGCATTAAGCAATTCGGTACGCCACACGCAGAAAGCACGGGCTTGCTGCCAGGTGACACCCACCACTGGGTAGTTGTCGTAGGCCGGATGCCAGAAATACTTCTCCGTCATCGGGTCGTTGAACGAATAGCTATAGTCGTGAATCCAGCACAAGGTGTCGGGGTAGACGTTGATGACTTCGGCACGGGCATAGACCGAGCGGTCGCTGTAGCCTTGCTTACGGTTCGACCAGGCGCCCTTACGGTCGACATTGATGCCGGCATCGGCCTCGCCGAGCGAATAGTCGTTGTCGACGAGCTTGTCGTCGGCAAAGTCCTTCTTTGCGGCGGCAACCATGTCAAACCAGAAGTAGGAATAGTACAGCTTCCTGGTGTCGATTTCCTTTCTGCGGAAATACCTCTCGTGCTCAGGCAGATACATGGGCTCGAGGGCTTCGCGCACTTCGGCATCCTTGCCGTTCCAGTCGAGCTTCTCCTTCCAGTTCAGCCTTGGCGGGTCGTACACCTCGCCCGATTTGCTCTCGGTGATGGCAAACCTGTCAGGGAAGTTGTCGGCAAGAATTCTTCTTGCGATAGAGTCTCTGACCCAATACACGAATTGGCGATACTCATTGTTGGTGATTTCGGTCTCGTCCATGAAGAATGCGGAGACTGAAACCGTTTTTGGCTCATTGAGGTAGGAACCGGTGATGTCTTCACCACCTGCGCCTACGGTAAAATTGCCTTGCGGGACGAACACCATCCCGTAAGGATCTGGTTGATTGAAGGTCTTGTTTGACTTTCTCACTCCAACCAACTCGCCTTGGTTAGAATTGCCGCAGGCTGTGAGCAGCAGCGCAACGGAAAACACGAACAATAGTTTTTTCATCTTCTTGACAATGATATTATTACTATTTTTTCTATTCTATTTTTCTCTTTTTCTGATACAAACGTCTGTTTTTGCAGACAACTTTGCCTATTAAAAACCGCCAAAATTAGAAAATATTATATTTCGTCTCAGTATTTTTTTCCACTTTTTTCCATTTTTCGACTATAAAGCCACTATAATCCCCTCTCAACCGTCATCCTAGAGCCTTACAGATAACGCACGCTGCGGTAGTCACGTGGCGTCCTGTCAAGGTCAAGCTTGAAACAATAACTCAGTCCTATTTCATGTGAGCCCGGTATACTCAAGCCCATCGTATTAATGTCGTATGAATAAGCCACGGTAAGGTCCTTAATGGTCAGGCCGACCATCAGTCCCACCGATTCCTGCGGGCGGTAGTTGACGCCCAAGGCAAACAAGTTGTTGTAGACCACACGGGCGCTTGCGTTGAACTGTGTCGAGGCGATGTCGCTCATCACGCTAACCGAGGGGATGAAGGTCAGGTAAGGCAAATCCTCAAATTGGAAAGGATAACCTGCCACAGCATAAAACGTGCGGTCGGTGGTGAAGCTCGCGCTCGATTCGCTGTTGTCGTTGAGTGCCTGGCTCATCGATTCGAGCACGTTGACGACCGAAAGGCCCAGGTAGAACGAATCGGGAATCTGCCAAAACGGGCCCACGTTGAAGTCGAAAAGCATGGCGCTCTCGTCGCCCAAGCCTGTAATCAGCGGGTCGCCTTCTTGGCTGGGATGCAGCTGCGCGAAGTCGACCGACCTGTTGAGCAGCGTTCCCGCCACGCCAACACCGAGTGTCGAGCCGCCCAAATCCATATGGAAGGAATAGCCCAATCCCACGTTGACATTATTCTCAAAACCCAACTGGTCTTGCATGATAGAGAACTCCAGACCTCCATGCAAGGCTCGGAACGGCATGTCGCCCGTCAAAAGGAAAGTCTGCGGGGCGACAGCGTTGCCCTCGTTGTCCTGGAAACCCGCCCACTGCTGGCGATAGAGACCGAGCAGGTTGATGCCTTCGCTCATGCCTGCAAAGCCAGGGTTGACATAGGCATACGAGTTGGTGTAGTTGGTGAAAATCGGCACCTGCTGCGCATGCAAACCCCATGTTGACGTCAGCAACAGGGCCAAAACGAGGGCGATATGTGTGAGTTTCGTCTTCAAAATCGACATTTTTGGTAGAATTGAAACCGCGAATTTACGAAAATAGTATTTATCTGTACAAATTAATTTTCAAGGAATTTTGCTATCACACTGACAACCAACACGATATTTTTTACCTAAAGAGCCTGATGATGTCGTTGCCGTTGGCCAGGATGACCAGTCCAAGGACGAGGATAAGGCCCACCGTTTCGGCCACTTCCATGAACTTGTCGCTGGGCTTGCGCCTCGTGATGATTTCGATGAGCAGGAAGAGGATGTGGCCACCGTCTAAGGCGGGGATGGGCAGGATGTTCATCACGGCGAGAGCGATGGAGAGGAAGGCCGTCATGCGCCAGAAGATGCTCCAAATCCATTGGTCGGGGAAAATCTTGCCGATGGAGATGAAGCCACCCACGCTCTCGTAGGCCTTCGTCTTGGGACTGAAGATGAGTTTCACCTGCTTCCAATAGTCGTTCAGCTCGTCGAAAGTCTTGCTGAAACCGGCGGGGATGGCTTGCCAGAACGTATAGTCTACTGTCTCAACATCATAATAATCAGGTAAATATGTCCTGCAATAGGCTCCTATCACTCCCTCTTCGGGCAAATGCATCGCCAAGGCCAGTGTATCGCTGCCGCGCAGCACTTTCACTTCGATATCCTGGTTTTTGAATTGCTTTATGTTCTTTACAAAATCCTGATAATACGGCGTTTCGATATCATTAATGCCAACGATGACATCGTTTTCCTTCAGTCCTCCTGCCTGTCCAGCCGAGTTGTCGATCACCCTTTCGACCACGAAGGGGAAACGGTAATTAATGAAATTGGCGTCTTGCTTCGACAAAAGCTTCGTAACGGCATCCTCGGGCAAATTAATCAAGGTGTCCTTTCCGCTGCGTTCCACCTCGATGGTCTTGGCCTTTTCGAGGATGATTTGCATCGGGATATCGTTGAATTTTTCGACGTACTCGCCATCAACGGCCAAGATCTTGTCGCCGTCACGAAGGCCGAACTCATAGGCCAGGCTGTCGACCGAGATGCCGTATTTGTTGACCTCGGTGGTAGGCAGGTATTGTTCTCCTTCCTTGGTGAGCAAACCGATGTAGATGATAAAAGCAAGCAGCACGTTCATCGTCACGCCGGCGATCATGATGATGAAGCGTTGCCATGCGGGCTTTGAGCGGAACTCCCAAGGTTGGGGGGGCTGCTGCATCTGCGACTTGTCCATCGACTCGTCGACCATGCCGGCGATTTTGTTGTAGCCGCCCAGCGGGAACCAACCGATGCCATATTCAGTGCTGTCGCTCCTACGCCAGTCGTCTTCAGGCAGCGTGCTCAAGTCGATGGGCTCGTATTTCGTCTGCTTCTTCCCTGCCGCGTCTTTGTATTCGGTGACCGTGTAACGCTCTAGTTCATTCTTGGCGAAGAACTTGAAGCGCCACTTGCCATTCACCTTCTTGCAACGGAAGAGCGAGAAACCCCAATCGAAAAACAAGTAGAATTTGTCGACACGGGTCTTGAACGCCTTAGCTGCCAAGAAGTGGCCCAATTCGTGGATGAAAACCAAAATGGAAAGCGAGAGGAAAAACTGCAATACCTTTATTAATATAGTCATGATGGTCTATTTTTATGGAAAACGGCTGCAAAGATAATGAATTTTAGTTTTGGTCGGGCTTATTAATGGTCATATAATCCACTGGGTTGATGGCGATGCCATTGTGCCAAAGCTCGAAATGCAGGTGCTCGTACACCTCGGTACCGCCCGACTGGCCCAAAATCGCGATGGCCTCGCCCGCCTTGACGTATTCGCCTTCTTTCTTCAGCAAGGTCGCATTGTGCTTATACACAGAGAAGTAGCTGTCGTCATGTTGGATGCCGATGCAATAGCCGTTGTTGATGCTCCAGGTGGAAAATACCACAGTGCCGTCCAAAGTGGCATTGATGATCTGGTCGCCCTCGGAGACGATGTCGACACCGTAATGGCCTTCGTTGGGGTTGAAAGCCGTGGTGACCGAGCCGTTGAGCGGCACGAAGAAGTTTTTGACCATCGTGGAGGGCTTGGTGATGCTCATCAGGTCGTCGCCGAAGAGGTTGTATTGGTTTTGGGCCTCATATTCGGCACGCAAGATGCTGTCTTGCAGCGACTTCTTCAAAGTGATGGTATCGGTGACGCCTTTCGGCAGAGGCTCATAGATGTTGAGCGCAGCCAAGGCACTGTCGGCGGCGAAGTCGTAGCCTTCGATGACCTTTTTCAGGTTGTCAAAATAGATATCCTTTTTCTGCATCTCGCGGCTGAGCGAGTCGGCACGCAGGTTGAGCTGGTAGACCTCGCGGTTGAGGTTGGTGTCGGTGTAGCCCGGGATGTATTCGCGCAAGGGCGTGAAAGCGATGATAATGGACGTAATGACGATGAGCAGCAAAGCCACGCCAAGGATCACCCAGATGAGGTTGAGCAGGTTGAGGCGGAACTTGAGCATGGTGCTGCCTGTCTCGTCGTGCGACATCTGGAAATCGTACTTACGGTTGAGTTTTTTCAGCGAGAACCACTTGCGCAGCTTTGCCCATGTGATTTTCCTATCTTTCTTTTCTTCGGTCATTTCCCAATGTTAGTAAGGCTATTAATAACTCGCAAAAATATAAAAAATTGCATTACACACGAAAAAAGGCCGACCGCTTTCGCAGTCAGCCTTTCGCTCGTTTTCGATATTTCAGCATTACATCATGCCGTCCATTCCGCCGCCCATGGGCATCGGAGGTGTGGGAGGCGTGGGCTCTTTGTGGTTGCTGATGACGCACTCAGTGGTCAGCAACATGCCAGCGATAGAGGCAGCGTTCTCCAAGGCCACTCTCGACACCTTGACGGGGTCGATGACACCCGTTTCGAGGAGGTTCTCGTACACCTCGGTGCGGGCGTTGAAGCCGAAGTCGTTCTTGCCTTCCTTCACCTTGTTGACGACGACCGAGCCTTCCAAGCCAGCGTTCTCAACGATTTGGCGCAGCGGCTCTTCCAAGGCGCGCTTGATGATGGCGATACCGGTGGTCTCGTCCTCGTTGTCGCCCTTCAGCTTCTCAATGGCCTTGATGGCACGGATGAAACCGACACCGCCGCCAGGGATGATACCCTCTTCGATGGCAGCGCGGGTGGCGTTCAGGGCGTCCTCAACGCGGTCTTTCTTTTCCTTCATCTCCACTTCGGAGGCGGCACCGACGTAGATGACTGCCACGCCACCGGCCAACTTGGCCAAGCGTTCTTGCAGCTTCTCGCGGTCGTAGTCGCTCGTGGTGGTCTTGATTTGGGCCTTGATTTGGGCGGTGCGGGCGGCAATGGCGTCCTTGGCACCGTGACCGTTCACGATGGTGGTGTTGTCCTTGTTGATGCTCACCTTGTCGGCCTGGCCGAGCATTTGCAGGTTGGCGTCTTCGAGCTTGTAGCCCTTCTCTTCGCTGATGACGGTGCCACCGGTCAGGATGGCGATGTCTTCCAGCATTTCCTTGCGGCGGTCGCCGAAGCCAGGAGCCTTGACGGCAGCCACTTTCAGCGAGCCACGCAGACGGTTGACGACCAAGGTAGCCAAGGCCTCGCCGTCGATGTCCTCAGCGATGATGATGAGGGCGCGACCAGTTTGCAAGGTCTGTTCGAGGACGGGCAGCAAGTCCTTCATCACGGAGATCTTCTTGTCGTAAATCAAGATGTAAGGATTCTCATAGACAGCTTCCATCTTCTCGGTGTTGGTGACGAAATAAGGCGAGATGTAACCACGGTCGAACTGCATGCCTTCGACGACGTCGACGTAGGTGTTGATGCCTTTGGCGTCTTCAACGGTGATGACGCCTTCTTGCTTCACCTTGCCCATAGCCTCGGCGATGAGGCCGCCGATGGTGCCGTCGTTGTTGGCCGAAATGGTGGCCACTTGCTTGATCTTCTCATTGTCGCCGTCGACTTTCACCGACATCTTCTTCAGCGAAGCGACCACAGCAGCCACGGCCTTGTCGATACCGCGCTTCAGGTCGAGCGGGTTGGCGCCGGCGGTGACGTTCTTCAGACCCGTAGCCACGATGCTTTGGGCGAGAACGGTGGCGGTGGTGGTACCATCACCAGCCAAGTCGTTGGTCTTGGAGGCCACTTCCTTGACGAGTTGGGCACCCATGTTCTCGACGGGGTCGATGAGTTCGATTTCCTTGGCGACCGTCACACCGTCCTTGGTGATTTGGGGAGCGCCATACGATTTTTCGATGACCACGTTACGACCTTTGGGGCCGAGGGTCACCTTCACTGCGTTTGACAATGCATCGACGCCTTTCTTCAGGCCGTCGCGTGATTCGATATTGAAAAGAATGTCTTTTGCCATGATATTTGTTGTTTATTTGTTTGTTGTTGAATTATTTAGTGGTTTTGTAGAGACGTAGCGCGCTACGTCTTTACAACGAATTAGATGATAGCGATGACATCAGATTCGCGCATAATCATATAATCCTTGCCGTCGAGGTGGAACTCGGTGCCGGCGTATTTGCCGTAGATGACCTTATCGCCCTCTTTCAGGGTCATTTTGTTGTCCTTGGTGCCGGGGCCGACGGCCACGACGGTGCCTTGTTGGGGTTTTTCTTTAGCGGTGTCGGGGATGATGATGCCGCTTGCGGTTTTCTGTTCGGCTGCTGCGGGCTCGATGACCACGCGGTCGGCCAGAGGTTTGATTGATAACTTTGCCATATTATTTGTTGTTTAATTTGTTGATTATTTGTCTTTTTGACGCAGGGGCTTACGCCACCTGCTTATTGGCTGTCGCCCCTACGGGGCTTCGCGAGGTTTGTCATATTTCGTGCCAAACCGAAAATTGGCAGGGTTTTGTCAGTCGGAGGTGACAAAGTGACATTTCGGAAAGCATGTCATCCCTGCGCGAGGCAGTGCGTGGCATGGGATCTATGCTTTCCGACGTTAACGTTCGGTGATTGTATAGTCTGTCACTTTCCCGTCTCTCCAAGTGCACTCCACCACCTTGCCGCCACGGGCGCACAGTCCCTTGAAATGCCCGCTTTGCCACACCGAAGGCAAGGCAGGCAACAACTCGATTTTCCCGTCGTGGCTTTGCAACAACATCTCGGCAATGCCCGCCGTGCCGCCCAAGTTGCCGTCGATTTGGAACGGCGGATGGGCGCAGAAGAGGTTCGGATAAGAGCCCGCATGATGCTGTCCCGTGCTATCAATGGCAGGTTGCAACAGGTTTTTCAACAATTGGTAAGCATGGTCGCCGTCGCCAAGGCGCGCCCAAAAACAGATTTTCCAGGCCCGCGACCAGCCCGTGCCTTCGTCGCCGCGACGGAGCAAGGTCTCGCGGCAAGCCTCCATCAGTTCAGGCGTTTTCGTTTGGGTCAGCATCGTGCCTGGATACAGCCCAAAGAGATGCGACACGTGGCGGTGCTGTGGTTCCACTTCCTTGTAGTCCTGCAGCCATTCCTGCAAATAGCCCTGCTCGCTGACCTGCATCGGCGGGAAATGGGATTTCGCGACGCGCAGGCTGTCGGAGAAGTCCACATCCACACCCAAAATCGCTGCCGACTGGCAAACCACATCATACAACTCGCTGACAATCTGCACATCCATCGTGCTGCCCATACACACGCTGACAGGCGTGCTGTCGTTGAGGTAAAAGGAATTCTCCGGCGATGTCGTCGGGGCAGTGACGAGCCAGCTGTGCTCGGGGTCCTCAATCATCGCATCGAGGAAAAAGAGGGCGGCTTCTTTCATTAATGGATAAGCCTCGCGAAGGAAAGCAGTGTCGTGCGTGAACTCGAAATGCTGCCAAGCGTGCAGGGCCAGCCAAGCCCCGCCCGTGTTGGTGGCGCCCCAAGAAGGGTGCTCGCCCGGAGCCGTGAAGCCCCACGGGTTGCTGACCACATGGGCACACCAGCCTCGGGCACCGTAGAACGACTGGGCGGTTTTTCGGCCTGAAGGCATCAGGCTTTGCGCAAAGCGAATCAAAGGCAAGTGGAGTTCCGAGAGGTTGCAGACCTCGCAGGGCCAATGGTTCATCTCCACATTAATATTAAGGTGATAGTCGCCGTTCCAAGGCGTTTGGATCGTATTGGCCCACAAACCTTGCAGGTTGGGAGGCAACAAATCCTCGCGCGTCGAACTGATGAGGAGATAGCGTCCATAATGGAAATAGCATACAGGCAGCCAAGGGTCATCGTTTTCGAGGAAAGCCTGCCAATGCTCATCCAAAGTAAAGTCTTGGTTTTCTTTTGGTTCACCGACCTGCAATTCCACACGGTCAAATAGCTCATGATGGGCTTTCAGATGGTCGCTTCTTACTGCATCGAAGCCTTTTGCAATGGCCGCTTTCAAGTGTTCGTTGACATATTTTTCAGGGTCGGCGCACATGAAATCGGTGGCGGCACAAAAATAGATGACGGTTTCGTTGTTTTCGGTAACCGTTTGTGCTTTGGCGTAGTAACGCATCCCTTCGATGCCTTCTACGTTGCTGTCCAGCTGACCGAACATCGCCACGCCATCGGCATCGGTGACGACTTGGGCGTTTTCGGGGCGAGAGAGGTTGATTGAGAACAGGGGGCAGGTCGTTGAGCTTGTCGAAACGCCGTCTTTTTTTGGGGTCGGCCCTTCGACAGGCTCAGGGACCTTAGATTCGACAGGCTCAGGGACCTTAACTATTATTACCGCCACATCATCCGTCCGAGAAATGAAAGCCTCGCGCTCGTAATGTTGATCGCCTTTGTCAAATGTAACCTTATGCGTGGCATCATCGAGGCAAAGCGTGCGTCGGTAATCGGTAACTCGCGAAGTGTCAGGATACTCGAAATCGATGGTCATCATTCCCAAAGTCTGATAGCAGCCAAACGGCACGTTGGCGCCCTGGCCATGGCCCGAGCCTGCGCCGCCACAGACGAAGGTCTCATACATCAGCTGCTGCGCCTCGTCGTTTTTGCCTTCCATCAGCAGACGTCTGATTTCGGGCAGCGACTGCAAGGCCAAGGGATTGCTGTCGTCAGCAGGCGCACCGCTCCATAAAGTGATGTCGTTCAGCACGATGGTCTCCTGCTCCACTCCGCCATCGGGCATCATCCCGAGGTGGCCATTGCCCAAAGGGAAGCACTCCTCCCAGATTTGGGCGGGAGCGGTATAAGTCAGGTTCCAAGGCTCGTCTTGGGCTTGCCTTTGGCAGCCGATGAAGGTGAGGAAGGAGATGATGAGAAGATAGCATTTTTTCATGGCGAGGGCAATTTTGGCAAAGATACTCATTATTTTGACATGGGGCAGGAGCCATAGGGCATCGCCTCAAAGGATTCTCCCTAGCGCTTCCTTCACGATGCTCCGTGGGCAACCGATGTTCATGCGGACAAATCCCTCTCCGCCTTGGCCGTACATGGCACCGTTGCTCAACAGGAGTCCGGCTTGGGCAGAAAAGAACTTCATCAGAGCCTCCTGCGACAGCCCCATAGCACGGCAATCGAGCCAAACCAAGAAAGAGGCTTGAGGCGGGACGGCCTTGATGCCCAGACTTTGCTTGGAGAAGAAATCGACGACCTCACGGACGTTGCCTTGAAGGTATTCACGGAGCGACAGCAGCCAGGGTGCCCCTTCCGTATATGCCGCGATTGTGGCGACCAGACTGGCGATAGGTGCCTCGTCGAGTTTGGCATCCTTGAGTTGCTTCAGATAAGGTTCTCTCAGCGCCTTGTTGGGGATGACGCAATAGGCGGTCATCGACACGCCGGCCAGGTTGAACGACTTGGTCGGGCCGGCGAAGACCATTCCGATGGCAGCCGCATCGTCGCTGACACTACAGAACGGGGTATGCTGGTAGCCAGGAAGGGTGAGGTCCGCATGAATCTCATCAGAGATGACGATTACCCCTTTCTGGCGACAAAGCGAGGCGATGCGCCTGAGCGCCTCAGAATCCCAGATGATACCGGCGGGATTGTGGGGGTTGCAAAGGACCAGCATCTTAGCATCGGTATCCGAGAGCAGCCGCTCCAGCCCATTGAGATCCATCCGATAGCGTTCGCCATCGAAGAGCAGCGGGTTGTCGATGACCTTACACCCCAACCGCTCTGCGTACATTCGGAAGAGGTTGTAGACAGGCGGCATGACGATGATGCTGTCGCCCGGATTGGTAAAGGTGAGGTAAGCCTGATTGATGGAGGTGATGACGCCCGGGCAGTAGGCGACCCATTCTTTCTCGGCCTTCCAGTCGTGCATCTCTTTTTCCCAGCCGATGATACTCTGGTAGTATTCTTCCGGTGTCATGGTATAGCCCAGCGCGTCGCGACTCAACCGTTCCTTCAACGCCGATGACACGGCAGGGGCGGTGCGGAAGTCCATGTCGGCGATCCACATAGGAATCTGTCCCTCAGTCGCGCGTTCGTGCTTAATGCTCCATGTCCCGGAGCGGTCGATGATTTCGTCAAAGTCCCATTTGCCGTTGTCGCCTTCATGTCCGCCGTCGATGGCGAAAGGACGGGTGCATCCCGTCGCCAGGCCACCGAGAGAGGGCAACAAGGCCGCTGCACAAGCCGCTGCCGAAGCGACTTTAATGAATTCTCGTCTTTCCATAGTGGTGCAAAGATAGGCTTTTATGAGAATCTTGGCAGGTTTTTTTTGATAAACTTCCTCTGTTCGATTTGGCAGGCCAGCGCACCCAACCCAGACGAGATTTGGTAATTTCATTATTTGTTGATTATCATCAATAAATCCGACAGCAAACGACTACTATCGACTACAAACGTTTGTTCAACGGCTTAGTCTTGACAATGGTTGCATCTTTGCAACACAATCGAACAAAACAAAGAAAATGGAAGAACTACAACAAGGGGCATTTGGGCCTATCTACACCCAATTCAAGAACAAACCGAAAGAAGCCATGACCCACCTATGCAATGTAAAAGACGGAGAATGTCCAAAAGCCTTCTATCGTGAAGATGTCGGATTTGTTGATTTCGTTTGGGGAAAGCCAAACGACAAAACCACTGGCAAAGGTGGCTTTGGATTATCGCACATCCTCACAGACCACGGCGACGAAATCAAGGATTTCAATATCCACCCAATTGATTTCATCCTTATGATTATGAATTTCGGTAAACTTAATACAGAAGGAAAGAAAAGCAGGATTTACCTTGAAGGAAAAGAGTTCAGGCTAATTGTCACCACTGAATGGTACGGAAAGTCGAAGCAACTGCTACTTACAGCATTCGACCTACGCCCTATATCAAGAAAAAATCCGCAGCGGGCAAATGAAATGAAAAAAGCCCCTAAAAGATAGGAGCTTTTATTCTTTGTCGCTATCTCCGCAAGGATACTCGTAGGATCGATTTTACGGTCAGCCCTGTTTACTGGCCAACGACACTGCAAAATTACAACTTTTTATTGAGCCCGCAAGGGGTTGGTTGATATTTCTTTTTTCCTCTTTTTTGTCGGCAGGGGTTCACACCGCCTGCCTCATAGCGGGCTGCCGTCCCTTCGGGACTTGGGCTGACGCTCGTGGGTTTGCTGACGCTGGATGGCGGGGATTGAAATCGCCCGATGAGATATTGTCGCCCCTTCAGGGCTCGGATGGTCCCTCCTACCCTACACCGACACGGAACGGCAAAGCCACCACCCTTTGCCGTTATTTCAGACAAAAAAATCATTATCAACTATTTACCCGACAGCAAACGACTACTGTCGACTACAAACGTTTAATCTACGGATAGGTTTTGACGGAAAGCGTTTCTTTGCAACGAATTCATAAAAGCAACAACAATGGACGAGTTACAACAAGGGTTATTTGGCCCAATCTTCACCCAATTCAAAGGCAGGCCCAAAGAAGCCATCCTATTTCTCAGACAACAGCAAAAAGGCGAGTGTATAGCATCCCTTCATCGTGATGACATTGGAGACATCGACATCGTTTGGGGCGAAGTGACAGACCCCGTAAAACACAAAGGCTACGGTCTATCACACATCATTGACAAACACGAGGCCAACATCAACCGGCTTGGATTTCAGATAGAAGATTTCATCCCCATCATTGTTCAATATGGCAACTTCAACCTGAAAAAGTCGGACAGTCAGAAAATGGTATTTGAAAGCAGAAGCTTTCGTTTTGTTGTGGCCATTCAAAAAGGCAATGGGGACACTAAAAACTGGCTTTTAACGGCATTTGACTTAACACAAAAGCCGAAGTAAAACTCCGGCTTATGTTTATCGTCACTGTCAAAAACATCGACGTTGACAGTCTTGCATTGCCTACGCTGTACGGCAAAACGACACTGCAAAATTACAACTTTTTCATGAGCCCGCAAGGGGCTTGGTTGATATTTCTTTTTTTCCTCTTTTTTGTCGGCAGGGGTTCACACCGCCTGCCTCATGGTGGTTACCGTCCCTTCGGGACTTGGGCTGCCGCTCGTGGGTTTGCTGACGCTGGATGGCGGGGATTGAAATCGCCCGATGAAACATTGTCGCCCCTTCAGGGTTTGGATGGTCCCTCCTACCCTGCACCGACACGGAACGGCAACACCTGTGACCCTTGCCGTCATGACGGACAGGGATCCGCCATCTCCTGAACGGCGAAGGACACACTAAACGGCACTAATCCAATGACTCTGGAGCATCATCATCTTCTGCCCCGTCCTGCTTTGGACGAGTCAAGTCCTTGAAGATGTCGAGGAATGAGTTTTTGTTATAGAAGTAGCCTTCGTCTTCTTTGAATTTTTCCGCCAATACCGACAGACCGTAGTTGATGTATTCTTCCATCGTAAGCATCAGCATGTTCACCGTTTCATTTACCGTCCGTTGGCCTTTGTCGAGGGCAATCCGATCAATGTCGGGAGTGCGGGCTACAAGCGAGATAAACAAGTATTCCCTGAGTTTCGGATATGCTTTCTTTCCTTTCTTGGAATCCACATTGTCCCAATACTGGATGGGCTGATTGCAATCTTTGATGTCACTTGCTCCGAAGCGATCATGACTTGCAAAGATTCATCCATGATTATTTGTATGTAATTTCATTCCAATGTTTACTGAACGCCATTTCACTAACACCATCCAAATATTCTTTCAAAAACTTGAACGGAAAAGGATACGTCATCATTTCATTCCAACGACCAAAACCATATTTCAACATAGCTACTATCTCTCTAATATCATCGTCCACGACATCTTCATTCTCGATATGCAAAACAAATAATCGACGCACTCGTGGCATACGGTCCATTTTTGTACTTTTCATAATCTGCATGTTCTCGCTGTTTATTCCAGAAATGTACGCATAGGATGCATTTGGTTCTCCGTAAAGTCCATCCTCTTTCCACAAATGTAAACCAATATATCCTCTAAGATATTTATGGACTTCTTTTTTTCTTTTGAACACTGATAACGGGAGGGTGTTACTTAAGATTTCGGCATAAGTTTCATCTATTAAACTAACGTCTAATATAGGTATCTCATCCGTATCAATGATTAGATACACGTTGCCTTTTTTCAGCATTGCCATATAATCTCTTGACCCTCGGATTCTATCATAATCATCAAAATGTAAACTATTGTGCGAGAAAGACTCGAAATCAACAGGCGATTGAGTGTTTGAGAAACCAAAGTCTTCAATTCTTACTGAGTTATTTGATTCAAGTTCCATTCTTGCTCCTAAAACAAATCCATCGTGGATTTTATATCTAACAAATTCCCAACCTTTAATCAAATTACATAATTCTAATGGCAAACACCTCTTAATCAGACAATCTTTAACAAGTAGTTCTATTAAAACACGCCGTGCTTCTGCTTTTGCAAAGGCATCGTCCTTGGGATTATTATAAAATACCACATGTTGCATTGCTATACCTTCGTATGCCAACCTATCCAATGATTGTGAATAAAAAGAATGAGGAGAATCTTCTTCTTTAGGCTCGCACAACTTGATTATCAAATCCGCTTTATTTGGTTTTAACGGAAAAATAATTGTGTTTTCCATTACCTCCTGCAATCTCTCTTCAATTTCTTGTATTAGTGCTTTTGAGGCATCCCCAAACGGATTCTCAATATAAATTCTCTTCTCTTTAAGATAATCAAGCAGAAACCTTAACATGGTTTTATCAGTTTTGTATTCATCATACAATAACACTTCAAAACCTGCAAACTGAAGGTTTACAATTCCTGCAAATCTTTCGTTAACCGAATCGACAACTTGAGATATGGCAAACAATCGTCCATGAGTATAATTTTCTGGATTGTAAGGCCAATATGGAACCATGTTGTGATTATCAGAGAATCTTTTCTTTTGAACATACAATTTATCCAAATCAAACTTTCCAACATTTATGTCTTTTCTAATCACAACTGGTTTTATAGATTGCCCTGACCACCATTGTCCAAGAATATCATCGCCAACTTGAAAAACACAATGGTGCTTATGCCTCAATTCATCTATGTTTCTGGGACTCGAAAAAGAAGTTGTTTTAGCAATTAGATTGAGATACTCATTAACTTCTACCTTTAAGCAAACCAGCTCTTTCCTGCTTTTTGGAATCAGAAAATTCCTATCATCGCATATCAACAATTTACCATCATTATACATCATTTGCCCCGTTTTCAGCCCTCCCAACGAATTGATTGCTAATGAGGCAAAAATACGCTGTTTAAGAATTTGATTGTACTCATCCAAACAATCAATTTTAGAACAAATCCTTTCGTATTCTCTAACGCTATTTAAAACCGCATAAGAATTGTCCTTTTTCGCTAATACAAAAAATTTGACAAATGGCATTTGTCGGGTATCCCATCTTGCCCTAATCCCAGCAACAGATATGAAAGGCAAATCGGACAATTGTTCATATGCTAGATTCTTAAATTCCTTATTCGCGCTATAGTAGGACACTATTGCATATTCAGAAAAGAACGCTTTTTCATCCACCATGACTCTGATCCTATTGGTGGTAACTGGCCATTCTTTTATCTCATCAAAGCTGACTTTCATACTATTCAATTTCCATCAACAAGTTTTCTCAATCTCTCAATTGCAGAAGGAATAACAACTCCGTTTTCATCTATCAAACCTCCAATCTCTCTTATGTCATCCATCGCCGCCTTATCAATCTTCAGAATATTAACAGTTATCAACTCGCAGCCCAATCTTTTTCGCTTCATTTCCCTCTTCTTGGAAGTTGGCATATCCCTCTCCCTATCCGAATGATCAGCTTTAGGATTCATATTCTTTACATCAAAGGCGATTTTATAATTCCCATTTATATTGCAAACAACAAAATCTGCCAATTCATAGTCTTTGCCCTCCAAATGTCTTAGCGAAACTTCTGTACATTGGGTATAATGCAACAACAAAGCCTTGAAAGCCTCCTCTCCTATTTCACCTGCATAATCTGTAGCCAAAATGTTAGGGTGAAGTATCAAACCATTTTGTTTCCATTCTTTAGCAAACCCGTGTTTCTCAAAATGTTTTCTAATAACATCATTTTTCATTAGGACATCAAGCCTTACCAAAGATGGCGAAATGGAACTCGGATACTGTTTACCTTTGCTTATAGGGCAAATCCTTTTGTTCTGGTCATACGCGCAAATAAACTCGCTTGATTCATTACGTTCCCATTCACCATAACATTTATGAATGAATGTCAAATACTTATCCTCATCTTCCAATTCATCCCAACTTGATATTACTGGTTTTTTGATGATTGTCTGTTTGTAACTCTGAATCATCCGTTGGCTTCTTTGAACATTGTATGGGATGTCTGTCAGGTCCTCTTCTTCATCATATTCATCGCCATCCCAACCATCGTGAGGTGTAAATCTAAGGGCTTGCCTGCGCACCATATCAAGCCTTCTTTGGGCTTCATTAGCATCATGGCATCTTCTGACTTCTGACGATGAACTATTACCATCTTTCTCAATATTTTTATTATGGATAATGTATTCCGCAAGAGACTTAAACTCCATCGTCATCGATTTATTCATTTTTGTTGCATCAAAATATGATTCCATCGACTCATCAAACAGAATATATGTTGTATTCGGCTTGTTCCTTGTACGACATAACCTTCCAACAGCTTGCTCAATAATGTTCCGAGCCCAGGCAGCCTTGTCATCAGCAATACCCAATTCGGTCTTTTCACTAAAATAAAACAAATTCGATAAGGCTTTATACAACCATTGTGCAACATCGAATTTTGATAAGCAGCCTCTTTCACACAACATCATTAAAACAAGCATGGCGTTGTAAATGCTTTTTTCATACGAAGTTTCCGTATCATCCTCATTCATCATAAGATACGCGGTAGGAGATTGCAAATAAACAGCGTCCCAATCCTTTTTCAACTTCAATCTGTTAGTTTCCCAATTATCGCCAGAAACGAAGTCCAATCCTTCAGGTATGTTATATTGCATGTTTGTGCCTGCTTTAAAACTATTATAAGCAGAAACCAACATTATTTTAGCGTCTTTGTTGCCTCCAAGTTCCTTTAATATGTTGTTCTCAACCGTTTCCCATTCTTTTGTAATGCGAATATGAGTGTTATCCCAGTCATCCGGAATATCATCGCTCATTTTCGACGGCATAGAAACGTATGAACCATCAACAAGGCTACTCAAAACTTGGATTTGTTTTTTATCCTTGTCACCCGTTCTGTTTTGGAAGAAAATCATGCTATGCACATCGTCATGATTGATAAACCAATGATAGGCTTCTATGAATTGAAAAAGACGATACAGTTGGTAACATACATCTTTCAAATTCTTGTCCGCTCGTTTTAACAATCTTAATGTGTTCCTAAACCAAAGTTCGTCCAAACCTTCTTGTCGAGCCTCCTTTGAAAACATTTCTCTGTATTTCAGAGGCAGTTCTAAATGGTTTTCTCTTTTTTCATCAAACTCAAAGTGTTTCAAAGGTATTATTTCAATCTGGTGTCGGGATGGATATGCTTTTTGGTTCAACTCATCAAATCTTACCCTATCCTTTTCAGAAAGCGTGTGGAATTTTTCACCTAATATTTGTTGCAAATACTTGATGTCGAAATTGCTTACTACAGACAAACTTGATGCAGTAGCTGAGCAAAACACTACAGTTGAATTGTCAAAACGAGTAAGGTCGAGAATGATTTTTTCTGGAGTGATAGAAATCTCACGACAGGACAATCTTACTCTATGTTGGTTATCTTTTTCATCAATTTCTTCCTGAAACAGTTGAACACCTTGAGAATAAACTGAATAATCTGGCAATTTTAAAGGTTTTTCATCCTTGGTTTCAATCTGATTCTTTCGATTGGTCATGAATTCATACTGTTGTTGCTCAAATTGATATTCAGATGCTGTTTCAAACCGTGAGAAAAAAGTATGAATTTCCCTTTCCAAAGTAGGATAACCATAATAATTACCCTTTGAAGCCGTGTTGTTAGCAATACTCTTTATTTCAGCATTAAATCTTTCCCTGCTGTTTCCCAATGCTTCACCAATTACTTTACTGAACTGTGATTTCAAAACCTTGATATTGCTTGAAATCAATGAAAGAAAATCATCCAAAGGGCATACGACATCATATCTTTCCTTCAACGACGACACCGCGTCCTTGCTGTGAACAAGCCTAAAATGCCTTTCTCCTTTTCTATGACAGACAAATGAATTGGTTTGATCATTACTTTTGGCAATATTCAGCCTAACCGCTGGACCTGAGAAGAACACACCTCTACGATATTCCTCAACATCTTCATTCCCATCAAGAAAAATGCTCTTGTATGGCTTTACACCTTCAAAAGTCTTCTCCCAATTCTTCTCAATGAACGACCTTGACTTGCAAATGCAACTTTCCAGCGCATCACCATAGTATTCGTTGGAGATATGTTCCGGGCTTTCAAGAAGTGTTTTATACTGCAAATATCCATTATACCCATTCGCATATCTTTTTTGGCCGCCTCCATTGTCAATTGATTGGTCGATGATAGTATCTCTCATGGCGATTGCGGCTTGGTCGGATTCGTCAAAGAGTATCAATGTCCTTTTGTCTTTTTTTGGAAAATCCGACATTTTGATTTTATCCGACAAAATGGGATCTATTCCATACATGGCTTTATGTACCGTCATAAGGAGAACCTTTTTGTCATTAAATTCTACCTGCGGATAAACTTTAGCCAAAGAAGGAAACCGTTTTTTAAGGGAAGAAATCGAAATCTTTGTCCCTTGATTCATATGCTCATAGTGTTTCTTGAACAGTTCAAAAAAAGACCTTACCGCCTTACGCAGATTGGCTTCGCCTTCGTCAAGTTGCAGTTGAATATAGTCGTTTTGGTTGTTGTCGTTATATGTTTTGACCAAATCCACTATGCCATCTGAGACTTTCTTCACCCAACTATAACTGTAACGCAAATCATTAATTCTGACATTTTTATTGGCTTTCTCTTGGTCGCAAATATCCCGCCACATCTCATCTAGCAAGTCGGACAAACTACCTTTATCAATCGCTTCTAAAAGAACCTCCTTATTGTTTAATACCACCAATTTATCTTTAGGCTTGATTCGACTATATGGAGAAAAGACAAAACGGTCTATTTCTCGATTCATACCTTCAACCAACTTGTTTTGAACACAAAGGATTATAATACGGTCATAAAAATCGGGATAGTATTCACATGTCAGTTTTCCTATGGTATAAGATTTGCCACCGCCTGTGGCAATATCGCAAATATGTAATCCAGGCGAAACATGCTTCTTAAATATGCTTTCGACATGTTCACTAAGCTTCTCTTTGATACTTTCTTCCATATAAAGCAATTTCTACTAATATTCTTAATAATGTTGTCTCATAGGTATTACTCCCCTAACTCCGCCCTTCGGATTCTCAACATCACCTTTATATCTCGGAATCAAGTGTATATGAACATGAAAAACGCTCTGCCCAGCGGCTTCGTTCACATTGATACCGACATTGAACCCGTCAGGGTGAAATCGTTTCTCCAAGATGGTTTTGCAATGGTTCACCATGTACCACAAATCCTGCTGCTCTTCATCTGTCAAATCAAAATAGTTGGCCACATGATGTTTTGGAATAATCAGTGTATGCCCTTTGCTCACGGGGTAACCATCAAAAAACGCTACAGCTGTGGCAGTTTCACTAACCAATTCGACCTTGGAATTCAATTTGCAAAATGGACAGCTTCCTGACAAATCGTATTCCTTTTTGAAATCGGTTCTATTAAAATGCCTGTATTCGTATATTTCGCAATTCTCGTTGAGAAACAGGCTCTTATACGGCAAAACAACATTGCATTGGTATGTGGGTTGTTTGTGCACATAATGGATTCGAAAGCCTTCGTATTTCAAGTCTCGGCGAACCGTAAAATAGGCCGTTCCTGTTGGTTTGAGCAATTCCGAAACCGACATCAGCACTTCTGCTTGTTCTTTGGGTTCAAGCACGTTCAAGACATAATTGCAGATTATCGTGTCAAAACGCTTTGCAGGATATTCCGGACGGTAATAATTGTCATATCCAACGATATCGAAGCCTTCTTTCTGAAGCTCATCCGTGTCAAAGCCAAATCCACAACCGAAATCCAAAATCTCGCCTTTCAGAAGGTTGTTCTGTTTGAGCCAACGAGTCGGGAACGAAATCGTTGTCCGTTCTTTGGCGGTCAAGTGTGGATTGTTTTTTGTCCTGTTCATGGCTGCCAAATTTTAAACCCCATATTTTCCGCTATTTGCACCATTGGCGAGAATGTCCTCTGAAACACATTGCAGAAATCATTATCATTCAAGCGAATCAATTCGGGAACTGAATCATAGACCGTAAGATAATCTTCAAAAAGATTATTAGTAGGTTTCTTTGGATATAGTGTCTTCAATGCCTCGTGATGTAAATTTGCGTATGGTTTCAAATAAACATCCAATGGCGGCAGGTTGTCGCTTTTCGATGAATTGATACTTGAATCGGCTGGCAACAGATTCCATAACAGATTGTGCGACACGAAGCTCCAAGGAATAAAATGGTCTAAATCATACTTTTTAGCAACCAAAGGCTTGTTGGTATAAATACAGCGAATCGAGCCAACGGTTTCGATATATGAATCCCAAAACTTATGCTGACGAGTAAGGGAATCTCGTGTAATCGGCTTAATCAGTTTCGAGGGAACATCCGGAACATTTGGATTGCGTTTCTGTAGGAAAATGACCAGATTCCAAAATGTAAAGTCGCGCAAAATACCATAATGTTCCATCAAATAATCGCTCCAAATTGGATTCAGTTCAATCGTTTCGCCATTTAAAGCATACAAACAATTGTTTTCAAACCACTGTGAACGAGCTATTACATCGCTATCATTAGTATATTGTATCCAAGGCGACAAAAACCGATATGGCACATTCAGCGTAAAAACTCGTAACAAGCTTTTTACCCGATTATTCCCAATGTTACCAAGCAAAGTCCGTTTGATTTTTTCCTTATCAGCGTCTATCGTGATGTTCAGTTCTTGCTGCAATGCCAACGATTGGTCGTAAAGTGAATCGGATTTTCCGAACGAAAGTTTGAAATAATGAATCGGATACCAAGATTCCGCCACCATTCCAGCAATGATTTCCCAAAATGACACTTTCGTCTTCCGCTCTTTCACCACAATATCAAGCAATGCTACAAACCAATAGAACTTGTATGTGGCGGTGGTGTTGCTGAAAATACCAGCCAAACGAGTTACAGGAAGTTTTATGTTTTCTGGTAATGTCATATCGCTATCACAAGGAATCGTGTTCTCGTTTAGAAATTGCAAATATAGTAACTTTATCCAAAATGTATGGAAAAAAATGCTTGAGGATTTATTGCCTCTCCATCCCTTCAATCCACCAATAAACTTGTTTTGAAATCACGGCCGCAGGTCCCCGCTTCTTTCTGCCCATAAAACAGACTTTTTATCTGGCAACACAAACCTCCAATGTCCCGTCTTGTTGCTGCCTATTCGGGCAATGGTGCCTTCCTTTTTCAGTTCGTTGAGCCGGCGTTTGACAGTGGCTTCCGATACACCTAACAATGCTGCATATCCAGCATAATTCAATGAGCCATCTTGTAGGACAGCCTGATACAGCCGCTGTTTTATCGGGTCAGAAAAGGCATTTATCGGGTCAGAGGTGATGCTTATCGGGTCATTCTGCTGCGATTGCTTATATTCCACAATCTCTTTGCCTAGGTTACGAATGTGCTCCTCCAACATAAATTCACGGAACGGTTCAAGCGATTCCTGCCTACGAGCTTCTATCAGTGCCTGAATGTATTCCGCCTTGTCCTCCTTGACAATCTTCACCGGCACCAATCCGAACTCGTATTGCAGATGGTTCATCACCAAACGCGACATGCGTCCGTTGCCATCTGCCCAAGGGTGGATGGTCACCAGCTGGCAATGGGCATCGAAACTCAACAGATACTTACCCATTATGTCATCAGTATCCATCAACTGATGACGACGCTCATTCGTCAGTTGGCAGAACTCGGCCAACTTCGCCGGCACTTTCTGGAAGTTCATATACGACTGGCCCCCTGTTCCCGCCGTTACGCCTAACAAACGGAGGTCGCCTTTCGAAGCGTCAAACGAGCCTTGCGGCGTGTTGTATTGCGAGCCTGTATTCTTCATCACCAATGCCGACAGGGCTTTGAGCATATCTACCGAGAAGTCAGTGTGCTTGCGAGCCAACTGCATGGAGTGCTCGTATGCCGCTTTCAGGTCGAGGTTCATCATCTGCTCCTGAAGCGAACGACCTTTGGCCGTAATGCCCTCGTCGAACAACAACTGGTTCTCAATCTCTGTCACCGTCGAGCCTTCGATGGCCGTGGAATGGGTAATGAGCGAGTAGAGATAGAACTTTGGGTAGTCTATCTGCTCCGCAATGCCCAACGAGTGGTATTCGTTGAGCACTTCAAGAAACCTATTTATTTGCTCTTGTTTCATCACTCCACCAATAGTTTTGTTTAGAAACTGCAAATATAGTACTTTTATTCAAAATATATGGAAAATTGAAATGCTTGAGGGACAATGGCGCCTTCCTTTTTCAATTCGTTGAGCCGGCGTTTGATGGTGGCTTCCGATACCCCTATCAATGCGGCATATCCAGCGTAATTCAACGAGCCATCCTTGATTCCTTTATTTATTCAATAATTCAACCAGTTTGTATATCCCGGTTGAGGGATTCTTTAAATCTTCCAATCTCTTGGCTCTTCCAACGGCAATATCTGTGTTGCTTTTCAAAAAAGCTTGTTGAGTTTCTGAAAACGTTGATTTTTCATAATTTCTCCAGACAGAAGCACTTTTCTTTAGCTCTTTAATCAATGTATCTGTGTTAATTGCATTTTTTTGTTCTTTTATGTGAAGAAGTAACCATAGTTCAAAACAAGGATTACTCAGCAGCAAGTTGGCTTTGCAATTCAATAGCTTTTCATTGACAGCAGGCACATCCATGTCATACATAAGGAAAGACTGTACTTTATCCCATGGCGAGATTTTTAGTTCGCGAGTACGATTATCAATCAGAGATTGTGTTATCTTTGTGCCCTCAATGTGCGACACAATTCTTATGGGCGATTTGTACCATTTCTTCAGAAGGTAGATATAGTTCTCCTCGGTCTCGCCTTCACAAATAACGAGCGCGATTCTTCGCATTCTTTTCGACGGAGCCTTTTCTCTTTTACTTGCCATGATTAGCCCTCCAGCAATTGTTGGACACTTTCAACAGATGAGTCAACGTAAGGTACGGCATCGAAACGGCCTTGTATATAACCCTTCTCGGCATCCATATTTTCACGAAAATCCTTGAAGTCGTATAAAGAATAAACTTCGGTAACCCCATCTTCAGACTTGTTGACAAAAACAATTTGGTCACGTCTCAGTCTTTTTACATCAATGAGATTCGTGTTGTGTGAGGTAAACAACAACTGGCTGCTTTCTGAGGCATGAATCAAGTCGAGGATGAAATCCGCCAAACGTGTGTGTAGTCCCATGTCAAATTCATCCATCAGGATGCTTTTCTTGTTTCTGACCACATCAAGGAGACGAATAAGTATTTGGAATAGTTTCCGCGTGCCATTAGACTCCTCCATATCCATGTCAAACATCACCTCCTTCTGATTACGGTGAAATGTCTTAAAACGGAGAACGTCTATCAATCTATATGACAAATCTTGTTGGCCAGGAACGACAACTGGAGCTGGAATTTGTTCTGTTCTTGCCTCAATGTCGGTAATATCCGTATCGCATATTTCAAGTGCTTTAAGAATTAGCGGTTTATAGCTGTTGAAATTATCCAATACCACCAAATCATTTACATTTACCAATCCAAGTAGGAACTGATTCATGAAATAGCGATAAAGCTTTTGGGCAAACTCGCGATTCATGGAACTGGCACGGCTAAGAAAGAGGTTTTTCTCACTAGTGTTAATTGCCACATCCGATGGCTTTGCCATAATGCCTGTGCCAAAACTATACTTGTCGCCAGCCTTCCGTTCAAACATTTTTGCACGCCTGCCAAATGGATAATGATACAAACTCTCACTGATGATGCGCTCACGGGTAAGTTCAAAAGAATACTCATATTCAACATCCTCACAAACAAAATCAATGAGGAATCTACTTGGCTTTTCTTGCCAACCATCAAACTTAAATGGCTCAAAATCGAATACCTTACCCTCATTATATTGATGGGAATCCAAAACCATTCTGCAACAAAAAACGATGGCTTTTAAAATATTTGACTTGCCCGAAGCATTGGGGCCAAATAATCCTACAGTTTTGAGTATGGGCACGCCTTTCCACTCCATTACATTATGCTTAAGTTCACGTGCAAGTGCTGTATTGATGTTGGCTGCTCGAAAATCAATTCTTATTCGATCCTTTATTGAGAAGAAATTTTCAAATTCGATTTTTAGTATCATTTTCACCCTTGATTTTGCAATTTTTCTGCAAAAATAGACAATAAATTTGAATTATCCTCATTTTACTGCCATTTTTTATAAAAAACAACCAACGTAGCACTCCAAGGCTATTCAAAACCCCGCCAAGCGCATCGTCACCGTGGGAATCAGCAGCAGGGCGCCGATGACAATGAGCACGAGGATGAACTTCCAGATGAAGCGCACCCATTTGTCCCACGGGATGCGGGCCACGCCGAGGGCGGCCATCAGGACGCCGCTGGTGGGGGTAATCATATTGGTGAAGCCGTCGCCGAACTGGAAGGCCATCACCGTGGCCTGACGCGAGATGCCAATCAAGTCGCTGAAAGGCGCCATAATCGGCATAGTGATGGCGGCCTTGGCCGAGCCGCTGGGGATGACGATATTAATCAAGGTCTGGATGCCGTACATGATTTCCGCCGAGGCAATCTGCCCCACGTTGCTCATCGACTTGGAGAGGCCGTAGAGAATCGTGTCGATGACACCACCGTCCTGAAGGACAATGACGATGCCGCCCGCCAAGCCTACGATGACCGCCGCCGAGAGGATGTCGCCCATGCCTTCGAGGAAGAGCTTCGCGATGTCGCTGGCGCTCTTGTCGACCGCGAGGCCACTGGCGATGCCTAATACCAAGAACAGCGAGGCAATCTCCATGATGTACCAGTCGTAGCCCAGCACCCCCACCACGAGGAAATAGACCGTTGCGAAGAGCAGGGTCAGGACGAAATAGTGCACCGTTTTCCGCAAGGTGACAATGCCCAACAGGACAAACACCGCCGTCCCAATGGGCAGCAAGGGCAAAGTGGCCGTGTTGTTGCCGATTTTCAGGGTGGTTTGCGGATAAAGTATTGAGAAAACGATTAATACGATGGCTAGAAAACCAAAGACGAACCATGCCTTGCGCGGCGTGTAGCGTTCCAGCTCCTCTTCCTTCACCTCCGCCGACTTGCGCCAATAGGCATCGTCGTCGTACATGATGGACGACTGCGGGTTCTTCTTCACCTTGTTGGCATACCACAGCACGAAAACGATGCCCACCACGGTCAAAATAGCCCAGCAGAAGGCACGGTAACCAAGACCCGTGAAGAGCGGAATGCCCGCGATGCCTTGCGCGATGCCGATGGTGAACGGATTGAGCATGGCCCCCGAAAAACCGATGTGCGCCGCCACATACACCATGCAGAGGCCCACGATGCTATCGTAGCCCATCGAGATGGCCAGCGGGATGATAATCAAGGTGAAAGCGATGGTTTCCTCGCTCATGCCGAACACGCTCCCGAAGATGCTGAACAGCAACATAATCAGGATGATGACGATGTTATTCACCCCGATTTTTCGCATCAACTTGCTGCGTTCGAGGCGTTTGGTGAGCTTCAGGAACGAAAGGATGCCCATGTCGATGGCCTTGCTCCTGTTCATGATCCAGAACGCGCCCCCGATGATCAAGATGAAGACGATGATGTTGCTCTGCTTGACGAAGCCTTTATAGAACGCCGAAAACACCTGCCAAGTCTGCGGCTCGGCATGGAAAGTTGAAGTCCCTGAGCCAGCATCAGCTAAGGTCCCTGAGCCAGCATCAGCTAAGGTCCCTGAGCCTGTCGAAGGGCCGACTTTATTCAGCTCATCCAAATAATAAAACGTCATCACCGTCTCATCACCGACCTGCTCCTCGACGTATTTCCCCGGCGGGATAATCCAAGTAAGCACCGCCGCAATGACGATGATGGCAAATACTATTACGAAGGTATGTGGGACTTTGCGTTTTTGCATGGCTTTAAAATTTATGGCAAAAATATTGGTTTTTTCGTTGCATTATCGTTTTTTTTGTATATTTGTTGCGTTGAAATATAAAAAACAAAGTACTATGAAAAAATCACTACTATTTACAGCAGTTATTGTTCTGCTTTCATTATTTGCACAAGCGCAAATGAAAGTCCAAAGCGACGGCCACATCAGCCTTGGCACTTTGTCGGGCGCATGGACTGTAGGCACTCAGGTTTATCCATCAGGATGCGTCCATTTCAACACACAAAGCACAGATGATTGGCACTGGGTGACGGTAGCCTCTCCCAATGTCGTGAAAGGGAAATGTTGGATCGTGACCTATCCTGGCGACAAGTACGACCACCGCTTCTTCGTCACTGGCAATGGCTACATCTTCAAACGCGGCAGTTGGAAGGCTGCCGATGCGAGCCTTCTGTCATCCTCGGAGACAATTCGCGATGCCGGTGCGGTGCTCGACAGCATCACGGGCGTTTGGTACACGCCCATCGAAGAAGGGGCGAAACGCGATGAAGGCAGAAAGGCCGGCGTCACTGCGCAGGAAGTGGAAAAAGTATTGCCCGAAGCCGTTACCACCGATGAAAATGGGCTGATGTATGTGGACTACGAGACCTTGACCGTGTTTCTCATCGAAGCGGTGAAGGAACAGCGGCAAGAAATAGAGTTGCTTCGTAAGACTCTGGAAGAAAACGGACTGTTGGAACCTCAAAAATGATGAGAACATGAAAAAATTTATCCTTTTTAACGCCATATTATTGTTAAATATGAATATGATGTCGCAGATTGACTTGAACGATAAAAACTGGGGATCTGAGCCTGTCTTTTATGACAACTTTGACGAAACTAATCGCCAGTTTGACAACACATTCCAAGAACCGTTAGGGAAATGGATATCGTATTCCAAAGGTGCTTGGCCCTCAGGAGTAACCAAACCTTCTACAAATCAAGTATATCAATGGTGGAATTGCAGTTTTAACTCAAACAACGAGACAATAAAACTTCATTGTCTGTACGAACCCAATAGCCCATTACAATGTGGCAGTTACGATATCGCACCATTGCAAGGATGGCATTGCGATTATTCCCACCAAGATTTGTATTATTATTCTGGAATTATAGAGACTCCAACCCCATTATTCCGATATGGATATTTTGAAATTCGCTGTCAACTTCCCGTTCACAAAGGAGCCTTCCCTGCTTTTTGGCTTTGGGATGCGAAGAATTCCAATCAAAGCAACGATCCTCACTACGAAGAGATTGATATATTTGAGTTTTCTTGGAACATCGGAGAATCACCAAACTGGATAGGCAATCCTAACCCTCACGGTCTTCCAGATCCATACACTTTTACAACCGGCATATATTTCAACGATAATAGTCCAACTCCATATACATCCTATGCTCGCAATTTTCCAACTTTGCCCGATGGCAGTTTAGATCTGAGCAATTGGCATGTTTTTTCTTGTGAATGGATGCCAGATTATGTAAGGTGGTATTGTGACGGAATTTTGGTAAATGAGTTTTATGAATCCTATCATATCCCTCATAGACCACTCACTCTAAAAACCAACTATGCTGTCGATGGCAAATATAAATACAATAATAATATTTGGACAGGAAGCGGTGATATGATTGTTGATTACATTAAAGTATATCAACTAAATTGGGATTGTGATAATGACGAAACGATTAATAGTCAATATGAATTAGACAATTTTGTTTTTGCCGTAAAAAAAACAGTTTTGATAGACTCTCCCTACGAAAGCATCACTGTTGATAATTCCAAAAAAATAACTTTTCGAATCGCCGATTCTTTTACCGTGACGGGAGAATTTCAAGTTGATAGCGGTGCCGAATTTACGGTTATCCGACAGTCTTGTCCAGAATAAAAAAGAAAAAACGAAGTGAATAAAACAAATAATAATTATTGGATATGAAAAAATTGATACTTATTATTCTTGTGATACTTCTTTCTGTCTCAAGAGTCTTAGCCCAAACAGGCGAAATCATCTATAAGGATTTTGATCCCGACACATGTAAATATATAACTTGGTCTTTATTTGGAGAAGGCATTGATTCTTTGAAAATCGACTTTGACTTGGATGGCGTTATTGATTTTTGGGTTACTGGGCACGTCCAACATGGAGCACTTCTTCCGGAAGCTTATGTGTCAGATGGTTGGGAATTGTGCTATCCAGAAGAAAACACCATCTTTGACAATGACACAATAACTTGGTGCAACTATAGTTTCTGGCCAGATGGTTGTTTTAGAGGACGATATGGATTCAGAAAACAATATAATGGTAATTACTACTATGGTTGGATGATTACCTATTGCGACATGAAACAAAAAAAATCCCACATTGAAGATATCGGAAGAAATATTTATATCGACAAATTCGCCTTCTGCACCATCCCCAACTATCCCTTGCACTGGGGGCAGACCAACTTGACAGGCATTGAGGAAAACGGAGCCTCTACATTTGCCGTTGTGCATCCCAACCCAACCAAAGGCACGGTAACCGTCACGGGACAGAACCTGAGGCAGGCCGAAATTGCCAACATGCTCGGGCAGCAGGTGGCCACGGCGCATGGAACGGGGGAAACACTGCAAATCGACATCAGCGGCCTGCCAGCTGGCATTTATTTTGTCAGTATTACAGACACGGAAGGACGAAAATGCGTACGGAAAGTGATGAAGGAATAAGTATGTGGGACTTTGCGTTTTTGCATGGCTTTAAATTTGAGGGCAAAGATATTGAAATTATCCTTACTTTTGCCGCAAATATCAAATCCATAACAAAAATGAAAAAGATTTTCAGACTCCTATCGTTGGCCGTCCTGGTGGCTTTTGCGCTGCCCACCACGGCCCAAGAAAAGAAGCTCTTCACCCCCGAGGACGCTTCCTACAACAACCGCAGCATCTATGCCCAACGCCCCAACCAGCTGAAATGGGTGGGCAACACTGACATTCTCATGAAGGTGAACGGCAACGAAATCGTCACGATGAACCCCACCTCGAAGAAAGAGACGACTTTCCTCACCGTCGACGAGCTGAACGGCTATGCCAAAGGCGAAGGCGTCAACGACCTGATGCGCATCCCGCAACTGACGTGGATCAATGACTACCAAGCCTATTTCTATGCCTTGGGTGACAACGGCATCGCACTCAACAAGATGGACATCAAGAAGAAATCCATCGACCCCATCACATCCATCCCGCAAGGGGCCGAAAACCAAAATGTCTGCAAAACCACTTTGAATGTTGCCTATACCATCGACAACAACCTTTATGTGGCCAAAGGCGACAAGCAAATCCAAATCACCGACAACCCCGAAGGCGTGGTGGCGGGCCAAAGCGTGCACCGCAACGAGTTCGCCATCGATGGCGGCATCTTCTGGTCGCCCGACGGCAAACTCCTCGCCTACTACTCGATGGACGAGCGTATGGTGACCGATTATCCGCTGGTCGACATCACCGAGCGCATCGCCACGGCCAAGCCCATCAAATACCCCATGGCCGGTATGACGAGCCACGAGGTGACACTGCACGTCTACAACATCGCCACAGGCAAGGAAATCGTCATCAAGACGGGCGAACCCGCCGAGCAGTACCTCACCGCCATCACCTGGAACCCTGACAACAAGCGCATCTACATCGGTGTGCTGAACCGCGGACAAAACCACCTGAAATTCAACGAATACAGTGCCATCACGGGCGACTTCATCCAAACCATCTTCGAAGACCGCGACGAGCAGTATGTGGAGCCGCAAGGTCCCGCCTACTTCCTGCCCGACAACCCTGACCAGTTCATCTGGAAAGCCCAGCGCGACGGCTACTATCACCTCTATCTTTATACCATCAGCAAGAAGCAGGTGAAGCAACTCACCAAGGGCGATTTCGTCATCACTGACTTCAACGGCTTCTCGAAGGACGGCAGCAAGATCTACTACCGCTCCACCGAGGTCAGCCCGCTGGAACGCCACTGCTACATGATGGACATCAAGAGCGGCAATATCACCAAACTCACCAAGGAACACGGCACCCACGACATCGTGCCCTCGGGCAACGGCAAGTATTTCTTGGATTCCTATAGCAGCACCGATGTGCCTTTCAATGTCGACATTATGGATGCCAACGGCAAATTCGTGAGACGTCTGCACGAAGCCGAAAATCCGATTAAGGACTATTACATCGGCAAAACCGAATTGGGCACCTTGAAATCCGAAGACGGCCAGACGCTCTACACCCGCCTCATCAAGCCCTACAACTTCGATGCTTCGAAGAAATATCCCGTCGTCGTTTACGTTTACGGTGGTCCTCATGCCCAACTCATCACCGACACTTGGACGGCGGGCGCAGGCATCTACCTCAACTACCTTGCCCAGGAAGGCTTCCTCGTCTTCACCCTCGACAACCGTGGCTCGGCCGACCGTGGCGAGGCCTTTGAGCAGTGCATCCACCGCCAGTGCGGTCAACTCGAGATGCGCGACCAGATGGTAGGCATCAATTGGCTCAAAACTTTGCCTTACGTCGATGCCGACCGCATCGGCAGCGACGGATGGAGCTATGGCGGCTTCATGTCCACGTCGCTGAAAATCAACCACCCCGAGGTGTTCAAGGTGAGCGTGGCTGGCGGCCCTGTGTTGGATTGGAAATACTATGAAATCATGTACGGCGAGCGCTACATGGACACGCCCGAGGAGAACCCCGAAGGCTACGAATTGACCAGCCTCGAGAACAAGACCGACAAGCTCGAAGGCAAGCTCCTGATGATCCACTGCACCACCGACCCCGTGGTGATGTGGCAGCACAGCCTTGTCTTCGTCGAGAACTGCATCCACAACGGCAAGCAACTAGATTATTTCGTCTATCCCGGCCACGACCACAACGTCTACGGCATGGACAGGGCGCACCTGATTACCAAGATTACGCAATATTTTAAGGATAATCTTTAATCGAGTCAAAAGCCCTCTGACTTATTCGGTTAGAGGGTTTTTTACATCCTATCGGATATAAAACAGCATTTTTATCACATTTTTATATCATATCGGATATAATTTCAAGAATTATTACTAATTTTGCATTCGAAAGGATATAAAAAATGAAGAAAACAACGTTGACAGAAACCGTAAAACGGCTAAGAAAAGAGTTTGGGCTGACGCAAGAGGAATTGGCGCTCAAATCGGGTGTGGGACTTAACTTTGTCCGCGAAATGGAGCAAGGCAAACCCACCGTCAGACTCGACAAAGTGAACCAAGTGCTCAACCTTTTCAACTACGAGATGGCTCCGTCACCAATACCCAACCGCCATGAGGAAAGCATTGATTTATAGCAAGAAAACGTTGGCAGGGGTATTGACTGAAACCGACGATGGCTATTTGTTCCAATACGACGGCAACTATCTTGCCATGCCAGATGCCAAGCCCATCAGCCTGACCATGCCGCTTTCATCCCTGGCGTACAAAAGCAGCGTATTGTTTCCGTTTTTCGACGGCCTCATCCCTGAAGGCTGGCTGTTGGACGTGGCCATCCGCAACACCGACATCAGCATTCTCGACCGGATGTCACTATTGCTGTTATGTTGCAAAGATTGCATCGGAGCCGTGAGTGTCGTACCATTAAACGAAGAAAGCCATGAGTAAATGTTTGTATTGCTATAAGGAACTCGGCCCAGAAGAGCATAGTTTTCATGCCTCGTGTGCAAAAAAATTCTTCGGAACGCCCCATGCCCCAATCATGGAATACACACGAGCCGACATGGACCGATTGGCGGAGAAAATCATCCGCATGCAAACGACACTTACAGGAGTTCAGCCCAAATTGTCGCTCAACCTACAACAACACGAAGGCACACAACGCCTTACCATCGTAGGTCTTTGGGGTAATTATATCTTCAAGCCACAGACCAACGGCTACCAACAGATGCCCGAGAATGAAGACCTGACCATGCATTTGGCCCAAATTGCCAAAATCAAGACCGCACAGCACAGCTTGATTCGTTTGGCCGACCAAACCCTTGGCTATCTCACCAAGCGCATGGATCGTGATGAAAAAGGCAACAAACTGGCCATGGAGGATTTCTGCCAACTCACTGAACGACAGACCGAATACAAATACCGCAGTTCGTATGAGCAAATCGCCAAAGCCATTGCCAAATACTCTTCAACGCCCCAGCTTGACTTGGTCAATTATTACGAATTGCTGCTATTCTGCTGGTTGACAGGCAACAACGACATGCATCTGAAAAATTTTTCCTTACTCGACAATGGACGTGGAGGCTACGGTCTCTCCCCCGCCTACGACCTATTGAACGTAGCCATAGCCAACCCGAAAGACACGGAAGAACTCGCGTTGACTTTGAATGGAAAGAAAAAACGAATCACACTGGATGACTTCAAGAGAGCGGCTTCACTAGCAGGTATTTCAGAAAAAGTCATCGTCGGAATGGTTGCGCATTTCATGAAATGTCTACCTGCGTGGGAAAGCGCCATCGAACAAAGTTTCCTCTCCAAGGAATTGCAACAGGATTATCTTGACTTGCTTCACAACAGGTTTGAAAGAACCAAAGCATAAAGCGAAAAGGTGCCGCAGAGATTTCCTCGGCACCTTTTCATTATCGGTTAATCAAAAAAAGGAATTCTTTAGAAATAAAGGTCGCGTTCGCCGTACTTGATGCGCTCGATGCGGCTCTTCAGCTCGTCGAGGAACTTCGGGTCGACGTTCTTGAAGTTGTTCTCGATGCACTTCCAGCCCTTGGCCGCGACTTCGGGCGTGGCGTAGTCGACGAGGTATTCCGTAAGAGTGAGGATGGCATTGGGCGTGCAGTAGCGCTTGATGAAGCCAGGCACGCTGAATTCCATGAAGTGCTCACCGGTGCGGCCAAGGCGGTAGCAGGCCGTGCAGAAGCTCGGGATGAAGTCGTGGTCGAGCAGCTTGTCGATGATGTCGCCCAAAGTGCGGTCGTCGCCAATCTTGAACTGCTCGCGGTGCAGGTTCTGGTCTTCCTGCTTGTCGCTGTTCTTCTCCTCTTCCTCGTGGTGGTACTTGTAGTCACCGATTTGCAGGTTGGTGCCGCCGTCGATTTGCGAGATGCCGTATTCGATGGCCTTGGCGCGGAAGGCGGCGTCCTCGCGGGCGGTAAGAATCATGCCCGTGTAAGGCACGGCCAGACGGAAGATGGCTATGATCTTCTCAAAGGTCTCGTCGTCAACGAAATACTTCGTGTCGATGTTGAGGCCCGAAGCGTCCTTGATGCGCGGGAACGAGATGGTGTGCGGACCCACGTTGAAGCAAGCCTCAAGGTGGTTGGTGTGGCGAATCATGGCCAACACCTCATAACGCCAGTCGTAAAGGCCGAAGAGGATACCCAGACCGTTGTCGTCGATGCCGGCTTCCTGGGCGCGGTCCATGGCGGTAAGGCGGTAGTTGTAGTCACCCTTCTTCGTATTAATCGGGTGATAGTCGTTGTACACCTCGGGGCAATAGGTCTCCTGGAAAATCTGGTAGGTGCCGATGCCCGCTTCCTTCACGGTGCGGAAGCCCTCCACATCGAGCGGCGCGGCATTGATGTTGACGCGACGGATGCTGCCCTTGCCTTTCTTGGTGGCGTAGGTCACTTTCACGGTGTGGGCGATGTACTCCGGCGAGTATTTCGGCGACTCACCGTAGACGAGGATGAGGCGCTTCTGGCCGTCGTCTTCCAAGGCCTCCACGTTACGGACAAGTTCTTCGTCGGTGAGCGTGGTACGAACCTGTTCCTTGTTCGACGAGCGGAAACCGCAGTATTTGCAGTTGTTGACGCAATAGTTGCCCACGTACAGCGGGGCGAACAGCACGATGCGGTTGCCATAGATGCGGCGTTTCAGCTCGCGGGCGCCTTCCTTGATCTCTTCGACCAAAGCGGGGTCGGTGGTGTTGACGAGGACGGCGGTCTCTTCCATCGTCAGGCGGTTCTTGTCGAGCGACTTCTGGATGATTTCGCGCACACGCTCAGGCGTGCTTTTGGTGTTGTTGATGTAGTCCCAAATCTCTTCCGATGAGATGAACGGGCGGTTAGGCTCGTCGGGGATACGACATTTTTCGGGATGGAATTGCATATCTGTTAGATTTTGAATTTTAATGGTTTTTGAGCAACGCCGACTTCACCTCGATGTCGTTGATGCGACCCAACTGGCCGGTGAGGGAACCGATTTCGTCTGTTGTGCCTTCAAAGATGACGGAAATGAGGCTGTAATGCTCACGCGGAAAGCCTTGGCGGCAGATGATGATGCCTGCGTGACGGGAAAGCACCGCATTCACCTCGGGTGCGGCTTCGCGGTTTTCCACATAAATAAGGACGGTGCCTATTCTCCTTTCCATTTGAATTTCCTCCGGATCAGATGATTATGATTCCCGCACGGGCCTCGATGTCAACGCATTGTCTTCATCTCAGCGGTGGTACGGCTTGGTTTTGCGGGTGCAAAGATACGGTTTTTTTCTTTCTGAAGCTGATTAATACTCCACTTTATCCTCTTTTTGCTGCCATGCCTTGAAAGTCTCAATGGCTTCCTCACGCAGCAAGGGGATGAACGGCACGGAGCGTTCGCCGATGGGTTGTTCCAACTCCTTGTAGATGAAGTCGTCGGCGAAGTCGATTTCGGCGGCGTCTTTCTTGGTGTTGCCGTAATACACACGACTGATGCGAGCCCAGTAGATGGCGCCAAGGCACATCGGGCAAGGCTCGCACGAGGTATAGATGACACAGTCCGAGAGGTCGAAAGTGCCTAATTTTTTGCACGCCTGGCGGATGGTGTTCACTTCGGCATGGGCGGTTGGGTCGGTGTCGAGTGTCACGCTGTTTGCGCTGCCTGCAATGATTTCGCCGTCCTTCACGATGACGGCCCCAAAAGGACCGCCACCGTTTTTCACGCTCTCGTTGGCGAGGCGGATGGCCTCGCGCATATATTCTTTGTCTTGTTCTGTGATTTGCATTGTCGTTTGTTTATGAGCAGGGACTAACGTCGCCTGCTTACTAATCTGTCGTCCCTACGGGACTTCCTTACTTTCTGTACCTCGCCTCCAATTCCTCGCGGTATTTGTCAGCAATCTGACGCGCCAAAACCACACCGTCTCCTTGCGGCTCAGCGCTGAAGGTGCCGAGACGCTCGCGCCACCACTGGCCTTCGTATTTGCAGATGCGCTCGTGGTAGGCACGTTCATCGAACGGCTGACCTGCCTCAATGGCGGCATCCACATCCTTGAAGAACTCCTTCCAGCGGTAGGCGTAGTAGGTCGCAGTAAGACCTGCCCAGGCGCGGCTGGCGTATTCGTTCAGCAAAGCGTCTTCCTCGCCCCAAGTAGTGATGATGTTGCGGGCGTTGCTCTCGAAGTAGTCCTTGTCCTCTTCCGTCGTCCCGATGGCTCTCGCGTCGCGAATCCAGCGACCCACGAGGAAGGCGCTTTCGGTGGCCAAAATTGCGTCGGTGTCGTCGAGGATGGAAGTCATCGTTTGCTCGATTTGGTGCAACTTCTCATAGTCGCCCTCGCGATAGGCCTTCACATAATCGGCATAAAGGTCGCTGAAATAGTTGCCCAACAGCTGCCTCGTGATGTTGACCGCATCGAAATGGCGCGTGCGGGTTTCGATATCGGCGGCCAAGAGGTTGTCAAGGACATCCAACAGGGTGATATTGTTGTATTTATAAGTCGGAGCGATGTAATATTGACGGTATTCGTTGATATCGCCCATGGTCGGCCTCTGGTTGATACGGACGGTCTGTCCGGGCGACGACACCTTATTATATACACTGTCGGCAAGCAGCTTCCACGCAGCACGCATCTCTGGGTCTTCCTTGCCAGCGCGTTGGTCGGCGAGGCAAGCCACCCAAGCGTCCACGTCCTTGGTCAGCGGGTTGTCCCAAGCCTTCTCGAAGACGTATTCATACATGAACGGATTGCAATCAAAACCCTCGAGGGTGGAGCCGATGCCGACGAAGTTGTCGCCGCCTTTGGCGAAGGCGCGCTCGATTCTCACATTGACGGTGTCAAGGTTGCCGGCCAGCATCGAGTTGCCGCCGAAATTGCCAAGATAGCACCAGATGTAGGGCACGCCGTAATAGGCATTGGTGCGTTCCCAAACGGGTTGTCGCTCACAATAGTAGTCGAGCATAATGTGTCTATCTTTCGGCATAGAGGTGATATAGGCCTCGATGCGGTTGTCGACTTCCCAGTATTGGCGTTCGTTCCAGAACAGCCAGGCCATCTCAAGCCACTTGGCATCGGGGTCGGCGGACTCCAAAGACTCATACACCTGACGGCTGACGCGGCTCAGGTATTCGGGCTCCCAGCTCGGCGGGATCAACTCGTTGAAGATGTCGATGCCGTAGATGTGGTCGGTGCCATAAAACTCGGTCTGCTTGGCGATGAACTTCTGCTGGATTTCAGTATACAGCGGGTCGAGTGGGTCGAGGAACTTGCACCAGCAGATGCTGTCGAAGCCAGCCCAGTCGCCCAACGAGGCCAACGGCGCATCGGGATAGAGACGCGTGATGCAAGGCGGCACATGGCCTGCAAAGCCAGGCAACACGGGTTTCATATTGAGTTCGCGCTCGCGGGCGACGATTTTCTTTTGCAGTTCCTTTTGGTTCTCAAGCCACGACATTGGCAAGGGTCCGCCCCAACGGTCGATGTTCTGCATACGATGCCAAGGCAGGTGCGCCGGTCCCGTGAAATAGCTGCGGATTTCCTCGTCGGTGAGGCCAAAGTCGCTCCACACCTCATACCACACGGATTCCTGCCCCGTGATGGCCAGCGGCAGGTTGATGCCGTTGAGTGCCATCCAGTCGATGAAATGCTCCCACTGCGACCAATCCCACCACGGCAAAGTGTAGCCGAAAGTGCAGTAATTCAGGAAGAAACGGTCGGGAACGCGGGCACTCAAGCTGACTTTTTCAGTCACCTTCGGCATGGTGGAAGGAATCTGCAAAGGCTCTTCCTTGAACCACGAATATTGCGCCATGCAATAATATTTGAGATAATGGTTCAAGCCGACGGCCATACTGTTGGCGTCGTTGCCACGGATGACAAGCCGATTCTTTACCGTCTCGATTTCAAATCGGTCGACAGTATCGGCAAGCCTTTCGAGGACAATGTTTTCCGAATATTCGGGCACCACGCGGTTCACCAGTCCGCGCATGGCGATGACTTCGGGGTCGGTTTCCTTTTTCGTGCAACCGAAGCAAAGCACGAGGCCCAGGAGGGCGATGAGGTAGCATTTTTTCATAGGAATGATGTTTTGTTGGGGCAAAGGTAGGGATTATTTCAATATTTTTGCGGAAAAATATACGCGATGAAAAAGACTTTGAGCATTTTCACCCTATTGTTGTTCGCTTTTGCCTCGTGCCACAAACCTGAAACACCCGCGGATGGCGGCACGCCTCTCCCCTCTCATAACGACCCCGTCTATCATGTCGGGGATTATTATCATAACGACACTTTGGAAGGCGTCGTATTCTTTTCCTACGATGGACGCAATGGGCTGATGGTCAGCCTCGAAGAGGCCTGTCTGTCGTGGTGTGAGCCCAATTATGTCAACAGTGAGACGGGGGCCACCAATCCTTACGATGGTTGGCACAACACCAACATCCTCATGTCGAACTACGACCTCCGTCACTATCCTGCCATCCAATGGAGTCACCTGCGCAACACGTGGCATCTGGCCCACCAGAACTATTCCATCACAGCCTATCAGTGGTTTGTGCCTTCGAATGACGAATTGCGCTATCTCTTGCAGAACCAGAGCGAAGTGAACAGGGCCCTCGAATCGTTAGGTTACCCTACATTGGAAGACAAAGCCTACTGGTCGAGCACCGAGTTGGGCACAAGAAGTGCCGCCGCCCTACGTGTGCAAGACGACAGCATTATCGTTAGCGAGACCTTGAAAAATGAGACGCTCTATGTGAGGGCTATAAGAAACTTCTGACGGCTATCTCCCATAGATTCCCGCCTATGCCGCAAACCCACGCTGGAATGACATGAGAGGCTCATTTCTTCGCCACGGGGTCGCAAGTCAAGTCGATGCCGAGCTTCTTGAAAATCTTCTGATCCACCTCGCTGAGCATCACTGTGCTATGTACCTGACAGCCTTTGAGTTGCGGCAGGCATTCAAGGGCTTTCTTGCAGTTTTCGTCCCAGAGGCTCAGCATGGAAATGGCCACCAAAACCTCATCGGTGTGTAATCTCGGGTTGTTGCCGTGCAAATAGTTGACCTTGGTCGTCTGGATGGGTTCGATCATGGCCTGCGGGATGAGCTTCACGTCGTGGTCGATGCCAGCTAGATGCTTGGTGGCGTTGAGCAGCAAAGCCGCGCTGGGACCGAGCAGGGCGCTGGTGTGTGCCGTGATGATGGTGCCGTCGGCCAACTCGATGGCGGCCGAAGCCACTCCTTCTTTCTCTTTTCTTTCCCTGGCGGCGATGGTAGTCTTGCGGTCGGCGGTGCTGATGCGGGCTTGCTTCATCAGCAGGGCGATTTTGTTTACCTCGTTTTCAGAGCCTTTGCCTTTGGCCAAATTGCAGAGGGCGGCATAATAACGACGGATGATTTCCTGCTTAGAGGCTTCGCAGCACACCTCGTCGTCGCTGAGGCAATAGCCCACCATGTTGACACCCATATCGGTCGGCGACTTGTAAGGGTTCTCGCCATAGATGGACTCGAAGATCGCGTTCAGCACCGGGAAAATCTCGATGTCGCGGTTATAGTTGACAGCTGTTTTGCCGTAGGCCTCCAGATGGAACGGGTCAATCATGTTCACATCGTTGAGGTCTGCGGTGGCGGCTTCGTAGGCCACATTGACGGGGTGTTTCAGTGGCAGATTCCACACGGGGAAGGTCTCAAACTTGGCATAGCCCGCCTTGATGCCGCGCTTGTGCTCTTGATAGAGTTGGCTGAGGCAAACGGCCATCTTGCCGCTGCCCGGACCGGGAGCCGTGATGACGACCAGCGGACGGGTGGTTTCCACATAATCGTTGCGCCCGAAGCCTTCGTCGGAGTCGATGAGGGCCACGTTGTTGGGATAGCCTTCGATGAGGCGGTGGTAATACACTTTGATGCCCATGCGTTCCAGACGCTGGCGATAGGCATCGGCGCTGGCCTGACCGTTGTAGTGCGTGATGACCACGGAGTTGACCATGAAGCCACGATCCATAAACACGTCGCGCAGGCGCAAAACATCCACATCGTAGGTGATGCCAAGGTCACCGCGCACCTTGTTTTTCTCAATGTCGACGGCGCTGATGACCATGACGATTTCGGCCACGTCGACCAATTGCATCAGCATCTTCAGCTTGTTGTCGGGCTGGAAACCTGGCAATACGCGACTGGCGTGGAAGTCGTCGAAGAGTTTTCCACCAAATTCGAGATAAAGTTTGTCGCCAAATTGGGCGATGCGTTCCTTGATGTGTTCAGACTGGATTTTGAGGTATTTTTCGCTGTCGAACCCGTATTTGTGCGTGTCTTTCATAGTGCTTGAAAACTAAAATACGGGATGCAAAGGTACAAAAAAAGCAATTTACTTGTTGGACAAAGAAAAAAAAAAATAATTTTGCGGCGATAATCACATTCATTAAAACACCTACAACATGAAAAGAGTTCTCTTTATTGCATTACTGGCTTTGTTCACGGTGCAGGCTATGGCCCAACGTGTCCCCAGCGAAAAGAAGATGTCCATCGCAGCAGGTTTCCTGCAGGGCGGAGGAGGCCTTGTCGGAGCAGATTTTGAGTTTATGCTTGGCACCCACTTTAGTGCCCAGGCAGGAATGGGATTAACTAGTTTCGGTGGTGGCATCAATTATCACTTCAAACCCTACATCAACAGCTCCATGATTTCACTGATGTATTGGCATCAGGGCCTAGGCGACACTTATACCCAGGCTGTAGTCGGTCCCGTTTACACTTTTAGGGCTCCCAAGGTGTTCCAGTTCCAAATAGGTCTTGGAGCAAGAGTCGGCGAAGGACCTGCACTTCCAGAAGCCAACAAAGATGTGCCTATGATGCTACTTTATAGCATCGGTGTTTACTTCCCTTTATAAGCATAACACCAAGAACAACAAAAAAAGGTCGCTCGTTGAGCGACCTTTTTCGTTTTTGAAATGATGGTTTACCAAGCAAACAGCGGATAGTCCTTCATCATCTTGTTGACCTCGGCGCGGACGGCGTTGATCTTGGCCTCCGAAGCAGTCTTGGTCTCAGGATTGATGTCGCTGATGACGTCGTCAATCAAGTCGACGATGACAGCCATCTTGTCCTGCTTCAGGCCACGGGTGGTGATGGCAGGCGTGCCGACGCGCAGACCCGAGGTGAGGAACGGCGAGCGGCTGTCGAACGGCACCATGTTCTTGTTGACGGTGATGTCGGCCAGAACGAGGGTGTTCTCGACCATCTTACCGGTGATTTCCGGGAACTTGCCACGGAGGTCAATCAACATGCTGTGGTTGTCGGTGCCACCGCTGATGACGTTGTAACCCTTGTCCATGAAGGCGCGAGCCATGAAGGCGGCGTTCTTTCTCACCTGTTGGATGTACTCCATGTACTCGTCGCTGAGGGCTTCGCCGAAAGCGACAGCCTTGGAGGCGATGACATGCTCCAGCGGACCACCTTGGATGCCCGGGAACACGGCGCTGTTGATAAGGGCCGACATCATCTTCGTCTCGCCCTTCGGGGTCTTGCGGCCACGCGGGTCTTCAAAGTCATGACGGATGAGGATCATGCCGCCGCGAGGACCACGGAGGGTCTTGTGGGTCGTGGTGGTGATGAGGTGGCAGTACTCCAGCGGGTCGTTCAAGAGGCCCTTGGCGATGAGGCCAGCGGGGTGGCTCACGTCGGCCATGAGGACGGCACCCACCTTGTCGGCGATTTCGCGCATGCGCTTGTAGTCCCAATCGCGGCTGTAAGCCGAAGCACCGGCGATGATGAGTTTAGGGTTGCACTCGAGGGCAATCTTCTCCATCTCGTCATAGTCGACGCGCCCCGTTTCCTTCGAAACGTGGTAGGCGACAGGCTTGTAGAGCATACCCGACATGTTGACCGGGCTGCCGTGCGAGAGGTGACCGCCGTGCGAGAGGTCGAGGCCCATGAAGGTGTCGCCGGGTTCAAGCAGGGCTTGCATCACGGCCATGTTGGCCTGTGCGCCCGAGTGGGGCTGCACGTTGGCGAAGGTGGCGTTGAACAGCTGGCAGGCGCGGTCGATGGCGATTTGCTCGCTCTGGTCGACGATTTGGCAGCCGCCGTAGTAACGTTTGCCAGGATAACCCTCGGCGTATTTGTTGGTCATGACAGAACCCATAGCTTCCAGAACTTGCTCACTGACAAAGTTTTCCGAAGCGATGAGTTCGATTCCGTGCATCTGACGCTCTTTCTCTTGGCGAATCAGATCAAAGATTTTTTCGTCTCTTTTCATTATTCTGTATTTAAGATTTGAAATTCAAAGATTCAAAATTGATTTCCGCTGCAAAGGTGCGAATTTTTTGTGAGGTGTGGAAAAAATATGTGGTTTATTTTTGTCGGATGCACTTTTGTTTTCCGATTTGACGTATTTTTGCACCCAAAATAAACCAACGCATCGATGAAGAATTTTGTTGAAGAACTCCGCTGGCGCGGAATGCTGGCTCAAATCATGCCAGGAACGGAAGAACTCCTCCAAAAGGAAATGGTAACGGCTTACCTCGGCACCGACCCGACCGCCGACTCACTGCATATCGGACACCTCTGCGGCATCATGATGCTGCGCCACCTGCAACGCTGCGGCCACAAACCCATCATCCTGGTGGGCGGTGCCACGGGTATGATTGGCGACCCATCGGGCAAGAGCCAAGAGCGTAACCTGCTCAACGAAGAGACCTTGCGTCACAACCAAGAGTGCATCAAGGCACAGGTGGCCAAGTTCCTCGACTTCGAGTCGAAAGAGCCCAACGCCGCCGAGATGGTGAACAACTACGACTGGATGAAGGACTTCACCTTCCTCGACTTTGCGCGCGAGGTGGGCAAGCACATCACCGTGAACTACATGATGGCCAAGGACAGCGTGCAGCAGCGCCTCAACGGCACCGCCCGCGACGGCCTGAGCTTCACCGAGTTCACCTACCAACTTTTGCAAGGCTACGACTTCCTCTGGCTCTACCAGCACAAGAACTGCAAGCTGCAACTGGGCGGCAACGACCAGTGGGGCAACATCACCACGGGCACGGAGTTGATTCGCAGAACGTTGGGCTTTGAAAACGAAGCCTTTGCCCTCACCTGCCCGCTCATCACCAAGGCCGATGGCAAGAAGTTCGGCAAGACCGAGAGCGGCAACGTGTGGCTCGACCCGAAGCGCACCTCGCCCTACAAGTTCTACCAGTTCTGGCTCAACGTGAGCGACGACGATGCCGAGAAATACATCAAGATTTTCACCTCGTTGGAAAAGGAAACCATCGACGCCTTGGTGGAAGAGCACAAGAAAGACCCGGGCATGCGCGTGCTGCAAAAGCGTTTGGCCGAGGAGGTCACCATCCTGGTGCACTCCAAGGAAGCCTTGGACGCCGCCATCGAAGCCAGCAACATCCTCTTCGGCAAGTCGACCAAGGAAGGCTTGGAGAAACTCGACGAGCAGACCTTCCTCGACGTGTTTGACGGCGTGCCGCAGGAGCACCTCTCGCGCACCGACCTCGAAGCCGGCCTCCCGATGGTGGAGTTTTTGGCCACCAACACGCAAATCTTCCCCTCCAAGAACGAGGCCCGCAAGATGCTGCAAGCCAACGGTGTGAGCGTCAACAAGGAGAAGGTCACGATGGACAAGGTGATGAACGCCGACGACTTGGTCAACGGCAAGTACATCCTGGTGCAGAAGGGCAAGAAGAACTATTATCTGGTTGTTGTGGAATAATGGAAAACACGGATAAGCTACACGGTTTGAGTCCATACTTGTTTTGGGATTTCGATACGACACAGTTCGATATCGACAAGAATGCCGCGTGGCTTATCCAAAGGGTGCTTGAATATGGGCAGATGAGCGATTGGAACATCATAGAAAACTATTTCGGCATAGATAAAATCGTTTCATTTGCCTTGAATTTCAGAACCTTGAACCCAATTGCGCGTTCGTTTTTGAGTTTCATTTCTGGTGTTAAAAAGGAGGACTTCAGATGCTATCGTATCGCACAATCGAGCCCCACACTCTGGAACTCCTGAAGTATCTAATGGCAGAGTCGTATCTGAAGGATTGCCGCTTGGTGGGTGGCACGGCCTTAGCTTTGCAATATGGTCATCGGTCGTCGGTGGATTTGGATGTTTTCGGTGTGGTTCCAGATAGTGATGCCGCATTGCAAGACATACTAGAAGGTTTTGGTCAGGTACCAGCTAAGGCAACTTCCAAATACATCAAGTCGTTCATTGTTGACGGTATCAAGGTGGATTTTGTCAATTACTCTCGTTATCCTTGGATTGATGATGCTGTCGTTGAGGATGGCATCAGATTGGCTTCGCCCAAAGACATTGCCGCGATGAAAACCTACGCCATTCAAAACCGTGGTTCTCGGAAAGATTTCATTGACTATTATTTCCTACTGCAGCACTTCACTCTTGAGGAAATACTTGGCTATTATGCGCAAAAGTACCCAAACTATTCCATGTTCAGGACACGCATGGCATTAACATACTTCGAGGATGCGGAAAACAAGGAATGTCCACCAATGTTCATCAAAGTGGAGTGGAACGAAATCAAGTCATTTATCTCGCAGAAGGTCAGGGAAATCGATTGGGTAAAGTATTGATAACCAACATTCAGATATCATTATTTGAAAATTGATACTTTTTTTTTGGCCGTTTCAGACAATAAAAAGCAATCTTCAGCGGTTATTTTGCCGATTGCCTAAAATGAGCAGATATGCAAAAACCAATTCCTTTATTTTTCCTTCTGCTGCTGTCAGTTTCGGCGATGGCGCAGAAGCACAGCATCAGCGGCTATGTGATGGATGCCGCGAGCCGCGAAACCTTGATAGGCGCGACGGTGCTTGACCGCAACACGGGCCAAGGCTGCGCCACCAACAACTACGGCTATTATTCCCTGACGCTGCCCGAAGGCCCCGTCGACCTGCAATTCTCATATGTAGGTTACAATACTGAAAACCAATCTTTTCAGTTGAAGGCGGACACCCTCATCACGATGAGGTTGGGTTCCAACTTGCAGCTACAGGAAGTGACCGTCGAGGCCAACCGTGCCACGGTGGGCGCCAACAACCCGCAAATGAGCGTCATCGAGCTGCCCGTGCAGCAAATCAAGGCCATCCCGACCTTGATGGGCGAGGCGGACGTGCTGAAAGCCATCCAGCTATTGCCTGGCGTGCAAAACGGCTCGGAAGGCTCGGCAGGCCTCTACGTGCGCGGCGGCGGTCCCGACGAGAACCTACTCCTCATGGACGGCGTGCCGCTCTACAACGTCAACCATATGTTCGGCTTCTTCTCCGTCTTCAACCCCGACGCGCTGAAGAACGTGACCTTATACAAAGGCGGTTTCCCCGCCCGCTATGGCGGCAGGATTTCCTCCATCGTCGATGTGCGCATGAAGGACGGCGACATGCAGAACTATCACGGCAATTTCAGTATCGGCTTGATTTCCAGCAAACTCAACGTGGAAGGTCCGATTGTAAAGGACAAACTATCGTTCAACCTGTCGTTCCGCCGCACCTATTCCGATGCCTTGACCAACCTCTACGGCCTCATCGGAAAGATGGCCGACAAGTCCATCGACAAGTTCTCGTTGGGGTATTATTTCTACGACCTCAACGCCAAGCTCAACTGGAAAATCTCCGACAAAGACCGGCTTTATTTGAGCTGGTACAGCGGCGACGACAAAATCTACGCCAACGTGAAGTGGGACTACGCCTACGAGGACATCTACGCCGACCACGAAAAACTCGGCATGAACTGGAGATGGGGCAACAAGGTGGCCGCCTTGCGCTGGAACCACATCATGTCGCCGCAGCTCTTCATGGACGCCTCGGTGAACTACACGCAATACCGCCATGACCTCGGCATGGACCAGAACTACACCTACGAGGAGTTCAAGCCCAACACCTACACCTCGACCGACGAAATGGCGATGAGCTTCCATTCCGGCATCCACGACCTCACCGCCCGCACCGATTTCCACTATGCGCCCAATCCGAGGCACGACATCCGTTTCGGCGGCGGCTACACCTATCATTTCTTTCGCCCCGAAGTGCAGTCGATGAAGGTCAACGTCACCGATTCGCCGTCCAACATGGACACCGTGGCCGGCTCCGACGACGTTCACGCCCACGAAGCGATGCTGTATGTGGAAGACAACTTCACAATCAGTCCCGCCGTGAAGATGAACGTGGGCCTGCACTACTCCGCCTTTGCCGTGCAGAACAACTTCTACCACTCGTTGCAGCCGCGTTTCAGCATGAGCGCAATGGTGGCGTCCAACTTCTCCATCAAGGCGGGCTATGCCTACATGACGCAATACATCCATCTGCTTTCGAACAGCAACATCACCATGCCCACCGACCTTTGGGTGCCCGTTACGGCACGCATCGCCCCTGAAAAAGGACACCAATTCTCGCTCGGCGGCTTCTACGAAATGCCCGACTTGTTCGACATCTCGCTGGAAGGCTACTACAAGCTGATGGACAACGTGTTGGAATATAAAGACGGCACCACGTTCTTTGGCACCAGTCAGGGATGGGAAGACAAGGTGAACTTGGGCAAAGGCTGGGCCTACGGCGTGGAACTGCTCGTGCAGCGTTCCTTCGGCAAGACGACCGGCTGGATTGGCTACACTTGGTCGCACTCCAACCGCAAATTCGACCGCGAAGGCATGGAAATCAACCACGGCAAGGTGTTTCCGGCCAAGTACGACCGTCGCCACGACCTCAGCATCACCGTGCAGCACAAGTTCAGCCCGCGTTTCGACCTGTCGGCTTCTTGGGTCTTCAGCTCGGGCAATTGCGGCACCTTGGCCACGCAGACCTATCCGGGCGTGCCGTTGTATTTGATTGACCATTTTGGAAGTATTTGGTACACGCCCACGGTCGGTGCCATCGAGCGCAACAACTACAGGCTGCCCGCCTACCATCGCCTCGACCTTGGCATGAACTTCCGCAAGCAGAAGAAGCACGGCGAGCGCGTGTGGAACATCAGCATCTACAACGTGTATAACCGCCAAAACCCATTCATCGTCATGCGCGGCCTTGACGAAACGACAGGGACGGTGCAACTGCAGCAAGTCAGCATTTTCCCCATTATTCCTTCCATTTCTTACGGATTCAAATTTTAAAGCCATGAAAACAAGACATATAGCATATATTATGGCGGTTTTAGCCTTGGCTGCCTGCACCAAGCCTCTCAAATTCCAAGGCGAATATGTCGACCCTCAATTGGTCGTCAACTGCATCGTGCAACCCGGCGAGCCCATCAAAGCAGTCGTCTACAAAAGCGATTTCGTTTACGATACCATCACTGATTATGAAATGCCAGAAGGGGCGCGGGCGTTCCTTTATGTGAACGGAGAATCCAAAGGCGAAATGCAACATGGTAGCGACACGATTTTTTCCAATTATGGTTTGGATTATTATTATGTCACGCATCATTTTACCCACGACTATATACCACAAATCGGCGATGTCGTCAAAATCAAGGTGACGGCACCAGGCTTTGACGAGGTGGAAGGCAGTTCGGAGCCCTTGCCCAACGAGCCTTTTGCCCGAATCGCCGAGGTGAGGATGACCGAGTGCGACTCCAATATGTCAACTGGGCATCACTACCCTATTCCTGACACCGATTCCACCTATATCGTATGGTACACGCATTATCGGCAGCATTTGACCGTCACTTTGGAAATCACCGACCCCAATCCAGGAGCGTTAGACTATTATTGCCTTGAGGCCTCCATGCAACTTGTCGGCAATTGGACCTATCCTGACGGCAGCGGGCCCAAGAACGAAACTGCACAAATAGAAAACATTTATTTCACTGACCCCATCATCGGCACCTCGACAGCGGAATTAGAGGACCAATTTGGCGTCAACATTGGCTTGAGCAACCGCTCGAAAAGCACCTTCAACGATGCCACTTTCGATGGCAGCTCCTACCGTTTGAGCCTTCCCATGGTTATCAGTACGCTCTTCAAGGCCAACGACAGCATCAATGCCTACGTTGACATCAAGTTGCGCCACCTGACGGAAGGCGCGTACAACTACTACGGCACCATCACTTCAGGCAACGCCTATTCGCAATACTACAGCGAGCCCGTCAGCGTGTATTCCAACGTGCAGAATGGTTTCGGCTTGGTCGCTGGCAGCAACGACAAGACCGTCAGTTTTCCGGTTTGGTAATCATTTCTTCAGCGCCTCTTCGGCCTGCTTGATGGTGCCACGTTCGCCGTTGATGAAAGCGACAACGAAGGCGTCCTTATAGCCCAAATTGCGCACTTCAGTTTGCCGTTTCATGGCCGCTTCTTTTGAGGTGAAATGCCCTGAAATGTAGCGGAAAGCGCCGTTGTACTCATAAACATCCACTTCCTTCACGCCGCTGAAGGCCTTGTCGGTGGAGCTGACTTTCTTGTCGCGGCTGGCAAACTGCACAGCGAAATAGGTATCGCCACTGCCGCTCGGCGTGCTAGGTTTTTCGCTGGCCACGGGTTTGCTTCCTCCTGAATGGTTCTCGGCCTCAAACTCGCGTTTGTAGTCCTCGAAAGCCCGATAAAGCGCCAAAGCCATCTGGGTCTGGCCCTTTTCGGAGTTGAGGAACTGTTCTTCTTTTGTGTTATTGATGAAGCCCAACTCAACCAAAATGCTAGGCATCGAAGTCTTCCAAAGCACCAGGAAACCCGCCTGTTGTACACCACGGTCGTGGCGACCCTTGGCGGCAAACTGCTTCTGCATCTTGCCCGCCAAATCGAGGCTCTGGCTCTGGTAGAGGCTCTGCGAAAGCGAAAACAGGATATAAGCCTCGGTGCTGTTGGGGTCGAAGTTGTTGTAGGCATCGGTGTTGTCTTCCAGCAAGATAGAGGCGTTCTCCTTCTTTGCCACAGCGAGGTTCTTCTCGTTTTTCGACTCACCCATCACATAGGTCTCGGCGCCGTTGGCCGTCGTGGTGCCCTCGGTGGAGTTGCAGTGGATGGAGATAAACACGTCGGCGTTGTTGCGGTTGGCAATGGCAGCACGCTCGCTCAGTTCGACGAACTTGTCGGTGCTGCGCGTGTAAATCACCTTCACGTCGGGCAGGTTCTCCTTGATGTAGTTGCCGAACTTCTTGGCCACGGCCAAATTGACCGCTTTCTCGGTGGTAATCTTGCCCAAAGCGCCCGTGTCCTTGCCGCCGTGACCCGCATCGATGACGATGGTTTGAATCTTTTCGCCTTTTTGGGCCAAAGCGCACAAAGGCATCAGAAATATCAGGAATAAGACACCAAATCGCGAAATCTTTCGTTCTATCATATTGAGTTCGTTATTTATGCGCGAAGAAAAACTATCTTTGCAGCGAAATTCAAGCGTACAAAAATAATCGTTTTCGCATTGACAAAACGCACGACATATCAAAAATATTTCCCGAGGCTGGCCTTTTCTTTGCTTGCCGCAATGGTCGTGTTGTTTTTCGGATGCAAACAAATGTCTCATATTGAGAAAGATAACCACGATTTCGAAACCGTGGTCGAGGACACCTTACCGCAGCGGATTGTGGACACGCTCGCCATCGTTTTGGACACGGTGGTGGCCACAGACACCCTTGTTGAGACGCAATTCATCGCGTCTCCCCAACTGGATTCAATATCTTTGGATACGATCGTTCAAGATTCCATCATCTACGATTCTTTGCGTTACGACACATTGAAACACACCCGTCGCGAGCGTATCAAGCCCCCTCGCTCGGGTTCGGCCATTGAGGTGCAGGTGATTTGTTCGGCCACCGATTCGGTGTATCGCGACATGAACCAGAAAAAGATTTTCTATTATGGCGATGCCGAAGCCAAATATGATGACATCACACTGAAGGCCAGTTGTTTGGAATTCGACCTCGAAACCAGCACTTGTAAGGCCTACGGCATCTTGGACTCAATCGGCCAATGGCAGGGACGTCCCGTCTTCACCCAGGGCGAGTCGACCTTCGAGGCCAACGAGATGCTATACAATTTCAAGACGAAAAAAGGCATCATCACCAAGGTTTGGACCGAGGAACAAGGCGGTTATCTGCACGGCGAGCGCATCAAACGCATGGACGACAACACCATCAACATCCGCTCGGGCGGCTACACCACCTGCGACCTGAAGGAACACCCGCATTACCAGTTCAAGTTCACCAAGGCCAAAGTCATCCCCGACGATAAAATCGTCACCGGTCCCATCTATATGACCATTTCCGACGTGCCGCTGCCCCTTGCCTTGCCTTTCGCCATGATTCCCAATACCAAAGGCAAGAAGTCGGGCCTCATCATCCCCACCTACGGCGAGTCGGCCAATCGTGGCTTCTACCTCGAAAACGGCGGTTATTATTGGGCCATCAACGACAACTATGACCTGCAGGTCTTGGGCGACATCTACACCCGAGGCTCGTGGGGCATCAAGCCGACGTTCCGCTACAACAAACGCTATCGTTTCAACGGCTCGATGGCGCTGGGCTTCGCCGTCAACAAGATTGGCACCAAAGGCGCCGCCGACTATCAGGAGAGCAACGACTTCAAGATCCATTGGACCCATAAGCAAGATCCCAAAGCACATCCGAGATGCAATTTCTCGGCCAACGTCAACATTGTGAGCTCCAACTTCAACAAATACAACGCCCAAACCACCACCGACCAGCTGAGCAACACCTTCCAGTCAAGCATCAGCTATCAGACCAACTTTGCCGGGAAAGTCTACCTTACCCTCAACGCCAGCCACAGCCAGAACACCCTGACGCGACAAGTGACGGCTTCGCTGCCCGAAGTCACCCTGACAGTCAACACATTCTATCCGTTGAAAAACGTCGGCAAGGTGGGGAAGAAACGCTGGTACCAAAGCATGAGCATGGGTTACACGATGAACGGCAAGGCCTACGTCAACGACGTGGACACCGTGCTCTTCAACGGCATCAAGGACGACTTTGGCGGCTGGGCGCGAAGCATGATGCGCGACCACATGCAGATGGGCGTCAAGCACACGATGCCCATCAGCGCGACCATCAAGCTGCTCAAACATTTCTCGTGGACCAACTCGTTGACGCTCAACGACTACATGTATTTCAACCATTTCGAGAGGCAATGGATCCACGACACCGACTCGACGGGCCATCTGCAAACTGACACCATCTTCGGCTTCCGCAACCTGGTCGACTTCAGCGCCACCAGCTCGTTGACCACCAAAATCTACGGTATGGTCAACTTTGCCCAAGGACCCATCCGCGCCATCCGTCACGTCATCACGCCCAACATCGGCTTCACCTACCGTCCTAACTTCGGTGACCCGAAATGGGGCGTTTACGGCACCTACGTCGACGGCAACGGTGAGGAGCAAATCTACAACAAGTTTGAACGCTCGCTGTATGGCACGCCGTCGCAAGCCCAATCGGGGATGTTGACCTACAGCTTCGGCAACAACCTGGAAATCAAGGTGCCGTCGAGAAACGACACCATCACGGGGGTGAAGAAAGTGCCTATTTTGGAATCGCTCAGCATTTCGGGCAGCTACGACATCACCAAGGACTCGCTTCAGCTTGCGCCCGTTTCCATTAGTGGGCGCAACACCTTCTTCAAGAAGTTGGTGGTCAGCTATCGCAGCTCGTGGGACCCTTATGCCGCCGACTCGCTAGGGCGCCGCATCAATCGTTTCGAAATCATCGACAACGGTCGGCTGTTCCGCAAGCAGAACTCGTCGTGGACGTTCAGCATGAGTTACAGTTTCAACCAAAACGACCTCAAGAAGTTGCGAGGGCAAAAAGGCAGTCAGGAGCTGCGCGACGAAATCAACGAAAACGCCCGAAAGTCAGGCATGTTCGACCCCGATGAACTCAACGAAATCTTGGGCAATCCCAATGCCTACATCGATTGGACCACGCCTTGGTCGCTCTCCGTCAGCTACAACCTGACTTACACCACCTCGCTGGCTTATGCCGCCTTCATGGGCATTGCCACCAACACGCACGTGCACACCATCGGCCTCAACGGCGACATCAGCATCACGCCCAAGTGGAAAGTGACCTTCTCGACCGGTTGGGACTTCGTGGGCAAAAACATCACCTACACCAGCCTCAGCGTCTACCGCGACCTGCACTGCTGGGAGATGCGCTTCAACTGGATCCCCATCGGCAGCTACAAAAGCTGGAACTTCACCATCAACGTGAAGGCCCAGGCCCTAAAGGACTTGAAGTACGAGAAGAAGAAGGATTATCGCGACAATTAGTTTAGAGTTTGCAGTTGTTCAGTTTGCAGTTAATCTCCGCTCATGTCATTCCTGCGGGGGCATGTGGGTGAGAGGGGAATCTATGAGCGGAATAGAAGTTTTGAGTTTGCAGTTGACGCTAATTTAAACAATTGAACAACAAACAATTCATTATTCCAACAAATTTCCTATTTTTGCCTCCTCAAACCAATAATTAATCACCTATGAAAAAAGTATTTACCCTTCTCCTCGCGCTGGCCATCGGCTTTGGCCTGAAAGCGCAATGCCCCTACACTGAAGCCAGAGACTTTACGGCCACCGACGTGCATGGCAACGAAATCCATTTGTTCGACATCCTCGACGCAGGCCAGTATGTGCTCATCGACTTCTTCTTCACCACTTGCGGTCCCTGCCAGCAAGCCACCCCGAAGATTGTCGAATCTTACTATGCCTTTGGCTGCAACCAACACGACGTGTTCTATATGGAAATCGCCACGGGCGACAGCGATGCGGCCTGCCTCACTTGGGTTGAAACCTATGGTGTTGAGTATCCCACCATCAGCGGACAAGCCGGTGGCACCGGAATTTGCAGCCAATACGGCATCCAGTCTTATCCCACCGTTATCCTCATCGCCCCCAACCACCAAATCGTCATCCAAGACCTGTGGCCCATCAACAATGCCCAGACGGTCATCTCGGCCTTGGAAGCCCAAGGTGTTGAGCAGCACGAGTGCGGCGAAGCACCTGTCGAGTGCGACGCACCCGCCAATTTGACCGCCCTTCAAGAAGGCTCGGAAATCATGTTGGCTTGGGATGCCGTGGCAACGGCCGAGTCCTACAACCTTTACCGCAACGGCGAGTTGCTGGCCAATGTGGGCGAAAACGCCTACACCGACCGCGACCTTGCCTATCTGACCGAGTATTGCTACACCGTCACTTCCGTTTGCGACGGCGAACTGGAAAGCGACCAAAGCAATGAGGCCTGCGCCACCTTCCTTGCCGAAACGCTGACGTTCAGCATGGACACGGTTGTTTTGGAATGGGGCGAAATGAGCTGGAATACGGTATACAACTACACCGATGACAATGTTACCGTTACGGGCGGTTGCGATGAATTGGGAATGATTGTTTTCAAGATTGGCGGTGAGTTTTTCACGTGCCAAACTCCTCCTTTTGATTTTGAAGTGCTACAAGGAGAATCTTTCCAACTTGGCGTTATTTGCAGCGATGTAATATCAAGCAAGGGCATTGTTCCTGATGTGGTAACCCTATCAAGCAACCGTCCCGATGCACATTTCGTGGTCATGGTGGACGACACTTGGTCGGTGGAAGAAAACGGCCAAGCCATCAACCTCTATCCGAACCCTGCCAACGACTTCGTGACCCTCAGTGGAGAGAGCCTTGGCACGGTGAGCGTCTTCAACGCCATCGGCCAGAAGGTGGACGAGTTTGAAGCCAACGGCAACGAGCTGCGCATCGCCACCAACCATTACGGCGAAGGCGTCTACTTCGTCAAAGCCAACGGACAGACTCTGCGCTTTGTGGTGACGCATTAATCAACCGATTTTTAGGTAAAAATGCGGGATAGAGCAATCTGTTCCGCATTTTTTCTATCTTTGCTCCCTCAAACCCAATAATTCAAGACAGATGAAAAAACGCTTACTCCTATTATTAATGACGCTGTGCTTCGGCTTCGGCCTGAAAGCACAAACGCCCGAAGTGACCGTCAACGTTGAGGAAGTCGATGAAACTTCGGCTTTGGTCACCATCATCCCCAACGAATACTGCGCCGTCTTCTACTACAACCTCCTCTCTGAGGCCGAGATGCAGGCGTGGATCAACTACACGGGCTTCGAGGTGGGCGAGATTTTGCGGGACTACGGCATACCAAGCGAAGAGACCGCAAGCCACTTCTTTGACGGGCTGGAGCCTGAGGTCGAATATTTCGTTTGGGTCGTTCCCGCCGATGCGCAAGGCAACCTCTACAATGTGCAGCAAGTGCCGCTCGTCGTCACGCCTACTCCCCCCGACATCATGCCCGACTTCACGGCCACCGACATCGACGGCAACGAAATCCACCTCTACGACATTCTTGACGGCGGCCAGACTGTGCTGCTCAACCTCTTCCTCCGCGATGTCAACAGCGAGGAAATCATGCCTTTTGTCACCGAGTCGTACCGTCTGTTCGGCTGCAACCAAAACGACGTTTTCTTCATCGAGATTTGTCCACAGGACGAGGATGAAGCATGCCGCGCCTGGGCCGAACGTTTTGGCGTGACCTATCCGACCATCAGCCGCACGGGAGGTGGAAACGACATCGCGCAAAGCATTCCCGTGATCTACTATCCCACAGTGGTCATCATCAACCCCGACCATACCATGGCTTACCGCGATTTGTATCCCATCGAAGGCACTTTCACTATCGTCAACGCCTTGACGGGCTTGGGCTGCGAACAACATGAGTGCACTGAAAATGTTGATGAAGACAACACTTCGGTCACGCTCTACCCCAATCCCGCCAATGATTTCGTGACCTTAATTGGCGAGAACCTCGGCACGGTGAACGTCTATAACGCCCTCGGCCAAAAGGTGGAGGAATTCGTGGAAAACGGTGACGAACTGCGCATCAACACGACCCAATACGAGAACGGCGTGTATTTCGTCAAGACGGGCGGACAGACAATGAAATTTGTGGTGAAACATTAACGCGTTTCGCGTAATGACGACAAGCGACATCCTACCTAATTAAAACGTGTAGCCAAACGAGAAGTAGGCACCGAACTGGTGCGTGACATTCGACCAATGACCTGTCAAAGAGATAGGCCCAAGAAAGCTGTTGTATGAGTACTTCAACCCTGCACCTTGTTCAGTTAAACTGACCAAGTCGGCAAGCATCGTACCACCTGTGCCCAGCATTCCCCACGGAATCGAGACGTTATACATCGCCGTCAAGTAGTGCTTGTCGTAGAAGTTGTAGCGCAAATCGAAACGCAGCACGCTTGCATTATTCGTCAGGAACAAATCCTCGACGCTGGTCAAGCCGATGAACGGCATTTGGTGCTCAAAGTTCCGTCCGGCAATTTCGCCGCCGCAGGTGTTCCTCAAATTGTAGTACGAAGTGGAGGTCACATAGCGTCCATACACTTGGGGAATGAGCGTGAACTTTCCCTCGCGCGGTGTGATATAGGCTTGGAAGGAATAGCTGAAGTCGAAAAACTTCTCTTTGGCGGAAGGCATGTAATAGAAATGGCTGCCCAAATTCGACAGGATGCCATGATTGGCGAAATAGGGGTTGTCCAAGTTGTCGTATTGAAGCCTGACAAAAGGTGTCAGTGCAGTGTTGTCTACATAATAGTAATCGTCGAAAGCACTATCCAAGAAGGAGGATTTGTCAAATGTCGTAAAGATGTATGACGCGCCGACGCTGGTGCTGAAATTGAGCAGATGGAATTCCGAAATATATGCGTTGAGTTTCGTTTGTTGGTAATGCAAGTTGACGTATTTATTCCCAAGGTTCTTCGTCCGGAAATGTTCGTTTCGATAATCGACCGAAACATTGAAATTAGCCAACGACGAGCGAGAATAGGTGTATTTGAGGTTAATTCTAGGGTTGTAGCTGAGTTTGGCCGAAACGCCGAATTTCGACTTGCCGAATCTTTTTTCGTTCAGGTCGAGGTTGACGAGTAGGGCGGCGCCTTCCTCGGTGTCGTAGCGCACGCCAAGGCCCATCACATGGGGCACGGCGGGCTTCACGTTGACTTGCAGCGCGTAGCCCAAATTAATCCCTGGAATGTAGGAATGCAGCGAGTCTTGTTCCTTGATGGTATAGGTGATTTCGTCGAAACAACCCGTGCCGCGATAGATGCTCATGGCCTTCTCGATCTCGTCTTCCGAGTAGTTCTGTCCCACTTGAAGACCACCTTTACGTATCAGCCAACGGCTTTCACGATCGCTGACGCCCTTGATGTCGATGGAGGTGATGTAAACAGAATGTGACTGTAGATTGTTGGCCCTCGGGGCTCGCAGTTCCTTACTGACAGGATGGCCTGCTTCCTTTTCGACAAACTGCTTGATAGCCAGCAGTTGATCGTGATATTCAGCAGCTCTCTTGTAGCCACGGCCAACCAAGGTGTCGATGGCCTCGGGCGTGAAGCTGAGCATACCGAAGCCCGTGATGTCGGGCACGATGCGGATGTCGCACAGCTCGCGGTTCTCCTTGCGCTTGGCGCTGGTGCCGTTGATGAGGATGCGCCCCATGACTTGCGGTAGCGATTTCAGGTCATCGGACGTCACCTTGCTTTCGCTGGTCACCTCGATGCCGATGATGATGTCGGCGCCCATCTCGCGAAGCACATCGGCTGGAAAGTTGTTGACCAAGCCTCCGTCAACAAGCAAATAATCGCCCCAAGGCACGGGAGCAAACACGCCGGGAATGGCCATGCTGGCCCGCATGGCGGCAGGCACGTTGCCTTGGCGGAGCACCACTTCCTGGCCCGTGATGAGATCGGTGGCCACACAGGCGAAAGGGATGGGCATGTCATTGAAGTCCATCTCTTCCTGATAACCAATGCAAAGGTCGTTGAACAGATTGACCAGCGAGCTGTTGCTGACGTAGGCACTAGGCAACTGACTGATCAGGCTACCGCTATCCCGCTGTTTTTGAAGCGAGCCGTCGCCAAACGGGACGTTGAGCAACGTAGTGCTCCGACGGTCGCGCATCTCTTTCGAAAGGTATTCGCGGTCGATTTGGTTGCCGATGTATTCGCCCCAGTTCATGTCGGAGATGAGTTGCGTCATTTCGTCGGGTTCATAGCCCATGGCATAAAGTCCGCCGATGATGGAGCCCATGCTGGTGCCTGCCACGTAGTCGACGGGGATGCCCATTTCCTCTATGTATTTCAGCACGCCGATGTGTGCGGCGCCTTTGGCACCGCCGCCTCCGAGCACTACGCCCACCTTGGGCCTTGGCGCCTGTAGGCTGCCTTGAAACGTTTGGGCTTGAAGTAGGGCAGCCATCGCCAAAAAGAGGAGAACCAAAGAGAATCGTTTCATTGTATACTTTCTACAAAAGGGTGTACCAAAACTTGGCACACCCTTTTTGTTGAATTGAAATGTTTATGAATTACATCATCAAGAACGACATCATCACACCAGCAGCGACAGCCGAGCCGATAACGCCGGAGACGTTCGGGGCCATAGCGTGCATGAGCAGGTGGTTGGACGGGTCGTACTTCTGACCTTCCACTTCGACGACGCGGGCGCTATCCGGCACAGCCGAAACACCAGCGGCACCAATCATCGGGTTGATCTTCTCCTTCAGGAAGAGGTTCATCAACTTGGCACCGAGCAAACCGCCAGCCGTAGCCACGGCAAACGAGCAAGCGCCGAGGACGAAAATCTTGATGGAGCTTGAAGTGAGGAACACGGAGGCCTGCGTCGAGGCACCCACCGTGAGACCCAGAATCATGGTCACGATGTCAATCAACGGGTTGGAAGCCGTGTTCTGCAAACGCTTCACGACGCCCGACTCCTTAATGATATTGCCGAAGAACAGCATACCCAGCAGCGGCAGGGCCGTGGGGCTGATGAAGGTGGTCAGGATGAGACCGACGACGGGGAACATGATCTTTTCGGTCTTGTTCACCATGCGCGGGGCGCGCATCTTGATGAGGCGTTCTTCCTTGGTGGTCAGAAGGCGGATGATAGGCGGCTGAATCACAGGCACCAAGGCCATGTATGAATAGGCTGCAATGGCGATGGGACCGATGAGGTTGCGCGTGCCGTTCGTGCCGTTGGCCAAACGCGACGACAGGAAGATGGCGGTAGGACCGTCGGCACCACCGATGATACCGATGGCACCCGCCTCACGCAGGTTGAAGCCGAGATACAAAGCACCGATGAAGGTCAGGAACACGCCCAACTGTGCGGCGGCACCGAGAATCATCAGTTTCGGGTTGGCGATGAGCGACGAAAAGTCGGTCATGGCACCGATGCCCAAGAAAATCAAGGGCGGATACACACCCGAGGTCACACCGAAATAGAGGTAATTCAGCACACTGCCCTTCTGGTACAAACCCGTCTGGAGGTTCAGTTCGCCGCTTTGGAACACTTCGTTCATGAAGGCCTTCACGCTCTCGATTTCGTTGGCGGCCAGGCCAAACTCGGTCAGTTTCAGGTGATCGACTTGCTTGATGGCCTCGCTCAGCACCATGTGCTTTTCATTATCGCTATCAAAGATAGTGAGTAACAGGGCTTTCGCCGTCTCCAAATCGAAGCTGTACGCACCCGAGGCGATGGCGTTTTGCGCAAAGCCGAGGGCATCCGTCAAAGTGATACCCGTGCCTTGGAAGAACGGGATGTTGCCGCAGATGATACCGGTGCCAATCGGGATGAGCAGCATAGGCTCAAACTCGAAGCGGACGGCCAAAAAGATAAAGAGGATACCCACCAGAATCATGATGAGGTTACCAATCTTGCAGTTACGGAAACCCGTCAGCAGCCAGAAGTTGTGTATACCTTCGCGGAATTGGGCCTTCATTGTAGGCTCCTCGTCCATCGTTTGGGCGGTTTGCACCTTGGCTTGGGCTTTCTTGCCTTCGAGGGCCGACACGCGGCTGTCGAGGCTTTCGATTTGGTTTTGCAGTTCAGTCCCTTGCTGTGCTACGATAGCAGCAGCGATTTCGGCCAGCTGGGCGTTGCTTTGCTCAGCGGTCATGTCGCTCACTTGCTCGGTCTTCCCTAAGTCGGCGACCTTGGTGGCGAACATCGGGTTGTTGACAACCACCATGTTCAGCAGCATCAAGAGCACCAACGAACCGAGGATGACCGCAGGCTTTCTGTAGATACTTTTCTTGCCTAACATGTCTTATCCGATTACGATTAAAGTATCACCTTGAAGCACATTGTCGCCCTGGCGGCAGTTGATGGCGGTGATGGTACCGTCAGCCTCGGCCAGCAGGTTGTTTTCCATCTTCATGGCTTCGTACATGAGCAGCTTGTCGCCTTTCTTGACGGCGTCGCCCTGCTTGACGAAGATCTGCATGATGGTTCCAGGAAGCGGAGCGGCCATCTTGTAGCCCGCGCCACCGGCAGCAGCGGCAGGTTTCGGAGCGGCAGCCTGCGTAGGAGCACTCGCGGCGGGCTTGGCGGCCGGACGAGCCACAGGAGCAATCACCGGAGCGGCTTGCTCTTCCATTTCCACTTGATAATCAGTGCCGTTCACATTGACCGTGGCCATATTGCCCTCAATGTTCTGCACTTCAACTTCGTATGGTTTCCCACTAATGGTGAATTTGAATTTTTTCATTTTTCTACAATTTAACGGTTCCAGTGTCTAACTCCATAATTCTTGTCGTTCCACGAGGTCTGATGGCGCTCGATGGTAATCACGTTGCTTTCCTCATCGTGTTGGTTGTTGGCAAGATACAAGGCCAAACCGATGGCAGTGACGACATCGGCGGGAATCTCGCCTTCGGCCAACTTCGCGATGGGCTTGGGCTTCTCGACTTGCTTCACCTCGGGCTTTGCGCTCTTTTTGGCGTCCTGCTTGGTGAAATAGGAAGCCACACCACGGAAAATCATCGAAAGGATGAACAGCGCGATGATAACGATGCAGAAGCCCACGAGGGTGACAATCCAGCCTTTGCTGTAAACCCAAGGCTCGTGTGCAGCCAATATTGTTAAGTTCAACAAATTCATTGCTTTACGGGTTTACGGTTACAGCGGGATGTTCGAATGTTTCTTCTCGGGATTGGCCAAACGCTTGGTCTCGAGGGTGCGGAGGGCGCGGATCACGCGGAAACGGGTGTTGCGCGGCTCAATCACATCGTCGATGTAGCCGAACTTGGCGGCCTCATAAGGATTGGCGAACTTCTTGGTGTATTCGTCCACCTTCTGGGCGACGAACTCGGCGCGCTCCTCAGGATTGGTGATTTCGGCAATCTTCTTGCCATCGAGCACCTCGACGGCACCGCTGGCACCCATCACGGCGATTTCGGCCGACGGCCAAGCGTAGTTGACGTCGTTGCGCAACTGCTTGCAGCCCATCACGAGGTGCGAGCCGCCATACGACTTGCGGAGGGTGACGGTCACCTTCGGCACGGTGGATTCGCCATAAGCGTAGAGCAACTTGGCGCCGTGGACGATGATGCCTGCGTACTCTTGGCCCGTGCCAGGCAGGAAGCCCGGAACGTCGACCAAGGTCACAATCGGGATGTTGAAGGCATCGCAGAAGCGCACGAAACGGGCGCCCTTGCGCGAAGCGTCGCAGTCCAACACACCAGCGAAGAAGGCCGGGTTGTTGGCGACGATGCCCACCGACATGCCATCGAAACGGGCGAAGCCGACGATGATGTTCTTGGCGTAGTTCTTATGGATTTCGAGGAAGTCACCGTTGTCAACGATGGCCGTGATGATGTCCTGAACGTTGTAAGGCTTGTTCGGGTTGTCGGGAATGATCTGGTTCAGAGCGTCTTCCAGACGGTCGACGGGGTCGTTGCACTCCACGCGGGGCGCTTCTTCCATATTGTTCTGCGGGATGAAGGAGAGCAGGCGGCGGATGAGGCCGAGGCCTTCCTCTTCATTCTCGACGGCGAAGTGGGCCACGCCCGACTTCTGGCTGTGGATGCGGGCACCGCCAAGGTCGTCGGTGGAGACATCCTCGCCGATGACGGTCTTCACTACTTTCGGACCCGTAAGGAACATGTAGCTGTTCGCATTGGTCATGATGATGAAGTCGGTCAGAGCGGGAGAATACACGGCACCGCCGGCGCAAGGACCGAAGATGGCCGAAATCTGCGGGATGACACCCGAAGCGTTGATGTTGCGCTGGAAGATTTCAGCGTAACCGGCGAGGGAACGTGAACCCTCTTGGATACGGGCGCCGCCCGAGTCGCAGATGCCGATGACGGGAGCGCCAACCTTCATGGCTTGGTCCATCACCTTGCAGATTTTCAGCGACATGGTCTCACTCAAGGCACCGCCAAACACGGTGAAGTCCTGAGCGTAAACGTAAACGACGCGGCCGTCGATGGTGCCATGACCGGTGACGACGCCGTCGCCGAGGTACTGTTGCTTGTCGAGACCGAAATCGACGGTGCGATGGGTCACGAACATGTCAGTCTCTTCGAAGCTGCCTTCGTCGAGCAGGATGGCAATGCGTTCGCGGGCAGTCATTTTGCCCTTCGCATGTTGGGAGTCGATGCGCTTCTGGCCACCGCCGAGACGGGCCTCGTTGCGCTTTTCCAACAATTCCTGGATTTTCTGTTCTATTAACATGATATTGTGTGTTATGATTATTTCATTAAAACGGGGCCTTCGACAGGCTCAGGCACCCTCAACTTCTGAAAAAGCAGGTCCCTGAGCTTGTCGAAGGGCCGTCTACATTATTTGTTCTTGTTTTCGCAAAGTTCCGTCAGCACGCCGAACGTCGATTTCGGATGCAGGAAAGCGATGCTCAAGCCTTCGGCACCCTTGCGCGGGGCTTGGTCGATGAGGCGGATACCCGCTTCCTTGGCCTCTTCAAGATGGCCTTCAAGGTTCTCGACGCAGAAAGCGATGTGGTGCATACCGCCACGACCGTTGTTCTTGTCGATGAAGGTCTGGATGGTGCTGTCGGGCGAAGTGGGTTCCAGAAGCTCGATTTTGGTCTGGCCGCAACGCAAGAAAGCGGTCTTCACCTTCTGGTCGGCGACTTCTTCGATGGCGTAGCACTTGGTGCCCAGCAGTTGTTCAAAGAAAGGAATGGACTCGTCCAAACTCGTGACGGCGATTCCAATGTGTTCAATGTGAGATGGTTGCATAATATTATTCGAATAATTTAAAGGTTGATGAATTCACGGTGCAAAGGTACAACAATTTCCGTCGTTTCCAAAGGAAATAATGCACCTCTGCACCAATTTGAATTATTGTTTCACCAACATTTCGAGGAAAGCGGCTGCTTCTGCGTCTTTCAGCACGACGATTTCCGTCTCGGGTTTGAACTCGAACGGCTGGTAGCGAAGCACTTGTGCGGCAGCGAATTTGCCGTCTTTCGTGCCTATCACGACCAGTTTCACATTGCCATCCGACTGGCGATGGAGTTTCTTGAGGCTATCGAAACGACCTTGCTCAACCGCGGTTTTCAGAGGAAGGAAGTCGTCGGCAGCGAAGAAATATTCCTTCTTGCTCACGGCAGATTGCGTGGGTTTGTAGTACCAACGGCGGAAGAGGCCTTTTTGTTCCAGTTCGGGGAGTTCGTATTTGCTGAGGTTTTTGTTATTGATTGTTTCCATTTTTTTCGATTTTAATTTGTTGTTATTGAATGATTTGTTTGTCGCAATCTGCGTCTCGCAGATTGAACATAATAATCCCTGCGGACACACGCGGTGTGTCCCTACAAGGAAATGGACGAAAAAAAAAGGAAACGACCTAAATTAGGATGCGTCTCAACCGGAAAATGTGGTATTCCTTCGGGAACGCAATAAATTGGGTTACAGGATGGTGTATTAGTTTCGACACCGCAGGGCGGTGCGTCGAAAGCAACGTATGTCGTATCGTGACATTCTGATTAATTGGACGGTTTCTGTTAGTCAGGATGCGCACGCTGGTCGTGGGCGCGCAAATGTTGGCCTCTTCTTGTAGCGCATTCCGGTTGGCCGAAGCCGCCATGTAAAGATTCATCAGATTGGCCTCCACCTTGTCGATGAGGACGGTGCTTTGCGCTTGGGTTGATTCGTTATTCACTGGAATAGAATAATTTACGCAACTGCTCAAAGGCAGTAGCAAGAACAACCACAATATGAAGCCAAAATTTCGCATTCAGATGGAGATTTCGGTGCAAAGGTACGACAATTTTCAATGGAAAAAGCGTGATTCGTCCAAAAACAATGCAATGATTAGTTGAATTATTCAAATCAAAATATGAAGCAAATAAAGCGATTTTTCACCTCGTTTTGGTGGATTTGATGATATTTTTGTATTTTTGCGGCGAAAAACAAGAATAATCATTTCAATTTCTGACGAATTAAGATGTTCTTGGATTGGTTCAACAGCGAGCCTACCATCGACCCAGTGCTGAAAGCCGCCATAGCGCATCTTTGGTTTGTCAACATCCATCCTTTAGACGACGGCAATGGACGCCTGACGCGCACGCTCACCGATATGCTGTTGGCACGCGCCGATGGCTCGCCGCAACGTTTCTACAGCATGTCGGCGGCCATTTTGCGCGACAGGAAAAACTACTACGACACGCTGGAATACATGGGCAAACATGGCTTGGACATCACGCGATGGCTTTTGTGGTTTTTGCAGACCATGGAAGAAGCCATCGATACCGCAGTCGAAAAGACGCATCGGGTGATAAGGAAATCCATATTTTGGCAGGAAAAGCGCAGTGTCGCCCTCAACGAGAGGCAACTCAAGATGATCAACCGGCTTTGGGACGGCTTTGAGGGGAAGTTCAACACCAGCAAATGGGCCAAGATGACCAAGACCTCCACCGCCACCGCCTTGCGCGACATCCAAGACCTTGTCGAAAAAGGCATCCTCCGCCGCACCGAAGAAGGCGGACGCAGCACCAATTATGAGTTGGTGGAAGGATGAAATCGTTACAATATAAAATTGGAAAGTGAGGAAATCTATTGAAAAAAATCGAGATTTCCTCAATTACGAAGAATGCCAAGCGAATCCAAATCATGTGCAAAATCTGTAGAAAACCTATCCGTTGCTTCAGGATTCATATGGACAGAAACACAATATTTTAATACAGAACTTTTTCATAGCTTAAAACTGGAAATATATGAAATTCGTTGCATGGCCTCCAAATGCAAAAACATCAAACAAGACGCATAAATAGATTGCCCATCGGACGAAAACATTCCTTACAGATGACAACTCCAAAAAAGTTTGTTTGTTTCGTTGAACCCATTCCACCGATAACAAAATCAAAATATTCATTAGTAATGCCGAACAGCCTTTTGCATTTGGCAAGGAAAACAAACTACCATTACAAACTCCACAAACATACTCCCAAGCCATCGTTTTGCAATTGATTGATTGTCAGTAAGTTTACCCCACCGTTGAAATCGCAACGGATTGGCGTTCAACCCGTTGCATCAGTACGCCGCTGCCCCATGAGCAGAACGAGGTGAAGGCGATGAGCAACAGGAAACGCCAGTCCCACCAGCCGTAGAAAACGTAACTCGCCACCACCACGAAGGCGTTCTGCAAACGCAGCTGCCACTTCGACTTGCTGATGAAGCGGTCGAAGACGAACCAATAGAGCAGGAACACTATCGGTAGGAAAATGGCAAATTGGATGGAGTTGAAGAGCATATATGCTTGGTTTTGCGGCGGCAAAATTAAGGAATTATCGAATAAAACGACCTAAACCCCTATAAAATCCTCCACATTGTCCTGATTGACAACGATAAATTCCGAATTGGGGTATGCTTCAGCAAAACTCAGTGGCATTTTTGCCTTGGTTTTTGGATTCCATTTGATTTCGCAAGCAAGGATTTTCCCGTCCGACTCCTCCAAATAATCAACTTCCTGCTGTTGCTTGGTGCGCCAAAAATAGCTGTTTGCCCAAATTTCACGGTAAGCCAGGCTTTTCATCCGTTCGGAGATGACGAAGTTTTCCCAAAGTTGCCCGATGTCCTGCCGCATTTCAGGTTGGGTAAAGTCGGCGATGAGCGCATTTCGTATGCCATTGTCATAGAAGAAAATCTTGCGGCTTGCCTTCAGCTCATTGCGAAGATTGCGGGCAAACGATGGCAAACGGAAAATGACAAAGCATTGTTCCAGCAACATAATATATTTCTCCACCGTTTTGGAATCCATCGAGCAGAGGTTTCCCAACTCATTGAATGACACCTGCGAGCCGACCTGATAAGCCAATGCCCGAAGCAACGCAAGCAACTTGTCGGGATGCTTGATATTTTCCCACGCAAGAATGTCCTTGTAGAGATAGGCGTCCGTGAGTTGCTTGAGTACTTGCTTTTCCCGGCCTTCGCTCGTTACGACTTCAGGATAATAGCCATAGACAAGACGATGTGGTAAAAGACGTTTCTCTTTCAACAGCCCGTGATGCTTTACCATCTCAGCAAACGAAAGCGGAAACATCTGGTATTGCCATTTCCTGCCCGTGAGCGGCTCATTGACTTTGTTGGCCAATTCAAAGGCCGAACTTCCCGTAGCGATGAGTTGAACATCCTTCACTTGGTCGGTGATGAGTTTCAGCCTCAGGCCAATGTCTTTGATACGCTGCGCCTCGTCAATGACGACAATCTTGTAGTCGCCCAACTGCGCTTTCAGCCTGTCGGCAGAGGTGTTTTCGAACATCCGCTGCACATCCAGCTCGTCGCCATTCAGCCAAAGGCAATCCTCGCGGTTAGACACCAGTTGTTCCAATAATGTGGTTTTCCCGACCTGCCTTGCCCCAAGCAAGATGAGTGCCTTGCCTGAAAACAACTTGTCCTTCAATATTTCCTCAAGTTTTCTCTTGATCATATTCCAATCGTTTTACGGCCACAAAAATACAACTTTTTTGGAATTGATTCCGAAAAAGTCATAACTTTTTTGGAATAAAATCCAGATTTTTTATACAAACAGGTAATTTTATAAAATAGAAAGTGAGGAAATCTCCAGTTTTTGGGTAGATTTCCTCACTTTTGAAATAAATGGCAACTGCCTCAAGTCACTTATGCACCTTTCTAACGAACTCCTCCACCTCAGGCACGCCGCCTTGGTAGACGAGGTAGCCGTTGTAAGGTTCGCGCGGGGTGATTTCGCTGTTGACGGGAGTGAGCATGATGTTCTTCACTTCCTCGCGGTCGTGGGTCTGGCCCAAGGCCCAGCCGAGCTTGATGTAGGCGGTCTCGGCGAGCATGTTCTGCGCGGGAATGATGCCACGGTTCATCAGGTCGCGGCCGGTGTCGTAAACGAACATGTGGGCGTAGCCCCAGATGGTCTGCACGGTCATGTATTGGTGCACGCCTTTCTCGGTGGCGCGCTCAATGGCGTCGAACATGCCACGGTTGACGTGACCAAGTCCTGTGCCGTCCCAAACGATGCCTTGATAGCCGTTATCGACCAGTGCGTCAAGCACATCGGGCTTCATGCCGGGATAGTAATAAAGGATGGCCACGCGGTCGTCGAAGGTCGGGATGATCTTCACATCGCGGTCGGCGCGACGGTGGTTATAGACCTCCTTGATCGGCACCACGCCACGCTTGCGGTCAACGGTGGCCACAGGCGTGTCGCCAATGGTGCGGAAGGTGGAACGATAGGATGAGTGCATCTTGCGCACGCGGGTACCACGATGCAGAAAACCATATTCATCCGAGGTGGGACCGAACATACAGACCATCACCTCGGCCACATCGCCGTGACCAGCAGCGGTCATAGCGTGCATGAGGTTGAGGGCGGCATCGGACGACGGACGGTCGGATGAACGCTGCGAGCCCACCAACACGACAGGCACGGGCAGGTTTTGGCACATGAAAGTTAAGGCGGCGGCAGTGTGGGCCAGCGTGTCGGTGCCGTGACCGATGACGATGCCATCGATGCCGTTCTGGATTTCCTCGCCGATCTTCTTGGCCAAAGCCACATACTCTTTGGGTGACATGTTCTCGGAGAACACGGCAAAAACCTTCTCGGTTTCGAGGTTGCAGATGTCGGCCAGCTCCGGCACAGCACCGTACAGCTCCCCCGGCGAGAAGGCCGGAATGACAGCGCCCGTACGGTAGTCCAAACGCGAGGCGATGGTGCCACCCGTGCCGAGCAGTTTCACATGCGGAAGTCCTTCAGTGTAAGGGAATTCCTTCTCGGGAATGTGGTAGTTGGCTTTCTTATAGTCGGTCTCGACCATGCTGGTGATGGTGCTGATATCGACACCGATGTTGTAGCCCGTGTTGACTTTCATCACGATGTGCTGGTCGTCCTGGAAGGCGGCGCGAGGCAAAATCGTGCCTTTGAAGAGTCCGCCAGTGGTTTGGCATTCAGCCTGGCTCCACACGCGGCAATTGTATTTCTTGAGCACCTCAAGGGCGGCTCCATTATATCCTTGGAAAAAATCTTCAGCCATGTTCTTCGTTATTTGATGTTGTTAGCCAATTCTTTCATTTCGATGTTGCCCATCGCTTCTTTCATCTGACCCATGATCCAGTTCTGGCGGTCGAGGTCGCTGCACTTTTTCTTCTTCGCGACGAAGCCGGCGCAGAGGTTGTCGAGCTTGGTCAGCAGGTCGTCCTTGGCGAAACGTTTGAAGCCAATCTTTTCCAAGACTTGCTCCATTGGCATTGAGGCGTCTTCGACCAACGTGGGTGCCATGTTCCAAGCCAGACGGTAATCCAGACCTTGTTCCTTCAGGAAGGCGAAGAGTTTGCAAAGCGTCTCGTCATTGAACTTCGATTCGGGGTTCTTGCCCAGCAAATGCTTCAGCCTCATGCCGACAAAGCGACCGAGGGTGCGACCGTCCAAGCCGAGTTTCTCGACGATTTCGGCCATGATGGGGAACCAGTTCTTCGAGAAGATGTACGTGAAGCAATCCTGCGGCACATTCCACTCTGAGAGTTTGTAGTAGCGGTCGATGATTTCCGAGGGCAGTTCGGCTTTCATGGCCTTGATGAAGGCGGGGTCGAGCGGGATGGGAGCCGAGTCGGTGTCGGGATACATACGGTCGGCACCGGGCAGCACGCGCTCGAAGATGGTGATGCCGTTCGAGATGGCCTTGCGGGTCTCTTTCGGCACGCCGTCCCAAGCCATGAGGCAACGCTCTTCGATGGTCTCGATGGCCGTAGGCATGTCGTTTTGCGGACCCCAAATGAGGATGAGGGCATCCTCGTCGGTGGCGTGGATGCGCTTGCGCAACTTATGCCATTGCGAGTCGGAAAGCACGGGTTCCAGCATCTCGTCGTGGAGCATGTTGGGACGCTCAAGGCAGGCGATGACCTTCAGGCGGTCGGCGATTTCGTCGGCGAACATCTTGCCGGGTTGGGTGAAGTGCGACAGCACGCCACGGAACTTCGGCAACTTGACGAGCTTCAAGGCGCCACCTTGGGCCTTGTTGTCGAGGATAGGCATATAGTCGGTCGGGAAATGCACGTCGATGACTTCCACCTTCCAGCCTTCCTTGCTCACCTCGCGGTTGAGACGTTCTTGCAGTTGCACGAGCGACCACTGGCGGAAGCACTCGTTATGCGACAATTCGGGAATCCACTTGATGTGTTGCACACCCTTCAACTCGATGCGGGTGCCGCCTTTGCAGCTCACGTTCACATCTTGGCGGCCTGCGCCCATACCCGTGCGCACCAAGCCCGTCGAGCGGCCGAGGAAACGGATGTATTCGCCCGTCTCTTTCAGTTCGTCGGGGTTCTTGCAGTCGGGGTAGGTGACGGTCTCGATCAACGGCACGCCGAGGCGGTCGGTCTGATAGATGCGGCGGTGGCCGATGTCGCTGATTTCGCGGCAGGCGTCCTCTTCAATACTCAGCTGGATGAGGCGGATGTCCTTCTTGGGCAGCTTTAGCAGGCCTTCCACGCCCACGATGGCGGTGCGTTGGAAGCCCGTCGGGATGGAGCCATCAAGGTATTGCTTACGGGTGATGTGCACCTCGCCCACGATGTTCAGGTTGGAACGCAGGGCGATGACGATGGCGTTGTGCAAGGCCTCGCGGTTGATGGGGAACGGCGGGGTGTCGTCCACATCGTAGGTGCAGGCGGTGCCGTTCTTGATGCGATAGACGATTTCTTTCTTCGTCTTGAACTCCATCAAGGCGGTGCCGTCGTACTCGCCCAATTCCGAAAGGGTGGGGCGCATGTGGCGGATCAGCTCGGCGTCGTAGTCCTCAAACTTGTTGAATTGTCCGGCGGGACAGTGGCAGAACAGCTTCTCTTTGGTCTTGATTTGCTGGTGCACTTCGAGTCCCGACATGAAGCCTATGCGGTCATAGTCTTCCTGAGTGGCTTTCTTGCGCTCAACGTAGCCGGCCTGTTGCTTGGTCAGCTCGTAGTTGGCGCGGGGGTCAAAGTTCGTGCTCATATTTCTTGTTTAATTTGTTTTCAAAAACAAGCCGCTAAAATAGGAAATAATTGTTTAGGTAGCGAAAAACACCGTCAAAAATCTTCGTTTTTATTTTCCATTCGCTCCCTCTTCAATCGTTCGGGCAATCTTCCCGATGTTCAAGCTGCGGGCCGAGGCGTCGATGATTTCCTTGTAGATGCCACCTTTTTTATAAATGGCATCCGGGTCGCCCGACTCCTCGACATGACCCGTTTGGAGGGCGTACACCATTTCGCTGTCGATGATTTGCGAGATGCTGTGCGAGATGATGATGACGGTGCGGTCTTTCTTGATGGCATCGAGGCTGTTCTTGATTTGCTCGGTGGCGATGGCGTCGAGGCTGGCAGTGGGCTCGTCGAGGAAGATGATGGGCGGGTTCTTGAGGAACATGCGTGCGATGGCGATGCGCTGCTGCTGACCGCCCGAGAGGTCGCTGGCCTTGTTGTCGAACTGCTTGGGCAGCTGCATGATTTGGTCGTAGATGTACGACTTCTTGGCAGCTTCCACCACTTCCTCGTGCGTGGCGTTGGGGTTGCCATAGAGGATGTTCTCCTCGATGGTGCCGTCAAAAATATGGTTCTTTTGCAGCACGAGACCGATGTTCTCGCGGAGGAACTTGGTGTCGTATTCGCGCAAATCCACGCCATCGAGGGTGATGGTGCCCGTTTGCGGCTCGTAGAACTTGTCCAGCAGGTTGACGATGGTACTCTTGCCCGCGCCCGAAAGGCCCACCAAAGCGGTGATTTTGTTCGGCTCGATGGTCATGTTCACATCGAAAAGGGCTTGATTGCCATTGGGATAGGTGAAGTTCACGTTCTTGAGTTCGAACAAGCCGTGAATCTTTTCGGGACGGTAATTTCCCGAAGGCTCCACCTCGTTGTCAGCATCGAGAATGCCGAAGAAGCCTTCGGCGTAAATCAGGGCGTCGTTCACGTCGTCGAAGATGCGCTGCAATTGCGTGATGGGCGCGATGACGTTGCTGAACAGCATCACGTGGTACATGATCTTACCGATGGTCATGACTGGATAATCTATTAACACAAGGTAGGCCGTCAGGATGATGACTAGCACCGTGCCGACTTGTTTCACGAAACTCTTGATGCCGTTATAATAGAACGCCACCTTGCGGGTTTTCATCTGGTTTTCAGTCACTTGATTTTGGATGTCAAGTTGTTTCTGTCCCTCAATGCCCTCGCGGTTGAAACTCTTGATGACATTGATGGAGTCGATGATGTTCTTGATGCCTTGGCTCTTGGTTTCCAGATGACTACGCATCTCGCGGCGCCAGCCTTTCAGTCGTTTGGCTTGGCGGTAGGTAATCCAGAAATAGACGGGCACGATGGCCAAGGCCACCAAACCCACATAGACATTTGCCATGAACATCAGAATCAGGGCCAGAAGGGCGCTTGTGAACAGCGGCAACAGGTCGATGAAGAAATTCTGCACCGTGCGCGAGAGGCTGCTCACGCCTTGGTCGATACGCGCCTGGAGCTTGCCCGTGGCGTTGTCCGACGACGAAAAGTAAGCCATGCGGAAGGTGAGCACCTTCTCGATGACGCTCTGTGAGAGGTCGCGGCTGACGAAAATGCGCATCCGCTCGCCGAAGTAGTTTTGCGCGAAGGTGATGAGTGCCGAAAGCACTTCCTTGCCCAGCAAGACGATGCTGATGATGGTGATGATGTGGACGGCTTGCTTGCCCCAATGGGCGCCGTCGGTGATGAGGCCGTTGATGCTGTCGACGGTCCAGTCCAAGACGATGGCGTTGACCTGTGCCATCAGCGAGCCAATGAGCGTTAACAGTAAAGTGATGAATACCAGCCATTTATAAGGCTTCACGAAAGGTCTGATGTTTTTGAAAAGTTGAATGAGGTTCATAGGGTATATTTTAGAATATTGTCAATGCAGCGCAAGTATCCGCATCAGGCAATTCTTGCAATCGAATTCGAGGCGGAAGGTGTTCTCACCGTTGCGGATATACAAGGGCGTAGCCTTTTGACCCGTTTCCTTGCTGCACATGCCGTTGGCATAGCGGATGCAATGGTGGCAGGTCATTAAGGTGTCGGAGATTTCGTCAGGATCAATTTTGGTAGAGACGTTGCGCGCAACGTCTGTACAGCGTGTTTCACGATTATTTCTATGGTTTTCAATCAATTCCTCGGTCAATTTCGTCACCAATTCGCGTTTCATCTCGCCGATGATGGAGGCGGGAATGAGGCGCGGTTCCGTGAAACGCAATTCCAGATTCACGGGATTGAACACCGTGTCGCCCCATTGCAGGGCCTTCTTGCGGATGTTTTCGGTGGCCTTCTCGGGGTTGTTGGCGGTGATTTTTTCGCAAATCACGGAAACTGGGTTTCCGTGATTTGCGAAAAAAACATACCCGTCTTCCGTTTCGGCCAACACCAAATCAATGTCGATTTTGCGGTTGCCCATCGAGGCGTCCACCTGTTTCTGCCATTCGAGGTCGTAATTGCGGTATATTTTCGCGCCACGGAAGGCACCGTGAGGCCGGTTGGTAGAGACGGTCACTCTGTCGGCAACTGCGTCCCCACAGTTGCTGGACCTATTACCGACTGCGGAGACGCAGTCGGCGACATGGACCACATCCGCGCGCAAACCCACCAATTCATTCTCCTGATTCAGGAAACAAAGGCCGTCGCCGTTGTGCAACGCTTTTTCGGTGTCAATTTCCAGGCGAAGAGGGTTGCACCATGCCACCTCGCCGATGTATTCGCCCATCGATTTGGGTGTGAACGGAGACCCGATGCCCTTCTGCCGCCCGTTGATGAAGAAATCGGTGAAACCACGGTTGAAGGATTTCTCGGGGTTGACCTCGAAGGGCGTTGTAGAGACGCAAAATTTTGCGTCTCTACGTGAGGCCTGTTCATATTCTGGACGACAGGCAAATATTTCGTCTAATTTCCGGCGATAATACGCCGTCACATTCTTCACATAATCCGCCTCTTTCATACGACCCTCGATTTTGAAACTCGTGATGCCAGCATCCATCAGCTCCTCCAAATGGGCGCTGTTGTTCAGGTCCTTCAGCGAGAGCAAATGTCGGTTCCTGATGAGCACGTTCCCGTCCTCGTCGAGCAGATCCCAAGGCAGGCGGCAAGGCTGCGCACAGGCACCGCGATTGGCACTTCGGTTGCCGATGCGCTGGCTCAGATAGCATCGTCCGCTATGGCTGACGCACAAAGCCCCATGCACGAAAAACTCCAGCGGCACCGTGGTCTTCTCACGGATGGCGCGTATTTCCTTCAGACTCAGTTCGCGACCCAAAACCACTTGGCTAAAGCCCAATTGCTCAAGAAGTTGCACCTTCTCCACAGTCAGGTTGTCGCATTGCGTGCTGGCGTGAAGCGGAATGGGCGGAAGGTCCAATTCGAGCAGTTTCATATCCTGAACGATAAGCGCATCCACGCCCGCATTCCAGCAATCGTAGGCCATCTTTCGGGCACGTTCCAACTCGTTGTCGTAGAGCAAAGTATTCAACGTGACGTACACCTTGGCGTCATACAAAGCCGCGTGGCGGCACAGACGCTCGATTTCCTGAATCGTATTGGAGGCCTTCTCGCGGGCGCCAAAGTCGGGACCACCGATATAGACGGCGTCGGCGCCATGGTTGATGGCGGCCTTGCCTATTTCGCAGTCTTTGGCTGGTGAAAGCAGCTCTACCTTTGTCGTTTTCATGCTGCAAAAATAAGCATTTTCGGCTCAGCAAGAAATAATTTCCTATTTTTGCACACTTAATCCAATGGGATGAAAAAAAGGCCACAATACGACATCTTTCTTTTCGCGCTATTGGCGACATTGGCTTTCCTGCCTATGTTACAGCAACATCTTGGACTTTTCAGAACAAAGCCCTTGAACGGCGTGACGGAAGAAAAAGAAATGCCGCAATGGACTTTGGAGGCCTTTCGTGACGGGACATTCAGCCGTGAGGCCGAAGCCTGCCTAGGCACACATTTCGGATTCCGAGAGCCTATCGTCAGGCTCTACAACCAATACCTTTGGGATGCTTACGGCAAGACTTATGCCCACGACGTGGTGAGGGGCAAGGACGGCTGGCTGTTTTATCCGCAAAATGTCGACGATTATTACGGCACTGAGTTGCTGAAATGGCAGCCATCGGTGGAAACAGCCCGCAAAAACTACGATCTTGAGGTCAAATACCTCAATTGGACACGTACGATCCTAAAGGAAAACGGTGTCGATCTCATGGTTTTCCTGGCTCCCGAAAAAGGTTTTCTCTACCCCGAGCATCTTCCTAGTAGAGACAGAGACACAACGGGGTTCAACGCCCGAGCGTATTTTGAAGAGAAGTTTGTGGAAACCGGTTTCCCTTGTATTGAGATGACACGCTGGTTCCAACAAATGAAGGACACGGCCAACTATCCGCTGATTCCGCAGACCGGTGGCCATTGGAATTTCTCGTCGGTGTATGCCGCCGACTCGCTGCTGCGCTATATGGAGACCTTAAAAGGCGTCAGACTGCCCAGAATCAGCATCAACGAATGGCACGAAGTCAGCAAATACGACTACGAGGCCGACACCGACTTAGAGCAGCTTTTGAATTTGATGCGCCCCATTTGCAAACGCTCCGCCTTGGCTCCCGAGGCCAAAGTGCACATCGAAACCGATGCAAAGTGCATCAAGCCCAAAGTGCTGTTCATCGGCAACTCCTATTTCTGGCGGATAGCGCATTACGTACCACTCCACGAAATCTTTGAAGAAGTTGAGTTCTGGTACTATTATTCCACTGCGTATTTTGGCGAGGGCTTTGAGCAAACCCGCAAGGTGGGCGAGATGGACCTTCTGGAGCGACTCCTTGACTTTGACTACGTGATTTGGTTCACCACGGGCAACCAACTGTATAAAGGCATCCAAGGCTTTGCCAAAGATGCGGTTGTCGAACTCTGCGTCGATGACAGCATCCTCATGCCTTATGCCCGACACATCGCTGACTCGTTGCAATTCGATTCCCTGATGATGAAGAGATTTGACACACTTCCCGCACAAGATGCCTATGCTTCCTTGATATGGGATGCCCATAAAATCATCAAGGCCCATCCCGAAATGATTCACGAGTTGCGAGCCGACAGCCTAAGCATCAGAAACAGCGAGATACCCTATGCGCGCTATACCAAGGACATTCGCAAAGACACCGCTTGGATGGCCGCTCTTGAAGCCCAAGGGTTCCTACGCACGGCCACCTTGCCGATGATGCTTCGTGCCGAAGCCGACCACATCATGCAGGGCAAGGCCCTCTACCGTGAGCAAGAAGTCGAAATACAATTCTCGCTGCGCTGCCAAAAGGAAGTGAAGGAACTGATGGAGCGGATGCGCGACCATCCTGAAACAATGGACATAGTTAGAGAAAAAGCCGAAAAACACGAAAAAACACTTGAAAAAGCCTTAGAAGACGACGCCACCTGGCTTATCCGCCAGAAATACCATCTCGACCGCTGCCGGCTCGCCGACGACCCCGATGCCATCATTCCTGTTCCCAAGTAGCCTTTTGAAGGCTTTGCTGGCTTCTACAATAATCACATTAAAATAATTACTATTTTTGCAACCAAAATAAACGAGCGCTATGGTTTTCAGCAGCAACGTATTCCTCCTCTACTTCATGCCAGCATTTTTCCTGGTCTATTTTCTTATGCCGAAAAAGACGAGGAACTATGTGCTCTTGCTGGCTTCGTTGATATTCTACGCTTGGGGAGCGCCTGAATTCATCATTCAACTCGTCGTCTCGCTCATCGCCAACTTCTTCATCGTCCGTTGGATGTGCAAGACCGAGAAACCCGTCGCGAAGAAATGGCTCTGCGCGCTTTCCATCATCATCAGCATGGGGCTACTGTTTTTCTACAAATACGGCAACTTCACAATGCAGAACCTGAACGCCCTGCTGAGATTGACGGGGCACGCGCCCTTGCAGTGGACACGCATCCTGCTACCCATCGGCATCTCATTCTTCTCGTTCCAGAGCGTCACCTACACGTTGGACACCTACCGTGGCGTCAACCCACCGTTGCGCAAGCTGAGCGACTACATGCTGTATATCACCATGTTTCCGCAGCTCATCGCCGGTCCCATCGTGCGCTACACCGACGTAGCCGACCAGATTCGTGAGCGCGAGTCGACGATGGCCGACCGACTTCAAGGCTTCTACCGCTTCGTCGTGGGCTTGTGCAAGAAAATACTCATCGCCGACGTCATCGGCTTGTGTGTCGACAAGATGCTGGGCCCCGCCGCCCTCGACCCATCGCAGGTGGGCGACATCATGACGCGTATCGCCACCCTCGACACGGGCTCGGCTTGGCTCGTCGCCTTGGCCTACACCTTCCAAATCTATTTTGACTTTGCCGGCTACTCCGACATGGCCATCGGCTTAGGTCGCATCATGGGCTTCAAGTTCCCCGAGAACTTCGACAACCCTTACACCTCACGCTCCATCACCGAGTTTTGGCGCCGCTGGCACAAGACTCTGGGCGCGTTCATCATGAATTACCTCTACATCCCGTTGGGCGGCAACCGCAAAGGCAAGGCCCGCACCTACCTGAACCTTTGGATCTGCTTCCTGCTGTCGGGTCTGTGGCATGGCGCCAGCTGGAACTTCGTCATTTGGGGTGCCCTTCACGGGCTGTTCATCTGTTTGGACAAGCTCTTCCTCGGCAAGGTGATGAAGCGAATCGGCACGGTGCCTTCGGTCATCCTCACCTTCTTGACGGTCAACATCATCTGGGTGTTCTTCCGCATCGAGGATATCGGTCTAGCTTGGACCTTCGTCACCCGGCTCTTCGCCTTCGACTTCAGCGGCTTTGCCCTCGACGGCAACGCCCACTTCTACTCCATCCTCGTGCTTGCCGTACTTTTCTCGTTCATTACGCTGACGCCTTTTGGACGCAAGGCGCAAACTGCCGTTTATTCGACAGACTACACCGACAAGCAACACGTCTTCGTTTGGATCATCGCAGCCTTGGCCTTCGTCTTCTGCGTCGCCGCACTCAACGCCACCAGCTTCAGCCCATTCATCTACTTCAGATTCTAAAATCAAAGATATGAAAAAAAACAGCGGCATATTACTCATCCTGTTTTGCATGACAGCGGTGCTGCTTTTCGCACCACTCATTCAACAGAACCTAAAACCTTTTACGTTCAAGAAACTTTCTGGCTATCTTGAACCTGCCCCTAAACCCTCTTTTAGTTACGAAGCCTACAAAACAGGCAAGTATCAACACTTAGCGGAAGGCTTTCTCAAAGAGAACTTTGGCTTCCACGATCCGCTTATCAGGATATATAATCAATGCACGTACGATCTCTTTAAAACCACCAGCAATAAAGACGTAGCCATTGAGAAAGACGGTTGGCTATACCATACCGAAAGCATCCGACACTATTTTGGCACCATGGGAAGCATCTCAGGGATATCGAACCAACAAGTACATGACAACTTGGCCAATCAAGCCCTATGCCTATACAAAACCAATGCCATCCTCCAGGAATACGGGATTCATCTTCTGACCTTCACGCTACCCACAAAATCATTTGTCTATCCAGAGCATTTACGAAAACATCCCATAGGCGACACGACCTTCAACGCAGCCACATTCTTGGAAAAACAGTTGGCATTGTATGGTGTGCCTCATATCAACATGACACCCTGGTTCCAACAAATGCAAGACACATGCCCAATCAGTCTGTTCTATTCCAAAGACAGCCACTGGGCATCAGGAGCTGTATTTGCAATGGACTCTGTACTCCGCTATATGGAACGCCTTAGTGGCCAACAGCTCACCCAACTTCAAATCGGCACACCCTATCCCGTCTATAAACTCACTCGACACGAAGCCGATCTAGAGGACCTCCTCAATCTGGCACGGCCTCTCAAGCATGAACCTCTCTACGAATACCCCATACATTATTTGAGCAACAAATACACCCAACGCCCCACGGTGTGGTTTCTTGGCACCTCGTTCTACTGGCGAATCACACGACGCATTAATTTCGATGCCCTTTTTAGTTCTCGCGATTTCCTCTATTACACCTCCATATACTACACCAACAGAGAACAAGATTATCAACCGGGATACCATATCGATCTCCTCCATGAACTACTGACACACGACTTCGTTGTGCTCTTCAAGGACGGCCCGCAGCTTTATCACCAAGGAGCGTTATTCCCTGGCAAATTCCTTATCAATTTATGCATCAGCGAAGAACGACAAAAAGAAAAAATCAACTTCGTTGCCGACAGCATCATACAAGCCTGGGATCCTCAAACATATGCTGATAGCATCAAATGCTACAGCCAAGCAGAATTCTTGCTGCAACAAAACCCTGAGATGTTTGAGGAACTTCGTGGTGACAGCATCCCTACGTGCCGCAACCCAAGAATCGAACAAATTCTTGTCGAGAAAAAAATCCGAGCCGACCGCACCTGGCGTTTTCTGCTGACCGCCAAAGCCAATAACGACTCTCTGGATGTACAAAAAACATTTGAAAAAGAAGCTTACAACGTATTAAATAACAAGGAGTTACTCCGTAACCACACATTTTTCACAACCTACGACTATTTCGACTTACTTGTGAAAGAAGCACTTGATGACAATTGCTGGCATAGCGACCTCTGTATCACAAAGTCAGAACAAACCCGCAATGTGATTAACGCCATCATTGAACAAGCCATAGATACCGTGGAGAAACGCATCCAACAACACGCTTACGACAACGATACTCTGATGATGATGGCCTGCGCCATGGACAAAATCGTCAAAGGCTTCGAAAAAGAGCCGAACTTGGTGGCATTACGCGAAAAAGCTGTAAAAAAGCAAATCTCCCTCGACAAAATGTTCAGGGACGATGTGGTATGGATCTTCAACACCACCAACTACGACCGACGCCTGCACGATGACGTGCTGACCCAGGCATTTGCCAACTATCGTACAGAAAGAAAAATGAGGAATCAACAGCAGGCTATGGAAAGTATCATGCAGAAACACCAAGACTTGAATATGCCCCTGCGCATCATCCTCAACCGCGACATAAAATGGATTCAAGACCACAAACAACAATAATTTCTATCTTTAAAACCCTAAACACCGCAAGCAATGGTTTTCAGCAGCAACGTATTCCTCCTTTACTTCATGCCAGTTTTCTTCCTGGTGTATTTCATCCTGCCAAAGAAAGCCCGCAACTACTTCCTGCTGCTCGCATCGCTGGTGTTCTACGCTTGGGGCGCACCCGAGTTCATCATCCACCTCATCGTTTCGGTCGTCGCCAACTTCTACCTGGTACGCTGGATGAACAAGGTGGAAAAACCCAGACTTAAAAAGCTGCTTTGTGGTATCTCGATTGCCATCAGCATCGGGCTGCTGTTCTACTTCAAGTACGGCAACTTCACGATGCAAAACATCAATGCCGTGGCTAGTTGGTTTGGCGGCCAACCTCTGCAATGGACCAAGATTTTGCTGCCCATCGGCATCTCGTTCTTCTCGTTCCAAAGCGTCACTTACACCTTGGACACCTACCGCAAGGTGAACGAACCTATGGACAAGCTGAGCGACTACATGCTCTATATCGTCATGTTCCCGCAACTGATTGCTGGCCCCATCGTGCGCTATTGCGACATCGCTGACCAAATCCGCAACCGCGAGTCGCTCTATACCGACCGGCTGCAAGGCTTCTACCGCTTCGTCATCGGCTTGTGCAAAAAAGTACTTATCGCCGACGTCATCGGCTTCCAAGTGGATGCGGTGCTCGGCCCGTCGAACTATGACGTGCTGACCACGGAACAATTGGCCGACATCGCCACCAAAATCGCCACCATCGACTCGACCACGGCATGGATTGCCATCTTCGCCTTCACCTTCCAGATCTATTTCGACTTTGCGGGCTACAGCGACATGGCCATTGGCTTGGGTCGCATGATGGGATTCCGCTTCCCAGAAAACTTCGACAATCCATACGTATCCACCACGATTTCAGAGTTTTGGCGCCGTTGGCACCAGACCTTCAGCGTGTTCATCAAGAATTATCTTTATTTCCCCTTGGGCGGCAGCCGCGTGAAGACTGAAGCGAGGAAATACTTCAACCTGTGGTTCTGCTTCCTGTTAAGTGGCTTGTGGCACGGCGCAGCTTGGAATTTCGTGGTTTACGGTGCGTTGCAAGGCATCTTCATCTGCGCCGACAAGTTGTTTTTGAAGAAATTCAACGAGCGTCTGGGCAGGATTCCAAGCGTGTTCTTCACCTTCCTCATCATCGTCCTAACGCGCTGCTTCTTCCGCATCGAGCGCATCGACTTGTCGTGGATGTTCATCAAGCGCTTGTTCGCCTTCGACTTCGCGCCGTTCCATTTCGGTGACAACCCGCACCTCTACGTCACCATGCTCGTGGCGGCCTTCTTCTCATTCTTCACCCTCTCCAAGTTTGGCCTCAGGGTGCAGGACAAGGTCTACTTCACCGACTACGGCAAACGCGGCCATATCATCGCCTTCGTGGTCAGCATTCTGGCCTTCGTCTTCTGCCTTGGCGCATTGAACGCCAGCGGCTTCAGCCCGTTCATTTACTTCAGGTTCTGAGAAACATCATAACTCTCTGGATGGGTCATGATCAAATACAAGGCATCATCACGCATCACCTCATCCAAGGTCTTTCTTTTCTTTTCAGCTTTTTCTTTCAGGCTTTGAAACCAAACGCTATCGGCTTCCATTTTGAGTAGGATGTCTTCCACGATTTCGGGAGAGGGATTAAACAAGGCTTTATCCATGTGTGAGACAAAACCCATATCGAAATTGTAAAGATGATTGGCGGTAACGATAATCATCACAACATCAGCATTTTCAACTTCTTTCTCCACGTTCAACTCGTTGACTTTTTTGTGGCAGGAATCGTAATATACCGAGCTATAATAATACCAAAACGGATGGCTGCAGAAAATGCTATCCATCGGCATCACATAACTTAGATTCCAGAAAAAAGAGTCGCCAATCGAAATAAGTTTTGGCCGCTGGACCATAGTGTCGGCAACAACTTTCACATCGGCATAATAATGCTGGTTTGGCTTAATGGGAAACAACAAGTTCAAAGTCTTTTCGAGGTCATCATCAGGTTTGACCGCCTTGCCTGGATACATCGGCCCTATTTGGATGTTAAGTAAGTTTTCTCTTGTCAGCCACTCCAAATATCGTATCAATGTGTCAGAGGCATGCATAGCTGCGACATTAGACCAATGCATTCCCGTTTTTGGGAAAACTGGATAGCTTATCGTGTCCTTCATTTGTTTGAACCACGCATTCAGATCAAGGAAATTAATGCCTTTGTCGACAAAAGCCTTGGGGATATATTCCACCGCCCGAATACCGTCACCCATCACATAGTTGCCGTTTTCGGGCAAATGCTCAGGACAAATGATATCCTTCGATGGACAAATCAGCACGAACAATTTGGTATTGCATTTGTCAAGCTCCTGTTGCACGCGCTTCAACCTTGCAACTGAACGATCAAATATTTTGACCAAGGTCTCATTGTCGTCTGCGTGTAAATAAGCTTCTTGCCTATAATGGTCGTAAACCGAACGCTTCCCATAAAGCCATTTATCTTTACCAATGACGACATCGGCAGAATAAGTCTTGCGAAAAAACCACAAATACTGGTTATAGATACGAATTACTAGCTCGTGAAAACCGAATCTCTCCGAAACATACTTTTCCAACTGACTCTGAAAAGTCACGTTCTTATAGTTCTCAAGGGTCAATTTAGGAGCATCCGTGGCCTCCAAAACGCCATTCAACTTCTTCACGCTCAACGGATGGAACAATTGCTGAACGATGGGCAACAAGAGCAAAGCCATCAGGATGGCACAAAGTACAATATATATCCTATTGCTTTTCACTTCGGGAATTTCTCATGGGTTTTGCTATTCCACCACGATTTCGTAAACTCTTCCTTCGATATCGCTTTTATTATAAGGTATCAACCCCTGCTCCCAAACGATGGGCGGCCACCATTCGCTGTAGTGGTATTCCTGCGTGACGATGGCCTTCATCTGATTGTTAGGAATCGAAGTGAACTCGTCGTTCATGTAGCCCATCACCCGCATTTTATCAGGGCTAGGGCCGAGGCGCCAAATGATCTCGGTGGGACGCCACTCGATTTCATAGTAATACCACTGCTCTTTGAACTCCTTGTTACTCATAGGGACACGCTCGGTGAGGGCCTTATAGAGGCGGTCCCAGCGCAGCGTCTCAACCTTATGTTCCTTGCCGTAAGGGATGCTGTCGATGCCCCATGAGAAGTATTTGGGAGAGGGCACGGCGAGGTCCCAGTTGGTGCAGCAGTACATCACGTCGTCATTCAAGGTCTCGTCCTCCTCCACCTTGATGCTGTCGGCACGATGACCATAGTAGTTCTTGGGCCAGAAACGCGATGCCTTCACAATTTCGATATCAATTTCGGAATAATGATAATCTGCATAACGCACAGGGTCCTTCGAACTATCGTTTTTCTCGGCATATCCGCCACCAGCCTCATCGTGACGGCGATTGTTCCAAGCATGGTTATCGCTGTAGATCAACCAAAAAGCATAGGTCAAGCCATTCCAAATGTTCTCGTCGTTGAGCATCACGGGAAACTTGATCTTGCCACGGAACTTGCCGTAGGTGAAGCCCACGCGGGTGCGGATGCCCGTCGATTCCTTGTGCAGGTTGTTCGGGTCGTCGTTGCCCGGATTAATGAGGCTGATATAGCTGCCGTCATCAGCTAAGCGCACCGTTCGACAAGGCGTCTCGCTCGTCACGGGCCAGTTCATCTGCAACTCGGTACTGTCGAAGCGGTTGCGGTTGGCCTCGTAGTCGGCACGGGTATAGGGATGGTCGCCCACCACATCCTGGATAACTGGGATATTGCGCAAGGTGTATTGCCGACTCACCGAGCTGAAAAACTGCTCGTAAAGCGCTGAACGATAGAGCGAATCGTCGTTACCGCAGTTACAGCTTGTCGTGTCAATCTGATAGCCCACCTTACTCACCTTCGACTCGTCGACGAACACACCTTTATCAACGGCAATGACCGCCCGTGTTTTCAGCTTGCGCTTCGATTTGATGACCTTGATGTGCTTCGACTTATGCTGCTCATACCAGCCGTAAGGGTTCACAAACTGGCCGTTTTCGTCCGTCTGCCCGATAAACTGCACGTTTTCAGGGATTTCACTTAAGCCTACCTCGTCGCAAAGCACCAACAGAAAGCTGTACTCGCCCACACGCGGGTTACGTTTCCAACGGTGGTTCACCTCGCCTTCATTCTTTTTGGCATCAATCACCCAAAGCGCATCTTTGTATAGCTGCTCTTCGGTACTGCAGTCGTTTCTTGCAGCCTTTTCGACGATGGAATTGTACCAAGCCTCCTGGTTTCTGATGGATTCCATCACTTTGCGGATATGCTCCTGGCTAATGCTGTTCTCCGAAAGGTCGTCACCATAATATTTCCGCTCGTCGCGCGGGTTGCCCACGATGCGGAAGGCATCCTTCGTGCGATGGTGCTCGATGGGCTTGAAGCCAATTGAAACGTCCTCCCAACTTCCATAGAAGTTTTCACAAGCCAGAGGCAAGGTGTCAGCAAACTTGTAACTTTCGTTCTGGTAGTAAATCTTATAGTATTTGTACTTTTTCGACAAAGTGAAAAAACGGAAATCAAACATTCCCGAGCCCTCTTTGGTCTGCGCAACCGAAGGCAGAGTAATGCCGTCAAGCACAGCGTTATCCATGTCCATGTCTAAGGTGACAGTCTTGTTGCGCCCGAAGTTCGACATCGGACGGAAACAATTGGTTTTCAGCAAGGGGAATCCCAAGAGAAGAGCCAATAGCCAAAAGTATTTTCTGTTGTTCTTTTTCATGTCGCGATTCTGTTGATTAATACCACATGACTTTTGCGCAATAGTTGCCAATTCGCACGAGATACAAGCCCGCTGGCAAGTTGGAACCGATGATAACGGCGTTTTCTCCTGTAGCCAGCACGCAAGCCTGCGAATACACGCACTTCCCATTCAAGTCGAAAACACGGAGTGTTCCGCTGCCGAAGTTTTCTGACCCGATTTGCAGTAAAACGGTGTCGTCCTGATGGTACCATTTCATGCCCGTGACTGCGAGTTGCTGCAGTGAAAGGAAATTATGCTTTGGTCGTTCTTTCAGGAAGCCACGGGTCATACCCAAATGAGCACTCTTCCAAACTTCGTATTTTGCAGGATAAAAATCCTCTGGAGGATCAAAACGATCAAACTGTCGATGGGCTTCGGCATCAAGTAGTTGATTAATAGTATCGAAAATGGACTGGGTATTCCGATAAGAGAAAAACGTGACAATCAATTGGTTGAATCGATCGACAAACTGTTTTTGGAACTGAGGACTCTCGAGGAACTTGCGAAAAAAGAAAGATGCAACCTTAAAATTTTCATCGTCGTATTTAGTGGCATTGGCCATCACGTCAAATTGAAGATTTTCCAATGACGAATCTCCATCAAAGAACAGCCAACGGAACTTACCATCTCCCGCCTGCCAAAATCGCACATTATTGTTTGGCCAGTCAAAGTTGGCCACAAACAATTCCAACAAATAGTAGTTGATGAAGTTGTCGATGTCTATTTTTGTGGCAATAAAGGCATATTGGTCAGGATCTCGGAGGTCGGCCTTACTAGTCCAATCCTGTAAAGCTTGGTAATTCTCAGGGCTGCCATGTTTCACTTTTCCCCACCAACCCCATTGCAGGTTTACCTCACGGGAATCAATGCCATAGTGGTCTTCCACATAGTGTTCATCAGGCTTCTCTTTCACATAATAAATACCCCAATACTCACCGTTGAGAAACAGCACCGAGGGACGGTCGGCCATGAAATCGAGGCCCAACTGTTGGGCGAGGCGATTGCAGATATAGTCTTCACAACCTCCATTGCTACTCAAAAACGGCCTCAAGACCAAGTTCTTGAACCTTGTTTCGCTCAGGTTAGGGAAAAAGGCGTGCTCGAAACGCTGCTTTCCGTATTTCTTCCTCGCCATGACTTTCATAGTTTTTTGCTGGAAACGTCGACCGTTTCCTCCGTGAGTACGCACGCCGCATTGCTGGTTGACGCCCGTGTTGTCGAATTCATAGAACTCGAAATTGGCCCAACGCTCCCATTCATTGCCTCGCTGGTAATAGTTACCTGTCCATCGTGGATTCTCAGGGTCAAAGTTTGCACCCCCGACAAAAATACCATAATCAAAGTTGAACAAATCCACCGAATCAACACAGAGCGAAACAACAGGCAAACCATGCGAATCAAAGCCTAAAGCTTTGACAAAATAACTGTTGGTATAGGTCTCGCTGGCATACTCGTCGTTCTCGTCGAACACAGTGGCGCGGATGACAATGCAATGGTCAACAGCGTCAACCATCCTAAACTGGTCTTCAGGACAATTGAGCAGCGTGTAGATATTAGACTTCGAGTACATCCGCTCATCGAGTATCAATGGCCCTGTGTAGAGCTGAGAATGCGCAGTTGGATCACCCCCGTTGATGGTATAGCGGATGTGGTTGTTGGGATTGTTGCAATGCATTTCCAACGAGAACACGTCATCGTAGAAACCTCCCGAAGCGGAAAAGATGAGAGTGTCGTATTGCGCCCAACCCAAAAGCGGAAACACAAGAAAGCCCAATAAAAACGTCCAATATGTCCTCATTCGTCAGAATAATTTTCGGCAAAAATAGACAAAAAAACAACCGCCTGCATGACAAGCGGTTGTTTTTTGTCGTAGAGACGCATTCAATGCGTTCTACTACAGGATTAAATCTTTTCCTCTTCCACGCGCAGCGGCTTGGGTTCGCCCTTGCGGATGTCGAGCTCGTCGATGATGTTGGTGGCGCCAGCGTACTTGTCGATGACAAAGAGCACATAGCGGATGTCGACGTTGATGGTGCGCTGCAGGCGAGGCTCAAAGTTGACGTCGCCGCTCATGGCTTCCCAGTTGCCGTCGAAGGCGAGGCCGAGCAGTTCGCCCTTGCCATTCATGATGGGGCTACCGGAGTTGCCGCCCGTGATGTCGTTGGTCGACAGGAAGCACACGATGAGTTCGCCGTTGTCGTCGGCATAGGCACCGAAGTCCTTCTTCTCAATGAGGTCGATGAGGCGCTTGGGAGCGTCAAACTCGTAGTCGCCAGGCACGTATTTCTCAAGGATACCGTTGGCGGTGCAAACGAAATCGTAGTGCACGGCATCGGCGGGCATGTAGTCTTGCACCGAGCCATAACTCATACGCATCGTCGAGTTGGCATCGGGATAGAGGCTCTTGCCAGGTTGGGTGGCGGCGTAGTACTCACGCAGGCCTTTCACGAAGACGTGGTCGTTCTCGCTGACGGCTTGCATGGCTTCGCGATAACCACCCATGGCACCCATGATGACTTCCATCATCGAGGTGTTCATGATGTAGGCATAGTCCTTGCCAATCTGTTTCGGGTTGGGTTTGGCCAAGAAAGCCTTGATGCTCTCGGGCGTGGCGAAGATGGACTTGGTGTAGACCTCATCGGCAAAAGCGTCGATGTCGCCCTTGAACTTCTTGTCGATAATCGAGTAGATTTCAGGCAGTTCGTCGGCCTTGAAGGCGTTCTTGTAGGTCTTCAGCATCTCGGCGAAGGTCTTCTTCTCCACTTGCGGGTCGGTCTCGGCAAAGAGGCCATCAACGTCCATAGCTTGGAGCATCATCAGCGACATTTCCTGGGCATCCTTGTCCTTGTCGAGATAGGCTTGATAGTAGGAACCGAACTGGGCAGCGATGCCAGCGGGACCGGCTTGGGCCACGAAGTTGGGATAATATACGTACTTGGCCACTTCGCCCAAGGTCTTGTAGGCTTGCTTCAGGTTGGGCAGGGCTTGCTTGTATTCGGTCTTGTTGTTCTTGTTCACCCAGTTGGTGAAGTCCTTCTCCAAGGCCACCTTGGTCTCGCTCACCTTGTTCTTGCGGAGCATGGTGATTTGGCCGATGAAGTTCTTCCAGGTGTTGGCCAGGCCAGCGTGGTTGTCGGCATACATCAAGTTGATGTGCTCGTCGGCCTTCATGTATTCTTCCATCACTTCGAGTTGGGTACCAAAGATGTCGACGATGGTGGGATAGAAGGTGTCCACGTTGTAGTCGATGCCGTAGCTCGACATGTAGCGCTCGGTGCTGCCAGGGAAGCCCCAGATCATGGTGAAGTCGTCCTTCTCCACGCCATCAAGGCTGATGGGCAGGTGGTGCTTGGGCGTCAGCGGCACGTTGTCCTTACTGTAGGCAGCGGGTTGACCGTCCTTACCGGCATAGACGCGGAAAATCGAGAAGTCGCCAGTGTGGCGGGGCCACATCCAGTTGTCGGTGTCGCCGCCGAACTTGCCAATCGAAGAGTTGGCCACGCCCACGAGACGCACGTCGGTATAAACCTGATAGACGAACATGTAGTACTCGTTGCCCTCAAAGAAACCTTTGATGACAGGGTTGTACTTGCCGTCTTCCGAGGCAGCCGTCTCCATCTCCTTGATTTTCTTGCGGATGGCAGCCTGCTGGTCCTGATAGTCCATGTCGTCGGTGACCACACCGAGGATGTCCTTGGTGACGTCTTCCATGCGGACGAGGAAGCTGGCCGTCATGTCGGGAGCGGGCAGTTCTTCGCCGTAGTTCTTGGCCCAGAAGCCGTCGCGGAGGTAGTCGTGCTCATCGGAGCTGAGCTTTTGCACGGCACTGTAGCCGCAGTGGTGGTTGGTGAACAGCAAGCCGTGCTCGCTGACGATTTCACCGGTGCAGAAGAAGCCACGCGGCATGGCATCGCTGCCAAGACCCACGATGGCATCCTTCAAGCTGCTGTGGTTGATGCTGTAAAGCTCCTCAGGGGTCAGTTGCAGCCCCATCTTCTGCATGTCAACATAGTTCAGGCGCTCGACGAACATCGGGAGCCACATGCCTTCATCGGCATACACGCGACCCACCGAAACCATGATGGCCATCGCGATGATTCCTAATACTTTTTTCATTGATTATTATTATTTATGATTCCAAATTGAGCGTGCAAAGATAGGAATTTATTCCATATCTTTGCCGCAAAATTCTACTGATGGAAGACAATTACCAATTAATCACCAAAACCGCCGCCGGCCTCGAAGACGTGTTGGCCGCCGAAATCAAGGCCCTTGGGGCAAAAAACGTGCGCTGCATGCACCGTGCCGTCATCTGCGAAGGCAACAAGGAACTGATGTACCGCATCAATTACGAGGTGCGCACCGCCCTCAAAGTGCTGAAGCCTTTCAAGAACTTCTTCGCCAAGAATCCCGACGACCTATATAATAAGGTGAAGGAAATCAACTGGTGCGAACTGCTCCGCACCGACCAGACCTTCTGCGTCGACGCCGTGACGAGCGGACGCTTCTTCACCCATTCGCAATATGCCGCCTTGACGGTGAAAGACGCCATCGTCGACCAATTCCGCGACGTCTACGGCATCCGACCCAACATCAACACGCTCAACCCTGACTTGCGCATCAACCTGCACATCCGCGAGGACAAGGTAACGATTCTTTTCGACAGCTCGGGCGAGTCGTTGCACCATCGTGGCTATCGCAAGCAAGTCGACAAGGCCCCGATGAACGAGGTGCTGGCCGCAGGCCTCATCCAACTCTCGGGCTGGAAAGCCGATTGCAACTTCCTCGACTGCATGTGCGGCTCGGGCACGTTGCCCATCGAGGCGGCCATGTACGCGATGAAGATTCCGCCGGGCTACTACCGCAAGCAGTGGGGCTTCATGAAATGGGACGACTACGATGCCGAACTCTGGCAACGAATCCGCCAAGAAGCCGACGCCAACATCTGCGATTTCGATTACGAGATTTGGGCCTCCGACCGCTCGCCGAAGGCTGTCGCCATCGCCGAGGGCAACATCAATTACGCCCACTTGCAGCACGACATCCACCTGATGAAGAAGGATATGCACGACCTCACCCCACCCGAAGGCGGCGGCATCCTCATCATCAACCCGCCCTACGGTGACCGCCTTGAGGAAGACGACATCGACCAACTCTACGAGGAAATCGGAAGCACGCTGAAGCACAACTTCCAGGGCTTCCGCTGCTGGCTCATCACCGACGACGCGGTGGCCTTGCGCCATGTCGGCCTGAAGCCTACGGCCAAGATACCCGTATGGAACGGCCCGTTGGAGTGTCGCTTCGTCAGGTTCGATATTTTTGAAGGATCGTTGAAGGATAAGAAGGCTCGCGAGGCGGAGGGGAACGCTTAACGTTTGTTATACTGATTCATTGTCCGGTCGACACCTTGCGTGACAAAACTCTTGATGATTTCGACGGCCACATCAACTTTTTCGTCGACGATAGGTTCCTCGGAGGCTTTCCATTGGCCGAGGACGAAATCAATTTGTCGGCCACGCGGATAGTCGTCGCCAAGCCCGAAACGCAGCCGGCTGAACACGTTGGTACCCAATTTCTCGATGATGTCGGTCAAGCCGTTATGACCGCCGTCGGCACCCTGTTTGCGTAGGCGCAACGTTCCGAAAGGCAAGGCGATGTCATCATTGACCACCAATAGATTCTCAATGGGAATCTTTTCCTGTTGCAGCCAATATTTCACGGCCTTGCCACTGAGGTTCATATAGGTTGTCGGCTTGATGACCAGCAGGGTTTTGCCTTTGTATTTCAGTTCTGCGGTTTGGGCAAGACGGTTGGTGGTGAAAGTCCCTTCCAGGTCTTTCGCCAAGCGGTCGGCAATCTTGAAACCGATGTTGTGGCGCGTGTTGTCATATTCGGCGCCGATGTTTCCCAAGCAGGCAATCAGGTATTTCATTTCGTCGGGTTCTTTATTCTCTCCACTGCGGAAAATCCGTGCAAAAATACGACTAATTAATGACATCTTGAACAACTGATAGCTTCCAACTAAAAAAGGCCGCCCGAAGACGGCCTTGTCGTATCAAACCAATATTGAGTTTATTCTTCTGCTCCTTCTTCGGCCACGACAGCGCCACGGGCGGCGTTGACTGCAAAGATAACGGTATAACCAGGAGTGATAGGCGTCACATTCTCGATGCTCAGGTCTTTCACCTTGATAGCCTCGTTGATGTTCACATTGCTGATGTTGACTTTGATGTAGTCAGGCAGGTCCTTGATCAGACCGCAGACTTTCACCTTCTTGACACCCATCTTGGGTTTGCCACCACGCATGACACCGGTAGCCGAGCCTTCCAAGGCGATGGGCAGCGTAACGGTGATGGGCTTGTCTTCCTTGATGACGAGGAAATCGGCATGCAACACCTTATCGGTCACAGGGTGATACTGGATGTCTTGCAGGATGGTCTTGTACACCTTGCCGTTGACATCGAAATCGATGATGAAGGTCTCAGGGGTGAAGAGGATCTTGGTGAAGTTCTTCTCGGCAGTGGCAAAGTGGATTTGTTGCTCACCAGAGCCGTACATGACACAAGGAACCATCTCGGCTTTACGCAAGGCCTTAGTATCCTTTTTCCCTACGTTCTCGCGAAGAGAACCGCTCAATGATACAGTTTTCATTGTGTTGAATTTTTAATGGTTGTTGTTGAATTGTTTATTGTTGTTTGTAGAGACGTAGCGCGCTACGTCTCTACCATAATTTTCGTTATTTGAACAAAGAGCTAATGGATTCATATGATTCCACGCGGTGGATGACGTCGGCAAACAGAGGAGCCGTACTCACCACCTTGATTTTCTTCGAAGCATTGGCCGGCAACGGGATGGAATCGGTGACCACCACCTCTTCGAACACCGAATTGTCAAGGCGTTCCATGGCAGGACCGCTGCAAACGGCATGAGTGGCAAAAGCACGCACACTCTTGGCGCCGTTGTCCATCAGCACCTGACCAGCCTTTACGATGGTGCCAGCCGTGTCGATAATATCGTCAACAAGGATGACGTTCTTGTCTTTTACGTCGCCAATGAGGGTCATGCTGTCAACCACATTGGCGCGCGAGCGTTGCTTATGGCAGATGGCGAGATCGCAACCGAGACGTTTAGCATAGGCTGAGGCACGCTTCGAGCCGCCCACATCTGGCGAAGCCATCATCAAATCGTTGATTTGCATCTTCTGAATGTAATCAATGAAAAGGCTTGAGGCATAAAGGGCATCCACAGGGATGTCGAAGAAACCTTGGATTTGGTCGGCGTGAAGGTCGAGCGTGATGATGCGGTTGACGCCAGCGGCCACCAACAGGTTGGCAACCAACTTGGAGCCGATGCTCACACGCGGCTGGTCCTTACGGTCCTGACGCGCCCAACCGAAATATGGCATCACAGCAATGATCTTGTGTGCCGAGGCACGCTTCGCAGCGTCAATCATGAGCAAAAGCTCCATCAGGTTGTCGGTGGTAGGCATGGTCGACTGCACGATGAACACGTGACGGCCACGGATACTTTCCTCATAAGAAGGTTGGAATTCGCCGTCTGAAAAGACGACGACCGACGATTTACCCAATTCGGTGCCATAAGCTTCGGCAATCTTTTTGCCGAGTTCCGTAGTGGCCCTACCTGCGAAAATGGAAACGAATCTTCCTGACATATTAATGGCATTTGTTTCGGGCTGCAAAAGTAGGCATTTTCCTAACGCTGACCAACCAAAATAACAGATTTTTTTCAAAACATGCTTGCGGAAACGAAAAAAGCTGTATTTTTGCAGCGCGTTTCGCAGAGGAAACCAGTTCTGGTGAGTGCACCGAACTATGCCGAAGTGGCGGAATCGGTAGACGCGTCGGTCTCAAAAACCGATGAGGTAACACTCGTGCCGGTTCGATCCCGGCCTTCGGTACTCAAACCCCTCTTAATCGCTTGATTTTGAGGGGTATTTTTCATTTTTAAGCATTGTCAGCCTTCAGAAACATAGAATCCTGGATTGAACGCACCTTGACCACAGTCATCGACTTCTTCTATCCGCCGTTCCGCAAGGTGATGAGCCTCGAACTCTTCCGTTATGCGGCCTGCGGTGGCTTGAACCTGGTTTTGGAATGGGTGCTCTACTATGTTTTCTATCATTTTGTCTTCCACGGCCAAGTATTTGACCTTGGTTTTGTAGCTTTTACGCCCCACATCGCGGCTTTCGTGTTCAAGTTCCCCATCACCTTCCTGACGGGTTTCTGGATGGCGCGCCACATCAGTTTCTCGGGGTCCACCTTACGCGGCAGAACGCAGATTGTTCGATATTTCTTAGTGACCATAGGCAACATCCTCATCAACTACCTCGGTTTGAAACTCTTCGTTGAGGTGCTACACCTTTGGCCGACCATCTCCTACATCATCATCTCCATCATCTGCGTGACGTTCAGCTATTTGACAAACAAGTTCTATTCGTTTAGGAAAGAGAAAAAAGCGGAATAATTATCCGATTTGGCTCCAGTCAAAAGTCTGGGCAAACAATTCCTTGTAATGTTCCCTAACCAAACGGTTTTCGGGCTTGATGAGTTTCGGGTCGTCGGCCAAAAGCTGGATGGCGGCTTCGCGCACTTGGGGAATCAGCGGGCCGTCTTTTTGAAGGTCGCCAATCATCATTTCGATTTGTCCGGATTGGCGCGTGCCACCTGTCTCGCCTGGACCGCGCAACTCCAAATCGACTTCGGCAATCTGGAAACCGTCGTTGGTGCTGCACATAGTCTTCATACGGGTTTTGCCGTCGTTGGTCAGCTTGTGGTCGGTGACGAGGATGCAATACGACTGGTCGGCACCGCGACCCACGCGACCGCGCAACTGGTGCAACTGCGACAAGCCGAAGCGGTTGGCGTTCTCGATAATCATAACCGTGGCGTTGGGGACGTTCACGCCCACCTCGATGACCGTCGTGGCTACCATGATTTGCGCGTTCTTGTTGATGAAACGCTGCATTTCGAAGTCCTTGTCCTCAGCAGTCAGCCGACCATGACAGACGCAGAGTTTGTACTGCGGCTCGGGGAAGTCGTGCAGCAAAGCTTCGTAACCCTCCTGAAGGGCAATCATATCCGTGTTTTCCGACTCCTTGATGCAGGGATAGACCACATAAATCTGCCGTCCATGCGCGATTTGCTGCTTCATGAACATCATGATGCGGTAACGGTCGTCACCATAAATATGGTAAGTCTGCACGGGCTTTCTTCCGGGCGGCAGTTCATCGATTTTCGAGACGTCGAGATCGCCGTATTGCGTCATGGCGAGGGTGCGCGGGATGGGGGTCGCGGTCATCACGAGGGTATGGGGCGGCACTTCGGTTTTTCCGTAAAATTTCGCCCTTTGTTCTACGCCGAACCGGTGTTGCTCGTCGATGATGGCCAAGCCCAAGTTCTTGAAAACCACCTTGCTTTCGATCAGCGCATGGGTGCCCACCACGATTTGCATCGTGCCGTCGGCCAGTTCGGCATAAATCTTATTGCGTTCCTTGGTTTTGGTGGAACCCGTCAGCAGGGCGAAGTTGATGTTCATGTCCTTGAGTTGCTCCTGCAAAGTGGCAAAATGCTGCGTGGCAAGAATTTCTGTTGGCGCCATCAGGCAGGCTTGGAAGCCGTTGTCCAACGCGAGGAGCATCACCATCAGCGCGACGATGGTCTTGCCGCTGCCCACATCGCCTTGCAGCAGGCGGTTCATCTGGTGCCCCGAGCCCAAGTCCTTGCGGATTTCACGGATGACGCGCTTTTGGGCGTTGGTCAGCGGGAAAGGCAAATGGTCTTTATAGAAGCTGTTGAAATAGTCGCCCACCACACTGAAAACGTGCCCTTTGACAGCCTGTTCGCGGTGCATCTTGTTGCGCAGCAACTTGAGTTGGAAAAAGAAATGCTCCTCGAATTTCAGTCGGCGTGTGGCTTGCTGGATTTCGATGTTGTTCGACGGCAGGTGGATTTGGTAATAGGCGTAGCGGCGCGGTATCAGTTGCTCGCTTTCGACGAGCGTTTTGGGCAGCGTCTCGGGGATGTACTCAAACACCTGCTGGAGAATCATCTTCTGCAATTTGGCGATGGTGCGCGTGCCGAGACCGTGGTCTTTCATCTTCTCCGTGGTGTTGTAAACGCCTTGAAGCCCTTCGCCGATGAGTGGGTCGTTGGGGTTGTATTCCTCGATTTCGGGATGGACGAAGTTGAAATTGTGGTTAAACTCGCTGGCCTTGCCGAAAAGCACGTATTTCACGCCCGGCTTGAAGCGATTCTTGAGCCATTTCAGTCCGCGGAACCAAACGAGTTCGATGCTGCCGCTGTCGTCGCTGAAGAGTCCCGTGGCTCGGGTCGCCCTTGGTGCACCGATGAGTTTAATGTTGGAGATGGTGCCCACCAACTGATAATAAACACTGTCGTCGTTGATATAGGCCACCTTTTGGATCTGGCTGCGGTCGATGTAGCGGAACGGAAACTGGTTGAGCATATCTTGATAGGTGTGCACGCCCAACTCCTTCTGGAGGATTTCGGCCTTCTTCGGCCCGACGCCCTTCAGGTACGCGATGTTCGTTTGCAGGAGGTTCTGTTCCATGCGACAAAAGTAGAGATTTTTTTCTAATTTTGCAGCCATGCAGACGCCTTTCATTGACATTCACACCCACATGCCCAAACTTGACGACCATCTCATCCAAATCGTCAATCTTGAATTGGAAGCACCTTGTCCCGAGCAAGGCTATTACAGCTATGGTATTCATCCATGGGCGTTGGATAATGCTGGTTTTCAAATTGAAACGACAATGAAACGATTGGAAGAGCGTTTGCAATCGCCCAATGTAGTTGCTCTCGGTGAGGCGGGTTTGGACAAGATGCACAAGGCTTCTTTTGAGCGGCAAATGATCCTTTTCGAGCGACAAATCGCGCTTTCAGAAGCTTTGCAAAAACCGATGATTCTCCACGATGTGCGCTGTCATAATGAAATCATCGCTTTGCGGAAGAAGCACAAAGCCAAGCAAGCCTGGATTCTTCATGGTTTCAATGGTACGGAGCAAGACGTCAAGCAACTCATCGGGCAAGGCATTTCCCTTTCCGTTGGAGAAGCCTTGCTGCACCCCGAAAGGAAAATTTACGCCGCATTCCCCGCCATCGACTTGGATTTTCTTTTCCTCGAAACCGACATGGCGGAAGTCGGGATTCAAAAGGTGTACGAGTCGGCGGCAAGAATATTGGAAACAGATATTAAAACCTTACAATCGAGGATTTTGGAGAACTTCAAGCAGATCTTTCTGGATAATTCGCAAAATTCGTAGAATTCGCCGATGAAAAAACGGCGAATTCTACGAATGAAACGAATTTCGGTGTTTCATTCCTCGCTCAGCGAAGCAATCATTTCATCCAAGAGCGCCGCAAGGCTTTCACCCGATTCGACGAGAATCTTGTTGCAAGTGAACGAGTTCATGAGCTCGTTGGGAATGCATTGGGCCTGCTCTTCCATCGCCTTGCCTTTTGCGGTGAGCGAAACGATGACCTGACGGGCATCCTCGGTGCCTTTCTCGCGCTTCACGATGCCCTCCGTCTCCATGCGTTTCAGCAAAGGCGTGATGGTGTTCGTGTTGAGCATCAGGCGTTTGGCGATGTCATTCACGGGCTGTTGGTCTTTTTCCCACAGCACCAGCATCACCAAGTATTGCGGATAGGTAAGGCCGAGGCCCTTCAGCAGGGGTTGGTAGGCCTGCGTGATGAGCCTCGACACGGTGTAGAACCTGAAACAGAGCTGGTTATCGAGTTTCAGTTGAGGGTACATCTCTATCGTTTTTGTTGCCCAACCTCCTATAGATTCCATTCGCACAATTCCCTGCAAGGAATGACATAGAAGGTTGGGCAAGTTCAACTTTATTTCAGCATGGCAGCCACTTCGGCGTCTAATTCCTCAGGCGTGGTGGTCGGGGCAAAGCGCTTGATGACGCTACCGTCCTTCGAGATGAGGAACTTGGTGAAGTTCCAGCGCACGCCGCCGTCTTCGCGACCTTCGCTCTTGCTCAGGCTGTCGACCATCTTCATCACGGCCTTGTCCTTCAAGCCTTTCACTTCCTCGGTGGGGCATTGCGTGGTGAGGTACTTGAAAATCGGGTCGGCGTTTTCGCCAAACACGTCAATCTTCTTCATCAGCGGGAAGGTGACGCCGTGGTTCAGGCGGCAGAACTCGGCGATTTCCTCGTCGGTGCCAGGCTCCTGGTGCTTAAATTGGTCGCAAGGGAAGCCAAGGATGACCAAACCATCGTCTTGGTACTTCTTGTAAAGCGCCTCCAAACCATCATATTGGGGCGTGAAACCGCACTTCGATGCGGTGTTGACAATCATCAGGACTTTGCCTTTGTATTGGGCCATGTCCACTTGTTCGCCCTTGTTGTTCAGGGCCTTAAAATCATAAATCGTAGCCATTTTTTCAGTTTTTTGAGCGCATGACGTCAGGGCCATGAGGAGCACGACAGCCATGCCAGTTAGACATTTTTTGTTCATTTTATTGATTATTACATTTGTTTGATGAGCCAATTCTGGTAGCCGATCTTCTCGATGAGGTCAAGTTGCGTTTCGCTCCAGTACATGTCTTCTTCCTCGTCTTTCAGGTAGTCCTTCATGATGTCGAAAGTGGTCACGTCTTCACAAATCTCGTTCATGCACTTGCGCAGCAACTCGATGCCGTCGATGGAGACTTGCAGCTCAGCCTTCACGTATTCGCAAGGGTCGGTGAAGAGCTTGCCTTCGGGGCGCATTTCGTGCTTCAGCTCGCCGCCGAGGTCGAGGATGCGGCCGATGAACTTGTCCACCCAGCCCATTTCCTCGTCGTGATGGCCCATGTACTTGGTGCCGAGTTTCTCAAAGCCTTGGTCGGCGAAAAGTTTGCCTTGCAGTTTGTGGCCGAAAGCCTGATTGGAAAGATGGGTTACGAAAAACTGTAACGCGTTGATTGATTTCTGTTTGTCCATTTTGTTGAGTTTTTATTCTTATTTTGTTTATTTATGTCGTTCACGATGCAAAATTACAACAAAAAATTTATATCGCAAGCGATATATTTATTTTTTTCACCAAAGTGGAAAAATTTTCCACTATTTTGGCAAGAAAGGTGCCATGACCCGTTCAAAAATGCCGCTCATGTAGGCCATCGCCATGCCGTAATTGCTGATTGGGATGCCTGCATTCACAAAGTGGTTGGTGCGGTTGAGCAACTGTTTCCTTGTGCTCATGCAGCCGCCGCATTGGATGGCCATGGCGTATTTCCCGACTTCGGGGATGGGCGACAAACCCGAAATATACTCAAAATGGATGTCTCTTCCTGTGAATTTCTGTATCATCCGAGGCAGCTTCACGCGCCCGATGTCGTCGCAGGTACTGTGGTGGGTGCACGATTCGAGGAGCAAGACCGTGTCGCCGTCTTTCAATTGCGAAAGGTAGGGCGTACCTTTTATATAATTGTCGAAGTCGCCACGCAACCGCGCCATCACGATGCTGAAACTGGTCAAGGGGACATCGTTAGGAACAATTTTGCTCACCATTCCAAACACTTGACTATCAGTGACTATCAAAGCGGGTTTGGGCATGGTTTCAAGATATTGCTGCAAGTGGGTTTCCTTCAGCACCACGCAGATGCACTCGTTGTCCAAAACATCGCGGATGGCCATCACTTGGGGCAAAATCAAACGGCCTTCGGGGGCTTCACTGTCTACCGGACAAACCAACACAACGGTTTCGCTTGGCTTGATAATGCCACCCAATAGTGACACTTTTTGGTAGGCACTCTCAGGGATGTTTTTTTTCAGCTGCTCGACCAAAGGTGCGATTTCGTCATTGCTCAAAGCACTGAAATCCACTACTTTTGCATTAAAATTGTTTTCAATAATGGCTTTGGTAACGGCAAGAAGCGGTTCCTGGTCTGCCTTATTATGGACGACGAAAAAAGGAACCGCCAGTTTGTTCATTTGCCCGATGAGTTGCATCTCGGGTTCACCAAAACTATTTTCGGTTATCACCAAAATGGCGCAGTCGATTTCCTCCAACACCTTCATCGTCTTCCCTACCCTTTGCTGCCCCAACTCGCCCACATCGTCGATGCCAGCCGTGTCGATGAGCACACAAGGCCCGATGCCGAAGATCTCAATACTTTTCTTGACGGGGTCGGTGGTGGTGCCCGCCGTGTCGCTCACGATGGCGATGTCCTGTCCCGTGAGGCGGTTGATGAGGCTGCTTTTGCCGACGTTGCGCCGACCGAAAATGCCGATATGGGGTTTCAAATCTTTTACCATTTGCTGTCCTTTCCAATTTTCCACGCAAAAATAAGAAAAAAATCGACTTCTAGAAGAAAAACATAACAACTTGAAAACAAACAATATATCCGACAGCAAACGACAACAAACGACTACTGTCGACAACAAACGTTTAATCAACGGCTTAGTCTTGACAAAGGTTGTTACTTTGCATCGTCAAACCCAACGGTACGACACAACAGTTCTAAACACATTATTATTAATCATCAAAACACACACATTATGAGTACAATGAGAAATTCGGTCATGCTGATTGGCCGCCCGGGTGCAGAACCTGAAGTGAAAAACCTGAACAACAACAGCAAAGTCGCACGCTTCCGCCTTGCCGTCGACGAGCGCCACATGAACGCCAACCGCGAATGGGTCAACAACACGCAATGGTTCACGATTGTGGCTTGGGGAAAGACAGCTGAACGTGTCGAAAACAACGTGAAGAAAGGCCTCCAAGTAGCCATAGAAGGCAGCTTGCGTAACAACGACTGGACTGACGACAAGGGGCAACGTCACTCCAACGTCGAAATCTGGATCAATGACCTGCTCCTGATTGATCATGCCAGGGATTGAATTTCCCTTATGGCATACAAAAGGGCGGCTGTGGCCGCCCTTTTTTGTTATTATCCCGAAACCATAAACACCCGTGGATCTTTCCACTTGGTGTGGCGCAGCAATTCGTTGGTGAAATGCGTACGGCTCCCTGTTTCCTCAAGCAATTCCTTGGCCTTGTCGAATTGCCGCAACTCACGATAAATCTCCTGCACTTCAAGGTCGATCTGCTCCTCAGGGTGTTTCTCAAGCAAGGCAAGAAGTCGATTCAAGTTGGCAGTGAAGTCCTTATAGCTCTTCAAGAACAACTTCTCGCCCTCAATAAGCATCTTGCGGTTGCAACGCCATACCCCAAAGCTCATAAAACCGTTGAGTAGATATTTGAGGCGAACATGCTGGTGGTTGCGGTGCAGGTCGTTGTAGGCCCACCACAGAAAACGTCTCAAGTATATCTCCTTCCTTGGGTCGTAATGGCTTTTCCTCAAGAAAGTCTTATAGTGATTAATAAGCGCCAACTTGCCTTTGTTATCTGAGAAACTGATGCCAAAAAAGCGCCAGGTGTTCCACGAATAAACCTCCGCCTCCGGCTTTTCATAGGTGATGAAAGGCTCAACAGGATTTTCCACCCAGAAGATATGGCCACACGATGGACACATAATCATCTTTTGGGGTGTTGTTATATAGTTGTCGTTCAGTACCTTACCATCGGAATACAAGATAGCCTGATTGACCAACTCGGCTTTCAGGTAACGACCTTCGAGCCAGGCTTGGCAATGCGGACATTGGAAATAAAAGGAGTCGAATTTCAGCATTTCCTTTCTTGTTTTCGGGCGGTAAAAGTATGCAATTTTTCATTTCCTACCAAAATCGGCAGGAATTTCGCCCCAGATTTCAGTTTTCCATTTCAGGATGGGCACTTCTATCGTGTTCTCGTTCAGCCATTTTTCAGCGCGTTCGATAAGGTCGAAGAGGGCTGCGTTCTTGGCGTTGCGCTGCAGTTTGGTCTTGCATTTCTTCTGCCTCACCCATAGTTGGGCATTGACCGAGTCGCTGTAGACCGGATAATGCCAACCATGCTTTTTCTGCAACGAAACCGCGTGAACGATGGCCAAAAACTCGCCGATGTTGTTCGTCCCGTGAGGGAAGACCGGACTTTTGAACAAATCCGACCTCATCGGAGGTTGCACACCGAAATCCACAAAGACGCCTTGATATTCCATCTTGCCTGGATTGCCTGCACATGCGGCATCCACGGCGATGGCGGGACTGAGGGGACGCTCTTTGGATTGCGACAAGTCAACCACAGGAACCGCGCCATCTTTCTCGAAGCCTGTGAAGCCTCTGGCGAAAGCGGCATCGGCACTGGTCCGGTCGGGGAAGCCTTTGTACAAGGCCCTTTTCTGGCCTACTACCTCCCGCTTGCAAGCCTCCCAACTGTCATACACACCTGGGGTGCGACCTGCCCAAACGACATAAAACTTGTTTTTCGACATCGTCAGATACCTAACGAAATGTTCAAACCCTGCGCCGTGCGCACTAAATCACTGTCGGCGGTGACGAGGTTGGGCTTGGAGATGGCTTCCTTGAGCGGGACAGCTATCAGGTCGGGTTCACGGTAGGCCACCATCTGGCCAAACTGACCGTTGAGCACCATCTCAAAAGCCTTCACGCCAAACGCGGCGGAGAGCACACGGTCGTAAGCAATCGGCACGCCGCCGCGTTGCAGGTGACCCAACGTGGTCTCGCGCATGTCGTGCGTGAAGCCAGCGGCTTTCATCTCCTCGATGAAACGACGACCGATGCCGCCCAGTTTCTTGTTCTCGTAGCCGACCTCGGTACTGATTTCGTACACCTGCTGGCCGTCCTTCGGGCGCGCGCCTTCTGAAGCCACCACCACGGCAAAGCCACGGTCGTTCTTGAAACGACGCTCCAAGCGCTCCTTCACAATGTTGATGTCGTAAGGGAACTCAGGCAAAAGGCACACCTCTGCCCCACCCGCGATAGCGCTGTGCAAGGCAATCCAGCCAGCATCGCGCCCCATCACTTCGAGGACAAAGACGCGGTTGTGCGAGGCCGCCGTCGTGACCAATTTATCAACAGCTTCAGTCGCAATTTGCACGGCGGTTTGAAAGCCGAAGGTGCAGTCTGTCATCGAGAGGTCGTTGTCGATAGTCTTAGGAACGCCGATGATGTTCAGGCCCTTTTCGTAGAGCTTTTGCGAGATGCGCTGCGAGCCGTCACCGCCGATGCTGATGACCGCGTCGATGCCCATGTATTGCAACTTACGGAGCATTTCGTCAGAGCGGTCGACGGTGCTCCAAGTGCCGTCGTTGTTCTTGATGGGCCAGTTGAACGGGCCGCCCTTGTTGGTGGTCTCGATGATGGTACCGCCACGGAAATGGATGCCACGCACCGACTCGGGCGTCAGCCTGACGACCTCGGTAGGCTCCCACAGGATGCCGTTGTAGGCTTGAATGCTTCCGAGCACTTCCCAATCCTTCTCCTGGGAGGCCCGCTTGACAATGGCGCGAATGACGGCGTTCAAGCCTGGGCAATCGCCGCCACCAGTTAAGACTAGTAATCTTTTCATATTCAGTTGGTTAATTTATAATTCAAAACTTAAAATTTATCCATTGGGCGAATTGGCCGCATTGACATACTTCACTTGAACCCACAACTGGAAATCCTTTTCGGGTGGATTACCGTTGTTTTCGCCAAGCATATAATTCAGCCTGTTCAGCCCAACGGCCACATACCCATTGGCACCAATTTGCGTGAAATAGGCATAATAGCCAAGGTATTCCTTCTTCAGCTTCGACTCGGCCAAGTCGTCTTCCGTTATCATCGTGGATTGCACTTCCTTGTATTTGGGATTGCCCTTGAACTTGCCAACCAAGTTGTTGACACACTGCGCTATTTGGGCTTTGTCGTCCTCAACATCATAACGAATATCCATCTCATAAACCATCCCTCTGCTATTGCTATGAATGGCCAACTGGACGGGAATATCGTCAACAAGACCTTTCATCGTATTATTATAGGGACTGTCCGTCCTCCGAAACCCATTTTCCTGCAATTTCGCCATCATCTCCAATGCGGAACCGTCAATGGGAATGCCCATAAAATCCACCACTTCTTGAGCGTTGGAAATCGTGGCGAACAATATCAAAATTGCAACAAGAAACTTTTTCATTTTCAATCCATTATTCAAGGTTTATCCGATGGGCGAATTGGCCGCGTTGACATATTCTATCTCGATGACAAAACTGGCCAATTTGTACCATTCTTCATCTTTCCAATTGTTCGTCTTGAACAGTTTGATGCGGACATAGCCGTGTTTCCCGCTTTGAGTGAAGCAGGCTGTATAATGGTGTATATCCGACCTCAATTTTTCGCCAATCGGCTCGCCTTCTGGAATTAACTCGGAATAAGTGTCGTTGTATTTCGGGTCGTTCCTGAACTTCTGAAGCAGGTTGTTGTAACGCTCGATGGCCAAAGCCTCGTCGTTCCCCACCTCGTGCCGGATGTCCAATTCATACACTTTGTCCCGAACATTATCCAAAACGAGCACCTCAACGGGAAGGCTTTCGAACAGACCTTTCAACACACTGGAATCGTCCGTCTCTTGGAATCCTTTTTCCGTCAGTTTCCCGAAGAGTTCCGCCTGGGTTCCGTCAATTGGAATGCCCATAAAGTCGATGACCTCTTGGGCTGGGGCGGTGATGGCGAAGAGAATTAGTAGGGTGAGGAGTAGGTTTTTCATAGTTTTCTCTTATGCTACTCTCAGTAAATCGAGTACGGAATAAACCCGAGTCATATTCTCAAATGTAAAATACTGGTCATCAAGCACCATCCATTTCTCTCGCTCTTTTACTGACATCTGCTTAATGTCGGGGAAGAACGAGATAGGAATGATGATAACTCTACCGTCAGTCAGCCTTACCAACATCTTGCCTCGATAGGTGGTGAAATCCATATCTTTGATTCCGATGGTTACATTTTTCATTTTACACATGGCTTTGTCCTCCTATTGTTACTTTTCTATATTGATTGAAATGGTCTTTTCTCCGTTGAATGCCTTGGTTACCTGCTTATTGATAAAATCCCAGTGACGATTTATTGCTGCCACTATCATTTCGTTTTCCTTTGTCGAAAGGGTTGTTTCGGCAATCTCTACACATTGTTTTCCTTCAGACTCTATCCAAATCTTGGCAAGGGACTTCTGGTGGCGTTTCCCCTTCTTAAACACATGGATGTGTCTGCGATTATCGTTCGCATCAAGCGAGATAGCCACCAGAATAAACGTTTTCAAGAATGCCAATTGTCCCATATCTAATCTATTTGAGGTTCAAAGCAATCTGCAACTCGTCCAACTGCTCTTGGGCAATCGGGGCGGGGCTTCCGCTCATCACGTCGCGGCCGGAGTTGTTCTTCGGGAAGGCGATGAAGTCGCGGATGCTGTCGGCGCCGCCGAACAAGGAGCAGAGGCGGTCGAAGCCGAAGGCCAGACCAGCGTGAGGCGGTGCGCCGTACTCGAAAGCGCCCATCAGGAAGCCGAACTGCTCTTGGGCCTTCTCGTCGGTGAAACCGAGAGTGTGGAACATCTTGTTCTGCAAGGTACGGTCGTGGATACGGATGGAGCCGCCACCCACCTCCACACCGTTCATCACGATGTCGTAGGCGTTGGCGCGGATGTCGCCCCACTTCGTCGGGTCGTCGAGCAAAGCCTCGTCCTCAGGCTTGGGCGCGGTGAAGGGGTGGTGCATGGCGTAGTAGCGTTGCGTCTCCTCGTCCCATTCCAACAGCGGGAAGTCGATGACCCACAGCGGTGCGTATTCGTCAGGTTTGCGCAGGCCGAGTTGGTTGCCCATCTCAAGACGCAAAGCGTTGAGTTGCACGCGGGTCTTCATGGCCTCGCCGCAAAGGATGAGCATCAGGTCGCCAGGCTTGGCACCGAACTCGTCGGCGATGACCTTCAAATCTTCGGGCGTGTAGAACTTATCGACCGACGACTTGAACGAGCCATCGGCGTTGTACTTGATGTAAACCATACCACCAGCACCCACTTGCGGACGCTTCACGAAGTCGGTGAGCGCATCGAGTTGCTTGCGGGTGTATTCGGCGCAACCTTCGGCACAGATACCCACCACGAGGTCGGCATTGTCGAACAAGCCGAAGCCTTTGCCTTTGGCCACATCGTTGAGTTCAACGAACTTCATCCCGAAGCGGATATCGGGCTTGTCGGAGCCGTAGTATTTCATCGCGTCGTGCCAAGTCATGCGCGGGAACTGGTCGAATTCGAGGCCTTTCATTTCCTTGAAGAGGTGTTTGGCCAAGCCCTCGAAGGTGTTCAGCACATCTTCCTGTTCCACAAACGACATCTCGCAGTCGATTTGGGTGAACTCGGGCTGACGATCAGCACGGAGGTCTTCATCGCGGAAGCAACGCACGATTTGGAAATAGCGGTCCATGCCAGCCACCATCAGCAGTTGCTTGTATTGCTGCGGGCTTTGTGGCAAGGCATAGAACTCGCCAGGGTTCATACGCGACGGCACCACGAAGTCGCGGGCACCCTCGGGCGTGCTCTTGATGAGCATCGGCGTCTCGATTTCGAGGAAGTTGAGGTTGCTCAGGTAGTTGCGCACCAGCATGGCCATGCGGTGACGTAGTTCGAGGTTTTGGCGCACGGGGTTGCGACGGATGTCCAGATAACGGTATTTCATGCGAAGGTCGTCGCCGCCATCGCTGACATCTTCGATGGTGAAAGGCGGCGTCTTGCTGCTATTAAGCAGGCAGAACTCGCTGACTTTCAGCTCAATCTCGCCCGTCGGCATATTCGGGTTCTTCGATTCGCGTTCGATGACGGTGCCTTTGGCCTGAATCACGAACTCGCGCCCGAACGAGCGGGCTTGTTCGAGGAGTTTCGGGTCGCTGCTGCCGTCCAAAAAGAGTTGGGTGATGCCGTAACGGTCGCGGAGGTCAATCCAAACGAGGGCACCTTTGTCGCGGGTGCGCTGCACCCAGCCTGCCAATGTGACTTGCTTGCCGGCGTCAGCAAGACGAAGTTCGCCACAAGTATGCGTTCTGTACATAGTTATCTGATTTAAAGTTTTAAGATTTCAATATTTTAATCTGCAAAAATAGCAAAACCATTTGGAATGGTATCTAAGAAATCAACAAAATCGTATCTTTGCCCCGTGATTCGGAAACTGAAATATCTCGTTTTGTGCAGCGGCCTGCTGCTGACGGCCTTCCTTGCCCAGCAGTGCGCCAATGCGGTGGCACCTACGGGTGGTCCCAAGGACAGCACGCCGCCCGTTGTCGTTGAGGCCGTGCCCGAAAACCATAGCGTCAACTTCATCGGGAAGAAGGTGGAAATCACCTTCGACGAGTACATCACCCTCGAAAACGCCAACCAAAACGTGCTGATTTCGCCGCCGTTGAGCGAAAAGCCTGACATCAAACTGAAAAACAAGACCGTGGTCATCAAGTTCAAGGAGAGTTTGGCGGCCAACACCACCTACACCATCGACTTCGGGAGCGCCATCAAGGACTTGCACGAGGGAAACCCGTTCAAGGATTATGTCTATAGTTTCTCGACGGGCGACTTCATCGACACGCTCTCCATCGCTGGAAAAGTGCTGAACGCCGAGGACAAGAAACCCGTCGAGAAAGTTTATGTCTCGCTCTATGCCGCCGACCGCGAGAACCTGGATTCGCTGCCCATGACAACCAAGCCCGATTACACCACCAAGACCGACAAGGAAGGTCATTTCAGCCTCAACGGATTGGCCGACAAGAAATATTTGGTTTTCGCCCTCAAGGATGTCAATTCCAACCTTTATTTTGATTTGCCCAACGAGGAGGTGGCTTTTTTTGATAGCATCGTCCACCCAAACGATTCCATTAGTCCTATTTTATATATGTTCACTGAAGTGGACTCCACGCAGGTGCTTTTAGAGAAAAAACTCGTTGAAGAAGGCTTGCTGCGCTTCGTGTTTCGCCATCCCGCCAAGGATGCCGTCGTCATGACGCCTGAAATGCTGCCCGATACGTTCAACCTGGTCACGACACATTCCGCTGAATATGACACGGTTTTGTGGTATTTCACGCCCAACGTCAAAGACAGCCTTTGGGTACAGGTGAAATACGACACTTTGATCAACGACTCGTCGCGCTACAGCCTGAAATTCAAGGAGTCGAAAAACGCAAGACGCAACCGTGAGCCAGAGAAACTGAAGGTCACAAACAACCTGATTGGACGAGGAGGACTCATCCCAAATGAAGACTTAATTTTGAAGTTCTCCGAGCCCATCGTTCACTACGAAATGCCCGACTCGGCCATTTTCAAATGCGACACCACCGTCTTTTATGGCAAACTCACTTTCGAGCCCGTCGACGAAGACGGCTTTGAATATCGGCTCATCACTCCGTTTTCGGCCGATTCGAGTTACAGTTTCGAAATCCCCGACTCGGTGTTTTTCGGCATCCGTGGACGCACCAACGGACCCATCAAGGCCGATTTTCACGTGATCACCGACGATGAATATGGCAACATCTACATCACGGTCGCGCCACCCGAAGGCATGAAGCAAGTGATTGTGCAACTCACCAACGAAAGCGGAAAAGTGATAAAACAAGAGGTGATTTCGAGAAAACAAGAAGTGATGTTCGATTACCTGATGCCCGCCAAATACAAGCTCCGCGCCCTGCTCGATGCCGACGGCAACGGCAAGTGGAGCACGGGCAACTACCACCACCGTCTCCTTCCAGAAACCATCCTCGACTATAAAGACCTCTTGGAAATCAGGGGTGGCTGGGATATCGACTTGGATGAGGTTTGGGAACTCCCATAATTACTCATCAAAGTAATCCGTAACCACCTCCCGTCAAAAACCACCAACCTATCTCTAACGCCATGCAAAACTTCAACTTACATACCCACAGCGTTTACAGTGACGGCAAATCGCAGCCGCGCGAAATTGTGGAAGAGGCTGTCCGTCAAGGCCTGACGACGCTTGGCTTTTCGGAACACAGCCCTTTGCCGTTCGACAATAATTTCTCCGTCAAGGCGGCGGATATGCCAAAATATGTGGCCGAAATCGCGCAACTGAAAGCGGATTTTAAAAATAAGATCGACCTTTATTGCGCTTTGGAAGCCGACTACATCACGGGTGTTTCCGAGACCTTCGCCGTGACCAAGGAGAAGTACCACCTTGATTATCTGATTGGTGGCGTGCATCTCGTTATTAATCCGGCGTTTCGACAGGCTCAACGACCTTCACCAGCTAAGGTCCCTGAGCCTGTCGAAGGGCCGACTCTTGCAGAAAACATTTGGTTCATCGACGGGCCGAAATGGGAAGTCTATGACGAAGGCCTGCAAAAGTTCTTCGACGGCGACATCCGTCGTGCCGTGCGCCGTTTCTACGAACAATCGAACGAAATGATTGAAAACGAGCAGTTTGACATCATTGCGCACTTCGACAAAATCAAGATGCACAACCGCGAACGGTATTTTCACGAGAATGAGCCGTGGTATCGCAAATTGGCGTTAGAAACTCTCGACCTCATCCGCGAGAAAGGCCTCGTGATGGAAGTGAACACGCGTGGCATCTACAAGAAACGCTACAACGGCTTCTATCCCTCGCCTTGGCTGATGGAGGAAGCCCACAAGATGGGCATTCCCGCCCTCATCTCCGCCGACGCGCACCACTTCAGCGAAATCACCTTGGAGTTTGCCGCCGCCGAAGAAGCCTTGAAACGCGCTGGCTATCGCAGCGTAATGAACTTCAAGGATGGGCGTTTTGTTGAAGTTGGTTTATGATAAAATAACTATGGCCGTTCTCTCATAGTAAGAGCGGCCATAGTCATAAGCCATAAGCCATAGTAAAACTACAGCTTCAAGTACTCCATCACGTTCTTCTCAATACGCTTCAAAAGGTCTTCCGAGTCGGGGGCCTTTTCGAATTTGTGTCCTGTCACCTTTTCGTAGAGCTCGATGTAGCGCTCCGAAACGCTGTTCACGTATTCGGGTGTCATTTCGGGCACTTGTTGGCCTTCCTTGCCTTGGAAGCCGTTGGCCATCAGCCACTCGCGCACGAATTCCTTCGAAAGCTGCACCTGCGGCTCGCCTTTGGCGAAGCGTTCCTCGTATTGGTCGGCGATGAAGTAGCGCGACGAGTCGGGCGTGTGGATTTCGTCCATCAGCACGATTTGGTCGCCAATCTTGCCGAACTCGTATTTCGTGTCGACGAGAATCAAGCCTTGCTTGGCCGCGATTTCGGTGCCGCGTTGGAAGAGCTTGCGGGTGATGTCCTCGATTTGGGCATAATCGTTCTCGCTAATCAAGCCTTTGGCGATGATTTCCTCGCGCGAGATGTCCTCGTCGTGACCTTCCTCAGCTTTGGTGGTCGGGGTGATGATGGGTTCGGCGAAGCGTTGGTGCTCCTTCATCCCGTCGGGGATTTGTACGCCGCAGATGGTGTGCTGGCCGCTCTTGTAGGTGCGCCACGAGCTGCCTGTGAGGTAGCCGCGGATGATCATCTCGATGGGGAAGGGCTGGCAGAGGCGGCCTACGGTGACCATCGGGTCGGGCGTGGCGAGCTTCCAGTTGGGGACGATGTCGGCGGTGGCATCGAGGAACATGGCAGCTATCTGGTTGAGCACCTGACCTTTATAGGGAATGCCTTTGGGCAGGATGACATCGAAAGCCGAGATGCGGTCGGTGGCGACCATCACCATGTATTCGTCGTTGATGAAATAACAATCGCGGACTTTGCCGTGATAGACCTTGGTTTGGCCAGGGAAATGGAATTCTGTTCTGGTTAATGCGTTCATTTTATGTTGAATTAATTGTTTTCGTTAGGTAGAGACGCAAAATTTTGCGTCTCTACAGGGTCGTCTGTTTCGTGGTGTCTTTTATATGCATTAATAATGTCCGTCACCAGTTTGTGGCGCACCACGTCCTTGTCGTCCAAATAGATGAATTCGATGCCGCGCACGTCTTTCAAAACCTCCATCGCTTGGGGCAGGCCCGAAGGCGTTTTGGGCGGCAGGTCGATTTGGGTGATGTCGCCGGTGACGATGAACTTGGCCGAGCGTCCCATGCGGGTGAGGAACATCTTCAGTTGGCTGCGCGTGGCGTTTTGGGCCTCATCGAGGATGACGAAAGCGTGATCTAAAGTGCGGCCGCGCATGAAGGCCAAAGGCGCAATCTCGATGGTGTGGTCTTCGAGATAGCTGTCCAATTTGGCCGATGGAATCATGTCGCGCAAGGCGTCGTAAAGCGGTTGCAGATACGGGTCGAGTTTGTCTTTCAGGTCGCCAGGGAGGAAGCCCAGATGTTCGTCAGCTTCGACGGCGGGACGGGTCAAGATGATTCTTCTTACCTGCTTGGCTTTCAAGGCGCGGACGGCCAAGGCAACGGCGGTATAGGTCTTTCCCGTTCCGGCAGGGCCGATGGCGAATACCAGGTCCTTTTGCTCAGATGCCGTCACCATGCGCTTTTGGTTGGCGGTGATGGCCTTCACTGGCACGCCGCTACGCCCAAAGACCAACACGTCGCTTTCCGACATCTTTTGTTGCAACTCGCTGTCGGTGCTGGCCATCATGATATCCTCGACGGTTTGCGCTGTCAGTTTCCCGAAACGTTCGAGCTGTACCATCAGGGTCTCATAACGATTGGTGAAATATTCAATCTCCTCGTCATCGCCAACCACCTTCACGAAATCGCCTCGCGCGATGAGCTTCAGCTTAGGAAACATGCTCTTCACGAGTTCCAAATACTTGTCGTTGGGACCGTGAAGCTCTTTGGGATCAACATTTTCAATCTGTAGAATCTGCTCTGCCATCTTTTTCTATTTAGCCGCAAAGATAGTCTATTTTTGAGAAATAGGAAAAATGAATTATTTTTTCAAAAACATGTAGCACATTTGATATAAATGATATACCTTTGCAAAATCAGAAAACGACCAATAACGAGCAATGGCAATTATCACATTAACAAGCGATTGGGGAACGAAGGATTACTATGCGGCCGCAGTGAAGGGCACCATTTTGTCAAAGTTGCCTAATGCCACCATCGTCGACGTGACCCACGAGATTGAGCCATTCAACGTCTCGCAGGCGGGTTTCACGCTCAAGAATTGCTATCGTTGCTTTCCTCCCAGTACGATCCACATCATTGCCGTCGACACCATCGAGTCAATGGAATGCCCTCATGTGGTAGTGAAAGCCGAGGGACAGTATTTCATCTCGACTGACAACGGTATTTTCAGCCATATCCTCGACGGAAAATACGACGAGGCGGTGTGCATCGACGTGATGCAGGACTCCGACTTCTTCACCTTTGCCACGCGCGACCGTTTCGCCAAGGTGGCCGTAATGATTGCCAATGGCGAGCCGCTATCCAGCATCGGTGAACCTCGGCTGAAGCTCAACCCAGGTGGTTCGTTCTGCGCCGTGGCTTTCGACAACACCATCGAAGGCGTGGTGATGCACATCGACTCCTACGACAACCTTATCACCAACATCTCGAAGGAACTCTTTGAGCAGGAGCGTCGTGGCCGCGATTTCACCATCATGGTGAAAGGCGACCTCTATACCGTCGAAGAGATCTCGGATAGTTACCTCGATGTCGATGTCGTCGACTTGGTGGCCATCTTCGGCACGCACGGCTATCTTGAACTCGCCCTTAACAAAGCCAAGTTGGCTTCGCTGTGTGGCATCGAGCTGCAATCGACCATCAAAGTGGTCTTCCACGACAGTGATGCCAATCCCAAGTCAGATTCCTTGTTCTGATTTCCTGAGTTTTCTCTCCACTAGCCTTTGGAACAGTTTCCAAATGATTAACCCGACAAGCAGTCCCAACAAGGCACCACAAACAATATCGCCTGGATAGTGGTAACCGATGTATATGCGGCTGTAACTCGAAACAAAAGCCCAAAGATACAATATGATTCCTACCCAAGGCCTATAAATACGCAAGGCTGGAGTGAGGAAAGCCGCAACAGCAAACGTGTTGGCCGCATGCGAAGACACAAAGCCGTATTTTCCGCCCGCCTTGCCAATAGGCAGATGGATAAAATCCTGAAAATCGGTATTATAGCATGGCCTTAACCGTTGAAACAGGGGCTTGCAAACATGCGAAGCCAACTGGTCTGAGCAAAGCACCACGACACCGACGGCTAGAAAGACCCACCAGCAGCGTTTGCCATATTGTTTCACAGCCCAATATATTAATAATAGGTATAGGGGAAGCCACACCCACATGTCGGTAAGGAGCGTCATCACCCTATCCATCCATTCGGCGTGTATGCCGTTGAGAAACAAGAATAGGTCGGAGTCGATTGTGGAGAGGGCGTTCATGTTACGTGTGATTACCAGTCTTCGCCCTCGTCGGCCTTATTCAGCGTGAGCCAAACAAGGTCTTTCAACTCATCGATACCCTGCTGGGCAACAGAGCTGATGAAGACATGTGGCACCTTCTTGGGCAGATGCTTCTTGATTTCCTTGATGGTATCCTCATCAACCAAGTCACATTTCGTGATGGCCAGGATGCGGTCCTTGTCCATCAGTTCAGGGTTGTATTTCTTCAACTCGTTGAGCAAGATGTCGTATTCCTTCTTCACATCGTCGGTGTTGGCTGGCACCATAAACAGCAGGGTGGAGTTTCTTTCGATATGGCGCAGAAAACGAATTCCCAATCCCTTACCTTCTGCTGCACCTTCAATGATGCCAGGGATGTCGGCCATAACGAAACTTCGATGGCCGCGATAGCTGACGATGCCTAGATTGGGCACCAAGGTGGTGAAAGGGTAATCGGCAATCTCGGGTTTGGCCGCCGAGACCACAGAGAGTAGTGTCGACTTGCCCGCGTTGGGGAACCCGACCAGGCCGACATCAGCCAGCAGTTTCAGTTCCAAGGTAATCCATTCTTCTTGGCAGGGCTCGCCAGGTTGGGCAAACTTGGGTGCCTGCAGTGTGGCGGTCTTGAAGAAGGCATTGCCTTTGCCGCCGCGTCCGCCTTTAAGGAGTACGACCTCTTGTCCGTCCTCGGTAATTTCGCCCATCTGCGTATGGTCTTCCGAGTGGTAGGCCACCGTGCCAAGCGGCACGTCAATGTAAATGTCGGCGCCAGCAGCACCAGTCAGCTGGTTTTTGCCTCCTGGAACGCCGTCGCCGGCAAAGATGTGCTTGGTGTAGCGCAGGTGCAGCAAAGTCCAAAGCTGGGCGTTGCCGCGCATGATGACGTTGCCGCCACGGCCACCGTCACCGCCGTCAGGGCCGCCTTTGGGGATGTATTTCTCCCTCCGGAAATGCAACGATCCCGCACCACCTTTGCCTGAGCGGCAGAATATCTTCACGTAGTCAACGAAATTTGAGGTCATTCTTCTGCTGTTTTTGAATTAGAACTCGTCAATAAACTCATCAAATTCATCCGAATTCTCTGACTGCCAACAATTGAAGTCAAGGTCAACGCCAGGAGCATAGGGTCTGGGAAAATTCCCTTGGCTGACGTTGAGGCTCTTGTCGTTATACACCTTACGCATATAGAGTGCCCAGATAGGCAAAGCGGTGTGTGAGCCTTGGCCCAAACGCGTTGAGCGGAAATGGACACTGCGGTCTTCAGCGCCCACCCACACGCCTGTGGTCAAGTCGGGAGTGATGCCCATGAAATATCCATCACTATTCTTTTGCGTGGTTCCTGTCTTGCCAGCAATAGGGTTGTTGAAACCATACAAGGAACGCAGACGAACGCCAGTACCGCTTTGGACCACGCCTTTCATCAGTTCGATTGTCTTATACGCTGCAATCTCGCTCATGGCTTCCGACTCTTCGGGGCTGAAACGTTGAATGACGTTGCCGTTTTTGTCCTCAATGCGGGTAATGAACATAGGTTTGATGTAGACACCTTGATTGGCGAAAGTGCTCATGGCTCCCACCATCTCAATCAGTTTCAAGTCGCATGAACCCAAGCAGATGGAAGGCACTGGATCGATGGGTGACTCCACACCCATCCTACGAACGTGGGTGATAATTGCCTCAGGGCCATAATGATTCATCAAATAGGCCGAAATCCAGTTGTTGGATTGGGCCAACGCATTCTTCAAGGAAATCTCGCCTCCGCCACCTCCTCCGTTGCTAGGCGACCAAAAACGCCCATCGGGAAGTTCGATGTTGTAAGGGATGTTGGGAATCTTCGTGCACGGGGTGAACTCGCTGTCGCCCATGGCATATGAATACAGGAACGGTTTGAAAGTAGAGCCCACTTGACGGCGTGCCTGAGTGACGTGGTCGTACTTGAAAAACCTATAGTCCAATCCGCCGACATAAGCCTTCACATGGCCCGTATGCGATTCGATGGAGACCAGGCTTGCCTGAAGGAACCACTTGTAATAACGGATGGAGTCCATGGGTGTCATCACAGTATCGATGGGGCCGTTCCACGAGAAGACCGTCATGCGCACCGGGCGGTTGAACACGGCCTTGATGGAGTCGTAAGGCATGTCTTCGTTTTTCAACACACGATAACGGTCGCTTCGTTTCATTGAAGTCTCAAGCAGTCCGTCGATCTGGTCGGCGGTAAGATTGGAGAAAGGTGCGTTTTTGTGGCCTTTCCAATGCTTGTAGAACATCGGTTGCAACTCCTTGCCCATAAACTCGCTGACAGCTTCCTCAGCATAGCGTTGCATGCGTGAGTCGATGGTGGTATAGATGCGAAGTCCGTCGCGGTAGATGTTGTAAGGGGTGCCGTCGGCACGGGTGGTGTTCTTTGCCCAATCGTTGAGGTAGCCTCTCAAGAACTCGCGGAAGTAGGTGGCCTGACCGCTGTTGTGGTCCTTGATGTTGAAATGCGTCATATCAATCGGAATCAGCGAGATGGAGTCGCATTCCGCTTCGGTGATGAAACCGTTTTCGGCCATTTTCTTGAGCACGAGGTTGCGTCGGCCCAACGAACGTTCTGGATTGCGAATCGGGCTGTAACGCGTGGGGGCGTTGACCACCCCAGCCATCAGCGCGCATTCCTCGATGCTCAGGTCCTTGGGATTCTTGTCGAAGAAGGTGCTAGCTGCCGAACGGATTCCAAACGTGTTGTGACCAAAAGCCACCGTATTGAGGTACATGGCCACGATTTCTTCTTTCGAATAGTTGTGTTCGAGCTTGGTGGCCGTGATCCATTCTTGGAATTTGCGCAAAACGAGTTTCGGGGTGCTGAGATTCTCGCCACGGGGAAAAAGGTTTTTGGCCAGTTGTTGCGTGATGGTGGAACCACCGCCTTTCTTCCGTCCGGTCAACACGCCGAAGGCCACACGAAGCAATGCCTTCTCGTCGATGCCAGAGTGCTCGGTAAAGCGTTCGTCCTCAATGCTGATGAGGGCCTCGGGCATATAGTGCGACAACTCAGCGTAGCGCACGTTCGATCGGTTTTCGATGTAGTAGGTGCCCAAAATCTTGCCGTCAGCCGAAATGATTTCGGTGGCCAGATTGGTTCGCGGGTTTTCCAGCTCGTCGAAAGTAGGCATAGTGCCGAAGATGCCTGTTGCCACACAAGTGAAGAACAGGATGATGAGCAACAACAGCGACCCGAAGACGATCCACAGGTTGCGGACGGTCTTCGACCCCTCTTGGTTCCGCTTCGTTTTTTTCGTTTTATCTCTCATGATTTATTGCTTTTCGATGTATAGACCAATATCTGAAATGCCTTTCAGCACAGGTTCGCGCATGGCTTGTTCGATTTCAAAATGATAGGTGCCCGACAAGGGAAACTGCAGGCTTTCGTTAAGCGGCACGAGCAAGTCTCTCATGCTGCCGCTGCCTTTGCCAATCCAACGGCCCTCGGGTGTAGCCAAGGTGCACTCAATCGTGTCGTGGGTGACGTTGCCATTAGGCATTCGGGTGTGGAGAAACACAAAGAGGTTGCTGTAGCGGTAGTTCTCCAGATGCCGCAGACCGATGCCAAAGACATAGCCGCTAAGGGTGTCGTTGACATTCACGTCGAAAGCGACACAATCCTCTTGACGCCATTCGGCTTCAGGAATGACCGCACGCTTGTTGAAGGAGGTGGAGGTGCACGAAGCAAATCCCACCATGGCTGCAAGCATATATATCCAAATTATCGCCTTTTTCATTTGTTTGCCGGTTTTAGTCGCTCATGGTCTTCAAGTCGGCCTCGCCATAACCTTCGTTGGTATTGGTGTGGGCTTCGGTAACCAAGGCGAAGTCTTCCAACTTTTGGGGTTTCTGTCCCTTTTTGTTCATGGCAATGATGTCCTTCACTTTGTCGACAGGAACAGCCATGATGTTGCCTTTGTCGGTGGTATAGGAATACCACATGATGCCTTTGAAAACGTCGTTCTTTTGGTGAATGGCATCGCCACTCTCGAAGTGCAGCACAATGTTGGGATCGGAGAATGCTTTCAACGCGTCCACATAGGCCTCATATTCGAAATTGAGGCAGCATTTCAGCTTGCCGCACTGTCCAGCCAGCTTCTGCGGGTTGGGTGAAAGTTGCTGCACACGGGCCACATTGGTCGTCACCGACTGGAAATCGCTGATCCATGAGGCACAACACAGCTCGCGGCCGCACGAACCCAAGCCGCCGAGCTTGGCCGACTCCTGCCGAACCCCGATTTGGCGCATCTCGATGCGGATGTGAAATTCCTCGGCCAGCTTCTTGATGAGTTCACGGAAGTCGACACGACCGTCGGCGGTGTAATAGAAGATGGCTTTCGTCTTGTCACCTTGATACTCCACGTCGTTGAGTTTCATCTCCAACCCCAGGTTGTCGATGATGGTGCGGGTGCGAGCCAAAGTACTGTCCTCCAGCTTGATGGCCGACAACCATTTCTCCACATCGTTGACGCGGGCGCGACGGTAGATTTTCTTCATCTCGCTCAATGGCGTGCGGAATTTCTTCCGTTTCATCTGGCGTTTCACAATTTCGCCCAAAAGGGTGACAATGCCGATGTCGTGCCCAATGGCGGTCTCGACGGCGACAAACTCGCCCACTTCCAACTCGAGGTCTTCAGGGTAGGTGAAATAGTCCTTGCGGTCGTTCTTGAAACGCACTTCGGCAAGACACACCTTGCCCTTCACCTCCTGGTTCTCATAGTCCTTCAGCCAGTCATACTGACTCAGTTTGCAGCGACCGCAACACAGCACCTTGTCGCCCGAGTTGTAGCCCGAATCCAGGCGACATCCTCGGTTGACTAGCTGCGGTTCGAGGTCAGAAATATTGCTTTTATTTTGATTTTCAAACATTTGCCAAAAAAGAATTAATCAGTTATAAACTGCAAAAATACAAAAAAATTACATATCTTTGCGGCCTAAAGTTCAATTAGAAGTCTAAACACAAAAAATCCATCATTATGAAAAAAGGGTTGATCATCATTTTAGTCCTACTCGCTGCCTGCGTTCTATGGGGTGTGAGCGTGTATAACGGACTGGTATCCAAGCAAGAAGGCGTTGAAACAGCTGTCGGTAATGTGCAAACAGCCTATCAACAGCGCGCCGACCTGATTCCCAATCTTGTCGCCACAGTGAAAAATTACGCAGAGTATGAAGCCGGTACGCTGACGGCCGTCGTCGAAGCCCGTGCCAAGGCCTCCTCGGTGACGCTCGACGCCAACAACCTCACTGAAGAAAACCTGAAGGCCTTCCAAGCCGCACAAGACGAAATGTCGGGTGCCTTGTCGCGCTTGCTGGTCACGGTGGAACAATATCCCGACCTGAAAGCCAACCAAAACTACCTCGACCTCCAGTCAAAACTCGAAAGCTGCGAAAACACCATCGCCAATGCCCGCAGGCAGTTCAACGAGACTGCCCGTGATTACAACACCGCCGTGCGCCGCTTCCCCGCCAACGTGATTGCGGGAATGTTCGGCTTCGACAAGAAGCCTTACTTTGAGGCATCAGAGGCTGCACAACAGGCTCCCGACGTGAAAGACCTCTTCAATTGATGAAGGTTTGAGCGCATCTCGCTCGCAAAAAACAAAAAAAATCTTGCATCGGTTATTCCAAACCACTAATTTTGCACCTTTATTTAAAAAGGACAAATATGTGTGGAATAGTTGCTTATGTAGGCTATCAAGAGGCCTACCCGATTCTCATTGAAGGCTTGAAACGCCTCGAATATCGTGGCTACGACAGTGCTGGCATAGCGCTGCTCAACGATGCCGACGAACTCAATGTATACAAAGCCAAAGGCAAGGTCTCCGACTTGGAGGCCTTTGCTGCTTCCAAGGATGTCAGCGGACATATTGGAATAGCCCATACGAGATGGGCCACCCACGGCGAGCCCAATCAGGTGAATGCCCATCCGCATCGTTCGCAGTCGGGCAACATCGCCTTGATTCACAATGGCATCATCGAGAATTATCTCAGTTTGCGCAAGGAATTGGAGAAACGTGGCTTCGTCTTCCAATCGTCGACCGACACCGAGGTGCTGACCAACCTCATCGAGGATGTCCAACTTAGCGAACATGTCGACCTTTACGAGGCCGTTCGCATCGCATTGAACCACGTCGTGGGTGCCTATGCCATAGTGATTGTCGAGAAAAGTCACCCCGACCAACTCATCGCCGCCCGCAAGGGTAGTCCGATGGTCATTGGTATCGGCGAAGGGGAATATTACATCGCCTCCGACGCCACGCCCATCGTTGGTCGCACACAAAAGGTGGTTTATCTTGACGACGAGCAGGTGGTTCGCGTCAAGTTGGGCGAAGAGCTACACATCAAAACCATCCACGACGTGGAGGCCATACCGTATGTGCAAGAGCTGAAGATGAACCTTGACTCGATTGAGAAGGCGGGCTTCGACCATTTCATGATGAAGGAAATCTACGAACAGCCTACCATCGTGCGCGACACCATGCGTGGCCGTTTGCATCCCGAGGAGAACACCGTCCGCCTGGGTGGCATCATCAAGTATGAAAAGCATTTGCTTTATGCCGACAATATTGTATTTGTGGCTTGCGGCACTTCGTGGCATGCCAGTCTTGTGGGCAGCTATCTCATCGAAAAACTGGCTAAGATTCGCGTCAAGGTGGAATATGCCTCCGAGTTCCGTTACCGCGACCCCGTCATCACGCCGCACGACGTGGTGATAGCCGTGTCGCAGTCGGGCGAGACCGCCGACACCCTCGCCGCCATCCAACTGGCCAAAGAGAAAGGTGCCGTCGTGTTAGGCATCTGCAACGTGATTGGCTCCTCCATTTCAAGGGTCACAGACGCTGGCATCTACACCCATGCCGGTCCCGAAATCGGCGTGGCTTCCACCAAAGCCTTCACCTCTCAAGTGACGGTGATGGCCATGCTGGCCTTGCGCCTTGCCGAGCTGAAGGGCTCGATGAAGGACGAGGAGCGTCTGGCATTCATCAAAGAGCTTGACAGCATCCCCGAAAAAATCCAGTGGACACTCGACCACAGCGGCCACGTGAAGGATATCGCAGCAAAATACAAAGACGTGCGCAACATGCTCTACCTCGGTCGCTTACAGAACTATCCCGTGGCACTCGAAGGCGCCTTGAAACTGAAAGAAATCTCCTATATCCACGCTGAAGGCTATCCCGCCGCCGAGATGAAACATGGTCCTATCGCATTGATCGACAAGGATATGCCTGTGGTTTTCATTGCCACCAACCACAGCACCTACGAGAAAGTGATTAGCAATATTCAGGAGGTAAAGGCCCGTAACGGAAAAATCATCGCCGTCGTCAGCGAAGAAGACGTGCTGGCCCGCAAAATGGCGGACTACGTCATCGAGATTCCCGAGACGGAGTGCCTCTATTCTCCGTTGTTGGCCACAGTGCCTCTGCAAATCCTGGCCTATCACATCGCCGTGATGCGAGGTTGCAACGTCGACCAGCCACGCAACTTGGCCAAGTCGGTGACTGTGGAGTGAACCAAAAGGAAATCAAAGGAAAAACACCTCAAAATCGCTGAGCATAGCCTTGGCTCGCGGGACGTCATCAGTGAACCCAAGCACATAGCCTCCGCCGCCAGAGCCTGATATCTTTACGCCAAAATTAAAGTCATAATGGGCGGAAAACAAGTCAAGGGTGTTTTCGGTAATCATCGGGCGGAAGAATTCTAACTGTCCTTGGGTGAGCTGGGTCAACGCCTCAAAGAACAAAGACCTGTCTCCCATCATCATTGCGTCAATACACTGCCTCACAAAGGGGGTGTATCCCTCCGAAAAGCGGCTACGGAAACCATCGGCTTCGCACTGTGCCTTGAAATGGTTGACCAAAGGTTTCGTATTGCTTTTTATCTTGGTGTCGATCAAGCAGACGTGAATGCCGTTCTGAAGGAAATCTTTGGAAAGGATCTGCACTCCATCAGGCGTGATTTTGAAGGGTTGGCCCACATAACATTGCAATGGGTCGATGCCACTACTGCTACCGTGGAAATAGCTTTCCATTTTGCCAAACAAGGCCTTCAGTTGCATCAGATCGTCGGTTTTCTGCGTGGCATAGGCATCATATACCGCCGCCACCAGAGTACCCGAACTGCCTAATCCATAGCCAGAAGGCACATCCGAATCCAAAAACAAATGGTAATCCAAATCCCGTCCGAACCGATCAAAATCCATCACATCGTTCATCCCTTCCTCTTTCAACAAGGCATCGGCGAAACGCCGTAGGCTGACGTTTGACGCGGTCCAGCTGCTGTTGTTGAGAGGGGAGGCGAAGCGCCACTGTGCCGAAAACCGTGTGAGTGGCACCATCAGCGCAGTACTGTCGAAAATCATCGAGTACTCGCCGAAGAGGATGACCTTGCTGTAATACCTTTCTCTCATGGCACCAAAGGCTTGGGGCCATCTCCTACCCTATCGGCAATCCAATGGCGATCGACACAATAAACGCTTAATTCGCTTTCGATGAATGCTACCACCTTTTCGGCCACGTCGTCGGGATAAAGCAGATGCACATTGGGACCGGCATCCAAAGTGAAACACACTGGTACTTTCGTCTCTTCCCGAAAACGCCTAATCTCATTTATGATATTCAAAGTATTGGGTCTCATCAAGATAAATGATGGGTTGGAACACATCATCAAGGCATGGAGTTGGAGTGCCTCCGACTCCGTGATTTTCATCATGGCATCCAAATCGCCCGACTTCAGGGCGGCCATCAACTCGGATACGTTCCTCCGGGCTTGGGCATATCGCGCCGAAGCGTAAGGATTGGTCTCCATCAAGGCGTGTCCCGCACGACTCGAAACCGATTTTGTCTCACCGCTCACGATGAGGATACTGTCGTGATAGGTCTTGAAAATGGGATGAATGACCTTCTCCAACGGAACGGCATATTCGTCGGAGCTGCCTTCGTAGGCCTCGGTTTTGCCCCAAAGTGCCATTGCAGGGAACACTGAACGCGCTGCACTGCCCGAAGCCAATCGAGAGAAATAGGACGCTTTTTGTAAAGCCAAGTCAGGGCCCAGCGATCGCTGGCACAGTGACCTTTCGATTTCCAGCAAACACATCACAAAAGCGCTCATCGAAGAAGCCGAGGAAGCGATGCCCGACGAATGCGGGAATGTGTTGTGGCTTTCTACCCTGATATTCAACTGGTTGACGAACGGGAAAAACGCTTGATGGTCAAGAAGAAACTTCTCGATTTTTGCGCCAAAGGTTGGGGTTTCCTTGCCTTCAAAATAGAACTTGAAACCGAATCGGTCGGCTTTCTCAAAAGCGATGAATGTCTTGGAGCAACATTCCGACAAGGTGAAGCTAATCGAAGGATTCTGAGGAAGTTGCTTGTCACGTTTGCCCCAATATTTCACCAAAGCAATATTGGATGGGCTAGCCCATCCAACACGGCCCTTGAAGTCATGAGGAAGTTCACCGCTATAAGCCATTGGTTCCCAATGCCTTTCCATACCAAAACTACGTTATCGGCAAGAGGAAAGGAAGGATCACAACTGGCTCTCGGGAATCGAGAATGTGTCGCCTTGGTTCAAGTCGCCCGTTTGTAGGCCCTTCTTCAGCCAACGCATACGCTGTTGGGAGGTGCCGTGTGTGAAGAGGTCGGATTGCACCTGGCGGTAGCCAGCTTGGCGTTGCAGGTAATCGTCGCCAATCTTCTGCGCTGCGTTGATGGCTTCCTCGAGGTCGCCATCTTCGAGCGAGCCGAACATCTTGTTCTCATAGTGGCCCCAAACGCCTGCGTAGAAGTCGGCTTGCAACTCAATGCGGACACTCATCTTATTGGAATCGGTCTTATCCATACGAGCCATCTTTTGATGGGCCTCGCCAAGGGTACCCAGCAGGTTCTGCACGTGGTGTCCCACTTCGTGGGCAATTACGTAGGCGCAAGCAAAGTCGCCCTTAATACCCATGGATTTTTGCATCTCATTGAAGAAGTCGAGGTCGAGATAAAGCTTTTCGTCGGCAGAGCAATAGAATGGGCCAACGTCGGAAGTGGCGTTGCCGCAGCCACTGTTGACTGAGCCTTTGAAGATTACCATCGTAGGCTTGCGATAGGTGGCGCCATATTGCTTGAACACGGCAGTCCAAACATCTTCCGTCGAAGCCAACACTTGCGAGGCAAACAGTTCAAATTCTTGTTCCTGCGCAGTGGGGACGTATTCTTCGGTCGTGGCCGTAGTCGGTTGTTGCATTTGCTCCATCAGGGCACTGGCATCGCCACCCATAAAGGTGACAATCAAATAAATAATGAGTCCACCAAGACCTATACCACCCACGGCGGCAGCCGTCGTCTTTCCGCGGCGGTCTTCGACATTGGTACTCGTTCTTCTACCTTCCATTTTCATAATTGTACGATTTTAGGGGTTAATGATGGCGCAAAAATACAAAAAACTGAAAAATGAACTCATTTTTCCGAAAAAACAGTATTTTTGCCCTCACAATAAACGATAATTAAACACACTTTACTATGAAAGCATTTGTCAACGACACCGAGGTGCGCACCTACTACGGCGCGAAGGTGAAATCAGTGGTGCTGGCCTACTTCCGCGCCAACAACCTGCCGCTCAAGCTTGACGGCATTGAAGTGAGAGACGCCTATGGCAACGTCATCGATTTGGATGGCTCGCTGCGCGCCAACTCGAAAATCTATATCAATTGTTGAACGCCATGAAGAAAACTGCGAAACTTGTTGTGGCCACGCTCGTTGCCACATGTTTTTTGGTCGCCTGCCAGCCCAAGGAACAGAAGATTTACGTCGTTTCGACCAACGACATGCATGCCAACATCGACAACTTCCCGCAGATGGCCGCCCTCATCGACAGCCTCCGTGCTGAGCATCCCGACCTGTTGCTTTTTGGCGCGGGCGACAACCGTTCGGGCAACCCCATCAACGACCGTTATGCCCAACCCACCAAGCCGATGTATGATCTGATGAATGCCGTCGGTTTCGACTTATCGACTTTCGGCAACCATGAATGGGACGGCGGTGTGCTCGCTTTGCGCAATGTGCTCACCTGGGCCAAGTTTCCCTTCGTGTGCGCCAACGTCACCTTCGACGACAGCCTCCAGATGCCCAACGTCAAACCCTACGAAATCTTTGAGCGCAACGGCCTGAAGATTGGGGTCATCGGTGGCATCCAACTGGGCTTGAACGGCCTCCCCGACTTCCATCCGAAAAATGCTGGCGGCTCGCACTTCGTGCCCTTCGAGGACGTGTTGCCTCAATGTCTCGACGAGTTGCAGGGCTGCGACATCGTATTCCTGCTCACCCACCTGGGTTATGAGGACGACCGCGAAGTTGCCGAAAAATTCCCGCAAATTGACGCCATTTTCGGTGGACATTCCCACACCCGCGTGGCTGAAAAGCAATTGGTCAACGGCGTGCTGGTCACACAAGCCGAGGCCAAAGTCAAATACGTCTCGCTGAGCACCTTCACCATCCGCAACGGCAAAATCGTCGACAAGGACATGCAGCTACTCTCCATCAAGGACTTCCCAAAACGCAACGCCGAAGTGCAGGCTATGGTTGACACCTACAACAGCGACGAGCATTTCTACACCATCGTCGGCAACAACCTTAGTCCCGTCAACAACAGAGAGTCGCTCGGCTGCCTGATGACCGACGCCATCCGCTATACCACCGGCTCCGACATGGGCTTCCAAAACCCTGGTGGCGTACGTTTCGACACCCTTTCGGTGCGGCCCGTTATGCTCAAAGACATTCTCGCCCTCGACCCCTTCGACAACGAAATCATCCACTATACCCTCACGGGCGAAGAAATCATCCGACTGATGAAAAGCTGCTTCGTCACCGACCGCGGCCCGATCTTTTGCTCAGGATGTTCCTACACTTATAGCGTGAACGACAACGGAGAGATGACCGACATCAAGGTAACCTTGGAAAATGGAGAGCCTTTGGATATGAAAGCCAAATACAGCATCGTAATGAACAGTTACATGACCTCAGTGTTCGACTACGAGCACGAAGACGAGGGCCAAACCACCTTCCGCAGCTCCAACGACCTGATGCTGGAATACTTGGCCCAGCATCCCGACATCGACTATGGAAACGTTACGAGAGTCACCAAAAGATGACTTTGGCACGATTTTGGTAAAGTGGTATGTTGAAAACAAAACTAACTGAAGTCAAAACCCTAAAACAATCGCAACTATGAAAGCCAAGAACATCTTGATGAGCATCCTGCTGGTAGTGGGATCCATCGCAGCAAAAGCAGCAACCGGCTATCCGCCAGAACTCGCCTTGGTATCACAGCCGGTTATGGTGTATCACTACAATTACGTCACGGTCTACTACGACGTGGAGAACATTGGTGACTACACTTACAGGGGTTCAGTGTATCTCTTCCTTGACCCCGACGACGGCTACGCCTACGCTGAGAAATACGTCAGCGTATGCCCAGGCAGAATCAAGAGAATCGCCATGGAGATTCCAGCCTATCGCGCCAATCCCGGCTGGGTCTACACCATCATGCCTTACTACGAGATGGGCAACGAGCTCTACAGCTTCACCACCTTCGAGTACTTCGATCCTCTGGAGTTTTGGTGGAACGGGCCTCGCACCAACAGTTGGATCGTAGTCCGCGTACCCCCGCGTCCGCGTCACTACACCCGCCCCAACCCCTATCGTTTCTACTATGACGGCTACCGTCCGCCGATGCCGCCTCCTGGTGGCTGGGGCCCCGGATTAGCTCCGCCTCCGATGGATCCGACGCATCACACTTATAACTACCACCACAACAACGGTGGCTATCCCGCCAACAACAACACGGAGCCTAAGCCCAACAACGGAAGCACTGCACCGAGTGCCACCGTCAGGCCCAACCCGAACGCCGGCAGCATGAGCTCGGGCAGCACCAACAGCGGCACCAACAACGCACCCATCAACAACGCCGGCTCATCAAGTGGTCGCACGGGCAGCAACGGTAGCAACAGCGGCCGTATCAACAGCGGCAGCTCCAACACGGGCAACAGCAGCGGCACCTCAAGCAGTGGTCGTACCGGCAACAGCAGTAGCGGACGAGTGAACAGCGGCAGCAGCAACACGGGCAACAGCAGTGGCACCTCCAGCAGCGGTCGCACCGGCAACAGCGGCAGCGGACGAGTGAACAGCGGCAGCAGCAACACGGGCAACAGCA
>JAFUVT010000014.1 GCA_017477425.1 Bacteroidales bacterium
GTATCTTCCTGAATGCATAGCCTTGGGATTTAGGCCCCAAAGTTACTCACTCACTTCAAATCAAAAAATCAAAGAACGCTTATATTATACTATATTACAATAAGTTACAAACAAATTTCAAAAATTAACGCATCACTACTAACCCGAAACATGTATTTTTGCAGATGAATAATTGTTGACAAAGATTCTAAATTATATAATACACCATTTATGGATAGAAATGAATTTGCAAAAAGACTAAAATCAATAACTGTATCAGAAGGCGTTACATCGGAAATTCTTAATCAAAGAGTTCTTCCCATTTCTGAAGCTCTTGTACAGATGATGCCTCAAAGTTTGTTCAGATATAGACCGTGTGACACTACTAATGAAATAGTTCTCGAAAGACAAATAGAGGCTTTCAAGAATGACAAAGTCTTTGCGGTAACCGCGGACAAGTTTAATGACCCTTACGATACATTGGTGCGTTATGACACCAATGCAATCAAAGACTATATCAAAGCCTCGATTTCGATGGATTCAATACTTCAAATAAAGAGTTATCTTGAACAAGGTAATGACTTTCCTGAATCAACAAAACAGATGTATCCCAAGGGTTTTATTGACAACCTAAAGAGTCAGATTCTTTCCCATAATATTGCTCTTATGGGAGATGCCATTGAAAACTATAAAAGTCAATTGCTATTAAGTATCGATTTTTGGTTCCCAATAATTGCAGAGGTTAGTAAAAGATTTGTTACAATAGCGTGTTTTTGCGAAACGGTTCGATCCATACCGATGTGGAGCCATTATGCCAGTTCTCATCAGGGATTCGCTTTAGAATATGATTTTAGGCCCACTTTGTCAAAAGGAATTGAGAATTGTGGGATTTATCCTGTAATATATGATGATGAGCGTATTGATGCATCCATGTACATGGCATGTTCTTTTTTGAAATTGAACGGAATAAACATCAATAATCCAGATGCAATGTCACATATAAGGTGTTCACTGTACAAAGCCAAACTTTGGGAATATGAAAAAGAATGGCGTTTGCTAAACTATTCACAAAGGGATGTTTTTGATAATGAAGCATCGGTGATTCAATATAAGCCTTCTGCCATTTATTATGGTGCAAAAATGCAATTAAACATAAAAGAACAATTGCATGGAATCGCCAAGGATAAAAGAATTAATGAATACGAGATGTATATAGACGATACCTCCCCGAAGTATGAAATGTTATTTAGACCATATAATCCAGCAAACTAGTACAACTTGGATTAACGAAGATGGTCCAATACTCCTTATGAACTTGTCAAAATCCATCAAAATCATTCAATATACCTACTTGCTTCTCCAACCCCCCTCTCCATTCCGCCAAAATCATGTACTTTTGCAAACCGTTCATCCCTTAGATAAGGCAGGGAACAGGCAGCGAACAACTCCCACCGTTTTCCAGTAGTTGTTCGATAGTTCTTCGATAAAATATCGAAAAAGTATCGAAGCTATAGCGAAGGATTATCGAATAACATCCGAACTTGTTACCTGCTTGGTATGAAGCATATTTGAGACAAAACACTAATGGCAAACACTAAAAAAAGTAATTATGGTAAAAATGAAAAAAATCACGGGGACGCAAATCATTGGCAAGATCCCTACACTAGGATTGACGAATTACATCAGAAATGGAGTGGTTGTTACGCGGCCATCCAACTCTGAAGGCAGACGCAGCAACTCGCGCAAGCAGTTCATCCAGCGGCAGCGGATGCGCCACACTATGGCCTTGTGGAAGGAACTGGCCCACTGCCGACCTATGTTCACCGAGGGGAAGACGACCTACCTCGGCTTCATCTCGTTGGCCAACCGGCTGCCTGCGGTCTACATCCCAAAACGCGGGCCAATGAGTGGTGCGGCACTGCTGATGCCCGACATCCCAGTGAGTGGCGGCACCTTGCAGCCCATCAAACAAGAACTAGGTGAGGTGGACGGCTCGCCGGCACTCATCACCAGTCTCGTGGCCAACAATCCGCAACCCTTCGAAAAGTATTTGTTTTATACTGCCGAACAGCGGTTCTACTGTGACAACGAATGCCCGATGGTGGACTTCCAAGTGCGAGAGGTGAAACTGAATGAGTTTGCCGAGGTGAACGGCTGTCTGGCCCTGGTGGACAACGACTTCGCCGACGACATGAAAGGCTGGGCGCTGGTGCGCGTGAACGGCCAACGCTGCTCGTCGCAGGGCATCGTCACCCGCTGCACCTACTACGAGCAGTTCACCACGGAAGAAGCATTGCAGACGGCTGCCAAAAGCTATGGCGGACTGAAGTGAGGCCGTTATTGAAAAAAAATCCGCAACCCAAGCTTATACCTGAGTTGCGGATTATCTACTTGATTAAGTTCTTTACAGTGTATCAAACTTTATTCCGCCCCATTGCGGAGTTTCTCGTCCTCGGCTTTCATGCGCTCCTTGGCCTGTTCCACGGTTTCGCCTTCTTTGGCGAAGAATTTCATAATGAAGGCGTCGCTTACGCGGGTGAAGCCCTCCACCACGCCGTCTTGTATGGCGTTGTAGCCGCTCACCACACCGTTTTCAATGGCCTTGTAGCCTTTTACGACTCCGTTTTCGATGTTCTGCATTGTTGTCTTTACTGTGTCTTTTTTCATTTCTTCTGTGCTTTGGGCTGCGGCTCCAAGTGTGGCGGCCAGCAGCGCGGTTAATGTTACAAGTGATTTTTTCATTTTGTTATCTTGTCTGATTTCGGTTGCAAAATTCGTACCTTTTCTGGCAAGAAATTCGACTTTTTTGCGCTATTTTTGGAACAAATGGTAAAAACAACTATTTTTGTCCAAAAATTTTGATTCTTATGAAAAAGACCGTCAGCACCCTGAAACTGAAAGAGGCCGAAGTCACCCAAACGCTTGAAAACAAAGGCATCGACAACGATGTGATTTTGGTAAACGACTACCATTGTCCCTTTGGCGAGGGCGATCCGTTCAAGCCGGACGCCACTTCGGCCATCCTTTATGAAAAAGGCTGGGTGGATGTCAACATCAATATGCAGCATTTCCACGTCGAAGCACCCGCCTTGCTCGTCTTTTTGGAGGATGCCATCATCGAATACGGCGCGCAAAGCGACGACCTTCGAGCGGAGGTCGTCGTTATGTCGGGGCAGTTCACCCGCTCGCTATTCCAGAACGACAACAGTCTGGCGCAAGCGCTGTTTGTGTCTTTCTACCACAAGCCCCTTATCCAACTCAAAGAAGAGGAGTTGTTCATCTTCAACCGTTATTACCAGATGCTGGAGGACATCATCGACTACCGCGACAACCCTTATCGCATCGAGACGGCGCGCCACCTCACTTTGGCGATGTTCTACGGCTTCACCTACCGCAACTATCCCGTTCAGGAACTGCAACGCTCCTCGCGGCAGGACGAAATCGTGACCCGTTTTATGGATTTGCTTCGGCTTCACCACAAACGCGAACACGAGCTGCAATTCTATGCCGACGCTTTGTTCATCAGCATCAAGCACCTGTCGAACACGGTGAAAGCCGCCACGGGCAAGACCGCCGCCAAGTGGATTGAGGACTATGTCATCACGGAGAGCAAGGCACTGCTGCGCTCCACGGCGATGAGCGTCAGCCAAATCAGCGACGAGATGGGCTTCGCCGACCAATCGTTATTCGGCAAGTATTTCAAACGGGTGACGGGCATTTCGCCCAAGGAATACAGGAAATGAAAGAATCCGATGATAAACTATAATCCGCGATTTTGGTAAAAACTTCGGTAATTAATTCACGAGGAAATTGGAAAAATTGTTTCACTTTTGCACCGTGAAACCAAAAGCAACAAGCAGATGAAAAAAGAAGTATCCGTTTTGGTCGGTGCGGGTAGCATCGGGCAAGCCATCATCCGAAGAGTGTCGGCGGGAAAACACATCGTTTTGGCCGACTATAGCCTCGACAACGCCCAAAAGGCTGCGAAAACCCTTGAAGACGCAGGCTTTGAGTGCTCCACCATCCAATGCGACCTCGGCTCGAAAGAGGACATTTTGAGACTCGTGGAGTTCGCCACCGGCAAAGGCGAAGTGAAATATATGGTGAACGCCGCTGGCGTGTCGCCGTCGCAGGCGCCCGTGCACCACATCCTGCAAGTGGATCTCTACGGCACCAGCGTGCTGATGGAGGAGTTCGGCAAAGTCATTGCCGAGGGCGGCAGCGGCATCATCATCTCGTCGCAGAGCGGGCACCGCCTGCCCGCCTTGCCGCAGGAGCAAAACGACGCCTTGGCAATGACGCCTTGCGAGGAGCTGCTGGAGTTGCCTTTCCTGAAGGAAATCACTGACACGCTGAAGGCCTACCAATACTCCAAGCGCTGCAATGTACTCCGCGTGATGTACGAGGCCAACCGTTGGGGCTTGCGCGGCGCCACCATCAACAGCATCAGCCCGGGCATCATCATCACGCCGTTGGCCAACGACGAACTGCACGGTCCACGCAAGGACGGCTACTTGAATATGATTAAGGGGATGCCTGCCCGTCGCGCCGGCACACCCGATGAAGTGGGCGACTTGGCCGAGTTCCTGATGAGCAGCCGTGGCCGCTTCATCAACGGCGCCGACCTCCTCATCGATGGCGGTTGCACGGCCAGCTACTGGTACGGAGATTTGCAATACCTGAAAGCGACGCATTAATAAAGTGATAATCAAATGAAAACAAAATCAATTCTTATGGCAGTTGTGGTGCTTTTGATGGCCACGGGCTGCAACGCACAAAGCAAGCAAGAAGTCAAACCAACAAACAGTAAAGCAATGAGCAAATCCATCGTTATTTTCTTCTCCCACGCTGGCGACAACTACAGCGTTGGCAACATCGAGGTCGGCAACACCAAGATTGTGGCCGACTACATCAGCGACATCATCGGTGCCGACCAGTTTGAGATCGTCACCCACAAGTACGACGGCATGGCCTACACGCCGCTTATCAACCTCGCCAAGGAAGAGGCCAACAACGGCGAGCTGCCGCCCTACGAAGGCCAGGCTCCCGACCTCAGCCAGTACGACACCGTCTTCATCGGCGGCCCTGTGTGGTGGGGCACCTATCCGCAGGTGATGTTCACCCTGTTCAAAGACATCAACCTCGACGGCAAGACCGTCATCCCTTTCACCACCCACGAAGGCAGTGGCTTGGCCAGCTGCGTCAGCGACGTGAAGCGCGCCTTCCCGAAAGCCAATGTCACGGGCAGCTTCAGCATCGCCGGTCACGACGTGCGCAGCGGTCGCGCCAGAGTGGAAAAATGGCTTAAATCGCTATAAGCAATCGGAAAGCTAACCATCGGTGCAAGAATGGCATTTTTTGCTATTTTTGCACCAGTTTTTTTCAAGAAAATGATTCACTACGAGACCATACAGCAGTTCAATGATATGCTGGGCGTGGAGACCTTGCATCCGATGGTGAGCGTTGTCCACTTGGACGACGCCCGCCAGATGCACCACATGCTGCACACCAACGGCTTCTACAGCGTGATGCTGAAGGACGAGAAATTCTGCGACATCATCTACGGACGCTCGCGCTACGACTACGACAAAGGCTCGGTGGTATGCACCGCCCCGATGCAGGTGGTGGGTATCGCGCCGACCAACAAGGCTCTGGGCGACGAGGCCCAAGAGCTGTTCCAACCCGTCGGCTGGGGATTGTTTTTCGCGCCCGAGCTGATTCACGGCACCTCGTTGGCGAGGAACCTGAAGGAATACACATTCTTCGACTATCAGGCGAATGAGGCCCTGCACCTCTCGGAACGCGAGCGCGAGGTCTTCCTGCATTGCCTTGGCGAAATCCAGACCGAGCTCAACCACGACATCGACCGCCTGACGCGCCGCCTCGTGGTGTCGAACATCGAAATCCTGCTCGATCACCTGCTGCGTTTCTACGAGCGGCAGTTCATCACCCGCGAGGTCGTCAACTCCGACCTGCTTATGCGTTTCGAGAAGATCTTGTCCCATTATTTCGAGGGCGACAATGCCCTGAAAAACGGTCTGCCCACGGTGCGTTATTGCGCCTCCGAACTCTGCCTCTCGCCCAATTATTTCGGCGACCTCATCAAGAAGGAGACGGGCAAGACCGCGCAAGAGCACATCAAGCTGCACACCCTTGACGCCATCAAACGGGAACTCGCGGACTCGTCGAAAAGCATCGGCGAGGTGGCCTACAGCCTCGGATTCCAGTATCAGCAACATCTCAGCCGCTTCTTCAAGAAAGAGACCGGAATGACCCCAGTAGAATATCGGCTGAAGTCGGCTTGAGGGCTTTATTATCATTTACAGAGTCATCGCCATTCAAACGGAAACGCCGAATCGAGAGCATTCGACCATTTAACACCAATGAACCAACGCCGTGCGGGCAATAAAAACATCCGCATAGCGTTTTTTTAGAAGAAACAACATAGACCATGGAGAAAAAACCGTTATATCGTAAAGTGAACAAGATAACTCATAACGGGGTCCGATACTACTGTCAGGAAACAGATAGATATAGAAACGAGCGTCATAAGAAAAGAGATGTGTTGCCAACACGATTACCCATTAAGCGAAAACAGAGCAGACATGAAAATGACTATGCCCCATTATACAAGTTTTTGCTGTCGCGAGTAGGCTACAACTGGGAAGAGGTATTCAGGGAATGTGTATCACGATTGGACAAGACTGATCCGATATTTGACATGGTCGTAAATGTAAATCAGAAAGGAGTTGTCGTTGATACAACGGTAAAATATCCTGAGGGATTGCCCAAAGAATTTCATGACTTCAGGGCTTGCGACGACAGCCAAACATATTGGTCAACATTGCGTGTCGATGACAATGGGCTGTTGCAGTATGTCGATGAGAACTATATCATTGATATTAACGATGAGTTATTTGGAACATTGACCGCAAGCTGGAATGGACACCCAATTTACCCGTCTAAATAATAAATCCGCAACCCAAGCCTAATTCGGCACCGAAATAAGCGGCACATCCAACACGACGGAAATCCTTGCCAAAGTGGATAGCGTGAAGTTGTGGCCGCCGCCAAGCCAGCGTGATACGGCAGCGGCAGATGTGCCGAGGCGTTGGGCAAGTTCCTTCTGCGTCATGCCTTTGGCTTTCAGTGCATCGTCAATCTCGTCGGCAATATGGAATGACCATTCCATTTGCTGCCTTAAATCCTTTGGGGTAGCCGCCAAAGCATCGTGGAAATGCTTTGCCCCTGTTACATCTTGTTTCATAGGTCGTACTCTTTATCGTCAACACCAATTATTTCTGTTTTCTCAATGCGCACAATGCCCTTTTTGATGTCCGCTTTGAGCAATGCATCAAGTTTCTGAAGACTAATGACATATCCGTTTAGCGTGTCATCTTCTTCATGTGTGCGCGTGGTTTTTACGCCGCCGTTGCCAACAATCAGCACACTGTCAGACAAGCGAAGGCAATAAAGGCGCAAGGAATTCTTATAGACAGGCAATGCCACTACATTGTCACCAGCCTTGCCCTCATAACGGAAATTCCGTTCCTTGAAACCTCTCACATTCATCATCAAGTCAATCTGGTTAAGGATTTGCTGAAGGTCGCTGCTGCGCTCCGCATCGTTGATGAATTTGGAGTAAAAGTTGTCGAATTCAGACATACCTTCACCTTCAAAGATGATGGTGAACAATCCTGCTTTTTCGGTTTGCTCTACTGATAGTATCGTCGCTTTAGTCATAAGTTTTTCGTTTTATCGAGGCAAAAATACGACATTTTTTTGAGACGATTATCTTTTAAGGCAATTTTTTGCAAAAAATCCGCAACCCAAGCCTGCGCCCGAATTGCGGATTGCGTCTTTCAATCATTTCAGATTCTCATTGAAGAACGCCGCCATCTTGTCGTAGGGGACGACGCCGGCTTCGTCGTCGTATAGGTCCACATGGCTGGCGCCGGGGATAATCATGAGTTCCTTGTTGCCGACCACGATGCTCTTTAAAGGCGTTTCAACAGGTTTGTCGCTTTTCTCAATGTTTTCAGGGATTTGTGGTTTTACACCTGTCATCTTCTCGAAGGCATACTCGCTGAAGTAGCGGCTGTGGGCTTTCTCGCCGTGGATGAGCAGGACGGGATTCTCGATTTCGTGCGCCCAGCAGAGCAATGGTTGGTTGAGGAACGACTGCGTGCCGATGACGTTCCAACCGTCGGTCGAGTTGCCGCTGCGCTCATGGTAGCCGCGTGGGCATTTGTAGTAGGCGTGATAGTCCTTCACAAACCAAGGGGCATCCTCGGGCAATGGGTCGACGACACCGCCGGCACGCTTGTAGGTGCCATTCTTGTAGTCTTCGGTGCGTTGGGCGGCGATGGCCTTGCGTTGCTCCATACGGGCCTCGGGGCTGTTGGCGCTGCCAAAGTAGCCTTCGGCGGCAATCTTGCTCATGTCGTACATCGTGGCAGCGACGGTGGCCTTGATGCGCGGATCGATGGCGGCAGCGTTGACGGCCATGCCACCAAAACCACAGATGCCGATAATGCCGATGCGCTCTGGGTCAACCTTGTCGAGGTTGGAAAGGAAATCGACAGCAGCGAGGAAGTCCTCGGTGTTGATGTCGGGCGAAGCCATGCGGCGAGGCTCTCCCCCACTCTCACCCGTAAATGATGGGTCGAAAGCGATGACCAGGAAACCATGTTCCGCCATGTGCTGGGCATAGAGGCCAGAACTTTGCTCTTTCACCGCTCCAAACGGACCGCTCACTGCGATGGCGGGCAATTTGTCCGTTGCGCCTTTGGGCGTGTACATATCCGCCGCCAGTTCAATGCCATACCTGTTGTGGAACGTCACTTTCTGGTGCTCCACCTTGTCGCTCTTGGGGAACTTCTTGTCCCATTCTTGTGTCAATTTCAATGTTGTCATTGGGTTTTCGTTTTGATTAATCGATTCTTTTTGTGTGCAAGCCGTGAGCATCAGTGCTACGGCAATGATGGTTAAAGCCTTTTTCATATTCTATTCTTTTGGTTTCAAATGGATTACAGTGACTTCGCTATCCGTTCCAATGCGAAGCGGAAGCCCAAAGGTGCCGCTGCCGCAAGAGACATAAACGGCCATGTTGCCACGCTGGTACAGGCCACGGTTATATTCAAACAGCCTGTTGTTGATGAGCGTCACAGGGAAGAACTGACCGCCGTGGGTGTGACCCGACAAATAAAGGTCGGCACCAGCTTCCTCAATGTATTTGGCGCCCACGGGGCTGTGATGCAACACCACCGTCGGCATCGAGCTTGATACACCCATCTTGGGCATGGCGCTTTTTATGGTCTCGTCGCCCTTTGCCGCGTGCATGTCGTCGCGCGCGTTTTCGTCGGCCACCATATAATCCAGGCCTACAATCTGCAAACCTGCATATTCCACCGCCTCGTTTTCCAAGACGCGCATTCCCGCCTTGCGGCACATTTCCTTGATGCGGTCGGCATCCACGTAGGTGTCGTGGTTGCCATCGACGAAAAACACAGGCGCTTTCAGTTGCTTCATGGGCGAAATGACCTCCTCCGAACAATTGTACCAGCTCTCGATGAAGTCGCCCGTGAAGAAGACGACATCAGGATTGGCGCTGTTCACCATGTCCACTAACTTTTGCAAATGCTGTTTGCCACGGAAATGTCCCAAGTGGACATCGGTGAGTTGCACTGCCGTGACATCCTTCTCCAAATGCGGTAATGCTATCGTGACCTCCTTCAACTTGGGTGATGCCGCATGGATGAAGCCATAGACCGAGGTGCAAAGTGTCAGGGCCAAAACGCAAAGGCCGAAGACGCCTTTCCCCAAAGGCACGACGAGATGCACCAAATCCACCAAAAGGTAAGCGAACAACAGGATGAGCAGGACAGCGCAAAGATAGCAAAAAAACACCGTCAGCAGATGCATGATGGGGCCCGTAGTGAACTTGGCCGCGTAAGTGCCCATCGCCGTTAGTGAAAGAACCAGTGCCGCACCGAAGCCGACATAACACCAAAGAGGACGGATCCCCGTAAGCCATGCCGTGCGCGAAGCGATATACCAAACCGCAGTGCCAATAATGGCCAAAAAGACAATCATCACGACAGCCATACCTAAATCTTTCATGTTAACCAGTTCATTATTATCGAAGTGCAAAAATAAGCATTTTGTTTCATCTGATTGAACATGTTTATGTTGTAAGCCAACCGATTTCGCAGTTTTTTTGAAAAAAACAGGAACTCTGTACAAGATAGCATTGAAAAACAAGAATTTACCTGCCTTTCATAGAAAGCCAATCCACAACTCATAGTTTTGTCTATGGCCGCGCATAATTAAAAAAGAAGGGCCTGCTGTATTCAGCATGCCCCATACAAATGCAAATGAAACAAAATGTAGAATGAAAAAAAAGTATTATCCGTTTGGTTTAGAATCAAAGTGTTTTTAATTGTTTTTTGCCATTTTGGATGTAGATACCTTGGAAATTGTCGGGCAAAGTGGTGCCGAGGCAACGACCATCTAAGGTATAGATTTTGTCATCCTTGATGGGGGTTTCACTCGTGTTTTCTTCAATTCCCGTTCCATCGTTGATGGTACCCGAACCAGTTAGGTTGGTGTATGTTAGTGTGTAGCCGTTTTTATTGATTGTGCCATTGTTGACGATGGAGCATACGGAAGTGTTGGCAGTCAAGTTCCAAGTGGCATCGTCGTTAATGGTGACATTGGCTGTGTACCCCGAGTCGTATTTCACTTGACCGCTGTAAGCACCGTTGGAGAGAACGAGAGTGCCAACGGCGCCGCTGGTACTCCATTGAGAGTCGGCCATGACGTACATGAGTATGTTGCTGGGTACGTTGACCGTGCAATTGTCGAGCGTACAAGTGGCCGTGACTGCCGTGGCCACTTCAAGCAACGGGGCGCTTGCATCGGTCATCGTCAGCGAGGTGCCGGTGATGGTCATCACGGGATTGTAGCCCGAGGCATCGCCGCTGCCGCTCTGCATCATCAGCAAGCCGCGCTCGCTTGAGCCGCTGCTCATGGTGCAGTTGGTCATGGTGACGCTGTTGTCGCCTTCGATGACAGCAATCTCGCCTTGGGCCGAAGTGCCAGTCAGGTCGGTGGCCGAAATGGCACCTGTCGAATAAAGCACGGCGGAACGGTCGCCTTTGGCTGTGGCCGAGCCTCCCGTCACGCTGATGATGCCGCTGCCACGGTCGGTGGCTATCGTGCTGCTCGTTGCAGATTCGGTAGTGATGTCGACATCGGTGGCAATGATGGTGCCCCCGTATGTGGCATGTAGTCCGCGCGACACGCTGTTGCTGTTGACGATAGTGATGCCGTCCGCATAAATGGTGGCCCCATTCGTGGCAAAGACGGCGTTGGCTCCTTGCGAGCTGGAGGTAATCGTGCCCCCTGCGATGTGAATGATGGAGTTGGCGCCAGCGGTGGTGCTTTCGTAGTTGGTGCTGCTGGCCGCTCCAGCGTAGATGGTCGAGTTGTTGCCGTAGAAGCTCGAGTTGTCGCCCGAGGAGCCGTCGCCGGTCTTGGTGTAGGTGCAATTGTTCAAGTAAAGCGTGCCGTTGCTCACCTGAACGGCGTTATAGTACTGCGTCGAGCAGTTGAAAATCTGGTCGTTGAGTGTGACCGTGGAGCCGTCGCTCAATGTGTAAGTGGCACCTTGTGGATAAGTGGGCGACGTGTCGCCTGGCGGTTGGGCCATCAGGCCGATGCTGAAACTAAGGGTCAGCACGAGAATAAGAATGTGTTTGCTCATTTTCATTATTGGTTTAGATTTGTTCGGTTCTTAATTACGAATGTACAAAAAAACGCAATCGGTTGCAACCGATTTCTACCGTTTTATCCGAATCTTATGGCAAAAAGTCGGATTTCTGTTTCTGAGAACAAAAAAAACGTATTTTTGTAGCATGAAACCGAAAGAAAAACAGCCTCACCCCTTACTCATGTACTCTGACAGAATCCGTGCGGAGGGCATCCTTGTGTTCAACAACGTCACGGATTTGCCGGCGGTTGATGAGCCATTCGTCTCGCCCGACTATGTGATTTGCATCGGGCAACGCGGCGTGATGAACCTCATGTACGACGTCTATCCCGATGTGGCCAAAGCCCATACCGTGGCCGTCGTTTTCCCCAACCACGCGCTTACGATGGTGGACAAGACCGACGACTACAAGGCCACACTCGTTGTGGTTTCCGCCTCGGTGATGAGCGAGCCGAAGTTGCAGATCATCAACCATTTCCGTTATCGTTACGAGCAACAACCTCGGGTGACGCTCAACGCGCACGACTTCAAAATCATCATGCACATCGTGGAAGTACTAAGCGAGACCTCCACCCTCGACATTCCGAACCGGCGGACGATTATGGTCCGACAAATAGACTTTCTCCTGAGGATGCTCAACTATTATCGGCAGAAGATACTGAACGACGAAACGACGACCAAATGCATCAGTGCACAGTTCCACGCGGCCCTCAACGAGCATTTCCGCGAGCATCGCAACGTGGCTTACTACGCCAATCTGGCTTGCCTTTCGCCCAAATATTTCGGTACGGTCATCCACGAGCAGACGGGCCAAACGGCCTCTTATTGGATTAACGCCAAGGTGATAGCTGAGGCCAAAAGGCTGCTGCACACGCTCCCCAATCTCTCGGTCAAGGGCGTGGCCGACATGTTAGGCTTCAATGACCAGAACGACTTCAGCCGCTATTTCAAGAAGGAAACGGAAATGTCGCCGAGCGAATTTCGGGATGGCAAACAATGAAAATGACGGATGTTTTCATACTTTTGCATTCGTATTAAATCAGAATCCGATGAGAAAAATGTTTTTTGTGGCAATGGCCACCCTGCTTTTTGCCGCCTGCACCCCGACCACGCAACACATTGATTATGTGCTTTCCTGGGAAGGCGATGGGATAGGCGTTTCCGTCAGTTTGACCTCGCCCGACGACACGGTGCCGTTCACCTACGCTTCCGAAAACGGTGGAATGACCGACCAGATGAGCTGGTTTCAGGATTTAGTCGTCGAGAAAGGCCAAGTGCTGGTGGACTCGGCCTCGCTTTCGCTGGCTGTTATGCCCGAGCACGGACAAGCCCGATTCTCGTATGTCGTCCGCTGCACCTTGCCCAAGGGCTATGGCTCACCGGGCGGCTGTCTGTGGGACGTGTTCCGCCCCGACTTCGACAGCGTGATGCTGTTCACCCGCACGGAAAACCTGTTTGCCGTGCCTTCCGAGAACGACACGATGCCCGTTTCGGTCACTTGGACATCGGTGCCCGACTATCCCGTTTTCTGCCTCTACAACGCTGGAAAAGGAACCGGGCCTTTCGAAGGGAAAGTCAGCGACATCGCTTGGTCGGTCATGGCGGGCGACCCCTTGCTGACCGTCGACTCCGTGATGGTCAACGGGAACCTCCATTATCTGGTCACGGCGCTGCGGAAAAACGCCGAAATGAACAAAGCCGACCTCACCGGCTATTTCAAGGACTTCTATACGGCCATTTCCGACTTCTGGGCCGAGGACTACGACGGTCCCTATTCGATGCTGTTTTTCCCCTTCCGCCGCAATACCTGGGAGGCGACGGGCAACGGCTTCACCAATGGCTTTGTCTCACGCTACGACGCCACCGCCGACACCATCCTGACGCTAAGCCGACGGGATTTGTTTACCCACGAAGTCGGGCACAAATGGCTTGCCGACGGTCCGGCCTGGTTCTCCGAAGGCTTCAACGAGATGCAGACGGGCTACCAACTCGTGGCTTCGGGCTTGGACGAGCCTGACTATTTCGCCACCTACTTCAACCACGCCCTTGCCGGACTTTACCACAACCCCCATCGCAACGCCCCTGGCGAAGAGGCCGACGAGAAGTTTTGGGACGATGGTGAATACATCTGGCTGTTGTACTGGCGCGGCTTCAGCTACGCCTTCCACTTGGCGGGCATTTACGAAAAGGAGACAGGCGAACCTAACGCCTGGAAGCCCATGATGCAAGCCGTCAAGCCCTTCCTCGACAGCTTCACTGAAGAGAAGTTCCTCGACGCAATGTCGGGCCTGATGGACCGCGACCGCCTCGAAAGAGACTACCGAAAATACATTCTGGAAGGCCAGGACTTCGATTTTCTTCCCGACGACCTGCCCTCGGGCTGCGCTATCATCCATCGCGACGACGGAGCGCCTCAGCTCATGATTACGGACACGGCAGCATTCGCCTTGCATTTCAAATGAAAGCCTCGTGCCTGCGGCTGAAGTTTTGTAGACGAAGGATATTGGATTTTTATTACACCCAATCGAAATATCGGGGATTATCCATGTCATAGTTGTATTTTTGCAGCCGTTATTGCTCACTGTATGAATTACACTGGAATCATCATAGGCGCGGCCACCTTCCTTTGCATCGGGGTGTTTCATCCCATCGTCATCAAGGCCGAGTATCATTTCGGAGTGGGCTGTTGGTGGGCCTTTTTATTGGTAGGTTTGGGTTGTGTGACGGCTTCGTTGTTTGTGAGCGCCATGATACCGTCCACCATCCTTGGCGTGCTGGCCTTCTCGTCATTCTGGTCCATCTTGGAGCTTTTCAAACAACGCGAACGCGTCAGGAAAGGGTGGTTCCCGAAAAAACCAAAGAAAGTCATTTAGCAATGCATTAGGCTGTCAGCTCCACGATGGCACTTGCCTCGTTGCCGATGGCGAGTGCGATGACGAAGCCGTTCTCGATTTCGAAAAGGGTTGACGTCAAGGTGTCGCCCAGTTTGGCGGCCACGCGGTATTCCACACGAAGGCCCTTCACGACGATGCGGTAATGCGGAGGGTAGGATTAGGAATGGAACTTTCATTTCGATTCATAAAAAGCAATCATCCCAGCACGACATCAAGTACCATCATCAGCACGAAGCCAATGGCAAAGCCGACGGTGGAAAGGTTGGAATGTGTACCTTGCGAGGCTTCTGGAATAAGCTCTTCCACCACCACGTAGAACATGGCGCCTGCCGCAAAAGCCAACAGGTAAGGCAAAGCCGGCACCATCAGCGAAGCTAACAAGATGACAAGCAATCCGCCCAAAGGCTCCACGGCACCACTTAGGCTGCCAATGAAGAACGAACGCCATTTGCTGTTGCCTGCCGCCCGCATGGGCATGGAGATGATGGCACCCTCGGGCACGTTCTGGATGGCAATGCCGATGCTGACGGCCAACGCGCTTGCAACGGATAGTCCGGCAGCACCTTCTTTGGCGCCGGCAAACACCACACCGACGGCCATGCCTTCCGGTAAATTATGGATGGTGACGGCCAAGGCCAACATCGCTGTGCGCGAGATTTTGGAACGCGGACCTTCCGGCGTGTTGGAACCCAAGTGCAGGTGAGGCGTCACCTCGTCGAGCAGCAGCAGGAAGCCCATTCCTAACAAGAAACCCACCACAGCGGGCACGACCGACCCTTTGCCAGCGTCGGCACCCATCTCCATAGCGGGAATCAGCAGCGACCACACCGAAGCGGCCACCATCACGCCCGAGGCGAAACCTAACAGCGACTTTTGCAGACGAACCGACATCTCGTCTTTCATCAGGAAGACGAAAGCCGAACCGAGCATCGTACCAAGTAAGGGTATCAGCAGTCCTATTACAATTGCTATCATTTTGCAAAGAAATGAAAAATTCGCGAAACGACCCAAGCCTTTTCGCGAATTTCGGGTTTCGGATTCAACCGCTTTATGCCTTGTTGAACTTCTCTTTGCCTTGCTTGCAGCGGGGGCATGTTAGACTTCAACAGGACTCACTTTGCCGGTTCCCACTTGCAGCGGACGGGCGACACGATGGCGCCTTCCTTTTTCAGTTCGGCGAAAGCCTTGTCGACTTCCTTGCGGTCGGCGTTCAAAGCCTTGGTGACGTCGCCAGCCGAAACGGGTTTGCCTGCTTCGCGCATGGCTTGCAATACTTGTTCTTTCATAATTTTAATGATTTAAGTGTTAAGGTATTAGTGAATTGAATAATTTGTATTGGTTTATTATGCTAACATTTGCTTTACTTCATCCTGATGTTCAAAGAGCGTGCAGCCGCCGGTGTGCTCCCAGTTGAGGGCGTTGGCCGCCCTGATTCTCTTGAACAGCGGCGATTGCATGGCGCCCTTCAGGCCGAGGTCGATGACATTGCTGTCGCTGAACGGCGAGAAGGGACAAGGCTCGGCCGAGCCGTCGGGACCAATGTGGAAGAATCCGCGACCCGATGCCAGACAGCCGCCGCTCTCTTTCTCGTCGCCCGGAAAAGAGAAGAAAATCAACTCGGGGAAGGCCGTGCGGCGTTGCTCAAGCAGGTCTTCCATCTCGCGGACGTGCTCGTCGCTGAGAGCCAGATGCTCGGTGCCAGACTCGGTGGGGACATATTCCACATAGAACACGATTTTGCAGCCCAGTTCGATGAGTCGGGCGATGAATTCCGATGAAGTAACGAAGCGGTAGTTCTCCGTCGTCACCGTAATGCTGGTTCCGAAGAACAGGTCCTCGGCGGCCAAGGCCTCCATCGCTTGCATGGCGCGTTTGAAGACGCCTTGTCCGCGACGCTGGTCGGTGCCCATCGCCGTCCCTTCAATGCTGATGATGGGAATCATGTTAAGGTGGTCGCGCCAGAAAGCCATTTGCGACGAGCCGATGAGGGTGCCGTTGGTGAAGACAGGGAAAATCATGTCGCCCACCGTGGCCACTTTTTCGAGGATATCGCGGCGCATTAGCGGCTCACCACCTGCCAGCAACGAGAAGTTGACACCCAACTCGGCGGCTTCGGTGAAGATGCCATGCCATTGTTCGGGCGTCAAAGAGGGCTTGCGACCATCGGCTTCATCGTTGGCGATGCCGTTGCTGCGGGCATAGCAGCCCTTGCAATGCAGGTTGCACGTCGTGGCGATGCTGCTGATGAGGAACGGAGGCACGTCGAGGTTTTCCGTCTCCTTGATTTTGCGCCGGCGTTTCTCCGACTTCTCAAACGAACGCTGCATCTTGAAGGCAAACCGGGCCTCGCGCGGATTGGAAAGCACGTTTTTGTAAGCCTTCGCCATGAAGTTGCGGATGCCATTGTTCATGTATTCCGCCAAGTCAAAGTTTTTCTTTTCTTCCATGGTTTCTATAGTATGATGATGTTGATCATGACGAAGGCTTCATTTTCGGGTTCGGTTTAAGGCTTAGGGAAAAGCCGGTTTTGCGCACTGATTGCTCGCGGCAATTACATCATGGCGATGAGGAAGTTCTCGTAGCCCAGCTTCTCGATGTAATGGAGATACTGTGCTTCCCAAGCCATGTGCTCTTTCTCGCCGTCAATCCATTTGTAGATCAGCTTCTGGGTGGGATAGTCGTCGGCGAAGGCTTCGGCCATCTCGCTCATCATCCTCACGGCATCCGGATTGTAATCCGACTCGATTTGCTGCTTCGGGTCGTCGTAGAACGGGAATTCCATCGTTTTCATGGCCTCTTGCAGGTCGGCGGGCTTGCAGCCAAGTTCCACCAAGCGGTTCAGCACTTCCTCGGCCTCGTCCCATTCCTCTTCAGCTTCCTCTTTCCATTTGTCGGCCAGCTTGTTCCAGCCGTTCAGACGGTCGTAGGCCGAGAAGGCGAAATGTTGCTTGCTGTTGCCAAACCAGGCAGCGCCAAACATGGCAAACTGTTTCAATGCTTCATCTTTTGTCATAATTCTTGATTTTTAAAGTGGTTTATTAAAGGTTATGAATGAATTTATAAATTGCGGCGCAAAGATAAAACATCTATCGGAAATATAAAACATTCCAAATGTGCAAAAATTGGTTTGAAACGAACATTGTATTGAAAATCTCCTTATTTTTGCGCGAAACGACAAGGATATGTACCGACTGCGTGATTTCTTGATATCCGTGATGGGAGACAACCCCCAAGCGATTCCTTCCGACGAGTTAGCTTGTACCGAAACCAACCTTGAAAGGACTTTCTACACCAACAAGATGCAGGATTCGCTGTCGGCCTACACCTATACGCTCGTGGACCGAGGCTGGCTCAACCTGAAATACAACAACCGTCCCCTTCGGTTGGAGCGCGGCGACCTCTATATCTATTCTCCTGGTTTTCAGGTGTCTGTCGAGAGCGGTTCCGATGATTTTCACACCATCTGCCTTTTGGCCGACGAAAACATGACCCTCGAAATGCCCGCCATTCGCGACATCATTCGCACGGCCTATTTGCCCGTTGCGGAATGGGGACAGCCTGTCGTAAGAGTTCCAGAGCCTTATTTTGGCCGCCTTTGGCATCGTATGACAGAAATCATTGAATATCAGCACTCCAGCCACCGTTTTCGCGACGAAGCCCTTCGCACGCTCTACACCCTTTTTGTGCTCGACCTGACCGACATCCAGGAAAGAGCGGTGGTCAGCCACAAATACAGCGAGCGCATCACGGAGCTGTTCATCGGGTTTATGCGCCTCTTGCCGAAGCATTTCGTTGAGCATCACGACATTGGCTTCTATGCCTCCGAACTTTGCATTACCACCACCCACCTCTCGCGCATCGTGAGGCAGATTACGGGGCGCACAGTCGTCGATTACATCAACCAGATGCTTTTGATGGAGGCCTCGTGGCTGCTGCGGACCACCGACTTGAGCATCGCCGAAGTCGCCGAGCGCCTGCACTTTGCCGACCAGTCGAGTTTCGGGAAGTTCTTCCAACGACGGAAGGGCGTTTCGCCGAAGGCTTATCGGAAATAATCACCGTATTTGAGGATGATGCATTTAGTATGCAAAACCACAAAAAAGGTGCAACCCCATAGTTGCACCTTGAAAATGATAGATTAGTGTCAGATTTTAAAGGCTCGCCATCAAAATCTCCTCGATATCCTTTTCGCTGAGCGGTGCGTAGGCGTGGTCGAGGCCTTCGTTGACGGCGATGTGATGGGCCATCTCGCCGATACGGCTGTCGTCAATGCCCACCTCGCGGAGGTGCATCGGGATGCCGATGCTCTCGAAGAACTTGTAGGTCGCGTCGATGGCTTTCTCGGCGATTTCCTTCTCGGGCAGCGTCGCGTCGATGCCAAACACGTTGATGCCGTATTTCACGAAGCGCGGCAGCGTGTGGTCGTTCAGGATATGCTTCATCCAGCGCGGGGTGATGATGGCCAGACCTTCGCCGTGGGTGATGTCGTAGTAGGCGCTCAGGGCGTGCTCAATGCCGTGACAGGGCCAGCCCGACGGACTGTTGCCAAGCGAGAGGATGCGGTTGCAGCCGTAGGTGCAGCAGAGCATCATCTCGGCGCGCGCGGTGTAGTCGGTGGGGTTTTCGATGCACTTGCGCCCGTTCACCATCAGGCTGCGCAACATCGACTCGCAGAAGCCGTCGTTGAGCAAGGTGGTGTCCTCGGTGAAGTACTGCTCGATGGTGTGGTTCATAGCGTCGGCAATGCCAGCAGCAGTCTGTTTCTTCGACACGCTGAAGGTATACGTCGGGTCGAGGAACGAAACGCGAGGATAAAGCAGCGGGTCGACATAGCCGATCTTGTCGTTGGTCTCGGTGCGCGAGATGACGCCACCCGCGTCGTATTCGCTACCCGTGGCCGCCAAAGTGATGATGTCGACGATGGGCAACGCGGCCTTGGCCTTCACCTTGTAGGAAATCAGGTCCCACGGGTCGCCGTCGTAGCAAGCGCCGGCAGCGATGGCCTTGGAGCAGTCGAGCACCGAGCCGCCACCCACCGAAAGGATGACGTCGATGTGGTGTTCCTTGCAAAGGCGCACGCCTTCAAGGACGCTGGGGTCGTACTTGGGATTCGGCTGGATGCCAGGGAGTTCCACGATTTCATAGCCTTTCAGCAGGTCGAGCACCTTCTGGTAAAGGCCGATTTTCTTGATGCTGCCTCCGCCGTAGGTGAGGAGGACTTTCTTCCCGAAGTCAGCCATGACTTCCGGGAGTTTCTCGACGACGCCTTCGCCAAAGATGAGGCGCGTCGGGGTCATGTAATTGAAGTTCTGCATAGGTCTGTTTTTCTAATTATTGTCCTAATGATGGATGATTTCTGCGCAAAATTACAATTTCTTTTCCAACCATTCGGCAATCAAGTCGGCAATTTCGGCATTGTTCATCTCTTGGAACATGAAATGGCTGTTGCCCTTGATGCCCTTTTCGGGAAGATAGACGACCGTGGCATCGCCGCCGTCGGCATTGTAATGTTCGGCGAAGTCGCGGCATTGGTTGAGCACCATCTGCCAGAAGCCGGTGGACTGGATGTCCTCAGGACCGTTCTCTATGTAGTCGCCGAAAAGGAACAGCATCGGCACCTTGGCTTCGACGAACTTCTGGTATTCCGGCGAGCCGACCATCGGAGCGAAGCCAGGCTCCACGGCGACGATGGCCGCCATGTTCTCGGCATCGGTGGCCCAGCCCACACGACCGCCTTGCGAATGGGTGATGTAGATGCTCTTGTTGCCCGTCATCTTGCGGACATCCGCCAGCACCGCGCTCAAGGCCTGACCGAAGAGTGGTTCATCGTAGTTGCCGCTGTTGGGTGTCATCTGGCAGAAGAACTGGTTTTGCGCCTCGTTGCCAGCGGGGAACTGCGAGCCTTCGTAGCGCTCGGGCGCCACGCGGCCGATGCGGAAATGGGTATACCAAGCCTGCTCCCCGACCTTGTAGTGCGTGCCGTCCACATCGCCCGGGTCGTTGACGATCTCCTCGGTGGCAGCGGCGGCACCACGACGCGGCTGGTCCACCAAAAACACCGAATAGCCTTTTTTCAGGAAAAGGTCGGCCCAACCCTCGTGACCATCGGGCGTCGATTGCCAGCCCGTGCGGGTCTGTCCGTAGCCGTGCAGGAAGACCACCGGCAGCCCGTTGCCGCCAGTGGGGATTTGGTAGAACGTGTTGGAGTGATCGACATGGGTTGTCGTGCCCTTACGGGTTGGATCCATCCAGTTTTGGGTGGGGTCGTATTCGCCTGGGATGGGGTCGGTCACCCGCCCGCCCGACGAGAACACGCCTTGCTTTTCGATGACGAGACATTGCGGCTCGGTGTTTTGATTCTTGGGTTCAGGTTGATGGTTGCACGCCGTCAGGCTTGCCAGAACAAGCAGCATCGTGGCTGCGAATTTGATTGGTTTATTCATTTTGCTCTATTTTGTATTTTCTGCAAAATAATGAAAAATCCCCGAAAATGATTTTATACATTTTTCGGGGATTGTTTCACTTTTGGCGGTGAAGGTGCGTTTCTCCATCATTTGAAAACAACCACCTTCTTTACGGTTCCATCGCTCATAAGGATGATGTTGATGCCATTTTGCAAGGTGTTCACCTGCTTGCCATTCACCGTGAAAATCCGGACAGGTTCGATGTCGGTATTTATATCTTCATTTTCGGTGACGGCAGAGGGGGTGTAAGTGTGCTCATACTCGTAATCAACAAAATTGCCGAAGCCCCAATTGCCGTACTGAAGATTGAACGACCTTCCCGCATCGCCCATGTCAATGCCTCTGATGGCTTCCATCTCTTCAGCGGACAGATCGAAGTCGAAAATGCTGATGTTTTCGAGGATGTGGGCGGGGTTGGTCGAGCCAGGGACAGGGCAGAGACCTTCCTGTATGTGCCAGCGGAGAATGATCTGATAGACCGTTTTCCCGTGCGCTTGGGCTATCTGTTGGAGCGTGGGGTTGTTCACATCATTGCGGTTGTGGTTCAGCGGATACCAACATTCCACCTGCATATCGTAATTGTCGGCGTAAAGGGGTCTGGCGTCCGTTCTTTGGGCAAGCGGGTGACACTCTATCTGCGCGATTTGCGGCTTGATTTCCGCGTTTTGCAGGATATAGTTGAACGCTTCCATCCGGTTGTCGAAATTGCTGATGCCGAGTGCCCTGATTCTGCCTGCCTTGTATTCGTCCTCCATCACGCGCCAGCAGGCAAGGATGTCCGTCAAAGTGCCGGCGGGGTGGTGGATATACACAAGGTCGATATAGTCGACTTGCAGCCTTTCGAGCATACCGTTAAACGCATTCTGCGCGTCGGCCAAATTGCCCGAGATTTTGCTCGTCACCCAAATCTCTTCGCGGGGCACGCCGCTTTCCAGGATACCCCATCCCGTTCCGCGTTCGTTGTAGTAGAACATCGCATCGTCCAGATGGCGGTAGCCCGACTGAAGCGCCGAGATGACCATCCCATTGACGGTTTCGTTAAGTATTTGTCTCTGGTTTGGGCCTTCCAAACTCTGAACCTGGGTGCCAAGGCCGAAACGAGGCATCATTACGCCATTGTTGAGCCGCACCAGCGGGACACCCGCCACTGATGTGATATTGGATACGGCTTGAGGACCGCCGTCGGGAGTGTTGCCACCTGGCGCGGGTTGCGTCACTTCGTGGTCAAAATTCTGTGCAAAGGCACTGACACTCAACAGCACCGCTGCCAGCATCGTGAAAAGTCGAGTTTTCATAGTTCGTTAGTTTGAGTTTATTATTAATTAGTTGAATCTTACTTGATTGCACAAAGAAATAACTATTCCCCGAAATGGCTTTTACCATTTTTTCGGAAAGATTATCACTTTTTGCTTATTGGAGAAATTTATTTCTCCCGAAACTCCGAAGGATACTTCCCCAAGAGGTTGAAGACATAGCGCGAGAAAAAGGCCTGTGAGGAGAAGTTGAACTCCTCGGCGATTTGGGCGAGTGTGACCGTCGGGTCCTTCAGCCTGCGCTGGATGTCGATGATGGTGAAGCGGTTGATCCAATAATTGGCTGGGAAACCACTGACTTTCTTGCAGATGGATGAAAGGTGCTTCGCCGTCACGCAAAGCAGGTTGGCGTAATGGTTCAAGTCGCGGTGCTCCTTGTAGGCGCCGCTTTCGAGAAGGCTCATAAAGCCCCTGATCATCGCGGACTGTGTGTCGGAGAAGGTCGTTTCGCCGCCGTCGATGCGGATGTGGAAGTCGAAATAGTCCAAGAAAAGCGAGCGCAACGCCGAACTCAAGGCCTCTTTATAGAAATGGTGCCCCGTGTCGTTGAAGCGGTATTCCACCATCTTGAAATCGCTGCGGCACACCTCCTGATGCTTTTCGTCGAGCCACATCACAGGATTGTTGTAGAGCGCCATAATGCCCTTTGTGCCGTAGTTGCTTTCGGGCGACGACTGCACCAAGAAGGTGTTGTGCACATAGATGACCGTGACCTCGAAATCGTCGGTAGGCTCCACATCGAAAACCAACTTCGTGATGGTGATGATGGCGCAGTCGCCCGAACGGAGGGCGAAACGCTTCTCGTTGAAGACGAACTCGCAACCGCCGCCTTCGCAGAAGATGTGCGCCACATAATCCGCCACGCGGTCGGAGCCCAAACTGAACAGGTCTTTTTCTATGATTACTTCTTGCTGCATCGCGAAGTCAATGGGTAGAAACTTGGTATTTCGATGCAAAAATAGGAAAAAAAGAAAAAAGGCCGTCTCCTTTTCAGAAAACAGCCTTGAAAAGCACGGTAATATTGCGATTACCGATGCGTGCGTTTAGTTCATCAAACGGCTCTCGCCCCAAGTGTATTGCGGATAGGCTTTCTTGAGGTCGTTGGCCGAGCCGCTCACGCCGCTGCCGCCACTGGTGGCGAAGACGCACAAGGTCTTGCCGCTCAGGTCGTGGGCTTCGATGAAGGTGTTGATGATGGTGGGGGCGGTGTACCACCACACGGGGAAGCCGATCCAAACCACGTCGTAGTCGGCGATGTTCTCGCAACGGCCAGCGATGGCGGGACGCGAACTCTTGTCGTTCATCTCGAGGGTCGAGCGCGACTGCTTGTCGCGCCAGTCGAGGTCGGCGTCGGTGTAGGGCACTTCGGGTGTGATTTCGTAAAGGTCGGCGTTCTTTTCTTTCGCCAGGCGTTGTGCGGCGGCCTTGGTGGTTCCCGTGGCCGAGAAGTAAACTACTAATGTCTTCATTTCCTTGTTCTCCTGTGTTTCTGTTGTTTGTGTTGCTTGTTTGTTTTCTTTCTTGTTGTTTCCTTGCGAGCAGGCCGTCAGGCTGATGCCGAGAATGGCCGCCAAAATCATAATGTGTTTCTTCATTGTAATAGTGTTTTATTTGTTAATCGTTCAAAGTGCTGAATATTCCTCATCCCCAACCGCTTCTATCCATTCCGTGCTGTTGCCAGGCTGCACATCGGTGTGGTAGGTGAGGTGTTGCATCCAGCTGTCCTTGGCGGCACCGTGCCAATGCTTCACGCCCTCGGGGACGGCGATGACCACGCCGGGTTTCAGCTCGACGGGTTCCTTGCCCCATTCCTGATACCAGCCACGACCGCTCACGCAAACCAGCATCTGCACCGCACCGTGGTGGATGTGCCAATTGTTGCGACATCCCGGCTCAAAAGTGACATTGCACAGGCCACTTTGGTCGAGGATGGCGAGGTAGCTGTTGCCAACGAAATATTGCGCAAAGGCCGTATTCGGCTCGCCGAGCGGCCACACCGACGACGAATAGGCCACATCGGTCTTGCCGTCCACCGCCGTGGCGATGGCGGCACGGGCGCGTTGCGCTTCGGAAAGCAAGCCCTTGGCTTCGAGGGCATCGGGGATGGCACGAAGCTGGGCTTCGCTTACACCCATATTCAAGGCGCCACGCACGTGTGCCTGCAACTGCGGCATCACATTCTCCAGTCCACTCAGCGCGCTGACGGTGATAAGCTCGCGGTCGGCGAAGGTGAGGTTGTCGCGGGCAAAGATGTCGCCGAAAAGGTGGGCTTTCAGGTAGTAATCCTCGGCGGGACAGAAGGCGTAATCGAAGACGCGACCGCTCACCTGGGTCTGCACTTCGGTGCCTTGCTTCAAGGCGTCATAATCGCTCGGCAAGGGTGAAGCGTCCTCGCCTTCAAGGGTGGTTTTGCCTTCGTTTTTGCGCTGTTCCAACACCTTTTGCAAGGTGCCCAAAGCATTCAGTGAGCGCGGAAAACCTGTGTAAGCGTAGAGTTGCGAAAGGGCTTCCTTCACTTGGCTGACGGTCAGGCCGGCATCCAGTCCTTCGTTGAGGGCTTGGCTCAAGGCCGCATAGTCGGCTTTGGCCTCGTTGCAGGCGATGGCCGACATACAGACTGCCTGCTCATTGTTGAAACTCAATGTATTCATCTCTTTTTTCGTTTCCGTTTTGCTGCCGCAAGAAGCCATCATTACGACTGTCGCGGCGAGAACCAAAGTCTTTTTATTCATAGTTCGATCATTTCAAAAACCACATCGCTCAATAAATTATGTCCGTGCAAAAATACAAGAAATCCACAAAAAAGGAGTTACCCATATTACGGATTTTTTTGTATAAAATTCTCTGGGGCATAATGAATCATCCGCAACCCAAGCCTTCGCCCGGATTGCGGATGAATTGATACTGGTCTTTTTTCCCTTATTTCGCGTCAATGCTTTCCTCAAACCGTTCCAAGAGTTCGTCCAAAAGATAAAGCCCGTCGGCATTAAGCTCCAATCCGATGAAATGAATCGGGAAGGTCACTGGAGGGTTGTCGAGGTCGAGAAGTGTCATTAGGCGTAGTTGCTCCGTGCTTTGATAGACAAGATGGACGGATGCAAAAAGTTGTCCTTCTGTGTTTTCCCATTTCTCAATAACCAACTTGCATCCGATGGGCGTCTTCTTCTCGATGGTTTGCGGCAGGCTGTAATCCTCTGCGTTGAGTGCCGCCAACACACTGCCAATGTTGGAGTCGTGGCCACAAAGGAAAGTGAATTTCCTTTCTTCGTTCTGCAGTTCCTCCAGCATCGTCAGCAAAAGCGGGCGCGCCACCTGTCGCGCCACCACAGGCGCGGTGAACAGCACATCGCCGTACCAATCCTTGATGGCCGAAATCTTTTCCCAATCCTCGAGTGTCAGCGTGTCGCCGAAGGCCGCCTTCACCGCATCGGGTTCCTCGTAATACTGGAGGACGAGCGCGTCGGCGGCTTGGCAGGCGAGGCGCAACGAGCCGCCCATGCCCGGCTCGCGGTTCTTGATGAGATAGACATGCGCGTCGTCGGTGCGGAAACGGCAAGTGTCGCCTTCGCGACAGGCAGCACTTTCCTCAATGTCAAGCACTTGCTCAAGCAACCTAAAGTTTTCTGTCATTTTCTCTCCTATTCCTACCAGCCCTTTCGCGCCGCCCATCGCGGCGATTTGCCGTTGGGCAAGGGCCTTGAATTCGTCGTTGTCGTCGGTGATTTGCGGGTTGAAAACAGGGTCCATCTTGCCCACCTCGCGATGGCGCTCGATGCGGACGTTGGCCACGGGCAGCATCCCCGACGAGAAATATTGCGCCGTGGCAATAGTGCGCTGCAACGAATTGGCATAGAAGCGCATGGCACCTTCCTCGGGAATTTCGTTCTCTTTCATCAGGCCTTCGCTGACGAGCCATTTGCGGAAATACTGGCCCATCATCGTTTCCAACGCGCCGCCGCGCAATGAGAGCTCGCTCGGCGCCGACGACCATGCAAACCACTCATGCGGCGTGATGCGCCGCAACGTGGAGCGTTTCCCCGAAATGGGCGAGCGGATGTTGTGCCGGCTCAGCACCATGACTTCCTTTAAGGTATATTTGTCGAGGAAATCGGCAGGACGTTCCGTTTGCGCCGAAGCCCAAAAAGGCGCGAATCCAATGAGAATCAAGAAGATGATTGAATGACAACGAGACGAGTTCATGTTTTGCTGGTTTTGTTTGCAAAAATAAAGGAATTTTGGGCGCAAAAACCGAATTCTCGTCATTTCCTTGCTTATCCGTAAGTCTCAATCAGATACTTCACAAACTGCGGGTCGGTGAAATTGATGGTGCCCGTGTCGTGTTGGTTCATCGTCGCGATTTGGGCCATATCCTCATCGGTGAGCGTGAAATCGAAGATGTTGAAATTCTGCTCCATACGCTCCTTGTGGCTGCTCTTTGGGATGGCCACGATGCCGCGTTGCGTGAGCCAACGGAGAGCCACTTGCGATGCGGTCTTGCCGTATTTGGCCCCGATGCCACCCAGCAGTTCGCTCTTGATGATGCCATCCACGCCCTGACCGCCGAGCGGACCCCAAGCCATCATCTTGGTGCCGAAAGCGGCCAGCTCGGGCTCGATGCCTTGTTGCTGGATCATAGCGTTGCATTGCAGCTGGTTGACCATAGGCTTCACCTCGACATAATGGGCGAAGTCGAAGAAACGGGCGGCTTGGAAGTTGCTCACGCCGATGGCGCGCACCTTGCCGTCGCGATAGGCCTTTTCCATCGCGCGCCACGAGCCGAACACGTCGCCGTAGGCCTGATGGATGAGCAGCAGGTCGATGTAATCCGTTTTCAGCTTGCGCAGGCTCTCGTCGATGCTTTTGGCGGCCTTTTCTTCGCCCGCATTGCTGACCCATACCTTGGTGACGAGGAACAGCTCCTCGCGCTTGATGCCCGACTTGGCGATGGCCTCCCCTACCCCTTCCTCGTTGAAATAAGCCTGGGCCGTGTCGATGAGACGATAACCCACTGAAAGCGCGTCGCTTACGCAACGCTCCGCCTCTTGCGGCGGCACTTGGAACACTCCGTAACCTAAAACCGGCATTTCGATGCCGTTTGACAATTTGATGTTTTGCATAATATTCGATTTTAACGATTTACAAATTTGATGATGCAAAACTACAACTATTTTTCTTTGCGATGCTTACCTTTTTTACGGATTGTTTTGTAGAAAATCCCGATGAAAGGAAAGAAAAACCCGCAAATCGTTACAAAAGCTTAATGTTGCCCTTCACTTGTGCTTTTTGTATGGTCGCTCTCTGGCGGAAGACTCTGGAACCGCCTCGTAGCGAAGACCTGGACGAGGAACACGATGCATAGCACAAGACCTATTTTATAGGGTGCCGTCAAATCGTCGGGGCCAAAAACGGCTTTCGACAAAGGCGTGACGACTATCGGCGAGATGAACTGCCCCAGATAAAGCGCAGCGGAAAGCAACGGCATCACCGTGGTGGCCGAGTCGCGCCCACCCTTGATGCTGGCGATGGTGTTGAGGTAAGGCACGCCCACGCCATTGGCCACGCCGATGCATACCGACCCAAGGAGGATCATCGCTATCGAGGGAATCAGGTAGGACGCATAGCCCAACAAAAAAAACGCTGGCGCGAAATACTTGATGGATTTTCGGAAACGACGCATTAGGAAGCCGAAAACCAACCCCACGAAGAAGGCCACGACGTCCAAGCCGACCATAATCATTGTGATGATCTGTGTGGAAAGTCCCGTCTGCCGTGCCGCGATGATGGCAAAGTTGGTGGGAAAGATGAAGAAAATCATCATCAGTAAGAGCATTCCCACGACGGAAGGATGAAACTTGAGCAGTTGCTTTGGCTGGAACGAAGCGCCTTGTCGTTCACCTTTGCCGAGTTGCTCATCGGGGAGCCACAGGCAGACCATCACCAGGGCGACGAGGCCGAGCAGATAGACCAAGAAGGCATAGTTCCACTCGATGGTGGCCAGCAGTCCCGCCAAAAGTGTCGCCACTACCCCACCCATCTGGTTCATCGCCGCCGAGAGGCCCATCAGGCGAGCTTGTTCCTCAGGCGGGAAATAATAGGCCAGCAGGCCCGTGGAGAGCGGCATAATCAGTCCGACGCTGATGCCGAGCAACGCCCTCAAAACCAAAAGCAATCCGATGCCGTCGACGAAGAAGCACCCCGCTCCTGCCACCACATAAAGCAGCAAGCCAATGATGGCGATGGCACGGGTGCGTAGCCTTCGGCTGACGGGACGGAAAAACAAGTTGGTGAGGATAATCAGTAGCGCTGGCATGCTGACGATGAACTGTACAAGCAATGCCGGCGCATCGGCGAAGTGAGCCTTGATGATGCCCAATGCGGGCGCGATGGCGGCTCCTGCCATCACGGTGAGCAGCGACATCGAGAGGATGGTGGCCGTCACTCTTCTTGAAACGTTTGTGTTTGACATAATCGAATCGGAGTTTTCGAGGCGCACCTCACACAGCTCTACCAGGCTGCTTCAATGGTTAAAATCGGCTGCAAAAATACGAAAAAATGTCCAAGTTCGATGATAAAACCTTATCTTTGCTGCCCATCTCGCAACAACCATGACTCTATAAGATGACCATTGAAAACGCCATATTCAACCGCCTGAACCTGCTCGTTGGCGAGGAGACGATGGAGCGCATCAGCAGCAAGCGCGTCATCATCTTCGGCTTGGGCGGTGTTGGGAGCTGGTGCGCTGAGAGCCTCGTGCGCAGCGGCATCCGCCATCTCACCATCGTCGACAGCGACTGCGTGTGCATCACCAACGTTAACCGCCAGCTGCAAGCCACCACCAAGACGGTGGGACAAATCAAAGTGGAGGTACTGAAGGAGCGCCTTTTACAAATCAACCCACAAGCCGAAATCAACGCGATGCAGGAGATTTATTCCGCAGAAAACGCCGAGAGATTCCAACTTGAGACCTACGACTACATCATCGATGCCATCGACAGCCTCAAGGACAAGGTGCACCTCATCTTGCATGCCACCGCCTGTCAAGGCAAGCTGTTTTCGGCCATGGGTGCCGCCCTCAAGATGGATCCGACCAAGGTACAGGTGGCCGAGTTTTGGGAAGTGCAAGGTTGCCCTTTGGCACGCGCTATCCGCAAGCGTTTCAAGAAGATGGACGAGTATCCGAAGAAAAAGTTCAAATGCGTCTTCTCGCCGGAGGTGCTGCCCAACAAAGGTGCGGCCAGCTCTTGTGGCACCAGTGCCTGCATGTGCCCCAAAGCCATCATCGCGGCGGGCAACCCCGAACTCCTCAATCACGAATGGTGTTCATCGAAAGCCCAAATCAACGGCACCACGGCGCATATCACGGCCATCTTCGGCTTCATGATTGCTGGATTGGTGATAGAGGACATCTATAACCACGCGGTTTCATAACTGAATTGCTAAACAACAAGAATCATTCTTGAACAACTATACAACGACAAACTCCCAACAATGAACAAATCCGACAAAAAAATCATCCTCCTCACCGGTGCCAGCAGTGGCATTGGTTATGATGCCGCTTTGATGCTCGCCGAGCAGGGTCATAAGGTGTATGCCGCCGCTCGTAGAGTCGAGAAGATGGAGCCGCTACGTGAGAAAGGTGTCATCCCCATCAGAATGGACGTCACAGATGAAAGCTCGATGGCCGAAGGCGTGAAAACGGTCCTTGACGCTGATGGGCGCATCGATGTCCTCATCAACAACGCCGGTTACGGTTATTTTGGAGCCATAGAAAACGTACCCATGGAAGACGCGCGACGGCAAATCGAGGTCAACGTGTTTGGCCTGGCCCGTTTATGCCAAATGGTGCTTCCCATCATGCGCAACCAGGGCTCGGGACGCATCATCAACACTTCGTCGGTGGCAGGCAAAGCAGTGCTTTACTATGGCGGCTGGTATCACGTTTCCAAATACTCAGTCGAGGCTTTTAGCGATGCCCTCCGCATGGAGATGAAACCCTTCGGCATCGACGTGGTGATGATTGAGCCAGGAGGCATCAAGACGGAATGGGGGCATATTGCCGCCGACCATCTGGCGGCATCGTCGAAGGATACACCTTACGAGGCCACAGCCCTCAACGAATCGAGAGCGTTCCATTGGATCTATGACTCAAAATTCCTCTCGAAGCCATCGGTGGTGGCGAAGGCCATCAGCAGGGCGGTAAACAGCCGTCACCCACTGGCTCGATATAGGATTGGCGCTTACTCAGGTGCCATCGTGTTCTTCCACTGGCTCTTGCCTACCCGCTGGTGGGATGCGCTGATGCGCGTGTTGGGCAAGGTGAAAAAGTGATTGAACGAAAAGAGTGAAAATAAATCAAATCTCTTTCTTATACGCTCTTCGGCGCATGAACGGGACGGTTTTGTACTCACCGAAAAGCGACTGAACCTTGTAGTTCTCTTCCAATTGCGGATTCATGATGATGGTGCCGATGCCGCGCCTGATGCAATTCTCATGCAGGTATTTGAACAGCAACACGGGTATTCCACATTGCTGATATTCAGGCATAACGCCCATAATCAAGGCCTCGAGGGTGTCGTTTTTCTTCAAAGCCTTAAGGATATTGACGAAACCGAAGGGGAACAAGCGTCCGTTGCTTTTCTTCACGGCCTTGGAGAGTGAGGGCACACAGAAAAGGAAGCCCACAGGCTTGTCTTGATCGTTGACGGCCACAGCCACAAAGTCCTTGTCCAAAATGGGCACGTAGGTCTTCAGGTAGGCCGCAATCTGCTTGTCGGTCAAAGGCGAGAAGCCGTGCAACGGGGCGAAGGCCTCGTTGTACATATGGAAAATCTCCATGCCATAGCGCTTGCCCATCTCCTTCATGCTCTTGGGTTGAACGACGTGCACCTTAAAACGCTCTTCAATCAGATGGGTAAATTGGAACATCTGGGGCAGTTCCTTGCTCACCTCAAGCGTGCGCTGCGTCCAGTCGACATCTTTGACGAAGCCCATCTTTTCGAGCATGGTGCCATAATACGGAAAGTTGTAGAGACAGGTGAATGGGCTGAGATGCTCAAAACCTTCAACGAGCAAGCCCTCCTTGTCCATGTCGGTGAAGCCCCACGGGCCGTGCATCTCGGTACGTCCGCGCTGTTTGCCCCACGCCACCACGGTGTCGATCAGGGCATGAAGCACTTCCTCGTCCTCGATGAAGTCAAGCCAACCGAAGCGGACGATGTTCTTTGCATCGTCAGCCTTATGGTTGATGATGGCGGCCACACGTCCGACGATTTCCTCGCCACGATAGGCCAAGAAACAATCGGCTTCGCAAAACTCATAGGCACCATTTTTCTCGGGATTGAAGGTATCGTATTCGTCGCCTTCAAGGGCGGGCACCCAATTCTCGCAGTTCTTGTAGAGTTTGAGGGGAAAAGCCACAAACTGTTTCATCTGCTTGTGGCTTTCCACCTTCTTGATTGTAATGGACATAGTTATAGTGTTGTGTGTGTTTCGACGTAATCGAGCACCTCCCCTACTGTGGTGAACTTGGGCGTGCCTTCAAACTTGAATTGGAATTTGGTCTCGATGGCCAAACTCAAGAGCAAGATGGTCAGCGAGTCAAGGCCCAAGTCTCGAACCAGTTGTGATTCATCGGTGACCAAATCCAAGTCCATCGAGGGCTTGATTACCTTCAGGATTTCTTTCAATCCGTCCAATATGGTTTCTCTTTGCATAGCGGCTTAATTTCTTGATACTTTCATGGCTCCAGTACGCTTGAAGTCCTCCTTGCGCACGGTGATTTTGCTGACTTGATGGGTGGTGGGCAACGTGGCGTTGACTTTGCCGACCAAGTCCTTGAAATAGGCTTCCACCTCTTCCCACGGTGTGTCGCCGAAATCGTCGATGCGCGGATAGATCTCGATGGCAATCACGCCGCGACCATCCACCTCTTCTTCCTTGACAAGGCAGTCGCGGAGCTTCGGGTCTTGGTAGAAAGGCTCCTCGATGCTTTCGGGGCTGACGTTTTCGCCATTGGCGAGAATGATAAGGTTCTTGATACGACCCACAATATACATGTAACCTTCTTCGTCGAAGCGCACCAAGTCGCCAGTCTTCAGCCAGCCATCTTCGGTCATCACCTCAGCTGTCTTCTCAGGATCGCCGTAATAGCCGAGGAAGAGGTTGTCGCCCTTGATCCACAGCTCGCCGTCGACTACCTTCAGCTCTTGCTCGGGATACACCTTACCGACCGACGTGGGTCTTTCCTTCACATCGACGTTACCCGTGGTCAGGTTGGCCGTCTCAGTCATGCCGTAGCCTTCAAAGAGGCTGATGCCCAACTCGTCAAACTCTTTGATGAGTTTAGGAGGCACGTTGGCAGCGCCCGAGATGATGAACTTCAAGTTGCCCCCAAGGAAGGGCTTGCCGTACAACTTGACCAGACCCAAAAGGATCTCGCAAATGCCAGGAACAGCCACCAAGCATGTAGGCTTGATGACGGGGAATTTGGTGATGGTTTCCTTGGTGTTGGATGCGGCATACCATGCACCACCTTCGTGAAGCACCGACAAGGTGCTGCGAATCAGGCCAAACACATGGCTGAGAGGCAACACGCAGGCATAACGATGGTGGCCAAGCTGTGAGCCAGGGGCATAAACGCCGTTCAACGCGCCGCGCATCAGGGCTCGATGCGGCAAGACAGCGCCTTTGGGCGCACCCGTAGTGCCACCCGTGAAGAAGATGGCAGCGGCATCGTCCTTGTCGACCACGGCGACAGGAGCCTTCTGTTCGGCGCAATCGGTGATGGCAACGGCCTTGCAGGGCACGCCAGCGACGGCTTCGGCAAAGTCCTTGCCATAGGCGATGACCTTCACGCCAAACTTCATGCAGCAACCCACAATGGCTTGCGGTGGAAGCTGTGCCGGCAGGTTGATGGCTACATACCCCGCAGAAGTAACAGCCAGAAACATCTCAACGGCATCAACCGTAGTGTTGTCCAAGATGGCTACTTTGTCGCCTTTTTGCAGGCCAAACGAATTGAGCAAAGCGCGTTTGCGGGCAATGGTCTCGCAGACTTCTTTATAATTGTAAGTGTTCACCGTGTCGGAAAGACAGGGCAAATCCGACCACTTCTGTTCAATCCAAGTCACAAACTCGGGAAGGGTCGGGATGTAGTGCAACTGCGCGAGTTCCTCGGCAGGAAGCATACTTTTGAAATAATCTTGCATAGTAATAGAATTTGTCGTTTTCAACAAAAATTGAAGCGGCAAAGATAGGGAAAATCGTTTTTCCTTCAAAATAAAATGTCCAAGAAGTGTTTTATTTGGCCACGATTACCTTAGCGGTTCCGCTCTCTCTTTTGACGAAATAGACGCCTTCGGGCATTCCACTGAGATCGATGCAGGCCGTACCGGACTGAACCTCTTGCCTGACGACCACACGTCCTTGTACGTCGATCACCTCGACAGTCGAAGTTTCCTCCACTTCCATGTTGAACACTCCTTGGGTCGGATTGGGCCAAATGTTGAGGCGGCCTGTTGGGATTTCTGTGACGCCATCGTCGATGACTTTCCGAGTGAAGAATTCATGGATGAGGTTCATGTAGCTGGCGTCGTATTGGGCGTCGCTGTGGTACCATGTGTGGGTACCGCCCACGACCTTGATGTGCTCTAACTCGGTGCCGCAGTCGTATGTGTAGCGGATGAACCGCAGCCCATCATTGTGTGTGTCGGGCAACGTGTCTATTTCGGGTTCACCATCACAGCTGTTGGCATTTTGCCAGTATTCGAGTATGGCTTCAACGCTGAGTCCGAGCGTGCCGCCAAACACTTGCGAAGTGCCGTCGTAATTGACTACATTGTCGCTCGTGCCGTGGATGTGAAGCATCCTAACGGGAGACACTGGGTTCAACTCGCTCATCGCGAAGGTGATAAGACCGCTGACGGGGGCGCAACCTGCGATGCGGTCGCCATGTTCAATGGCCATACGGTGGGTCATGAAGCCTCCCATTGAGAAGCCAGTGAAGAAAACGCTATCGAGGTTGATGTGGTAAGGTTCGGCCAATGAGTCAACCAAAGCCATCAGGAAGCCCGAATCATCGATGTTGCTGCTCATCATGCCAGCATTCCACATCGTGAACCCCGACTGTGGCAAAGCTTGTGGCACCAGGATGACCCAACCGAAGTCCTCGGCAATCTGTTGGAAGTTGTACTCGCTGTCGACGCGTGTAATGTTGTCGCCCAATCCGTGCAAGAAAAACAATACTGGGACAGGCTTCTCCACCCCCTGAGGTGCCCTAACGAGGTATTCTCGGTTAGTGCCTTGCCAAGGGAAAGTCTGGATTTGGGCAAACAAAGTGCCGCAGATAGAAAACAGTGCCATTATCGCACCGAACTTAAAGAGTCTGGTAGCTTTCATCATAGTTGGTTTATAATTATCGTTGCAAAAATAAGGATTTTCAAATAATGTTTTTACAGAGTGGAATATTTGTACGACAATTCGTAGCAATAATCAAGAAATCTTTTCCTTCATTGAGATATTTACCGTACTTTTGCCAAATCAAATTCATTTGGTCAGCCGACAACAATCTAACAATTAAATATCTAAAAATGAAAAGATTACAAAAAAGCAGAAAGGTCGTACTGCTATTGGGTACGGCATTGCTTTTGCTTGTTTCGTCATGCACGAAGAAGCAAGAAAGCAAGTACAAATTTGAGACGGTGAAGGGCGACCCCACCGAGACACGCATCTACACGCTCGACAACGGACTGAAAGTCTACCTGAGCGTCAACCAAGAGGAGCCGCGCATCCAAACCTACATCGCCGTGCGCACCGGCTCGAAGAACGACCCCGCCGAAACGACGGGCTTGGCCCACTACCTTGAGCATCTGATGTTCAAGGGCACGGACAAATACGGCACCACCGATGCCGAAGCCGAGAAGCCATTCCTTGACGACATCGAGGCACGTTACGAGAAATACCGCACCCTGACCGACCCCGAGGAACGCCGCATCGCCTACCATGAAATCGACTCGGTGAGCCAGCTGGCCGCCCAGTATTTCATCCCCAACGAGTACGACAAACTGATGTCGGCCATCGGCGCGGAAGGCACCAACGCCTACACCTCCAACGACGTGACTTGCTACACCGAGGACATCCCGTCCAACGAAGTCGAGAACTGGGCCAAGATCCAGGCCGACCGTTTCATAAATATGGTCATCCGTGGTTTCCACACCGAGCTGGAAGCCGTGTATGAGGAATACAACATCGGCATCGCGCAGGACAGCCGCAAGTCGTGGGAAGCCCTGAGCGCCATGCTCTTCCCCACCCACCCCTACGGCACGCAGACCACCATCGGCACGCAGGATCACTTGAAGAATCCTTCGATTGTCAACATCAAGAACTACTTCAACAAGTGGTATCGCCCGAACAACGTGGCCATCTGCATGGCTGGCGACTTCAATCCCGACGAGGTGATTGCCATCATCGACAAGTATTTCGGCGAATGGCAGCCTGGCGAGGATGTGAAGCAACCTGAATTTGCCGCTTTGGCTCCCATCACTGCGCCTCGCGACACCACCGTCTACGGCCTCGAAGCCGAGAATGTGTGGCTGGGCTGGCGTTTCGACCGTGGCAACTCGCTGCAAAACGATACGTTGAACCTCATCGGCGAAATGTTGAACAACGGCACCGCCGGCCTCATCGACCTCGACATCAACCAACAGATGAAGATGTTGGGCGCCTGGGCGGGCTCACAAACCCTCCGCGACTATTCCAGCTTCATTATGGGCGGCACGCCAAGACCTGGACAAAGCCTTGAGGAAGCCAAGGATTTGCTGCTGTCGGAAGTCGAAAAGCTGAAGAGCGGCGACTTCTCCGACGACCTGTTGCCTTCCGTCGTGAACAACAACAAGCTCGACTATTACAACTCCTTGGAAAGCAACATGGCTCGCGCCAACATGTTCGTCGACACCTATATTAATGAGGTGCCGTGGAGTCAGCAAGTCGGCTATCTCGACCGCATTTCCAACATCACCAAGGAACAGATTGTGGCCTTTGCCAACAAGCATTTCAACGACAACTATGTGGTGGTCTACAAGCGCCAAGGCGTGGACGAAAACCAAAAGAAAATCGACAAACCGGCCATCACACCCATCCCGACCAACCGCGACCTCGTGAGCGACTTCGTGAAGGAAGTGCAAGAGACTGAAGTGCAACCCATCCAGCCCCGTTTCGTCGACTTCAAGAAAGACCTGACCTTTGGCAAGACCGAGGCCAACCTGCCTTATATCTATGTCTATAACAAGGAAAACGGCCGTTTCGTCCTTTCGTTCCGCTACGACTTTGGCAAGGATGCCGAACTGAAATACGACTATGCCGCCGATTATCTGGATTATCTCGGCACCGACAAGCTTAGCAACGAGCAAATCAAGCAGCAGTTCTACAAACTGGCATGCGAATACCGTATCATGGTGGGCGATCGTAGCATCAATGTCAACTTGAGTGGTTTGAGCGAGAACATGCCCGAGGCCTTGGCTTTGCTTGAAGACATTTTGGAAAACGCCCAAGTCGACCAAGAAGCCTGGCAGATGTACGTCCAAATGACGATGCAAGCCCGCGACAATGCCAAGACGAACCAGAACCGCAACTTCAGCGCTTTGGTGAACTACGGACTCTATGGCCCCTACAACGCCAGCCGCAACATCCTTTCCAACAACCAGCTGCAGCAGCAAGACCCGCAGGAACTCCTCGATCTGATGAAGAACCTCAAGAACTATGAGCACACCGTCCTTTACTATGGCCCAATGAGCGAGCAGGAAATGGCACAAGCCGTCACCGAGAACCACAAGACCTTGGCCGAGTTGCAAGCTGTTCCCGAAGGCAAGCACTACGAGCTGCAAGCCACGCCTGAGAACGAAATCCTCATTGCCCCTTACGATGCCAAGAACATCTATATGCGCATGATCCACAACGAGGAGCGTGAATGGAATCCTGACGAGGCCGCAGTGAAGGCTTTGTTCAACGAATACTACGGCGGCGGCATGAACACCATCGTGTTCCAAGAGATGCGTGAAGCTCGCGGTTTGGCCTACAACGCCTATGCCGCCTACATGACGCCCAGCTATAAGGAACAGCCCGAGTACTTCTTCACCCACATCATCACGCAAAACGACAAGATGATGGACTGCGTGAAGCACTTCCTCGAAATCCTTGACGAGATGCCGCAAAGCGAACAGGCCTTTGGCATCGCCAAAGAAGCCCTCACCAAGCGTCTGGCCAGTCAGCGCACCACCAAGTTCGGTCTCATCAACGCCTGGCTGACAGCCCAACAGCGTGGCATCGACTACGACCTCAACGAGCGCATCTACAACGCCTTGCCCAACATCACCTTGCAGGACATCGTGAAGTTTGAGCAAGAGCAGATGGCCAACAAGCCCTACCGCTATGTCATCCTCGGCGACGAGAAGGAACTCGACATGAAGGGCCTGCAAGAGTTTGGTCCCATCAAGCGCGTGAGCACGGAAGAAATCTTTGGGTATTGATTTCTGAATGAATAAAAAAAGAGGCTGAGCTTACGCTCAGCCTCTTTTTTTATTCTAACGAATCGCCCGTCTCGCTGCCGCCGTCCTTGGCTTGCTTTTCGAGTTCCATCTTACCGAAACGGAAAGTGACGCCAGCAGAGATGTAACGGCTGTTGAGCATCTTGTTGGTGCTATTGGACAGGTAATACGGGTTCAGGTTTTCGCTTCCCGAGCCAATCCTCGCGCCCCAATTGAAGATGTCCTGCACATTGACGAAGACCGACAAACGGCGCTTGAAGAAGTCGCTGCGAGCACCCAAGTTGAGGAAATATCGCGCCTTGCGCTCGCTCATCAGGCCGAGGGTGGGCGAAGTGTAGTTGGCCGAAGCGGTCAGCTGCAACTGGTTGAAAACCTTGGCCCAAGCGTTGACGCGCACGCTCCACGACCACTTGTCGCGCTGGTCGATTTGGTGGTTGATGTTGCCCAGTTCGTCCACACGGTCGTATTCCATACGGTAGCCATAATCGTAGACATTGGCATAGAGGCGCACATTGAAGAAGCCCGTCGGACGATAAGTCATATTGAGCGAGGTGCCGTAGCGCCACGAAGTGCCCATATTATAAGGCATCGAATAGCTGACGATGCGGTCCAGATAGTCGTCGTACTCGGCATCGGTCAGTGAGCTGATTTCGTTGGTGCTCAACCGTCCGTAAGCCTCAATCCCGATGTTGCCAAAACGCTCGAAGAACTTCTGCCAACCCGCCTCCACGTTGTGGGTGTAACCGTTTTTCAGCCCATTGGGATTACCCACCGAGTAGCTATTCTCGCCGTAGCGACGGAAGCTGCTGAGTTGTTCGCCACGCGGGTGCGACATACGCATCGAGTAATTGAGTTTCAGGTTGTGCATGTCCTCGGTGCGGTAGGTCAAGTGGATTGAGGGACGAAGCGAGAGGAAATACAAGGTGCTGTCGTCGGCAAAAGGCATATCGCTGATGTAGTTGTAATAGAGCCGGTCGCCGCCAAAGCCGAGACCTGAACTCAGCGTGAATCCGCCCCAACGGTGCGTCCAGTTGACGTCGGCATTGGCACTAGATTCAGCACCTTGGAATTGATAGGTACGAAGCACGTCGACCAAGTTGCCGATCGTGTCGTTATAACGCCTGAAATCATTGTTGGATTGTTGGTGGTCGAGTCGCAAGCCATAGCTCAGCTCGCCGTCCAAACTATAAGGATGGTTGTAACGGGCATCGAGATTTACGCCATAGCTTTTTGAATTGGAAAGCATGTATCGGTGCTCGTCGAGGTCGGTATAAACGTCATACATCCGGTTGTACCATTCCTCGCTATTGTTGTTGTTCAACCGCGTGTTCAGCCCGAGGCGGAAGTTATGACCCTCATTGTCGAACTTTTTCGTGTAGTCGGCACCCAAGTTTCCGAAAATAGACCTTGAATTGCTGTTATCGCGGGTCTCATCGGCATAAAGCATTGAGAAAACAGGCATGGAATCCAAGTAATAATAGGTCTGCCTTTCGCCACGCAACATATCACTCCTGTTGCCGTTAATGAAGCCGCCAGCATCGACAGAGAGGTCGCTCATCGAGTCGATTTCGTAAGCGAGATTCATGAAGAGGTTGCCGCTCATGCTGCGGTTATCACTGGTCTGGCTTGTGGTGTCGGCCCAAGTCACCTCATAGTCGTCCATTGTGGCGTTGTCGCGGCGGCGCAACGACCAGCTTTCGGAGGCGTTTTCACGGTCGCTATAACGCCCCGAGGCAAACAGGTTGAGGCTCAGTTTTTCCTTCTTCCACATATAACTCACCCACGGCGAGACGAAAGGCTGGTTGGAGCCGTTGACGCCGAAGCTGACGAATTGGTTGCTCTTGATGTGCGCCGAAGTCACGATGTTGATGACCGCCTCAGCATCAGTGGCATATTTCGCCGATGGGTTGGTGATGGTCTCGATGCGCGCGATGGCGTTGGCGGGCAAGGTCTGGAGATAGGTTTTCAGGTTCTCCTCTGTGAGTTTCGAGGGCTTGTCGTTGACCCAAATCTCCACGCTCGACACGCCGCGCAACGTGATGTTGCCTTCCACGTCGACCTCCACGCCAGGCGCGTTCTGCAAGGCATCCTCGGTGGTTCCCGTCTGGATGGACGGGTCTTCGCTGACGTTGTAAATCAGTTTCTCGCCTTCCATGGCATACAGCGGTCGTTCGGCGGCCACTGTCACCTCGCCTAACGACGTCACGCCAGGATTGATGCGCAAGGTACCCAAATTGGTGTTGTTGGTCACCGTGAACGGCATGGAATAGGTTTCGTAGCCGATGGCCGAAACGCGCAGCAAAAACGCGCCTTGCGGCACTTGGCTGATTTCGAACACACCATCCATATTGCTGATGCCGCCTTTGACCAATGACGAATCGATGGAATCGAGAACCGCCACGTTGACGAAAGGCATCGTCTCGCCCGTCTTGGCGTCACGCAACACGCCTGCCACCACAAAAGTGTCGCCTTCACGCACTTTCTTTTTCTGTTTCACGGTGGGCATATTGCCCTCGGTTTGGTCCCACTGACGGTCGCCGGGAGGACGCCCTCCTGGAGGTCTGCCGCCCGGTGGACGACCACCAGGAAAACCACCGCCACCGCCCGGAGGCTGGGCTATACAAAGAACGGTCGGGACGACCAAAAGTAGGAAAGTCAAAAGTTTTGATGAGAATGATTTGTGCATAGTCAATTAATTAGGCCGCAAAGATAGAACAAAAAACAATTACAGTAAGTTTAAATAAGGAAAAATAATGTAATTTTGCCGCCTCAATTTTCGACCATAATGCATAGGATTTTTTTACCAATATTCCGTTTTTTTGATCAGCATAAACCTTTGATGTACATTATATTAGCAGTTACATCAATCCTATTCATCGTCTTTGGCCTACAACTCAAATATGAAGAAGACATCAGCAAATTGTTGCCCGAATCGAACGTCGAGAGTCAATTGGCGTTCAGCTCCATCGAGCTGAAGGACAAAATCTATATCCAGGTTGCTTCTGCCGACGAACCGGTGGGGCCCGAAGTCCTGGCTGAACGCACAGAGGAATTCATCGACCTGCTATACGACCATGACTCGACGGGACAGTTCATTTCCAACGTCCTTTACAAATTGGAGCCCGAGTTGGCCTTGAATGCCTTGGATTTCGTCTTGGAGCATATCCCCTCTTTCATCGACACTTCAGCCTATGCCGATTTTGAGAAAGCCCTTGAGCCTGAAGCGGTTGAAAAACAGATGTGGGTCAACTACAACCAAATGATGGAAGACGAAACCGGCGACATCACCCAAGCCATTGCCTACGACCCGCTCAACCTGCGAGGCGTGGTGCTTGGCGACGCCCTTGAAGGAGCCATAGGCAGTTTCACCCTCATCGACGGACAGCTGTTCTGTCCCGACAGCACCGTGGCCTTGGCCTACCTTGCACCTGCCTTCCGTTCGCTCAACTCATTGGCTTCCACCGAGTTCAGCCATATGCTCACCCAAGCCCAAAAGGAGTTTGAAACCGCACATCCCGACGTGAAAGTCCACGTGCACGGCGACCCCATCGGCAGCGTTTCCAATGCTGGCCGCATCAAGTCAGACCTCGTCGTGACGGTGGGCATCTCCTTGGTCTTGATTTTGGTTCTTATCGGATTGTGTTTCAGGAGCTTTTCGTTCATCTGGAAACTGTTGTTACCCATCCTTTATGGCACAGCGTTTTCGCTCGCCTGCATCTATTGGCTCAAAGGCGGCATGTCGCTGATGGCGCTGGGACTGGGGGCCATCGTGCTCGGCGTGGCCATCAGCTACTGTTTGCACGTGCTCATTCACCATTTCTTCGTCGGCGACCCCGAAAAACTATTGCTGGACGAGTCGACGCCCGTGTCGTTGGGCTGTATCACCACGGTGGGTGCTTTCTGTAGCCTGCTCTTCACCGACAGCGACCTGCTCCGCGACTTCGGCCTTTTCGCCTCATTTGCCTTGTTGGGTAGCACCCTGTTTGCGCTCGTTTTCCTGCCCCACTTCCTGCCCAAGCGCAAAGCCGCTGCCGACAGCAAGACGTTCCGCCGCATCTCGCGCCTCAACAACTTGCCTTTCGACAAGAAGCCTTGGGTCCTGGCCATGATAGTGGTCATCGTCGTCATCGGCATCATCTTCTCACCTAAAGTAAAGTTCGACAGCGACTTACGCAATCTCGACTATAACTCCTCTGCCGAAGTGGCCGCCGAGAGCCTGTTCAACGAGAAAAACAACGATGGCTTCTACCATCTCTATTTCGCCACCGTTAGCACCAACATCGACGAGGCCTTGGAGGCCGACAAGTTGCTGATGCTCAGGCTGGATTCGCTCAAACAGAAAGGGTTGGTCCACCATTATTCCGACATGATTCCTAAGCTCTTCGTCACCCAAAAAGACCAAGAGCAACGCATCGCCGCATGGAACGCCTACTGGACCGAAGAAAGGAAAGCGGAAGCCATTCGCATGGTCGACAAAGGCGCTCATGAGTTCGGTCTCGACCCGATGATGTTCTACGAGTTCAAGGAACTGCTCAACGCCGAATACGAACCCGCCTCACTGCTGGAAAGCGGCGTGGTGCCGCCCAACCTGCTGAGCAACTTCATCGAATGCAACGCTGACAACCAATACATGGTCTTCACCGACGTCTCGATGCTGTTCGACGAGAAAGACATCGTCACCGACGCCTTGGTGGCCAACCCCAAGACCTTCGTCCTGGAGCCGTTCTATTATTGCAAGAGCATGGTCGAAGTCATCAACGACGACTTCAACATCGCCGTTTGGATTTCGTCGCTTTTCGTCCTGGTGATTCTGTTGCTGTCGTTCCGCAACATCATCACGGCCCTGCTCTCCTTCCTACCCATGGTGTTCAGCTGGTTTATGGTGCAAGGCTATATGGCCCTTATCGGGCTGGAATTCAACCTAATCAACATCATCATCTCCACCTTTATCTTCGGCGTGGGCGTCGACTATAGCATCTTCATCACCGAAGGCTTGCTCACACAAGCGCGGACGGGCAATCGCGACATCCTCACCTGGCACAAGGTGGCCATTTTCTTCTCTGCCGCCATCCTCGTCATCGTGGTATCGTCGCTGCTCTTTGCCGTGCACCCAGCCATCCGCTCCATCGGTCTGAGTACGCTCATCGGCATGGCCTCCACCATCATGATTTCCTATTCGCTGCAGCCTTTTGTGTTCTGGCAGCTGATGAAGATTCCCGCCTACAAGCGCAGGGTGATGAAAGGACAAGAAAAAGCAGAAAAAGACGACAAATAAAACGAAAAGGCACACTTTTTGTAATATCGGGCATTTTGTTTAGAAAATTCACAGAAAATGAAACACACTATACTGATGATCATCGCTTTGCTGTTTTCCGGCATGGCTTTCGCGCAACAAACCTACGACACCGATTTCACCCAAACCCACGTCATGAAGATTTCGGGCAAGACCAAAAACAAGGCGGGACACCTCATCTTCAATGGCAGCGACCAACTCTCCATGCAATACACCACTCCCGAAGGCGAGTATTTTGTCATCGACGGTAACATGGTGAAAATCAACATGGACGGCAAAAAGGCCGAACTCGATGCCGAAAAGGTAAAAATGGTGAAGCTGCAACGTTCTACGTTGCTCAACTGCCTTTTAGGCAACTGGGAGCAAGCCGCCCAGGACAACAATGCTGACCTCACCGTCAACGAGGAAAAAGGACAGCGTGTTGTGCTCATCAAAGCCAAAGGCAAAGTGCCGAGAGGTGGCTACAACTCCGTCGAAATGACCTACAACATCGCTGACGGAAAGATGACCAAATTGGTCTTGGAAGAAGCCATCGGCGTGGTCAACACCTACGAAATCAAATGATTTTCTGGCAATAAGCACTCATCGCCAAGGCATTCACCAGCCTCGTTCATTCAGGAATGGGATAGGCTTGGTATAGAATGTCGTGCAAAGCCGTCCTGATGCCCGTCCTGACCAGCTTGTTAGGCTCGGCATCAGGATAGACGCGATTCGACAAGAAAATGATAATCAAATCGTTGGCAGGGTCGGCCCAAACGAAAGTCCCCGTGAATCCCGTATGGCCGAAACCACGCATCGAGCCCAGTTTGGAAGCCGTGCACGAGCCCTTCTTGTTGAGAGGCAACTTATCGAAGCCGATGCCTCGCCTATTGTCGTTGCTGGCCGCGAAAGGCGCCTTCGTGAAATAGCGCACCGTTTCAGGCTTCAGGTATCGCACCCCTTGATAGGTGCCTTCGTCGAGCAACATTTGCATCAACGCAGCCAGGTCATGGGCGTTCGCAAACAGTCCCGCATGCCCCGCCACACCACCGAACATGGCTGCCGCTTGGTCGTGCACGTCGCCCCAAATTAGCTGTTTACGGAAGACGGTGTCGTTCTCTGTCGGGGCAATTTGCTCGCGAGTGAAATGGTTCAAAGGCTGATAGCAGATGTGATTCAGGTTCATGGGGCCGTAATACTTCTCGTTCAGGTAATCCTCAATGGTTTGGTTGGTCAGCATTTTCACGATTTTGGGCATGTAATAGAAGCCCATATCGCTGTAAAGATATTTCTTTTTCCCCAAAGCCGTCTTCGAGACAGAATCGAAAATCCGGTCCTCGTAGTCATCAATAAGATAAAGGTTTTCGGCCACCCTAACGCCATGGTTTTCATCCAATTGGTCGCTATAGAATTCCTCCATGGGGCCGTTTTCATCAATCGTCACCTTATAAAAAGGCACCCAAGCTTTCAGTCCGGCTTGGTGAGTCATAATGTCGATGAGTTTCAGTTTGCCATGCGCTTTCCCTTTCAAATAGGGGAAAAAGTCGGCCAAAGTCTTGTTCAAGTCGATTAGTCCATCGTCATATAACTTCATGATAGCCAATGTAGAAGCGAATATTTTGGTACACGAAGCAATGTCGTACAGGTCATCGGGCTTCACTTTGTGGCCCCCGCCATAGGTGAAGTTGCCGAAACACTTGTCGTAGACCATCTTGCCATCTTTCATCGCCACAATCTGACATCCTGGATAGGCTCCTTTTCGGATGCCCAAACGTGCCACCGAATCCAGCTTTGAAACGTATTTCTCATCCAAAACGCCCGATGGAGTTGCCGTAACCGATTCATTTTGCAGCGTTTGAACGCCTTTCGACGGGATTTCCTTTGAAGGCAAAATATGGACTTTCTTTTCTGGAGCCATCGCCACCAAACCGTCGCCGCACTTGAATTTGTTCGTCGAAACGGGCAAAGTGCCTTTGGCCTCAAGCTCACCCGAAAGCAGCCTCACCACGGCGTCGACGGCTGGAACCTCGTCTTGGTAAGCCACCACCACACCCTTCACGCTATTGTTGATGCGGAACATATCCAAGGCATAGGGACAGGCAAACAAATTGAGGATCACGTCGTTCTGCGCGACCAGACGATTGAAGAACTTCACCGTCTCGTCGTTGATGCCATAGTTTTTGTTGGCGAACATCGTGGTTTTCTCGATGCTGACCACCACCAAATCATAGGCCTCCAATTGCTTCAGCCATTCCGCCGACTTGCTACCGATGTTCTCTTTCGTGGTAACAAAAGATTTTGTGCTGAAACCTCTCTCAATCAACCCGTTATTCACATCGTTTTTGGTGTTGCCAATCGTCACCACCGCTATTTTCTTGTTGTTGGCCAAAGGCATCACCTGACTGTCGTTTCGCAGCAAAGTCACGGCCTCTTCATACAGCTGCTTTCGAAGGTCAAGATAGGATTTCTTTTTCAAGTCGTCCATCAGATTGGCAGTTGAGGCCGGTTGATAGTGATTTAAGCCAGCGCGATACTTATAGCGCAAGATTTTTTTGCAGCTTTCCTCCACTCTTGCGGCCGCTTGAGGGTCACGTTCCGCCGCCGCTTTGATGGTCTTGATGGCAAACGGCACATCGGTGGGCAATATCAGCACGTCGTTGCCAGCCATGAACGCCACATAAGGCACGCTGTCCTGGCGCACTTTCTCCGAAACACCTTTCATATCCAAACCATCGGTGAAAATCAGGCCTTCGAAGCCCATTTCCTCTTTCAGCAAATCGGTCACCACGCCATGCGACAAAGAGGATGAGGTGTTCTTAACCGCCTCAATGGCAGGAAAATAGAGATGTCCAACCATCGCGCCGTTCACGCCTTCTTCAATCATGTAACGGAAAGGCGCCAACTCGATGTCGCGCACCTCTTCCATCGTGCGGGTCACGGTGGGCAAAGTCATGTGCGAGTCGGTGGCCGTATTGCCGTGACCTGGGAAATGCTTCATCGAGGTAATCAAACCTTTGCTTTGCATGCCTAATGCATAGGCAGCACCCTTCTCGCCCACCTTTTGCGGGTCTTCGCCAAAACTCCGCATGCCAATGATGGGGTTAGCCGGATTGGAGTTGACGTCCACCACTGGCGCAAAGTTGACCTGAATGCCCATACGTTGGCATTGCTCGGCCACCTGCTGTCCCATCTCATAGAGGAGATCATCGTCGGTGATAGCGCCTAAAGTCATCTGATAAGGATACGACAACGTCTTTTTCACACGCATTCCCAAGCCCCATTCGGCATCGATAGTGACCATCAAAGGCGTTTGTGCAAGTGCCTGCCAATCATTGGTTTGCTTCACTTGAGCCTCGGCATCGGCACGGAAAAAGCACACGCCGCCAATGTTGTATTTTTTGATGTATTGTGCCACGTTTTCATAAAAAGGCTTGTCGGGCTGGTTGGCACGCATGCAAATCAACTGCGCCACACGTTGCTCCAAAGTCAAGCTGTTGTACACCGAATCCACCCAGCGCGATTCAGCGTCCTGGGCAAAGCATTGTCCCACCAACATCGTCAGTCCGATGAGACCAAAAGAAATAGTTTGTTTGATATTCATAGCAATTTGATTTTCAAATAATTCAATTATTTTGTCTTAACCAAAACTTTAATTCATTCCAATCGTATGGTTTGCAAACGATAGTCCTGTCGGCATCCAAAACGAAGACCGTAGGCGTAGAAGTGACGTGGAAATCCATAAAAGCCTTACCATCCCAACGCAAATCATCATAAAAATGGTATCCAAGCAAGTGCATTTTTTTTACCGTCGCTTTTACGTCCTCAAGACTATCCGCCAAAGCAAACGTAACCAATTCAAAATCAGTCTCCAAGTCGAGCTTTTTCCTGATTTGGCTCAAAAAATCATGGCAATATTCGCAGTCTGTCGACCAAAAAACGACAATGATACGCTGGGCCGTAGAGCCATAGATATTATATGGTTCTCCATCAATGGTGACGCCGGAAAAATCAGGTGCCTTGACCCCGACACGAACTTTTTGATAAGGCTCGGCGATGGAATCCAAACGCATTCCTTCTTCTATAGTTATCTCACCTTCAGCGAGTTGTGGATAGTTCAAAAGAAAATCCGTCACTTGATTTCGTCCCAGGTTTGAATAGCCATTGAGGGCAAAGCCCAAAATATATTCGTACATCCACATATTCACTTTGGCCTTGCCAAGCACGAATTTCAGTCCCTCAACCGACAGACTATCAAAGCGTTGTTCGTCGCCATCGGTAAACGAATAGAAAAAACCAACCAATTTGTCGGACAAATTTTGCGATGCAATCAACGTCGAATCGCTGAAATCAACATCGTCCCAATAGGCTCGCATCGTATCTGTCTGAGCCTTCAATGAATGCCCTGAAGAAACGAGAACAAACACAAAAACAATATAGATTAATCTTTTCATATTCATGATTTTACGCTATCCGATTAAATATCCAACTTCAACTGAATTGCCATATTGAAAGTCATTCGATGCAAAGGCGAAGTGCCAAAGTCGGCGATAGCTTTTTTATGCTCAGGAGTCGGATAGCCTTTGTTTTTCTTCCAATTGTAAACGGGAAACTGTTCGTCATATTGTGCCATCATCATATCCCTCGTGGTCTTGGCCAAGATGGAAGCCGCCGCAATAGACTGATATTTAGCGTCGCCCCCAACAATACATACGTGTTTCACCTTCTTGTATGGATTAAAGCGGTTGCCGTCAATGAGCAGCAACTCAGGTTGAAGCTTTAATTCATCTAAAGCCCTGTGCATCGCTAAGAATGAAGCATTTAAGATATTGATTTCATCAATCTCCTGTGCCGTGACAACACCTATGCCATACGACACAGCTTCCTTCATTACCATTTCACGCAATTGCATCCTTTTCTTTTCCGTAAGTTGCTTGGAATCATTGAGTTCAGGATAATCGGCATCTTTTCTCAGAATCACCGCAGCAGCCACCACCGGACCAGCAAGACAGCCTCTGCCCGCCTCGTCGCAACCCGCTTCAATCAAATCAGAATAATGTGTCAGCAAGCCCATGATTCAAATCAGTTTGAAATAATAATGATTGGCAAACACGGCCATCAGAAAAACAACCAAGAACAAATTGGCCCATCCCGTATTGTTGATATACGAGAAAGCATACGACACCAATATGGATAAAACAATGAATATCAAGCCGTTCATCAAGACATTACCGCCTAAAAACAGCAATAATACAGCAAAGGCCAGCATGATATAAGTCATCGAAATCTTGCTTCTCACCGCCACTGTTTTCTCAAAATTGGCATTGACTCCCCCGAACATCAGGAACATTGTAGAAGCAAAAAGAACGACTAAAAGAGTGATTGTCTTTAAGTTAAAACCTTCAACCGAGAATTGGATTGAAGTGAAATAGTCTGAATAGCCTTGGATCAGCAACTTGAAGTCGCCAAACAAAAACACGTCAACAAAATAGACGAAATAGACAAAGAGGAAACCGAACAAAGGCACCAACTGGAGGCGTAGCGACCCATTCTTGGCCATCGGCATTACGATCATTATCCATAATACCAGCACGATGGAAGGGAAATAACAAAGGGTTGCCAAAGCCAAATAAACACCCACCTTCATCAAGTTCATCTCAGGGCTGGGAAGTTGGTAGGCATCAAACAAGTTCTTGATCACCAACAAGATAAAGAAAGCAGACAAAGCAAATGGATAAAAATTTGTCTGCGTACCGGTAAGGCTCATCAACACAACAAAGACAAAAGCGCCCATTGTACTCACCTTGCCCACAATCTGGTTTTTGATCAACATCGCATTGAATATCAGCGTCTCAAGCACCAAAAGGAGGAAAGTGAAAGCATGTTGAAGGATAGGGGAATAACTCAGCCAATGGTCAACCAAATTGTAGATGGGTGTCACTGGATTGGTTAAACCCGTGGTCAACTTCCCCGACGCAAACGACGGTATCCACAAGGCGATAGTCATCAACGCAATCACCACATACTGAATGGCATAGCTCTGTCTGAAAAACTTAATCATTGTAGTTTCATTAAATCAAGTCCGATGTCGTGGCGGTAGTTGGCACCATCAAAATGGATTTTCTCCACCTCACGGTAGGCCAAATTTCGTGCTTCCTCGATGGTATTGCCATGAGCCGTCACCGCAATGACACGGCCACCCGACGTAACCACTTCGTTATCAGCATTGAAAGATGTTCCTGCATGGAATGCCACAACGTCTTTCAAGCCGTTCAAGCCGTTCATCACTTTCCCTTTTTCATAGGCCTCGGGATAGCCGCCCGAGACCATCATCACCGTGACCGCCGTCTTGTCGCTCTTGGCATAATGAACTTCATTTAGGCGACCGTCGGCGCAAGCGCCGAGCATATCCACGAAGTCGCCCTCGATACGGGTCATCACCGCTTCAGTCTCCGGGTCGCCCATGCGCACGTTGTATTCAATGACGTATGGATTGCCGCCATCGTTCATCAAACCCAAGAAAATGAAGCCTTTATAGTCGATGCCTTCGGCTTTCAGTCCCTTCAACGTCGGTTTCACGATACGCTCTTCCACCCGATTCAGAAACTCCGCCGTGCAGAATGGCACTGGCGAAACCGCACCCATGCCGCCCGTGTTCAGGCCCGTATCGCCGTCGCCAATACGCTTGTAATCCTTGGCTTCGGGCAACAAAACATAGTGTTCGCCATCGGTCAAGACGAAAACGGAAACCTCGATACCTTTCAGGAACTCCTCGATGACCACCGTCGCTGAGGCCGACCCAAACTTGCCGTCAAGCATCTTGCCCAATTCCTCTTTGGCTTCTTGCAAGTCGTTGAGGATCAGTACGCCTTTACCAGCGGCAAGACCATCAGCCTTCAAGACATACGGTGCTTTCACGCTCTCGAGGAAACGACAGCCCGCTTCCAGGTTTTCCTTGTTGACCTTGAAGCATTTTGCCGTCGGGATGCCGTATTTTTCCATAAAATCCTTGGCGAAGGCCTTCGACCCTTCAAGTTGAGCCCCACGCTTGTCGGGACCGATGATTTTCACTCCATGAAGATCGGCATCCGACTTGAAGAAATCGACGATACCGTCCACCAAAGGCTGCTCAGGTCCCACCACAACGATGTTGATATTTTGCTTTAAGCAGAAGTCTTTTACAGATTCAAAATCAGATGGTTTTATATTCACATTCATACCCACATTTGCCGTTCCGGCATTGCCTGGAGCGATGTAAAGGCGTGCGCCCTCGCTTTGCGCCAATTTCCAAGCCAAAGCGTGTTCGCGTCCGCCCGAACCCAGCACCAGCACGTTTTTCTCCACCAAAGTGACATGCTGTCCTTGGACTTCCTTCCAATCCGCTGCATCTTTCTTATTATCAGCAGGATACATGATTATTTTAGCCATATTGATTGTATTTATTATTCATTAATCGCTTTCATCAAACAATGCCAAATGTCGGCAGCGGCTTTGTCCCATGAGAACACCTGCGCCCGTTCGCGCCCCTTTTCTATCAGGTTTTGACGCACGTTTTCGTCCAGCATCTCCGTCATGCCTTCGGCAATCGAAGCCTCGCTGAACGGATCGACGAGCAAAGCCGCGTCGTCGGCCACCTCGGGCATGGAGGTCACATTGGATGTGATGACGGGCGTGTCGCAACGGAAAGCCTCCAAAATCGGGATGCCAAAGCCCTCAAAATAAGACACATACACCGAAGCCAAGGCCGATGCTGTCACCTTGTGCAGGTCCTCGGCACTCAGTCGTCCCGTAAAGACCACCTCATCCTTGAAGCGCATAGAGCTGTAGGCCTGCTCGATCGGCTCCGACCACCAACGCTTCTCCCCTACAATCAACAACTTAACATTGGAAGGCGTTTGGCTTTTAAACAAGTCGAAGGCCGTAAACAGTCGCGCCAAGTTCTTGCGAGGATGCAACGAACCGACAAACATGAAGTAAGGATTTCCAGCCGTGTACTTTGCTCGTACAACCGCTTGTTCTTCATCAGGAATCGGCGCAAACTTCTCATTCACACCGTTATACGCCACATCAATCTTCTCAGGCTCGATGCCATAGCAATCGACAATGTCTTGTTTCGAGAACTCCGAAACCGTGACGATGCGTTTTGCCTTTCGCGCAAATTTCGGGAAATATTTCTTGTAGTGCCAAAGATGGATCTTCGGCATATCCTTCGGGAAATGCTCGAAGTTAAGGTCATGGAATTGAGCTACTTGCGGCACTTTACTCCGCAAACTCAGATAGCCATCAGGCGAGAAGAACAAGTCAGGCTTGATACGCTTCAACGCTTTTGTGACCGAGAACTCGAAAAACCAAATAAACAGGAACGGATGGCGCGCCTGAGGGAACAACACCACTGGCTTAACGTTATCTGCGAAAAGAAACATCGGATCAGGCGCGCGGTCGAAGAGAAAATAAAACTCCACTTCGGGATGGCTTTTCACCATGCGACGCAAGGTCTCATAGGCCACCCATCCAATCCCTTCGAGTCTGTCTTTCAGTAACAAACGCGTATTAACTGCGATTTTCATCATTCTGTTTTACACTCGTTTTCATGCAGTCATTCCAACTGCTGTTTTACTTCGCAAAGATACAAATTTTACCTTCATCATCACCTTTCCTATTAGAATTGAATTGGATTTTTATTACTTTTGCTCCGAATAAAACCATACAACGCCATGAAAAAAGCTGTCATTATCTCTTTTTTGACCTTATTATGTGCCTTCGGCTATGGCCAACCGGCCTTCTCCAACCTGTCATTTCTCCAGTCAGTGAATGTCTTTGACCTTTACGAATTGTCGTTCCAACTGGGGACTTATTCCAATCCCTACGACCCGGAAGTCATCGATGTCTTTGCCGAGTTCGTCGGTCCCGATGGCAAGGTCTTCAAGGTCAACGGTTTCTATTACGAAGGTTACACCTTCCAACAGAAAAACGATTATGAAGTTGCCTCGGCAACCCGTGACAACGGTTGGCGTGTAAGGTTCACGCCCAATCAAACTGGAAGATGGCACTTCAGCCTTCATGCCGTCGACAGCAAAGGCAGGAGCACCTATTCTGCCGACAATCAGGTTCAGTTTGCCTTTGAATGCAAGCCTGCCAACAATGCGCAAGGCTTTATCAGCCAAGCCGACACTAGATATTTGAAACGTGAGGTTGTGTCTAACGGGACCTTAAAAAGCCAAGCCTTCTACCCTATCGGACCCAATTTGGCATGGTATTCCTATAAAGACTCGAAATACTTTCCCAAAGGCATCTATGACTACAATTATTACCTTGATGAGATGGCTGGCAGCGTCAACTACATTCGCATCTGGCTTTCGCGGTACCAATATCTCTCGCTCTACGGGCCGGAATACACCCAAATGAAGGACAACAAGCCCACGGTTTATTTTGACTCGTCACTCAACCAGAAAGACGCCGCCGAGCTCGACCACATCATCGAATATGCCTCAAAAAAAGGCATTGCCGTCATGCCATCCATTTTCAACTTTGGCGACTTTAGCAATAAACACCAAAGCTCCAGCCGATGGGACAACAACCCATACAATACAGTGCTCGGCTTGAAGTCACCAGGACAATTCTTCGCCAACAGGAAAGCCAAAAGGGTTGCCAAAAACCTGATTCGATATATCGTCACACGCTGGGGCTACGCCACCAACATCGTTTGCTGGGAACTCTGGAACGAGGTAAACAGCGTCGACCGAGGCACCCTCACGGAGATGTCGTTCCACACCGACATTGTAGAATGGCACAGCGAAATGGCCGACTACATCCGCTCCATCGACCCCTTCGAACATCTGATCAGCACCTCGCTCAGCACCTTCCCCGAGAAAGAATACTTAGGAGAGAACCTCTTCAAGAACCTCGACATCGTCCAATACCACACTTATGGCAACATCCAGAAAGCCAAGTCGAAAGAGCAACGCACAAGGCAATTGTACGAAAAATTCGCACTTTATCATCCGGTCTACCCCAGCAAACCTCTTTTCGGTGGTGAGTTTGGCTTTGGGCAATCGACGAGTAACGTCAAATACCAAGACAAAGACCCGCACGGCTTCGACACACACAATTGCATCTGGTCGTCATTTTTCTCTGGAACGATGGGCTCGGCCTCTTTTTGGTTCTGGGACTATCTTAGAGACAACAAGTTGCTCCGTATCCACGAGCCCTTGTTGAACTATAGCAAAAACATCCCATGCCTCTCCGACACTTTTGAGCCAAACACCACCGCCTCCATTTTCAAGAAGAAATTGTCATGCCCCAACGGCATCGAGACCTATTATCTGGCCAGCGCCGCACAGGACACGCTCTATGGCTGGTGCCAAGATACCGCTTTCAGCTACCAGGCCCTACGCCGACTTACCGACAAGGAAATCAAGGACGGGCACTTCGTCGACAATGCAAAAGTTGACTCGAAAGGTTATGTCTACACGATGGACAAGAATAAAAGGCCAAAACCATGCTCCAAGAGCAACGGCATCACCATTCCCATCAGCGAACAACCTGTTGGCACTCAATATAATGTAAGATGGTTTGACGGTGAAACGGGACTTGAAATCGTTGGTGAACGTACCACAGTAGAAGTGCAACGCGACTGGAGAAAGAACCAATACATCAAAATCGAGTTCCCATCGACAATTCGCGACCTAAAGAAACATCAAATCAACAACGCTTACGGTGACGCGGCCTTCATCATCATCGCCAATAACGGCACACAAAAAGAGAGCAGCGCCAAAAGCACTGCTCCCAATAAGACTAAAACGATTCACGTCAAACGCGGCTCGAATCAATAACGGTAAATGTCTGATTTGTAAGGGCCATCAACGGGAACGCCGATGTAGTCGGCCTGCTTCTGCGTGAGTTTGGTCAGCTTTACGCCAATCTTTTCAAGGTGCAGGCGGGCGACTTCCTCGTCCAAGTACTTCGGCAGGCAGTAGACACCTACTTTATATTGGCCGCGCTTCTCCCAAAGGTCCATCTGGGCCAAGGTTTGGTTGGTGAACGAGTTGCTCATCACGAAACTGGCGTGACCCGTGGCGCAACCGAGGTTGACCAGTCGGCCCGAAGCCAGCAGGAAAATGCAGTGACCGTCCTCGAAGACGTACTTGTCGACTTGCGGCTTGATATTGATTTTCTCCTTCAATTCCTTGGCGTTCTCCAAACGATCCACCTGGATTTCGTTGTCGAAGTGACCGATGTTGCACACGATGGCTTGGTCCTTCATTTGCAGGATGTGTTCCAGCGTAATCACGTCGCAGTTGCCCGTCGTGGTGACGAAGATGTTGCCTTCCTTGACAGCCTCCTCCATCGTGGTCACCTCAAAGCCTTCCATGGCGGCTTGCAGGGCGCAGATGGGGTCGATTTCGGTGACGAGGACGCGAGCGCCATAGCTCTTCATCGAGTGCGAGCAGCCCTTGCCCACTTCGCCGTAGCCGCAAACGACCACGACCTTGCCGGCAATCATCACGTCGGTGGCGCGCTTGATGCCGTCGGCCAGCGACTCGCGGCAGCCGTAAAGGTTGTCGAACTTCGACTTGGTCACCGAGTCGTTCACGTTGATGGCAGGCACCAACAACTCGCCGCGCTCGTGCATCTGATACAAGCGGTGCACGCCTGTGGTGGTCTCTTCCGAAACACCCTTCCAGTTGGAAACAACTGTATGCCAGAAGGTTGGATTCTCTTTATAAGTTGCCTTGATGACGCTCATCAGCGCGGCTTCCTCGGCGCTACCTGTGGGCGCGTCAAGAAGTTTGGGGTCATTTTCGCAGGCGTAACCCTTGTGAATCAGCAAGGTGGCATCGCCGCCATCGTCCACAATCAAATCCGGACCCGTGCCGTCGGGGAAAGTGATGGCGCGTTTGGTGCACCACCAATAATCCTCAAGGGTCTCGCCTTTCCAAGCGAAGACCGCCGTTCCTGTCTCGGCGATGGCCGCCGCAGCGTGGTCCTGCGTAGAATAAATGTTGCAGCTGCACCAGCGCACCGTGGCACCGAGTTCCACCAAAGTCTCAATCAGGCAGGCGGTTTGGATGGTCATGTGCAGCGAGCCCATGATTTTGGCACCTTTCAGCGGCTTCGTGTCGCCGTATTTCTTGCGCAGCGACATCAGTCCTGGCATTTCGTGTTCCGACACCTCGATTTCCTTTCTGCCCCAAGCGGCCAGGTTCATGTCGGCCACTAAATAAGGCAGATTATTGTCTAAAAGTCTGTTATCCATTTGTTTATCTGTTTTGTTTAACTTTCAATACGAAAGGGCAAAATTAGTCATTTTTCCAACATCACCGTATGGAAAAAGAACATTTTGCCATTTCCCTCGAATTTTCTACTTTTGCACGCCCAAAAAACGGGCTGAATAGTAATGGAACAACGCGAATCCACACGGAAGCAACTGCTACGCTATGCCCTGCCGAGCATCATCGGAATGCTTATCGTGGGCTTGCAGACCATCATCGATGGGCTGTTTGTCAGCCGTGGCGTGGGCGCCTTGGGCTTAGCCGCTGTCAACCTGAGTATGCCGCTCATCAGCGTGATGCTCAGCGTGGCCATTATGATCATCTCGGGCGGCATCGTCATCGCCGGCATCGCCCAAGGGCGCGGAGACGAGGAACGCGTGAAGGGCTACACCACCCTCACCTTCGTCGTTTTACTCGCCACGATTTTGTTCCTTTCCGCCTTGGTTGCGCTGAATCTCAAGCGGTTGTGTTATTTCTTGGGCAGCAACGACGAGGTGTATCCTTTTGTGCGACAGTATTTGGGCATCATCGGCTGCGGCTTCATTTTCTATTGCATCCCCAACTTCACCGAGGCCTTCACCCGCCTGCGTGGCAGGCCCAACTGGGTCTTCACCAGCGGCGTGATTTGCTGCGTGGTGAATGTCGTGCTGGATTATTTCTTCGTGCTGCGTTTCGGCTGGGGCGTGGCGGGTGCCGCCATCGCCACTTGTATCGCCAACACCTCGGCGGCTTTGGTGCTGCTCCACAACGTGCGTTTCGGCAAACTCGTCGGCGGCGAGCGCGAAATCAGGAAGATTTTCTACAACGGCTCGTCCGAGATGCTGACTTCGATGTCGGCGGCCGTCACAACTTACATCTTTAATATTGTGCTCATGCGCGACATCGGGCCGAAGGGAGTGGCGGCGCTCACCATCGTCTGCTATTTCAACTTCATCGTCAACATGTCGATTTTCGGGCTGTCGCAGGCCTTGTACCCGCTGATGTCATACAGCGTCGGTGCAAAGGATTACAAGCGCATCAAGTCGTTGCTTTTCAATTCGATGCTGTTTGGTGGCTGCATTGGCGTGGGCGTTTATTTGGTCGTGTTGGTCTTCAAGCAAGGCATCGTCGGGGCGTTTTCTGAAGGCGACCCCGAGCTGCACGAACTGGCCATCGTCGCCACCACCTACGTCACCTTGCACTACCTCGTTTCTTTCGTCAATATCGTGGCCAGCAGTTTCCACACAGCCATCGAGCGACCATTGGAATCAGTTGTCATCGCCTTGTGCCGCAGCATCGTCTTTGTGCTGATTCCGTTGTTCGTCCTCACGCCTATCATCGGGCAATTGGGCATTTGGCTCAGCATGCCGATTGCTGAGGTGCTGACTTTGCTTGTCAGCGTGCCGCTGATGTGGCGGTCGTTGCGGGGATTAAAATCCCCGATGAAATAGGGTCGCCCTTACAGGGCTCTGCGGAAATCCAAAAAACCTTAGAAAAGTCCTACCAATTTGTAAGAAAAAATGTATTTTTGCCCAATCAATCATCAATAAAAAACAAGCAAATGCCACAAAACATCGTTATCAACAACAACAAGAAAATCGGTCGCTACATCCTTTGGGGTGTATTGGTGTTTTTAGCCATCATCGTCCTCTCCTCCTCTTTCTACACCATCCGCTCGACGGAGCGTGGCGTGCTTTCCACCTTCGGCAAGATGAGCGACGACGTCATCGACGACGGCCTGCACATGAAAATTCCGTTCATCCAGACCGTCAAGCGCGTGAACGTGCAACAGAAGAAATTCGACGGACGCGAGAACAGCTACACCCGCGACGTGCAGACCTCGGAAGTGGAATACACCATCAACTACGACCTGGTGCGCGAGAACGTCAGCAAGCTGATGAAGAACGTCGGCGACGACTACCACAACCGCATCGTGGTGCCCTTCATCCGCTCGGCCATGAAGGAGTCGTTCGGCAACTTTGCCGCCACCGAAATCGTGGAGAACCGCGACGAGGTGCGCCGTCAAATCGAGCAGCAGCTGCGCGAGACGCTGGACGCCACCTATTTCACCAACGTGCAGTTCCAATTAGTCAACATCGACTTCGACGACGACTTCGAGACCGCCATCAAAGAGAAACAGGTGGCCGAGCAGAACGCCCTGAAGGCCAAAAATGTCACTATCCAGGTTGAAGAGCAAGCCAAGCAGACCAAAATCAAAGCCGAGGCCGAAGCCGAAGCCATGAGCATCAAGGCGGCCGCCTTGGAGAGCAACCCCAAACTGGTGAACTACGAAGCCGTGCAAAAGTGGAACGGCCAACTGCCGCAGTATATGCTGGGCAACTCAGTGCCGTTTATTGATTTGAAGTAAAAAGTCAATACTTCCACTCCACCATCACCTCAAAGCTCCGCCCAGGCATGGCCCGCCAAATAACGTTTTGGTAGTCTTTGCCGGTGAGGTTGTTGCAACGCAATTCAAGGCGGAACTTCTTGATTTGCTTGCCGATGCTGATGTGATGCAGGACGTACGACGGCAGGTCGTAGGCGAAAAACTGCTGCTCGTTGTAGGAAGTGCTTCGACGCCCAGTGATTTCAAGGGTATAGCCCAAATTCCAGGTCTTCCATTGCGTGTTGAGGAAGAAGTTGGCGTGATGGCGCGGGATGTAGATGAGCTGCTTGCCGTTGGTGCCTTGCGCAAAAGCCTTCTCGCTCTCGTCGGTGGTGACGGTGAAGACGTAATTACCCGACAGCGTGACCTTCCAATTTTCCTTAACAAAAGCCGCATCGATGTGGTTCTCAATGCCTCGGGCAAACACCTTCGACACGTTTTCGGGCACCCAGAAACGATACGAAGTCGGCATCCACTGGATCCAGTTCTTCACATTAGAGAAATAGCCGCCCGTGCGAAGGTCGAGCTTGAAAGGGCCTTTCTGGAGGCCGTATTTCACGGCCAAGTCGACGGTGCGACCATTCTCTGGCAACAGGTCGGGATTGCCGCCCGGATACCAATAGAGGTCGTTCAGCGAAGGGTTGCGATAGTTGTGGCTGTAACCTAAAGTGAAACTCAAAGCCTTGAAGAACGGCAGTTGATACGAGAAAGTGGCCGTTGGGAACAAGCCCATGGGCTTGCCGTCGGTCCAGTCGTAACGGGCCGTGAGGTTGAGTTCGGCGCACTCGAAAGGCTGTCCATTGAGGGCGGCGTATGCAGAGACCAAATCTCTGGTTTTCAAGCCTTCGTAATTGTTGCTCCTCACCTGCTCGTTATCCCATTGCAGCTTGGCCTTCAAGGTCCAGCTTTTGTAAAGTTGCTGGTCCAAATTGGCGATTTGGTGCAAAACCAAGGCATGGTTTTCCGAATTAATGAAGGTGACCGAGTCGTTGGTGACGGGGTTCCGCGTCAGCAGGAAATAACGCTGGTTCTCCACGAAGGCCGCCGACTTCAGCTGCAGGCTACCCGTGTTCCAATAGGTTTTGAACGAAACAAAGTTACGCGAGAAATTGTCCCGCGTCCACTCTTCCGAGTTGACGTTGAACACGTTAGGCATAATCGGAGGCAGGTTCCGCTTGTTCCATTGATTCCACGACGAGACATTGATGACACATTTTTTAAGCAAGAAACTCACTTCGGGCATCACGCCGTAGTCAACGAAATCGGCATTACGCTGCTTCATGGTTTGGTGCGGAATAGTGGCCAGGTTCTCGTACTCAAAGTCGTTGTCCGACGAGTTGCGATAGGCCTTCACGCGAAACGAAAACCATTTGCCATAGTTGCCCACCGTAATAAAGCTCCCAAGGGTGTTGAAGCTACCGTAGGTTTGTTTGAAGTCGAGCAAAAGGCCGCTCCCAAAGCGATTGCTGTTGTCGATGTTGACTGTGCCGCCCAGTCCGCCGCTATTATTCGAGGTGCCACTGCCCCAATTGAGGCTGACATCGTCGGCCAAAAAGACAGGAATCGTGCTGAAATCGACCTGCCCCAATGTGGGCGCATTGAGTTGGAAGCCGTTCCATAACACAAGGGTATGGCTCGCCGTCGTCCCACGAAACGAGGCTGTCGACGTGCCGCCAGGACCGTAGGTCTTGATGAAAACCGGACTGTGCTGGATGAGCAAATCGGCGAGGTTGGAAGTGCTTTTCGATTGCAGCACGAGGGTATCCAACTTCTTCGCCACCAAGGGTTTCAGCACGTCAACGCCCATTTTCTCGGCAGTCACTTCAACGGCATTCAGCTGGATGGTGTCCTGCGCATTGAGCCGCAAAAACGCCAAACAGAACAAACAGAAAACCATATGTCGCCTTAGCTTGAGCATCGCCTGAAAAAGTGGCGCAAAATTACACAAAAAACCGCGAGAAAGCCAAACTTTCCCACGGTTTCCTGCAAAACCAAACGATTTGGTTATTTCTTCTTGGCGTCCTTTTTTTCATCATTGGCAGCTTTCGACTGCACCTTTTGCTCGTAGGTCTTTTTCTTTCCTTGCAACTTGTTGTTTTTGTAGGTTGCCTCGCTCTTCAGCTGGCCATCTGGATAGAAGGTCTCCTGCTTGCCGTCAAAACCGCCATTTTTGTACTGGATGGTCATTTTCTTTTGGCCACCTTCGTAATACCAAGTGGTCAAACCGTCGCGCTGGCCGTCCTTGTATTCAGAGACTTCAAGGTTGCCACCCTTTTCGTAGCAGATGATCTGATGGCCGTCAAGTTGGCCGTTCTTGTAGGTGTTGAGCTTCGAAAGACGTCCGCCGCGATACCATTCGCTGGTCTCACCGTCGAGCACATCGTTCTTATACTCAGCCTTTTTGGTGATGGAACCCGTCTTGTCGATGTCGACACTGACGCCATTGCGCTTACCGTTTTGGTAATTCACGATTCGTTTTGGCAGGTAGGTGTTGCTGTTGTAATACTCCATCCATACGCCTTCCTTTTGGCCATTCATCACCATGCCTTCGATGGTGCTGTCTGATGTCGTGGTCTTGAATTTGCCGTTAGGGGCTTTCTTCACGTCGACACTTTCGATGGTTTGGGCGAACATGGGCATCGCAAACAAAACCATCATAATGAGAATCAAACTTTTACGCATAATATTCCTTGTTTTTAAGATGTGACAAAATTATAAAAAACCATCCAAACCATTACAATTTTCGTGCAAATTCTTCAAGATTCAGTTTTTTTTCGCATTTTTGAGGCCTAAATCAGAAGCAAAATGAAGAAAATCGAAGTCAAGAACTTTAAGCTCTACACCACTGCAGTCATCAGCATCGAGTGGAAAGAGGACCTCCTCAACGTCAACCTCGACCTTGCTATGATGTTGAAAATGATGAAGATAGAAGGTCTCACCGAAGCCAACATCGACTATTACAGTCGCGCGGGACAGCCCATCCCCTTCAAGAAGGTGACGCTCCTGCTCTTCCAAGACGACGACAAGCCCGGACAATACTACACCGACGAGTCGTTTGAGGAAGACGACGACCCGACGGTGTTCTATGTAGAGATAAAAGAATGATTTTGGAGCCGCGTGCGGCTCCAAAATCATCAATGTAACGATTTAACGTACTCGTCGATCGCCTTGGCGGCTTTCTTGCCGGCACCCATGGCGAGGATGACTGTGGCGGCACCACTCACGGCATCGCCACCAGCGAAAATGCCTGGGCGCGAGGTCGTCCCGACCTCATCGGCCACGATACAGCCCTTGCGGTTCAACTCGAGGTTGCGCGTCGTGCTGCCAATCAGCGGGTTAGGCGAAGTGCCCAAAGCCATGATGATCATGTCCACATCCAGCACAAACTCCGAGTCCTTAATCGGCACGGGACTACGGCGGCCCGAAGCATCAGGCTCGCCCAGTTCGCATTTCACGCACTTGAAGCCGATCACCCAGCCGTTTTCGTCGCCTAAAACCTCAACGGGAGCCGTCAACAGGTCGAAGATGACGCCTTCTTCCTTGGCGTGATGCACCTCCTCTACCCTTGCAGGCAGTTCAGCCTCGCTGCGACGATAGACGATATGCACCTCAGCGCCGAGACGCAAAGCGGTACGCGCAGCGTCCATGGCCACGTTGCCGCCACCTACCACAGCGACTTTCTTGCCGACGTAGTTCGGGGTCTCGTAACCGTCCTTATAGGCAAAGAGCAGGTTGTTGCGGGTCAGGAACTCGTTGGCCGAAACCACACCGCAGAGGTTTTCGCCCGGCACGTTGAGCATCATTGGGAAACCAGCGCCCGAGCCTACGAAGACGGCCTCGAAGCCCTCACGGTGCATCAGCTCATCGATGGTGATGGTGCGACCGACGACCACGTCCTTCTCGAACTTGGCCCCCAGACGGCGCACACTCTCCACTTCTTTCTTCACGACGGTGTCCTTAGGCAGACGGAACGATGGGATGCCATACACCAACACACCACCCATCTCATGCAAGGCCTCGAAGATGGTGACGTCGTATCCCATCGAGAGCAAGTCCTTGGCGCAAGTCAAGCCGGATGGACCGCTACCGATGATGGCCACCTTATGCCCGTTCGGGATGCTCTGGCTGTTGAAATGCAGGTCGTGTTCGATGGCATAGTCGCCGACGAAACGCTCCAGCTTGCCGATGGCGATAGGCTCAAACTTCTTGCCCATCACGCAACTGCCTTCGCACTGCGTCTCTTGCGGGCACACACGACCGCACACTGCCGGCAGCGCCGAGTCACAACTGATGACGCCAGCGGCGCCCTCGAAGTCGCCCTTGGCCACGCGAGCGATGAAGCCCGGAATGTTCACATTCACAGGGCAATGTGCCACACATTGCGGGTTCTTGCAGTTGAGGCAGCGTTGGGCTTCCATGATGGCCATGTCGGCAGAATAGCCCAAGCAGACCTCATCGAAGTTGTGGGCGCGGATTTCGGGTTTCTGCTCGAGGCATGGGATGCGTTTCTTCTTATCGAAGCTCTCTTCCGAGATGCCGCCGATATGGCACTCGTGACCTTCGGCTTTCTCTTCGGCTTCGAGTTGTTTGCGCGTCACCACATTATTATACATGGCCTGACGCTTCATGGCGCCGTCGAAGTCGACATCACGGCCCAAGAACTCGGGACCGTCGATGCAGGTGAACTTGGTCTTGCCGCCAATGCTGACGCGGCAAGCGCCGCACATGCCCGTGCCGTCCACCATAATCGAGTTGAGCGACACTGTGCAGCGGATACCCAGTTCCTCGCAGGTCTTGGTGGCGAATTTCATCATAATCATCGGGCCGATAGCCACGGCTTCGTCATACTGCTTACCGCTGGCCACCAACTGACGCAACACATCGGTCACCAAGCCTTTACGACCCGTGGAGCCATCATCGGAAGTGACATACAGGTTGCTGACGCTCGACAGTTCCTTTTCGAAAATCAGCAGGTCCTTGGTGCGGGCGCCGATGATGCAGTCCGACATGCAGCCATGCTCATACAACCACTTGACTTGCGGATAGATAGGTGCAATGCCCACGCCTCCGCCGATGAAGACGAAGCTACGCTTACGCAACTCCTCAGCCGTCATGTTGACGAACTCGGAAGGCTTGCCCAAAGGGCCCACCACGTCGGCAAAACGGTCGCCGACCTTGTATTCCGCCATCTTCCTCGTCGACTCACCAATGGCCTTGAAGACGATGGTCACTGTGCCCTTCTCACGATGATAGTCACTGATGGTCAAAGGAATACGCTCAGAATTTTCCTCCATTTTTACTATCAGGAATTGTCCAGGCAGTGCCGAATGGGCAATTCTTGGCGCAGCCAATTCCATGAGGTAGGTCTCGGCCGCGAAGGTTTCTTTGTGTAAAATTTCAAACATGATTTATAGGATAATGAGTTAGTTTTTCAGCGGTGTTTTTCACCGCAAAGATATAAATTTTAATAAAGCGACAACAAAAAGGGACGTTTTTTCGGCAAAAGCAAAAAAAAGCCCCGAGGGCGTCCTCGAGGCTTTGTATCATTGACAAAACGTGATCTTATTCAGCATCCAAAGCCTTGGCTTCTTCATTCATCTTGAGTTGCACATACATGGTCTTCAAGACGTTCTTGACCTCAGGCGTAGGCTGGGCTTCATAAGCTTGCTTCACGTAAGGGAGGCCCGTGCGCACCAACTCTTCGGCTTGCTCAACCAAGGCGGTGTATTCCTTCTGCTTGTCGAGAGGAAGCTCGTTGGCTTGAGTCTTCAGCTTGTTCGACATGGTGATGTACATGGCGCCCAAGTTGTAGATGGCATCATAATAATCAGGATTGATCTTGATGGCTTCCTCATAGTTTTGGATGGCCTTCTCGGTGTCGTAGACGCCTTCATTGGCTTCGTCGCCGTAGATGGTACCAAGCACGAAGCAAAGCTGGGCGTTGTTAGGATCGAGTTCACGCAGCTTGTTGAGGTCGTTGATGGCTTCTGCGCCCTTGCCTTCCTTCAGGTAAGCGTTCACCTTTTCAAGGGTGAGGTTGGGGTCGCCAGGATTCACCTCCAAGCCTTGGTTGATCATCTGCATGGCCATGTCAGCGTTGTCCAATCCATTGTAGCAAGCAGCCAGATGACGGTAGATGTCAACGTCGTTGGAGCCACTGTTCTTCATCTCGGTGAAGTATTCGAGAGCAGTATTGAAGTCATTGGCACGCAAGGCCGAAGTAGCAGCCAGGTTCAGCATCTCGTTGGCTTGGTCGCTTCCCAGCGACTTGGCGATGTCGTAAGCCTTTTTAAACAAAGGTGTGGCTTCGGCGAAATGACCGTTGTTGAATTCATCAACACCTTTGTTGGAATAGGCCACCAAAACGGCACCCACTCTTTGGTAAATCTCTTGCTTGTTCTCGTTAAGGAAGTCGTGGTTTTCCATGCACTTCATCAGCGAGGTGTAGACCTCTTCCAATGCATTAGGAACCTGGGCCATCAAGGCTTCGTCATTGGATTGGAGAATGTTTTGATAGATAGCAGCGCGATACAGCCAAGCCGTAGCCTGGTCGTTGGGCTTCATCCCCAAGAATTGTTCGTGGTTCACGCACTTGTCAATAGCAGCCACAGCCTTGGCATATTGGCCGTTCTTGTTGTACATGAAGGCATCGGTTCTGTCTTTTTTCTGGGCCATCATCACGTTGGCAGTGAGCACGACGGCCAGCAAAATCATTACTTTTTTCATTTTTCCAATTATTTAAAGTTTGACAATTTCGTTAGTTTGTTTGTTTTCCTACAATTATTGTTCCAAAGTTGTTTCGTCGGGATTTTCTGTTTCTTGAGTCGGCCCTTCGACAGGCTCAGGGACCTCAACGGCCTCGGTTTCCTCTTCCTCGTCTTCATGCTCCACCTTGGTGACGGCAGCAATCTGGTCGGAGCCGCGCAAGTCGATGAGCTTCACGCCTTGAGTGGCGCGACCCATCACGCGCAACTTACTGACGGCCATACGGATAACGATGCCCGACTTATTGATGATCATCAGGTCTTCGTCGTCGGTCACGCCCTTGATGGCGATGAGGTCGCCGGTCTTGTCGGTGATGTTCAAGGTCTTCACGCCCTTTGCGCCACGATTGGTGATGCGGTAGTCCTCAATGTCAGAGCGCTTGCCGAAGCCCTTTTCGGAGACGACGAGCACCGTCTGCTCAGGATTGTTGATGCAAACCATGCCGATGACCTCGTCGTTTTCGGAGGCTAAGGTAATGGCTTTCACGCCCGTAGCGGTACGGCCCATCGGGCGGACGGTCTGCTCGTTGAAGCGGACGGCCTTGCCCGAACGGACAGCCATCAGCACCTCGTCGTTGCCGCTGGTGAGGCAAGCCTCCAACAGCTGGTCATCCTCGCGGATGTTGACAGCGATAATGCCATTTTGTCTGACATTCTTGTAGGCCGCCAACGTGGTCTTCTTGATGATACCCTTCTTGGTGCAGAGGATGATATAGTTGTTTTCGAGGTAGTCCTCGTCGCTCATGCTCTTCACGTTAAGGTAGGCCATCACCTTGTTGTCCTTGTCCAAAGGCAGCAGGTTCTGGATGGCGCGACCCTTGCTGTTCTTGCCCTCTTCGGGAATCTCGAAGGCCCTGAGTTTGTAGCACTTGCCTTGTTCGGTAAAGAAGAGCAAGTGGTTGTGGTTGGTGGCCGTGAAGATGTGCTCGATGAAGTCGGTGTCGCGGGTGGCAGAGCCCTTCGAGCCCTTGCCGCCACGGCTTTGCACGCGGTATTCGCTCAGCGGCGTGCGCTTGATGTAGCCGAGGTGTGAGATGGTGATGACCACGGCATCGTCTGCAATGATGTCTTCCATGCGGAACTCACCGGCGGCAGGCACGATTTGGGTACGACGCGCATCACCATATTTTTCCTTGATGACCAGCAGTTCGTCCTTGATGATCTGGAACTGCAGTTCCTCATTTTGTAGAATATCGTGGAAATGCTTGATGCGTTCGTGGATTTCATCCAACTCATCCATGATCTTCTTAATCTCGAGGCCAGCCAACTGACCGAGGCGGTAGGCCACGATGGCGGTGGCTTGCGGGTCGTCGAAGCCGAACTTGTCCATGATGGCTTGCTTGGCTTCAGGCGTGCCGCCCTTACAGGCGCGGATGGTGGCGATGATTTCGTCGACGATGTCGATGGCGCGGGCAAGACCTTCCAAGATGTGGGCACGGTCTTCGGCTTTCTTCAGCTCGAAGCGGGTGCGACGCAAGATGACGTCATGGCGATGCGCCACGAAGTGCTCAATCAACTGCTTGAGGTTCAAGGTATAAGGACGACCATTGACCAAAGCCACGTTGTTCACGTTGAACGAGCTTTGCAGCGGGGTCATCATGAAGAGCTTGTTGAGCACCACGTCGGGGTTGGCGTCGCGCTTCAATTCATAAACCACGCGGATACCTTTTCTATCGGATTCGTCGCGGATGTCGGCCAAGCCTTCCAGTTTCTTCTCGTTCACCAAGTCTGCCGTTTTCTTGATCATCTCGGCCTTGTTGACCTGATAAGGAATCGAGGTGGCGATGATGCGCTCGTGGCCATTGTGTTCCTCAAAATGGGTCTCGCCACGGAGGACGATGCGTCCCCTACCCGTCTCAAACGCCTCGCGCACACCTTCATAGCCGTAAATCACGCCAGCCGTCGGGAAATCGGGGGCCTTGATGTATTGCATCAGTTCCTGCGTAGTGATTTCGCGATTGTCGATATAGGCGATGATGCCGTCAACGCACTCGCTCAGGTTGTGGGGAGCCATGTTGGTGGCCATACCCACGGCGATGCCGTTGGTGCCGTTGACGAGCAAGGTGGGAATCTGCGTGGGTAGCACGGTAGGTTCCTGCAATGAGTCGTCGAAGTTGTTCTGGAAATCGACGGTGTCCTTGTCGAGGTCATCGAGCATTTCCTCAGCAATTTTCTGAAGACGCGCCTCGGTGTAACGCATGGCGGCTGCGCTGTCGCCGTCGACAGAGCCGAAGTTGCCTTGGCCGTCGACCAAAGGATAGCGCAACGACCAGTTCTGGGCCATACGCACCATGGCATCGTAGACCGACGAGTCGCCGTGCGGGTGGTACTTACCGAGCACCTCACCGACGATACGGGCCGACTTCTTGTAGCCGCTGCGCGAGCTCACGCCCAGTTCCTTCATGCCGAACAACACGCGGCGATGCACGGGCTTGAGGCCGTCGCGCACGTCGGGCAGGGCACGCGAAATGATGACCGACATCGAATAGTCGATGTACGCCGACTTCATCTGGTTCTCAAGGTTGACCTTGATGATTTTCTCTCCAGTGTTTTCAGGGATGTTTTCGCCCTGATTTTCAGGAGTGTTGATATTGTTTTCGTCCATTTTTGGGTTTTATTATTCGCTTTTCGATTAAGGGTGCAAAGATAGGGATTTTTTTGATACCTTTTCTAAAAAAGGCTCGCTTTTTGTTCAAACCTTCGGCCACAATTGCCAAAGACCTTGATTCCCTTCTTTTCCCTACCGCTTGACGATTTTTTTCACCACCATGCCATTTTTCGTGGCGACACGCAAGAAATACAAGCCTTGAGGCAAGCCAGCCAGCCGAATCCTATCAGAAGAATTCACCTCCGCCTGGCACCACCACCTGCGACCATCCATGCCGATTAGGGCCACCTCGGCCGTCATGCCCTTTGGAAGACTCAAAAACGCCTCCTCGACGGCTGGATTAGGGAAAACTGACACCTCGGCCAGCCGATAGTCATCACAGATGCCATTCGGCACAGGCTTTTGCCATTGCCAAAGGGAATCGAACACGACGGCATGCACGGCCGTGCGGATGTTGCGAGCCGTGCTCATTCCCAGTCCCGCATCGTAAGCGATGCTGTCGGGGTCACGGCCAAAGAAGAGCGTGTAGAAAGCACAAGCAGCCGCATAGCTTCCCGCCATGGATGGATGGCTCCCATCGGGTTGGTAAAGCTCAATCTCGCCATAGTGATCGCGCAGATAATGCCATACGCGACCGACAGGACAAACCGAAGCGTTATTCTGCTCAGCCATCGCCATATAGCGCGCATAAAGCAGGCTGTCCATGCCTTCATATGTGCTCATCATCGGATAGTCGGAGCCGAATTCGGTGTCACCATTCTTTCGTCCCCATGTCATGAAAAACATCGGTTCGGCATCCGGGTTGAAGGCTGCGACCGAATCCACCAACTGTCTGGCAAAAGGATACACCATCGCTTCCACCAACTCAATGGGGAAGGCCGGCAACTGGCTCTGCTCCTGCATGACCACGACATCCCAGCCGCCTTCGCAAATCAAGCGCATCGAGTTGTTGCCGCAGTGCATCTCGAAGGTGCAACCGCCAGGCGTATTGCTGCCGTAGGCCATTGTGTCGCCCATGCTTTCGGCGATGGAAGTCACCATGGCGGGCAAATTGTTGACTTGCGTATAACTATTGCCCAGAAACAGCACCTTCTTTTGCCCTTGCGCCTGCATATGCCTCACAGGAAGGAGGAAAAAAACAAACCACGCTAACAAACACACCTTGCCAAAACGTACCATAGCTTTAACATTTAGGCTGCAAAAATAATCCTTTTTTGGATATGGCGCGGCGCGGTTTTTGTTTGTACCTTTGCGCCTCAAAACGAATTGAAGCGAAGGGATTGACAGATTTTTTCTTTATCGTTGAATATTAAATAGTTACTGAAATATGGATGCAAAATTCTCGCCCCGTGTTCGTGCCATTTTGTCACTTAGCCATCAAGAGGCACAACGTCTGGGGAACACATATGTCGGGTTGGAGCACCTTTTTTTGGGCATGTTACGCGAAGGCGGCAGCAGCGCCATCACCATCTTGGAACGCCTCAACCTCAACATCGAAGTCTTCTCGAAGAAGCTGGAAGCCTCGGTGCGCACAGCCAACAGCAACGCCAACAGCGTGCTCGCCCTGCCCCTCACCAAGCAGGCTGAGCGCGTACTGAAGTTCACCTATATCATCGCCAAGGAGTTCCATTCCGACATCGTCCGCTCCGAGCACCTGATGATGGCCATCCTGCACGAGAAGAACAACATCATCTCGCAAAACCTTGAGTTTGAGGGCATCAACTACGACAACTTCAAGCAAGAATACGTCCGCTACCACATGGAAAACGGTGGTGAGCTACCTTTGGACGCCAATCAGGACGACGCCGATTCCGCCTCGCAAATCTTCAACGAAGACGACGACTACGACGACCTGATGAACGACATCCAGCCGCAGCAGGAACGCCCCAAAAAGACGAGCAATATCAAGAGCAAGACGCCCGTGCTCGACAACTTTGGCCGCGACCTCACCAGGGCCGCCGAGGAGAACCGCCTCGACCCCATCGTGGGCCGCGAGCGCGAGCTGGAACGCATCGCCCAAATCCTAAGCCGCCGCAAGAAGAACAACCCTATATTAATAGGTGAGCCGGGCGTGGGCAAGTCGGCCATCGCCGAGGGCTTGGCCATCCGCATCGTGCAGCACCGCGTGCCGCGCACGTTGTTCAACAAGCGCGTCGTCATGCTCGACATCGGCTCGGTGGTGGCCGGCACCAAATATCGCGGCCAGTTCGAGGAACGCATCAAAGGCATCCTCAACGAACTGAGCAACAACCACGACATCATCCTTTTCGTCGACGAAATCCACACTTTGGTCGGCGCTGGCAACGCCAACGGCTCGCTCGATGCCAGCAACATGTTCAAGCCCGCCTTGGCGCGTGGCGAGTTGCAATGCATCGGCTCCACCACTTTGGACGAATACCGCCAATACATCGAGAAGGATGGCGCTTTGGAGCGCCGTTTCCAGAAGATTCTCGTCGAACCGACCTCGCCTGCCGAGACCATCGAAATCCTGAACAATATCAAACCCAGATACGAAGACCACCATTCGGTGACCTACACGCCCGAGGCCATCGAGGCTTGCGTGAAACTGACCGACCGTTACCTCAGCGAGCGTCACCTGCCCGACAAGGCCATCGACGCCTTGGACGAAGCCGGTGCGCGCGTCCACATCAAGAACATCGACGTGCCCAGCGAAATCACGGAGTTGGAGCATCGCCTCGAAGAAGTGCGCAAGGACAAGAAAGCCGCCGTCGCCGAACAAAAGTTTGAGGAGGCGGGAATGTACCGCAACGAGGAAGTGAAAATCCTCGACCAACTTGAGGCTGCCAAAAAGGCATGGGAAGACAACACCATCAGCCACCGCCAGACCGTGACGGAACAAAACGTGGCCGAGGTCGTCGCCATGATGACCGGCGTGCCCGTGCAACGCATCGCCAAGAACGAAGGCGACCGCCTGATGCACATGGAGAGCGAGCTGGCAGGCACCGTCATCGGTCAGGACGACGCCATCAAGAAGGTGACCAAGGCCATCCGCCGCAACCGCGCTGGACTGAAAGACCCGAACCGTCCCATCGGCTCGTTCATCTTCCTCGGTCCCACGGGCGTCGGCAAGACTTACCTCGCCAAGGTGCTGGCCAAGTTCCTCTTCGACAGCGAAGACGCGCTCATCCGCATCGACATGAGCGAATACATGGAGAAGTTCGCCGTGTCGCGCCTCGTCGGTGCGCCTCCAGGCTATGTGGGCTATGAAGAAGGCGGACAACTCACCGAGAAAGTGCGCCGCAAGCCCTACTCTATCGTCTTGCTTGACGAAATCGAAAAAGCTCACCCCGACGTGTTCAACCTGCTGCTGCAAGTGCTCGATGACGGCCAACTCACTGATAGCTTAGGTCGCAAGGTCGACTTCAAGAACACCATCATCATCATGACCTCCAACATCGGCTCGCGCCAGCTGAAGGACTTCGGTCAAGGCGTAGGCTTCGGCACGCAGGCCAAGCTCAACGCGAAGAACGAATACTCGCAAAGCGTCATCGACAACGCCCTGAAGCGCACCTTCGCGCCCGAGTTCCTCAACCGCGTCGACGACGTGGTGATGTTCAACTCATTGGATAAGCAAGACATCCACAAGATCATCGGAATCGAAATCCGTCAGGTGGTGAAGCGCGTGGAAGAGATGGGCTACAAGATCGAACTCACCGACAAAGCCATGGACTTCATCGCCGACAAGGGCTGGGACGAGCAATATGGCGCCCGCCCGCTGAAGCGCGCCGTCCAGCGTTATGTGGAAGACGTCTTGGCCGAGGCCATCATCTCCTCCGACCTGCACATCGGCGACCTCATCTCCATCGACCTCGACGAGAAAGGCGAAGAGACCGTGGTCAACATCATCCCGAGCGAAAGGAAAGTCATCGAAGAAGCCACCGTATCATGAACTACGACTTCAAGAAACATCTTGACAATCCGATATTTAAGGTCATTGCCTACTCCAGTATGGAGTTGGGCTACAAGAGCTATGTCATCGGCGGCTATGTGCGCGACATCCTGCTGCGCCGTCCGTCGAACGACATCGATGTGGTGACCGTGGGTAGCGGCATCGCCTTGGCGAAAAAGGTGGCCTCTCACCTGCCCGGCCACAAGGAAGCCAAATACTACGGCGCTTTCGGCACAGCCATGATTAATTACAAAGGCATGGAAGTGGAGTTTGTGGGTGCCAGAAAGGAATCCTACGACCGCAACAGCCGCAAGCCCGTGGTGGAAAACGGCACCCTGGAGGACGACATCAGCCGCCGCGACTTCACCATCAACGCGATGGCACTCAGCCTCAACGGCGACGACTTCGGCACGCTCATCGACCTCTACAACGGCATGGCCGACATGGAGGAACTGACGCTGCGCACCCCGCTCGACCCCGACATCACCTACAGCGACGATCCGCTCCGCATGATGCGCGCCATTCGATTCGCCTCACAGCTCAAGTTCTACATTGAACCTGAATCGTTTGCGTCCATCCAACGTAACGCCGAGCGCATCAAAATCGTCTCGATGGAGCGCGTCACCGAGGAACTGAACAAAATCATCCTCTCGCCCAAACCCTCGATAGGTTTCAAACTGCTCGACCAGAGCGGATTGCTGAAGATCATCTTCCCGCAACTTGCCCAGCTGAAAGGCGTCGAAATCGTGCAAGGCAAAGGCCACAAGGACAATTTCTTGCACACGCTGCAAGTGCTCGACCAAGTGGCCGAAAGGAGCAACGACCTCTGGCTGCGTTGGGCCGCCTTGCTGCACGACATCGCCAAGCCACAAACCAAACGTTGGGAGGACGGCACGGGTTGGACCTTCCATGGACACGAGTTCAAAGGCTCCAAGATGGTGCCCAAGATCTTCGCTGCCATGAAGTTGCCCCTCAACGAGAAGATGAAATATGTGCAGAAGCTTGTGCTACTCCACATGCGTCCCATCATCCTGGCTGAGGACATCGTCACCGACAGCGCCGTGCGCCGACTCCTTTTCGAGGCTGGCGACGATATCGACGACTTGATGCTGCTTTGCCACGCCGACATCACCTCGAAGAACGAGGAAAAGGTGAAGAGATTCCACCACAACTTCGAGATCGTACAGGAAAAACTGAAGGAAATCGAGGCCAAGGACCATCTGCGCAACTGGCAACCGCCCATCGACGGAAGAGCTATCATGGAGACCTTCGGCATTCCCGAAGGGCGCGAGGTCGGCGTCATCAAGAACGCCATCCGCGAGGCCATTTTGGACGGCGTGATTGGCAACAATTTCCAAGAGGCTTACGTCTTCATGAAGGAAGAAGGTCAAAAGTTGGGATTGAATGTGGTGAAGGAAATCAGTGAGCCTATTGTGGTGGCCAATAATGGTCCGGTGCCCAATAAAGTATGAAGACTCTCATCGTCATAGCAGGACCGACAGCCTCGGGCAAGACCGCCTTTTCCATCGAATTGGCCAAAGCCTTGAATACCGTCATCCTCTCCGCCGACAGCCGACAGTTCTACAAAGAGATGAGCATTGGTACCGCCGCCCCTACCGAAGAAGAACTGGCGCAAGCCAAGCATTACTTCGTGCACCACATCAGCATCGAAGACAAATACGACGTGGCCGACTATGAGCGTGACGCCATACAACTCTTGGACGAGCTCTTCAAGACCCATGAAACCGTTATCATGACTGGTGGCTCTGGTCTCTTCAACGATGCGGTCTGCAACGGCATTGATGCCATGCCCGACACCACGCCAGAAATCCGCGAAAAAGTGCAGAAACTCTTTGACGAAGGCGGCCTAAACGCTTTGCAAGACGAAGTCCGGAAGCTCGACCCCGAGTATTTTGCCATCGTCGACCAGCAAAATCCCCGTAGGCTGCAAAGAGCATTGGAGGTTTGCTACCAAACAGGCCAAACTTTCTCCTCCTTCCGCATCGGCAACGCCGTGAAGCGCGATTTCGACATCAAGAAATACGCGCTGCTTTGGGACCGCCAGGAACTCATCGAGCGCATCGACAAGCGTGTTGACCTAATGATGGAACAAGGCCTGCTGGAAGAAGCCAAGGCACTCTATCCCAAACGGCATCTGAATGCCCTCAACACCGTGGGTTACAAGGAACTCTTCGCTTATTTCGATGGCCAATGCAGCCTTGAAGAAGCCATGGAGCAAATCAAAACCCACACACGGCAGTATGCCAAGCGGCAGATGACATGGCTAAGGAAAGACGCTAGTTATCAGTGGATAATGCAGGAAGACTTTGATAATATCTTATCAACCCTTCGGCAGGCGCTTGCATCACCTCGCCCATAGACAGGCCATTCTCTTCCAAGCTTTCCTGCAACATATCCTTAAAATGGTAGGCTATCGAACCCACAAAGCTGATTTTCATCATTTTGCAGCCTTCGAAACGCAAGACAAAGGCCTCCACAAAAGCCTTGAAGCAACCCTTCACTAAGTCGTGGATGAAAGGATGGTCTTGATGCTCACCGGCGAACTTCGCGAAAGAGGCCAGATAACGCGAAGACTGAGGCTGATGATACACTTGATTGATGAAATCCTTCAACTCCAAATGATAGGCGGTTTCAAACGCAGCCTTAAGGTCATCGGGCATGAAACCATAGTAATACGACCGCACCACTTCCCTGCCGATATGGCAACCGCTGCCTTCGTCACCAACGAGATAGCCCAAGGAAACCGCTTTTTCGATGATGGTTTCTCCATCGTAAACACATGAATTAGAGCCTGTTCCGAGAATGCAGGCAACACCTTTTTCATGGCCCAAGACGGCATGGCAAGCCGCCATCAAGTCGTGGGTGACGTGGATTTCGACGTTTGGAAAACGATTTTGGAACACCTCTTTTATTAATTGGCAATTCCGTTCCGAGCCACAGCCTGTGCCATAATAATGAATGGATTGGATTTCGTCGGGTAGAGACGCGCCGTGGCACGTCTCTACAAGGGTCTGGAAGTCGGAATAATTCGGGTTGAATCCTGCCGTCACGAAACGGCCTTTGACCTCATTTCCGCCCAAAAGAACCCATTCCATCTTGGTGGAGCCTGCATCGATAATGAGCTGCATAGGTAATTATTTTGCGCAAAAATAAAGAAAAGTGCGCAAAACCAAGAGTTTTTCTTAGTTTTGCAGCCCAAAACACCGACAAATATTACAGAAAATGAGAAAATGGCGCATTGAAGACTCCGAGGACCTTTACAACGTGAAAGGCTGGGGCGGCAATTATTTTTCCATCAACGAGAAAGGCCACATGGTGGTGACCCCAAAAGAAGGCTGTGCCTCGGTCGACCTTCCCGAACTGGTTGACGAGCTGTCACTTAGGGACGTGTCGGCACCTATGCTGATTCGTTTCCCCGACATCCTTGACGACCGCATCAACAAGATCGACTCCTGCTTCAAGGAAGCGGCCAAGGAATACGACTTCAAGGGACAGAACTTCGTAGTGATGCCTATTAAGGTGAACCAGATGCGTCCCGTCGTCGAAGAAATCGTGAGCCACGGCAAGAAATGCAACATCGGCCTCGAAGCGGGCTCGAAGCCTGAGCTTCACGCCATCATTGCGCTCGGCACCGACAACGACTCGCTCATTATCTGCAACGGATACAAAGACGAGGAGTTTATCGAGTTGGCCTTACTCGCCCAAAAGATGGGCCGTAAGATCATCATCGTCATCGAGAAACTCAACGAGTTGAAGACCACGGCCAAGATCGCCAAACGGTTGAAAGTCACGCCTAATCTGGGTGTACGCATCAAGCTGGCCAGTTCGGGAGCGGGCAAATGGGAAGAGTCGGGCGGCGATGGCAGCAAATTCGGCCTCACCTCTTCCGAACTCCTCGAAGCCCTCGACTTCCTCGAGGACCACGACATGAAGGACTGCCTGAAACTCGTCCACTACCACATCGGCAGCCAAGTGAGCAAAATCAAGAAAATCAACGTGGCTCTTCGCGAGGCGGCACAGTTCTACGTGCAGCTCTACAAGATGGGCTACCATATCGAGTTCGTCGACATGGGTGGCGGCCTCGGCGTCGACTACGACGGCACCAGCTCCAGCAGCCCAAGCTCTGTCAACTACAGTATCCAGGAATACGCCAACAACGCCATCTACACCATCGTCGACGCCTGCGACAAGAACGAACTCCCCCACCCCAACGTCATCTGCGAGTCGGGTCGCGCCTTGACCGCACATCATTCGGTGCTGATTTTCGAGGTGCTCGAAAAGACCTCCTTGCCCGAATGGGACGACAACGAAGAGCCTGAGGAGAACGACCACGAACTCATCAAGGAACTTTACGGATCGTGGGACGAGCTGACCAAGAGTTCATCGCTTGAGATTTGGCACGACGCCCAGGAAATTCGCGAGGAAGCCCTCAACCTGTTCAGCCTCGGCTTGCTCGACCTCAAGTCGAGAGCCAAGGTAGAACGCCTGTATTGGAGCATCGCCCGCGAGGTGAACCACATCGCTAACAGCTTGAAACGCGTACCCGAGGACTTCACCTCGCTACCCAAACTCTTGGCCGACAAATACTTCTGCAACTTCTCACTGTTCCAGTCGCTGCCCGACCTTTGGGCCATCGACCAGCTCTTCCCCATCATCCCCATCCAGAGACTTGACGAGAACCCGACCCACCTCGCCACCTTGCAGGACATCACCTGCGACAGCGACGGCAAAATCACCAACTTCGTCGCCAAGTCAACGCAACACACCATACCGCTGCATTCGTTCAACGACAAGGAGCATTATTATATAGGTGTGTTCCTCGTGGGTGCCTATCAGGAAATCCTAGGCGACCTGCACAACCTGTTTGGCGACACCAACGCCGTGCACGTCTCGGTGGACGAAAAGAACTACTACATTGACCAAGTCATTGATGGCGAGACCGTCGCCGACGTGCTGGAATACGTACAATACAGCCCTAAGAAACTCGTCCGCACAGTGGAGACCTGGGTGACAAAGTGCGTCAAGGAAGGCAAGATCTCCGTCGAGGAAGGCAAGGAGTTCCTTTCCAACTATCGGTCGGGACTTTACGGTTATACCTACTTAGAATAAGAAAAGGAGCCTTTCGGCTCCTTTTTTCATTTAAGCGAACATCTTCTCAATCACCTCCTTATATTTGGTGTTAAGCACCTTGCGTTTGATCTTCAAGGTAGGCGTCAGGATGCCATTGCCCACGCTCCACTCGTCGGCCAACAGGATGTGCTTCTTGATCTTTTCGGTCTCGCCGAGACTTTTGTTCAGTGTGTTCACCTCGGCGGCAAACAGTTTCAAGACCTCGGGATGCTGAATCATCTCCTGCGGCGTGGTGAACTGAATCTTTTCCTTGGCGCACCACGACTTCAGGTAGCCGAAATCGGGAACAATGAGGGCGCCGGCAAACTTTTGGTTCTCGCCCACCACCATGATCTGTTCAATGATGTTGGAGGCGCAGAACTTGGCTTCGATGACATCGGGGTTGATATACTTGCCGCCCGAAGTCTTGAAGAGGCTCTTGATGCGGCCCGTGATGCGCAGGCGGTTGTATTGGTCGAGCTCGCCCATGTCGCCCGTATGGAACCAACCCTCCTCGTCGATGACCTCCTTGGTGAGTTCGGGATGCTTGTAGTAACCCATCATCACGTTGTGGCCACGGCAGCAAATCTCGCCGTTTTCGGCAATCTTGACTTCCGTTCCAGGGAGCGGCTGCCCCACAAAGCCCACCTCACGACCGTGCGGATTGCGGTTGCTCACGGCGATGACAGGCGAGGTCTCGGTAAGGCCATAGCCTTCGAAGACCGGCATCTTGATGGCAGAGAAGAAACCAGCAATCTGCTGGGAGATGGCAGCGGCACCCGAGACGATGATGTCGAAGTTCTCGGCACCGATGTTCTCACGAATCTTGCTGTAGACCAATTTGTCGGCCAAGCCCAACTTCCAGTTATAGAAAAAGTTACGACTTGTGGCGTCAATCTTGTAACGCTCGCCGAGGCGCACAGCCCAGAAGAATATCGACTTCTTGATGCCCTTTTGCTTCTTGCCCGACTGGCAGATGGCGTCGTAGAAACGCTCCAAGACGCGTGGCACGGCGCACATCATCGTGGGATGGATGTCGCGCATGTCGCTGGCAATGGTGCCCAGGCTTTCGGCATAGTAGATCGACATGCCACGGTACTGGTAGCAATAGTTCAGCGCGCGTTCGTAGGCATGGCACACAGGCAGGAAGCTGAAGGCCTTATTGGAATAGTCGCTGATGGTGTAATGGAAATTGGGGAACTGGTTCATCAGGTTGTGGTGCGAAAGCATCACGCCCTTGGGAGTTCCTGTGGTTCCGGAAGTATAGATAATGGTGGCGCATTCCATCTCGTCGACGGCAGCCTTGCGGGCCATCACCTCGTCGGGATGGGGATGGTCCTTGCCCAGTTGCAGCAGTTGGTCGAAATAGGGATACTTCTCGCGGTCCACCATGGTGTAGACCAGCTTCAGGTTAGGCGTATCGGGCAAGATGTTAGTCACCTTGTTCATCACGCTGAGGCCGTCGATGACGACCATCTTGGCATCGCAGTCGCTGAGGATATAACGATAGTCCTCCTCGCTGATGGTTGGATAGATCGGCACGGTGATGGCGCCAATCTGGCTGACGGCCATGTCGAGCATGTTCCATTCAGGCCGATTGCTCAGGATGATAGCCACCTTGTCGCCTTTCTCGATGCCCAACTCAATGAGCGCAAAGCTCAAGTAGTCGGTGTGTTCCTTATAAGATTGCGAACTGTAGTTCACCCATTGTCCGTTTTTCTTTCCCGCAAGAGCAACTTGCTGATTGGGATACTTCTCGACATAATTATCGAGAAGGTCGAAGACTCTTTTAATTTCCATAACCAAAGAATTAGCTCGTTAACATGAGGCAAAAATATAAAAAATCCATATTCAACCTATTTTTCATTAAGAAATAGGACAATTTTTCAACAAAACGAGCCATGGCAAGGCATCGCCGTTGCCTCAAATGCACAGGCATACCAGCGCAGCCAACACCATCAGCAGGGGGACGATCTTGCTGCGAATGTTTTGTTCCTTGAAGCCAAAGATGCCGTAGACGAACGAGACAAGCAGGCGCACGCCATACAAGATAAGAGGTATGATAACAATCACCGCAGATTCCTGCTTCAGGCCGGTCAGGTAGATGACGTCGGCGATGGTGACGAAGACCGCCATGGCCGCGATGCCCCAACGCCACTCGAAGGGTTGCTCCTTGCGTTTGGGATACCAAACAAGGAAAAACAGCAGCGCCATCATCAGGAAGTCATAAATGGTGTACCAGGCCTGGATCGTCGAAGGCGAGATGTTCTCCTTGCTGAGAAGGAACTTGTCGTAGACGCCGCTCAATGCCACCAAAATGGCGGAGGCCAGAAGCATATACACCCATTTGTTGGACTTGAACTGGATGCCTTCCAGCTTACCGGAGCGGTTCATCAGATAGAACGACACGATGGCAAGCACTACGCCAATCCATTGCACCAAAGTCAGTTTCTCCTGGAAAATCAAGAAAAGGAGGATGACCGAGATGGCAGGCCGCAGCTGGTTAACGGGGCCCACCACGGTGATGGGCAGGTGCTTCATGGCCGAGTAGCTGAACATCCACGAGCACAGGATGATGGCCGTCTTGCCCATGATGAGCAGGTGCTGACGCGCCGTAATCGGCTCGATGAAAAGCCTTTGCATGAAATCGCCCACAAACACATAGGGCTTAAAGTGCGACAGCAAAACGAAAGGCACAAACAACAACCCACTGATCATCGTGCTATAGAACAACACGGGGATGATAGCGTTGCCGACAACGGTCTGTTTCTTGAAGATGTCGTAAAAGCCTAACAGGAAGGCCGAAATCAATGAGAGGACTACCCACATAATGATTTATTTTTTGCGCGGCAAAAATAGGGATTTTATTTGAATTATGGATGTTGAATGCTGAATGGAGCAAAGCTCAGTTTGCTTCATTCAGCATTCCTCACTAAATCAATATACACCGGCAGGTGGTCGCTGAAGCCGCCGAAATAGCGCGGGCCGATGTAGGTGCGGAAGAGCTTTTTGCCGTGATAGGTCTCGTCGTCCTCAAACATAAAATCGGCGTGGAAGATCCTTGCGCTGCCTTCTTGGTAATGCAGCCCTTCCCTATCGTTCATCACCCCGTCGGTGACGATGATCTGGTCAAAGATCTGCCAGTCGGCCTGGTGCTTCAAGGTGCCCTCGAAGCCCAAGCCGTCGTTTTTGCCAAACAGGTTCCAGAGACAGCCCTCCTCCATCTCAGAAGGATGGCGCGCCCGTAGCACGTCGTAGACACTCGGGTCGGTGGGACAGTCGTTCAAGTCGCCCATCATGATGATTTTCGGCTGATAGCCTTCGGGCGCGGAGGCACAGATGGAATCCACCTTGGCTCGCAGAATCGAGGCCGAACACGAGCGTGAGCCCACCGTCTCCAACTCGCCGCTGTAGCGACTCGGCCAGTGGTTGACGAAGACGTGGAGGGTGTCGGCTATTGGGGTCGGCTCTTCCTTTACAATAAACTTCGCATAAAGGATGTCTCGCGAATGATACGCCGTGTCCTCAGGGTTGTAATACGGGAACACAGCGCTGCTCACCAGCATGAAATGGTCGAGCGAATACACGATGGCCGGGTCGATGCCGCGCTTGTCGGGACCTTCGTAGTGCACCCAACGGTAATGGTGTTTCTTCAGCGGCGTCTGCTCGAAAATCGCGCTCAGCACGTATTCGTTCTCCACCTCGCACATGCCGAGGATGCCAATGGGATGGTTCTCCGACATGGCGAGGATGGCCTTGTACATATTGTTGCGTTTCTTGTAGAAGCGGCTCTTCGTCCAATGTTGCATGCCATCCTCGGTGAAGGCATTATAGCTCTTCGTGCTGTCGACGAAAGGATCAAAGAAATTCTCCATGTTCCAAAAGGCTATGCGGACAGATTCCTGTTGCGCAAAAAACCTCTCCGGAATCGTCAAGAGCAGACCCAACAATCCGAGAATGGCAAGTCTTTTCATCAAAGCGTGAACGTCACAACTCACTTCGTCATAACGAGTTTCAGGGTCTGACTACCCGATTCCGAAACAGCGTTGATGAAATAAACGCCAGGATCCAACATGTTGAGTCGGTTCTCAAGCGTCGTGTGATTCAAGCCGTTGAAGTCGTAAGTGATAAGGCAATGACCCATGAAGTCGTACACCGTCACTACGGCTTTCGCGCCTTCCTTCAAGGCAATATGGACCTCGCCTTGCGAAGGATTGGGATACACATTGATGATTTCCTTGGCCGTGGCAGGCATCTCATTGACGTGCAGCATCTCCAAGGCCTGGCTGAAGTCGGGAATGCCGTAACCATACTGGTTGTCGGGATTCTCGGCGCGGTTGCTACAAGTGCGGACGGCATCGCAAATCTCTTGCACCGTAGCATAAGGACGAGCCTGACGCAAGCAGGCTACTGCTCCAGCCAAAACAGGCGTGGCAAACGAAGTGCCGTCGCCATTGTAATAAGGATACCAGCTGCCATAACCCGAAGCCACATAGGTGCCTTGGCCCATGGCCATCACGTCGGGCTTGATGCGTCCGTCGTAGGTCGGTCCCACCGAGCTGAAATAGGCACGGTTGCCCGAATCATCGACGGCACCGACGGTCAGGATATGCTCGGCATCGGCAGGGATGCCCAGCGTGCAGGTTCCACCACCTTCATTGCCGGCAGCGTTCATGCAAATCATGCCACGGCTGGCGGCAATCTCAGCCCCGATGGACATCGGGGCAGTCTTGCCGTCGTAATGCTCGAAAGGATGGTTCCACTGTGTCATGTCGAAGTCGATGTAGCCCAGCGAGGTGGTGCATACGTCAACGCCAAGGCTGTCGGCGAACTCGGCGCCCGACACCCAGTTGTATTCCTCGATGATGTTCTCCGAATTGCCATCCTCGGTATGAATGAGATAATACGAAGCCTTGGGAGCCGTGCCCACCATATTATTGGGGTCATAGGCGCCCATCGTGCTGAGGCAAGAGGTGCCGTGCGTGCTTTGCGTGTAGACCGAAGTCTGACCATAAACGAACTGCTTGGTGCCCAGCAGGCGACCTTCCTCGCGCATATTGTCGAAGCAGGTTTGGTCGGGTGTGCCCTGGAAACCGCCATCAAGGACGGCGATGATGACGCCCGTGCCGTCATAGCCCATATCATGCAGCAGGTGGGCATTCAGTTGTGTCACTTGGGCCTCGGCGCCGCCATAGAATCCTCTCAGGCCACGACTGGCTGCGGCAGGTTTCATTTCGTTGGCCAGCCAGCGTTCTTTCAGCAGTTGAGCCTCAGGGTTGTTGGGGCAATTGCGCACCGTGGAGACAAACTCCAAAGCGTTGATAGCATCAATGACGCTGGGATCAGTCGTGCGCACCGAAACACCATTCAGCCACTTGGAAGGATTGATCAATTCGGCACCGCAGTCGGCCACGGCCTGAAGATACTGCGGGTTGACGGGCAGGTCGTACTCGTCGATGGCAATGCCCTGATTGGCACGACGTTGCAGCGCCCGTTCACTCAAGTAAGCCTCGGGGTTGTCAATAGAATAAGGTGAGTTGTTCTTGTCGGTGAACTGCACCCAATAGATGTTGGTCGCGATTTGCGCCTGGGCAAACATCGTGACCGCCAAAAACATTAGTAAAAACGTTACTTTTCTCATAGTGTATTGAAATTATGAAGTTATGCTATTGAATTAGGTGATAAAAAACGCGCAAAAATAACACAATTTTCACGACACCCACGTCATTTTGAGGCAAAATCCCTACTTTTGCCGAAATTTCCAAAATTCAAGCCATGCGTATCGATATCATCGCCGTTTTTCCCGAAATGTTCGAGGGGCCTTTCACCGAGTCCATCATCAAGCGCGCGGTCAACAAAGGCATCGTGGAGATTGGCCTCCACAACCTCCGCGACTACAGCACCGACAAGCACCACAAGGTGGACGACTACTCGTTTGCCGCCGGCGCAGGCATGGTGATGATGATTGAGCCCGTCGACAACTGCATCAGCCACCTCAAGAGCCAGCGCGACTACGACGAGGTCATCTACATGAGTCCCGATGGCGAGTTGCTCGACCAGCCTTTATGCAACCAACTCTCAATGAGGCAGAACCTCATCATCCTATGCGGGCACTACAAAGGCATCGACGAACGCATCCGCGAGCATTTGGTCACCAGGGAAATCAGCATCGGCAACTACGTCCTTTCGGGCGGCGAGTTGGGCGCTGCTGTGTTGGTCGACAGCCTGGTGCGTCTCATTCCCGGGGCCTTGGGCGACGAGACCTCTGCCCTCTCCGACTCGTTCCAGGACGGACTGGTGTCGCCACCTGTCTACACCCGGCCGCGCAGCTACAAAGGCTGGGAGGTTCCCGAAATCCTTTTGTCGGGCAACGACCTAAAAATCAGCGAATGGAAATTGGAGCAAGCGATACAGCGCACCAAGGAAAGAAGACCCGAAATGTACGAAATTTTCAAAAAAAGCGGAATTTAAGCGTGATATTTCGAAATTATTCGTACCTTTGCAGCCACTTTTTGGAGAAAAATATATAAAAATCATATAAAATGAGTAAACAAGCATTAATTCAATTCGTTGAAGATCAAATCGTTGTAAAAGATTTTCCGAAGTTCAAGACAGGTGACACCATCACGGTGACCTACAAGATTGTTGAAGGACAAAAAGAGCGTCTGCAGAAGTTCCAGGGCATCGTCCTGAAGCGTAGCGGCCAAGGCAAGACCGGCACTTTCACCATCCGTAAGATTTCCAACAACATCGGTGTTGAAAGATGTTTCCCGATTGCCTCCCCTATGATTGAGAACATTGAGCTCAACAAGCAGGGTGCAGTTCGCAAGTCACGCATTTACTACCTCCGTGGTCTGCGCGGCAAGAAAGCCAAGATTAAGGAGCTCAAGAAGTGATTCAACTTTCATTCAACAACAAGAAAGCCCCGAGCGATGCTTGGGGCTTTTGTTATAATATCGATAGCACAAATTATCAATTTTAATGAATAAACTTGTTGCGTGATTTCAAAAAGAATAATACCTTTGCATCCGATTTACAAAAAACGTCCATATTTCCACTTTTTGAAAACGGGATAAGGCTATGATAGAATTCAAACGCAGTAAATACTTGCAAAAGCTCGTTTCGCACAAGCACAATCATTTGGTCAAAATTGTTACAGGGGTTCGTCGTTGCGGAAAGTCCTATTTACTGTTCAACTTGTTCAAGCATCATCTGCTGGATAGCGGTGTCGATGCCTCTCATATTATCGAAATTGTGTTCGACGACAGACGGAGCCGCAGCCTCCGCAATCCTGATGCTTGCATCGAGTATGTAACCTCGCTCATCAAAGACGACCAAATGTACTATGTGCTTCTCGATGAAGTGCAACTGATGGACGACTTTGAAGATGCACTGCTCACCTTCCTTCATATCTCTAATCTTGACACCTACGCTACTGGCAGCAACTCACGTTTCCTTTCTTCCGATGTCATCACAGAGTTCCGCGACAGGGGCGATGAAATTCACATCGCACCACTCAGCTTCTCGGAGTATGCCAACGCTTTCCCCGACAAGCCGTGGAACGACCTATGGGAAGAATACTATAATTATGGTGGAATGCCCTATGCTGCATTACTTCCTTCTCCCGAAGAAAAGGAAGACTATCTCAAACAATTGTTCGAGCGCACCTATATCAAAGACATTGTTGAACGTAACAATATGCAGGAAAAACAGCCGATGGAGCAACTCGTTAATATAATAGCTTCATCCGTCGGCGCCCCCACCAATCCCCTGAAGCTTGAAAAATCGTTCCTCTCTATGGGGAAGACAAAGCTCTCACATGTCACCATCAGTCAATATCTTGATTACCTCCGAGATGCTTTCCTCGTTGAGAAATCTGTCCGCTATGACATCAAGGGAAAGAAATACATATCCACCCCGGCAAAGTATTATTTTGTTGATATGGGTCTGCGAAACGCCAGGCTAAATTTTCGCCAGAACGAGGAAAACCACATTATGGAAAACGTCATTTACAACGAGCTGCGGATGCGTGGTTTCACCGTTGACGTGGGTATGGTTGAAATCAAGGAAAAGCAGCCTGATGGCACTTGGCAGCGCAAGCAGCTTGAGATTGATTTTGTTGCCAACAAAGGCAGCCGCCGCTATTATATCCAATCTGCTTTCATGATGCCCGATGAGGAAAAGCGACAAAAGGAAGAGCGCCCCTTGCTCCGCGTGGACGATTCCTTCAAGAAGATCATCGTTGTGCGCGACAACATCATCCTTCGCCGTGACGACAACGGCCTTGTCACCATAGGTCTCCGCCAATTCCTCCTCGACGAGAATAGTCTTGATCTATAAAGAGAAAGCCAAGATCAAGGAGCTCAAGAAGTGATTCAACTTTCATTCAACAACAAAAAAGCCCCGAGCGATGCTTGGGGCTTTTGTTATGAAACCGTGTCAGGCGTTGGCATCTTGAATTTCAGCACATAACCATCCTTGATGACCACGATGGTGTCGTTGTTGGCGGCTTTGTACATATAGTAGGGACCTTTTATATCATCAAGATTGTGAAAGGAGGGGTCGACTTTGCTACGAAATGACCAGTCGTCAAACCCGTCCTTGTTTTCAACAAGAATAGAATTTGCATCAGCCACTTTGTCATCATAATAAATAATGCCCCCTCGATTGACAACTGGATGCTCAACCAAGATGGTATCTTGCGATTTTTCATAAGTCAAATAATCCATTTCCATAGCTCTTTTACGCGACATAGAAAGGCCACCCAGAAAAAGTGTGAACATAATTATACCAAATATCACATAGTATTTAGTTGGGATAGCTAAGTAATAACCGTCTTTTTGCATAGTTACCTCCTTATATTAAACGCCTCTTTTAGTTCATCATTAAGTCCATTGAGTTGCAAATGCTAACATTCGCGGCTGGCGGATTGCAAATCCTCCAGAACAAGGGCTTTTCTATTCTGTTTTCTTCCGCTTAAATATTTTCGTCCGAAGCATAAACACCGTAAGCGCAACCCAAAAGACCACCAAAATGCCTAAAGTAATCAAGGTGGCGTTGAGGCTCTTCGGGGCGAAGCCCATCAAGAGCAGCACGGGGAAACCTAAGACGATGGCCGACAAAGTCTGCAAAACGAGGTTGTTGGCGGCGGGCGTCTCAAACTTCGGGTCGATTTCGCGAAGCAAAATCATGCCATTGCTGGCCGTGCCCGTCAGCATACCGAACATCGAGAAGAAGCCCTCGTATTTGTAGTCGGGATAAAGGTGCTTCGAGATGGCTAGCACATAGAAGAAGGTGACGATGGCACCCAACGTGACGATGATGACGAAGGGCAAGACGAACTTGCCGAACTCGTCGAAGCTGATGGCTGCCGTGCCTGCCACAATCATGATGTCGAAGCAAAAACCGCTGATGCGGTTGAGCATATAGTTGTTGATGTACTCGCGCTGCACGATTTTAGCTTTCTTGAAACGCTTCAAAATGGTCTTGAACAGGATACCGAACAGCGTGCCAATCAGGAAGTTGAAGCCCCACAGCATTGGCTTCAGCGTGTTGGTGCCGAAGTTGCCCAACTCCATGTGCTGAATCCAGTTGGTGAACAAATAGACCAAGAAATAGACGAACAGCACCATGCAAATCTGCACCGACAGTTTGTCGATGGACTCGGCATCGGGAATCTCGTTACTGCCTTCGTAATCTTCTAACTTATTGACTTGAGCCTCAGTGATTTTCTTAGCCGAGAGCTGGCCTTTGCGACGCAGGTAGTTCATATAGATGACGCCTACCACGCTGCCCACAATGAAGCCCGTGGCCGCGATGGAGAGGCCGAAGTCGGCACCGGCGAAGTCCAGTCCCTGATCGGCGGCGGCACCTGTGAAAATCTTGCCGAAGTTCAAGGCCTGCCCGGGTCCCTGACCGTAGCCCATCGGCAGCAGCAGACCCGCCGCGTAAAACAGTTTCTTCCCGAAGAGGAAGAACGGGATGGAGACCAACAAGCCCACAATGCCTTGGATGACGTAGGTGGAAGCCGTCAGGGCACCCGTCTCAATCACCTTCATCGGCGTGGATTTCGATTCTATCTTGTTGTTTTTCAACGCCAAGGCCACAAATCCAAGACCTAAGGCGTGATAGGTCACGATTTCCATCATCGGCTTGTTGATCAAGTCTTTGCAACCTGGAATCGCTTTGAAAATCAGCAACAAGAGGCCGCCCAGCAAGGCCGAGGGCAACAAACTCTTTTTGAGGAACGGGACTTGGGTTCGCAAGGCATTGCCCAACAGCAACGCCGTGGCAAGAATGCAGAACTGGACCAGCCATTGCCAAGCCTCGGGCCGGTCGAAGGTCATTACGGAAACATCAAGAAGATTCATCTTTTCATCATTTGAAATTAGTCCGCAAACGTACTAATTTTTTCCATATCATCCAACCGTTTTGAATTTTCTTGAACTTTTTGTCGCCCATAGATTCCGTTCACCCGACCTTCTATGTCATTCCTTGGAAGGCTTTGCGCGATTGGAATCTATAGAAGGCCGGGCGAGGAATGACATGGGCGTTTTACTATTTGCAAAATCCAAAACGGTTGACTATTTTTGCGCCATGAAAAAACCGTTACAACTGTTTTGGTCCTTCTTCAAAATCGGGGCCTTCACCCTCGGCGGCGGCTACGCTATGCTGTCGATGGTGGAGAAGGCAGTCGTCGACCAGAAGAAATGGATTCCCACCGACGAGTTTTGGGACATGATTGCTGTGGTTCAGTCACTTCCGGGCGTTTTTGCCGTCAACACGGCCTTGTATGTCGGGCATCGCGTGGCGGGCACCAAAGGCGCTTTCGCCGCCATGCTCGGCGCCATTATCCCGAGCATCACCATCATTTTGCTGCTGGCCACCGTCTTCCGCGAGTACCGCGACCAACCCGTGGTGGAGCGCATCTTCAAGGGCATCCGTCCCTGCGTGGTGGCCCTCATCCTCGCCCCTTCCCTACGCATGATCAAATCCGCCAAGGTGACTTGGAAGACCGCCATCATCCCCATCGCCACCGTGTTTCTGATTTGGTGGTGCAAGATTTCGCCTGCCTACGTCATCCTTGCCGCCATTGCGGGAAGTCTGGTTTACGCATTGATTATCAATAAAAAAGCAAAAGAAAAGGAGGTGCGGTCATGATTTACTTGCAGTTGCTTTGGGTCTTTGTAAAAATCGGTGTGCTAGGCTTCGGCGGCGGCTATGCCATGCTCTCGCTCATCCAACATGAAGTGGTGGACCACTACGGCTGGATGACTATGACCGACTTCGCCGACATGGTGGCCATCTCGCAGATGACCCCTGGGCCCATCTCTATCAACTTGGCGACCTACGTGGGCTACACCACGGCAGGCCTCGGCGGCTCGCTGCTGGCTTCGTTCGCGCTTTGTCTGCCTTCCATCATCATGGTCTATCTCATCTTGAAGTTGTTCATGAGCAATAAAAACAACGCATTGATGGACAACACCTTGAAAGGCCTGAAACCTGCCATCGCCGGACTTATTTTCGCCGCAGGTCTCTCTATGATGAATTTGCAGAACTTCCCCGACTTCGGTCGCGGACAATACAACATCAGCGTGATCATCTGCGTGTTGGCTTTCGTAGCCTCGTATTTCTTCAAAGCCAATCCCATACTACTCATTGTTATCTCTGGAATCATTGGATTTATCGTTTATTAGAATATGAAACGACTCATCATCAACCTGTTTGCCCTGCTTTGTTCGGGGCTCGCCTTCGGGCAACACAACCTCACGTACCAATCCTACGCCAAAGGTGTCGCGGAACAAGACACAACCTACGTCAGAATTGTCGAAAACCACAACCGCCTGAAAATCTGCAACGTGACGGATTACCAGTCGGATCCCATCCCAGGACATTCAGAAAGCGTCACCTACGTGGATTACAGCTTGGATTCAGTCTACTCGCTGCTCCAGTTTTCTGATGAGAGCTATTACAGCGCCTACGCCTTTTCGGACAACGACGTGATTTTCAGCGAAGAAGGCACAGAGAAAGTGCTGGGCTACAAGTGCAAGAAATTTAAAACCAGCATCAATTCCAACACCATCGAGGTGTGGATGACGGAAAGCCTTGGTTTCGAGGCTACACCCATGCCCGGACTTGGCCGGTTGAACGGCGTAATGGTGCGTTGCGCCAGAAACGGCTCCTATATCACTGACCTGAAGCAAGTCACACAGCAAAAGTACGCTTTGGTCGATATGATTCCTGACTACAAAGGCGAACGCAAAACGGCACGCGAGCTGGCGCAGATACGGAAAGACAAGCTCGTCATCCGCACATCCGTCTTCAAAGACGAAGTAATTCATTTTACTGATTATGAACCGATTGAAGGCGACATTCCTTTTGACACCGTTCTGCATTTCAGTCACGGCACCTTGATTCTCAAACGGATGATGCTGCCCAAGTTCCCCGAGCATTACCAACTCTTCGCCGAAATCCGCCAGCGTAGCAACGGCGATGCTTACGACCGCACGGCTTCCGTCTTCGTCATCCCGACGGAGAAAGCGAGAAGTTTCAAAGATGGCTTGCAACGTTTGGAAGCCCTGCCCACGTTTGTCGGCAAAGACGGCAAGGAATACCAAGGCATCAAGGCGGAGAAGGACTACCTGCCGCCCATCGAGTTGGTGCGTTTCTTCACCTCGTTTGGCGCGGGGCATTTCAACGACCGCGTACAGATTGACGGTTTGGAGTGGGCCGAAGAAAACTACTACAAGCAGGAAATCAGCGAGTTGCGCGACCGTTTGCAAGGCGATGTGCTCATCGGAGCTTTCATCGGCAACTACGACAAAGGCGGGCACAAGCTTTCGCTCGACCTCCTTGCCTATCCCAACGACGAGAAATGGAAAGAGAAACCGCTGAAGCAGCATTCCATTCCTTTGTTCAACACTTGCAACGTATTGGAAATGAGCGGACAAAACTACGGTCGTCTGTTCGCCACCGATATGCTGGAAGTGGAGTTTGAAATCCCAGAAGGCGCTGAGAACGTGCGACTTCGCTACATCAGCACAGGTCACGGCGGTTGGGATAACGGCGACGAGTTCAACCCGAAGGAAAACACCATCTTCATCGACGGTGTGAAGCGCTTCACCCACACGCCCTGGCGCTGCGACTGCGCCACCTTCCGCGATCAGAACCCAGTTTCTGGCAACTTCTGGAATGGCTTGTCCTCCTCCGACCTTTCGCGTTCGGGCTGGTGTCCCGGCACAGCCACCAATCCAGTCTATTTCGACCTCAGCGACCTGAAGCCCGGCATACACACCATACGTGTCGCCATCCCGCAAGGCATGGATGAAGGCACCAGCTTCAGCCATTGGATGGTGTCGGGCGTAGTGCTTTACGACAAGACAGACAAAAAGAAATCAAGCAATAGTAGTGATGCGTTAATTTTTGAAATTTGTTTGTAACTTATTGTAATATAGTATAATATAAGCGTTCTTTGATTTTTTGATTTGAAGTGAGTGAGTAACTTTGGGGCCTAAATCCCAAGGCTATGCATTCAGGAAGATAC
>JAFUVT010000015.1 GCA_017477425.1 Bacteroidales bacterium
CTCAACGACCTTAGCTTTTGCAGGTCCCTGAGCGGTCCCTGAGCTTGTCGAAGGGCGGCGAAGAGCCGTCCCTACTGGTACCAACTTCTTCCCGTTGCCATCGACCGTCTCCACAAACAGCTCGCGCTTGATGGTGAAGCCCGATTCGTCACTCTTCACCTCGTCAATCGGGACGAAGTATTGGCGGAACAGGCCGCCCCACACCAAGTGGTTGGTTGGGTTGTTGACGGTGAGTTGGCGCATCTCTTGTGTCACTTCGTTGGCGTTCCAGCGGCGTTGGATGAAGCCCGTGCCGGCCACACCGCCTTCAGTATTAATAGGTGTGTCGGCGAAGTGCAGCGTCACTTCCTTGCCTTCATCGAACCAGTCATTGCCGCGAAGCAACAAGGCATAGGTCGCATCAAGCGTCGAGGCGGAACTCTCCCATCGGTCGAAACGCTTTTTCGACAACAGCCAAATGCGCATCTGGTCGAGCAGGGTATCGTTTTGGTCGATTTCGGCAAAGGCTGCCATGATATTGGCGTGGATGGCGATGTCAGACTCGAAAGTGAAATAGTCTTTCGTCCAATACATGCCGTTATGTTCTCCCGTCCGAGCGCATTCCTTGAGGGACTGTATGATTCGCTTAGCAGATTCCTTCCTGCCGTTGCGATACAATATCAAGGCTATTTTCGCCTGCATGCTATTGTTGTACTGGGTCCAGCCTTCCTCCATTTGCTTGAGATAGTATTTCGTGGCTTCGTCCATCACGGCATTGGAAAACCTTTGCGTGAAGAAGCTCAAGGCATAGTACTCATTGACAGTTTGTGACGACAAGACAGGTTTTTCCTTTTTGTTCTTCGCCTCCCAATAGGCAGATTTGACCTCTGCTTCCACAAAATCGGCCGCCTTGCTGAGAATGGCGTTGGCTTTTGTCATATTGGCCGCACCCAACGAGGCCAATGCACCCATTTCGCCCAACTTGCCGAAACCCGTCAGGATTCGGGTGGTGATGAAAGGACTTGCGGGCATATCGTCGCACCACGACCAGCCGCCCGAGGGTTTCTGTTTCTTCGACATCACGTCCAATGCGCGGGTTTGCTGCAAGGGCAGGCGCATGGCATCAAACAGGACCGCCAAGCGTGAGCGCTGTTGAGGCACAGTTTTGGCCTGCATTACCCAAGGCGTTTCTTGCAGCAGAATGGCCTTCAAGTCGGGGTCTTGCTCCAACTTGGAGAGCAGGGCGTCGGGCGACTCCACCTTCCACTTGCGGATATAAGACATGAGTTGCGGCACATGGTCGGAGATATAGGCCGACAAGGTGTTGGCATAGAACACATAGAAGGCATTCTCGGCACAATAGGTGCTGATGCCATCGAGGTAAGGCAAGGTCTGCACGGCGTACCAAATGGGATTGGTGCTGAAGTTCAGCGTCAGGCTTTGGGTGCGCTCGTGATTGCCGTTGTCCCTTGGCAGAGATTGCGGGTCCTTGCCCGCAATGACGCTGCCAAGCGGAACATCAAAGGTCTTTTCGGTCTCGGCCTTCACGATGATAGGCAGGGTCTGCGTCATGAAGATGTCGCTACTCAACACGGGCAGAATGTGTTGCTCGGCATCGCTCTGTTCGCCCGCGTAGGCCGTGAAACGGAAAGCCAGCAAATCCAAATCGCGTTGGGCGGCCACCTTCCAGCGCACTTCCTTGCTGCGACCCGGCATGATTTGTTCCATCGGGATGGTTGAGGTCCCTGAGCCTGTCGAAGGGCCGTCATTAATAATCAAGTCGACTGGTTGCATCGTGGCAGCATCGAAAATCTCGAGTTTCGCTTTCGGGGTGACGGCCTCGTCGCCCGTGTTGATGACATTGGCCACAAACCACAGCGTGTCGCTGTCGTACATATAGCGCGGCATATCGGCCATAATCATCACAGGCTTCGTTGAAGTGAAGGTGTATTCGTTGCGACCCGTTTGGCGTTCCGTGTTGTAGGCCTGCAACATCAAGTGCCAGCGCGTGAGGGCATCGGGCAGGGTGAAATTGAGGCTCGCGCTGCCGTCGGCATTGGTCTTGAGATACCTGAAAAATGCTGTCTCGTTGAAGTTTTCGCGAGGTGCCACGAGGAATCGCTTCATCTGCTCGGCCTCCTCCGTTGCTGCCTTCTCCAGTTCATCTTGACCAGCCCAATATCTCGAAGTGCCACCCACGTTGGAAGCAATGCCATCCACCAAATGCCCTGGCAGCTTGGCAATCTCTTCCGAGGTAATACTGGCTCCCGAAGAGGTACGGTCTTTCGAAATCAGGGGAATCTCATAATCTAATACCATGATATCATGTAATTCGAGAGCCGCACTCTCCATCTTGATGTCGTAGAAAGTGGTTTTGTTGGCCGGAATGAAGATGTTCTTCACAACAAAGGGGGTATAGCCGATGCAACTTGCCTTTAGGTCATACGTTCCTGGAGAAATCGGCTTGATGTCATAATTGCCATCGAAGTCGGCGGAAGCGCCGGCCTTTTGCACTCCTTTTTGTTCAAGGATGACATTGGCAAAAGGCACGGTTTCGCCCGTGTCGTCAGTGATTGTGCCCCTCAGCCGACCATTGGGCCCTTCGGAATAGACCGACCAGGTGTTGTAATGGGAACTGTTCTGATAACTTCTGATGAAAGCCACATCGAAGAAAGGCGCATCGGAGGGCAGGGTGAAATTGAACAGGGTGACTTTATAAAAGTTCAAACTCGGCAAATAGGGTTTGTACAAATGGCTTTCGGGATAATCGGTGAAACCGAAGAAGACATAACTGCTGGGGTTCATGTTGAGTTCCTTCCAGGTTGTCTGTTGCAACGCATCCAGCGAGGCATCATACATGCCTGCCAGCAAGGCCGACTTCACCGGCCGTCCCTTCATGTCGCGGACGGTGAACTGCCAAGTCTCTTCGGAACCAGGAGCCAGTTGGTCGCGCACCGAGGTCAGCTCTACTTTCAAGTCGAGGTTGTCGTAAGGCACATATACCTTTTCCATCACGCTATGGAAAGTGTTTTCCTTGGCGAAAGCCACTGCAAGGGTCAGAAAACCACGGTTTTGTTCGGTCACCATGTGAGGCAGCGTTATCACGCCGTTATCGATTTCCATCCACTGGTCCAAAAGGACTTCCTTGCCGTCTTGAAAGAGCTTCACCCAAGCGTTCACATCGCTGGCCGAACTTCCCAAAGTGAAATGAATCGTGTCGCCAGGATGGACCGTCGTTTTGTCAGCTTGCAGCCAACACATCGCCGTGACGGGCATGATGGACCCACGACTGTCATTGAGGACGAAACGGTTGGAAAGCCTGGCCAAGGTGTCGTCGAGGCTCTTCAGTTCCATGAGATACCTGCCGGGAGCGAGGTCGTTCAATGTTTCCAGGTCTTTTTCGCCGTCCAACACAAACTCGGTTTCGCTGACCAAGGTCTTGTTGTCTTTCGGGTAGAAGTCGTAATTGGGGAATAGGGTTGCCAGTTCCTCGTCGGAATAAATCTGGCGGTCGGGAGTGATGTCGGCTTGCATAGCCTCGAAATAATCCACGCGCGAGGCATTTTCATAGCGATAAATCCTTTGCACGACACGGCTTTTGGCCAACTCGCCGCTCATGTTGATGGCCTCCACATGCACTTTCGCATCCACTGCCTTGTCCACCAAGCCACCCAAATTGCTGGTGAGGGCGATTTCGTTGTAGCCTGCGCGAATCGCATAAGTCTCGGTGTGGGTCTCACCCTGGGTGCTGGTGGCCGTCACCTCGATTTCGTAGATGAAGACGGGCTGCAGTTCGGGCTTGACCTTGGCGGCAGGCTTCAAATTGAAGGGAATGGCAAACTTGCCCTCGCCATCGGTACGCGTCTCGCCGAAAGCCACCTGCTCCTCGTTGACCAATGGATAAGTCTGCCCATAGCAACGCCACGGGAAAGTGGTCTTGCGCACCACGCGGTAACGACACGCCACATCATCCAAGCCAAACCCCGCAAAGGCCTTGACCGAACCGTTCATCGTGACCTCTTCATTCACTTTGTATTGTTCCTTCGGCCTGTCGAATTTCACCTCAAAGGTCGGACGCTTGTATTCTTCAACCTTAATATATACTATGCTCGATAGGTTATATCTGTATCTATCTAGTTCTATTTTGAAGGTCCCGTTGAGACGGTCGGTGGGGATGACAAACGACCCGCTGAAAGAGCCGTATTCATCCGTTCTTACCTTTTGGCTCTCAATAAGTTGCCAATTGTCATCATAAAAACAGACCGTTTCGGAGCGGTTCTTGCACAGGGATTCCTCCTGGCCTTTTGTTTTGACAATAACGCCATGATAATGAACTGTTTGCCCTGGGCGATAGATGCCTCTATCGGTGAAAAGCGTTGCAGAATATTCAGTATGAGAACGATACTCGTTATTCGTTCTGAAATCCAGGTAATCACCGCTCATGGTGAGCAACACGTCGTCGCCCTGTCGCAAATTGACAAAGAAGAGGTTGCCTCTGCTGCGTCTGATGTTCATCTTGCCGTTCTTGTCGGACTTCGACTTCGACATCACCTTGGTTTCGCGCTGTTTCTTCGTTGGGTTATAGGACGATTGGCAGCGTTCCACGGTCACTTCACCTAAAGGCTGTCCCGTCTTGCGGTCGAGGGTATAGAGCGTGTTCTCCTCATCGGTGATAAAGCCGAGCCGCGACACCTGGAACTTGAAAACCTCCACCTGGTCCTTGTCCAAGGTGTTTCGCTCGGGCGTGACGACGAGGTAATAAAGCCCCTTCTCCAAAGGCTGCAAGGCCACCACGGTGGTATGCCAAAGCATGTTGGTCTCAGCAGGCAGGTTCACTCTCTGTTCGGCAAAGGCAGGCAAAGCGCGTAAGGTCTTGAAGAACTTGGCATCGATTTCTCGTCTATTGAATTGCTGAACCCATTCTTCCTCGTTCACCTTCACCACTTTCAAGTAGGCGCGACGCATATTCCTGTAACTCAGCACGACAGGGATATTCTCCTCGGGCAACTGAACACTGGCCATCGTGATTTTAAATTCGGTCTTGTACAATTCGTCGAGGATGTGGGTGGTTTTTTCGCTCGACTTCGCTTGCGGGAACTTGGCCACGACTCCATAACACAAAAGAGCGGTTTCCTGATAGCGTGCCGTATCCAAGCTTTCGTCGGGAGAACTGGAGAACTGCTCCACCAGGCTGTTGGCCAACTCCAAAGCTACCTCAGCCGTCAGCGGATGCTCGGGATGCTGCTCGATGAGTCGTTGCAAGGCACGCTGATAGGTGCTTTCGTCCTGAAGCACGGAATTGACAAAACGGAGACGACAGAAATCGTTGTAAAAAAGCGGGGTTTCGTCGCCAACCTCCAAATTATAGGCCATAAGGTCCTGGAAAATCCTCAAATAGCGCATGACAGGCGAGTCGCTTTCGCCCAAGTCGATGCCAACAAAAGTCTCGGCTGGCGACCACCAGTCACTGAGGTTCTCCCCTTCCGGCACATCCTCGCCCTTGGCCAAACCCTCATAGATATTGGCGGCGCGATGAAACACAAATTCGAAAAGCGTGGGTTCATACTCCAAATACTGCACATCGGGTTTCACATCGTCATCAAACAGCATGAGATGGTCGCGGGTGCTAGCCTGTTTCAGCGCACCTACGGTCTGAAGTGCCGCATCGAGATGCGAGTCAATAGCCTGCTTGAAATTCTCCCTACCCCAATAGCGCATCTCAGTCTTGTCAAGGTCGCCGTCCAAGTTCTCGTTATTTCGAATCTTGCCTTTATAGTTATAGGAATTGAGAAAGCCGGCATAACAACGCCCTATCTCCACATGAAGAATGGCCGCTGGAACCCTATCCAACACATCCATTTTCGCCTCGGCATAGCGGATAAACGCTTCCTGAGGCTCTTTTTCCTCCATCAACAACATCACTTTCTCCCGTTGCAGGATGGCGGTCAGCAGTTGCATCTGGTCATTTTCCTCCAAGGCATGGCTTTCGATGGTATCCAGTACCTTTGATGCCGAGATAGGTTGCCTGTCAATAAGATACGTATTGATCTTCTCCCATCGGGTATCGTAAAACTGGGCGCTCACTGGAAGGCTGCACACCAACAGCAGCGCAAGCATGGCAAGGGTAAAAGTCTTTTTCATGGCCGTAAGATTTTAATCATATCACGGCACAAATATAGAATAAAAATCGTTTCAACAATAAAAAATGTTGTTTTGTGTATGCTTTTTCTGTTTTAACCACTAGTTCTTGGACCGCTGCCCATAGATTCCTAGCCACCGCACTTCCCCCTACTGGAATGACATGTGCAGCGGGGCTTCGAAATGAGAGGCTGGATTTAACAGTTGTTTAAGCAGGCTTTAGAAGCTATGTCATTCCTGCGTTGGAAAGTGCGCAGGCCTGGAATCTATAGCTTCTAATGCCTTATTTATTCTCCAACTCTGATTCTCATTCCATCCGAATACGCGCTGAACTCGGGCGCATACTGGCACTGGATGAGGGCGTAGCCGTTGCTCAGGTTGCCTTCCTTGGTCACGAACATGCTGTATTCCAGCTGGTGCGTGCCCTTAGGCAGATGCTCGATGAAGAACTCCATGTCGGTGTCGGTGTTGCTCTGGTAGTAACTCATGCGGTCGTTGTACTCGTAATGCGAGATTTGTTCTATCGGCTCGAAACCGGCGGCACGCAGGTCTTTCACAAAGACGAAGCTCATGTCTTGTTGGTTCGTGAAGGTGATTTTCACGGTAACTTTATCACCTACTTTTAATGTCGGCGTTTCGACAGGCTCAACGACCTTAGCTTTTGCAGGTCCCTGAGCGGTCCCTGAGCTTGTCGAAGGGCGGCGAAG
>JAFUVT010000016.1 GCA_017477425.1 Bacteroidales bacterium
TCGCACAAGTCTCCGCAAGGGATGACATAAGCGGCTTGGGGGCCACCTCACGTTAAAGCAGGCCCAATAATACATGTCATTCCTGGCTAGGGCATGCGGGGATGGAATCTATGGATTATTGGGCCGTCCCTAACAGCGTTTGCCTTTCGAGCCGCCGCTTATAGATCCCATTCGCACTTGCCTCCGTATGGGATGACATAAGCGGCTAACCACTAATAATCAAGCCGCCACTTATAGATCCCAGTCGCACAAACCTCCGCAAGGGATGACATAAGCGGCTTGGGGGCCACCTCACGTTAAAGCAGGCCCAATAATACATGTCATTCCTTGCTAGGGCCTGTGGGGATGGAATCTATGGATTATTGGGCCGTCCCTAACAGCTTCTGCCTTCCGAGCCGCCTCCCATAGATTCCATTCGCACAAACCTCCGCTTGGAATGACATTGGAGGCTAGCCTTATCCAAAAAACAAGTCTTTCCTTTCTAAATTGATTGTGTCAATCAGCTTTTCTTTAGCAGCCCTTGTCATGTTCTTTATCTCCTTTTCCCGCGCAATCGCATGGTCAACCAAACCAAACTCCTCAAAATACACCAATTTATGGCATTTGTATTTTGCCGTGAAAACAGAACCTCTTCCTTCTTTATGCTCTCTTACCCGCCTATCAAGGTTATCTGTGACACCTGTGTACAATGCTCTGCCATTGGCACTTTGCATCATATAAATCCAATACTTGTTCATAACACCAAAAATACGACAATTTTCCTTCTTAACAAACTAAAAAAAAGAAAACGCCGCTTATAGATCCCAATCGCACAAGCCTCCGCTAGGGATGACATAAGCGGCTAGCCACTATCAGCAGCCGATGGCGCGCGAAATCACCAGACGGAGGATTTCGGAGGTGCCTTCGCCGATTTGCAGGATGCGCTGGTCGCGGTAGAAGCGCTCCATGTCGAACTCCTTCAACAAGCCGTGACCGCCCATCACCTGGACGGCGTTGTCGCAGACCTCGGCGGCCACCTCAGAGCAGTAGAGCTTGGCCATGGCGGCCTCTTTTCCGAAGGGACGGTGCTGGTCCTTGAGCCAGCAGGCGTGGTAGAGCAGGTTCCTCGCCGCCTCAATCTTGACAGCCATATCGGCCAGCTTGAACGCCACAGCCTGGAACTTGCAGACGGGCTTGCCGAACTGAACACGCTTCTTCGAGTAGGCCAAAGCCATCTCGTAGGCGCCTTGCGCACAGCCCAGACCCATGGCCGCAATCGACAGGCGACCTGAATCGAGGGTGGCGAGCATGAGGTGGGAGCCTTCGCCCGGCTTGCCAAGGATACAGTCGTCCATCAGGCGCACGTCTTCAAAGACGAGCTTGCCTGTGTTGGAGGCGCGCCACATCATCTTGTCGTGCATGGGCGTTTGCGTGAAGCCTTCCTTTTTGTTTTCGACCAACAAGGCCGTGAACTCCGGCTTGCCGTCCTTCATACCCGAAACGGCTTGCACGGTCGTACCTAATGAAATCGGCGTCGCGCTGTTAGTGATGAAGATTTTGGAGCCGTTGAGGTGCCACAGCGTACCGTCGTACTCGGCGGTGGTCTTGGTGCCGCGCGAGTCGCTGCCCGCGTCCTCTTCGGTCAGGCCAAAGCCCCAGAGGCGATCCTTGCAGAGGCGGGGCAGATAGCGCTGCTTCTGCTCCTCGGTGCCGTAGTCCTTGATGGGACCGATGCCCAACGAGTTGTCGGCGGCGATGGTGGCAGCGGTGGAGCCGTCCACACGGGCCAGTTCCTCCACGGCGATGATATAACTCAGGTTATCCAGCCCTTGGCCGCCATATTCCTTGGGGACGGTCATACCCAGCAGGCCAAGTTCGCCCATCTTGAGGGTCAGGCCGACATCGAAATGCTGGTCTTCGTCGTTTTGGCGGGCGACAGGTTTCACTTCTTGTTCGGCGAAGTCGCGCACGCGCTGGCGGAGGGCTTCCTGTTCTTTGGTGAGGTCGAAATTCATAATTCCATATTTTACGAGACGCATGCAATGCGTCTCTACAGGTTATTCTAACTCTAATAATTGCATTTTATTATCTACCATTTGCCCTTCAACGACAAAAACCTGCTTCACCTTGGCCTTGCCCGATGCCACGATGTTGTTCTCCATCTTCATCGCCTCCACCACCATCATGATGGTGCCCTCCCCCACTTCATCACCTTCCTTGACGTTGATTTTCACCACCTTGCCAGGCATGGGCGACACCAGCCGCGACTTGTCGTTGACCGATTCCTTGCAGGCATAGTCCAATGTGTCGTTCAGCTGGTCGGTGCGGAAACAAGTGAAGTTGAGGCCGTGGAAGTTGACGATGGTCTTCTGCTCGTCGTTGACGGAGCAATAGACCGTTTCCGTCCTCCCGTTGAGCATGATTTTCAGCTGTTTGTGGTCGTATTGCTGGAACTCCACCTTGAAAGGCACACCGTTGATGACGCCTTTGATGCGTCCTGTCTCGGCAGCCTCGATGCTGACGGGCACCTTCTCCCCTTCCACGTCGACGGTGAGCTGCATGTGATAGCGCCAGTAGCCGATCTCCTCCCACACGTTGTCGGGGTGTTGCTCGACTTGTTTCTTGCAGAAATCGAAGAGGAGGAACGATGCCACTATATCGTTGACGTTCTGCGCCTTGCGACTTTCATTCAAGGCTTTGAGTAAGGCCTCTTGATGGGTGGCGCAAAACGCTGTGTCCATCTTGTTGTCGATGAAATCGGGGTTTTTGATGACCTCCCAGAGATAGGCCTTGTTGGTGGTCAAACCCTGAATGATGAACTCTTTCAAGGCGTGACGGGCGGTCTCGATGGCTGTTTGGCGGTCCTTGCCGTGGCATGTCAGCTTGGCGATCATCGGGTCGTAGGCTTCCGACACCGTCGACGGTCCGTCGATGCTGCTGTCGACGCGTGCCCCGCGCAGCTGTGGCTCGTGATAGGCGGTCACCTTGCCCGGTGTGGGCAGGAAGCCGTTCTCAGGGTTCTCGGCATAGATGCGCAACTCGATGGCATGGCCTTGGGCATGGACGGCGTCTTGCGTCCAGCCCATCTCCTTCCCTCTCGCGATGCAGATTTGTTCTTCCACGATGTCGATGCCCGTGCGCATTTCGGTGACGGGATGCTCCACCTGGATGCGGGTGTTCATCTCGAGGAAATAGAAATTCATGTCCCTGTCGACCAGAAACTCCACCGTACCAGCATTACGATAATGGATGGCCTTACAAAGTTCGACTGCCGTTTCACAAATCTGGAGGCGTTTTTCCTCGGTCAAAGTCGGGGAAGGCGACTCCTCGATGATTTTCTGGTAACGGCGCTGGATGGTGCATTCGCGTTCGCCGAGGTGGACGACGTTGCCGAAGTGGTCGGCGAGCACCTGCACCTCGATATGGCGAGGGCTTTCAATGTATTGTTCGACGAAGACGGTGCCGTCGCCGAAGTATTTCTCGGCTTCGCGCGAAGCCCGTTCCAATTCCAGCTTCAGGTCCTCCTTTTGCCACACGATGTGCATCCCTTTGCCGCCACCGCCCGCCGCAGCCTTAATTAATATAGGATAAGGCAACGTGTCGGCCATGGCCAGGATCTCTTCATGGCTTCCCATGGCGCCGAAGGTGACGGGGATGCCATGTTCGACGGCGACTTTACGGGCGGCGATTTTGTTACCCATGAGTCGCATCGTGCGGGCGTCGGGACCGATGAAGATGATATTATTGGCTTCACAAGCCTTGACCAGCTCGGGGCTTTCGGAGAGGAAACCATAGCCAGGATGGATGGCGTCGGCGCCGGCATCCAAGGCTGCGTCGATGATTTTCTGCACGTTGAGATAGGTGTCCTTCAGGCTGCCGTTGCCCAAGGGACAGGCCTCATCGGCCAGACGACGGTGGAGGGCATTGGCGTCGTTGTCGGCGAAGACCGCCACCGATTCGATGTGCAACTTGTGCAACGTCTTGATGACACGCACTGCTATCTCGCCACGGTTGGCGACAAGGACTTTATGGATTCGAATGCTGTTCATAACGCGATAATGATACCGCAAAAATACAAAAAGAAAGGCAACCTGTGCAGATTGCCTTTCCTTTTTTGTATGGTTTTAGGGAGACGTTTCTTGAAACGTCTCTACAGAGATCAATAGACGAGGAACTTCACGCTAGCAGTGCTGGCACCCTGGCTGAGGCGCAGGATGTAGGAGCCCGTGCTGAGGTTCTCGGCGTTGATGCTGATTTGGTGTTCGCCTTCGGCGAGACGGCCAACGCTTTGGGTCATCACCATGCGGCCCGTCATGTCGAACACTTGGTAGCTGACGTTGCCAGCCTCGTTGAGGTTGAAGCTCAGGGTAGCTTGGCTTTGGACCGGGTTGGGATACATGCTGACGTTGATTTCGTTGGCGACGACGGGAGTCTCAGGAACGCTTTCGAATTCCTTCTTGTAGTTCTCGCAGCGGAACACGCCTCTGCCGTAGGTGGCGGCGTAGATGACGCCCGTGTTGTAGATACCAGGATACACCGTGGTGAAGCCGCCTTCTTCGTTCTCTGTGACGACGGTCTTGTCTTCTTGGAAGAGGATCTGTTGCTTGAGTTCCATGACCGGCACTTCACCCATGATGGTGTTGTCGGCTGTCCAGTTGGCGTTGCCGATGTTCTTCGTTCTGAAGATACCGCGTTCGGTGCCGAGGATGACATCGCCCGTGGTCATTTCGATCAGTGACGAGTAGACCGGCATCTTAGGCAGGTTGCCTTGCTTGCTGGTAAAGGTAGGCTCGGCGGCCAGGGCGTTGGTCGAATAGAACACGTAGGCGTCGTTGCCATAGTTACCGCAGGTGACGATGACCTTGTTGGCATCGCGCGGGTCGACGGCGACGCTGGTGACGCATTGACCGTTGATGGGCAGGGTGATTTGGGTGGTCGTCACGGCGAAGAGCGAGTCGGTGATGGTGCCATGGGCATCATCGAGCACGGTTTGCAGGCCGGAGACGCGGTAGAACTTGCCGTCCTTCATGCCGACAAACATGTGGTCGCCATCGGCGGAGATAGCCATGCCGAGAGGCTCGCCATCGAAGCCAGAGTGGGCTTTGTCGGCCACCTTGTACCAATAGGCCTCGACAGAGAAGTCGAGCGGGGTGAGCGTCATATAGAGGGCGTCTTTGTAGCCGATGAAGAACTTGGCGCTAATCGGGTCGTGGACCAGGACGGAGTCACCAGCGGCCAGCGAAGCCGTCAGCGTGTAGTTGAACGGATAGTCGCTGTTGCTCATGGCTTGCACGGTGGTGCCAGCTTGAAGGGTATTATCGGTGGTGTTGTACACCCAGACTTCTGAGGGGTTGGTCGGGTCGTTGTAGTTTTCGAACAGGACGATGGGGCTACGGAACGAAGAGGAGCTCGTAGCAAGGCTGGAGCTGGAGGTGAAGTTGGTGGAGACCCAGTCCTCACCAGCGGTTTGGGTACGTTCGAGACCGCCAGCCTTATAGGTGACGATGAAGGTGTTCGGGTTGATGGTGGAGATAGCGCTAGGACCGCCGTGAGAGGCGTCAGAGAAGGCGCCCATGACATCACCGCTAGGATTGATCCATTGGCCATAGCCAGGGGTGTTGGAGTTTTGGTCGTTTTCGATCAGGACGATACCGTGGTCGAGGCCGGTGGCCAGGATGCGGTTGCCGCCTGAGGGAGCCACGTTGAACATACGGGTGGTCACATAGTTTCTGTTGCAGTCGACGAAGGTGAAGCGGCCGGTGCCTTTATAGACGCCGCCGTCGGTACCCACGAAGCATTCGTTAGAATTCTTGGGGTTGAAGGCCATGGTGTGCAGGCCGACGTGGATGTAACCTTCGGGGTCGTAGACCACAGTGCTATAGGAGATTTGTTCACTGAGGAAGAAGCCATTGCCAGTGGCAGGTTTCTCAAGCTTCCACAGGTAGTATCCGAGGACATAGAGGATGCCGTCGTCATCGGGGTCGACAACGATGCCATGGTTATAGAGGCCGAAGCCACCGTAGACGGAGTGACCTTGTTGGGAGGTGACGTTAGGCAGGATGGTGGTCCAATTGGCGCCTTGGTTCGTCGAGCGGAAGATGCCGGTGTGGTTACCGTTGGCATCGATGCAGGAGACGTAGATGATGTCGGCGTTGGACGGTGCGAAGGCCAGTTCGAGGAGACCAGCAGGTTGCGGCAGGAGGGTGTCGCCCTGCAAGAGGGTCAAGGTGCCTGAATGGCACTCGAGGTTGTTGACATCCTTGCCGAGGTAGAGTTGGTTATTGACAGAGGCGCCGATGGTGTTGTCGGGACCGACTTTCACGCAGGTGGTGCGGCCTTCGAGGGCGACAGCCCAGGTCTGACCTTTATCGGTGGAATACATCAGGCCTTCCTCAGTGCCAGCCAGCAGTGTGTTGCCAGCGATGGCGAGGTCGTGGATGTAGAGCCATTCGTCTTCGCTCGGGGCTTTCACCTGGGTGAAGACGTCGTTTTTCAGGGTGTAGAGGCCGGTGCCGATAAAGCCGTTGCTGTAGCCCTGTTGGCTCATGCCGTTGTAGTTGACGGAGCCATTGCCGTCGCCGGTGCCCACATAGATGACGCCATCGGCATCCTGCACCATGCAGCTAACCATCAGGTTGGTGCCGCCCACTTGATGCCAAGTGATGCCATGGTTGTAGCTCTTGAACACACCACCGCCTTTGGCGCCAGCGTAGACCACGTTCGACTGGTTGTCATACAAAACAGCCGTGGTTTGGCCACCCATGTTGTCGGGACCCATGTTGATCCAATAGAGTGGTTCATCGGGGGCGTTCCTCGTAATTTGGGCCTGCATGGCCTTGTACATGTCGGCCGGGTCGACCAGACCGGTCAGTTGGTTAGCACGAAGGCTTCCCATGAAGCTCTCCGCGTCGTTGTTTTGAGTACGCGGGACATAGTGTCCACCTTGGTCAGCGATAGCCATCGATTGACCTAAGATCATGATTACCAGAAGTAAACTGAAAGGTAAAAATCTCTTTTTCATATCACGAAATTTTAATTAATTCTCTGTTTTACGCGTGTTTAGTCAATATTTCACTTAAAATACGGTCTGCAAATATAGGACATTCTATCGAAGAAAATACATTTTGAGCAAAAAAAAATCATTTTTTTTCGCAAAAAAGTCATTTTAACCCAAAAAATCAGTCAAAAAGGTCGCATCTTGTCCGCTTCGAGCCAGCCGATACTGCCATTGGCGATTCGGACCTTATTCCAGCCGTTTGAGCCCTCCAAAACATCCACTTTAGATCCTTCGTGCAAAACGAAGAGGTCGACGCTCTGTTGGCTCGGCGAGCTCTTCACGGTGACGGTGGGGGCCATGATGATGGCATGGTCTTGTGTCGTGGCGGCTCTCTTGAGTTGGGCGGCAAAGAGCACCGACAGGGCCAACACGATAGCGAAGATGATGCCCATGAAGAAGCCGAACTTCCGCCATGCCATGCGTCGCGCACGCAAAAACAGGAAGAGTGCGAAAAGCAGCAAGGCGAAGGCAGCGACGGAACACCAGGCCCATTGGTCGCCCGAGAGCCATGCGCGGGCGTTGTGCCAGCCGCGCACATAGAAGGGCTGCGGAACGGGTTCGATCTTGTCGACGATGGCCCGATTGGCGATGGCGAGGTTGGTCTGAACGTCGTCGTCGGACGGGTCGAGCTTCAAGGCCTTCTCGTAGCAATAGATGGCCATCGGATAGTTGTGCATCTTGTAGTAGGCGTTGCCCATGTTGTAGTAGACCGGTACAGATTCCATGTCTGTGGCCAGTATCCTTTCGAACATCACCACGGCAGTGTCGTAATTACCCGAGTTATAGGCTGTGTTGGCCTGTTCAAACCATGTCTCGGTCGCGTCTTGAGCGAAGGCCCACCCCATCGTGGCGAGGAGGTATATTAATAAGGTGTATCTTTTCATTGCTATGTTCCTTTCGTTGTTTACAAAACTTTCTCTGCTTTCGAGATCACGTCGATGCCTTTTTGGTAGAGGTCGTCCATCTTCTCTTCGGCACTGCCAGGGGCAAAACGTGCGAACTCGCAGCTGTTGAGCGTGTCGACGAACTGTTGCGTCAGCTCGTCGGGGACGTTCTTCGCTTTCATGGTCTCGCTCACCGTGTCCATCGAGAGTTTGGAGCGTTCGATGCCGAGTTTGTCGGCGATGTAGCCCCACAAGGCTTGCGACATCTCCACGTAGAACTTCTCTTGGTCTTTGGCTTTCAGGTAGTTGTAGGCGTTCTTCAGTCGTCCGCGGGCCACCTTGTCGGCCTTGCGGTTGCGGTTGGCGGCGGTGTCCTTGCTGAGTTGTTCGCGTTTGCGCAACACGAAGAGCAGGAGGATGAAGAGCAGCAGCATGGCGAGCAGTGCCACATAATAGGCTGCCGAGCCGAAGAAGACGGTGTGAACGGGTTTCAGCTTGGCGTCGCCGCGCTTGATGTGGCGGATGTCGCTGCCCAGATACTTGATGTCTTCCTGGTTGGAGGCATAGATGCCGCCTTCAGGCTCGCCGTCCTTGCCTTTCAGCACGTTGATGTCGTAGGATTCCGACGACAGGGTTTGGTATTGTCCCGTGGCGGGATTGAAGAACGAGAACTCCGTGGCAGGCACGTTGAAGTTGCCGGCGCGGCGCGGAATCACCAGATATTCCGCTTTCTTGCTTCCCGTCAGGCCCTGCGCGTTGGCATCCACATTGGTGGTGATTTTGGGGTCGTAGACCTCGAAGTCGGGCGGGAAGTTCAGCTCAGGCATCTGCAGCAGTTCAATGTTGCCCGTGCCCGAGACGGTGAGTGTCAGGGTGAAGGCCTCGTTGGTGCTCAACTCGGTCTTATCGATTTCCGACTTGAAGTTATAGTTGCCCACGGCACCGGCAAACGAGGCGGGCTTGCCGCTTTCGGGCAGGCTCTTCACCTCAAGGGCCAGCGACTGCGACGACAGCTCTTTCTTCACGTTGACGATGTTGCGGTTGAAGAAGGGATCGTTGAAGAAGGCCTCGAAGGGGTCCATGCTCTGCTGGCGGCTGTTGCGCTCGGTGCGCACCTGCGCGATGCATTCCATCGTCATCGGGTCGAGGGTCAGTTTGCCCGAACGTTGCGGCACCACGACGATTCTTTGTATTTCAGCGGTGGTGTATTCAATGCCGTTGATGTATTCGCTGCTTTGGTGAAGCGTCCCGTTGTTGTCGGTGAGGTCTTTGGTCCAGAAGCCCGCATACGACGGCATCTTCTCGATGGAGACCGACGACACGGGCACTTTGGTATAGAGTTTATAGGTCAGAACGACTTGCTCGCCGACATACACTGACTTCTTCGATGGGATAACCCTGAGGAACAGGTCCTTGCCGCTGACTTGCGGGTCGTTGGTGTTTTGCGGCTGTTGCTGGCTCTGGCCAGAGCCACCCGTTGCGCCATTTGAGCCATAAGCATTGCCGTCGTCGGGCAACACCTTGATGTCGAACGGTTCGCTGCTCACCTTGTTGCCCTTGACGGTCAGCGAGGCGGAGCCCACGTGGAAGGTGCCCTCCTTGTAGGCTTGCAGGGCATAGGTGTAGCTCACTTTAACCGTGTGCGACATCGAGCCATTCACCATCGAGAAGCTGGAGCTCGTCGAGGTGAACGGGCCTCCCACCACGGTGAAACCTTCGAACGATGGCGCTTGGAAATTCTTGCCCTCGGCGTTGGCTTCGAACACCACTTGGAAACGTTCGCCCACCACGACCTGTTTCTTGGCCGAGACGCTGAGTCGTGGGTCGTCTTGCGCCCACGTGGCCATGGGGACGGCCAATGCAATCAATAACAATAATCTGAATATCTTCTTCATTTATTCGTTGTTTTTGCTCTGCAAAAATACATAATTTGTCGTTTACGTTTTTTTGTCGGCAGGGGTTTACACCGCCTGCCTAATTTCTGTCGCCCCTACGGGGCTAACTGGTTACCAATCCTTATCACTCTTCTTTTTCGGTTGTTGTCTTACTTTTTGTTCATTGACCTTCTCCATGGTCTTCTTTTCTTGGTTTTCAAGGGCATCCAACATTCGTTGCGCATCTTCCTTCGACATTTGCTGGTTCTGTTGCTGCTGGTTTTGCTGCTGTTGCTGTTGGTCTTGATTCTGCTGCTGGTCTTGCTGTTGCTCCTGATCTTGTTGGTCTTGTTGCTGGTCCTGCTGCTGTTGCTGCTGGTCCTGGTTGTCACCTTCAGATTTTTCGAAGACGGCCGACACCTCCACGTCGAAATCGGGCATGGTGAAGAAGTTACCCTTAGGCTGCACCTTCACCGCCGTGTCGCCCACCTGATGGATGACGTATTCCTTGAACTGGTAGCCAGGCTCGGGTGCATTGTCGAGCTTCACGGTCTCGCGACGTGTGGCTTCTGCTTGGTCCAAGAGTACGTGACCGCCTTTCAAAGTGGTGTCGGGTTGCACCTTATAATAATCGGTGGCTTCCACAAAGTTGGCTTTCACCGTCACGTCACTGTCGAGCATTTGGAACATATTGTCATCAGAAACCGGGGCCGACTCGGTGGCATCGCGGTCGCTGACCACACGCAGGTCGCCCAGCTGGAAGCCCTTGTCGGGTTTCACGATGATGGCCACGTTGTCGCCTGGCTTCACCAAGCTGTCGGTCACCGTAATCGTGCCATTGGCCACGCTGTCGATGCTGACTCTCAACGCGGTACGGAAAACAGCTGTCACTGTCACGTCGTAGCCCGGCATCTGGAAGACATCCTTGTTGACTTGAACCGTGTCGTTGCGGTTGCCCGTGCGATAGACGATGAACTTGTCAAGCACATAGTCATTCTCGCCTTGTGCTTCAAGTTTGACTTGCTGTCCCTCAATGGCTTTTTGGCGGTCGGCCTGCACCGTTCCGTTCTTGATATCCTTCTCGATTTCAATCTTATGCGACTTCTTGAACTGCGCCGTCACCATCACGTCAAACTTGGGCATGATGAAGCTACTCCCGTTCACGTCGACCTTCACCTCCATATTGTCGGCGCGTGCCACGACATACTCCGACAAGGCGTAATCCTCGTCGGGCTGCGCCTTCAGCGTAACGCGCTGGCCGTTGAAGGCCTTGGTCTCGCTGGCCTCTATCCTACCGTTTTGCGGCTGCACCAGCCATATCTCGCTCTTGACGAGATGGGCGCGGCAATACTCGAGGTTGTACAAGGCGTTTTCGTTGTCAGGATTCAGTTTGAGCGACACCTTATATATATTAAAGGCGTCATAGAACTTGTCCTGCGCAAGGAGGCAGTTGCCCATATTGTAGGCCGCATTCGACTTCAGCTTGGCGTCGGGCGACATCTCCAGCACCTTTTGGAACTCGGTGTATGCTGTGTCGTAGGACTGTTTGGCGAAATACACGTCCGCCAGGTTGAACTGCGCCTTGGCGTTGTTCGGCCTGATTTCCAAAGCCTTCTCGTAATTGGCGATAGCCTCCGCGAAGTTCGACTTCTTATAATTGTGGTTGCCCTTCCTGATCTGCTTCTCGTCGCTTTGTGCCGATGCCGAAACCACAGAAACAAACAACACTATGATTGTCAGATATTTACGCAATACTTTCATTTCTCTTCTCAAAAATGTTAAACTTGGTCTCCCACTTCCGCTTGCCCGACGAAATCACGATTTCGATGAGCAAAAAGATGATGGCAGCCGCCACAAACCATTGGAACTGGTCCTCATAGTCGGTGAAGACCTTGGCGTCGATTTCCGACTTGTCGAGTTTGTTGATGTCGTCGTAGATCTTCTCCAAACCCACGTTGGAGTTGCTGGCGCGGACGTAGATGCCGTTACCTGCAGCAGCAATCTTCTGTAACATCTGTTCGTCGAGGCGGGTGATGATGGTGTTGCCGTTCTTGTCCTTGCGGTAGCCCGTCTGGTGTCCATACTGGTTGTATTCCGGAATCGGGGCGCCTTCGGCGAGACCCATACCGATGGTATAGATGCGAACGCCTTGTTTGGCCGCCTCCTGTGCTGCCTTCACGGCAGCATCGTTTTCGTGGTCTTCGCCGTCAGAGATGATGACGATGGCGCGGCTGTGCGCTTCATCGGGGAACGACTTGAGCGCCAAGTTGATGGCTTCGGCGATGGCCGTGCCTTGCGAGGCCACGAGGCTCGTGTTGACCGTCGAGAGGAACATACGCGCCGCCGAATAGTCGGTAGTGATGGGCAGCTGCACGAAGGCCTTGTCGGCAAAGACGATGACGCCGATGCGGTCGCCACGCATGTCGCTGATAAGCTTGTTGATGGCTTGTTTCGAACGCTCCAAACGGCTCGGGACGATGTCCTCGGCGTTCATCGAGTTGGAGACGTCGACAGCGAGGTACAAGTCGATGCCTTCGCGTTTCACCTCCTCCATCTTGCTGCCGCTCTGCAAGTTGGCCAGAGCCAAAATGCCACAAGCGATCATCAAGAGGAAAATGATGAACTTAAAGTTGGCGCGACGACTGGAATAAGACGGCACCAACTGGTCGCGCATTCCTATCTGGGCAAAGCGTTCAAAACGGCGTTTTTGTCCGAGGCGAAACAAGATATAAATGATGACCAATACTGGGATGATGGCCAGCCAGTAGAGGTATTCGGGATGTTCAAATCGCAATACGTTTTCCATAGTCTTAGTCCGTTAAAGTCCTGAAAATGGTTTTACGCAAGAGGAATTCGAGCAGCAACAAGGCCAAAGCCCATGCCACCAAGGGATAAAACTCCTCGTGGAGGCGACGGAACTCCGTCACCTCGATCTTGGAGCGTTCCAGTTTGTCGATTTCCTGATAGACTTCGTCCAACTTCTGGTTGGAGGTGGCGCGGAAATACTTGCCGCCCGTTTGGTTTGCGATGGTGGTCAGCAGCTTTTCGTCGATTTCGACCTTCACCTGTTGGATGACTGTGCCTCCGAAAGGCGTTTGCATCGGCATAGGAGCTGTGCCATAACTGCCCACGCCGATGGTATAGACGCGGATGCCATACAACTTGGCCATTTCGGCAGCGGTATAAGGGTCGACGGAACCAGCATTATTCATACCGTCGGTCAGCAAGATGACCACCTTGGAGATAGCTTCGCTATCCTTGAGTCGGCTGATGGCTGTAGCCAAACCATCACCGATGGCGGTGCCGTCATCGATGAGGCCGTTCTTCATCTCAGCTAGCATGTTGAGCATCACGCCGTGGTCGGTGGTCAGCGGCACTTGAGTAAAGGTCTCACCCGAGAAGATGACCAAGCCCATGCGGTCGCCTGGACGATCTTTCACGAAGTCGGAGGCCACGCGCTTGGCAGCGGTGAGGCGGTCGGGCTTGAGGTCGCGGGCCAGCATAGAGCCCGAGACGTCCATCGCCATGACGATGTCGATGCCCTCGATGTTAGAAGTGGAGTTGGTCGACGAGCTCTGCGGACGCGCCAAGGCCACGATAAGCAGTGCCAAAGCCGCCATCTTCAAGATGAAAAGCAGGTGACGCAAATACGACTTCCAAGTCTTCGGCAGCTTGGCAAAGCCCTTCAGGTCGGAGAAGCTCAGCGAGGCCTCCTGTTTTTTGTGGCGGAGCACATACCACAGTATCAGAGCTGGCACCATAAGCAGGAGCCAGAGCAGTCGGGGATTCGCAAATTCAATGTTTTCAAGCATCTTTCACCTCCTCCATTGTTGCAGACCGCGTCTCGCGGTCAGGCTGTTCCGTCTGCGAGGACGCAGACAGCGACAATGTCTTTTGATAATGCGCGTAGCTCTCATTGACGAATTCCGTCATATTACTCATCGCGGTATCGCTCTCCAGATTGGAGGCGGAGTATTTGGCAAACTTCACCAAATCAGCCACTTCCATTGTGTCCTTTAACTTATTGTAAACCTCAGGCGAGAAACGCAACGGCTTGATTTCTTCCAAGATATCGTCGGTGGTCATCTCAACGGCATTCACGCCGAACTGGCCTTCGATGTATTCACGCGCGATGTCGGTCAGCGAAGAGAAGTACTCCTTCACCTTGCCGCTCTGCCACAACTTCTGTTGTTTCAGGTTTTCCAAGTCGCCAAGCGCCTTGTCGTAAGGCGGGATGACGGGTCCCCGGATGATGTTGCCGTCCTCGTCAACGCGGGTCTTGCGCCGTTTGACGAAGAACCAGATGCCCAAGCCAGCCAATATGGCCAGCAACACGGCCAGCAACCAGGGAAACACCTCTTTCATCGTCACAGGAGCGGCCAATGGTTCCACGATGGGTTTGTAGGGTTGCAATGTGTCGACGACCATCGTAGTGGCATGCAAATCGATAGGCTCGGTGAAAGCCTTGAGGCGCATCGGGTCGTCGAACGACTTGGCATAAGTCAGGCCGACGGCGGGCACTTGGATTTGTCCCGTGTCGAAGGTCATCAGCGTCAGTTGCTGCTTCACGATGACGTTGCTGTCGGCGTCGGCGGTACGTTCCACGTCGCCACGTCTGAGGATATCGATTTGCTCCGAGAGCGTGTCTTGGGTGAAATCGTTCCATTCCACAAACCAGCCGTAAGGCACTTTCAGGCTCAAATCGAGGGTGAACGGCTTGCCGACTTGCACGTCGGTGCTGTTGACCTTGCCTTCAACCTCAACGTTTTGCGCCTTGAGGCCCAACGTCACCAGTGCCAATATCAAAAACAAAATAGTTTTCTTCATCTTCTTGCCTCCCTTTTCTTGAAGAGTTGCATCAATGGCTTCACGTAGTCTTCGCCCGTGTAAATCAGCGCGTTGTCGATGCCGTGTTTGGTAAACTCGCGGTTGAGTTCGGCCGACTTATACTGTATCATCTGCCGGTAGGCATCGCGCCAGGCGCGGCTTGACGTGTCGACCCAGCGTTCCTTGCCCGTCTCCGCATCGCGGAACTTCACCAAGCCCACCTTGGGGATGTCCATCTCTCGGTGGTCGGTGATGCGCAAGGCCACAAGGTCGTGCTTGTTGGCGGCAATCTGCATCTCTTTCTCAAAATCTTTGTCTGTCATGAAGTCGGAGATGAGGAAAGCCGTGGTGCGGCGCTTGATGGCCGAGGTGAGGAAACGCAAGCCCTCGCCAATGTCGGTGCCGCGTTCTGTCGGCTTGAAGTCGACGATCTCGCGGATGATGCGGAGGATGTGCGTACTGCCTTTCTTGGGCGGTATGAACTTCTCGATTTTGCTGCTGAAGAAAATCACGCCCACCTTGTCGTTGTTCTGGATGGCAGAGAATGCCAAAACGGCAGCCAGCTCAGCGGTCAGGTCGCGCTTCGACTGCTCCACCGAGCCGAAGTCGTTGGAACCCGACACGTCGATGAGCAGCATCACCGTCATCTCGCGTTCCTCTTCGAAGATCTTGACGAAAGGGCGGTTGAAGCGGGCGGTGACGTTCCAGTCGATGTTACGGATGTCGTCGCCGTACTCGTACTCGCGCACCTCGCTGAAGGTCATACCACGCCCCTTGAAGGCGCTGTGGTACTGTCCCGAGAAGATGTGGTTCGAGAGACCCCGCGTCTTGATTTCAATTTTGCGGACTTTCTTGAATATTTCAGTTGATTCCATTACGGCACCTCGACGGTATTCAGGATTTCGTTGATGATTTCTTCGGTGGTGATGTTTTCAGCCTCGGCTTCGTAGGTCAGACCGATACGATGGCGCATCACGTCGGGGGCCACGGCACGGATGTCCTCGGGGATGACGTAGCCACGGTGCTTGATGAAGGCGTAGGCCTTGGCGGCCAGTGCCAGATTGATGGTGGCACGCGGTGAGCCACCATAACTGATCATATTGGCAAACTTCTTCAGCTTATAGTCGCTCGGATAGCGTGAGGCGAAAACGATGTCGGTGATGTAGTTCTCGATCTTCTCGTCGAGATAAATCTCGCGGCACACTTCGCGGGCGCGGATGATGTCCTCGGGTTTCACCACGGCGTTGATCTTGGCACCAGCACTGGCAATCTGCTGACGCAGAATCAGTTTCTCTTCCTCTTTCTTGGGGTAGTTGATGACCACCTTCAGCATGAAACGGTCCACTTGGGCCTCAGGCAACGGATAGGTGCCTTCCTGCTCGATGGGGTTTTGCGTAGCCATGACCAAGAACGGGTCGGGCAGTTGGAAGGTCTCGTCGCCGATGGTCACCTGATGTTCCTGCATGGCTTCGAGCAAGGCGCTCTGCACCTTGGCGGGTGAACGGTTGATTTCGTCTGCCAGGACGAAGTTGGCGAAGATGGGGCCACGACGCACCACGAACTCCTCGTTCTTCTGGCTGTAAATCAGCGTACCGATGAGGTCGGCAGGCAGCAAGTCGGGAGTGAATTGGATGCGGGCGAAGTCAGCATCGATGGCGCTGGCCATCGACTTGATGGCCAAGGTCTTAGCCAGACCCGGCACGCCTTCGAGCAGGATATGTCCATTGGCCAAGAGGCCGATGAGCAGGCGTTCGGTCATGTGCTTCTGTCCGACGATGACCTTATTCATTTCGAGGTTGATGAGGTCGAGGAATTGACTCTCACGTTGGATTTTTTCGTTCAGTTCACGAATGTCAGTTTCGATCATTTTATGTTTGTTTTTGTTGTTTTGTCATTATTGGGCAGGGACTTACGTCACCTAGCAGGGACTTACGTCGCCTGCTTATTGGCTGTCGCCCCTTCGGGGCTTTGCGGCACTCCTTTTCGGGGATTGAAATCGCCCGATGAAATATTGTCGCCCCTTCGGGGCTTTGAGGACCCGTCAAAAAGCGTGCAAAAATAGTGGTTATTTGGGTAAATAACTCCTATTTAAAAAATTTATTGCGAGGAAATAGCCTTAATTTCTTCTTTCCCCCAATGAAAAAAGGTGCGCCTCCATCCGGAAGCGCACCGATTTTCATTTCTGCAAAGCCTGAAGCTTATTCCCTCACCTCAGCCTTCGCCCTAAAATTCACCAAGTCTTCCTCGATGAAGTTCTTCACGTAGACGCTCTTGCCGATGACGTCTTCCTCGGCGGCGTGGACATAGACATTGGCCGAACGCGAGAAGAGATGCGGAGCGCGGGTGGCGTCGTCCAAGATGAGGAGCGACATCATAATGTCGCCCGTCATGTCGTAGAGACGGCGGGCCAAGAAGTCTTGCACTTCCTGGTTGTTGGCGCCTTTCACGTAGTTGATGCTCTGCTCGTAGAGTTCCACCAAGGTGCGCACCGTGTTCTGCAAGGGTTTCAGTTCCTCGCTGACTTCCTGCTCCAGCATTTCCTTCATGATGCCGAGGTAGGTGCCATTGGTGATGTAACGAATGGCAGCCACCACCTGCAACTGCGTCGTGCCTTCGTAAATCGAGAAGATACGGGCATCGCGGTAGAGGCGCTGGCACTTGTACTCCATGATGAAGCCCGAACCGCCGTGGATACTGAGGGCATCGTAGGCGTTTTGGTTGGCGTACTCCGAGTTCATACCCTTGGCCAAAGGCGTGAAGGCATCGGCGAGACGCGAGTATTTCTTACACTCGGCGCGCTCTTCGGGCGTCAGCGGACGCTCGCGCTGGATGTCCTCAAGGCACTTGTAGATGTCCACATAACGGGCGGTCATGTAGAGCAACGAACGACCTGCGTCAATCTTGGCCTTCATGCGCGAAAGCATGTCGTAAACGGCAGGGAATTCGATGATTTTCTTGTGGAACTGCTGACGCTCGTTGGCATACTTCAGAGCCTCATTGTAAGCCTCTTGTCCCAGGCCCACCGACTGTGCAGCAATACCGAGACGGGCGCTGTTCATCAGGGCCATCACATACTTAATGAGGCCGAGACGGGTCTCGCCACAAAGTTCGGCCTTGGCGTTCTTGTAGGTCAACTCGCAAGTGGGCGAGCCGTGGATGCCAAGTTTGTGCTCGATGTGGCGCACATTGACGCCGCCCTGACGCTTGTCGTAGATGAACATCGACAGGCCGCGACCGTCCTTGGTGCCTTCCTCGGAACGGGCCAGCACGAGGTGGATGTCAGAGTCGCCATTGGTGATGAAACGCTTCACGCCGTTGAGTAGCCAGCAGCCGTCCTTTTCGGAATAGGTGGCCTTCAGCATGACGCTTTGCAGGTCGCTGCCGGCATCAGGCTCGGTGAGGTCCATCGACATGGTCTCGCCGGCGCAAACGCGCGGGATGTACTTCTTGCGCTGCTCCTCGTTGCCGAACTCATACAAGGTGTCGATGCACGACTGCAGCGACCAGATATTTTGGAAGCCAGCATCGGCGGAGGCCACCATCTCGCTCAGCATGGAGAAGACGGTGATGGGCAGGTTGAGGCCGTCGTAGCGGCGCGGCATCGAAACGCCCCAGAGACCGCCCTTGGTGCAAGCATCAAGGTTTTCCTTGGTCTTGGAGGCATAGATCATGCGGCCGTTCTCCAAATGCGGACCCTCGAGGTCGACGGATTCGGAGTTGGGTTCGATGATGTTGGCGGTGATGTCGCCAGTGATGTCCAAAACGCGGCGGTAGTTCTCCATCGCGTCTTCGTAATCGACGGGGGCATCGGCGTAGGTATCCTTGTCAGCAAAATTGCGTTCCTTCAGCTCGACGATGCGCTTCATCAGCGGGTGGTCGAGGTAGAATTGCAGGTTCGGGTTATCGCTATAATAATTTGCCATGATTACTTCGAATTTTGTTTGTAATACTTAATCAGTTTAGGAACGACTTCCTCGACGGTGCCAACAATCACATAATCCGCAATCTTATTAATAGGTGCGTCGGGGTCGCTGTTCACCGAGATGACGATTTTGCTGTCCTGCATACCGGCGATATGCTGGATCTGGCCGCTGATGCCGCAGGCGATATACACCTTGGGATGCACGGTGACGCCCGTCTGACCAATCTGGCGGTCGGTGTCGCAGAAGCCCGCATCGACAGCGGCACGGGAGGCACCGACTTCGCCGTGGAGCACCTTGGCGAGTTCAAACAGCATGTCGAAGCCTTCCTTGGAGCCCATACCGTAACCACCGGCCACCACGATGGGCGAGCCTTTCAGGTTGTGCTTGGCAGCCTCCACGTGGTGGTCGAGGACCTTCACGACGTAGGCCTCGGGCGAGACATACTTCGCGACTTCAGGATAGACCACTTCGTTCTTGGCCTTGCCTTCATAAACGGCCTTCTGCATCACGCCCGAGCGGACGGTGGCCATCTGCGGACGATGTTCGGGGTTGACGATGGTGGCCACGATGTTGCCACCGAAAGCGGGTCGGATTTGATACAGCAGGTTCTCGTAATGCTTCTTCGTCTTGATGTCGTCGAAATCGCCGATTTCGAGTTGGGTGCAGTCGGCGGTGAGGCCGCTGGTCAGCGACGAGCTGACGCGCGGACCGAGGTCGCGACCGATGACGGTGGCGCCCATCAGGCAGATCTGCGGCTGCTCTTCCTTGAAGAGGTTGACGAGGATGTCGGTGTGCGGTGCCGAGGTGTAGGGGAACAGCCCTTCGCCGTCGAAGACGAATAGTTTGTCCACGCCATAAGGCAGGATTTGGTCTTCCACCTTGCCCTTGATGCCCGTGCCGGCCACCACAGCGTGCAGTTCCACGCCCAGTTGGTCGGCCAATTTGCGCCCTTTGGTGAGCAACTCCTGTGAGACTTCGGCCACTGCGGTGCCTTCGGTCTCACAATATACAAATACATTATTCATAAGCTTCAATTCTTTTGGGTCGGGCCTTCGACAGGCTCAGGCACCTTAACTTTCTGTTAGAGCAAAGGTCCCTGAGCTTGTCGAAGGGCCGTCACTGTGTCATCCAATTATCTTTTCTTCTAATAATTCTTTAACCAATCCTTCCACATCGGCGTCGCTGGCGGTGAGTGTCTTGCTCTCCTTGGCCTGGAAGACGATGTTCTGCACGGATTTCACCTTGGTGGGACTGCCCGAGAGGCCGCATTGGTTGGCATCGCCATCCACATCGGCAACGCTCCATTGGTTGAGGTTGAGGTAGGGACGGCTCTCATAGAGGTCAGCGCGAGGATCCTCGGGCTGGCGCTCCAGCGGGCAGGAGGCATATTTGTATTTCATCACCAACTTGGCGTTGCATGGACGGCAAGGCGCGGCGCTGCCATTCACCGTGATGACGCAAGGCAGCGGCACTTCGACGGTCTCCACGCCACCGTCGATATGGCGGCGGATGGTGGCGATGTTGTTCTCGATTTTCAGGATTTCCTCGGTGTAGGTCACTTGGTTGAGGCCGAGTTTCTGGGCCACTTGCGGACCCACTTGGGCGGTGTCGCCGTCGATGGCCTGACGGCCGCCGATGACGATGTCCACATCACCGATCTTCTTGATGGCGGTGGCGAGGGCATACGAAGTGGCGAGCGTGTCGGCGCCTGCGAAGAGGCGGTCTGTGAGCAGCCAGCCCGTGTCGGCGCCACGGAAGAGGCCTTGGCGGATGATTTCGCCAGCGCGCGGCGGACCCATGGTGAGCACGCCGACGGTGCTGCCGGGGTGCTGTTCCTTGAGGCGCAGCGCCTGTTCGAGGGCGTTGAGGTCTTCGGGGTTGAAGATAGCCGGCAACGCGGCACGGTTCACCGTACCCTCGGGCGTCATGGCGTCTTTGCCCACATTTCTCGTGTCGGGGACTTGCTTGGCAAGTACGACGATTTTCAAACTTTTAGTCATAAAAATGCTTTTATCGTTTTCAATTCGGGCGCAAAGATAGGGAAAATCTTTGATATACAACCAAAATCCCCGCCAATCGGAAGGTTGTAGGGCTGTCGTACCACGGCGGCCGCATCTCGCAATTCGCATGATACGGCTGCCACGATGTGACAGCCCTATAAACCACAAAAAACCTTCGGATCCATCCTATGTCATGGCATCCGAAGGGATTCCTTGATGATGGAAATCAAAATCAATACTTGTCTTGATATGGGGTGTCTTCTACTCCATTACCATTTAATTTGGTTACCAATTTATCCAAAGGCTTACGCCACATTTCACATTTCAATGCTTTCATATTTCTTATTCTTTTGAGGGTTATTGATTTCTCAAACAACAAAAAACAGCGTGGAATCAATTCCTTGCTTGACATCCGGATTACCACGCCCACTCTTCTAACAAGTATTCCACGCCGTAACACGTACGGCATTTGTTTACTTGCCCTTGAAGAGTTGCCCCCGCCAAACGGGGACTAGTGGTAAATTGGATGTCAAGGACAGCAACAAGTGCTATCTGATAATATGCTTATTTCGTTTCTTTTGCTTTTGTTTGCTTGTGAATTAGTTCGACATACGGTTTTATTTCGCCTGCAAATATAAACATTTTTCGGGAAATCATTACCTTTGCAGCAAAATTCAAAAGCGTCATGTCGAACAAGGTTTCCATTCGGTTTTATAATGACCGCGAAGTTCGGGCTATTTGGGATAAAACCAGCAACAAATGGTGGTTTTCGGCTACGGACATAGTGCGTGCCATCAACGACGAGGAGGACTACAAGAAAGCTGGTAACTATTGGCGTTGGTTGAAAAAGAAATTGGTAGCCGACGGTATCCAACTCGTGAGTGTCACTCACGAGTTCAAATTCATGGCTCCCGATGGAAAGCTGCGCACTGCAGATGCCTTGGACAGCGAAGCCGTGCAAACCTTGGCCAAACACTACCCCAACAACCGCGCTAGTGCTTTCCTCGATTGGTTCGTCTATAGTGACAACACCATTGACGGACAGAGCAAAAAGAAAGCGTACGCATTGGTCGAAAGCGGATTGATTGACAGCATGAATCCAGGAAGTGTTGAATGCCTTCAACAAATCCACGCCTATCTTTTCGGCGGACTTTACGACTTCGCCGGGCAAATCCGTACCAAAACCATCTCGAAAGGCGGCACGCTTTTTTGCCGAGCAGAATTCCTGATGCAAAACCTGGCAACCATAGAACAGATGCCAGAAAACACTTTCGATGAGATTGTGGAAAAGTATGTGGAGATGAACATGGCGCACCCTTTCATGGAAGGCAACGGACGCAGCACCCGCATCTGGCTCGACCTTATCCTGAAGAAGCGCCTGAAAAAGTGCGTGGACTGGAGTCAAATCAGCAAAAACGACTATTTGAAAGCCATGGAATTGAGTGCCGTAGATTCCACATCCATCAAGTATCTACTCCAACAAGCCTTGACCGACAAAATCGACGACCGCGAAATCTTCATGAAAGGTATTGACTACTCCTATTATTATGAGGAAAACTGAAATGAACATCACTGAAATACTAAATAAAATCGGCCCTTCGACCCTTCGACGGGCTCAGGGCTCAGGGACCTTAGGTTATACCAAAGAAGACCTCAAAACCCTCCTCGCTGCTGAAGGCGAGGATAAGAAACTGCTGTTTGCCAAGGCGTTGCAGTCCAAATTGGAGCATTTGGACAACTACGTCCACCTGCGCGGACTGATTGAATACAGCAATGTCTGCACCAAATATTGCCTCTATTGCGGCGTGCGCAGCAAGAACCCGAACTTCGAACGCTATACCCTCAGCGACGAAGAAGTCATCGAATGCGCGAAGTTGGCGCACGAGTTGGGCTACGGCTCGGTGGCCTTGCAAAGCGGCGAGCGAAGCGATGCTGCGTTTGTGGACAAAATCACCTATTTGGTTCAGGAAATCAAGAAGATAGACAACGGAAGCCTTGGCATCACGCTGTCGCTGGGCGAGCAGACCGAGGAGACCTACCGCCGTTGGTTTGAGGCAGGCGCACACCGCTATCTGCTCCGCATCGAGGCCTCGAACGAGGAACTTTACTATAAGATTCACCCGCGCGACGAGAAACACGACTTTCAAACCCGCTTGAACTGCATCGACACCTTGCTAAAACTAGGTTACCAAACGGGCACTGGCGTGATGGTAGGCCTCCCCTTCCAAACCTTAGACGACCTCGCCGACGACTTGCTGTTTTTCAAACAAAAAGACGTGGCGATGGTTGGCATGGGGCCTTTCATTCCGCATCCCGACACCCCGCTTTGGCAGTACAGAGACCAAATCCCGTCCGCCGAGCAACGCATGGAACTGACCTTGAAGATGATTGCCACACTTCGCCTGATGATGCCCGAAATCAACATGGTGGCGGCCACGGCCAACCAGACCGTCGACCCGCAAGGGCGCGAGAAAGCCATCGCCGTGGGCGCGAATGTGATCATGCCCAACCTGACGCCCAACGAGTTCCGCGAAAACTACCTCATCTACCCCGACAAAGCCTGCGTCAACGACAAACCCGACCAATGCCAGACCTGCCTCGACGTGCGCCTCGCCGCCATCGGGCACAAGGTTTTGTATAACGCCTGGGGCGATTCGGTGGCTTTCACAAAAAAGCACTAATTTCCTAAAATCGCTATTTTAATAAAAGAATTTTCCTATTTTTGCGCCCAAACTAAAGCGCTTTAAAATGAGAAAACTATTCCTTTCCCTCGTCCTGGTCATGCTTTCGTTCGTGACCTTCGGACAACAATGGGTCGCTATCAAGAGCGATGCGCCCGGCACTATGCAGACCACTTTGGTTTCCTCTTCGGAGAACCAAATCACGGTCAATGTACAAGTCCCAGGCTTCTATGCCCTTGAGGTGGAAACACCTCGCGGCGAAGCCAACATCATCTCCGTCCCCAAGGCGGTGAGCACAGCCCAAGCCGGCGAGCCCAACCTGCCTATGATTGCCATTCCGGCCATCGTTGGCGACGCACAACACTACAGCATTCGCGTCGTCGATGCACAATTCGCTGACTATCCGATGGAAGTTGCACCGTCAAAAGGCGATTTCTCCCGTCAAATCAACCCTGCCGATGTGCCATACACCTATGGCGAGGCTTATGCGCAGGATGCCTTCTTCCCTGCCCAAAATGCTGGACTGTATGAGCCTTACATCATGCGCGATTTTCGCGGACAGAACATGGTGGTTTATCCTTTCGCCTACAACCCCGTCAGCAAGACGTTGCGCGTGTATTACAACATGACCGTCGAGATGTTTGCCGATGGACAGCAAGGCGAGAACGTCATCAACCGCCGTTCGACGACCGTGAAGATGGACCCAGAAATCAGGACAATGTACGAACGCCAGTTCATCAATTTCAATGAAGGCCTCAGCAAATACACGCCTATGGTGGAAACGGGACACCTGCTCATCATCTGCCACGACGCTTTCATGAGCGCGATGCAGCCTTTCGTCAACTGGAAGAAGCAGATTGGAAGACCCACCACGATGGTCGGCACTTCGACTTCAGGCACCACTGCCGCAGCCATCAAGTCGTACATCGAAACGCAATACGCCAGCGACCCCGACTTGACCCATGTACTGCTGGTCGGCGATGTGGCCCAAATCCCAGGCAACACTTTCTCGGCTGGCAGCTACGGCGGAAAATCCGACAATATGTACGGACAAGTGGCTGGCAACGACTATTATAACGACATCATCGTTGGTCGTTTCTCTGCCGAAAACGAAGCACACGTCACGACGCAAGTTAACAAGGTCATTTACTACGAAAGAGACATCAACGCCAGCGACACATGGCTAACCTTCGGCGATGGTCTCGGCAACGGGGATGGCCCAGGCCATTTTGGCGAGTACGACTGGCAACATGTCGAGAACATCCGTCTAGACCTTTTGAACTATAATTACACCACTGTTTATCAAGACTATCCAGGCGTTTCGGGCTATTCTTCCTCTTCTGCAGTTTTGAGCCAACACATCAACAATGGCGTGAGTATCATCAATTATTGCAACCACGGTTCCGAAACCAGCTGGGCACTCAACAACTACAGCAACTCCAATGTCAATGCCTTGACGAATGTCAACAAGCTGCCCATTGTTTGGTCGGTGGCCTGCCTCAACGGAAAATACGACTACAGCCAACCTTGCTTTGGCGAGACTTGGCTGAGGGCCAACAACAGCAATGACCCAACACAACCCACAGGCGCCATCGGCGGCATGTTCTCCTACATCTCGCAGCCTTGGCAAGAGCCGCAATACGGCCAGGATGAAATGGTTGACGTGCTCGTTGAAAGCTATACCAACAACATCAAGCGCACCTTAGGTGGCACTTCTTTTGACGGCAACATGAAGATTTTGGACCAATACGGACCAAATGCCAATGCCGCCAGAGGCACATATTTGTCATGGATCCTCTACGGCGACCCGACGTTGACGCTTCGCAATGCCGTACCGACCGATATGGGTGTCACCCACGCCTCGTCGATGAGCACCACGGCGACAAGCTTCACCGTGAACGCCACCAACGGCAATGGTGCCTTGGCCACCCTGACCCGCAACAACGAAATCATGGGTTCGGCCGTCATCGACAACGGCACGGCCAATATCACTTTCACTGCTCCTGGAACGACGGGCACCGCCACTTTGACCGTTTTTGGCTATAACAAGATCACTTACATCGCCACTATCCAAATCACCAGCGGCGGCACGCAAAGCTATACCATCAATGTGTCGGCCAACCCAGCCAACGCCGGCACAGTCACCGGTGGCGGCACCTATCAGGAAGGTCAGTCGTGCACCGTTTCGGCTACGGCCAACGCAGGCTTCAACTTCACCAACTGGACCGAGAACGGCACGGTGATCTCCACCAATGCCAGCTACTCCTTCACCGTGACGGGCAACCGCACCTTGGTGGCCAACTTCACCGCCATTCCGCAGAACTACACCATCAACGTCTCGGCCAATCCGACAAACGGCGGCACCGTGACGGGCGGCGGCACCTACCAAGAAGGCCAATCCTGCACGGTAAGGGCTACGGCTAATGCAGGCTATACCTTCACCAACTGGACTGAAAATGGCAACGTGGTCTCAACGAATGCCCTATACAACTTCACCGTTACGGGCAACCGCACGTTGGTGGCCAATTTCCAATTGCAAAGCTACACCATCTCGGCCACGGCCAACCCGACCAATGGTGGTACGATTGCTGGCACAGGCACCTACAACTATGGTCAAAACTGCACATTGACAGCTACGCCAGCCTCGGGATTCCAGTTCGAAAATTGGACTTTGATGGGTATGCCTGTCTCTAGCGACCCATCGTACACCTTCACGGTGACCCAAAACGCTGCTTTCATTGCCCATTTCCAGGCTATGAGCTTTACCGTTGAAGCGACTGCCAACCCCACCGAAGGAGGTACCATCACGGGCAGCGGAACATACAACTATGGAGAAACCTGCACGGTGAGCGCCACAGCAAATGAAGGCTACAACTTCGTCAATTGGACTGAGAACGGTCTCCAAGTCTCGGCCAGCCCGAACTACACCTTCAATGTCACGGCTAATCGCAACTTGGTGGCCAACTTCGAGTTGCAAAGCTTCGAGGTCAAGGTTACCATTGATCCTGCAGAAGCAGGTACAGTCACAGGCGAAGGCACCTACAACTATGGGGACGAAGTCACTTTGATTCTCAACCGCAACGAAGACTGGGCTTTCCAGAACTGGACCGAGAACGGAGAAATCGTCTGCGAAGAGATGACCTATACCTTCATCATCACGGCAGACCGTACTTTGATGGCCAACTTCATGCATACCGAAGGCCTGAACGAGGCTACTGCCAACGTGAAGCTCTACCCCAACCCCACCCAAGGCGAACTCACCCTTGAGGGCGAAGGCATCCAAAGCGTCCGCATCGTGAACCTCTTCGGACAAACTGTATACAACGCCAAGGTGGAAGGCGAGCAAGTGCGCCTCGACCTCTCCGGCTTCGCCAAGGGCATCTACATGATGCACATCGGCACGGTGAACGGTGAAGCCGTGAGGAAGATTACGGTGGAATGATTTTGGTTTGTCAGGCTGTCACACCGTGGCAGCCGCAGCAACAAACGGCAACGCGGCTGCCGTGATACGACAGCCCTACAAGTCCGACCCTGAATCCCGCTGGCAACGGCGGGATTTTTTTGTTTTTATCTTTTGGCTTTTTCACCATTTTTTTGCATTTTTTACTATTTTTGCCTTGTAAAAAATTGAACAAAATGACTCAACAGACAGCCATAAAACTCTTTGATGAGAAAAAAGTCCGTATCGTTTGGGATGACGCGGAAGAGAAGTATTATTTTTCCATTGTGGACGTAGTGAATGTACTCACAGAACAATCCAAGCCACGAGGAGCCAGCACATACTGGGCCGTACTCAAAAAACGTCTCAAACAGGAAGGTGCCGAGGAGTTGCTTACAAATTGTAAGCAACTGAAACTTCCTGCCGCTGACGGCAAGAATTACAAGACAGATGTCGCTGACTTAGAACAGATTCTGCGGATAATCCAGTCCATCCCCTCAAAAAAAGCCGAACCAGTAAAACAATGGATCGCTGAGGTGGGTGCCCTGCGCGTAGATCAGATGATTGACCCCGAGCTGACCTTCCAAATGGCTGTTGAGGATTACCGTCGACAAGGCTATAGCGACCGCTGGATTAATGAGCGAATGAGGTCCATAGAAATGCGCAAGGAACTGACCGATGAATGGCATCGCTCTGGCATTCGCGAGCCGAAAGACTTCGCCATCCTGACCAACGTGCTAACCAAGGCCTGGAGCGGTATGACCACTGGCGAGTACAAACATTACAAGGGCTTGACGAAAGAGAATTTGCGCGACAACATGACCAACATCGAACTGGCTCTGAACACACTCGCTGAAGTTGCCACCACCGAATACTCGCGCCAATCAAACCCACAGACCATGGCTGAAAGCCAACGTATAGCCCAAGAAGGCGGCAATGTAGCCCGTGATGCCCGTCGGACCATGGAACGTCGCCTCGGCCGTTCCGTCATTTCGCCAGAGCGTGCCTCCGACTACATCAAGCCAATAGAGACACAAGATACTGATGCGCTGATGCTGCCGAATGCGGAATGATTAGAAAATGTATAGCCCTGAATTATGGGACAAAATCCCTTCAGCGATAATGTTTTTTGTTGCCGCATTGCGCGTTTGTAGAAATATACTTACTTTTGCAGTTGAAAACCATTCCAACAGCCATGTATAAGATTGTAAACGACTTGAAGATTTACATCCTGCTTGCGCTCCTGCTGATGGCGGGAGGGGTGACGATGCAAGCACAAGTGCGTAGCGAGATGTACGAATTGCTTCCCGAGTCGCGTAGCATCAAGGTTGGCGATGTCAACAACGACGGATTTGTTGATGTGGTCGTTGGCCGACTCAACATAATTGGTAATGAGGTGATATTCTCCATCTTCCTCAATGATGGAACTGGCCATCTTGAATGTTCCGAAAACATCAGCAGCCCCAAACCCGACATGCACATGGGCTATGAGACGCAGCAGTTGGCCTTCCTCTTGGAGGATTTCGACAAGGATGGCAGCCTCGACATTGCCTCGTATGCATACGTGTTCCACGAAGGCGCGGATTACGACACCTGTTTCATAAGAATCGATTACAACGACGGAAACGGCGGTTTCGATCGTTTTGCCGAGACCCCTTTGATTCAGCCGGAATGGGTTTGGTATAACGGCTATCCGCATTATCTGTCCAATCCGTATTATTTGGCTATGGTAACGGGCGATTTCAATGGCGACAAGTTCCCTGACATCGCAGCGGCAAACGATTATCATGCCAACACTGAATATGGTTTGGGTTATGTTTGTAACGATGGCTCAGGCAACTTTAATACGGAAGCGGTTTTTACAATGGGTTCTCTTCTCAAGCCTTCAGTGTGCGATATGAATCACGATGGGAAGGATGATATTGTTGACGCCCCACTCATTCTCTATACGACGGACACCTTGATTCCCCGCGAGGGATATGTCCATCCGTATGTATATGATGGCTTCCTGGCTAACGGCATCGTTGTTTACGACATCGACGGCGACGGTTGGGAGGATGTAGTGGAGGGCCGTTCGACCAGCGATTCACACTTATGGGTCTATAGGAACCTAGACAACGAGGAATTCGAGAAAATGGATTCCATCGGATTTCCAGGCACCATCACTTGGTATGATGAAGGCATTGACAATATGAAACTGGTGAACTACAACGGTGACGAATACCCCGACATCATCGCCCAAGTGTTTGATTTCAGGACTGAATACGCAGGCTATTGCGTGTTCGAGGGAAATGGCACTTTCGAGTTTGGAGAACCAGTGTTTTTCCCCTTGGAACACATGGAGAACGAGGTTATCCGCAATTTCGATGTTGCCGACTTGAACGGTGACGGCTTTGATGATTTGCTTGTCATGCATGCACCGTGGTTCGGAATGGGAAATTCATGGCTTGAAGTGTTTATGAACGATGGTTCTGGTTTCGATGCCATAAATGAAAATAATAGCAATTCTGCTGTAACCTGTTCGCCTAATCCCGCAAACGACTTTGTCCGTGTTTATGGGATTGAGGCCACGGAAGTGCAGATTTACAACACCTTGGGTCAGTTGGTGAAGACGGTGCGAGGGACGAATGAGATTGATGTGAGAACTTTACCCAATGGAATTTACACCTTTCGCATTTTCACCACCGATGGATTAATCGTGAATAGCAAGGTGGTAGTGGAATAAACCTGTTTTCCAGCAAATTATCAAAGTGAGGTGACAAAAACTTGCCACCTCACTTTTTTTTCCTAATTTTGGGGTCAAATTTTTGAACTGAATTATGAAAATCAAATTCATCGGTGCGGCCCAAGAAGTGACGGGCAGCAAGCACCTCATCACCACCGACCACGGCAAGAAAATCCTGCTCGACTGCGGCATGTTCCAAGGCAAGGGCCTTGAAACCGACGCGGCCAACCGCAACATCATGGTCGACCCGAAAGAAATCGACTATATCATCCTCACCCACGCCCACATCGACCACTGCGGCCTGATACCTTATTTCTATAAGCTGGGCTTCCGCGGACAAGTCGTCTGCACCGACGGCACCAAGGACCTGTGCAGCATCATGCTCCCCGACAGCGGCTTCATCCAAGAGAATGATATGATGTGGTTCAACAAGAAACGGCGCAAGGAAGGTCTGCCCGCGCTGCAACCCATTTATACCGAGAAAGATGCGCGCGCCTGTATGGAGCTCTTCGTTACGGTGGCCTACAACCGCTACCTCTACCTCGACAATAATATTAAGGTAAAGTTCAACAATACCGGCCATCTCCTCGGCAGCGGCTGCGCCATCCTCGAAATCGACGAGGGCGGCAAGATGACCCGCATCGGCTACACGGGCGACATCGGGCGCGAGTACAACTACCTGCTGCGCTCGCCTGAGCCATTCCCGCATTGCGACTACATCATCACCGAATCGACCTACGGCAACCGCCTCCACAGCGACCGCACCAACGCTGAACAACAGTTGTTGGAAATCATCTACCACACCTGCGTGGAGAAACGCGGCAAACTCATCATCCCGTCATTCGCGGTTAGCCGCACACAAGAAATTGTGTATCTGCTGAATAACTTCTACAACGAAGGCAAGCTACCCGAGAAGATTCCTGTATTTGTCGATAGTCCGTTGGCCGTCAACGCGACAGAAATCTTCCGTATGCACCTCGACCTCTTCAACGACGATGTGAAGGACGTCATCGAATACGACCCCGACCCGTTTGGCTTCAACAGCTTGACCTTCATCCGCGACATCAACCAATCGAAGGCCTTGAACGCCCGCAAGGAACCTTGCATCATCATCTCGGCCTCGGGCATGATGGAAGCTGGCCGTGTGAAACACCACATCGCCAACAGCATCGAGAACCCGAACAACAGCATCCTTGCCATCGGTTACTGCGCACCTACCACCTTGGGTGCCAAATTGTTGGAGAAGCCGAAACCCGACAAGGTCTCCATCTTCGGCATGGAGCACGGTGTTTTGGCCGACATTTTCGAAATCGACGCCTTCAGCGGCCACGGCGACTACAAGGAGATGCTTGACTACTTGAGCTGCCAAGATCCGAGCAAGGTGAAGAAGACCTTCATCGTGCACGGCGACCTTGAGGCGCAAGAGTTCTACAAACGCCAGTTGCGCAAGGCGGGTTGGGACAACATCGTGATTCCCGAGCCCGGCGAGGAGTTCGAACTAAAGTAAAAGCCGCCGTGCATGTCATTCCGATGACAATCTCCTATAGATTCCATTCGCACAAATCCCTGCATGGAATGACATAGGAGATTGAGTTAAACGGAATCTATGCACGGCAATACTATTTTTCTTATTTTTGCAAAAAAATTCAACAATGGCACAAAAACCCAGCATTCCCAAAGGCACCCGCGACTTCCTTCCGGAGGTCATGGTGCGCCGCAACTATATCTTCGACACCATCAAGAGCGTCTTCAAACGCTTTGGTTTCCAACCGATTGAGACGCCTTCGATGGAAAACTTGAGCACCCTTTTGGGCAAATACGGCGACGAGGGCGACAAGCTCCTCTTCCGCGTACTCAACTCGGGCGACTTCATGAGTGGCGTGGAGCAAAACGGCGAGCCACTTGAATCGCTCAAACTGGCCTCGAAAATCAGCGAGAAAGGCCTGCGCTACGACCTGACCGTGCCCTTTGCACGGTTCGTCACGATGTACCGCGACCAAATCGCCTTCCCTTTCAAGCGCTACCAAATTCAACCCGTTTGGCGCGCCGACCGTCCGCAGAAAGGCCGTTACCGCGAGTTCTGCCAATGCGATGTGGACATCATCGGCAGCAATTCTTTACTGAATGAAGCCGAGTTGGTCCAAATCGTGGACGAGGTCTTCGGCGCACTGAAAATCAACGTAATGTTGAAAATCAACAACCGCAAGGTGTTGGCAGGCATCGCCGAATACATCGGCAAGTCGGATGCCTTGGTGGACATCACCGTGGCCATCGACAAGTTGGACAAAATCGGCATCGAGGCCGTCAATGCGGAACTCTCCGAGAAAGGCTTGGAGCCTGAAGCCATCGAGAAGCTCCAGCCCATCCTCTTCATGAAAGGCGACACGAGAGAGAAACTCGCCCAACTGAAGCCTCTTTTAGACAACGAAGTCGGGCAAAAAGGCATCGAAGAGCTAGAGACCTTGTTTGACTACATCGACGACATGGAACTCGGCATCGACACCGAGCTTGACCTCACTTTGGCGCGCGGCTTGAACTACTACACTGGCGCCATCTTCGAGGTGAAAGCCAAGGACTTCGCCATCGGCAGCATCTCGGGAGGCGGTCGATACGACAACCTCACGGGCATCTTCGGTCTGCCCAACGTCAGTGGCGTGGGCATCAGCTTCGGCGCCGACCGCATCTACGACGTGTTGGACGGCCTCAACCTCTTCCCGGAGACCATGTCGGAAAGCACGAAGGTCATTTTCCTGAATTTCGGCAAAAACGAGGAGAAATACTGCCTGAAATACCTCAACCAAGTGCGCAAACACGGCATCAACGCGGAGATTTATCCCGATGCAGCCAAAATCCAGAAACAGATGAAATACGCCGACCAACGCCACATCCCGATTGTCGTCATCGCGGGCGAGCAAGAAGTGGCCGAGCAGAAATTCACCGTGAAGTTCATGAAAGAAGGAACGCAGACTGTCGTTGAAGCCAACAAATTAGTGGAAACAATATTAAAATAAAGCATAATGAACACCCATTACATTTCATCGAAGGAACTGACCTTCAAGCAAGTAAACGAAATACTGACCAAGAATTACCAACTCGCCTTGAGCGACGAAGCCATCCAACGCATCCAGCATTGCCGCGACTATCTCGACAAGAAGATGGAAAACCCCGAGAAGCCCATCTACGGCGTGACCACCGGTTTCGGCTCGCTCTGCGACCATAGCATCTCGAAGGAAGACTTGAGCACCCTGCAGAAGAACCTCGTCATGTCGCACGCCTGCGGCACGGGCGAGATGGTGCCCGAGGAAATCATCCGCCTCATGCTGTTATTAAAGGTGCAGAGCCTCAGCTACGGCAACAGCGGCGTGCAAGTCGTGACGGTGCAACGCCTCATTGACTTCTTCAACAACAATGTGCTGCCCGTGGTCTACAACCAAGGCTCGCTCGGCGCCAGCGGCGACTTGGCACCTTTGGCCAACCTCATGCTGCCATTGCTCGGCTTGGGCGAAGTGCATTATGAAGGCAAAATCGTCCCTGCACAGCAGATTCTCGACAAGTTCGGCTGGCAGCCCATCACCCTGCAATCCAAGGAAGGTTTGGCCCTGCTCAACGGCACGCAGTTCATGAGTAGTTACGGCACCTATGTCCTGCTGAAGGCCTTCCGCCTCAGCTATTTGGCCGACCTCATCGGCACGGTCTCTTTGGAAGCCTTCGACGGTCGCATCGAGCCTTTCTTCGACCAAGTGCACCAGATTCGCCACCACAACGGACAAATCGTCACCGCCAAGCGCGTGCGCGAGTTCACGAAGGGTAGCGAATTGATTGTCAGGGAGAAGAAACACGTGCAAGACCCCTACTCGTTCCGTTGCATGCCACAGGTGCATGGCGCCTCGAAGGATGCCATCGACTATGTGGCCTCCGTCTTCAGCGAGGAAATCAACGCCGTCACCGACAACCCGACCATCTTCCCCGACGAGGATCTGGTCATCAGCGCCGGCAACTTCCACGGTCAGCCTTTGGCCATCACCTTGGACTTCTTGGCCATCGCCATGGCTGAACTCGGCAACATCAGCGAACGCCGTATCTATCAGCTGATTAGCGGCAAGCGCGAACTGCCTTCGTTCCTCGTGGCCGAGCCCGGCCTCAACAGCGGCTTCATGATTCCGCAATACGCCGCCGCCAGCATCGTCAGCCAGAGCAAGCAACTCTGCACGCCCGCTTCGGTGGACAGCATCGAGTCGTCGCAGGGTCAGGAAGACCATGTCAGCATGGGCGCCAACGCCGCCACCAAGGCATTGCGCGTGGCCGAAAACCTGGAGCGCGTGCTCGCCATCGAGCTGTTCAACGCCACACAAGCTTTGGAGTTCAGAAGACCGCTGAAGTCGTCGCCTATCATCGAGAAATTCGTCGCCGAATACCGCAAACATGTTGAATTCGTGCAGGTTGACAAGGTGATGTACACCGAAATCGCCAAGAGCGTGAAATTCGTGCAAGACTATCCGCTGGATTTCGACAATTTGAAGAATGAATAATTAACGAAAACATGTAGAGACGTAGCGCGCTACGTCTCTACAATTTTTAGAAATGGAAACCACCAACGCCACACAGCAACCCAAACGCCCCACGGGGATGACCATCCTTTTGGTCTTGTCGTTCATCAACGCCTGTTTCAACATTTTCAGCAACATCATCATGTATTTCTTCACCCCGATGATGGCTGAGATGTTGAAAAACGGCCAACTTGAGGAAGCCATGGGGCCTTTCATGACTGCTGCCAACGAAGAGATGCGGACCGCGATGATGGATTCCATGACCGCTCTTGCCAACATCAAGCCAATCTACTATCTGTTCATGTTGGTACTGTTCATTGGTTCTTTGGTGGGTGTCATCAGGATGCTCAAATACGACAAGCGTGGTTTGCATTTCTACGCCATCTCGCAGTTGCTGATGCTCATCGTATCGTCCATCTACAAATACCCGTTGATGCAACCCTCGCCGTTCACCACCGATTTGATGCTCACGGTTATGTTCATTCTGGTTTACTACCTCTATTTCAAGCGAATGGAGTTGATGCAAGACCGACAAAACACCAACACATTTGAAGAATGAAACAGCGCGAAGGGACAATATTCAACCTGAAGCCTGAGCTAACACTCGCGATGAAGCTGGCGGCCAGTTTTGCCATCACTTATTACGGCTTGCTGCTCATCTACGAAGTGTTTACCTTGGTTTACAGCCGCTATTTCATTGACTCCTACTATTTTAACCAAGGCGAAGTTGGAGAAGGCACAAAACAACTTTGGATTCAAATCGCGCAACTTGCTTTATCCATCATTTTGGTTTTCAGTCTAATACAAATCTTCAGAAAGAAAGTACACGGCAAAGCCATTTTCGTGCCTGCTTCGCTGGCGCTCATCGTGTTCCAATTTTTGGTCACGGGACCTGTGCCCTTGGTAAAATACATCCTTGAAGCCTTTTTGGTGCTGATTATCGCTCCCATCCGAGTGAAGAAAAAGCTGAGACTGAAAGATGGGAAACTGCAATTGGAAACCGTTGAACAGACTGAGAACCAGCCAACAGAGTCCTCAGCCGAGACAGAGCAGCCCAAAGAGATTCAAGCCTAACGCAGCATCATTGCGGCTTTTTTCACTGCCTTCACGAAAACATCCACTTCTTCCAAAGTGTTGTAAAGCGCAAACGACGCCCGCACCGTGCCTGGAATGCCGAAGCGCGTCATCACTGGCTCGGCGCAATGATGCCCCGTGCGCACCGCCACACCCATTTTGTCGATAATCGTGCCCAAATCGTAAGGGTGAATGCCATCGATGATGAAGGAAACCAGTCCGCTACGATGCTCAGCTTCGCCAATGAAACAAATACCTTCGATTTCGGAAAGTTGCTGGACGGCAGATTGCAAAAGTTGGGTTTCGTGCTCCTCAACCGCTTTTCTGTCAAGGCTTTGCAGGAACTGAATAGCCGTTTCCAAACCAAGCGCGGCGCCCACATTGGGCGTGCCCGCCTCAAACTTGTATGGTAGCACATTGAATGTAGTCTTCTCGAAACTGACGGTGTCCACCATCTCGCCGCCAAACTGATAGGGCGGCAGTTTTTCGAGCCATTCCGCTTTGCCGAACAATCCGCCGATACCCATCGGAGCGTACATCTTGTGACCCGAAAAAACGAAGAAATCACAATCAAGGTCCTGGACATCAATGGGATGATGCGCAATGGACTGTGCCCCATCAATGACCACGGGAATGCCGTATTCGTGCGCCATCTTCACCATCTGCTTCACGGGATTAATCGTTCCTAAGACATTGGAAATGTGCGCAATGGAGACGATTTGTGGTTGCTCCTGCAGCAACTTCTCATATTGTTCCAAGTCCAACACGCCTTTGTCGTCCATCGGTACGACAAGCAATTGCCCATTGTGTCGCTGCACCATCTGCTGCCACGGCACCAGGTTGGAGTGGTGCTCCATTGCGGTAATCAGCACCTTTGGCTCGTTGTAGAGACGCATTGAATGCGTCTCAAACGTCGTCGCCAACAAATTCAGCGACTCGGTTGTCCCCCGAGTGAACACCACCTCGCGGGCTTCGCTGGCGTGAATGAAATCGGCCACCGTCTGGCGGGCGTGCTCGTAGGCCTCGGTCGCCTTTTGGCTCAGATAATGCACGCCTCGGTGGATGTTGCAGTTCTCGTGCAGGTAATAATCCCGCTCCCGCTCAATGACGCACAAAGGCTTTTGCGTGGTGGCGGCATTGTCGAAATAGACCAAAGGCTTGCCATAGACCTGCTGGTCGAGGATGGGGAATTGTTGACGAATTTCGTTGATGTTCATATTGTCACGTTTGTAGAGACGTAGCGCGCTACGTCTCTACCAGTTAGATTTTCGAATAATCAATATCAAAATCGTATTCTTTCGGGTGGCTGCAGCGCAACACGCAGTTCTCGCAGCTCGACAATTCGCCGCGCAGACGGCGCTTGATCATGTCGTCAATGTGTTCGTGAAGCATTTCGTTGCCGATGTGATTGCTGACCTCAGCGGCAAAGGCGTACATCAACAAAATACGCGCATTGGCCTTGCTGATGCCGCGCTGGCGCATATAAAACATGGCCTCTTGGTCGAGTTGGCCCGTGGAAGTGCCGTGCGAGCATTTCACGTCGTCGGCATAAATCTCCAAGAAAGGTTGGCTATTGATTTTGGCCTTCGAGGTCAATATGATGTTGCTGTTGTTTTGATGTGCGTCGGTCTTTTGGGCATGAGGCGCCACATAGACGTGGCCGTTGAAAACGCCCGTAGCCTCATCGTCCAAAACGCCCTTGAACTTCTCATTGCTGGTGCAATGCGGTACATTGTGATTCACTTTCAGGTGATTCTCAACGTGTTGTGTCTTGTCGATAAGATAAAGACCGTAAATCTGCGTGTCGGCTCCTTCGCCATCCAAATCCACATGATAGGTGTTGCGGATGTCACCACCGTTGAAGGTGATGACCACGATTTTCAGGCGGCTGTCGGCCAATTGGCGGATTCTGAGTTCCTTCCGAATCGAAGCCGTATTGTCCACATTCTGAAGGATATACAACTCAAGACTCGAGTTCTCGTTGAGGACGATTTCGGAGGTCGTTGATGCCTCCGAGATATGCGCATCATCGTCATACTCAATGATTTGTCGGCTTTGGTTGGCGGCTATGATGAGTTGGTTGTCCATAATCAAAGTTCCTTAATCCATTCGTAGCCTTTTTCTTCGAGTTCGAGGGCGAGACTCTTGCCGCCTGTCTTGACGATGCGCCCGTCGTACATCACGTGGACGAAGTCGGGGACAATGTAATCAAGCAGACGCTGGTAGTGCGTGATGACCACGAAGGCGTTCTCATTGGTATGCAACTGGTTGACGCCGTTGGCCACGATGCGCAGGGCATCGATGTCGAGGCCCGAGTCGGTCTCATCAAGGATGGCGAGGCTGGGTTCGAGCATGGCCATCTGGAAAATCTCGTTTTTCTTCTTTTCGCCACCGCTGTAGCCCACGTTGACGAAACGGTTTTGCAGTTTTTCTGTGATTTCCACCATCGCCTGCTTTTCCTTCATCAGTTTCATAAAATCGACGGTGCTCATCGGCGGCAGACCTTGGTATTCGCGCTTCGAGTTGACGGCAGTGCGCATGAAATTCTGGATACTCACGCCCGGAATCTCAACGGGATACTGGAAACTCAAGAAGATGCCTTCGTTGGCGCGGTCTTCAGGCGACATGCCGACGATATTCTTGCCTTTGTACCAGATCTCGCCTTCGGTGATTTCGTAGCCCTCGCGTCCCGTGACGGCAGCGGCCAGCGTGCTTTTTCCGGTTCCGTTGGGTCCCATGATGGCGTGAATCTCGCCTTCATTGACACCCAGATTCAATCCTTTCAGGATTTCCTTGCCTCCTATGGAGACGTGCAGATTTTTGATATTCAGTAACATATAATTCAATATTTAATATTCAAAAATTAAAATTTGGCAAAGACGCATGCAATGCGTCTCAATAAGGTTTAACCAACACTGCCCTCCAAAGTGATGGACAATAGTTTCTGCGCCTCAACCGCGAATTCCATCGGCAGTTTGTTCAGCACGTCCTTGGCGTAGCCGTTGACAATCAAGCCGATGGCTTTTTCCGTCGGGATGCCGCGCTGCTGGCAGTAGAAGAGTTGGTCTTCGCTGATTTTCGAGGTCGTGGCCTCGTGTTCGAGGATGCTCGACTCGTTGCCGCACTCCACGTAAGGCCAGGTGTGCGCGCCGCATTGGTCACCCAACAGCAAGGAGTCGCATTGCGAGTAGTTGCGAGCGTTTTCGGCTCTCGGGACGACCTTCACCAAGCCACGGTAACCGTTTTGGCTGTGGCCTGCGGAGATACCTTTAGATATAATAGTGCTGCGCGTGTTTTTGCCCAAGTGGATCATTTTCGTGCCCGTGTCGGCCTGCTGGTAGTTGTTGGTCACGGCGACGGAATAGAACTCGCCCACCGAATTGTCGCCCATCAGCACGCAACCCGGATATTTCCAAGTGATGGCCGAACCCGTCTCGACTTGCGTCCAAGAGATTTTGGAGCGGTCGCCGCGACAAAGTCCGCGCTTGGTGACGAGATTGTATACGCCACCCTTGCCGTCCTTATCGCCTGGATACCAGTTCTGTACAGTGGAGTATTTCACCTCGGCATCGGTCTCGGCAATGATTTCCACGATGGCCGCATGAAGCTGGTTTTCATCGCGTTGCGGTGCTGTGCAGCCTTCCATATAGCTCACGTAGGCGCCTTCATCGGCCACAATCAAGGTACGTTCAAACTGGCCCGTGTTGGCTGCGTTGATGCGGAAATAGGTGGAAAGCTCCAGCGGACAACGCACGCCCTTCGGGATATAGCAGAACGAGCCGTCGCTGAAGACGGCTGAGTTGAGTGCGGCGAAGAAATTGTCCGTGTAAGGCACCACTGTTCCGAGGTATTTCTTCACCAAGTCAGGATGCTGCTTGACCGCCTCGCTGAACGACATAAAGATAACGCCATGCTTGGAGAGCGTCTCTTGGAAAGTCGTCTTCACCGAGGTCGAGTCCATCACAGCATCGACGGCCACGCCCGAGAGTTTCTTCTGCTCATCGAGCGAAATGCCGAGTTTGTCGAAAGTGGCCAAAAGCTCAGGGTCGACTTCGTCGAGGCTTTGTTTTTCTTGGCGTTTGCGCGGTGCGGCATAATAGATGATGTCCTGATAGTTGATTTCGGGAATGTCGAGGTGCGCCCAAGTGGGTTGCTTCAAAGTCAGCCAGTGGCGGAAGGCCTTCAGGCGAAATTCGAGCAGCCATTCAGGTTCCTCTTTCTTCTTGGAAATCAGGCGGATGATGTCCTCGTTGATGCCTTTCGGCACAAAATCGGTCTCAATGTCGGTCACGAAACCGTATTCATATTCCTTGTTCGTGACTTCGCTGATGATATTTTCGTTCGGATTCTGATCCATATTAGTGCTTTTTTGACTTCGGGGCCTTCGACAGGCTCAGGCACCCTTAACTCTTTGTAAAGCTGAAGGTCTTTGAGCTTGTCGAAGGGCCGTCTCATATCAGTTTTTCATTATTAAGAATGATTTCAAATTAGGCTGCAAAGATAAGGTTTTATTGTTATGCAGTGTGTCTCCTTTGTTACAAAATTACGTTTTTTTCTTGGGCATTCCATTTTTTGCGTTAGTTTTGCAGTCAAAATCGGCTTCTATGCGCAAAGGCAATCCACATAAAGGTTTCTGGTTCTATTTTGGCAGGGTGATGGCTTGCATAGGTATTTTGTTGTTACTGACCATTTTGGGCATTTATTTGACCGTGCCCACCTACAGCTTCAAGGAGCCGCGACCCTTTGAGGGCGAATATCTTTACAATCCCTATCAAGACATGAATCCCGACCAATGGAAAAAATACCATTTCCATTGCCACTCGCGCAAATATTTTGGCATGACCAATGGTAGGAAGAGCAAGGAAACGGCCATCGACAGCGTGTATCAGACTTTGGGCTACGACCATTACGGCATTTCCGATTACATGAGCATCAACCTGCATGGTGCTGACAGAGAGGATTATATACCCGCCTACGAACATGGCTACGGACTCATCCGCAAGACGCACCAAATCTGCATCGGGGCCAAGTCGGTGTACCGCATCGACTACCCTTTCATGCAGAACCTCAACATGAAGCAGCACATGCTCAACAAGTTGGGCGAACGAAGCCGCTTTGTGATGCCTGCCCATGCCTCGTTCACGAAAGGCTACAAGGTGAGCGATATGAAATATCTGAGCAACTATCGCCTGATTGAAGTCGTCAATCCTTACGGCAACGCCATCGAACATTGGGACATGGCCTTATCTAACGGTCACCGACTCTATGCCCTCGGCGACGACGACACGCACGACATCACCAATGTCCACGAGGTATGCCGCAACATGACCATGGTCAACACGCCCGACCTCGACCCCGAAAACGTGTATGACGCCCTCGAAAAAGGGCTATGCTATGCCGTAGAATTCGACAACTGGTATTATTTCCCCTTGACGCTTGAGCAAAAGGCAAAAGAAACCCACGAACTCGACTATCTCACTCAGGCCCAATTGGTTGGCGATACACTTTTCATCCAAACTTCAGCCGAGACCATGCGCGAGGTGCAATTCATCGGACAAGACGGCAAAGTGCTGAAAACTGAGCAAGGTGTGGTTAGGGCCTATTACGTCATCCAGCCCAACGACACCTACGTCAGGACCCGCATCGACCTCAACGGCAGGAATTTCCTCTATCTGAACCCGGTGACACGCCATCCCACAACGATTGTCGTCGACCGTCGTTTAGACCAAATCAACTGGTCGCAAACCATTCTCTATTGGGTGGTCTATGCAGTGGCTTTAATAGCCTTTGCATGGTATCTTTTCAAAAAAGCGAAAGAAAAGAAAAACCAAAGCAATGCAAATTAAAGAACAGAATATCAACAAGATAGTTATTTGGCTTTTGGTCATCAGCGCCATAGCAAGAGGCATCTTGGCTGCATGCTTGGAGTTCGGCAACGATGAGGTGTATTATTGGACCTACGCCCTTTACCCCGACTGGAGCCACTACGACCATCCACCCATGGTGGGTTGGATCATCCAACTTTTCAGCCTTAACCTATTGCTCGACAGCGAGTTCTTCATCCGATTGGCCTCTATAGTCTTTATGACGGCCACCACCTATTTCATATTCCGCATCGGCAAAGACATCAAGGATGCGCAAACCGGACTCTACGCCGCCCTGCTCTACACCGCCTCGATTTACGCTTTCGTCATCACAGGCATTTTCATCATGCCGGACACGCCGCTGATGCTGTTTTGGCTTTTGGCCTTCTGGATGGCTGTCAAGTATTTTCAACGCCTTCATACTGAGCAACATTCCGATTCCTACATGGTTCTTTTCGGCGTATTTGCGGGTTTGGCGATGCTTTCCAAATATTCAGGTGTCTTCCTATGGGTCGGCCTAATGCTTTACATCCTCATCTTCGACCGTAAACCACTCAAAACTTGGGCGTTCTACTGCGCGCTTCTCGTTTCCTTGAGTCTCGTTTGGCCTATTTTGCACTGGAATTTGCAATACGACTTCATCAGTTTTCGCTTCCATGGAGATCGCGTAGGCGGAGGCAAGATCAATTTCGGTACGTTCGGGACTGAACTGGCTGGTGAATTCTTCTACAACAATCCCGTCAATTTCGTCCTCATCGTCATTGCCCTCATCGCGTCATGCAAAGGAAAAACCAAAATCGAGAAATCCGTTCAGCGACTGCTTCTTTGCACGGCTTTGCCACTGATAGCCATCTTCTTGGTCATTTCACTGACGAGGCCTACCCTACCCCATTGGAACGCTCCGGCCTTTTGCCTTCTCATCTTATTGGTTGCATGCCAGTTAAGCGAAAAACATCCGATTCAGGATGACTTTGTCAAGATCCCCAAAGGCATCGTCGCCGCATTGAGCGTCATGCTGTTTGTGGTCATTTTCGGAGCCATCGAGATCCAAACCGGACTCATCCCGCTCGACAAACACACCGAGCCCGAGATGGTCGGCCGCAACGACTTCACCCTCGACATGTACGGCTGGCGACAACTGGAGACGAAATTCGCCGATTTGCGCCAACAGAAAATAGCCGAAGGCTCAATGAAAGAAGAAGACGGCATCGTGGCCGACGAATGGTTCCCATTAGCGAACCTCGACTATTATGTGGCACGTCCATTGGGCATGAAAGTGATGGGCATCGGCTGGCCAAACAACCTGCATAAATACTTATGGATCAACGAGGATCGAGGAGGATTCAGCAAAGGCCAAGATTTTTGGTTCTTGACCGATAGCCACTATTTCAAGCGACCCGAAGCACTCTATCCTGGCGGTTTCGAGTCGATTGAATACATTGATACCATCACCATCGAGCGCTGCGGCAGACCCGCCAAGAATTTCTTCGTCTATGCCTGCAAAGGCTTGATTTACATGCAACCCAACATCACAGAGCTGATGGCTGAGCGCAACGCTGCCAAGCAAAAAAACACAGCGCCATGAACATCGACAAGACCCCAAAACGATGGCAATCCGCACTTGAGTGCCTGCTTCTGCTGGCGTTGGCAGCCGCGATGCGTGCGCTGTATTTAGGCAAGACCGACCTAGGCGGCGACGAAAGCTTCTCACTCTATGTAGCCATGCAAAGCGTGCCCGACATCGTGCGTCTACTTTGCCTGGGCGATAACCCACCACTTTGGGAGTTGTTACTGCATTTTTGGACCAAGATCTTTGGCCTTTCCGAAATCGCCATACGGTCTTTATCGCTCATCTTCAGCGCTCTGACTGTCATTCCAATTTACCTGCTCGGCGAGAAGCACCTTCATCGTCTTGTGGGCATCGCAGCATCGTTGTTTTACTGTTTCTCAACGTTTTCCATCTATCTGGCCCACGAGTGCCGCGTCTACAGCCTCATCGGGTTTGCCACGGCATGCTCGGTGTTCCTGTTCGTCAGTGCGACACAACGGCCCAAGCCCTTTAAATTCATCCTGTTGACCCTCGCCAACCTCATGCTGATGTATGGCCATTATCTTTCCGTCTGGATTATCGTGATGGAATTTATCATTGCATTGGCTATCAGACCGATAAGAACAAGAATCTGGAAGCCTTACCTAATACATGCGGCTGCACTCGTTTTGCTCTTCGCGCCCATGTTTCCCATCCTTTTCGGGCGTTTCTTGGACTCGGGCGTCAACGGCACCTGGATCGAGAAAACCACCAGTCCCGAAGCACTCTACGACTTCCTTTGGCGCATGTGCAACGAACCCGTCACCACAGTCCTGGCCATTAGTATCCTCGCCGCCGCTTTGGCTAAATTGGTCATCGATGGCCTTCGAAAAAAGGCACCATTCGGCTCCATCGGACTGCTTTCGCTGCTGTGGGCCGTCCCGCTATTGGTGTCCTTTGTTCTTTCCTACTTCACTGGCTTCTTCCTCGACCGCTATTTCTACTTCCTCTTCCCCGTTTTCTATCTATGCATTGCCGCCTACTGCGAATATCTGTTTCCCAAGCGCTTAGCCATCGGTTGGGCATTCATGGGCCTTTTCGCGATCGCGATGGCTTTCTCGTGTTCGCCCAATAGCTCTACCAAGCATTTTAGCGGATGGCATTCTCCAATAAAACCAATTGTAAACCAACTTGTGGAAGCCAAAGAAAACGAGAATGCTCTTGTCATCCTTCCCGAATATTTCGACAAGCAGTTCACCTATTATTTGGACGAAAACCATGAGGCATTCCGCACGCAAAGCAAGCCTTCCAATTACTATGTGTTTCGCGATTATCTGACGAGACTGGGCTATTACTATGACTACAATTACCAAGATGCCGACTTCGCGACCTACAATGAGGTGGTATTCACCTATCGCAAAGACATGCCAATCGAAGGATTAAGTAACCTTTTGGAACTCAACGGATTCCGGTTTGAAAATGAATTCGAGGCAGCTCCCTACGTAGTCTGCCATTTCTCGAAACTGCCTTCACTCCCGAATTCGGCGAAACAGGAAAACTGACCCATCGGACGCAACGGTTTCATACTCAGAACGATTGCTGAACAGCAATACGCCTTTTCGATTGAAATTAAGGTAACGTTCCGTGATCAGCACATAATCAGCGTCTATCTTGGCCGCATCCGCAAAATTCTGGATATGGTCGCGCAAGGCAAGGTGCGGCACAAACATCGTGGCGGCACTCACCGAGGCATCGTCGGGAATCATCTCGATCAGCTCACGGGCATAGCGCACATCGAATTCCTTCTGCCGATAATGGCGCCCTTGATATACGCACAATTGGTCGACATAAATCTTTGATTTTGGGACTCCAATGGAATAAAACGTCGTCAAGACAACGGAAAGCACCAAAGCCAAGCCCAAAGCCGTCCGCCACCTCGCGTTTTTCAGTTTGACGATTACCAAGAAAGACGAAACCACCAATACTGGCACAAATTCAACCGAATACTGTAAGGAAATGCCCCAAAAATTGCCATCCATGGCAAGCATCTTCTGGGCAATGAGCGGAATAAGCATAATCAAATAGTTGGGTTTCAGCAAGGTAAGCACCATCCCCGAAGCCAAGGCGCAAAAATAGAATTCCGCCTTCACGCCATCGAGGTACGACACATTGCTAGTGTTGGTGAACAAAAGTTCCAAAGTCTTTCCAGGATTCAAAAGCAGGTTTTTCGCTATCTCGGCATAGTTGCCGCCCAAATATGCATAACGGGTAAAACCGCCTCCATTACCTCCCAGCCTTGGCATAAGTATCATGTTGATAATGAAAAAGTAAGCAATAGCAAACACGGCGTATGCCAACAAATGCCATAGGGCTTTTTTATCCTTACGATAATCCCACATTAATGCCAAGGCAACAAAAAGCAGCCACAGCGACATATTTTCCTTCCCGATGACGAACAGCACGACAAACAAGGAAGCCATCGCATATCTTTGCTCTTTCAAATAGAAAAGCAACCATGGCAACATCATGGCTGTCAACACATTGGAATGATAGTCGAAAGCCATGGCCTGAATGATTCCAAAAGAGAAAAAGAAGGTGGAAACAGCGCAAATTGGCATCCAACAATTATCGGTGTATAAGCCTATGAGTTTATATATGCCCCATCCTCCCAATAACACAGCAACAATCTGAACTAAAAGCAGGGTGTAGCTTCCAAACAAATAAACCAAAGGGGACAATAGTGGCAAATACAAATCGAAATGGTCGGAGAGCAGGCTAGCATCGTTTGGCTTGAACATGCTGCAATCGGCCATTCTGAAATGCGCGTAGTCATACATCGCATGCGTATAAAGCCCTAAATCGAGCGCATAGGTCTTGAAAAGGTAATGGTTGACCAACGAGATAAGTGCATAAAGCACCCCAGCAACGGTGAAAACCGTCGCCAGGGTGATTTTCTTTTGCTTGTCGGTCAAAGTCGTCATTCCGCTTGAAACAAGGTGATAATGTTCAGAATCACCTCGGCAGCTTTCTCCATGCTTTCGAGTGGCACGTATTCCAGCTTGCCGTGGAAGTTGTGACCGCCAGCAAAGATGTTGGGGCAAGGCAGTCCCATGAACGAGAGGTTGGCGCCATCAGTGCCACCACGGATGGGCTGCACTTTCGGCTTCACGTTGGCCATCTCCATGGCTTTCAGCGCCTTCTCCACAATGAAGAAATGTGGCTCCACTTCTTGTCGCATGTTGTAGTATTGGTGCTTCAGCTCCAGTTTCACCACGTCGCCGTATTTCTTGTTCAAGAATTCAGCCACAGCGGTAATCAAAGTCTTCTTTTCCTCGAATTTTTGTCTATCATGGTCGCGGATGATGTACGACATCGTGGTCTCCTCCACCGTGCCGTTGATCTCGGTCAGGTGGAAGAAGCCTTCGTAGCCTTGCGTATAGCGCGGCACCTGCTCCACGGGCAGCATCGCGTTGAGTTCCATGGCGATAAGCATCGAGTTCACCATCTTGTCTTTGCCATAGCCAGGGTGAATGTTGCTACCTTGGACGTGGATTTTTGCGGCTGCAGCGTTGAAGTTTTCGTATTCCAACTCACCGATTTCACCGCCGTCCATGGTGTAGGCGTACTTCGCGCCGAATTTCTTCACGTCGAACTTCACCACGCCGCGACCGATTTCCTCATCAGGCGTAAAGCCTATTTTAATTTCACCGTGCTTGAAGTCGGGGTGCTCCATCATATATTGCGCGGCATACATGATTTCAGCCACGCCCGCCTTGTCGTCGGCGCCAAGCAGGGTGGTGCCGTCGGTGGTAATCATTGTTTGTCCCTTATATTGCTGCATTTCAGGGAATTCGGAAACACGCAGGACGATATTCTTTTCCTTGTTCAGCAAGATGTCGCCACCATCGTAGTTCGGGATGATTTGCGGCTTGATGTCCTTGCCCGAAGCATCCGGTGAGGTGTCCACATGGGCGATGAACCCGATAGCGGGGATTTCGCGGCTCACATTCGAGGGAATGGTGGCCATCACATAGCCGTATTCGTCGAGGGTGGCCTCGATGCCCATAACTTGCAGTTCATCGCGGAGCATCTTCAACAGGTTCAACTGTTTAGCGGTGCTGGGCTGCGACTCGGAATTTTCGTCGGAGGTGGTCTCCACCGCGACGTATCTCAGGAATTTGTCTAAAATCTTTTCCATTTTCGTGGGGTTTTGAATGGCACAAAGATAGGAATAATTTCAATACAAAAAACCGCGACAAGATTACTCCTGCCGCGGCACCATGAAAAAACACTCTATTTACTCTTTATCTCTTTTCTGCATGTTTTCTCGCTCTATGGCGGTCCTTAGCCCACAGGCCGTACACCTCGCTCACGTTGCCAGCCGTGGTGAAAGCATTGATTTCGTTCTTGCCAAGGAATTCCATCAACTTGGAGAACTCGTCGTTGGTAAGAAGCGCCTCCAACTCAATGGATTTCTCGTTGGTGTAACCACCAATCACTTCATATAAAGTGCAACCACGGTCTAGATCATCAATGATGTAACGACGGATGCGGTCGTAGTCTTTCGAGACGATGCAGACGCGCTTGCGTTGGTTGAGGTTGGCCGTAAACATGTTCACCACCATGCCGTTAATCCATGTGGCGATGAGGCCGATGACGACCATCTGGAACGGGTTGATGAAGAAGGCCGTGAGGCAGATGATGGCTCCTGCCACGCTCACCGACTTACCCATGTCGAAATGCAAGTATTTGTTGACGATCTTGGCCAAAATGTCGAGGCCGCCCGTGGAGGCATTGATGGAGAACATCAGGGTTTGCGCCGCACTCAGGATGATGACACAGCAGAGCAGGTCGAACCACGGGTTGCCCATCACCGAAAAGGCCTGGTCGGGAGCGACACCCATATTGATAAGGTATTCATTGGGCGTGGCCAGGTTTTGCCAAGGATAAATCCATTCGCAGACCTTAGTCATGGGACCGAGAATCAAGGCGCAATACACCGTTTTCAGGCCAAACTCCTTGCCGACAAGAAGATAGGCGAGCACCAACAGGATGGCATTGATGATGGTAATCATCGAAGGCAGGCCGATGTTGATACCCATGCCGTTGAAAATGTTGGTCAGCACGATGGAGAGACCCGAGATGGAGCCCACGATGAGCTTGCTGGGGACGAGGAAATAATAGACGCAAACACCCGTCATAAACATGCCGAAAGTCATGATCAGCAGCTCGACCCAGAACTTTTTGCTCACCAATGCATGGCCGATTTCATTCATTATATCATTAAACTTACTCATAAACCATTGATTTTTAATTACTTGATTTATTAAACACCTCTAATTTTTGCGGCTGCAAAGGTCGGAATTCTTTTTGAGATAAAGAAGCGTTTCGAGAAATAATTATCTTTGCACCAAATTTCGAAGCAATGACCCTCCTCGACTGGCTACCGATTACAAAGAAAGAGACCGACCTGCGCGGTTGGGACGAGGTGGACATTGTCTTCGTCACGGGCGATGCGTATGTAGACCATCCGGCGTTTGGAGCGGCGGTCATCGGTAGGGTATTGGAGCACAACGGTTTCCGCGTGGCGCTCATCCCACAACCCAACTGGAGAGACGATTTGCGCGACTTCAAAAAGTTTGGGAAGCCGAGGCTGTTTTTCGGGGTTTCGGCGGGTTGCATGGACTCGATGGTGAACCACTACACCGCCAACAAGCGCCTGCGGAGCAACGACGCCTACACCCCTGGCGGCGAGGCAGGCTATCGTCCCGACCGCGCCACCATCGTTTACAGCACAATTCTCAAGCAACTCTACCCTGATGTGCCCGTCGTCATCGGCGGCATCGAGGCCTCGCTGCGCCGCGTGACGCACTACGACTATTGGGACGACTGCCTGAAGCCCAGCATCTTGGTCGATTCGAAGGCAGACATTGGCGTTTACGGCATGGGAGAACTCACCATGGTGGAAATCGCCAAAGCCGTCCAAAGCGGCAAGAAAATCAGCGAGTTGACCGACATCAAGCAAACCTTTTTCCTGCTAGACAAAAAAGCCCCGCTTCCCGATTTCGACGGCGAGACCATCGAACTTGTTTCGCACGAAGTCTGCCTGAAAGACAAGAAAAAATACGCCTCCAACTTCCGCCATATCGAGGAGGAATCGAACAAGAAACACGCGGCAAGGCTTGTTCAAGATATTGGTCAACAGCGACTTATCATCAATTCACCCTTGCCGACCTTCACCACGGAACAAATCGACGCCTCGTTTGACTTGCCCTACACCCGCCTGCCGCATCCGAAATACGCCAAGCGCGGCACCATTCCGGCCTACGAGATGATTCGCCATTCGGTCAACCTGCATCGAGGCTGCTTTGGCGGTTGCGCATTCTGCACCATCTCGGCGCACCAAGGCAAATTCGTGGCCTCGCGCAGCAAGGAAAGCATCATGCGCGAGGTGGAGAAAGTCACGGAGATGGAGGACTTCAAAGGCTACATCAGCGACCTTGGTGGGCCGTCGGCCAACATGTACCGTATGCGTGGCAAGGACGAGCGCCTCTGCGAGAAATGCGCCCGCCCCACCTGCCTGCAACCCACGGTGTGCAAGAACCTCAACACCGACCATCATCCGCTCATCGAGATTTATAAAGAGGTGGATGCGAATCCCAAGGTCAAAAAGGCGACCATCGGCTCGGGCATCCGCTATGATTTATTCCTGCACGACAGCACCCCCGAGGAAAACCGAGCGATGGGCTACGACGAATACTTCCGTCAGCTGGTCACGAGGCACGTCAGCGGCCGACTGAAAGTGGCGCCCGAGCACACCAGTGATGCCGTGCTGAAACTGATGCGCAAGCCCAAGTTCGACATGTTCGTCAAACTGAAGAAGAAATTCGACCAGATTAACGAAAAAGAGCATCTGAACCAGCAACTCATCCCCTATTTCATCTCCAGCCACCCCGATTGTTACCTTGAAGATATGGCTGACCTCGCCGTGAGAACCAAAGAGTTAGGCTACCATTTGGAACAAGTCCAAGACTTCACCCCCACACCGATGACCTTGGCCACAGAAATCTATTACTCCGGCTACAATCCCTACACGTTGGAACCCGTTTTCGTGGCCAAGACCAAGGAGGAAAAGCTTGCCCAGCAACGGTTTTTCTTTTGGTACAAACCCGAAAACCGCGAATGGGTGAAGAACGCCTTGCGAAGAATTGGGCATCCAGACTGGATTAAACGATTGTTTAAATAAAAATTCCGTATTTTTGCCGCAAATTTAACCACGTTGAATCTAACAATTTCAAAACCAACAATAGAATCATGAAGAGACAATTCATTGGAGCCCTCGTGCTCATCGCCGCCCTTGTCATGACGGGCTGCAACAACGACAAGAAAACCGACAAAAAAGAATCAGAAAAAAAGACGGAAATGGCAGAAGCGCAGCCTGAAAAGCCCCAACTTCCCAACCGCCTGCTCATCATCGTCGACCCGCAAGTCGACTTCACCACAGGCAGTCTGGCCACGGCCAACGGCCCCAAGGCCATGGACTATCTTGCCCAAAAGCTGAACGAAGGCGCTTGGAAAAACTATGGCTGGATTGTGGTCACGCAAGATTTCCACCCGGCCAACCACTGCTCTTTCGTCGAACAAGGTGGCGTGTTCCCGCCCCACTGCGTGCAAGGCACCGAAGGCATGAATGTCTATCCCGCTCTACAAGAGGTTTTGACGAATATCTTGGTCGACATACCCAACATCCATTACATGCAAAAGGGAAATCTTCCTGATAAAGAAGAGTTTAGCATCTTCCAAAACGAACAAAGTGGCGAAAAACTGCGTCGCACCATTGAAGAGTTCGAGCATTTTGAAGGCATTGACATCTGCGGCATCGCCACGGATTACTGCGTCTATGAGACCACCAAGGACCTGATTGCCTTCTATCCCGCCAAGCAAGTGCGCATCGTCACCAACTGCCTCGCCGCCGTCGACGAAAGCGACACCAAACTCGCCGACCTGATGAAGGAAAACGGCATTCAAGGCATTGAGTTTTAAATAAAGTACGGCCCTTCGACAAGCTCAGGGACCTCAAAAAGCTAAGGTCGTTGAGCTTGTCGAAACGCCGAAACTCATCATGAGCAAATTCAAATCATTCCTGCAGCGCAAAGGCGTCGACATGACCTGGAAGGCCTATTTTGTCGACGCTCTTGGTGCTATGGCGCTGGGCCTCTTCGCCTCGCTGCTCATCGGCACCATCTTCCAGACCTTGGGCGACAAGACGGGCTGGGAGGCATTCGTCACCATCGCGAAATACGCCAAAGCCGCCACAGGTGCGGCCATCGCCGTGGCCATCGCCTATAAACTGGGTTGCGAAGGCTTGGTGCTGTTCAGCGCCATCGCCGTGGGCATCGCCGGCAACGAACTCGGCGGCCCGATGGGTGCCTATGTCGCTGTCATTGTGGCCGTTGAATTGGGCAAGATGGTTTACAAAGAGACCCAAGTCGACATCTTAGTCACGCCTGCCGTGGTCATCATCAGCGGGGTGCTGATGGCATATGCCGTCGGAGCGCCCATCCAAAAAGTGATGACTGCCCTCGGCACATTCATCGAAAACGCCACCTTGATGCAGCCGTTCCTCATGGGCATTGTCGTCTCAGTGGTCATTGGTATGGTGCTCACCCTGCCTATTAGTTCGGCAGCCATCTGCCTCGCCATCGGCTTGGGTGGCATCGCGGGCGGTGCGGCCACCGCTGGCTGCTGCGCCCAGATGATTGGCTTTGCCGTGTTGAGTTTCAAAGAAAACCGTTGGGGCGGACTCGTGGCTCAAGGCCTCGGCACCTCGATGCTGCAAATGGGCAACATCGTGAAAAATCCCAAAATTTGGATCCCCCCTACCCTCGCCGCCGCCATCACGGGTCCCATTTCGACCTGCATTTTCCACTTGGAGAACATCCCGATTGGCTCTGGTATGGGCACTTGCGGCCTCGTCGGGCCGATCGGAATCTATACCGCCATGCCCGATGGCGGCATGAACATGTGGATCGGTATGTTGCTGGTTTGCTTTGTGTTGCCCGCCGTGCTGACTTGGCTTTTCGGCCTCATTCTCCGCAAAATCGGCTGGATTCGCGAAGGCGACCTTAAAATCGACTGCTGATGCCGAAAAATCCCGCAAAACCGCTCACGCCCGACCAAGTGTTGGACAAGATGGCCAAGTATTGCGCCTATCAAGAACGTTGCGTGAAAGACGTGACCGACAAACTGAAAACTTTCGACATTCCGCAAGAAGCCAGAGACGAAATCATTGATTATCTGTTAGATAACCGTTTTGTCAACGATGAACGCTTTGCGCGGAGTTTCGTCCGAGGCAAGGTCAACCAAAGCGGTTGGGGGTTGAACAAAATCCGTTTCCACCTGATGCAAAAAGGCATTGCCAAGGAGTTTATTGACGAAGCCTTAGGACAAACTGATGAGGAAGTTTATCGCCAAAGGCTAATTGACGTCCTTAAAGTCAAAGCCAAAAACGTGAAAGCCGAAACCGACTTCGAGAAGAAACGCAAACTGGCCGCCTACGCGATGCAGAAAGGCTTTGAGGGCGGATTGGTCTGGGAGGTTTTGAAGGAGTTTGAATTTTAGCAAGATTTCGTATCTTTGCCGCAAATTTTCAGTGAAGACCAATGAAATTTCCAAAACGCCTGATAACGCAAACGCCTGATTGTCTGACAGAACCCGTCGGGCAAGTGCTGAATGTCATTATCTCCACGTTGTTTGCGCTGGTGTTTCTGACGGCATACGTCCCCTTCTCGGACACGGCGTGGTTTCAAGTGGGTCGGAGCAACTATTTCTTCATCACTGCGGCATTTGTGGGTGCCGGTACGATGTTTCTGGTCCTCAGCCGTTTGCTGATGAACTGGCTCATCCGAAAGCTGCGGCATTTCCCGTTCTGGCTTTATCTGCTGTGGCTGTTCCTCGAAATCATGATTATCGCGGTGTGCCACACCTTGATTTCCTATTTCGAAATCCAGGCCACCGACCATAGTTTCGGCTATCTTTTCGCCAAGAGTGTCCTCATTTCTTTTGTCGCATTGGGAGTACCCTATACGGTTACAGTTTTGGCTATGTTATTGAAAGACACGCAACAACGCCTCATGCTCACCAAAAGCGACACGGTGGAATCGGACGACGAGGTGATGCCCGAGCACACCGAAATCATCAACCTGATGGACAATAACGGCAACCTGAAGCTGAGCGTCAAACTCGACAACCTATATTACATCAAGGCGGAGGACAACTACATCAACGTATTCTACCAACGCAGCGGCAATATCGCGAGCTATATGTTGCGCTGCAAGATGAAGACCATCGAGGACAACTGCGTGGATTCCAGCAGCTTGATGCGCTGCCACCGTTCCTACATCATTAATATCAAAAAGGTGAGCGTCCTCCACAACGAGACCGACGGCTTCGTCGTCGACTTCGAGCGCGAAGGGCTGGAATCGGTGCCCGTTTCGAAGACCTATTCGGCTAAGGTTTTGGAGGCGTTTAACAAGAAATAACGAAAAAGCCCTGCCGCAAGGCAAGGCTTTTTCGTTCTGCTATCGTTTTCAAAACCAGTTTCTTTAGCAATTCATGCCGCCGCAGCAGTGAATCACCTGACCCGTCACGTATGACGAAAGGTCGGAGGCGAGGAAGAGTGCCACGTTGGCGACATCCTCGGGCGTGCCGCCGCGACGCAGCGGAATCAAGCTTTCCCAAGCCTTGCGGACATCCTCGGGAAGGGCATCCGTCATGGCGGTGATGATGAAGCCCGGGGCGATGGCGTTGTGGCGGATGCCGCGCACGCCCATCTCCTTGGCCGCACTCTTGGTGAAGCCGATGATGCCGGCCTTCGAAGCGCTGTAGTTGCATTGGTTGGCGTTACCCGAAACGCCCACCACCGAGCTCATGTTGATGACGCTACCACCAGCCTGCTTCCACATGATGGGCTGCACGGCCTTGGTGAAGTTGAACACCGACTTGAGGTTCACATTGATGACGGCATCCCATTGCTCCTCGGTCATGCGCTTCAGCGCGGTGTCCTTGGTGATACCAGCATTGTTGACGAGAATGTCAATGCGGCCGAAGTCCTTCACGATTTCGTCCACCACTTTGTGGGTTTCCTCAAAGTTGGCGGCGTTGGAGGCATAGGCCTTGGCTTCGACGCCCATGGCCTTCAGTTCTTTTTCAGTTTCCAAAACGACATCGTTCAGGGCAATGTCGGTGAAGGCAATCTTGCAGCCTTCTTGGGCAAAACGCATGGCGATGGCCTTGCCGATGCCACGACCGGCTCCCGTAATCAGAGCCACTTTATTTTCTAAGAGTTTCATTTTTTCTCGTTTTTATGGTCACAAAACCAACAAAACCTTGCAAAACCATTTGTTAGCGTGTAGCGGCTACACAACCGTGTCGCCGCTGGAAAGCCGCCGGTTGGCAACTTTCCACACCAATTGGATATGGTTTTGCTTTGTTTTGAATGTTTTGTGGCAAGATATTGACATTAAGTGATTTACTGTTTTTTGGTGTAGTTTTCCAATAAATGATACAAATCCTCGACGGTCTTCACGGCAGCCGTGTCGGCCTCGGTGAACTTCACATTGAACTCACGCTCCAGCATCATGGAAATCTCCACGAAATCGAGCGAATCGGCACCCAAATCGTTGAAAAGGTTTTTCTCAGGCGTAATCTCGCTCTCACTGACTTTCAGCTTGGAAGCAATCAACGCCTTCGTCTTGTCTTGAATCGTTGCCATAGTTTGTTCAAATTACTTGGTCCTCGTATCCGGCAGCAGGGCAAAGGAAAGCTCGCCCTTGACGCACATCTTGCCGTCCACACTCAGCACGGCAGAGCAGATGTAGATGTTGGCACGATGATAGGTCAGCGTGGCTTCCACCTCGACGGTGTCGCCCGGCTTGACGCTGTTCTTGAAGCGCACCTTGTCGATGCCCGTGTAGAAGGTCAGCTTGCCGATGAGGTCGTCTTTCATCAGCAGGGCGCAACTTTGGGCCATAATCTCGCAAAGAATGACGCCCGGCACGACGGGTTCACCCGGGAAATGGCCTTGCAGGAAGAACTCCTCGCCCGTCACGTGGTACTTGGAATGCGCCACATGATTCTCGTCGAGGGTCATCTCGTCCACCAGGAGCATAGGCTCGCGGTGCGGCAGGTACTGTTTGATTTCGTCTCTGTTCATATTGTTGATGGTTGAGTTGTTTATTTCACTTTACGGATTGCAAGGCAAGCATTATGTCCGCCGAAGCCCAAGGAATTGGAAATAGCGATGTCCAAATCGGCCTTGACGGGCGTGTTGGGCGTATAGTTGAGGTCGCATTCGGGGTCGGGTTCGTCCAAGCCGATGGTGGGCGGGACGATGCCGTTGTTCAACGCCATCACGCTGATGATAAGTTCGATAGCACCAGCAGCACCGAGGGCGTGACCCATCTCCGACTTGGTGGAGCTAATGTGTGCCTTGTGGGCTTCCTCCTCGCCCATCGCAATCTTGATGGCCTTGGTCTCGCCGCTGTCGTTCATCGGGGTGCCCGTGCCGTGGGCGTTGATGTAGATGCTCTCGCCTGCCTTAAACTGGGCCTCTTCCAAAGCCTGCTTGATGGCCAACGACTGGGTGGTGCCGTCGGGACGCGGAGCCGTGTTGTGGTAAGCGTCGCAAGAGTTGCCGTAGCCGCAGAGTTCGGCGTAAATCGTCGCGCCGCGTTGCTTGGCGTGTTCGTATTCCTCAAGGAGAACGATGCCCGAGCCTTCGGCGATGACAAAACCAGCGCGGTTCTTGTTGAACGGCAAAGACGCATATTTCGGGTCTTCCGACTTGGTCAGGGCCTTGCAGTTGGCAAAGCCAGCGATGGCGACGGGGTTGATGCCCGCCTCCGAGCCACCCGAGATGATGGCGTCGGCATAGCCGTGCTTGATGGCACGGTAAGCTTCACCGATGCTGTGGGTACCCGTAGCGCAGGCCGTCACGATGGGCACGCAGGGACCTTGGGCGTTGTAGCGGATGGCCACGCTGCCCGAAGCCATGTTGCCAATCATGGTGGGGATCATCAACGGTGAAATCCAGCGCGCACCTTCTGTGTTGTACTTGGTGATTTCACGCAGGATGGTGTCGAAACCACCGATGCCGGAGCCGACATACACGCCCAAACGGTCGGGCGACATCTGCATGTCTTCGTTGTCCTTCATGGCCTGATAAGCAGCGGCCAAAGTATAAATGGCGAAGCGGTCGTTGCGCTTGACGAAGCCTTTGTCCACGCCCAACGCCTCGGGATTGAAGTCCTTCAGCTCAGCGGCGATTTTGACGGGCAGGTCGGTGGTATCAAAGGATTTGATGAAATCGATGCCGCAATAGCCGTCCATCAGGTTTTTCCATATCGTCGGCAGGTCGTTGCCAATGGGCGAAACGGCACCCATGCCGGTTATAACTACTCTTCTGTTTTCCATTTTCTGTTGATTTTTTCTTTTACTCAATATTATGCGGCTGCCACAATGTGACAGCCCTACAACTGCTAACTGTTAACTGCTAACTGACAACTGATTAAAATTCCCATTCCCAAAGGCAGGCCGCAGAGACGAAACCAGCGCCGAAGGCACTCATCACGATCTTATCGCCAGCCTTGATTTTGTTGTCGGCCAGCATCTCGTCGAGCATAATCGGAATGCTCGCGGACGAGGTGTTGCCGTACTTCTCGATGATGGTAGGATACTTCTCCTCGGGACCGCCCACAATCTTGCGGATGCCTTCGATGATGCGCTTGTTGGCTTGGTGCAGCATGAACCAGTCGATATCCTCGTGCTGCAAACCGTTGCGATTCAGCAGGGTGATGATGTCTTTCGCCGACTCGGAGACAGCCGTGCGGAACAGCTCCTTGCCTTTCATCACGAGGGGCTGACCCTTGATGTATTGTGCCTCGAAAGGCGTGGTTTCCATACCTCTTTCATAATACAGCACGTCGCGGTCGCTGATCATGGTGAGCTTCACGTCCTTGAAGGCGCTGCCTTCGGTGAGCACCACGGCACCGGCACCGTCGCCGAAGAGGACGCTGCAATCGCGCTCCTTCCAGTTGCAGTACTTGGTGGGTTCCTCGGCGCAGAGGACGAGGATGTTTTTGGCGTGACCCGCCTTCATCATTCCGTCGGCAAGCATCAGCGCGTTGACGAAGCCAGCGCAAGCCACGTTGATGTCGAGGCCGGCGCAGGTGAGGCCGATGCGTTTCTGCACGATGCAACTCAATCCTGGGGTGACGTGGCGGTTGGCCACGTTCGAGACCAAGAGGAAATCGATTTGGTCGGGACGCAGACCCGAGGCCTTGATGGCCTTGGTGGCGGCGTCGACAGCCAAGTCGTACAAATCTTCAGTTGATAATAAGTGACGCGCTTGTATGCCCGTGCGGGTGGTGATCCACTCATTGCTGGTGTCCAAAAACTTCGCCAAGTCGTCGTTGGTCACCGTCAAGGCGGGCAGTGCGCTTCCTGTTCCGATGATTTTCATTTCAGTAAAATTAGTTCGTTATCATTTCAAAAATCGACGGCAAAAGTACAGCCTTGCGCGATACCGTGTAAAAAATGTGCCGAAAACGGGCCAAATGTGGCGAAATTAGGCTATTTGTGGCGAAATTCGCGCTTTTTTGTGGCGAAAAACAGAATTTTTGGTGGGTGTTTGGTCATATTTACCTAATTTTGAGGCCGAAAAACGAACCTAGTTTTGAACGAAAACACCAGTTTTGATATGAAAAAAAGCAGATTTACCTCTTTCGGACGGCTTCTTCTGATGACCGTCTTCGCCATTTTGGGGACGAACTTTGCCCAAGCCCAGACCTTCATTGGAGGTGGAGGCAACAGTTTTTGGTCGAATGCCGACAATTGGATCGACGGGCTGAAACCAGAAGGGATGTTCTCGGAGGCCACAATCTCCGCCGACGTGGTCGTCGATGAAAATGTCAGTATCGGAACACTCAAGAATGCGGGAAGCTACAGCATCACCATCCTGTCGGGACAAAGGATAAACATTAACGCTAACCTTGATTGGGGCGACAATGCGTTTGTTCTTGAAGACAAGGCACAAGTGGTGTATCAAGATCCGATTAGGGTGATAATGAAAAAACACGTTAGCGCCTTCGATGCCGACACCCATCTTTGGAATCTCTTCGCTTCGCCAATGCGTGAAGACATAACGCCTTCAACCGAAAACGGCATCCTCACTGATCCCGACACAGGTTACGCGCTGCTTGCCTACAACGAGAGTGCCGCAAACTGGATCGATTACAAAGAGAATCCTTTTGTGCTCGAATTAGGGAAAAGCTACCTGTACGCCAACGCTTTGGACACCACATTAGTATTTGAAGGGACTACGATGGGATACTCCGCAACAATTCCCCTTGCCTATCATACTGCCAATGGCGCATTTGCAGGCTGCAACTTCATCGGAAACCCTTTACCCTGCAACGCTTACCTCAACCGGAGCTATTATTTCATCAGCGAAGAAAGCAATTCCCTGATTGCCGTGCCCAAATCAATCACTCGGAGCATTGCACCTTGCACAGGAATCATCCTCAACACCAACGGTCCAGAAGAAACGGATGTTAGTTTCGAGCAAATGCCGTTTTCCCAGAACTTAGGTTTGGAAGGAACCATAGAAATCACTGCGGCGAAAAGCAATGCACCATCATTGGTACTTGACCAAGCCATCCTCAGTTTCAATCCAGACGACGACCTAGGCAAGTTGGCTATTTTTGAAGGCGCTCCATCGGTCTACTTCACGAAAGACGGCAATGATCTGGCTATCCTCAGCATCGACAGCGTAGATGTCCAACCTTTGAAATTCAAAGCCAGGGAAAACGGCTCCTACACCATTCATTTCGAGCTCCAGAACCTGAGTCCATCCTATCTGCATCTGATCGACAATGTTGCGGGCAATAACATCGATCTGCTGGCAACGCCTCATTACACATTCAACGCCAGCACGACAGACTATTCCTCTCGCTTCAAACTGGTCTTCGATCCGCATTATGGCATTGAGGAGGACGGCCCTTCGACAAGCTCAGGGTCCTTTGCGTATTATGCTAATGGTCAAATCATTATCAACGATGAAGAGATGTGCCATAGCGCGTCTCTACAGGTGGTGGATCTGACGGGACGCGTGGTCTTGTCGGAGGCCATAAATGAAAGAGACGTTGCATGCAACGTCTCCACATTATCACCAGGTGTTTATCTCATGCGCCTCACGAATGCGAACACCGTCTGGACGCAGAAAATCGTCATCCACTAACCTTACATCCCGCCCATGCCTTGTGGCGCACCTTGCGACTCACCCTCGCCTTGACGAGCGCGTTGTTCAAGCTCCATTTTGCCGAAACGGAAGGTCAAGCCGACGGAAACACTGCGACTGTTGTACTTGTAGTTCGACGTGGATTGCACATACGGGCTGTCATTGGTCTGGCCGAAGCTGTTCCAGTTGAAGATGTCGTTGGCGTTGACATACACCGAAAGTTTGCGGTCGAAGAAGTCGGCGCGAAGGCCGGCATTGATGCCATAGTTAGCATGACGCTCACTGAACAAAGACTGCGTCGGGGAGCTGTAGTAGCCCGAAGCGGTCACTTCCAATTTGTTCCAAAGCTTGGCCCACATATTCAGGCGCAAACTGTAGGACCAAGTGTCGAACTCGTAAGGATGCCCGTTGTATTCCGTGTAAATATATGAATCGTAAAGGTTGGCGTAGAAACGCATATTGAAGAAGCCACTCGGGCGATACATCACATTGGCTTCCAAGCCCGTCCTATGGCTCTGGCCCACGTTGACCGGATAGGAATATTGCACCACGCGGTTGTAAAGCCAATGGTATTCAGAGAGTTGTATTTCATTGACTTCGTTGGTCTTGCCACGATAATAAGCCGACAAACCCACCGAACCAAACTTGTCCCAATATTTGGTCCAGCCCGCCTCAACGGAGTGTGTATAGATACGGTCCAAATCGGGATTGCCTGTGCTGTATTCGTCCTCGTGATACATGGGGAAGGCACTCAACTCCTCGGCTTCGGGAGCAGCAATGCGCATCGTGTAGCTCAACCTGAAGTTGTGCATCGACTTGGTGCGATACGACAAGTGCAGCGAAGGCCTGACGCTGAAGAACGGCTTGCGGAAATCGTATTGCGACGAATCAGGATAGGCTCCACTGACTATCTCGCTCACGAAACGCACACCTGGCTTTATGGTAAAGCCACCGAATTTGTGCTGCAACGTGATGAACGCCTCGTTGTTAATGCTGGTGAAACGGGCATTGTAGGACCTATACAAATCCCTGATGGTGTCGCCATTGACAATCGAGTCGGTGATGAGATAGCGTGTCTCGGGGTCGTAACCCACGTTGTAGCCCACCGAGATTTCGCCGTTTTCCGAATAGGGCAGGTTATAGACGATTTCGCCTTCCGCGCCCATAGAGCCGTACTCTCCATACTGATGCATCACGCGAGTGCGTTCCGTGGGCAAGGTAAACTCCCTCGTAATCGTGCCGCCATTGGCACCGCCCCAGCCCATTCCATTGAGGCTGACGGAAAGGTTGTGGCCCTTGTTGTTGAACTTGTGCTGATAGTACAAGCCGCCGTTGGCGAAAAAGTTGCGACTGGGCGCAGACGAGCTTTCAGTAATGGCAGTGACGACGGAATCGGGCAAGAACTCTTCCCTGAACATATAGGTGCGGTTGACGTTGTTGCCCCAATTCGGCCACGCGCTGAACCACAAATTCAGGCTATTGGCCGTATCAATCTCATAATCAAGGCTGAAGTAGCCGCCCGTGTTGTAGCCTTTGTTGCTGTATCTTGCCGAATCGATTTCGTGGTTGGCCAAGAGTCCGTCTTCGGTAAACAACGATTGATCCACGAAGTTGTTGCCTTTCCAATGGCTGTAACCGCCATTGATGTAGGCGTTGAAAGTCAGTTTCTCGTTCGACCAGACGTAGGATGCCCACGGGCCAATGTAAGGATTCGTTGATGCGTTCACGCCAAAGCTGAAGAACTCGTTCTTCTGCACCTTGGCATTGGTGACGATATTGATGATGCCGTCGGCCTTAGAGCCATAGCGCGCCGAGGGGTTGGTGATGACTTCCACACGGTCGAGGCTGTTGGCAGGCAAGGTCTGAATATAGGTCTTGAGGTTCTCGGCGGTCATGTGCGAGGGTTTGTCGTTGATCCACACCTCCACGCTCGACGTGCCGCGCAGGGTGATGTTGCCCTCCACGTCCACCTCCACGCCCGGCGCGTTCTGCAAGGCATCCGACAGCGTTCCCGTCTGGATGCTATTGTCTTCGGCCACGTTGTACATCGTCTTTTCGCCCTCCACGGCAAACAGCGGACGCTTCTCGGTGATGGTCACCTCATTGAGTTTGGTGGAACCTTCCTTGAGTTTCAAGTTTCCAAGGTCTTGATTGCCTTTCACTTGCAGTTCCTGCTCGTAGGTCTGGAAACCGATGGCCGAAATTTGCAGGCGATAATCGCCGTTGGGCGCAAGCAGCTCGAAGCGACCTTTGTCGTCGGAGGCGGCACCGCTGACGAAGACGCTGTCCGTCTGCCGGAACAGCCCCACGTTGACGAAAGGAATGCTCTTGCCGTTGGCTTCCTCGACGATGGTTCCGGTGATTTTGCTCTGTGCCCAAGCAGGCGCGATGAAGCACACACAAAGTGTCAAAAGCGTGAAAATGCGTTTGTTCATAATTATAGGTTTTGAATGATTTTGAGTTGTTTGCTTTGATAACGGCGACACCTTATTAATATTGCCGTCCGTGTGGGTTTTGTAGATGTTTGCCATAACAATTTTGTTTTACTTGTTTAGTGTATTAGTTTAATATCACACTGCAAAAATACGGCTTTTTTTGATACTATCAAGGGAAAAGTGAGATTTTTTTTGCAGGCCGTTGGTAGAGACGTTCCGCGCAACGTCTCTACTGCCTGACCAACCGCTCGCAGAAATCGTCCAATTTGTCCTTCCCCCAATTCCAGTTGATGAAAAACGAATTGTTGGTAACGCCTTGTATGGAAGTGAATGTCGTCTTTCTATACACTACACCGTCCACGACAAATGCGATGTCAATCGACTTGATTTCCTCGTCGGGATTGAAGTAGCCACTCCAAAGCTGTTTCGCCTCGGGAGTCATGAAGAACAGCACAGGGATGGTTTCCTCACCATGGTCAACTTTGGGTTCTCGTACCGTGATTCTTTCCACGACAGGCCGTCCGCCAATGCGTTTCGAGCTGACCAAAGGGCCTTCTGGCGAAGCCATCTTCAGCGCGTAGAGGTTCACGGTCTGTCCGTCGTCGCCATAACCTTTCGCGACTATGATAGACGGGTCTTCGTGCCATAGTTTGGTCAAGGCGGGGACATCCTCGGCGGCGATGAGTGTATCGGCAAAGACCTCCCAAATCGAGAGATCGTCATCCACGGGGAGGCTGTCATCCGTCCGCGTGTAGGTGACATTCCGCCACATCGGGGGCAATTTCAGGTAAGTACCGACAATCGTGTAGGCCCAAATGTCGAAGCCGATGAACAAGACCAGCACCGCCGCGCAAAACAGTTTCTGCTTTTTGTCGAAGCCGGTTCTCTTACTATTATTAATTAAGGTATCATCAGAAGCCTCGATTTGTCGGATAATCTCAGCGCAAGGCCTTGTCTTATAGCGGATTTCAGCAACGCCAATAGACACAAACGCCACAATCACAAAGCAAAACACCAAGATGAAAGTTGTCATATTGGGCAGTTGAAAGTCCTTGCCTACCAGTGCCAGAAACAGTCCTGCCACAAGAATGAGCCCAGTGGAATAATTCAATACGGTAAAGATGGAAAAGAGTTTCTTGAAACTTCGGGCATTATTGGATAAAGTCAAAAGATTGCTGTTTTCTATTGTTTTTGGTTGCAACTTCCTCGTTATCAGCAGTTCAACAACCAAGCATACAGAACAAAAAGCCAACCAAAACACTTCTAAAGATGGCTTGCCACCAAATATCCATCTGATGAACAACAGACCGACAATGGCTATAATTGGATAAAGGATGACTTGTTTCCAACGGTAGCGTCGGTAGAAGTCAGTGCCTTGTTTGACAGACGACTTCATCAGCCTATCGTTCACGATTTCCTGTTGGTCGAACTGCTGTTTCAGCGTTTCGTATTGGGCCTTCAGTTGGTCCAGTTCGGAGAGGTTGTTGTTTTCTTGTTGTTCCATGATGATTTCCTTTCATTCGTTTTTCGACATTTTCACCAATTTTTCCTTGATGCGCAGCAGACGGACGCCCACATTGTTGGGCGTGATGCCGATGATGGCGCCGATTTCGTCGTAGCTGACGCCTTCGAGCCAAAGCAGGATGAGGCTTCGGTCGATGAGGTCGAGGCGCGAGATGCGGTCGTAGAGTTCGCGGATTTGCTGCGTGGAGGGGTCGTCGGCCTCGTAAGGGTCGATGTCCACGCTCAGCGGCACCGTCTCGATGCGGCGACGTTGCTTCTTGTCCTGATTGATAGCCGTGTTAAGTGCCACGCGGTAGATCCAGGTGCGGGCGGTGCTGCGGCCCTCGTAGGTGTCGAAGCCGTTCCAAAGCCGGATGAGGATTTCCTGAAACAGGTCGTCGATTTCGGCCTTGTCGTGCGAGAACATATAGCACACGGTGTAAATCGTCCGCTTGTGTTGCCGCACCAAAAGTTCAAACTGATGTTCCTTGTCGTTGTTCATAATGCGTTTTCGCTGCAACGGTCATCATGTTTGACAACAAAGGTAGGGATTTATTACAACCGCGAGGTGGCATTTGCCAATTTCTTTCAAGAAGAATGGTAAAATTGCCTCGTTTCTTGAATAAAGTGTTGGTTGTAGGCAACACTTTCCACTATTTTCTTTTCAATATCGCTCCCGTTCCCGCCAAAACCACCATTCCGCCACCTACGACCCAAAGCCACGGAAAACCGCCTTCCGTTTCATCGATGGCGCCAAGCGTTTCTTCCACTGGCTCAACATAATAGATATACTTGCCGTCGTGGATGAGTTGCAAGGTGTAGTTGAGGATGGAATCACCGTGGGCGAAGGAAAGTTCTTCGGGAGTGAAGTTGACGGGATAGTCGGGCAGCACTCCGCGACCGAAGGGGAAACGCTCGTTGACCACCGTGTCAAATACAATTTTAATAATCGGTATTTGGATGGCAATATCGGAAATGGGCAATATGTATTGCGTGAAATTCTCTGCCTTCATTTGATGGTAAGCCGAGCCTGTCTCGCGCCCGACGATGACACCACGGTTCTGCTTTTTCACCCAGCCTGCAAACATGGTGGAAGCCGAAAACGAAGTCTCGTTGGTGAGCAGATACAGCCGCCCTTTATAGTTGACTAAAGAATCAGGTGACTTCCATTCCGGCTCGTCCTTTACAAACCCCTCACCATTCGGAAGCGGCTTGTAATCAGGATAATAGTCTTCTTGGTTGGCATCCACAGGACAACTGCCGAAGCATTGATAACCACCTTTTTTGTTCACGATTTTGCGCAGTCTGGTGCAGAAAGACTTTTGGGCAAGATAGGAATACACATTTTCCGTTATCTCTCGCGGTCCACCGTGGTTGAAACGAAGGTCAAGGATCAGGTTGGGGATGCTGTCGGCAACGAGGTTGGCAAAGATTTCAGTTAGTTGCTCCATTTCCAAATCGTCCAATTCGAAAGTATGAAGAACGAGATAAGCCATCGTGTCGGAGAGTTTTTCAAACTCAAAATGTGCCTTTTCGTTTGCATGGAAATGGCGGTGTTGGTATTCTAACCATTGTGGTTCGCGGTAAGGGTCTTTGGGTTTCATTTGTTCAAAATGTTTTGTCTCGCCATCGGCAAAGGTGACAGTGAAGTTAGCATTCTTGGCAATTTGGTTGCAGTAGTAAGTATCCATTCCATACAAAAGCACATAATCCCCATAGCTCTTCACATAGCCATCGAAAAAGGCGACATACTCCAACACCATGGTTTTAAGGGAATCGGCGGGAATGCCATTTACTGAAACCACTTTTTTGCCGAGATAGTTTTTGTATTTCGCAGCAGCGCGCCATACTTGTAGCGTGTCGTTAAACCAGCCCAAACACACCGAAGGAGACAGCCTATTTGCGCCTCTTTTCGCTTTCGGCTCTGAAATAATAGTCGTATGGCTGTCATGGATTTTGCCAATAGTCTTGAAAACCAGCATTTCAAAATCAACGATGTCAACGGTTCCGTCCATCGCAGCCATTTTCGTCTTTATATAGGTATCGAATTCCTCTTTCGGTGTGTAGTCATACAGACCAGGGAAAGCATCTTCTAAAGTGGCCATCATACCATCAATGTCGGCTTGTGCCTCCTCACGGGTCAGTTGGGTCTGTTGTTCACCTTAGGCGGGATGAAGGTGGTTTTCAGCCCAAAAGGCGTCATCGGGTCAACGTTTTTTGAGTTTTTCGAGATACTGATAGCGATGCAAGGTTGCTGTATCTTCTTATAAAGATAGCCCACCGTTCCCAAGGTGTCGCCACGGTGTATGGTCTCGCCAGTCTTGAACAGCCGCGTAGGACGGATGCCGTCAACACAAACGGTTCTCCCGTCGGATAGCTGAACGCCTACCGACAAATAGGTGTTGTGAATCTTTTCCTGCGTCATATCCCACTCAATGAAAAGAAGGGAATCTTGCTCGAAGTTGCCGGTTTGTTGGGCAAAACCAATCAATGAGCAACTCCAATTGTTGCGGTAACCCAACAAAGCATGGTCGATTTTCCCGTCAACGGGACAAAGCACAGGCGTTCCCAAAGGTGCCCCGATGATGATGTCGCCGATGTTCAACTCAAAAACGCCGCCGCATGAACTGCAGTCACATTTGGGGACAATTGCTTGGTTTCCATATCGTTGGACAAGACAAAGGCATAAAGCACGGGCTTGTCGAGGATGGCATCCAAATCCACAAGATGCCTTGCGTCGGTTTTGGCCACATGCTCCGCCATCTTGATTTCGAAGGCGATATAGCCGTCCTGCAACTCGACGAGCAAGTCCACTTCCTTGCCGTCGTGAGTGCGCAAATGATAGAACGAAGCATCCGAGAGCACGTTTTGCGCCTGCTTGTATAGTTCCGAGACGATGAGGCTCTCGAACTCGGCTCCCGTCATACCGCCGCGCTTCTGCAACACCGCTTGAAGCACCCCGTAATCCATATAATGGATTTTCGAGGTCTTCACCAAACGCTTGTTCAGGTTGCGTTGCCACGGTTGGAGCGTGACGGTCTGGTAACTCAAGCGCAGGTATTCCAAATAGCGGCTCACCGTTTTCGACGAAATGCCCAACGCCGTGGCCAAGCCCGAAATGTTGACCGTCTGTCCGGTCTGCAAAGCCAAGGCACGTTGCAGTTTGACGTATGGCTCCAAGTCGCGGAAGGAGGCCAAGTCGCGCACATCGCGTTCAAGATAGGTGCGCACGTAGTCCTTTAGCCAAAGATAGCGTTCATCGTCGGTCATTTCCTCATCGACCAAAGCGGGATAGCCACCGAAACGCTGATAATACGTCCAGGCCTTGGCCTTCTTCGGCATGGCAGGATCCAAGACAAAGGAAGGCCAAAACGAAGGCTTTTGGTCGGGTTGCTGCAACAGGCGTTGCCACGCCGAAAGTTGTATTTCGTCGTCCCAACTGTTGGTGAGCAGTTCGGGCAAGGTGAGCGGATAAAGAGTGAAAATGGTGCACCGACCGGCCAAACTTTCCCTCACTTTCTGCAAAAGCAGCAACTGGCTCGACCCCAACAAGGCGTAACGCACATCGGGGAATTGGTCGTAGGTGGCCTTGATGCTTTCCACCAATTCGGGCAACTTCTGCACCTCGTCAAGCACGGCTTTCGGATAGAGTTCGTGCCACTGTCCGGCAGTGAGTTGAAGATAAGTGGGACTGGTCACGGGGTCTTCGATGGAGAGATAGACGTAATCGTCGAGCACCTGTCGCACCAATGTGGTCTTCCCCACCTGTCTTGCTCCAGTGAACACCATAATCCGTCCCGTTTTGCGGTCTTTCATCTTCTTGACCTGCACTTCCATTTGTCGCTTCTTGTCCATATCGTTTCTTGTTTTACGGCTGCAAAAATACAACATTTTTTCGTGTAGTTCCCAATTTTACGCCAAATTTTTCCCTTTAAGTCCTAAATTTACGCCTAAATTCTCCTTTTAAGTCCTAAATTTACGCCAAAATCAGAAAACAACCAACTCCTCGCTCCCCACTCCAAACTAATTGAAAACTTTTCCCTACCTTTGCAGCCCGAAATACCTATTTAATATGATTACCCAAGACCAACTTAAAGAATTATGTAAGAGGATTGATGCCTTGAGGAGGTATCTTTGACGTCGATAGACGTACCATCGAAGCACAGGAATTAGACGAAAAGACGCAAGACCCGCAGTTTTGGAGCGACCCCAAGGCCGCCGAAGCCACGATGAAGAAAGTGCGCGAAGTGAAAGGCTGGCTCAACGGCTACAAGGAAGCCTCGCAAGCCTACGACGACCTCGCCGTGCTCTTCGACTTCGCCAAGGAAGGCGAAGCCACCGAGGAAGAGGTGGACGCGCAATATGCCACCGCCATCGAAATCGTGGAGAACCTCGAATTCAAGAACATGCTGCGCGAAGAGGCCGACCCGATGAGCGCCGTGCTGAAAATCAACTCGGGTGCAGGCGGCACCGAAGCGCAGGACTGGGCCTCGATGCTGATGCGTATGTATATGCGCTATGCCGAGAACCACAAATACAAACTCACCATCAGCGACCTACTAGAAGCCGACGACGCTGGCATCAAGTCGGTGACGATGAAAATCGAAGGCGACTATGCTTACGGCTACCTGAAAGGCGAGAATGGCGTGCATCGCCTGGTGCGCGTCAGCCCCTACAACGCCCAAGGCAAACGCATGACCTCGTTCGCCTCGGTGTTTGTCACCCCGCTGGTCGACGACACGATTGAAATCGTGGTCGAGCAGTCGCGCCTCTCGTGGGACACCTTCCGCAGCGGCGGTGCTGGCGGCCAGAACGTGAACAAGGTGGAATCGGGCGTGCGCCTGCGCTACCAATATAAGGACCCCTACACGGGCGAGGAAGAGGAAATCCTCATCGAGAACACCGAGACCCGCGACCAACCCAAGAACCGCGAGAACGCCCTGCGCCTCCTGAAGTCGCAACTCTACGACCGCGAGATGCGCCACCGCATGGAGGAGCAGAACAAGATTGAGGCGGGCAAACTGAAAATCGAATGGGGCAGCCAAATCCGCAGCTACGTCTTCGACGACCGCCGCGTGAAGGACCATCGCACCAACTACCAGACCTCCAATGTGCAGGCCGTGATGGACGGCGACATTGACGCGTTCCTCAAGGCCTATTTGATGGAATTTGGAGGTAAGAAACAACAATAAATCCAAACGAAAATGGTTACATTTTTCATCGCATTAGCCGTCCTGATTCTCGGCTACATCATTTACGGAAAGTTTGTTGAGCGCCTCTTTGGTGCCGACCCGCAACGTGCCACACCGGCCACGACCATGGCCGACGGTGTCGACTACGTGCCGATGAAGCCTTGGCGCATCTTCCTCATCCAGTTCCTCAACATCGCTGGCGTGGGACCCATCATCGGGGCCATTATGGGAGCGCAGTTCGGCACGGCTTCGTTCCTGTGGATTGTGCTGGGCAGCATCTTCGCGGGCGCCGTCCACGACTATTTGGCGGGTATGATTTCATTGCGCGACAAAGGCGCGAGCCTGCCCGAAATCCACGGCACCTACCTTGGCAACGGCGCCAAACAAGTGATGCGCGGCTTCACCGTCCTGCTGATGATTTTAGTCGGTGTGGTGTTCGTCAACACGCCCGCCACCTTGCTCAACGCACATTTCACGCCAGGCTGGAACAAATACATCTGGATTGTCATCATCTTGGCTTACTACCTGATTGCCACGCTTTTGCCCATCGACAAGCTCATCGGCAAAATCTATCCCATCTTCGGCATTCTACTGTTGGGTATGGCTGTGGCCATTTTCATCGCCTTCATCATCTACAAGCCTGAGATCCCCGAATTGTGGAGCGGACTGCAAAACCGCCATCCCGATGCGGCCAACAACCCCATCTTCCCGATGATGTTTATCTCGATTGCTTGTGGTGCCATCTCGGGTTTCCATGCCACGCAGTCGCCGCTGATGGCGCGTTGCATGGTGAACGAGAAACAAGGTCGCCCGATTTTCTACGGTGCCATGATTACTGAAGGTGTCGTCGCCCTGATTTGGGCTGCTGCCGCCGCTTATTTCTTCGGTCCCGACAGCGTAGTCGACGTGACGGGCAAGAGCGGTGCCGCCATCGTGGGCATCATCGCCAACACGTGGTTCACCCCCGTTATCGCCGTCATCACCATCCTGGGCGTCATCAGCGCGGCGGTCACTTCGGGCGACACAGCCTTGCGCTCGGCCCGACTCATCATCGCCGACTTCATGCACTACGACCAAAAGCCCATCAAGAACCGCCTGCTCATCGCCATCCCGATGTTCGTCGTCACAGCCATCATCTTGGTTTACAGCATCGCCGACGACAAGGGTTTCCAACTCATCTGGCGCTATTTCGCTTGGGCTAACCAAGTCCTTGCCACGGTGACCCTTTGGGCTATCTCGGTCTATCTGGCCAAAAACAAAGGCAAAATATGGTATCTGGTCACCCTCATCCCTGCCCTCTTCATGACGATGGTGACGGGCTCGTTCCTCTTCGTGGCCAAGGCCGCCGACGGTGGCTTGGGCTCGGTGCTGCCACGCCCCGTGGGTTACGGCATTGGGGCTGTCATCACCGTGTTGGGGTTGGTGCTGTTTTGCATCGGGTTAAAAAAGAGAGACTCAATCGCCTGAATTATAATAAGATATTAATACGACAAGGGCTAGCGCGGTTTGCGTCAGCCCTTTGTTTAGTTTATTTGGTCTATAGGATTCTTACTCCCTCACGAATCCCCAAATCGCATGAACATCGGCATCCAGATCGGTATATTCGGCGGGATAGAGGAAATCGATGGACATATCCGTATCGGTCAAGGTTTGGATGGTACCAGTCGCATCGTGTAGCTCCTCGACACCATCGACGACATTATGTATGGCATCTTTAAAGATAACTTCATTGCCTTTCAAGGTGATATGGCCGACGCTCTCTTCATTGCCATCCGCAATCACCGTCCCGTCCTTCCTGAATTCCAAGGTATGTCCGACAATTGCAGACCCATAAGCCTCTGTCATACCTGGCTCATTGATAGGCTCGCCGTTGATGGCGAGAGCGACCTCGGTGATTTTCCATGTCCCATAGATTTGGGGTTGTTTGCTGCATGAGGTGATGGTTGCCGCTACCAGCAGCAATACCATGATTTTCAGTGTGTTTTTCATTTTGTTGGTGTTTTTTGTTGGTTATTGTTTCATTTTTGGTTTGTAGGGCTGTCACACCGTGGCAGCCGCCTTGGGTTTTCCATGTGCGGCTGCCGTGATACGACAGCCCTACAAGACCACGTTTTTATTGTATCACGAACATCCGCGTCGCACCGCCCACGGTGATGAAATACATTCCACCAGGCAGGTTGGAGACATCAATCTGCTGGTTTTCTGCGGTGATATTGCCTGTCATTAGAGTTTGGCCCATAAGGTTGGTGATGCGGTAGGTTTCCGCTGGTAGAGACGTTGCGCGCAACGTCTGTACAAACAAAACGCCGCTGGTCGGGTTGGGATAGACGTTCAAGGTCGCTGAGCCTGTCGAAAGGCCGTCTTCCTCAATGCCGTTATGGTATTCCTCATACACCTCGTCGCAGTCGCGGTCGCCGTATTTGAAGACCAGTTCTCCGTTGCGCCAATAGCAGCGGATGCCGACCACGCGATAGCCCTTGCCCTTTTGCATCAGCCGCTCGGGGAAGAAACTGGTCATGTGGCCGATGCCGCAGAAAATAGTTCCGCTGAAGACATCATTGGCATCACTCACGCGCAGCACCTTGATGGTGTTGCCCTCATATTCGTATTGCTCCACCGCGTCCACACGGGTCACAAGGCTCTCCGTGCCCACGGTGATTTCCCATTCGGAGCCTTCCTCGGCGCTAAAGTCGTAGAGCACAGTGAATTCCTGCAACGTCTTGTTCCACCAATACACCTTGCCGCCGCCTTCGTAGATATATTCCCGCGTCACCTCGGCGTGCTCCCCTTTGTCGTAGAGCGTGTTGGTGCGGATGATGATTTTCACGTCCTTGTGGTTGATGACGGTGTCGGTGGCGTATTCCAGATGCTGGTAGGTCACCGTGCCGTCGTCGTTCAGGATTTCGTAGTACCATTCCGTCTTTTCAAGGGTTTTGTCGATTTTCATCTGGACATAATGGCCCACCTCCGGCCGCGACTGGAAACCTGGCTGCAACTTGACGTAGGAAGATGCCTGATATTCATGGCTTTCCGCCGAAGGGATGGGTGTGTTCAGTTCGAAGTATTCCGCCATGTGGACTTCCTGCGCCCAAACCCAAGCGGCAGGCAGCACAAGGCAGAACAGAATCATAATTCGTTTCATAAGGCATTGGGGTTATTGGTTTTCCAATTGTTCGATTCGCTCCTGAAGGGCTTCGATAAGTTGTTGTTGCTCAACGGTGTAAAGCGTCAACTCCTCGATTTTCTTCAGCAGCATCTTCTGCATCTCCACCACATTGACGCCATTCGCTTCCACCTCTTCGGCCGACGGGATTTCGGGCAGGTGGCTGTTTTGCTCGATGTAGGACTGCAAGTCGCGAAGCGACATCAGCGTGTGGTCCTTGCCGAAGACGTAATCTGGCCAGTCCTCCACATTGAGGATGAGCACCTCGTCGGTGATGATGCCACCGTCCACCGCAAGGGCATAGCCATTAACCGTGTTAGTGGTATTCACTCCAACCTTCCCCGTGAGCGTCACCCTCGATCCTTCAAGGCTCAGCGGCTTGGCTCCGGCGGTGATGTTCATCGCGCCGTTGGTGCCGACGGAGATTTTATGGTTCTCATCTTTAAGTTGGATGAAAGCACTTCGGTACGCTGGTTGTTTGGATTCAAGGATGATACCTACATCTTCCATTGCATCACCCATAATGTGAAGTTTGGCCTGCGGGTCTGTCATATCACCGATACCGATTTTTCCCGTGCGGTTTTCAATGTTTTGGCCTGTGATGAACAGCGTGGGCAAATTGCTTCCATAGCCCATCATAATGCCGTTTTTGTCGTTGAGCAAAGGTTTTGAATTACTGTATCCCCGGCCAATGGTGATGCTGTAAGCCGATTGGCTCTTCGTGTACATACCGATTGCCATTGAGTTGATGTTTTCAGCAGTACTACCGTAACCCATCGCAAAGGAAGTTAATCCCGTGGCATTACACCACCATCCTGCGGCAAAGGAATTGTTTCCAGTGGCTCTATTGTTGGTGCCGATGTTTGAGGAAGCCCCTTCCGGCGAGGAATAGCCTCCATTTACGTGGATACCAAGCGTATCCTGGGTTTGAGCCTGAACGCTCATTCCGAAAACCACGGCGATGATGGCCATGATGATGCTTTTTCTGTTGATGTTGTTTGTCATGATGTTATTGTTTTGATTGTTAATTGTTTAATTTCAAATCGCATTCACGATTTCCTCAAAGGTGCGGTTGTCGTCCACGAGGTTCATTTTCATTTGCTTGATGCGCGTCTTACGCTTGTAGTAGGACTCGGTTTGGGTGTCCAACAAAATGGAAATCACTTGGTTGGAGAAACCGTTTTTGGAGAGGCAACAGATGCGCACGTCCCATTTGTTGAGTTTGGGATAGAGGCCGAGCAGGCGTTGCGAGAAGCCGTCATAGACCAAGTCGGTGAGGCTGATGAAGTCGGCCCAGTCGTCGTCGCTCAACTCGAAACTGAGCGAGTCGGAGGTCACCTGCTCGGCAAGAGCTTGCGCCGTGGCGTAAATCTTGTTGCGTCCCATGATTTTGCTGGTCATCAGCAGGTCCTTTTGCGAGAGCGTCTGACGGTCGCGACGCAGTTCGTCGTTGGTGCGGATGAGGTTCTCCATATCGCTCACCAGCTCGTGGATGCGGTTTTGGTCGCGCTCCACCTGAGTTTGGAATTGCGCCACGGCGACCTTATGGTCGCTCACCTTTTTCCTCACAATCAACACGATGACCATCAGCGCAATCACCGCTGCGGCGATGATGAGCCACAGCTTGAGGCTGCGGTTACGGAGCAACAGCTCCATCTCGCTCTTTTGCGCCTTCAGTTCGTACTCGGCCTTGAGGCGTTGCAGGTTCTCGCTGCTGTGTTCTTGGTCGCTTTGCATCATGTATTGGGTGAAAAGGTCCTGATACTCCATAGCTTGCGCGAGGTCGCCTTCGTTGTAGGCGATGGCGTAAAGCGTTTGGTAGACCGACATCTTCAGTCCGGCGCGCTCGCTGCGAAGGGCTTCGTTGAGGTGGGTTTTCGCCTTGGCGTAATCGTCAGTGTAGTAATAGAGTACGCCCAAAGTCATATTGGCGATGTCGAGGTCGTTGTCCTCCAACCCGCCTTGGATGGCGCGGCTGACGCAGTCGATGGCTTTGGCATAGTTGCCCGTGGGCAGGTAGTAGTCGCGGCCCAATTCGAGGTTGAGGTCGTTGAGCATCGCCTCGTCATTTAATAAGGTGGCAATGCAGAAGGCCGAGTCGTAGAACTGCTTGGCTTGGGCAAACTGCTCCAGCGCGTTCGCCACGCGACCGCTGTTGCGGTAGGCACCCATCAGGTCGATGGAGTCGCCAAGTTGCTTGAAGTCGGCGATGGCTTCGCGGTGCATCTTGAGGGCATCGTCGAAAAGGCCGTGTTTGTTGTACATCGCGCCGAGGTTGTCCTTGAGTTGACCCTCTAAAAGAAGGCTTTCGGCGTTCTTTTCGCCGTGACCGAGCAGGTCGAGGGCTTGCAGGAAACACTCGGCGGCCTCCTCCGAGAGGCGTTGGGCGCGCAGCTCCACACCTTTATTATATAAGGTGCGTGCGCGCTCGGTGCGCTTGGCTTGGGTGTCGCAGGCGACCAGTGCCACGCCAAGGACGAGGGTCGTTAGGATTAGGAATTTTGTTTTTGCTTTCATAGGCTATACTTTTTTCTGTCGGGGCCTTCGACAGGCTCAGGCACCCTCAACTCTCGTATAAGCCAAGGTCCCTGAGTTTGTCGAAGGGCCGAAACACATTGCAAAAATATAGAGAAAAAACGCTTGTCAAGAGGTTTTTGGAGGCCTCAAAAATTTTGTCCCTATATTTTTGGCTTATCCGATTTTATTTCATTGAAACACAACGAAGTAGTATTTTGATGGACAAAATTTTGTCCCTATGAAAATTGCAAAAAAATGGGGCATTGTCAGCCGACAACGCCCCAAATTCGATGCAATATAACCATTATTCCTTCTGGTTCCGTTCCTTCACAATCTCCTCCTGTCTGTCCTTCGGAGTCGGCATATACTGGTGGAACTCCATCGAGTAGTTGGCGCGGCCCGAGGTGAGGTTGCGCAAGGCGGTGGCGTAGCCAAACATCTCCATCAGCGGGACGAAAGCATCCAACTTCTGTGAGCCTTTGCGGAAACGGCGCATGGCCTCGATGCGACCACGACGTTTGTTGAGGTCGCCGGTCACATTGCCGATGTAGTCGTCAGGCGTGTTGATTTCCACCTTCATCACCGGCTCAAGCAACACGGGACTGGCTTTCATGAAGGCCTGCTTGAAGCACATTTGGGCGCAGAGTTGGAAGGCCATATCGCTGGAATCGACGGGATGTGAGCTGCCGTCCACGAGGACGCACTTCACATCCACCACGGGATAACCAGCGAAAGGACCTTTGTTCATGGCCGCAGCCAGACCCTTCTGCACCGACGGGATGTATTCCTTCGGAATCACGCCGCCCTTGGTGATGTCGACGAACTCGAAGCCGTTGCCTGGATTGGGCTCGAAGCGGATGACGGTGTGGGCGAACTGGCCCTTGCCGCCGGTCTGCTTGGCGTACTTGTAGTTGCACTCGAACGGCGCGGTGATGGTCTCGCGGAACGACACCGAAGGCGCGCCCACCGTGACCGGCACCTTGAACTCTTCCTTCAGGCGGTCGACGATGATTTCCAAGTGCAGCTCACCCATGCCCGCGATGATGGTCTCTTCTGTCTCCTCATCGAAGTGGGCGCGGAACGACGGGTCTTCGTTGCAGAGCTTGGCCAAGGCCTCGCCCAGTTTGTTGCGGTTCTTTTTATCGTCGAGGTTCACCTTCATCTCGATGACCGCAGGCGGGATGTTGATGGATTCCAGCAAGATAGGCTGGTTCTCATCACACAGTGTGTCGCCCGTCTTCGTGTATTTCATACCCACGAGAGCCACAATTTCGCCTGCACCAGCCTCAGTGATTTCCTCGCGCTCCTTCGCCTTAATGCGGAAAATGCGACCCACGCGCTCGCTCTTGGTCTTGTTAGTATTGTAGACGCTCATGCCGTTCACCAGCTTGCCGCTGAAGATGCGGATGAAGGTCTGCTGGCCCACATACGGGTCGTTGATGAGCTTGAAGGCCAAAGCCGAAAATGGCTCGTTTTCAGAGGGATTGCGCTGGTAGGTCTTCTCCTCGTTGGCGGGGTCGTGCGCGATGACGGCACCCAAGTCCTTCGGCGAAGGCAGGTAGTCGACGATGGCGTCCAGAAGGAGCTGGATACCTTTGTTCTTATAGGCCGCACCGCAAAGCACCGGCACCATCATCAGTTTGATGGTGGCCGTGCGGATGGCAGCCATCAGCTTGTCGGTCGGGATTTCCTTGTCCTCGAGATAGAGTTCCGCGATTTCGTCGTCCAGGTCGGCGACCTTCTCGATGAGGTTGCGACGGGCTTCCAAGGCCTGCTCCATCATATTCTCCGGAATGGGACCAACAATGCGTTCCTTTTCGACAAAACGCACTGAATTCATCTGCACCAAATCAATCATACCTTCAAATGTGGCCTCGGCCCCGATGGGCAAATGCAGCGGCACGGCATTGGCACCCAAATACTTGTGCATTTGGTTGACGACCTCGGCGAAGTCGGCACCCGTGCGGTCCATCTTGTTGACGAAGGCGATGCGCGGCACGCGGTATTTGTCGGCTTGGTTCCATACCGTCTCCGACTGCGGCTCGACGCCACCCACGGCGCAGAACACCGCCACCATGCCGTCGATGACACGCAGCGAGCGTTCCACCTCGACGGTGAAATCGACGTGGCCGGGAGTATCGATGAGGTTGATTTGATAGCCGTTCCAATGCGCGGTGATGGCCGCCGAAGCGATGGTGATGCCGCGTTCCTGCTCTTGTTTCATAAAGTCCATGGTGGCTTGTCCATCATGCGTTTCACCCACCTTACGGTTGACGCCCGTGAAGAACAGGATGCGTTCCGAAACTGTAGTTTTTCCAGCATCGATATGCGCAGCGATACCGATGTTTCTCAATTTTGAAATGTTTAAACTCATTATTTTATCTGATTATCAATACTTTGCAAACAAAATCCCGCTTTTTGATTCGGGGTGCAAAGGTACGGAAAATTTTTGAAGTGACAATTATGGACAAGTTTCGGGTGAATCTTCATAGGGATTTTACTATTTTTGCAACGGAAATGTCAGATACGATTACCATAAGAAAAGGGTTGGACCTTCCAATCAGTGGGGCGGCGGAATTGCGCCTCACCGATGCAAGGAGCACGAACACATACGCCGTAAAACCCACTGATTTCGTTGGACTTACACCACGATTGATGGTAGAAGAAGTGCAAATAGTTCGGGTAGGCGATGCCTTGTTTTGCGACAAGCAGGACGAGCGCATACGCTTCACTTCGCCCGTTGACGGACGCGTGAAAGCCATCGTGAGAGGTGAGAAACGCAAACTGTTGGAAGTGGTTGTTGAGACGGATTGCAAATCCGCAGGTTCGACGGGCTCGGATTGCAAATCCGAGCCAACTGCTGAAAAATTACCCGAAACCGCAAACAAGATTAAATCGGCGATGCTGCAATGCGGCCTCTGGCCGATGCTGCGTCAGCGACCTTTCGGCACGGTGGCGCGTCCCGACGACAATCCTAAAGCCATCTTCGTGAGTGCCTTCGACAGCGCGTCACTGGCTCCTGATTATGATTTCCTGCTGCAAGGCAGGGAGACTTGGTTCGCCAAAGGCCTGGAAGCCTTGACGAAATTGACTGATGGCAAGGTGCATGTTTGTTTCAGGCCAGGGCAAAGGCTTGCTAGTCTGGATTGCTTCGTTCCTCGCAATGACGCAAAGCGTCAAGTGGTAATCCACTACATCAAAGGTCCGCACCCCGCCGGAAATATCGGTACGCAAATCGCCCACATCGACCCTATTAATAAAGGTGAAGTGGTTTGGACAATGAACGCGCAGGATGTGGCGGTGCTCGGCGAGTTGGTCGGCACGGGCGTGTATCGCCCCGAAAAGGTGGTGTCCGTCGCCGGACCGCAGGCCAAGAACCCGCATTATTACAGGATTATCCAAGGAGCGTGCGTGGAAAGTCTGCTGGCGGGACAGTTCCCCAATGCGGATTATCCCAAAATGGAGACGGAAACACCCGAAAAAGGTTATCGCATCATTTCTGGTAACATCCTGAGTGGCACACAGATAGCACACGATGGCTTCGTCGGCGCATACGACAGCCTCATCAGCCTCCTCCCCGAAGGAAACTATTACGACTTCATGGGCTGGCTGATGCCCGGCTTCAAGAAATTCAGTTTCTCGAGGACTTTCCTCAGCGGCTTTATGCCGCCCAGCTCATTCAAGCCCTTGGGCATACAATTGCCTCGTTTTGAGCGTTTTTGGAAGTTCGACACCAATACGCACGGCGAGGAGCGTCCCTTGGTCTTCACGGGTAACTTCGATCGGGTCTTTCCCTTCGACATCTATCCTATCCAACTCATCAAGGCCTGCATCGTCGGCGACATCGAACTGATGGAGAACCTCGGCATTTATGAAGTTGAGCCAGAGGACTTTGCCCTTTGCGAGTTTATCGACACTTCGAAAACGGAAATCCAGGTCATCATTCGTGAGGCGCTGGAAAAAATAAGAAAGGAGACGCTCTGATGTTCAAGAATCTGCGTTCTTTCATCGACAAAATCAAGCCGAACTTCGTGGAAGGCGGCAGGTTCCCTTGGCTGCAATCGACCTTTGAAGCCTTTGAGACCTTTGCCTTCACGCCCGACAAGGTCACCCAGCAAGGCAGCCACGTGCGCGACGCCATCGACCTGAAGCGCGCCATGATCATCGTGGTCATCGCCCTCGTTCCCGCCATGCTCTTCGGCATGTGGAACATCGGCTACCAAACGGCTTTGCATTCAACGGATTGGCCATACGCATTAGGCTCTGCCGCAAGTTTTTGGTATTGCCTTTGGTTCGGTTTTTTGCGGATGCTGCCTATGCTGGCGGTGTCGTATATCGTCGGACTCGGCATCGAATTCACCTTCGCCCAAATCCGCCACCACGAGGTGAACGAAGGTTTCTTGGTCACGGGCTTCATCATCCCGATGATTGTGCCCGTTACAACACCTTTGTGGCAACTCGCACTCGCCACGGCTTTTGCCGTCATCATCGGCAAGGAAATCTTTGGCGGCACGGGAATGAATTTCCTCAATCCCGCATTGGTGGCTCGGGCGTTCTTGTTCTTCGCCTACCCCACGCGCATGTCGGGCGACCAAGTCTGGATTGCCAATGACCTTTGGGGCACCAATGCCATTGCGGGTGCCACGCCTTTGGGCGAACTGGCCGCTGGGATGCGACCCTCAGCCTCTGTTTTGGATATGTTCATCGGCACCATACCGGGTTCCACCTGTGAAACATCCGTTATTGCGGTCGCACTCGGTGCGACCCTACTGCTGATTACAGGCATTGCCAGTTGGCGCATCATGCTCAGCGTCGTTTTGGGCGGCGGACTGATGGGTCTGCTGTTCAACGCCATCGGAGCCAACGATTATATGCAACTGCCGTTCTATTATCATTACCTGATGGGTGGCTTCATGTTTGGCGCGGTCTTCATGGCCACCGACCCTGTGACGGCTGCACAAACTAACATCGGGAAATGGATTTACGGCTTCCTCATCGGCGCCTTTGCCGTGATGCTGCGCGTTGTCAATCCAGCTTATCCCGAAGGCATGATGCTCAGCATATTGCTGATGAACTGCTTCGCGCCGCTCATCGACCATTGCGTCGTGGCCCGCAACATCAAAATGCGCCAAAAACGCGCCATTGCTCACGCTAAAACCTCGGCAAAATGAAGAAAGACATCAATAGCAACGGATATATCTTCCTCTACGCCACCATTTTGGTGGTTGTTGTAGCGGTTTTGTTGACGGCAGCCGCCATTTGGCTCAAGCCTTTCCAAGACGACAACAAGAAGAACGAGAAACGCATCAATATCCTCCGTGCGGCGGGCATCGCTGAAGTCAATGCCGACAATGCCTCAGCGCTGTTTGAGGAGCATTGTACCGACGAATTCCTCTTGGACGAAAACGGTCGGCCCGACAACAACGGCACCTTGCCTGTGTTCGTCATCGACCGGCGCATCAGCGTCATTCCAATGAAGGGCAAAGGTCTTTGGGGACCCATCTCGGGCTATCTCGCCATCGATGTGGAAGGCAAAATCGTCGGTGCCAACTTCGACCACGAATCCGAAACACCTGGCTTGGGCGGGGAGATCACTACCGAGAAATTCCAAAGCCAATTCCGTGGGAAACAGATTCGGGATAACGGCCAGATGGTGCCGATAGAATTCGATGCCATTACAGGAGCCACCAAGACATCCAATGGTGTGAAAGAGATGATTGACAAGACCTTGAAATCGTATTCTCCATATTTTGAACGACTTAGCCATGCCCAACCCTAAGAAACTCCTCATAGAACCCCTGCGCAAGACCAATCCCGTCACCGTGTTGGTGCTGGGCATTTGCTCTTGCCTTGCCGTGACCGCCCAACTGAAGCCCGCCGTGGTGATGGGCCTCTCCGTGACCGTGGTGACGGCGCTCTCCAACTTCATCATATCATTGCTGCGCAAAGGCATCCCGCAACGCATCCGCATCATCGTGCAACTGGTGGTAGTGGCTACTTTGGTCATCCTCATCGACCAATTCTTGAAAGCCTTCGCTTACGATGTCAGCAAGCAATTGTCTGTTTATGTGGGACTTATCATCACCAACTGCATCATCATGGGGCGTTTGGAGGCTTTCGCCTTGTCGCACGGACCTTGGGAGTCGTTCTTGGACGGACTGGGCAACGGACTGGGTTACAGCCTGATACTCGTCCTCGTCGCTTTTTTCCGCGAATTGCTGGGCTCGGGCACCTTGCTTGGCTACCAAGTCATCCCGCAGTCGTTCTATGAAGCTGGCTATCAAAATAATGGCTTGATGATTCTGCCACCGATGGCACTCATCATCGTCGGCGTCATCATCTGGATCCAACGCACCCGCAACCCCGAAATGCAAGAAAACAACCCAAAATAAACGGCCATGGAACTCTTCAATCTGTTTATAAAATCGGTCTTCGTCGACAATATGATCTTCGCCTACTTCCTAGGCATGTGTTCCTATTTGGCCGTATCGAAGACCGTCAAGACCAGCGCGGGTTTGGGTTTGGCCGTGACTTTCGTCTTGGTCGTCACCGTTCCCGTCAACTATCTCATCAACAAATACTTGCTGTCGCCAGGCGCCTTGGCTTGGATCAATCCGAATTGGGCCTCGGTGGACTTAAGTTTCCTGACTTATATCCTTTTCATCGCCATCATCGCGGCCATCGTGCAGATTCTGGAGATGGTGATTGAGACCTTCACGCCCTCGCTGCACTCCGCCTTGGGCATTTTCCTCCCGCTGATTGCGGTCAACTGCGCCATCTTGGGTTGTTCGCTTTTCTTGCAAGAGCGCGGTTTCAGCAATGTGGGTGAGGCAGCCATTTTCGGTCTCGGCTCGGGCTGCGGCTGGTTGTTGGCCATCACCACCATCGCCGCCATTCGCGAAAAGTTACGCTACTCAAAGATTCCCAAAGGCCTTCAAGGCGTAGGCATCTCATTCATTATCACTGGATTGATGGGTATCGCCTTTATGGCTTTTATGGGAATAAAACTGTAGTTTATCCCTTGTCTTTGTCTTTCTTTTTCGGGATTCTGGAACCGATGATGAGAACAACACCGACACAGACTGCGCCGAGAAGCATCGCAAGCGTGTTCGTGCGAACACGGTTCCATTCCCAATGGCCATAATAGTAAAACAGGGCGTTAAGCGCAATCGTCGCAACGACATAAAGGACGATAGTTATCAAAATGCGCTTTTGGTGTTTAGAAAGTTTCATTGTCTAAAGCATTTATTTTGCGGCAAAGGTAATAAAACTTTCCGACTGAAACGAAAATAAGCCTATTTTTGCACTCAAATTCAACTCTTGATGAATCTTTCAACCACTTTGATTCTGAGTATTGCCGTTTTCCTCGGCATTGTGCTGCTGCTCGTCGGCTTGCTGCTGTTTGTGCGCAACAAACTGATGCCCAATGGGAAAGAGAAGATTACCATCAACGGGGAGAAGGAGCTGGAGGTGCGGCCCGGCAACTCGCTGATGGCCACTTTGGCCGAAGAAAAGGTGTTTCTGCCTTCGGCGTGCGGCGGCAAAGGCAACTGCGGCCAATGCAAATGCCGCGTGACGGAAGGCGGCGGCTCCATCTTGCCTACCGAAGTGGGATTTTTCAGCCGAAAGCAAATCCAAGAGCACTGGCGACTGGGTTGTCAGGTGAAGGTGAAAGAGGATATGAAAATCGTTGTGCCTCAGTCGATTCTGAGCATCAAGGAATATGAATGCACGGTGGTCAGCAACCGCAATGTGGCCACTTTCATCAAGGAGTTCAAGGTGCAGCTGCCCGCTGGCGAGCACATGGATTTCGTGCCAGGCAGTTACGCCCAAATCAAGATTCCGGCTTTCGACCTCCATTATTCCGATTTCGACAAGGAACTGATTGGCGCTGATTATCTTCCCGCTTGGGAGAAGTTCAAGATGTTTGACCTGCATTGCGTCAACACCGAGCCGACGGTGCGCGCCTATTCGATGGCCAACTATCCCGCTGAGGGCGATGTATTTATGCTCACCGTGCGTATCGCCACGCCGCCGTTCAAGCCCGACCGTTCGGGATTCATAAATGTCAACCCGGGCATTGCCTCATCGTATATTTTCTCGCTGAAACCTGGCGACAAGGTGCTGATGTCGGGGCCGTTTGGTGAATTCCATGTGAAGGAACATAACATAGCAATGGACGGCCCTTCGACAGGCTCAGGGGCCTTACCCGAAATGATTTGGGTAGGTGGTGGTGCCGGCATGGCTCCTTTGCGCGCACAGATTATGCACCTGACGCGTACTTTGAACGTCCGCGACCGCGAGATGCACTATTTCTACGGTGCCCGCGCCTTGAATGAAGTCTTCTATCTCGATGATTTCCGCCAGCTGGAGCAGGACTTCCCCAACTTCCATTTCCATCTCGCTTTGGACCGTCCCGACCCTGCCGCCGATGCCGCTGGAGTGCCCTACACGGCTGGTTTTGTGCACAATGTGATGTACGACACCTATCTGAAGAACCATCCCGCGCCCGAGGACATCGAATATTATATGTGCGGCCCCGGCCCAATGAGCGCCGCCGTTGTCAATATGCTCGACAATTTGGGCGTGCCCGCTGAGAATATCCTGTATGATGATTTTGGCGGAGGAACGCCAAAGTGATGGGGCAATAATCAATCCTCCGATGCAAACTTTTTCAAGGCCGCTTCGTCGAGCCGTTGCACTGTCCATTCATCCATAGGGATGGCCCCGATGCTGCGATAAACGGTCAAGGCGGGTTTGTTCCAGTCGAGGCAAATCCACTCCATGCGGCCGCAGTTGCGCTCCACGGCAAGCTTGGCCAAGTATTTCAGCAAAGCCTTGCCATAGCCGCGACCACGTTTCTCGGGAAGGATGAACAGGTCTTCAAGATACAAGCCTTTGCGCCCGACGAAAGTGGAGAAATTGTGGAAAAACAAGGCAAAGCCGACAACGGCACCGTCTTCCTCGGCAAAGACCACCTCGGCGGAACGCTCCACAAACAAGGAATGATACAAGGTGGCTTCGTCGGCCACGACCTCATCGGCACATTTCTCGTAAACGGCGAGTTTCTTGATGAACTCAAGGACAAGTCCCGTCTCATCGAGCCTTGCGGGACGGATGGCGAATTGCGTGTTCATGGCAACTACAATATCTGCGTCGTATGGTTCTTTGTATCTACTTTGCCGATGGCATCAATGATAACACCCTCTTCGTCAATGACGTAGGTAGTGCGCAGTGTGCCTTCGGTCACTTTGCCGTACATCTTCTTCTCGCCCCAAGCCTCGTAGGCCTTCAGAATGGTCAAATCGGTGTCGGCAATGAGGTGGAAGGGCAGGTTGTATTTGGCGATGAAATTGAGGTGCGACTTGGCGCTGTCGCGACTGACACCCAGCACGTTATAACCCAAGGTGAGGAAACGCTCGTAGTTGTCGCGCAGGTCGCAAGCCTCGGCGGTGCAGCCCGGAGTGCTGTCCTTGGGATAGAAATAAAGCACCAGTTTCTTTCCGGCAAAATCTGTCAGTTTGACGAGGTTGCCGTTCTCGTCTTGCCCTTCAAAGTAAGGGGCTTTTGTACCTTTTTGTAGCATGGTTTATGATGTTTTGTTGAGCGCAAAATTACACAAATTGTCGTCAACTCAAACAAAAACAAATAATTTGCCCATCAATCGAAAAACCCGTACTTTTGCCAAAAATTATCCGATTGATATGGATCAAAACGAAAACATAGTTCTTGCACCCGCTTCATTAGACAAAGGAGAAATCGTACTATATCAGCCCAACGACAACATTAAACTTGAAGTAAGGTTTGATAAAGAAACGGTTTGGCTTACACAACAGCAGATTGCCGACTTGTTTGGCGTGAAACAACCCGCCATTTCAAAGCATATTGCAAATATCTATAAATCAGGTGAATTAAAAGAAAGAAGCACATATTCCATTTTGGAATACATGGGCAATGATGGGAAACAATTGTACTCCACAAAAGTCTATAATTTGGACATGATTCTTTCGGTGGGTTACAGAGTGAATAGTATTCATGCCACCCGATTCCGTCAGTGGGCAAACTCCATATTGAGGAAGTATCTTTTGGAAGGACACGTTGTCAATCAGCAACTGCTTGCCATCCAAAGGCAGATAGATTCTCGTTTTGAACGGCAAGATAGTCGCATGCTTTTGATAGAAGGCGAGTTGAAAGAACACCAAGAAAAGATTGACTTTTTCGTCCGTACCAATTTGCCACCAGTTGAGCAGGTGTTCTTCGACGGGGAATTTTTCGAGGCTCGTGTGTTAATTGAAAAACTCATCAAAAGTGCACAACAAAGGGTCGTCGTCATAGACGCATACATTGATGCCGCCACTTTTGAAATGCTTGATGTACGTAACAAGGGTATTTCTGCCGATATTTATTCGGGCAAAGACTTGGCTGTATTAAGGGACGCTCATAACGCATCGGCAAATGTCGAATCAATAGAAACGCATTTGTGGTCAAAGCCATCACACGACCGCTGGTTGATTATTGACGATTCCTTGTACCATTGTGGACATTCACTCAAAGACATGGGACGTAAGCTCTCTGCCATCACATTGATGGGAACTTCGCCTGAAACGATACTTGGACAAATAAGATAATGGGGCATTTACACCATCTCTTTAGCTTCTTTCAACTATAAAGCGTATAAAAAATGCTCGATTCCAAACACAAAAAAGGTGTGCTTTTGTTTTTTGTTTATTTTTGCAGCAAACAAAACCGCATCTGAATATGGAAGAATGGAACAAATTCGTTTATGATTTAATCGAAGCAAAAAAAAAGAACGTTGAAGAGGACAAATACCACGCTTTAATTGAAAGCCAGCTTCAATTGCTTGGATGGGCAAAATACAAAGGTGAGATTTGTCACAAACCAAATATCCCAATTGGCAACAGAGATCATATTCAGCCCGACATCCTAATAAAAGACAACGAGGAAAACCTATTTGTCATAGAAGTTAAACGCCCTGTCCACACACAAACTGAAAGAGAAAGATTGCAACTTGAATCATATATGAGGCAACTAAAAGTTGAAGTTGGAATTTATGTTGGTGAAAACATAGAAATCTTTTATGATGCTCCCAAGGAAAAATCCGCTGCTTCAATATTGAAAGTTCCTCTTAAATTGGACGACAAAATGGGTGCTAAATTCGTGGAAAAGTTTTCCAAAGAGAGTTTTAGCAGAGACGCCATCGTAAAATTTTGCGAAGATCGCATCAAGGAAATGCAACATTTGGAGAACTTGAACAAGATAAAAGAAAGTATTCTTTCAGATTCTCAAAATGTGATTCTAGAAAGTTTAAAGCGTACTTTAGTTGAAAAATACAATGGCATTTTTTCTGAGGAAGATATCCAAGGAATGCTTACTTCATTAAGGTTTTCCGTTGCTCCTATTGACCCATCAGATGCTTCTGCATCGACATCAACAGCTATTCCCTCGACTACAAGCACAAATAATACAGGTGAGGTAACCCAAAAAAGAATGTATGATAATACAACATATTCATTAAACGGAGGCTCTTTCCTAAAAAAGAAACACTTTGTTTATGCTGTTGTATCGGAATATGTAAAACAGCATCCAACAAAAACCTATATAGAATTAGAATCAATCTTTCAACCTGAATTGCAAGGTTCTTTTGGAGTTATACAAACAATGCAATTCCTTCGTGAAAAAAAATACCAAGGGAAGCGTTATTTTGACGAGGAAGATGAAATTCTTCGAAGTGGGGACAACATTCCGTTTGCAGTATGCACACAATGGGGGAAGGACAATGTCCAAAACATTGTAAAACTATCAAAAGAATTAGGATTTCATGTAGAAATTTCTTGTACAACTTCCAATGCAGGAGTTACCACCACTAACAACACTAATAACGCAAACGCGGTTTCTTGTTCATTAACACGCAATGCAAACGCAAAAGGCATCTTTTATATCCATGACCATTCTTTAATTGTCTTAAAGGGAAGTAGAATTAACCCTATTACTTTGCCAAAAGTTACGGATTCATTTCGTCAAAAAAGAGACCAACAACTATCAGCTTACACCGAAGTAATTAATGGAGAATGCTTTGTAAAAGAAGATGTTCTTTTTGAATCTCCAAGTGGAGCTTCTCAGTTTTGTGTTGGAAGCAATTCCAATGGTTGGGCAGAATGGAAGGACGAAAAGGGCAACGCATTAGCGATTTACAGATAATCCTGTTGTCATCATGAAAACGTTTGTTTTTCAAATCATTTATTTCGCTCAAATCATTTCATTATGAATCTCCCAAAAATCCACTCCATCTCAAAGAAAATCCTCGTGGGGGCGTTAGGTGCCTTCCTGAGTTTCTTCCTGCTGTTCCACGCCAGCGCCAACTTGCTCATTCTGAGGCATGACGGCGGCGAATGGTACAATGCTTTTTGCCACTTCATGGGCACCTACGTCATCGTCAAGGTGCTTGAAGTGGGGCTGTTTGGGGCTTTGCTGCTCCATGCGGTTTTGGCACTTTGGCTGGCCATCACGAACAGGATGGCGCGCCCCGTGGGCTACAAAAAGCCCTCGCGGACCAAGACCCACAAAGGCTCGAAAATCCAAATGTGGACAGGCATCCTATTATTGGCGTGTCTCATCCTTCACTTCACGGACTTCTATTTCGTGAAAATCGGCTGGGTGAAAGGCAAATACATGGCCAAGACGGAAGAGGTCGTTGCCCTGAAAACGACCCAACCCGATGCCGTCAGCTATGCCGAGCAACACGGCGAATACTCTGCCAAAGGCAACTGGCTCACCAACTTCGACAAAGACGACAAGGCCGTTCTCGAAGCCGCTGGCCTCAAAGTGGAGCCAGACTTCTACCACCAAGCACGCGAGAAGTTCAAGATCTTGCACATCGTCATTTCCTACCTCGTGTTTTTCACGGTGGTTTGGTTCCATCTGCGCCACGGCTTCCCCGCCATCTTCCAGACCTTCGGGCTGTACAACTACAAATACGGCAAGGCCATCGAAATCCTCGGACAGGTTTTCACTTGGGTGGTCTGCCTGATGTTCACCGTCGTGGTTCTGGGCGTTTATTTTGGACTGTAAACACTGATTGTCATGAACTTAGACTCTAAAATACCCTCTGGTCCACTCGCCGAAAAGTGGACGAATTACAAGGCTTCGCAGAAGTTGGTCAACCCGGCCAACAAGCGCAAACTCGACATCATCGTGGTGGGCACGGGCTTGGCTGGTGCCTCGGCTGCTGCTTCGTTGGGCGCCTTGGGCTTCAATGTGGACATCTTCTGCATCCAGGACTCGCCACGTCGCGCCCACAGCATCGCCGCGCAAGGTGGCATCAACGCGGCCAAGAACTACCAAAACGACGGCGACAGCGTGGAACGCCTCTTCCGCGACACCATCAAGGGCGGCGACTATCGCGCCCGCGAGGCCAATGTGTATCGCTTGGCGGAGGTCAGCGGTGCCATCATTGACCAATGCGTGGCGCAAGGCGTGCCTTTCGCCCGCGACTATGGCGGGCTGCTCGACAACCGTTCCTTCGGTGGGGCGCAGGTCAGCCGCACCTTTTACGCCAAGGGCCAGACGGGACAACAACTGCTGCTTGGCGCCTATGGTGCCTTGAGCCGCGAGATTGCCCGAGGCACGGTGAAGCTGCATACACGCTGCGAGATGATGGACTTGGTCGTGGTGGAAGGCCGCGCCCGTGGCATCATCGTCCGCAACCTCGTCACCGGCGACTTGGAGCGTTATGCCGCTCACGCCGTGGTATTGGCCACGGGCGGCTACGGCAATGTTTATTACCTCTCCACCAACGCGATGAACAGCAACGGCAGCGCAGCGTGGGTGTGCCACCGCAAAGGTGCCGCCTTCGCCAATCCTTGCTATGTGCAGATCCACCCGACTTGCATCCCCGTCCACGGCGACTATCAATCCAAGCTGACCTTGATGAGCGAGAGCCTTCGCAACGACGGTCGCATCTGGGTGCCCAAAAAGAAAGAGGATGCCGAAGCCATCCGCGCAGGAAAATTGAGAGCCAACGACATCCCCGAGGGAGACCGCGACTATTACTTGGAGCGCCGTTATCCCGCCTTCGGCAACCTCGTTCCTCGCGATGTGGCCAGCCGTGCTGCCAAGGAACGCTGCGACGCGGGCTATGGCGTGGGCACGGGTTATGCCGTCTATCTCGACTTCGCCGACGCGATCAGAAGATTGGGAAAAGATGTGGTGGAACAGAAATACGGCAACCTCTTCCAGATGTACCAGAAAATCACCGACGAGAACCCTTACGAGACCCCGATGATGATCTACCCCGCCATCCACTACACCATGGGCGGCCTCTGGGTGGACTACGAACTGCAGACCACCATTCCGGGCTTGTTTGCCGCCGGCGAAGCCAACTTCAGCGACCACGGCGCCAACCGCCTCGGGGCCTCCGCCTTGATGCAAGGATTGGCGGACGGTTATTTCGTCCTGCCCTACACGATGCAAAACTACCTCGCCGACCAGATCTATGTGGGCAAAATCTCATCTTCAACACCTGAATTTGATGCTGCTGAGGCGGCGGTGCGACAGAGAATTGAAAAGTTGTTTAATAACACGGCCCTTCGACAGGCTCAGGGACCTTCACATACGAAAACCGTCGATTATTTCCACAAACGATTGGGTAAAATCATGTGGGAATACTGCGGCATGGCCCGCAACACCGAAAGCCTGACCAAGGCAAAACAGTTGGTCGCTGACCTCGAAAACGAGTTCTGGAAGGAGGCTTTCGTCCCTGGAACTGCCAACGAGTTCAACCCCGAGCTGGAAAAGGCCTATCGTCTGGAGGATTATTTCGAATTGGCACAACTGATTATCGACGATGCGATGCACCGCGAGGAGTCGTGCGGCGGACATTTCCGCACCGAGCACCAGACCGACGACGGCGAGACCTTGCGCGACGACGAACACTTTATGTACGTCGCCGCGTGGGAATACCACGGTCACGGCCAGGCCGAGACGATGGAGAAGGAACCGCTGGTTTATGAACATATTCAAATCGCAAAACGGAATTACAAATAAGCTATGAACTTCAAACTCCATATCTGGCGACAAGAAAACGCCCGCGCCAAGGGCCATTTCGAGACCTATCCCATAGAAGGCATCTCGGCCGACTGCTCCTTCCTTGAGATGCTCGACATCCTCAACGAACAGCTCATCAACGACCACATCGCCCATCCCGTTTGTTTCGACAACGACTGCCGCGAGGGCATCTGCGGTATGTGCGGACTTTATATCAACGGCCGTCCCCACGGCAACGACGACGGCATCACCACCTGCCAACTGCACATGCGCAAGTTCCGCGACGGCGACGACATCTGGATTGAGCCTTGGCGCGCCAAAGCCTTCCCCGTCATCCGCGACCTCGTGGTGGACCGTTCCGCTTTCGACAAGATTATTCAGGCGGGAGGCTACATCAGCACCACCACGGGCGGCGTCCCCGATGCCAACACCATCCCCATTCCGAAGCATAAAGCCGATATGGCTATGGATGCTGCGGCATGCATCGGTTGTGGCGCGTGCGTGGCCGCCTGCAAAAACGCCAGCGCGATGTTGTTCGTCGGAGCCAAGGTCAGCCATTTGGCGTTGTTGCCGCAAGGCCAAATCGAAGCCGCCGACCGTGTGAAGAAGATGGTCTGCAAGATGGACGAGCTGGGCTTTGGCAGCTGCACCAACACCTACGCCTGCGAAGCCGAATGCCCCAAACTCATCAAACGGCAGAATATCTCACGGCTTAACCGTCAATGGATTGGAGCGTTGTTTGGCCGCGACAGAAAGGAATAATACACTATTTTCCATCATTTTGCTTGTATTTCTGGAAATCTTTGTATTTTTGCACGCAGAATACTGGTCGATGACCGCAACGGGTAGCTTCACGCCTCAAAAGGTGAGATTATTGTCGGTTCAACTCCGACCGCCAGTTCAATGAGGGCGACTAAAAAGATCGCCCTCTTCTATTTTTATTTTATCAAAACAAATTGCGGATTATCAAGAGATTCTTCACTCACAAATCCCCACGACTTGGCTGAATTGACAATTAGTTTTCTACTGATTATATAGTTTGGATGCACTACGACCTTAACAAGTCTTTCTTGCTCAAATGGATGAGTGAACACATAAACAAGTTCTTTTTGCGCTGTATCTATATAAACGTGTAAAGGCATATTCAAAGCCTGCTCAATCAAATCATACTGTTCAACAGGTATTACCGCGCCTTTTTTCGACTTTGGATGATGCACATATTTGAAAATAGCCTGCTGGGTTACGACGATAGATGAAGATTGCAAAACAACGCCTTTATTATACATATCCTCAATAACTTTGTCATCAAATTGCGCAACTTCCACCATTCGTCCATTGCCTCTACCATTTGCAAGCAACTCCACTGCAAATTCCCGAAGACTTCCCCGATAGTACTCCATAATCAACTCCCCCAGTTATCCCTGTCCAGGCTCCTATAATTAATAGCTTCAGCAAGGTGGTCGGGACGGATGTTTTCGCTGCCGTCGAGGTCGGCGATGGTGCGGGAGACTTTGAGGATACGGTCATAGGCGCGAGCCGAAAGACCGAGTCGGTTCATGGCGTTTTTGAGCAGGGCACGGCAGGCATCGTCCAAGTCGCAATATTCCTGGATGAGTTGGGTGTTCATCTGCGCGTTGGCATGGATGGCAGGATGGTTGGCATAGCGTTGCTCCTGGATTTTCCGTGCTTTGATGACTCGCTCCCGCACCACGGCACTGGGTTCGCCGCTGCTTTTGGCCGAAAGGTCTTTATATGCCACAGGAATCACCTCCACATGTAGGTCGATACGGTCCATCAATGGACCACTGATACGGTTGAGATACTGCTGAACTACACCAGGTTTGCAGTTACATTCCTTGTCGGGATGGTTGTAATAGCCGCACGGACAAGGATTCATTGCCGCCACCATCATGAAATTGGCGGGGAAATCAACAGTCATCTTGGCCCGAGAGATGGTCACGAAGCGGTCTTCCATCGGCTGTCGCATCACTTCGAGGACGGTGCGCTTGAACTCGGGCAACTCGTCAAGGAAAAGCACACCGTTGTGTGCCAGCGAAATCTCGCCGGGCTGCGGATAGGTGCCGCCGCCCACCAAGCCTGCGTCACTGATGGTGTGGTGCGGGCTACGGAAAGGACGCGTTCTGACCAAAGAGGAGTTGCGGCCGACCAATCCAGCCACGGAATGGATCTTGGTGGTTTCCAACGCTTCGGCCATCGTCAGCGGAGGCAAGATGGTGGGCATACGCTTGGCCAACATGGTCTTGCCACTTCCAGGAGGACCGATGAGAATGACGTTGTGACCGCCAGCTGCCGCAATCTCCAAGGCCCGTTTGATGTTCTCCTGACCTTTCACGTCGCTGAAATCGAACTCGTAGGCGGCATCTTGCCACGAGTCGGCCTCATCGACGACCACAGGCTGAATTTCATTGCCGCCGTTCAGTATAGAGACGACTTCGTGGATATTCTCCACACCATACACCTCCAAGCTTTCCACCACCGCAGCCTCGCGTGCGTTGGCTTTGGGAACGATGAGTCCCCTAAATCCCTCTTGTTTCGCCTTGATGGCGATAGGCAAAGTGCCTTTGATGGGTTTCAGCGTACCGTCAAGCGACAGCTCTCCCATGATGATGAACTGATCTAAAAGGTCTGTGTTGACTTGCTCTGCGGCAGCCAGAATGCCGATGGCGATGGGCAGATCGTAGGCCGAGCCTTCCTTGCGGATGTCAGCGGGCGCCATGTTGATGACAATCCGCTTGTGGGGATAATAATAGCCGAGGTTGGTGATGGCGGCCTCGATACGTTGCTGGCTTTCCTTGACCGCGTTGTCGGGCAAGCCGACCAGATAGAAATTGATACCTCTGTCGATGTTCACCTCGATGGTGACTGTGATGGCGTCGATGCCGAATAGGGCGCATCCAAATGTCTTTACTAGCATAATACTTTCTATTTTTGAGTTTGATGCTGCAAAGATGAAAAGGATGTCAAGACAAAGCCGTTGATTAAACGTTTGTTGTCGACAGTAGTCGTTTGTTGTCGTTTGCTGTCGGATATATTATTGATTTTCAAAATAATCTAATTTAAACAAAACAACCAGGGCAATCATCACACACAAAAAATAATGAATAAAAAGCCCGAAAATCCCAAAATGTGGGGATTTCACAGGTCGCGAAATGGCTGTTATTTTGCATCCAGATTTTTGTCATACTGTTAGAATGAATTTTTGAGTTAGTTTTTATGTGCATAACGGGAGCGGACGATGCTCCGCTCCCAATATCACGACAGTAAGGCAAGACCACACCAACGCCGAAAACCGATTATTAACCAAATCCTTCCCAATCATGAGAAAACATAGCATTGCATTATCCGTTGTGGGTTGTGCCTTGTTCGCAACGATGGCCTCGTGCAAGCCCGACGAGCCCCAAATTCCCCTTGACCCGCAAATCGCTGAAGAGACCTATGCCGGTGGCGAACTCGGCACCACGTTCAACAGTTCCCATTCGGCCTACGAAGACCCCACGCCCGCCATCGAAGAGGCTGGATTGGGGACGCAATTCAAGTATGGGGAATACTTTTTCGAGCGTTCCTTTACTATTAATAATGAGCCTTTCAAAGGTCTGGGCCCACTTTACCTGCGTTCTTCCTGCATCACCTGCCATCCTGGCTACGGCCGTGGCAAGCGCGTGACGAGATACGACTCCAACGAATGGGGCAACAGCTACCTGCTCATCGTCACCGACAAGCAAGGCACCATCGTCGAATCGCTCGGACTAGTCCCGATGACGAAAGCCGTGTCAGGTTTCAAACCGATGATCGACGAATCGAAAGTCAGCATCAACTGGCTCAACTATACCGACGAATGGGGCAACCGCTTCCCCGACGGAGAGACCTACAGCCTCATCTATCCCGAGTTGAACATCCCCGAGGACGCTTTCTATGTGCCGCTCGAAATCGGAGGTCAGCCCGTGGCCTACAGCGACCTCGACATGACCCTCGAAGCCACCATCGGCATCTATGGCACAGGCCTGCTCGATGCCATTCCCGACGACTCGCTGAAAGCCGAATACCTGAAACAAGAAAGCCATGGCGTAACCCTCAACCCCGCCATTTGGGCGGGCGGCGACTGGGCTCCGACAGGTCTCAATACTGACGGGCATCCTTTCCGCCTCGATTACGCCCTCGATGCCTCCTCAACGCAAGGCAACGTCAGCCTTTGGGAAGTGACCAATGTGGTCACCGACCCCTACACGGAGAACTACATTCCCGAAGCCTATTTCCGCACCGCTGCCGCCGACCCCGACGTGCAAGCCACCTTCTATGAACTCTATCCCGAACAAAACATCACGGGCGACGTGGCCACCGACATCTACAACTACCTCGCCAACAAGAACATAGACTTGGAAATGAGCAGCGATGACCATTACCTGCTTAACCTCTGGATTCGTGGTTTGGCCGTGCCTGCCGCCCGCAACCTTGAGGATGAGGAAGTGCAACTGGGCCGCAAGCTGTTCCGCGAAATCGGGTGCGCAGCTTGTCACCGTCCCTCGTGGACAACGGGCGACGACCGTGAAATCCAAGACCCATATAATGTTTTTGCAGGGCGCGAGTTCCCCCATTATCCTTACCAGAAGATTTGGCCTTACAGCGACATGGTGCAACACCGCCTCTTCATGCAAAACGACATCCGCACGGGCTGGTGCCGTACCACGCCACTTTGGGGCAAGGGCCTGATGCGCACCTGCGCCGGCCACAGCGACCGCCTACACGACTGCCGCGCCCGCAACGTGATGGAAGCCATCATGTGGCACGGCAACGCCCAAAGCGACGCCCGCTGGACGATTGAAAAATTCCGCAACCTCGACAAGAGCGAACGCGACGCCATCGTGAAGTTTATCGAGGCGATTTAAAAATGAGATTTTGAGTTAGTTGTATTGTTCGAGGCGAATCATGGTTCGCCTCGAACGGTTTTTAGGCATCCTCATTTGTGACGAAACGCCTTTCCAAAAATAGCCATTTATGGGGATTTGGATTCAGAGGCAAAAATCGGACTTTTGCAGGCGAATTTGAATAAATAGCATTCATCATGAAATTGAGAACAATAGCAAAATGCGCTGTTTTGGGCCTGGCCTTAAGTGCCCTGCCATTGCATGCGCAGAACAACAACGCGGATTCGACGAAGTTTTTCTCGCTTTCGCGTCTCACCGTGGGCGGCTATGGCGAAGCCGTCTACACGCGTAATTTTTACAGCGACAACATGTTCCGCTATTCCCATGCCGACCGCTACAAAGATGCCAAAGGCCACGGTCGCATCGATTTGCCCCACGTGGTCATCAACTTGGGCTACGACTTCGGCAAAGGCTGGACGATGGGCAGCGAAATCGAGTTTGAGCATGGCGGCAGCGAAGTGGCCGTCGAGGTGGAAGCCGAGGAAACCGGCGAATTCGAGCACGAAATCGAACGCGGCGGCGAGGTCGCCTTGGAACAATTCTGGATCCAGAAGTCGTTCGGCAAGGGTTTCAACATCCGCATGGGTCACATCATCGTGCCCGTCGGGCAGACCAACTTCGCCCACGAGCCTAACCGCTTCTTCACCTGCTACCGCCCCGAAGGCGAGTTCTACATGATGCCTTGCACCTGGCACGAAACGGGCATCAGCCTGTGGGGACGCCTCGGCGGCTGGCGTTATGAGGCCATGGTGATTCCTGCCCTTAACTCCAACATGTTCAACAACGCCAACTGGGTGAAAAACGGCTCAGCCTCGGGTTATGAATTCCGCGTGGCCAACCATTTGGCTGGTGCGGCCCGCATCGACAACTACAGCATCAAGAACCTGCACATCGGGGTGAGCGGCTATGTCGGCAACACCTTTAATAATGACATCGTCACCACCGAATTCAGCGAGACGAGCCAATACAAGGACGTGAAAGGCACGGTGGTCATCGGCACGGCCGAATTCGACTACAAGGCCAACGGTCTCGTGGTTCGCGGCAACTTCGACTACGGTCACCTCAGCGACGCCAACCTCATTTCGTCATGGAACAAGAACCAAAATCACCAAAGCTTCTCGCCCTATCCGCGCTCGCTCGTCGGAGAGGCTGCCATTGCCTACGGCGGCGAGATTGCCTACGACATCATGCACCCGATGAAGCACACCAGTGATAGAAAGCTCTATCTCTTTGGTCGTTACGACTACTACGACACTTACATCCCTACCGCCAACGCCCTCACCGACTACCAGTGGACCGACCGCCACGTGATGACCCTCGGTGTGAATTATTATCCCATCAAGCAGGTCGTCATCAAGGCCGAATACGCCAAGCGATTCCTGAAGGAGCAATACAACGACGAACCGATGTTTTCGCTTGGCGTGATGTACAGCGGATTTTTCACGAAATAAAAATGTAAAGACGCAAAATTTTGTGTCTCTACAAACAAGACAACGATTAACAATTAACCAATAAAAAATCAGAAAAATGAAGAAATTATTCAGAAACGCAATGCTGGTCGCAGCATCAGCCCTGCTTGCAGTGAGCGTCAGCTCGTGCAACAAACCCAACGAAACCACCGACGAAGCCAACAAGGAAACCAAAGAAGCCATCGTCAAGCAGTACCTCAACCACACGGTTTATCCGACCTACACCAACCTGGCCAACGAAACCGACAAGTTGGTTGAATGCCTTGAAAGCCTGAAGGCCAACATGACCCAGAACAACGTCAACGACGCCACCGTCACCTTCCTCGAAGCCCGTCACTGGTGGGAAATGAGCGAAGCCTTCCTCTTTGGCGCCGCCAACGATTTCGGCATCGACCCGCACATCGACTCTTGGCCGCTTGATGAAGACGCTTTCAACAACCTGATGGCCAGTCCCAGCATGATTGCTACCCTTGCCAACGACGAAGACGGCACAGTGGCCGGTGAGCAACTCGGCAACGCCCTGCTTGGATTCCACGGCATCGAGTACATCCTCTTCCGTGACGGCCAGCCCCGCAACGTGGACGAGCTGAACGACGACATGATTACCTACATCGTGGCCGTGGCCCGCGACCTGCGCAACCGCTGCTTCCAACTCGAAGTGAGCTGGAATCCGGAAGCCGCCCAAGCCCACAAGGACCTGATGGAAGAACTGGAATTCAACACCACCGTCATCGGCAGCGACAACACTTACGGCGACAACATGACCCTCGCTGGTCAGGCCGGCAGCACATACGCCACCTTCACCAACGCTCTTGAAGCCATCGCCGACGGCTGCATCGACATCGCCGACGAAGTGGGTACCTCAAAAATCGGCAAATGCCACACTGGCGAGGACGTGACCTACGTTGAGTCGCCCTACAGCCAGAAATCCATCAGGGACTTCTACGACAACATCACGAGCATCAAGAACGCCTACATGGGCGGCCTTGAAGGCCAAAGAGACGAGACCATTTCGGTGCACACCTACATCAAGGACAACAATGCCGAACTCGACACCAAGGCCGTCAACGCCATCGAAAACGCCCTCACCGCCATCAACAACATGAAGGCCCCCTTCGTTCAGTACTACATGGACGCCAGCGCTGGCAAAGCCATGGAAGCCTGCCAAGACCTCTCCGATGTAATGGCCGAAGTGAAGGCCGAGTTTGCCAAGATTGACAACAAATAATCGACGAATCCAATAACTAACTCAAATCAATATGTTTAATCACAAGACATTAAGAATGTTGATTGCGGGAAGTGTGATGGCTTTGGCCATCACTTCCTGCAATCCGCATGAGCCCATTCCAACCGAAGTCAGCGAGGACACCTATGCTGGCGGCGAATTGGGCACCACTTTCAACCGATCGCAGTCGGCCTACGAAGACCCCACCCCTGCCACCGAGCAGGCTGGACTGGGCACCGCCTTCAAGTATGGCGAGTACTTCTTTGAGCGTACATACACGCAGAACAACCCGCCCTTCAATGGCTTAGGGCCGCTCTACATCCGCAGCAGCTGCATCGCCTGCCATCCTGGCTATGGCCACGGCATGCGCATGAACCGCTACCGCGCCGACGACTGGGGCAATGGTTACCTGCTCGTCTTCACCGACAAGAACGACACCTACTTGAGCAGCTACACGGGCATGCCGCAAACCAAGGCTGTCGCACCTTTCAAGGCACCTTTGGACGAGACCCAAATCCAAATCAACTGGCTGAGCTATACCGACGAATGGGGCAACCAATTCCCCGACGGCGAGCGCTACAACCTCACCTATCCCGAGGTCTACATCCCCGAGGAGGCTTTCTATGTGCCGCTTGAGGTGAACAACCAACCCATTCCTTACAGTGACTTCGTGTGCCGTCTGGAATCGACCATCGGCATCTATGGCACTGGCTTGATTGACGCCATTCCAGACGACTCTCTGAGAGCGCAATACCAAAAGGAGTACAATGACGGCTACATGCAAAACGGCCTCAACCCCGCCATGTGGGCTGGCTCCGACTTCGCCCCGACGGGTTACTATGGCAACACCAACCACCCCAAGAAGTACACCTACGCCCTCACTCGTGGTCCTTTGCAAGATGCTCCTGGCGCCAACGCCATCTGGAACATCACCAACGTGACGCACCGCACCAAGACCGGTCACTACATGACCGCCGCCTACGCCACCAAGGCTTCACAAGACCCCGACGTGCAAGCCGAGTTCTACAACTACTTCCCGCAATTCAACCTGACGGGCAATGTGGAGACCGACATCTACAACTACCTGATGATGAACGACCAGATCCCCGACGAGCTGAAAGTGCCCGAAATGTCGGACGAGGACTACGTCAACTTCATGGTGTGGCACCGTGGTTTGGCTGTGCCTGCCGCTCGCAACTTGGACGACCCCGAGGTGCAACGCGGCAAGCAACTCTTCAGCGACTTGGGTTGCGCCTACTGCCACCGTCCGTCGTGGCAAACGGGTGACGACATGTTCACCGACCCGGCTGGTTTCTTCGCCGATGGTGACCCGCGTCTGCCCCGCTATCCCAACCAGAAGATTTGGCCCTATAGCGACTACATCCAGCACAAGCTCCACATGGAGAACGACATCCGCACGGGCTGGTGCCGCACCACCCCGCTTTGGGGCCGTGGCCTGAGCGCCATCTGCACCGGAGCCAGCGAGCGCCTGCACGACTGCCGCGCCCAAACCGTCATCGAAGCCATCATGTGGCACGGCAACGCCCAAAGCGATGCCCGCCGCTCGGTGGAGAAGTTCCGCGAGCTGCCTAAGGCCGACCGCGACGCCGTCGTGAGATTCATCGACGCTATTTGATTTTTATTACACTTTGTAGAGACGTGCCATAGCGCGTCTCTACTTTTTTTTATCTTTGCACAAAATCCATCCTCACTATGAAAAACTTTCGCTACTTCACCCCTATCCTGATGATACTTATCATCATCGCGCTTGCTGCTGGAACGGTCATCGAAAAACTACACGGCTCCGACTTCGCCTTGAGTCACGTCTACAGCTCTTGGTGGTTTATCGCCCTCTGGACCATGTTTGGCGTCGTGGCTGCCGTCTACACTTTCAGCGACCGCAACTGGAAACGTCCTATGGCGCTCACTTTGTTTTTGGCTGTAGCATGCATCCTTATCGGTGCTTTGCTTACCATGCTCACTGGACAACACGGTGAAATCACCTTGAAACCTGAGATGGCCAACAGCCAATTCACCGTTGAGAAACACGGCAACACCAAAGAATGTGCGCTACCCTTCAGTCTCACCCTCGACCGCTTCGAAATCGAGACCTATCCAGGCACACGCTCGCCCATGGATTTCGTCAGCTATCTCCAAATCAATGACGAAGGCACCACAACGGAAACCAAAATATCCATGAACAACATCTTGAAACACAAGGGCTACCGCTTCTATCAGAGCGACTACGACGACGAGGGCAATTCCGTCCTCAGTGTCGCCCACGACCCTTGGGGCATCGGCGTAACCTATGCGGGCTACATCCTGCTTCTGCTGGCCGTCATTTTTGCCTTCACGGAAAAAAACGGCGAGTTCCGCAGCTTGTTGAGAAAGGCTTCTGGAAAAATCGCCATTTTGCTGGTTCTGTTTACTTTCAGCATCGCCAATAGCATGTACGCATCTGGTCCTTCGACAGGCTCAGGAACCAGAAAGCCTCGCACCTTGCCTAAGGAAAGCGCCAACAAAATGGGGCAAATGTACGTGATGTACAAAGGCCGCGTGTGTCCCTTGCAAACCTTGGCCAAGGACTTCACCACCAAACTCAGCGGCAATGCGCGCTATCAAGGCCTTACGCCAGAACAAGTCTTCAGCGGCTGGATTTTCTACTACGACGACTGGAAAGATGAACCTATGATGAAAATCAAAGGAGGATATGTGCAAAAGCAATTGGGCATTGAAGGCAAATACGCCAAAATGACCGATTTTGAGGACGCCAAAGGCGAGAACAAGCTCTCCGACACGATAAAATCGCTGCCGATGGGCGACCCGAAACGCAAGAAATACAGCGCTGCCGATGAGAAATACCAACTCATCACCATGCTCAACAACGGCAAACTGCTGAAGATTTTCCCCCATGCCGACAGCACGCAAAACGTCAGCTGGTACTCGCAAAGCGACAATCTTCCCCTCGACATTCCCGAGGACGAATACCTCTTCATCCGCAAACAGCTCAGCCTTTGCCAGGAATATGTGGTGAAAAAGGACTTCAAGGCATTGAACGAGGTTTTTGAGAAAACAAAAATCTACCAGGAGAAGAATGCCATTAGCGGTCTTCCCTCCTCTGCCCAATATGGCTCTGAACGGCTCTACAACCGCCTCAGCACGGGCAAGTGGTTGGCTATGGTCAGCATCACTTTGGGTTTGGTTTGCTTTGCCCTTTCTATGGTTTGCATGGGCAAAAAGAAGCCGCTCTACAAACCCGTCCGCATCGTCGGAATGATTTGGATGATTGGACTTTGCGCTTTCCTCGCCCTGTTGTTCGTCTTACGTTGGATTGCAGGGGGACATGTCCCGATGGCAGGTGGCTTCGACTCAATGAACCTGATGGCCTTGGCCATCTGCATCATCACGCTCTGCACGGTGCGGAAATACGAAATGGCCCTGCCCGCCGGCCTGCTGACGAGCGGTTTCGTGCTTCTCGTACAAATGATGGGCGGCGCCAATCCCCCTGTCACGCATCTGATGCCCGTGCTGTCTTCGCCTTTGCTCAGCTTGCACGTGACGGTCATCATGATTGCCTACGCCCTGCTGTTCTTCGTCATGCTCAACGGCATCAGTGCCGTCGTCGTACGTCTTACCCAACCCAGCAACGTCACCTACCTCGAAAGGCTCCAAACCATCAGCCGCATCATGCTTTATCCTGCCGTGGCTTTGTTGGCTGCCGGTATCTTCATCGGCGCCGTTTGGGCCAACATCTCGTGGGGCAATTATTGGTCGTGGGACCCGAAGGAAGTTTGGGCGCTCATCACGCTGTTGGTTTACGCTATGCCGCTGTTCCATAATGTGATGACTTCGTTCCACAAACCGATGTTTTTCCACGTCTATAGCATCATCGCCTTCCTAAGCGTCATCATCACTTATTTTGGAGTGAATTTGATTTTGGGTGGAATTCACGCATACAATTGATTATTTTTTTCTATCTTTGTGGCCTAAAAACTAATTTCATTCTTATGAAAAAAGCATTATTTACAATTTTGATTTGCCTTGCCGCGACTTCTTCCTTCGCTGGAAGCCTTCTCATCGAAGGTTTCGAATACGCCAATCACGACATGACTGTTCCTATTGGTTGGACCAGCAATGACCAGTCGTGGCTGTGCGGCTATCTTGAGAAAGACCACAACCGCATCCCTCACTCAGGCAACTGGTACGCCTATGCCAATGCAGAAGAATCGTGGATGTTTATGCCCATTTCCTTACTTCAAGGCATCCAATATCGTTTCAAATGCTGGGCCATCTCCGATGGCAGCTATACGCTTGAATTCTGGACAGGGCCTTCAGCCAATGTCAGCACCATGCACACGCTGTTGCTCTCGGCCACCATCGAAAGCGGCGAGTACGAAAAGGTTTCATCGTATGTGGAGTCCATCGTAAACGGCTCCAACTACATCGGCATTCGTGCCGTTGCTGCCGACGGCGCCTCCTATCTCACCATCGACGACCTCGAGATCGACCAAGTGGAACAATACGAATTTCTTGCACAACCCATCTCGAGCGACACGGTCATGTATCCAGGCACCCAAGCCTCCTTCGATTTCTTGGTGCAGAATCTAGGTTATGAAGGCCTGAGGGTTTACATGAGCCCTTCTCACGAATACTTCGACAACATCGTGCTTCATTTCAATAATCAAACGGGCAGCAACTTCCACATCGACCCCGATTCCACCGTATATGTGACCGCAACGGCCACCTTGAAACCAGACCTTGAGCCTGGCTCCATGAGTTGGCTTGATATCACCTTCACTATCCCCTGCGATTGCGCCACGGGACTGGTTACCTTCTGGGTAACACCGATGGGCGAAGTGGAAACTTTCCCGCTCGAAGGCCATTTCGACCAACCCAACTTTATGCAACAGGCCTGGATTGTCAATAACGACCCGATACATTGGGAATGGGCTGATAGCGAAAATACCCCCGTCACTCCTTATGGAGAAAGCGATGGCATGTTGCACTTCAAGGCCTCTGAAACCAATGGGACTTCGTTGCTCTTTAGCCCCAAAATGCAACTCAACGAGACGGACAATCTCATTCGCCTGCATCTTTACCGTACGGCAGAAAGCGGCGACAAGAACGACTGCGTCAACGTATACTTCAACACCGAAATGTCACTCCGTGGCGCACAACTCTTAGGCACGCTACACCAAAGCGTCGACCGCAGCCCTGCCACCGAAGAAGAAGGCTGGTATGAATACAATCTCAATTTCGATTGTGCCGACCCCGTCGGGTTCATTATCATAGAAGGCGTTGGCGACATGGGTTCTGACCTCTATCTTGACGAGGTGATGATTGACAACACGCCATTGACCCTCATTGAGAATTCGATGGAGCTCAGCCTTTACCCCAACCCCACCACCGACTTCGTACAGGTTGAGGCGGAAGGCTTGCTACAAGTGACAGTCATGGACCTGATGGGCAGGACCTTGTTTACCAAACAAGCCCAAAACGAAACCGCCAGCCTTGATTTGAGCACCTACGAGGCGGGCATGTACATCATCAACGCCATCAGCAAGAGCGGATGCGCCTCACGTTCCATCGTGAAGAAATAAAGCGAAATCAAGACATGAAAAAAGGTCGGGGAGATGGCTTCCCGACCTTTTCTGTTTTCACTGCAAGGCTTACCAAGCGAAAGCTGCAAGCACAGCTTCGACATTCTCTTTTGTAAACCCGATGTCGAAAACATGAGAAGGCTGCAAATGGCAGATCTCATGCTCGGCTTGGAAGCGACGCTCGCCACCGCCCGTAATGTTGAGCATGACCACATCGTCGGCCTTCACCGTGCCCTTTTCAACGGCCTGTTGCAAAGAGGCAGCCGCCACGGCAGCAGCATGATAAATGTCGATACCCTCCGTCTCTTCAAACAAAGCCTTGGCCGCATTGGCCTCTTCATTGCTGACAGCCAAAATGTCGCCATTGGTGTCTTTCAAAGCATCGTAAAGGCCACCTGCGAGGCTATAAGGCGGCTTACGGTTGGAAAGCACAGGAGCGCAAATCTCAGCGGCATCCTTGCGGGCCTGGTCGGCATCGTAGGGCAGCATCGGGCGTGAGTCGGCGCGCCATGCGTCGAACATCGGAACGAAAGGCTTGTTTTGTGAAACCATCAAACGGGCTTTGCTGGTGCCAAAACGGCCATCTTCAATGAATCGAAGGTTGGCCTCCCAAGCAGCGATGGCGCCCGTGCCGCTACCCACAGCCTGGAAATAGAAATCGGGCGTGCGACCGATGAATGTTGTAGCCGACATCATCGTGGTGCTCATACCGTCGCGGCGGGCGACGTTCTTCGCACCGCCTTCCGGCAAGTAGCCGTCCAATTCGCATACCACATTCGAGAGGTTGATGGCATCGAAATAGTCGCTGCCCGACTCAGTGGTAATGAGTTTCACACAGGGATTCAACGGCTTGTCGAACCACAAAGCCTTGATGTTGTCCTGAGGCACACACAGCAGCAGTTTGATGCCGTTGTCGGAGCACACCTTCGCAAAGGCACGTGCCGTATTGCCAGCCGAGGCCACCACCAGCACCTTGTCTTTCAGTTCGTCACCCAAACGGGCGCACACCGAATAAGCCTCCATCTCCTTGAAGGAGCACGTCGTCATGCGCGCATTGCGTTCGGGCCAGTAGCCGCTGAAGGTGATGTACAAATTGTTCAAGCCCAAGCGTTGCGCAAAGCCCTCGCTCTTGTAGGTGATAGGCTCCGAGGGGCTTTTCAGCACTCTCTTGATGGGAAGCCAATCGGCATAGCGATACAGACCCAAATCTTCACCATCGAGCACGCTGAGTTGCTTCTTTTCGTAAATGGGACGCACCATACTCGGCTTGTCGCATTCCTTGTCGTCCAAAGTCCAGCCTTGGTCGTCGAAGACGCGGCCTGTGGCCACCGTCTTCAGTTGGTATTTCGTAGGATTGAATGTCATATTTCTACCATTTTTCGATTTTCGTGCAAAGATAGAAAAAAGTAAAGATATAGACTGTAAATATCTTTACTAATTATGCCAAAAAAAAATGACCGCAACAAAAGCTGCGGCCATTTTCATGTTTTACCAAACCTAAGTTTAGTTCTCCAAAGCGCTTCCTTTCAACGTGGTATAGTTGATACGGAAGGCACCCACCTTACGAAGCTCTTGCTTCACGTCGGTGACCACACCCATACGGGTATCTTTGTGCACCTTGAGGGCGGTGGTCAGCAGGGGACGGTCGGCTTCGTTACGCGAGTCGCGCTCTTTCTGGATCCAGTCGGCGATGTCGGCCGGGCGAGCAAAGGCATCGTCAAGTTGGATACGCGATTCAGTACCAAGTTTCGTGTCACGCGGCGGGCCGATGTAGATGGAGCAGACCAGTGCCTTGTGCTCGAGCTTTTGAATCTCGGTGGCCTTCGGCATGGCGGTCTTCACCTTCAGTTCGACGTCACGCATCGTGGTGGTGATCATGAAGAAGAATATCAACATGTAAACGATGTCGGGCAGTGAAGAGGTGCTCACTTGCGGCACTTCCTTCTTTCCTTCTTTTCTGAATTTTGCCATATCTCTATCCTCCTTTAGTTGGTTTTGTACTCAACGGGTTCGGCCTCGCTGACGCGCACCGGCACGGCCTCGTTGATGGCTTTGGTTTGATCTTCGTTGAGTTGGTCGAGGTGCTTGTGAAGTTTCTTCCAAGCCAGTTCTTCCTTCATTTCGTTGAAGGCGCGTGCCAACTCATTCTGCACACTGATATACATAGCATACGAGGTACCGCGGTCATTCTGGAGCGAAATCACACCCTTCGACATGAGCACGTCGCCCACGAGATCGAAGGTCTTCATTTCGGTTTCAGGAGCAGTCTCGTCGTTCGGACGCGGGGTCATGAATTCTTTGGCGAGGTCTTTCAGCTGTGAAATATCTGAAGGACGGCCATTGACCAGTAACCTGTCACTCTTGTTTACCATTACATTCATCACATTTCTTTCCTTGACCTTCACGTCCTCGTCGTTTTGCTCGACGGGCGGGGGCAGACGACGGGTGATACCGTAGTCCACGTCCATGGAGGTCGTCATCAGGAAGAAACACAACAGCAAGAATGCTATGTCAGCCTGCGAACTAGAATTGATTTCAGGAGTTTTTCTTGCCATGATGAAATGTTTTACTTTTTAACTGCCTTGTAAATGACTGAGAACACTATCGAGAGGATAGCGACCACAAGGGTGACATAGAAGAAATTGAGGCCCATTTCAACCCAACCGTGCGTCTTGCCTGAGTAAGCGATTTCTCCGGCTTGGTAAGGAGTGCTGAAAGCGCCTTTCGACATAAGGTAAGCTACAACTGCGATAACAGCGAACGCAATGACTGCAATCAACAAAGTCTTTCCTTTGAAACCTTTGACGGCAGCAGTGAAGACGACTGAAATCAATGCGAGGACGATGCCGAGGATAATCAAGATGTAGCCCCAATTCAAGAGCATGTTGGTGCGGGCATCACTCTTCAGGTCAAGGTAGAAAAACACTGCCATCACCACGGTGATCAAAGCCAACAGACCAAATACCCACTTTGAGATATTTTTCATGATTATTCCCTTTTTTATTATTTGTTGTTGTACTTAGCGAGGATGTCCATGAACGAGATGGAAGCGTTTTCCATGTCGTTGACGATGCTTTCGATTTTGGAAGCGATAAAGTTGAAGAAAATCTGAAGGATGATAGCGGCGATCAGACCAAACACGGTGGTCAACAGAGCGACCTTCATACCAGAGGCAACGATGGTCGGGCTCATGTCACCAGCAGCGGCGATGTCGTCGAAGGCCTGGATCATACCGATAACCGTACCCATGAATCCGAACATAGGAGCCAAGCTGATGCAGAGGCCGATCCAACTCAGGCCGCTTTCGAGCTTACCGCCAGCGACGGAACCATAGGAAACGATGGACTTTTCGATCTCTTCAAGGGATTGGCCGTCTTGATAGCGAATGAGGCCTTGGGTGAAGATGCTCGCCACAGGACCGCGCGTGTCCTTGCAGAGTTGCTTGGCACCTTCAACGTCACCGTTCTTCATCTTTTCTTCAATACCTTTCAGGAGCTTGTCTGAATTGGCTGAAGCTAAGGTCAGATAGATGATTCTCTCAATGGAGATGGCCATACCGATAAGGAGGATGACCAACACGATGCCCATGAAGCCAGGGCCACCATCGATGAATTGCTTCTTGATGGATTCACGGAAAGTCACAGGAGCAGCCTCGTTTTGGACGGGAGCAGCTTCTTCAACGGTTTCAACAGGCTCTGCAACAGCAGGAGTCTCTTCTTGAGCAACGACTTGTTCGGTCTGCTCGGTTTGCGCTTGCTCGTCTTGAGCAACGACGAGATTGCTGACACCAAAGGTCATAAGGCCAGCAACCATGAGGAAAGCAATTAATTTTTTCATAGTTGAGTTTGAATGTTTTGATTATTACTATTATGAATTACTTTGTTCTGATGAAACAATCATTACTTCGCTGCGGAGAGAGCGGGATTCGAACCCGCGGTACCCTTTTGGAGTACACACACTTTCCAGGCGTGCTCCTTAAACCACTCGGACATCTCTCCATATCTCCCCTAAACCCCACAAACCCTTTCTGAAATCGTTGCCAAAAGTACACATTTTTTCCTTTGGCAAACAAAAATATTTGATTTTTTATTGCAACATTTTTTCAATTGCTTGAATTATAGCGTCAAACGGTCATCTCGCCACGAATGGAATTTTGCAGTATTTCGATGATTCGAGGCTTTGGAAGGCCCTCTCCGATGAGATACATCAGTTTGGCGACGGCTGCTTCGGTGGTCATGTCATGCCCACTGACCACGCCGATGCGAGCCATGTCGAGGCTGGTTTCGTAACGTCCCATCTCCACCGAGCCGGCCTTGCATTGGGTGACGTTGAGGATGATGAGGCCGCTGTCGATGGCTTCCTTCAAGGCGTCGAGGAACCACTGGTCGGTGGTGGCATTGCCCGAACCGAAAGTCTCGAGTACCAATGCATTGAGGCCTGGAGTCTTCAAGGCATGGCGGACAAAGTCCTGCGAGATGCCTGGGAACAGTTTCAGGATGCCGACATGACGGTCCATGCTATTATGCACCTTCAGCTTCTTGAAGTTAGGCCTCAGGATGCGCTCCTTATTATATTTAATGTGCACGCCCACATCGGCCAGGTTGGGATAATTGGGCGAGGCGAAGGCGTTGAAGTTCTCGGCGTTGAACTTGGTGGCACGGTTGCCGCGCAGCAACTGGTCCTGGAAGAAGATGCACACCTCGGGGACAAGTGGAGTGTCGTCGTCCTTGGCGGCGGCAATCTCGATGGCGGCAAGGAAGTTCTCGCGTCCGTCCGTTCTCACCACGCCCATGGGCAGCTGCGAACCTGTCAAAACGACGGGTTTGTTGAGGTTTTCGAGCATGAAACTCAGGGCTGAGGCGGTGTAGGCCATCGTGTCGGAGCCATGCAGCACCACGAAACCGTCGTAATGCTCATACTCCTCCCCTATCTTCGTGGCGAGGCGCACCCAAAAGTCGGGGGTCATGTTCGACGAGTCAATCAACGGGTCGAAGCTGTAGAAGTCGATTTGGTAGCCAAAGTTCTTCAGCACAGGCAGATGGGCGTAGATATGTTCGAAGTCGAACGGCACGAGGGCGCCCGTTTTGGGGTCTTGCATCATGCCGATGGTGCCTCCAGTATAGAGCACCAAGATGGAAATTTCTTCGTTTGTTTGCATCATTCACTGATTTGAAATGCGGGCGCAAAAGTACGGCTTTTTTTCGCTGGTTCGACAAAAAAAGCTACCTTTGCCCCATGAAAACCATCGCACACATCTACACCGACTTCCCGACCAAGTTTGGCATCCCTCGCCAAAGCGGCATCATCGCTTCGTTGCAAGGCAAAATCGTTTTTGAGCCCGAATATCGCATCCCCGAGGCGGTGCGAGGCTTGGAGGACTTTTCCCACATTTGGCTCCTATGGGAATTTTCGGAAGCCGTGCGCGACACTTGGTCGCCCACGGTACGCCCACCGCGCCTGGGCGGCAATGTGCGCAAAGGGGTGTTTGCCACGCGCTCGCCTTTCCGGCCCAATCCCATCGGGCTGTCGTCGGTGCGTTTGGAACACATCGAAATCCAGCCCAATTTAGGCCCAGTACTCTATGTTTCGGGTGCCGACCTCATGGACGGCACACCCATTTACGACATCAAGCCCTACATCGGCTACACCGACAGCCATCCCGATGCCGTCAGCGGATTTGCCTCCACGCCTGCCGAGTTTCTTCTGGAAGTGAATATCTCCCACGATTTGCTTCAGAAAGTGAGTCCCTCTAAAAGAGAAGGCCTGAAGGACGTGCTTGCGCATGACCCCAGGCCTCAGTATCAAAACGACCCGAATCGCATCTATGGATTTGTCTTCGACAACCTTGAAGTCAATTTTCAAGTCCACGAAGGCCAACTCGAAGTCGTAAACATCACTGCTATTTGACTCTCTTTACCGTAGTCTGCAGAATCCTGCCGTTCTGTGTCTTGTCGTGGACGTAAACCACCACGTAGCACTCATCTTCGTTGAAATCGGAACGCAACGTGGTTGACTTCTGCACGAAGAAATTCTCTCCAGCCGTAAGCGAACCATTGGCCATGCTTTCGCCTTCAGCACCATTGAGTGAGCCACGGAACACGTTGCGGAACACATATTCGCGATTGATGCCCGTAGGCGTGATTTGCCAGCCAATGATGTTGTCCTCGACAAGGCCAACCGTAACGTTGAAGTCGCCCTCAATGTCGGTCAAGGCAACAATCTGTGCCGAGACCGAAAGCTGACGCGAAGCCTCATCGTAAGCATTGGTAATCACGATTTCGAAGGTCTGTTCCTCGGCGATGCCTTCAGCAACAGGCGTGTCTAATTGTTCATAATACAATGCGTTGCCTTCGGTCAGCGCGACATGGTCGACGGCAAACAGAGGATGGGAGGTGTTGTTGCCATACCACAGCGTACCTTCGTCGGTGAGGAAGTCGGGGTATTGGCCGACAGGTTGGGCCAAGCTGCCCGCGTGGACGGCCATGATGAAAATATGTTCTTCGCCCAACTGTTGCTGGAGGTTGTGCGCATACTCGGCCGCTGCGGGGCAATGCACGCAACGCGAACCAGTGAAGTCCTTGACCAACACGACTTTGCCCGTCGGGACAATCTCACCCGTCTCGACGATGGCGGTCACGGTATAGACTGCGGTCGAGCCGTTCTGGGCCGTCACCGTATAACTCACTGGATTAGTGAAATCCTGAGCCACACCCGAAGCGGGGTCAATCGTGGCGCCCTCTGACACTTCGATTTCGGGCACCAGTTGCGTGACGTCCGTGTCCTCAGGGAAGGTCAACGTAACCGTCTTGGCGGCCTCGTTGATGACGCCCGTGCAGGCAGGCTCCACCACCTTGAAGGAGAGGATTCGCTTCTCATTGTCGGCATTATGCACATCGGCGGTGACCATATACTGCGCCGTCGTGCCATTGTAAGCCGTCACGGTGTAAAGCACAGGATCGGTGAAATCTTGGGCCACGCCCGAGGCCGGCTCGATGGTGGCGTAGGTCGACACCTTGATGGTGGGCACGAGGTTGGTCACCTCCGTGCCTTCGGCGAAGTCGAGGGTTACGGTCTTGGAACTTTCGTCGATGGTGCCTTCCACCTCGTCGACCACGAAACTGAGGATGGCTTTCTCGTCGTCAGCCCCCTTGATATAAGGTTCTTCCTTGACATCACAAGCGTTCATGACAAACAGTGCTGCCAGCAACGCCAAACCCGTTTTGATTATTCTTTTCATTGTGGATTCTGTTTTTGAATGGAATTAAAAGTTCGTTGTAACGGTCAGCGTCACGCCACTCGAAGCGGGCACCGTGCGGCACACGCCGCCGACGCACACCACGCCTTCGCTTTGGCGACCGGCGCTCAGCATGACACGGGTGGCATCATGGATGTAGGTGACCGTGCCAGTGAAATAGTGGTCGCGGTATTCCTCAACCGGATTGCCGTAGTTCCACTTGTCGGAGAGGGCGAACGACCAATGCGGGTTGATGCTGTATTCCAGTAAGGCAGCGGCCCAGTCGCCGCGCTTCTGGTAGTCCTTCTTCTCGCTCTCTTCCACTTCGTAGCCTTTGTGGACTTCGTTTTCCCACAAGCCTTGCAATTCAAAATGCAGGCTTTGGCGCCTGTCGATTTTATAGGTCAAATCGAGGAAAGCGATGTTGGCCTTCACTTCAGGTGAATTGGCGTGACCTTCAAGGGTCTCGATGTCGTGACGCAAGTTGATGTACTGCACCGTGACATGCCAGTCCTTGTTGATTTTCTTGTCGATCTCAAAGTTGATGTCGCGATAGAGACGGTGGTCGCTGATGGCAAAGAAATTGGTCGTATAGCCCAGCGTTCCTGGTTGATTTAACGTCATGGCGCCGTCAAACATGATGGAGTCGCGGACGATGTCGTTCACCTGGCTCATATTGAAGGTGAGCTTGGTGCCGTATTTGCCACCAAGGGCCGAGCCTTTCGGGATGGTGTAGTTCACCTGGAACTGAGCTGCCATCTCGCCTTTGGGCTGGGTCGAGTAGGTGTACATCGAGGCTAAAGTATGGTTGTGCTGATAGTTGATGGGCGGGATGAAGTTGATGTCCAAGTCATTTTGTTTGCCCGTATACATCGACTTGAAGCTCATATTGTCGGTGCGCTTCACTTGCAGCACGGCGCCAAAGCCTTTTTGGGAATACGACAGCGACGACAGCAAGGAGCGCCCTTCGTGATATATGAAGTTGTTGATGGCCGAGGGGTCGTTGATCTTATAAGCGTATTCCGTGCTGAACGCAACGCGACCATAGCCCAAATTGATGCGTGCGGCGGCCGCACCCACGTTTTCGGGAATGATGTAGAACAAGCTCTGGTCGTATTGCTTCTTGCTAACAAAACTACCGCCGAGGGTCATCGTGAACTTGGATTCGCTCAGCGAAGGGATGCTTTGGTTGAGGTTCCACTCGGCGTCGATGCCACGCACGATGCCGCGATAGTCATCAGAAGCGAAGTCGCGCTCCAGATAAGGAGCCCAATAGTAACGCTGGCGGCCAAACAAGCCTTTGATGGTCACGCCTTGGGTCGGGCGCAGCACCACGCGCACACCGCGCAAGGAGTTGTCCATTCCGAGCGCCCATTCCTCATAGGTGCGGAACACAAGGCCACTGCCAAACTGGTCGTAGATGTCGCCCACCGTGACGCCTACAAAGCCGTTGTCGTAGGTGGCAAAGAAATTGGCCAGTCCCACGCCGTTCAACTCGGGTCTGAAGCCATTCAGCTCAGGCAAGAAAGCCTCGAAACGCATACCTGCCGAAAAGTTGCCGTTGGTATAGCCAATCTTTCCGAAGCCACTCAGGCCCAGATTCTTACCGTTCAAATCGGTGATGCCGATGCCCTCGTCGAGCATATAATATTGGGCGTCAGTCTGGAAACTGCCGTTCACTTGGCCGTTCTCCACAAACGACTGAGCACTCACTCTGAGACTGAATGCCAAAGTGAGTGCGGAAAAAACTAGAATATGTTTACGCATAATGTGTTACTTTTTCTTCTTAGCGACTTTCAAGATTTCCTCATACAGGTCTTCCTCGCCACCTTCCAAGTAACCCGAGTGCTGATAAACAAGCTTCCCGTTACCGTCGAAGAGGAAGGTATGCGGCGGGTTGCTCACGTTCAAGGCGCGCCTGAGGTCACCGTTCACATCGAGAAGGACTTCAAAGTCCCAGCCCTTGCCTTCCACTACGGGTTTCACCTTGGCGGTCGAGCGCGAGTCGTCGATGGAGACGGCATAGAGTTTCACGCCGGTCTCGTCAACCCAATCCTGATATACATCATTCAGGGTATTGTGTTCCTTGATGCAAGGGCCACACCATGTGGCCCAGAAAGTGAGGACGATGGGATTGCCGTTGTTGGAGAGTTTTGAGATGTTGACGTCCTTACCGTCCAAATTCTTCAGCGTGACGTTCGGGAAATCCGATTTCGATTGCGCGTAAAGGCCCGTAGCGAAGAGAGCCAGTAGCAAAAGTGTGGTCAGTTTTTTCATGTTGATTTAAAATTTAAAGATTTGAGATTTAAAATTCGTTTTCTTCTATTTGACAATATACTTCAAGTAATTTGCAATACTTTTCGGCCCTGACGGTCACCTTTTTGATGACGTTCGGAATCAGGACACATTCTCCAGCATTTACAAATATCGCGCCATTTTCCCAATTCAGCGTAAAAAATCCTTCCAATGGCATCAAAATCACAAAAGAATCGAGGTTGGAATAGTCTTTCTCCATCTCTCCTTGCAACTGAAGCAGGTTGGTGACAAAATACTGGCAATCAACAACGGGGACGGTTTTATTCATCACTTTCGGCACCTCGATTTTGTAATTGTCGGGCACGGTTCCGTCAATGGCCTCGACGGATTGCGGAATGTGGAGTTCGCGGCGCATTCCAGCCACATCGATGCGGTCCCAGTCGTAAATGCGATAGGTGGTGTCGCTCGTCTGCTGGATTTCGGCCACCATGATGCCAGGTCCGAGCGCGTGGACGCGACCCGCTGGGATGAAAAACACGTCATCCTTTTCCGCCCATTCGTGGTTCAACACCGATTGCAGTTGATTGTCTTTCAAGATATTGGCATAATCCATTCGGGTCAGCTCGCGCTTGAAGCCCATCACGAGGTCGGCGTCCTTGTCGGCCTGCATCACGTACCACATCTCTGTCTTGCCGTTGCCCAAACCACGCTTTTCTGCCAGCTCATCGTCGGGATGCACCTGCACCGAAAGCCAGTCGTTGGCATCGATAATCTTCAGCAACAGCGGAAACTGCTCACCGTATTTGTCGAACACGCTCTCGCCCACCAGGTCGCCCATGAAGGTCTCCACAAGGTCGTTGATCTCGTCGCCCTCGAAGTCACCGTTGGCGATTTCGCTTTGCTCGTCCCACAGGCCCGAGAGCAGCCACACCTCGCCGCAGTTGGGCAGCGGACCATAGTCCATTCCGAGGACTTCCTTGATTTTCCGTCCGCCCCAGATCTTGTCTTTGAAGATGGGCTTGAATTTCAGTGGATACAAAACGGTTTGCATTGTTTCTGACGATTTTGGGCGCAAAGATAGGACAATTTTTCAAAAAAGCAGTATATTTGCAATAAATTCCAAAACGATGCAAAACCTCGTCGAACTACGGCATATCCTTCATGCGCACCCCGAGCTGTCGGAGCATGAAGCCTTGACCAACAAAATCTTGAACGAATGGGTGAGACAAACCCACCCCGACCAAATCATCGAGAAAATCGGCGGCTATGGACTAGCGGCTATATATAAAGGTGCGAAGCCCGGAAAGCGGATTCTGATTCGTGGCGACATCGATGCGTTGCACATCCCCGAGCCCAACGACATTCACTATCGTTCACAGAATCAAGGCATTTCACACAAATGCGGCCATGACGGACACGCCACCATCCTCTGCGGCTTGGCGCAATGGCTTAGCGAGCAACGTCCCGACCAAGGCGAGGTGGTATTGCTGTTCCAGCCCGCTGAGGAAACCGGACAAGGCGCGCAAGCCATCCTCAGCGACCCGCAATTTGCACAAATCAGACCCGATGTGGCTTATGGGCTACACAACCTGCCAGGCTTTGAGAAAGGCAAAATCATGGTGAAGCAAGGCTGCTTTGCGGCAGCATCGTTCGGTTTGAAACTCGCCTTCGACGGTCGCACGGCACACGCCTCGCAACCCGAAACGGGACATAGTCCTTCGGAACTTTTAGCCCAGCTCATCCATCACTTGGAGAAAAAACGTGAGCAATTGAAAGAAGTGAAACCGCTGACGACCTTTGTCATCACCCATGCCATTTTGGGCGAGGAAACTTTTGGCGTGGCGCCTGGCCATGCCGAAATTTGGCTTACTTTGCGTAGCTTCGACGACCACAATCTGGAGGTGATGGCCTCTCAAATCATCGAGTTCTGCCGCGCTAAGGCAAAGGATTATCTCTTCGACTTCAACTTCTCGATGCACGAAGCCTTCGCCGCCACCAACAGCGACGACAATTGCGTGAAAACCATCGAGAAAGCCGCTCAAAACCTTGAATTGGACCTCGGTCCTTTGCAAGAGCCCTTCCGCTGGTCGGAGGACTTCGGGAGGTTCGGAAGCATCTGTCCGATAGGTTTCTTCGGCCTCGGCTCAGGCTTGGAGCAGCCTGCGCTTCACGACCCGATGTTTGACTTCCCCGACGACATCCTGGAAGTGGGGATGGGGATGTTTTGGGAAATTATTCGATTGGAGTTGGAAGTTAACGCAGGTTGCTGAGCCTGTCGAAGCACCGTCTACGCAGGGTCGGCCCTTCGACAAGCTCAGGGACCTTAGCCGTTCTTTCAAATTAGTCTCATGATTTCCAGCACAATCGCCCGCGAATAAGCATTGGCCACTTCGACGATGAACTTGCCGAAGTCGACACGGGCGTTGTGGTCGGCGGTGTCGCTGATAGTGCGAATCACCGTGAACGGAACATTGAACTCCAGACACACCTGCGCCACGGCGGCGCCTTCCATCTCAACGCATTGCACATCTGGCAAAAGGCCCAGAATCTCATTGCGTTTCTCATCGCTGTTGATGAACTGGTCGCCGCTGGCGATGTCGCCAAAATGCAAGGTTGGGGCAAGATTGAACTCTTTGACAGCCTCCTCGCCAACCATATTTTCCACACCGTTTTGCAACAGATCCGAGACCGCTTTTCCTGCCAATTCGGTCAGTTCAGGGTCGCTATTGATGTAAACACGGTTCAATAGTGGCAACTCAAAACGCGAAAGCATGGGGCGGGCATCCAAGTCGTGCTGCACCAAGCGTTTGGAGACGACGATATCGCCCACCTTGAGGCCGTCGGCCAAGGCGCCCGCCGTGCCGATGAAAAACAAGTCGGTGACGCCGAACTCTTGTATTAATAAGGTGGCTGTAATCGTTGCCGCCACCTTTCCCCATTTGGAAAAGGCCACCACGCAACGCACGTTATTAATCTTGCCCACCACAAACTCGCGGTTTGCGATTCGGACAATGGTCTTGTCCGTCAAAAGGGCTTTCACCTCGTCGATTTCTTGCGCCATCGCGCCCAATATGCCGATATTTCTGGTCATGATTTCAAGTTTTTAGGCGGCAAAGATAAAAAAATCCTACCTTTGCAAAAATTTTACCGATGAAGAAAATCTGTATCTTTTGCGGCAGCAGCATGGGCTTCGACCCGATTTATCGCCAAAAGGCGGCCGAATTAGGTCATGCCTTGGCCGACGACCACTGTGAGCTGCTCTACGGCGGCGGCAACGTGGGCTTGATGAACATCATCGCCGAAGTGATGAAGGAACGGGGCTGCCGCATTGTCGGCACCATCACGCAACACCTGCTGGACATGCGTGTGGGCCGCCCCGACATTGACGAACTGATAGTGGTGGAGACCATGGCCGAGCGCAAGAAAATCCTTGAGGACATGGCCGATGCCTTCATCGCCATGCCAGGCGGCGTGGGCACCATGGATGAGTTCTTCGAGGTGATGGTACTCTCGCAACTTCGCGTCTTCGACAAGCCCGTGGCGCTCTTCAACGTGAACGGCTACTACGACGACATCGTCCGTTTCATCGAGCGGGCTACCCATGAGGGCTTCATCCATAAGGAACACGCCGACAACATCATCGTCAGCGACGACCCGAAGGGTCTTTTGGAAGGCATCGAGAACTTCAGGCCAGTGGAACTGAAGAAATGGGTGGATGAAATTAAAGAACAAAAAACAAATATATCATGATCATCATAGGAATCACAGGCACCCTCGGTGCGGGCAAAGGCACCATCGTCGATTACTTAGTCAAGGAGAAGGGCTTCGTGCACTACTCTGTGCGGGCCTACATCACAGAAGAATGCCAACGTCGCGGCCTCGAAGTGAACCGCGACACACTGACCCTTGTGGGCAACGACCTGCGTGCCGCGCATTGTCCGAGCTACATCACCGACCAGCTCTTCGAACGCGCCAAGGCCGAAGGCAAGAACGCCGTCATCGAGAGCGTACGCACGCCAGGCGAAATCCATTCGCTACGCGAGAAGGGCGAGTTCTACCTCTTCGCCGTCGACGCCGACCGTAAAATCCGCTACGACCGCATCTACCTCCGTGGCTCGGAGACCGACCACATCGACTTCGAGACCTTCGTGGCCAACGAGGAACGCGAGATGACTGCCACCGACCCCAACAAGCAGAACCTCGGTGCCTGCATCAAGGAGGCCGACTTCGTGCTGACCAACGACGGCAGCATCCCCGAGTTGCACGAGCAAGTGGAGAAGGCTTTGCGCCAGCTGCATGTGCGCCCGTCGTGGGACGACTATTTCCTCAATCTGGCCGACACCGTCAGCGAACGCGCCACCTGCAACCGTGGGCGTAGCGGCTGCGTCATCGTGAAGGACAAGCAGATTTTGGTGACGGGCTATGTCGGCTCACCGAAGGGTCTCCCCCACTGCGACGATGTGGGCCACCTATTCCGCAAAACCATCCACGAGGACGGCAGCGTCACGCAACACTGCGTGCGCACCGTACATGCCGAGCAGAACGCCATCTGTCAGGCTGCCCGCAGAGGCATCGCCTTGGACGGCAGCACCTTATATTGCCGCATGACCCCTTGCCGCACCTGCGCCATGCTCATCATCAACTGCGGCATCGTGCGCGTGGTGTGCGAACGCCGCTACCACAACGGTGCTGAGACCGAGGAGATGTTCAAGCAAGTGGGCATTAAACTGGAGTACAAATACGACGAGGTGCAGCAGTACGAGGGACAACGCTGCGACAATACCGATCCCGCAAAATAACAATCGGAACGATTAGATATGTAGAGACGTAGCGCGCTACGTCTCTACCTTTTTTCCGACTAACCTCACTATTAGGCCTAACGCCACAAATCCCATCAAAAACGCCAGCCAAGAAGGCAAGCCCAAGGCCGTCGGCAGTACACCTAACACCAGAGCTGTTGCGCCCACGGTGAGCGCATAAGGCATCTGCGTGCTGACGTGTTGCAGATGGTTGCAGCTCGAAGCCAAGGAGCTCATAATCGTTGTGTCGGAAATCGGAGAACAGTGGTCGCCCATAACGGCACCCGCCAGCACCGAGGCCACCACATTGTAGAACAGCGGCATCGTGGCCTCCACCGACAGACCTTGCTCTTGGCACAACAGCCACGAAGCAGGCAGAATCAGCGGATAAAGGATGGCCATCGTGCCCCAGGAAGTGCCCGTCGAGAAGCCAATCAAGGCGGCTAAGACGAATGTCAGGACGGGAACCAAGGCTGGCGACAGCGACCATTGCAGCAACAGTTGCGAGACAAACTCGGCCGTGTGCATGTCTTTGGTCACCAAGGCGATAGACCACGCCATGGTCAGAATCAAAACGGCATTGAACATGCTCTTGAAGCCTTCTACGACCTCCTCCATCACCTTGCCGAACTCCATTTGGCCGCGCAGCAAAGTCATCACGATGGCCGTCAGCAGTGACAACACCGAAGCCCACAGCAAAGCCTTGTAGGAATTGGCCGCGCCGATGGTGGCCGAGAGCTTCGAGAAGAAGCCGATGCTGCCGTCGTTCCAAACGGCTGCATCATAACCCGTGACGAAAAGTCCGATAATCGTCCCGAAAATCAAGACCGCCAAGGGAAGCAACGCATCGATGATATGGGCTTTATTGGTCTTATGCTCAAGCATTTCGGTCTCCGAAGCGTGCAACGTTCTTGCTTTGCATTCCGCCTTCAGCATGGGACCAAAATCGCGACCGCTGAGGATAATCATCAGGACGAAACCCAAGGTCAGGAAGGGATAGAAACTATAGGCGAGCGAATGGAAAAACACCGAATAGGCCGAGGCTTCGAGGCCGATGGCGTTGATGCCGTCCTGGATGTAACTCAATTCCGCCCCAATCCAAGTGGTGACGAAAGCCACGGCCACCACAGGCGCCGAGGTGGAATCGACGATATACGAGAGTTTTTCGCGCGACACTCGCAGCTTATCGGTAATCGGGCGCATAGTGTTGCCTACGACGAGCGTGTTGGAATAGTCGTCGAAAAAGACGCAGAGGTCCATCAGGAAGGTCATCAGCTGTCCCGAGCGCGGTCCTCTCGCCTTGCGCGACAGCCAGTTGACCACACCCTGCATGCCGCCATTGGCCGTAATGACGCGCACCATGCCGCCGATAATCAAGGTGAAGACGATGATGAGCACATGGTCGGCATCAAAGAGCGAACCCACCACATAGGTATCCACCACGCGCAGCAATCCGCCACCCAAGGCCTCGAACGGGCCATGACCCGAATACAGCGCCATGATGAAAGTGCCCGTCAGGATGCCGACAAACAGTGACGAAATCACCTCTTTTATTAATAGCGCCATCACGATGGCCACCAGCGGCGGCAAAATCGACATCCAAAGCGGCATCGGGCCATTGACGGGACCCGTCACCGCAAGCAGCACCAAGCCCAAAAGCAAGGCCAGCACCACCACAAACGCTATCCATTTTTTCTTCATGGGCACAATTTGAGGCACAAAAATAGCGTTTTTTGTAGAAAAATCACTTGTCCGATTGATTTTGGTCTTATTTTTGCAAGCGTAATCTGATTTGGTAACAACAATCTTAAATCATAAACTAACGTATCATGAAGAAAACACTTATCATCGCATTAAGCTGCCTAGCCATCCTGTTTGCAGCCTGCAAAAAACCCGTCGAACCTACACCACAAGAAGTTGATTATGCCGTCGAGTATGTTGGAAACTACCTGGGGCAATTCACACTCACCATCACCTCAATGAACAACCAGCCCCAAACAGGCATGAGTTTTCCCATCGACAGCATAACGATGAGGATCGCCAAAGCCGATGCCGACAACGTCATTACGGCCAGCGTCGCCATTGAGAACGAGGTTTACCAAGCCACTGGCAGGGCAACGGCAGAAAAAATCGAATTCGACGCCATCCCGCTCAACCTTGAAAAGCCCGACTTCACCATCGAAGGCACGCTCGAACTGGAAGGCACAAAAGACAGTGACATGCTCCATATCACCGGTAATTTCTCAGGCTCGGGTACGGCCTCTATTATGGGACAAGAGCAGAGCTTTGAAGAAGTCTCTGGTACTGTGAACGGCAACCTTACGAAACAATAACCTCAAAATCATAACATCATGAGAAAATCAACATTAGTTATGGCTTGCCTCGTCGGATTGGCGATGCTGGCAAGTTGCAAGAAAGACCCTGTCGCTCCCACCATTGAAATGTATGCGGGCGACGAAGGAACGACCTGCGTCACTGAAAACGCACAAGTGTTTTCAGGTGACCAAATCTTCGTCGGTTTCAAGGGTACTGGAGAGAACGTCTCCAAAATCGATGTCACCGTTGCCCAAAATGGAACTGTATTGGACGCCTTCCATCACCAATGGAACACCCCCACCAACAACTTTGAAATCACGTGCGATTTCACCATTGAAGCCAGCGGCACCGTGGCCATTACCGGCACTGTGACCGACGCAGCAGGACAAACCGCCACGAAGAGTTTCAACATCATTTACAACGAGAAACCGAATGCCAAGTTCCTGGGCAACTATGAAGGCAACGCCCTCTTCACCGGCACCATGGAAGCCGCTGTGGCAGGCATGGAACCGATGCAGCAAGAGGTCACCGACCAAGAAATGCCCGTCATCCTCACTATCAGCGAAGGCGAAACCATGAATGAAGTCGTCGCCGTTTGCAAGATCAACGACCAGGAGTCAACTGCCACGGGAACGGTGGATGGCGACAAAGTCAACTTCGTGCTGACCGATGTGCCCTACACCTTCGACTATGAAATGAACGGATTCACCGTTTCGCCCACCATCATTATGAACCTCAACCTCACTGCCACTCTGGTTGGCAGTCAACTCAACCTTGAGGGAACCTGCAACGGTGATGGCGAAGTCCACATTCTCTTCTACAATGGTACCATCGCCATTGACGGCACCATCGGTGGCAGCTTGGACAAAACGGAATGAATGCGACACCCAGTAGAGACGTAGCGCGCTACGTCTCCACAAACGAAAAACGGACGACCGAAATCGTCCGTTTTTGCATTGTAGCGGGGGAAGGATTCGAACCTCCGACCTCCGGGTTATGAGCCCGACGAGCTGCCTCTGCTCTACCCCGCATCCTGCAAAATTTCGGCTGACGAAAATTTTTCGCTCCCGAAATCGGCTGCAAAAATAATAATTTTGTTTCTTTGCAGAGCAAAAAACCAAGAAAAAATTTCACTATGGCACATAAAGCAGGCTATGTCAACATTATAGGTCGCCCCAACGTGGGCAAGTCAACCCTTATGAATCAGCTCGTTGGAGAGAAAATCTCCATCATCACCTCGAAAGCGCAGACCACACGCCACCGCATCCTCGGCATCGTCAACGGCGACGACTTCCAAATCGTCTTCTCCGACACGCCCGGCATCATCAAAGACCCCGCCTACAAGATGCACGAGGTGATGAACCAGTTCGTCAACGTGGCCCTCATCGATGCCGACCTTATCCTCTTCGTCGTCGACATCACCGACAAGAAAATCGAGGAAAAGACCGTGGAGAGACTGAAAACCACCGAGATACCCATCTTCGTGCTCATCAACAAAATCGACCTTTCGACGCAAGAACAAGTGGAACAAGCCGTTGAATTTTGGAGACAGCAACTGCCCTCAGCCACCGTTTTCCCGCTTTCGGCGCAATATGGAGCCAATGTGGAGTTCATCTTCAAGCAGATTTTGGAGCAACTGCCCGAGTGTCCGCCTTATTTCCCCAAGGACGAACTCACCGACCGCTCGATGCGTTTCTTCATCACCGAAATCATCCGCGAGAAGATTCTGCTCAACTACCAGCAGGAAATCCCCTACTCCGTTCAGGTTGAGGTGGAGAGCTACGAGGAAACCGAGAAGCACATCCACATCCGCAGCGTCATCTATGTGGCCCGCGACTCGCAAAAAGGCATCATCATCGGCAAGGGCGGCAGCGCCATCAAGAAGCTCGGGATGCAGGCCCGCGCCGACATTGAGGAGTTTACGGGAAAGAAGATTTTCTTGGAACTTTTCGTGAAAGTCGACAAGGACTGGCGCGACAATGAGGCCGAGTTGAAGCGGTTTGGCTATGAAGCCTAATTTTTTCGTATTTTTGCCGCAAATTTCAAAATCATCAAAAAATGTCAAACATTGTAGCTATTGTGGGGAGACCCAATGTGGGAAAATCGACTTTGTTCAACCGTCTGCTGAAGCAGCGCATGGCCATCGTGGAAGAGACGAGCGGCGTGACACGCGACCGGCACTACGGCAAGAGCGATTGGAATGGAAAGGAATTCACCGTCATCGACACCGGCGGCTATGTGGTGGGGTCGGACGACATTTTTGAAGAAGAAATCCGCAAGCAGGTGGACCTGGCCATCGACGAGGCCGATGTCATCGTCTTCTTGGTCGACGGTCGCGATGGACTCCACGTCCTCGACGAGGATGTGGCCGTCATCCTGCGCCAACAGAAAAAGCCTGTCCTTTTGGCTGTCAACAAGATTGATGAGCCTAATAAAGAAGCATTGGCGGGCGAATTCTACGCCTTGGGGCTGGGTGAGCCCTTCCCTATGTCAGCCATGACGGGCACAGGCACGGGCGAATTGTTGGACAAAGTCTGCGAGCTTTTGCCCTCCGACACCACCGACTTCGACACCGACCTGCCGCGCTTCACCGTGGTGGGAAGGCCGAATGTGGGCAAATCGTCCTTAATCAACGCTTTCCTCGGCACCGACCGTCACATCGTGACCGACATCGCCGGCACCACGCGCGATGCCAACTACACGCGCTACAAGGCCTTTGGCATGGAGTTCATGCTCGTCGACACCGCTGGCCTGCGCAAAAAGAGCAAGGTGGAGGAAGACATCGAGTTTTACTCGGTATTGCGTTCCATCCGTGCCATCGAAGACAGCGACGTGGCCATCCTCATGCTCGACGCCACGCAAGGCTTCGAAGCCCAGGACATGAACATCCTGCGCCTCATCGAGAAGAACAAGAAAGGCCTGGTGATGGTCGTCAACAAGTGGGACTTGGTGGAGAAAGACTCCAACACGCACAAAGCCTACGAAGAGTTGATTCGCGAGCGCACGGCGCCTTTTACCGACTATCCCATCATCTTCACCTCGGCCATCAACAAGCAACGTATCTATAAAGTGCTGGAGACGGCACACAAGGTCTACGAAAACCGCGAGCGCCGCGTCCCCGTGCGCGAGCTGAACGACAAGATGCTGGAAATCATCAACTCCGTGCCGCTGCCGACGGCATCGCGCGGCCGTTTCCTGAAAATCAAGTACATCACCCAGCTGAAGAGCATCGCGCCGCAGTTCATCTTCTTCTGCAACCTGCCGAAGGACGTGAAGGAGAACTACAAGCGCTTCTTGGAGAACAAGATCCGCGAGACTTGGGACTTCAATGGCGTGCCGATTCAGTTGATTTTCAAGGAGAAATAACATATTGACACGGGACTTCGGGACACGGGACACGAGACCATCGTCCCGCGTCTCGTAGTCTCGCGTCTCACGTCAAAAAAATGGAAAACGAAGAAAACATCGTCCGGATGGACAAATGGCTGTGGGCGGCGCGCCTCTTCAAGACGCGCAGTTTGGCCGTGGATGCCATCAAAGGCGGCAAGGTGAAGATGGACGACAACCCCGTCAAGCCCTCGCGCGAGGTGAAGGTGGGCGACATCATCCAAGTGCAGATTGAACAATTGCACAAGGTGGTGGAGGTGAAAACCATCATCAAGAACCGCGTTTCGCCCAAGCAGGTGCTCGAAATCTATAACGACCTCACACCCAAGGAGGAATACGAGCGCATCGAGTTCATGAACGCCTACAAAGCCGAGTGGCGCGACCGAGGCGCTGGTCGCCCGACCAAGAAGGAACGCCGAATGATTGAACGGCTGAAGGACGAAATGTAAAGGCATTTCCGAATTCTTCCTATCTTTGCAGCCTCAAACCATTCTGACAAATGAACACCAAAATTTCGATCTGGAAAAGGGCGGCGCATGCCGTCCTGCTCATCCTGGTTTTTGCCTCGTGCAGCAGGATTGACGAAATCGACATCAACGACTTTGATGGAATGGGCAGTGAAGCCTTGCAAGGCCGCGTCGCCGTCTTCGGCAATGTGACCACCGAGATGCGCCAACATAGCGTGACGCTCACCCCCGTCAAGCAATGGAACGAGAGCCAAGCGCCCCTGCCCGACATCAACCGCGTCTTCGTGCTTTGCGGAAACGACACGATACTTTATACGGAGCAACCCATCGGCGAATTTGCCCCGAACACCCATAGTAAGACCTTTGTCTCGGAGCAACCTTTCAAGGGCGAGGTGGGCAAGACCTACCGACTCGTCATCGAGACCCCTGCGGGCGACATCACCGCCGAGGACGAGCTGCTGGCTTTGGGCAATACGGACTATTTCCAACTGATGAAGGACAACGTCCACTGCCGCATCTACCAAACCCCTTCGGGAAGAACCAAATACGACATCCAATTCCCCAAGCACATCTACACGCTTTCGGAACAGCCCGCCATCTCTGGCGTCACCTTCTATTCACCCGAAAACATTCCTATTGACAGCCTCTATTTCTGGACTTTTGTCCACTCCGACCTGTCGTTGCAAGCGCTTTTCTCCGAGCAATCCTTTGCCAACAGCTACGATTTGAGTGACTTAAGCCGAGAGGAAGACTTCATCACCTGTTCGGTCTCGCCATCGTTCTACAGTTTCCTGCTCAACGTGTTCAACGAATCCGACTGGAGTATGGGACTTTTTGCCTCCATTTCGGGCAATGCCCAAGGCAATGTCAAAAACGGCTATGGCTATTTCTTCGCTTCCGACGTGCAGCGCAAGCGTTTTGCTTTCAATGAATTAACCGACGAAAACGAATAAGCCATGAAACGAATCCTCATCACCATATTGTTTTTGGCCGCTTTTGTTGGTCTTCGGGCACAGACCTACACCCTCAGTGGCCACATCGTCGATGCCACCACGGGCGAAATGCTCATCGGGGCCACTTTGTTTGAGGCTTCGTCGCAAACCGGAACCTCGGCCAACGGCTACGGTTTCTATTCGTTGCGTCTGCCTGCCGGAAAGCACAAGTTGCAATGCGCCTATTTGGGCTATATCACACAAGAAGTTGAAATTCAACTGGATGGCGACAAGACTTTGGAAATCAAATTGGAGGAAAACGCCGTGGGATTGGGCGAAGTCACCGTGGAGGCGGCTTCTGTCGAGCGTCCGCAAAGGCAAAACGAATTCAACGCCGAGATGCTGACCATCAACCAGATACGAAAACTTCCGAGCGTGTTTGGCGAGGCCGACATCATCAAGGCGGTGCAGATGCAATCGGGCGTGAAGACCATCGGCGATGCCTCGTCGGGCCTGCTCGTGCGCGGCGGCACCAACGACCAGAACCTCATCCTCATCGACGAAGCCCCAATTTACAATCCCTCGCATCTCTTCGGCATGATTTCCATCTTCAACCCCGAGGCGGTGAACCAAGTGACGCTCTACAAGAGCAACATGCCCGCGCAATACGGCGGCCGCGTCTCGGCTGTCCTCGACTGCAAGATGAAGGAAGGCAACATGAACCGTCACGGTTTTTCGGTCGCGTTGAGTCCCTTCGCCGCTACTTTGACCGCCAACGGTCCCATCGCCAAGGAGCAGGCTTCCTACCTGATTTCGGCGCGTCGGAGTTTCTTCGACTTGTTCGTGGAACCCAACAAAGGCATGCCTTTGGTCCCGACTTTTTATGACCTGAATGCCAAAATCAACACCAAAATCGGGCAAAACGACCGTCTCTATCTCTCGTTTTACAGAGGTCACGACGTCATTGATTCGAACGAAGGCCTGCACAACAACTGGGGCAACACCTCGGGCACCTTGCGCTGGACGCACAACTTCGGCAGCCGCTGGTTCCTCAACACGGCCTTCATCGTCAGCGATTACCGCAACGACTTGAACTTCATCTACAAGAAACACGAATTCAACTGGCACACAGGCCTTTCCGACCTCAACTTGAAAGCCGCCTTGAGCTATTACATCGCCCCCGATTGCGAGTTGCGCATTGGTGCAGGTGCCATCCGACACGCCTTCGTGCCCGGCGAATCGGACAGTTTGCAGACCAGCCTACCCCATCTCCAAGCCATGGAATACTCGGCTTTCGTGCTCAACGACTGGAAGCCGCTGCGTTGGTTGGGCTTCAATTACGGCCTTCACCTTTCGGCTTTCCAGCCTTTGGACAGCGATGAGAAAGTCATGGTTTATCCTGAGCCTCGTGTGAGCATGAACGTGATGCTGAACGACGATGCCTCCCTCAAGGCCGCCTATTCGCGCAATGTGCAATATATCCAAGTGCTGCAAAACAACTCCTTGAACTACACCTCATTAGAGACTTGGTTCCCCGCCGTCAATGGTTTGAAACCCGTCATTGCCGATGTGGTTTCTGCGGGCTTTTTCCTCGATTTTGCCGAGCAGTTCTCCACTTCGGTCGAGCTGTATTACAAGAAAGGCCAAAACCAAATCGACTTCATCGACCACGCGCAACTCATCAGCAACCCGAATGTGCTGAGCCAGGTGAGAAGCGGAAACGCAATGGCCTACGGTGTGGAATTCAACCTTTCGAAGAACGTCGGAAAGTTCACGGGAGCAATGAGTTACACCTATTCGCGAGTAACCTACACCATCCCCGACATCAACGACGGCAATCCCTATTCGGCCTTGTCAGATATCCCACACGACTTCCGCATCAACGGCAGTTATCAATTCACGCCACATTGGAGCGCAAGTGCCGCGTGGCAGTATTCGAGCGGCCATCCCGTCACTTTGCCTGTGGGCTTTTATGAATATATGGGACAGACCGTCCCGATTTACACCGAGCGCAACGCGAGCCGCACGCCCGCCTACCATCGCCTCGACCTTTCGTGCGCCTACCAGTCGCCGAAATACAAGAACGGCTTCAACTGGACCGCGAGTTTCGGCCTGTTCAACGCCTACAACCGCCTCAATCCGTTGGGCTATCAGTTTGAAACCAACACCGAAACGGGCGAGATGCGCGCCTTCGCCTACTCGATGTTTGGCATCCTGCCTAATGTCTCGGTTCGCGCTGGATGGTGATGTTTTTATGGTGTGATAACGACAAAGGCGACCCCGATTGGAGTCGCCTTTGATTTTGAATACGGTCCCTTGATTACACCATCAGTGCGCCGACGAGGCCCAAGATAGCGTAGAATTCGGGAAGGGCGGCGTAGATCAGCGTGTTGGTGAACACGTCGTGACCTTGGCTGATGCCCACGATGCCGTTGGCGCAGACCTGACCTTGGCGCATGGCCGAGATCATGCAGACCAAACCCACGCAGAGGCCCACACCGAAGATGATGAGACCTTGCGTCGGGTCAGCCTTCATCTTGCTCAGCAGCATGAAGAAGGCCACGAAGCCGTAGATACCCTGCGTGGCCGGCAGTGCCGACAGCACCATGAAATTACCCGATGCCTCAGGGCGTTTCTTGAGGCCGCCTTCGGCAGCGTTGCCCGCCGTCGAAGTGCCGATTGAACTTCCGATACCTGCCAGGGCCAATACGAGGCCGAGACCGAGATAACCTAAGATTGTTGCTAACATAATGTTGATTGTTTATTTGTTGATTTGTTGATTTGTTTAATTGTTTGATTCTTTATTGGTCGGGCGTTTCGACAGGCTCAACGACCCTTAGCTTTTGCAGGTCCCTGAGCTTGTCGAAGGGCCGTCATTGTTGTAAAGGTTTGTATTTGCGGCCCGTGCCTTCATAACCGGAGTTCTTGAAAAACTCGAGGAAGTTGAGTCGCAGGGGATGCACGAAGGCACCCAAGACGCACATCGCGACATTGAGCGTATGCCCGATGACGACGATGAGGATGAACCAAATCCAGCCTACGCCACCATCGCCCAAGGCCTGCACACCGATGGCGTTGAAGGCCTCGCCGAGTTTGGCACCAGCCAAGCCCAAGGCATAGAGACGCAGGTAACTCAACACGTCGCCGAGCAAGCCCGTGGCCGTGTTGTAAGTCTCCCACAAGCCCGAACCGAAATTGAGCAAAGGATTGCGGTGCAAGTCGTTGAGGAAGAAGATGCCCAAAGCGGAGAGGCCACCTAGAATGATAATCACCCACTTGGTCACCGCCTTGTCCATCACGCCCATGAGCGCGAGACCGCCCACGATGACGCCGCCCACGATGAGCAAGGTCCAACCCCAAGTGCCCAAAGAATTGGCGAAACCTTTCACCTTGGTACTTTGGTAGGTCTTGACAATCATCGCGAGGCAGATGTGGACGATACCAACGAGCAATGCCAGCACCATCGTGCCGTCGTAGCCCGCAATCGTCGAGGGCAACATGCACTTCTTCACGCCTTCCGGAAGCCAGCTCCATTGCAGCATGTCCATCGAGAAGAAGGTGTGGAACAGCAGTCCGATAATCGTCGTGGCGATGCCCAAGGTCACGCCGAGGGGCGCAATCTTGCCCAACATCTTCTTCAGGCCGAGGCTGCCCAAGATGAGCACGAGGCCATAGCCCGCATCGCCCATGCAGAAGGCGAAGAAGAGCATAAAGAAGATGGAGATGAACACCGTCGGGTCGAACTCGTCGTATTTCGGGCGACCGTACATATCGGTCAGCAACTCGAACATCGAGACGAACTTGTTGTTCTTCAGCTTGATAGGCGGATTATCATCGGCTTTGGCCTTGTCCGTCAGATAAAGCACATTCTCCTTTTCCAGCATATCGTGCAAGGCGGGTTCGGTCTCGGCAGGCGCAAAGCCTTCGAAGACTGTGATATAGTCCTCGGCAGCCTTCTCGCCCGAGACGCGCGCCAAGTGCAGGTCGAGTTTCGAGACCGCCTTGTCGAGCTCCGCTTGCAGCACGGGCTCGTGCCATTTCAGCTGGGCCAGACGCTGGTCTTTCTGCTTGACGGCGGCCTCCACCTCGGCAATCTTGTTCTCCAAGGCGGCATAGTCGCCATCGGGAGCGGGCAACTCCTTGAGCGGGAAGTCGTAGCCGTCGCCTTCGCTGACCACCACGAAATACGTGTAGCCGCCTTCCGTGGCAATCTCGCTCAGCGCGTACTGTTCCTTCCACGCGGGGTCGACCGTCTTGTTCTTGTAGAAATGCAGTTTCAATCCGTTTTCCTTGAGTCGTTCGAAGCTCTTCGCGTCGAACTTTCCCCAAGGTCGGCGGTCTTCCACATCCCTGTAAAGTTGAGGCAGTTGCGCCAGCAAGTCCTCCTTCTCTTTCACCGTTTCGAGGACCTCAACGGCAAAATCGGTAGGCTTCTGGCCAGGGTCGTCGGCTTTCTCGACCTCTTTGAGCTGCGACAGCGACTTCCTATAAACCTCCGCACGGGCGGAAAGCTTCTCTGACTTCTCGTCAACAGGCTTCAGCGAGCGGGTGATGTCCATCACGCCCACCGTTTGCAGCTTCTCCAAGAAAGCGTCGGCGTCGCCACTCATGAGGATGAAATCATATTTCGTCATTTCAGTTACCATAGTCAGCCTCCTCTTCTTCAAGTATGTGTTTGTTTTTCACGATTTTCTGCGAAGCCTTGGAGAGGTTCTCCTCGTCTTCCATATATCGCTTGATCTTGCGTATGGCTTCGTTGTAGCCAGGGATTTGCACCTTCTCGTAAAGGTTGACTTTCTGTGTGGTCTTCTTCCGTTGGTAGTCGAGGATGCGGCTCACCTCGGTATAGACCTCCGACTCGATGCCCAACTGGGCGAGGTTTTTCAAGATTTGCACACCGTCGGCATACCACATCGGCTTGGTGAAGAGGTTGATGTCCTTCACCTCATACAGCACCTCCTCCAAGGCCGGCACGGGCACGCCCGCAATCTTGACGGTCTTCAGTTTGACATCGGTCACCGAAATCAGTCCTGGCTCAAATTCATTCCAAAGCCGGGCCATGTACTCATACGACTTGAGTTCGGCCTCTAACTGTGCGACAAGTCCCTCCGAACGCTGCTTGGCTTTCTTCACCTCAAGGCGCAGGGCGCTCTCCTTGCTCTTCAGCGTGGGCAGGGCGCGGGTTCGCGTCTTGAGCTGCTTGTTCAGCTCGTTCAGCGAGGTCTTATTGTATTGGAACTTAATGGCCATGTTTTATTCTTTTTCTTTCCAGTATTTCTGAATCAACGATTCCTTCAAACCCGTCTCCGCCTTGGTGAAATACTTCGCGAACAACTCCCAACCCGTGTTCAGCATCTCCTCAATGGAAATGTTGACATCGATGGCGAGCAGGCGCGTGGCGTATTCCTTGGCGTAGTCGAGGCAGCGCAGGTCGTAGTCACTCAAGTCGAAGCCGTTCTCCAACTTGGTCTTGGCGTTGGCGGCATCGGCGTAGAGGCGCACCGAGGTGTTCATCACCGCACTGTGGTCCTCGCGGGTCTTCTTGTTCTGCACCAACTGTTTCAGACGCGACAGCGAACGGAACGGGTCCACGATGACCTTACCCGAGTCGGGGTCGGCACGGAGGAACAACTGGCCCTCGGTGATGTAACCCGTATTGTCGGGGATGGCGTGCGTGATGTCGCCGTCGTTCAAGGTCGTCACAGCGATGATGGTGATGGAACCGCCATCGGGCAGCTGCACGGCCTTTTCGTAGATCTTCGCCAAGTCGGAATAGAGCGAGCCGGGCATGGAGTCCTTGGAAGGAATCTGGTCCATACGGTTCGAGACGATACTCAAGGCATCGGCGTAAAGCGTCATGTCGGTGAGCAGCACCAGCACCTTCTCATTCTTGTCCACGGCGAAATATTCAGCCGCGGTCAGGGCCATGTCGGGAATCAGCAGACGCTCGACAGGCGGCTGGTCGGTGGTGTTCACAAAACTGATGATCTTGTGCAGGGCACCCGCGCTCTCGAACTGGTTCTTGAAGAACAGGTAGTCGTCGTTGGTCAAGCCCATGCCGCCGAGGATGATTTTGTCCACATCGGCGCGGAGGGCCACCATACTCATCACTTGGTTGTAGGGTTGGTCGGGGTCGGCGAAGAACGGAATCTTCTGGCCGGAGACCAAAGTATTGTTCAAGTCGATGCCGGCGATACCCGTGGGAATCAGTTGCGAAGGCTGGCGACGCTTGAACGGGTTGACCGACGGGCCGCCAATTTGGCGTTTCTCGCCCTCCACGGCCGGACCGCCGTCGATGGGCTCACCGTAGGCGTTAAAGAAACGACCGGCCAAGTCTTCGCTCACGTTCAAGGTGGGCGGCTCGCCGAAGAAGGTGACTTCGGCATTGGTCGGGATGTCTTCCGTGCCGCCAAACACCTGCAAGGTGACGTTCTTGTCCTTGATTTTCACCACCTGCGCCAAACGACCTGCCACAAGGGCCAGTTCGTCGTTGGCCACGCCTTGCGCCTCAAGGGTCACGGTGGCCTTGGTGATGGCGGTCAGCTTCGTATAGATGCGTTGAAAGGCTTTCTCACTCATGTTTCAGTTCCTCCTTTAACTGTCCGAGATATTTTTCAAATTGTTCCGACTTGAATTCCGAGTAGTTCATCTGACGGCAGATGTTGATCAAGCCCTTGAAGTAAGTCGTGCACTCCTCAAAGTTGTCGAACTTGAACGAGCGGTCGCAGATTTCGAGCACGAGGTCGAGCATGAACTTTTGGCGTTCGAGCGGCGTGGAGCCGTCGATGTCGTCGAAAGCGTCTTGTTGAAGGATCACAAAATCAATGAGTTCCGACTTCCAATACTGCTCGTGGTACGACATCGGCACGCCGTCGTCGCCCAAGATGTTGATTTGCTCGTAGGCGTCCTTACCTTTGCGAATGATGTATTTGGTCTTGGTGACCTTATCGACCCAGCCTTTTTCAATCTTCTCGTCGAGATATTCAATGATTTCGGGATATTCCAGATATTTCGAATAGGAATCGACGGGGTCGACAGCGGGATAACGCTTCTTGTCGGCGCGGTTCTGCGAGAGGCCGTAGAAGCAGCGCGCGGCTTTCTTCGTCGATTCGGTGACAGGCTCCTTCAGGTTACCGCCAGCGGGCGACACCGTTCCGATGAAGGTGATGGAACCCGTAGCGCCGTTGTTGAGTTTCACGAAACCGGCGCGAGCGTAGAAGTTGGAGATGATGGCCGAAAGGTCAACGGGGAAGCCGTCCTGACCGGGCAGTTCCTCCAGACGGTTACTCATCTCACGCAAGGCCTGCGCCCAACGCGAGGTGGAGTCGGCGAGCAGCAGCACCTTCATGCCCATGGCGCGGTAGTATTCACCGAGGGTCATGGCCGTGTAGACCGAAGCCTCACGCGCCGCGACTGGCATGTTGGACGTGTTGCAGATGATGATGGTACGCTCCATCAGCGAGCGACCCGTGTGCTTGTCCTTCAGTTCGGGGAACTCGGTGAAGATTTCCACGACCTCGTTGGCACGCTCGCCGCAGGCCGCCATGATGATGACGTCGGCGTCGGCTTGCTCGGCGAGGGCGTGTTGCAGCACCGTCTTGCCGCAGCCGAAAGGTCCCGGAATGAAGCCCGTGCCGCCCTCGGCGATGGGGTTCAGCGTGTCGATGCAACGCACACCCGTCTCCATCACCTTGAAGGGACGCGGTTTCTCCACATATCCGCCCACGGCCACCTTGACGGGCCATTTCTGCATCATCGTCACCTTCACCTCCTCGCCTTCTGCATTGGTCAGCGTGGCGATGGTGTCGGTGATTTTGTACTGTCCGGCTTGGGCCACCTGTTTCACGGTGTAAGTGCCTTGGAAATTGAACGGCACCATGATTTTGTGGGGCAGCCAGCCTTCCTTGACTTCGCCCAGCCAGTCGGCGGCAACCACCTGTTGCCCGACTTTGGCGATGGGCGTGAAGTCCCATAACTTATTCTCATCCAACGGCTTGGTATACTCACCGCGTTTCAGGAACACGCCTTCCATCGTGGCAAGGTTGTTCTGAAGGCCGTCGAAGTTGCTCGAAAGCAGACCAGGTCCCAAGGTCACCTCAAGCATGTAGCCTTGGAATTCCACTGGGTCGCCGATTTGGAGGCCGCGGGTGCTTTCATAGACCTGCACCGAGGCTTTGTTCCCGTTCACCTTGATGACCTCCGCCATCAACTTGACGCCGTCAAGGTCGATGAAGCAGATTTCATTCTGTGCCACAGGGCCGTCCACCTCCACGGTAACCAGATTGGAAATGATTCCTGTAACTTTACCTGTTGTTTTCATATATTATGCATTACTTATTTTATTTGTTTTCAAACAATTACATTCGATTCGATTAACAATTTCACGGCAACGCCCACCAAAATCGCAAAGCCAAAACTCAACAAAGTTCCGACCAAAACATATTCCGACTTCACCGTATCGGTCTCCCTGAAACGCAGCAACGACTTGGCCGCCAGCAGGAAACCGATGGCTTCATATTGTCCCAACATCACGAAAACCAAGGTCAGCATCCTTTCAACATTGCCAATGACGTGGCCTGCATTGGGCAGACTCGGGTTCTCCTCGCCGTTGTTCGGGAAGGAGATTTGGGCATCCTTGAAAATGGCTTGGATGAAGAAATTGGCGGGACGCAGGCAAAACACGAAAGCCCAAACCCACAGCAACACCTTCGATTCGGGCAACCAAGTTGGCAACGCAATTGTGCCTACCTTATTATTTAACATCACAGCCGCAACAATGACGAGCAAATGAAGCAATTGGTCATAGAAAAACACGCCTTTCAAATCCTTAAACTTCGACTTCAAGCCATCAATCACGAAATGGAGCACAGCAATCGTCAACGCCACCCACCAATAACCCAAACTCATCGAAAGCAACCAAGCGCAGGCAAATGTAATCAACGAATGGATGTACAAATGCCTCGACTTGAACGCATTGTCGGCTTTGTGCTTGCAAGATTTCTCTGTCTGCAAGTAGAAGTCGCTGACAAGGTGCGCCAAGAGTTGCAATATGACGAATTTGACTATCATTGTTCGAAATTGAGTTTTTCAAAATAGTTCACGGCGGATTCGATGGCTTTCCAACCGACGGCATTACTATGCTGATTTACTGCGGACTGCTTAATATTCAATTTTGCAGCAATTTCTTCTTCATTCAGTCCCAACAACTTATAATAAAGAATCTCACTTTGTCGAGCTGTTGCATCCTTGAACAATACATCCAGCAGGCCTAACATCACTTCCATTTGCTCAGTAAGCAATGAATCTTTGCACGCAAAAAACATACTCCGCTTGACAGAAGCCCCCTCCCTATCCGCTTTCTCCAACATTCTCCCGGAATAATAAATAGCCTCACCGTCTAATACATCTCTAACTTTATCTGCCATACGCATCTCGCCAATTCCAATTGCCATCCTAACTCCAAATCGCTTGAACGGACTTTGCTTGGCCAACATATTGCTTTCAATGATGGTCTTTTTTACCAATGCTTTTAGCAACAAAGCCGTCCTAAGGGCTTTATGCGGATCTTTCAAGAAAATCTCCACCGAATCACCTTTGAACAAGCGGCCCCAATCTTCATCTTGCGATTCTCTCGACAGCTCATTCAAAAACTGCCTAATCACAGATTGAAGATGTGTCAAGTCCATCACACTTAATGAAGTAGAAGAGACTATGTCGGCCGAAATTGTTGCGTTTTGCATTTTGTTTCCCATTGATTAAGTATTTTTACTTACAGCCTGCAAACATAAGCATTTTTACTTATAATTGATAAATATAAGCATTTTTACTTATAATTTACCTCCTCCGCTCAAATCCAAATCCGCGTTCGTCCCGCGAATCTCCTTGACGAGCTTGCGGAACATCTCCTCCCCTTTCTCCTTGTCGAGCTCGGCCCAGCGTTGCACCGTCTTGGCCTTGACGAGGAAAGCGAGGATGGCGTTCATATTGAAGTAGTCCATGCGGGCGATGTCGGAGGCTTTCTCCCATTTCAGCTCGTCCATCTTCTGCTCGCGCTGCACGAAGTCGGCGTTGTCGAGGATTTCGGCGATTTGCTTCTCTTCCTCGAAGTCGGCTTCCTCGAAGTTCACCAGATAAGGGTCGCTCTCTTTGCCGAGACGCTTGGCCAGATAGTTCACCTTCATATTGCGCAGGCGACCGTCGAAGTCGAAGTACTCGCGGATGAAGCGGTTCTTCGAGGCAGCGGCTTTGGCGTAGAAGTCGGCACCAAGCGTAGTCTCATCGAAGCCCTCCTCCATCAGCTCGACCAGCTGTTGGTCGCTTTCGGAGAGCAGTTCCACGATGCTTTCCTTGACGGCCTGATAGTCGAAGCCCGTGTTCTCGAAGCCCGAGGTCAGTTCCGGCAAGCCGGCCACAATATAGACATAGTTATCCATCAGCCGAACAGGATTTTCTTGGTGGCGGGACGCAGGTAGTTGGCGATGAGTTGCGTGAACTCGTCGTCGGTGAAATTGAGCACATAGCCGCCGTCCTTGGGTGCGACCTTGAAGCCGCCGTTCACCTTCTTGGAGTAGTCCACCTTCACCTCGCCCTTGAACTGGTTGGCGATTTCGTTCTTCACGAAAGGCTCCATCTCGGCCTTCAGTGCTTCGGGCAGGATGAGGCTCAAGTCAACGGGCGATGCGTTTTGGGGATTGAAAGCCTTCACCACGCTGGAAACCAGCTCCTTGACGAAGGCGGCATTGCCCATATTGGCTTTCACGCCTTCCTGGGCGGCTTTCGTCACCACCATCTTCTCAATCTCTTGCTTCGTCACGGCGATGCTTTGCGTGGCGGCCATCTTCACGTCGGCGGCCACCTTGGTTTTCAGCTCGTCGGCTTCCTTGTTGGCTTGGGCGATGATGCGGTCGGCCTCGGCTTGGGCTTTTTGCACCAGCTCTTCGCCGTCGTGTTTTCCTTTCGAGAGGCCCTCGTTGTAGAGCCTGTCGGTCAATTCTTGCAGTTTATCTTGCATATATTTTCGTTTTGTTTGTTGCTAAAATAATTGGGTGCAAAGATAGCAAATTCAAATGCAAAACGAAAAGAAATGCGGAAAATTTCGTGAGGTTCACCGAAAGTCGGAGAAAATTCAATGAAAAGAGGGTGTCACACCCGATAATAACTTCCCAGAATCCGTGCAAACCACTTCGCTGGCAAAATCCGCTTCAACAGCACGGACAGCTTTTGCTCCAGCGAGGCCACCACATAGCCGTGGCGTGGGTTCTTTTTCTTGATGATTTTCGAGATTTTTCGCGCCAAGACGACGGGTTTCAGGCCGCCGTTTTCGTCGTGTTCCACCTTGGCGATGGCGGTTTTGTAGATGGGATAGGCTTGTAGCGCGGCCTCATCTGCCACTTTCTTGCGGCTGCCCGTGAAGCCTGTGGCAAAGTCGCCGGGTCGGAGCACAACCACTTGTATGCCAAAGGATTTCGTCTCCAAGCGCAAGGCCTCGCAATAGCCCTCGATGGCGAATTTACTGGCCGAATAAAAACCTTGGAACGGCAACCCCATCAAGCCACCAATGCTGCTCAGCGCGATGATTTTTCCGCTTTTCTGCTGACGCATATAAGGCAACACGGCGTCCACGCAATGCACCAAACCCATAAAGTTGGTGTCCATCTGCAAACGGATTTCTTCCTCGGTGGCAAACTCCAGCGGACCGCCAATGCCCATGCCGGCATTGTTGATCAGGACATCAATACGGCCTTCTTTTTCAACGATTTGCTGAACGGCATCGTTCACCGCTTGCTGGTCGCGCACGTCAACTTGGAGATAATGCACCTTGGGCAACGGCTCCACCGTGCGGCGCACCGTGCCGTAAACGGTGTGGCCTTCTTGCGCGAGGAGGCGCGCCGTCTCAAGGCCGAAGCCTGATGATATGCCTGTGATGAAGATAACCATATAACAATAAACGGCCCTTCGACAAGCTCAGGGACCTTAGCTCTTTTATATCACTTCTGCTTCCTTAAATGCCTTCGTAATTTTCTCGACCGCCTCGTCCACCTGCTCGAAGGTGTGCGTGGCCATCAGCGCGAAACGAATCAATACATCCTCTTCGGGGACGGCAGGCGCGATGACTGGCGTGACGAAGATGCCATCCTCCAACAGCCTGTTGCACAGCCAGAAAGCCTTTTCCGAGTTGCGTACCAAAAGCGGGATGATGGGCGTGCAACTGTGGCCCGTATCGAAGCCGCGCTCCTGGAACTGCTTGCGGGCATAGTTGCTCACGTCCCAAAGATGCTGGATGCGCTCGGGCTCGTTCAGCATAATGTCGACAGCCTTGCTCACGGAAGCCACATTTGCAGGCGGCATACTCGCGCTGAAAATCAGCGAACGGGCATTGTGTTTCAGGAAGTTGATGACATCGAAATCGGCGGCAATGAAACCGCCCAACGAGCCAAACGACTTGCTGAAGGTGCCCATAATCAAATCGACCTTGTCGGTGAGGCCGAAATGGTCGGCGGTGCCGCGACCTTGGTTGCCCAACACGCCCAAAGCGTGAGCATCATCGACCATAATGTCGGCATTGTATTTCTCGGCTAGTTCCACCATTTTCGGCAACGGGACGATATCTCCTTCCATCGAGAAGATGCCATCGGTCACGATAAGTTTCACGCTGTCGGGATGGCATAGTTTCAGTTTGGCTTCCAAGGCATCCATGTCATTGTGGTTGTATTTCCACACCTTGCCGAACGAGAGACGGCTGCCTTCGATGATGGAGGCATGGTCGAGGCTGTCGAGAAGCAGGTAATCATTTCTGCCGCAAAGCGCCGAAACCACGCCTAGATTGACCTGAAAACCCGTACTGAAACACACGGCGGCTTCCTTGCCTACCAACTTGGCGAGTTTTTCCTCCAGCTCCACGTGGATGTCGAGCGTGCCGTTGAGGAAACGCGAGCCCGAGCAACTGGTACCGTATTTCTTCACCGCTTCAATGGCAGCTTCCTTCAGGCGCGGGTCGTTGGCCAAGCCCAAATAGCTGTTGGAGCCGAACATCAGCACATCCTTCCCGTTGATTTTCACCACCGTGCTTTGCTCTGACTCGATAGGTTTGTAATAGGGATAGATGCCTTTGGCTTGCGCCTCTTGCGGGGCTCTATATTTAGCGCAATTATTCCTTAAGATATTAGTTTTCATAGTGTCGTTCTTTCAAAGGTTTGACATAGGTGCGTGCACGCTTGGTCAGGTCGTGCTCAAGATAACGCCAAAGGTTCTGCACGCTGGTGTTGTCCTCCAGTTCGCGAGTCGACTCGATGAACTTAACGCCGTTTTTCGTGATGCCTTGCGCAAACTTATGGAAAATCATGGCGTTGACACCTTTGTTCTTGTATTTCTCGTCGATGGCGATGAGCAGCAGGTCGATGGTGTCGTTTTGGCGCAAGGCCTTCAGCATGTGATACCAGCCCATCGGGAACAAGCTGCCTTTGGCCTTCTGCATCGCCTTGGAAAGCGAAGGCAAAGCCACGCCGAAGCCAATCACTTGGTCGTCGGCATCGAGGATGATGGAGACGTAATCTACATTGATGTTGGTAAGAAACTGCTTCTTCAAGTCATCGCACTGACCTGCAGAGAGTTCCGAAAAACCATGCAGCTGCGAATAAGCCGAGTTCATGCAACGGAACACGCCATCCAAGTAAGGCGCCAGTTCCTTGCGGTTCGTAAAAACGGCTTGGTGCAGGCTGTTCTTGACGGAAACCAACTCGGCCATGCGGGCATAACGCTCGGGGATGACCTCAGGCACCTTAATCAGATATTCCACAAAATCAACGTCTTTGGCATAGCCCAAAGCCGTCAAGTGGTCTTCATAATACGGTGCATTGTATTTGCCGTAGGCCGTCGGCAACTTGTCGAAGCCTTCCACCAGCACACCCGCCGCGTCAAACTCCAAAAAACCCATCGGGCCACAAAGCTTTTCCAGGCCTTTTTCCTTGGCGTAACGCTCAACGGTGTCCATCAAGGCCTGGCTGACCTCGCGGTCGTCGATGAAGTCGATCCAGCCGAAACGACAAATCTTCTCGCCAGTCTTTTCGTTGTACTGCCGATTGATGATGCCCGCCACGCGACCTACAATCTCGTCTTTCTCATTGTAAGCCAACCAGTATTTGCCTTCGCAAACCTCAAAGGCATGGTTCTTGCCAGGCGTCAGCGTGTCGCGGTCCATCGACTCGATTTGGGGGACATAATAAGGATTGTCTTTGTAAAGCACGTTCGGGAAATGCACGAACGCCTTCAAATCCTTATCTGTAGCGACCTCTTTTATCTTGGTTTTCATTTTGCAAAAATAGGTTTTTATGAAATTCAACGATTCAAATTCTCAAAAATTCAGCAAGTCTCGCGGATAGAGTTTTTCATGTAAAGCCATGTCATACACCGAGTTACGAAGCATTTTCCCAAAATCTTCCTTTCGGTCGAAGGCCTGTTGCTCCTCCACAGAAATCACGGGGCCGATGCCCAAACGGACTTTCTTTCCAGCCTTGTTGAGCACTTCCTTGGGCAGCCTAACCGACCTGACTTGCCAGCCGATGAAGCCCAGCAAATAATACCATGTGGAATTGCGGTCGAAGAAGCGGATGGGGAGCACCGGCACTTTCATCTTCTGTATCAAACGGATAGCCGACTCTTGCCAGTCGCGGTCGTAAATGCCGAAATCCCTAAAGTGGAAGTCGGAGACGGCACCTGCCGGGAAGATGCCCAAAGGATGACCGTCCATCAAATGCTGTATCGCCTTGCGTAATCCGGCGATGCTCTCCTTGGCCACCTGAACGGCTTTGTCGGTGCGAGGTACCACGCTGATGAAGTTGTCCTTGATGGTCTTGACAAGCGCCAGGACTTGGTTAGCCATCACCTTGAAATCCTCGCGAAAATGCCCGATGAGGTCGATGAGGATGAGGCCGTCCAAGCCGCCATACGGGTGGTTGCTGACGGTGATGAAGGAGCCTTCCTTCAAAGCGGCCAGATGCTCCAAACCGCCCACTTCGTAATTGACATTCAAGTCTTTAAGGAAAGCCTCTACGAACTCGGGACCCGACAGGTCTTCATGCCTTGCGTAACGCTCGGCCAGTTGGTCGACACCCGTCAGGCGCATCAGGCAACGGGCCAAGGCATGGCCTTTTTCGCCCTTGAACATCGGCGACATCTGCTCCAATTCTTCCATCGTAATCAAAGCCATCTCACTGTCCTTTCTTTTTCTTGAAAATCACGAACTCATCCATTAGGAAATTGAACGTCCCGGAGATGCAGAGTGCCAACAAGTTGCAAATCACCACGTCCCATTTCGTCAGGTATTGTATCAGCAGCAGCATCCCCATCTTGATGAGGAAACCGCCCGTGCACGAGGCATTGTAAGCCAGATAACGGCGGAAGAACGCCTTGATCGTCTTGTGGTCGACGCGGTCCTTCCAAGTAAAGTTGCAGCACACCAAGAAATTGACAAACACCGCGCATTCGAAGGAGATGATGGGCGAGATGATGCACTGCCCCACATAGTTGTGGAACACGAGATGCGAAAACACCCAAAGCACCAAGGTGTCGACCAAGGTGCCCATGAGGTTGCCCAAAAAATACTTCGGCAAACGCTTTACTATCAATTCCTTGACATTAGCCATTCTTGTGTTTCGGGTCGATCTTGTTGTAATAGCGCGCATCTTGGAAGATGGTGATAAAATAGATTACGGTCAAGGCCAGAAGGATGACCGCACCTATGATGTCGAGGATGTGCAGCTCAAGCACTCCCGCAGTCCACGGAACCACCAAAGTGTAGTCGCGCAGCGACTTCACACCTATTAATATAAGGCACGCCAAAATGCAGATGAGGCGGAATTCCGTGGGGCCCAGTTTGGCGTAGGTTAGGCGGAACTCACCCTTCAGGTGGGCATTCATCGACACGTTGAGTGTCAGCATGAGGTAGACGACGAGGATGACGCAGGCCAAGTCGAAGCGCATGAAGGGCGACAAGCCCGCACCCATGAACATCAGGGCCTCGTTGATGGCATCCATCGTATGGTCGATGTAGAAGCCGTAGACGGGGCGCTGCTGCTTGCGCACGCGCGCCAAGGTGCCGTCGAGCGAGTCGCCGTACCAGTTGACGACGAAGCCCAAGATGCTGAGCCACAGAAAGTGCACGCTGTAGTTGGCCAAAATAAAGCCCAAAGCAATGATGACAGCCCCGACGTGGCCCACAAAAGTCAGCATGTCGGAGTCGGTCCATTTAGGCAGGCGCTCGGCCAGCCAAGTCAAAGCCTTTTTTTCCGCCGCATTGAGGAAGGAAGTCTGGATGCGGACTGAGTTTTCCTTATTCGTTTCCATTTTCTTTTTTGGTTGATTTTGAGGCAAAAGTACTCATTCCGCAAAAAAAGATTTCGGGTTTTCATTCTATGGGTTTTATTTTTCACTCAACAGAATCAAAATGGGACTTTTCGCCCAAATTTTCTTTATTCCTATTTTATACCCATTGGAAGACTTTTTTTCCTTTTTTATCGAAAAGTGTTGGAGGGAAAACATTATTTGATAAATTTGCGGCTTGTTTTTCGTTTTGCAGTTCGCTGCAATGACCTTTGAATAATATCAACAGAAATATCATGTCACAGATTAAAGGACAAATCACTCAAATCATCGGCCCCGTGGTCGACGTCTATTTCCAGAGCGGCGAAGCGGGCCTCCCGAAGATCCACGACGCCCTCGAAGTGGTCCGCCCCAACGGCAAGCGCGTGGTGCTGGAATGCCAGCAACACATCGGTGAGGACTCGGTGCGCACCATCGCCATGGACTCGACCGACGGCCTCATGCGCGGCATGGAGGTGACCCCTCTGGGCAAGCCCATCTCCATCCCCATCGGCGGACAAATCAAAGGCCGCCTGCTCAACGTGACGGGTGACGCCATCGATGGCATCGGCACCCTCGACCGCAGCAATGAATACGCCATCCACCGCGAACCTCCCAAGTATGAAGACCTGGCCACCTCGAAAGAGGTCTTGTTCACCGGCATCAAGGTCATCGACCTGCTGGAGCCTTACCTGAAAGGCGGTAAGATCGGTCTGTTCGGCGGCGCCGGCGTGGGCAAGACGGTGCTTATCATGGAACTCATCAACAACATCGCCAAAGGCTACAACGGCTACTCGGTGTTCACCGGCGTCGGCGAGCGTACCCGCGAGGGTAACGACCTGCTGCGCGAAATGATCGAATCGGGCATCATCAAATATGGCGATGAATTCGTCAAGGCCATGGAAGAAGGCGACTGGGATCTCTCGAAGATCGACAAGAAAGCCCTCGCCACTTCACAAGCCACCTTGGTGTTCGGCCAGATGAACGAGCCGCCCGGAGCCCGTGTGAGCGTGGCCCTCTCCGGCCTGACCGTGGCCGAGTCGTTCCGCGACGACACCAATGACGAGCAGAACGATATCTTGCTCTTCATCGACAACATCTTCCGTTTCACGCAAGCCGGTTCAGAGGTGTCGGCCCTGCTCGGCCGTATGCCTTCGGCTGTGGGTTACCAGCCTACGCTGGCCACCGAGATGGGTCAGATGCAGGAGCGTATCACTTCTACTAAGAACGGGTCCATCACTTCCGTGCAAGCCATCTATGTGCCTGCCGACGACTTGACCGACCCCGCTCCCGCCACCACCTTCTCGCACTTGGACGCCACCACCGTGTTGAGCCGTAAGATTGCCGAGTTGGGCATCTATCCCGCCGTCGACCCGCTCGACTCCACCTCGCGCATCCTCGACCCGAACATCATCGGCGAGAAGCACTACAACACCGCCCAACGCGTCATCCAGCTGCTGCAACGCAACAAGGAATTGCAGGACATCATCGCCATCCTCGGCATGGAAGAGCTTTCCGAAGAGGACAAGATCGTCGTCCACCGCGCCCGCCGCGTGCAGCGTTTCCTGTCGCAACCGTTCCACGTGGCCGAGCAGTTCACCGGCCTGAAGGGCGTGATGGTGCCGATCGAGGAGACTATCCGTGGCTTCAACATGATCATGGACGGCGAAGTCGACCAATATCCCGAAGCCGCCTTCAACCTGGTGGGCACCATCGACGATGCCATTGCCAAGGGCGAAGAGATGCTGAAAAACGCCAACAACTAAGGTGTCATGAAAGTAGAAATCATTTCACCGAACGCAACACTGTTTGAAGGCGAAGCCACGGCGGTCACCGTGCCGAGCCAGATGGGGCCTTTCACCCTGCTGGAGCACCATGCCGCCATCGTGGCCATCCTTGAGGCCGGCAAAGTCAGCCTCACCGAGGCCGACGGCGAGCCAAAAGAGTTCGCCATCAAGGGCGGCTTCGTCGAAAACCACAACAACCTGCTGACTATTTGCGTAGAGCTATGAAAAACAACGTGTTGACAAAATATCTGGCGGTCTTCCTGCTGATTTGCCTCGTCCTGGACGGCGTGCTGCTCTGCTTCTTCGCCGACAAGCCGTGGTGGAACAACTGGATGATCATGGGACCTAACCTCTACATGGTGTTGGGCGCCTTCTATTGCCAGCTGATGAAGAAGAACTTGGACACCCATCCCAGCAAACTCACTTGGCTGATGGTCTACAAAGGCATCAAAATCGGGCTCACCGTGGTCGCGATGGTGCTTTACATCCTCTTCGTCAAGCAAGGCGCCAGGGCTTTTGTCATCATCACGGCGTTGGCCTACCTCATCGCATTGGTCGCGGAGACTTGCGTTTACAACCACTATATCAAGAACTTGAACAAAGAAAACAAAGCATGAAAAATGTTTTGAAGCATAGTATCCTATTCCTTTTCCTCGCATTGCTGACGTTGGCGCCGAGCCGAGGCTTCGCGCAAGACGAGGAGCAGCCCAAGAAGGAGAAGTTCGACGCCAAGTCGTTCATCTTCGGGCACACGGGCGACTCGTACTGTTTCCACATCACGGAAATCCACGAGCACCCCGTTTGCGTGTGGCTGCCCGTCATCGTCAAATGCAAGGACGGCGGCGGCTGGCACTGCTTCTCTTCGAAGCACGTCTGCGAGCTGAAGGAGGGCGAGACCTTCAGCCACAAGGGCGCCAACTTCTTCATCGAGCCCATCAGCGCCGACAAATACCCAGGCAAGCTGGTAGAAGTGAAGGCCGACGGCGGCATCTCGCGCCCGTTCGACATCTCGTTCACCAAGAACGCCTTCGGCATCTTCCTGGTGTGCGCCTTCCTCTTGGCTTTCTTCCTGCCCGCAGCGAAGAAATACAAGAAAGACCCGATGGCCAAGCCCACCAAATACCAAGGCTTGGTGGAATGGCTCACCTACACCGTGCTTGACGGCATCATCCGCCCCAACATCCCCGAAAAGAAAGTGAAGAAATTCGCGCCTTACCTGCTGACGGTGTTCTTCTTCATCTTCTTCGCCAACCTGTTCGGCCTGATTCCGTTCTTCCCGTTCAGCGCCAACGTGACGGGCAACCTCAGCATCACCGTCGTCTTGGCCCTGCTGACCTACTTCTTCGTCAACGTGTTTGGCAACAAGCACTACTGGAAGGACATCCTCTGGCCCGACGTGCCCATCTTCCTGAAGGCCTTCCCGCTGATGCCCATCATCGAGCTGATTTCGACCATCACCAAGCCCTTCGCCCTGATGGTCCGTCTGTTCGCCAACATCCTGGCAGGCCACATCGTCATCATGGTGCTCATGGCCCTGATCTTCATCATCGGCGGCATGTATGGCGCTGGCATGGGTGGCGTGATGAGCATCGTCTCCATCTTCATGACCATCTTCATGACGGTCTTGGAACTGCTGGTGGCCTACATCCAGGCCTACGTTTTCACCATTTTGTCATCCCTGTTCATCGGAATGGCACAACACGAACCTGAACACGAATAAACAACGCGGACGCATTCGATGCGTCCCTACAACACGAATAAACAATTAAACAAATAATCATCCTAACAATCTAAATTTAATCATCATGTTATTATCAACCATCCTTGAAGCAGTATCGTATGTGCCGGGTTTAGCTGCCATCGCAGCCGCCATCGCAGTCATCGGAGCCGGTATGGGTATCGGCAGAATCGGTCAGTCAGCCATGGAAGCCATGGCCCGTCAGCCTGAAGCCGCCAGTAAGATTCAGTCTGGCATGATCATCGCCGGCGCCCTCGTCGAAGGTGCAACGCTGTTCGCCATCGTCGTCTGCGTGTTGGCCGTGCTCGGCTAAATCGCTTCGCGGGACTTTGAGTCGGCCCTTCGACGAGCTCAGGGACCTTCGCTTTTACAGAAGTGAAGGGTGCCTGAGCCTGTCGAAGGCCCCGAAGTCCCCTGTCAAACATTGAATTAAAACAGACATTTAAACCATAAAACAATGGATTTATTTCTTCCCGAAAGTGGATTAGTGATATGGATGCTCATCGCCTTCCTCATCGTCTTCGTCATCTTGGCAAAGGCCGGTTGGCCGATGATTATGGGCGCCGTCGAGAAACGCAACGCCCACATCTCCGAGTCGCTGCTGGCCGCCGATGAGGCCAACAAAGCCTTGGCCGGCATCGAGCAGAAAAAACAGGAAACCATGGCTGCCGCGCAAGCCGAGCAGATTCGCATCATGAAGGAGAGCCAGGAGCTGAAGGCCCAAGTGGTGGAGGAAGCGAAGCTGGAAGCCCGCAAGGAAGCCGAAAAAATCGTGGCCGACGCCCGCCTGAAGATTGAAAAGGAACAAGCCGAGGCCATGGCCCAAATCAAGAACGAGGTCATCGCCCTCAGCGTCGACATCGCCGAGAAGCTGCTGCAACGCGAGCTGAGCGACAAGCCGTCGCAAAGCGCCTACATCGAGCAACTGCTGAAGAACAACCACCCCCAGATTCAAGCCTAAGTTATGGACAACGGAAAAATATCGGTCAGATACGCGAGGGCGCTGTTCCAACTGACTCAAGAGCAGGGCTGCGAGAATGCCGTCTATGAAGGCCTGACACGCTTCAGCCACAACTACCTCTTGGCCATCGCCCAGTTCAACGAGGTGCTGGCCGACCCCATCGTGGCCCGCGAGGAAAAGGTGAAGCTGCTGGAGATGGCCGTCGGCGAGCCCATGCACGACTGCCTGAAGCAGTTCATCGCCTTCGTGGCCGACCAAAAGCGCGAGGACAAGATGTTCCTCATCGCCATGAAATTCATGGAGATGTACCGCGCCAAGCACAACATCCTGAGCACGCAGGTGACCACGGCCACACAGCTGCCTGAGGAGACCTACGACAAAATCAAGACCTTCGTGAAGCAGACCTTCGATGCCGACGCCGAGCTAGACGTCCACATCGACCCGAGCCTCATCGGTGGCTTCATCCTCGACATCGAGAACTCGCGCATGGACGCCAGCGTGGCGGGACAACTGAACGCGCTGAAAAACAGATTGAAATAATAAAAAAACTACATATATGTCAAACATCAAACCAAGTGAAATATCGAGCATCTTGCAGATGCAGCTCCAGAACATGAGCAACAAGGTTCAGTTCGAGGAGGTGGGCAAGGTGCTGCAAGTGAGCGACGGCGTGGCCCACGTCTACGGCCTCGACAAGGTGCAGTCGAACGAACTCGTCGAGTTCGAGAACGGCACCATGGGCGTGGTGCTCAACCTTGAGGAAGACAACGTCGGCGTGGTGCTGCTCGGTCCCACCGAGGGCATCAAGGAAGGCGAAACGGTGAAACGCACCCAGCGCATCGCCTCCGTGCTGGCAGGCGAAGGCATGCTGGGCCGCGTGGTGGACGGCTTGGGCCGCCCCATCGACGGCAAGGGCCCCATCCAAGGCAAGACCTACGAGATGCCGCTGGAGCGCAAGGCTCCGGGCGTCATCTTCCGCCAACCCGTCAACCAGCCGCTGCAAACGGGCATCAAGGCCATCGACGCCATGATCCCCATCGGCCGCGGCCAACGTGAGCTCATCATCGGCGACCGCCAGACGGGCAAGACCGCCATCGCCATCGACACCATCATCAACCAAAAAGAGAACTTCAAGAACGGCGACCCGATCTATTGCATTTATGTGGCCGTCGGGCAAAAAGGCTCCACCGTGGCCAACCTCGTGAAGACTTTGGAAGAGAACGGCGCCATGGACTACACCATCGTGGTCTCGGCCACCGCCTCCGACCCCGCCGCCATGCAGTTCTATGCGCCTTACGCGGGCGTCGCCATCGCCGAGTACTTCCGCGACACGGGCCGTCACGCCCTCATCATCTACGACGACCTGTCGAAACAGGCCGTGGCCTATCGTGAGGTCTCCTTGATTCTGCGCCGTCCCCCGGGACGTGAGGCATATCCTGGCGACATCTTCTACCTCCACAGCCGTCTGCTGGAGCGCGCCGCCAAGGTCATCAAGAACGACGACGTGGCGCGCCAGATGAACGACCTGCCCGACAGCATCAAGGACATCGTGAAAGGCGGCGGCAGCATCACCGCTCTGCCCATCATCGAGACGCAGGCAGGCGACGTTTCGGCCTACATCCCGACCAACGTCATCTCCATCACCGACGGACAGATCTTCTTGGAAACCAGCCTGTTCAACGCGGGTATCCGTCCTGCCATCAACGTGGGTATCTCGGTGTCGCGTGTGGGTGGCAACGCCCAAATCAAGTCGATGAAGAAAGTGGCCGGCACCCTGAAACTCGACCAGGCGCAATTCCGCGAGATGGAAGCCTTCTCGAAGTTCGGCGCCGAACTCGATGCCGCCACCTTGGCCATCCTCGACAAGGGCCGCAAGAACGTGGAGCTGCTGAAACAGCCGCAATACACGCCTATGCCCGTCGAGAAACAAATCGCCATCATTTTCTGCGGCACCAACGGTCTGCTGAGCAAAGTGCCTGAAAACAAGGTGCTTGAATTCGAAAAGCAATTCCTCGACATCATGCAGGTGAAGCACAAGGACGTGATGGAGCAACTGCGCGCCGGCAAGATTGACGACGACATCAAGGCGGTGCTGAAGGAAGAGGCGTTGAATCTGAGTGAACACTTTAATGGATAATTGATAATTGATAATGAAAAATTGATAATTGACAATGGAGAATGGGTAAGGCATAATTGCACAAAGACTGGCATCGCTAAATTGTCAATTTTCAATTCTCAATTTTTAATTGAATTAGGTATGGCATCACTAAAAGAAATACGGGCCAGAATCGCTTCCGTCGCCTCGACGCAGAAAATCACGAGTGCGATGAAGATGGTGTCGGCGGCCAAGCTGAAGAAGACCGAAGGCATCACGACGCGTTTCCTGCCCTATAAGAACAAGCTGAGCGAGGCCTTGGCCAACTACCTCGGCTCCCTCGAAGGCGAAGTCAGCATCCCGCTGGCCGAGCACCGCGAGGTGAAGCGGGTGGCGCTGATGGCCTTCTCGTCGAGCAGCGGACTGTGCGGCGTCTACAACTCCAGCATCTGCAAGCTGTTCAAGCAGGTGTATGACGAGTATGCCAACAGCCTTGGCGCTGAGAATGTGGTCGTTTTCCTCGTCGGGAAGAAAATCAACGACTACGCCAAGAAGTTCGGCATCAAGGTGGAGAAACAATATGCGCCTTTGGCCGAGGAAATGTCGTACGACATCGCGACCGAAATCAGCGACACGATGGTCGAGCTGTTCCTCAGCCACAAAGTGGACCGCGTGGAACTGATTTTCAACCACTTCAAGAACGCAGGCGTACAAGTGCCCTCGCGCGAGGTGGTGCTGCCGCTGAAGACCGAAGTGCAAAGCGACGGTTCCTCGTTGGACTACATCGTGGAGCCCGACAAGGAGAGTTTCGTCAACAACCTGATTCCCAAGGTCATCCGCACCAACTTCTACTCCATCATGCTCGACACGCTGACGGCTGAGCATGGTGCCCGCATGACGGCCATGCACATCGCCAGCGACAACGCCGACCAGCTGTCGCAAGAGCTGAAGATCCTCTACAACAAAGCCCGCCAGAACGTCATCACCAACGAACTGATCGACATTGTGGGCGGCGCTGAGGCGCTGAATGGATAATAAAAAAGGAGGCAGCTAAGCTGCCTCCTTTTTTATTCCTGATAATACACCCGCTTCACCCGCTGCGAGACGCGTGTCATTATTTCATACGGAATGGTCTGGCACGCCTTGGCGATGTCGGCAATGTCGTGCTCGGCGTCGAAGATGACCACCGTGTCGCCTTCAGCGGCTTCGACGTCGCTCAAATCGAGCATACACATGTCCATGCAGATGTCTCCGACGACGGGCACCTGCCGCCCGTTGACGTAAAACTTCCCGTTTCCGTTGCCCAGCAAACGCGAGAGACCGTCGGCATAGCCGATGGGAACGATGCCGATGCGCATGTCCTTTTCGGCACGACCGTGACGGTTGTAGCCGATGCTGTCGCCCTTCGGGATACGCTTGATTTGGTTGATGGTCGTCTTGAGCGAAACCACAGGTTGCAAAGCGCCCTTGTCGGCCTCGCAAGTGGGCACGCCATAGAGGCCGATGCCCAGACGCACCATATCAAACTGGTATTGCGTGAATCGGGTGATGCCCGCCGTGTTGAGGATATGGCGCAGCACCTTGTGCGGAAACGCCTCCACGATGATTTGGCTGCCCTCATCGAACTTCCTGATTTGGCTCAGCGTGAATTCGTCCTCGGCGGGATTGTCGGCCGTGGCCAGATGCGAGAACACGCTCTTCACGTGCAGCATCGGGTTGGCCTTGATGCGCTCGATGAGTTCCGGAAGCTCGTCGTTCGAGAAGCCCAAGCGGTGCATCCCTGTGTCCAGCTTGATGTGGACATTCAACGGATGCGCCTCGGGCAAGGCCAAATTCTCCATCGCCTTCTCGATGAATTCAAGGTTGCGGAAGCTGAACACCTCGGGCTCAAGGTGGTATTTGATGATGTTGTCGTAGCTGTTCACCTCGGGACTCATCACCATGATGGGCAGGTTGATGCCTGCACGACGCAGCTCCACGCCTTCGTCGGCGAAGGCAACCGTCAGATAGTCAACATTATGGAACTGAAGCACATTGGACACTTCGAGGTTGCCGCTGCCATAGCCGAATGCCTTCACCATCACCATCAGTTTGGTCTCGGGCTTGATCTTCGAGCGATAATGGTTCAGGTTGCTGACCAAATGGTTGAAGTTGATTTCGAGCACCGTCTCATGGGCTTTTTCCTGCAATTCCATACCGATCTGCTCAAACTCGAAGGCGCGGGCACCTTTCAGCAGGATGGTCTGGTTGTTGAATTTCGAGAAGGGGAACTGGGCCAAGAAATCAGGCACGTTCTTGTAGAAATACGCCTCCATGTCGAATTTGTTGGACTGCCGCGAGATGCTTTCACCGATGCCGATGAGCATATCAACACCTTTCTTCTTCAAAAGTTCGCTGATCTCGGCATACAAATCCATTTCACTTCGGCCGCTCTGAAGAATGTCGGACAAGATGACCACATGCCGCTTGTGCTGGTGTTGCTGACTCATCACGTCGAGGGCGATGGTGAGCGAGTTGACATCAGAATTGTAGTAGTCGTTGATGATGGTGCAATTGTTGACACCCGCCTTGATCTCAAGACGCATGGCCACCGAGGTCAGCGCCAAGAGGCGTTCCGTGATATGGGACGGGGAAAACTTCATCAACAGACACACGGCAATGCAATGGATGGCATTCTCGATGGAGGCATCGTCGGCAAAGGGGATGACGAACGCCAGATCAGTATCGTGGTAACGGCATTTGACCGTTGAGGTCTTCTCGTTTTTCGTCACCTCCTTGACCAGCAAGTCGGCATCCTCGAACTTACGGCTCCAAGTGAAGAGTCGCAGTTTGGAGGCCATACCCGAACGGATGATCACCTGCTGCACCTCAGAATAATCCATGCAGTAGACCAGTTGTTGTGCCTTGGTAAAAAGGTTCAGCTTCTCCCCGGCCTTCTGCCCGCGGTTGATGAAGTTCTCGTCGTGCGCCTGCCCGATGTTGGTAAACACGCCGATGGTCGGGCGGATGATGTCCTGCAAGGCCATCATCTCGTCAGGTTCGGAAATGCCAGCCTCGAAGATGGCCAGTTCGTTGTTCTCGTTCATCTGCCACACCGAAAGAGGCACGCCCACCTGTGAGTTGTAGCTCTTCGGGCTACGGACGATGCTATAGTCGGGGCTCAACATCTGATAAAGCCATTCCTTGACGATGGTCTTGCCATTGCTACCCGTGATGCCGATGACGGGGATGTCGAACCGCTGACGGTGATAGGCCGCCAACGCCTGCAAGGCCTTCAAAGTGTCGTCGACAACGATGAAAGCCGCTCCTGGACACTCCACTTCGGGCAGATGGCTCACCACAAAAGCCCTGACACCCTTCTCATAAAGATCTTGGATATATTTATGTCCGTCGTTGCGGTTGCTCTTCAAGGCGAAAAACAACGCCTGTCCAGCATCCATCAGGTGGCGGCTGTCGATCAACAAATCGCTGATTTTCCGCTCCGCAGTGCCTCCAACCAACTGACCGTTAACCACTTCGGCCACCTTCTGTAGCGTATAAAACTGATGTTGCATAAAAAGCCCTTCAAATTTTGCGCAAAAATACGCTTTTTCCGAAAAAAACTTACCTTTGCAAGCTATAAAAACACATGGAAATGTCCCTCAAGCAACACCTCCCTAACGCCCTCACCTGCGGCAACCTCGTCTCGGGCTGTCTCTCTATCCTTTTTGTCTCCTTGGGCATGCCCGTCAAGGCCGCCATCATGATTTTCGTGGCTGGTCTCTTCGACTTCCTCGATGGCTTCGCCGCCCGACTGCTACACGCCCACTCCCCCATCGGGGCTGATTTGGACTCGCTGTCAGATGTAGTTTCTTTCGGCGTGGCACCAGGGTTCATCATGCGTTATTTGATGTTATATGCAACCGACAAGCCGCTAATCACCTTGTTTGGTATAGAGCTTCTCCCCTGCCTTGCGTTTCTGCTGCCCGTGTTCTCGGCCATCCGCTTGGCCAAGTTCAACATCGACGACACACAGAAAACATCGTTTCGCGGCATTCCTGCGCCGGGCATGGCCATCTTTATTGCCTCCTTACCGTTGGCTCTCAGCCAAGCGGGGCATCTCAAAGACGGCGCCTTGGGTTATTGGGCCTGCCTCGGCATCACGCTTTTCTTCTCGTTTTTAATGGTAAGCCGTCTGCGTTTCTTCTCGTTCAAGATGAAGTCGGCAAAATGGAAAGGCAACGAGGTGCGGTGGATTTTCCTCATCGTGGCTGTGGCCGGATTCGCCATTTTCAGGTTCGTGGCGTTGCCGTTCATCATGATGGTTTACATCCTGATGTCGGTGTTTTTTGCCAGGAAAATGGAAGAATAAGTTTACAGCTCCTTCTTGTGGAACACGAAGTTATGTCCGAGATACACCTCGCGGACATGTTCATCTTGCGCCAGGTTCTCAGGCGTGTCAGCCTTCAGCACCTTGCCGTCGAAGAGCAGATAGGCGCGGTCGGTGATGCTGAGGGTTTCGTGCACGTTGTGGTCGGTGATGAGCACACCGATGTTTTTCCTTTTCAGCTTGAAAATGATGCGTTGGATGTCCTCGACGGCGATGGGGTCGACGCCAGCGAAAGGCTCGTCCAAAAGGATGAAATTGGGGCTCACGGCCAAGGCACGAGCTATCTCGGTGCGGCGTCGCTCACCGCCCGACAGCTGAATGCCTTTGCTCTTGCGCACATGGTCGAGGCCGAACTCCTCCAGCAGCTCCTCCAACTTCTTGCGGCGATCGACCTCTTTCATGTCCTTCTTGAACTGCATCACGGAATAGATGTTGTCTTCCACCGTCATCTGACGGAACACCGAAGCCTCTTGGGCCAAATAGCCAATGCCAATTTGGGCCCTGCGGTACATAGGCAGGTCGGAGATGTCCTGCTCATCGAGGAAAACCTTGCCCGAGTAGGGTTTGATAAGGCCGACCACCATATAAAACGTGGTGGTCTTGCCTGCGCCATTAGGGCCGAGCAGACCCACAATCTCGCCTTGTTCGACTTCGATGTTCACATCGTTGACCACGGTACGTTGACCGTATTTCTTTACCAAATGATCGGTGCTCAGTTTCATCAGAATATCCCTTCTTTTAAAATATCATGCAAATGGATGATACCCAGATATTTGCCATCTTTCACGACAGGCAGCTGCGTGATGCTGTTGGAACGCATCTTATGCAAGGCATCCACCACCAAAGCCTCGTCGTTGATAGTCTTGGGGTCGGTGGTCATGATTTGCGAGGCCTTCACGTGCTCGATGTCAGGCGTGTTCATCAGCATGCGACGCAAGTCGCCATCGGTGATGATGCCCAGCACCTTTTCGCCTTCGCAAACCACAGTGGCGCCCAAACGTTTGTGCGTCATCTCGATGATGACGCGCGTGAGGTTGTCGTCGGGTCCCACCTCGGGACGTTCATTGCGGACATAAAGGTCTTTGACACGCAGATAAAGCTGCTTCCCGAGAGCTCCGCCTGGGTGGAACTTGGCGAAGTCGTCGGTCGAGAATCCGCGACACCTCATTAATATAAGGGCCAGCGCGTCGCCCATGACGAGTTGCGCCGTCGTGCTACTCGTCGGGGCCAGACTACCTGGGATGGCTTCTTCGTCAACCGTGACATCGAGGACGAAATCGGCCTGCGAAGCCAAATACGACTTGCAGTTGCCCACCATCGCCACAATTTTGTTGCCCCGTAATTTGATGAGCGGCACCAGCACCTTGATTTCAGGCGTTTCGCCGCTTTTCGACAAAATGACCACAATATCGCCTTCGCGGACCATGCCCAAATCGCCGTGGATGGCATCGGCAGCGTGCATGAAAACAGCCGTCGTGCCTGTGGAATTCATGGTTGCCACAATCTTTTGGGCTATTATTGCACTCTTCCCGATGCCCGAAAACACGAGATTTCCTTTGTTTTCAAGCACCAGGTCCACTGTTTTTCGGAAATCATCATCGATTTTTTGCTTCAATCCAATGATTGCATTAGCTTCATTATCAATGATTTGATTAACCAATTCAATAATTTGGTCATTTTTTTTCATTTTTTCTCGAATTTTTCTTGCGCCGAATGATTTAAAAACTATAACTTTGTCTTTTGTGACAAGGGGAGCAACCGACCCTTTTATAGAACGTAGTTTCTCGAAAGAGATTGCAAAATAACACAAATTTTCGGACAATACCAAAAGGAGGAAACAATGGCTAAAAAAGAAGACCTGGCGATACACAAGCTGTTGAAGAATGTTTTCGGCTTCGACCAATTCAAGGGCAACCAAGAAGAGATCATCAAAAGCATCCTTGGCGGCAACAACACCTTCGTCCTGATGCCTACGGGAGGCGGCAAGTCGCTTTGCTACCAGCTGCCCGCACTGATGTCGAAAGGCACGGCTATCGTCGTCTCCCCGCTCATCGCCCTGATGAAGAACCAGGTGGACATGATCCGCAACTTCGGCACCGAGTTGGGCATCGCCCATGTGATGAACTCGTCACTCTCGAAGGCCGAGCTGCTTGAGGTGAAAGAAGACCTGAAGAGCGGCAAGACCAAACTGCTGTATGTGGCACCCGAGTCGCTCACCAAAGAGGAAACGGTTGAGTTCCTTCGCGGACTGAAGATCTCGTTCGTCGCCATCGACGAGGCGCACTGCATCTCGGAATGGGGCCACGACTTCCGCCCCGAATACCGCCGTCTGCGTCCCATCATCAACGCGATTGGCGACAACCTGCCCGTCATCGCCCTCACCGCCACCGCCACGGTGAAGGTGCAAAACGACATCATGAAGAACCTTGAAATCATGGATGCCAAGGTGTTCAAGTCGTCGTTCGACAGGCCCAACCTCTATTATGAAGTACGCCCGAAGACCAAAGACGTCATCAAGGACATCATCAAATACATCAAGCAGAATCCCGGCAAGTCGGGCATCGTGTATTGCCTGAGCCGCAAAAAAGTGGAAGAACTGGCCGAAACGCTCGCCGTCAACGGCATCCGCGCCCTGCCCTACCACGCCGGCTTGGACAGCCAGACCCGCAAGGAGAACCAAGACAAGTTCCTGATGGAGGAAGCCGACGTCATCGTGGCCACCATCGCCTTCGGCATGGGCATCGACAAGCCCGATGTGCGTTTCGTCATCCACCACGACATTCCAAAGAGCCTCGAAGGCTACTATCAAGAGACTGGCCGCGCCGGTCGCGACGGCGGCGAAGGCAACTGCATCGCTTTCTACGACTACGAGGACATCCACAAGCTCGAAAAGTTCAACAAAGGCAAGAACGTGGCCGAACAGGAGATTGCGAGAGAGTTGCTGAATGAAACCGTAACCTACGCTGAATCAGCCGTTTGCCGTCACAGACTACTGCTTCACTACTTCGGCGAAGAATACAATAAGGAAAACTGCGGCTCGTGCGACAACTGCCGCTCACCCAAGGAGAAATTCGACGGCAAGGAAGACCTGAAACTCGTCCTCGAAGCCGTGGAAGACACCAAACAGCTCTTCAAGACCAAACACATCGCAGAGCTTTTGGCCGGCAAACTCACTGGCGACATTAAGGCGGCCAAACAGGAAAACAACGAATTCTTCGGTGCCGGTGACGAACACGACGAGAAATATTGGACCGCCGTTATCCGTCAGGCATTGGTCAACAAGCTGCTTTCCAAGGATATAGAAAACTACGGCATCCTGAAGATCACCAAGGAAGGCAAGAACTTCATCAAGAAGCCTTATACCATCATGCTTGTCAAGGACCACGACTACGAGAGCACCGACGACGACGATCCTGAGACCATGGCGGCCATGGGTGCCAACAAAGACGGTGGCGCCGACAAGACCCTCTTCGCCTTGCTGAAGGACCTGCGCAAGACCATCGCCAAGCAAAACAACCTGCCGCCTTTCGTCATCTTCCAAGACCCATCGCTCGAGGACATGGCCATCCAGTACCCCATCACGAAGGAGGAGATGACCCAAATCGCGGGCGTGGGTGCAGGCAAAGCCGAAAAATTTGGCGAGCCGTTCATCAAGCTCATCAAGGAGTATGTGGAAGAGAACGAAATCACCCGCCCGAACGACATGGTGGTGAAGTCCGTCGTCAACAACTCGGCGCTGAAAATCGGCATCATCCAGAACATCGACAAGAAGATTCCGCTCGACGACATCGCCTATGGCAAGGGACTGGAGTTTGACGAGCTGCTGAGCGAAATCGAGAGCATTGTCTCGTCGGGAACGCATTTGGACATCAACTACTACATCGAGGACAATGTGGACATCTACCACCAGGAAGACATTTTGGATTATTTCCACGAAGCCGAATCGGACGATGTCCAGACCGCCTTACGCGAGCTGGGTGAAGACGAATACGAAGAGGAGGAAGTCCGCCTGATGCGCATCAAGTTCTTGTCGGATGTTGGTAATTGAACTCCCATCAACCATGTCATTCCGAAGATGATGAAGGCATAGATACGCTCAGCTAAAGGTTCGGTATGACATGCCTTCATCATCTTCAAGGAATCTATGGTTGGTTGACATGACGCATTATGAAACAGAAATACCTAATAGTGTTGATAGCTATGTTGTTTTCGGCTTGCGGAAACAAGAGCAAAACATTTGTGCCCGAGCGACTGCTCACCGAGCCGGAAATGATCAACGTGATGACCGACGTGCAAATCATTGAGGCCGACATCAACTACCAGAAAACACAGGAACGCGAGCAAAACGACTCAGTGAAGCCCCAGCCCAAGGATTTCGTCAAAATGTCGAAAGACTATTACAGCCAACTCTTTGAGCGTTACGGCATCACGGACAGCATCTTCTCGCAGAATATCCGCTATTACACCGAGCGCCCCGCCGTGCTGGAAAAAATCATGGATTCGGTGGTGCAGCGGCTGAAGCGGGAGCAAACTACTTCTTCAACTCAGTAGCAATCAAGTCATTCAATTTCTTGGCGGCATCCAGCAGCATACTCTCGTCCGTAGGGACGGGCACGGGCTGGCTGTTCAAGCGGCTCAAGGTCTCGGCTGAGCAGGCCTCGCGGTCGCCCTTGATGGTGGTGTAGTCGTTCTTGAAGGTGGATTTCACCTCGAAAGGGACGACGGCCAAAGCACGATAGCCGTATGCATCGTAGTATTTCAGCGTACCCGTGACGGTCACTGCCTTGTTTTGCGAGTGGTCGGTCACTTCCACGGTCTTGCCGCCATTGGTCTCTTTGAAGGTTACCTCATCGAGACGGTTGGGCGTAATCTGAACGTCGCTAATGGCGACCCTCACCTCAGCGTCTTTGACGCTCAAGCGTGTGTGGCGTTTTGCAAGATTCGTCACATTGGCCGGCACCTCGCCCTCATCAAAGCTCAAAACGGCATTAGCGAAGCCGTCCCCCAAGGGGCGTTCATCGTCATTGTAGATGGTGACAAACACGCGGTCGGTCTGGCACATCAGACTCTTCTTTTTCAGTTGGGGAAGGTTGCTATTTTCCTGGTTGGTACGTTGCAATTGCTCAATAAACTTATCCGCCTCCTCGGCATCCGCTTTCGAACCCGTGTTCAGCAGTTGGTTAGCCTTCGCCACCAAGAAAGCCTCGGCATGATTGCGGGCAGCCATCATGTCGTCGTTGAGGTCGAGTTTCACATAGTTCATGCCTTGTTTGACCTCTCTGGGGAAACAAGCCAACGCCTCGTTGCGGCCTTTCATACTGCAATAACGCTGGTAGATTTCGGGCCAAGCGTCAGGTTGTCCCGTGGCTTTCAGGGCCTGGATGCGCTCGTGGTCGGCTTGGTTGGCCTTGTGGTAGGAGGCCGCCACATAATTGATGTGTTTCGCGTTCATGTCGCCGGCACAAATGTCGGGCGCAACGCGCTGAATCACTTCGTCGTACTGTTGGGCTTCATAGAGTTTCTTGGTCGTGTTGCAGGCGGTGAGCATCACGCCGAGCAACAAAGCGGGAATCAGTCGGAGGTATTTCATTGGTTTTTCTGTATTTGTTTGACTACGGGACCTTCGACAAGCTCAGGCACCCTTAACTTTTGAAAAAGCCAGGTCCCTGAGCCTGTCGAAGGGCCGTCTTGTATCGATAAAAACTACAAATTTCGCTCCAAATTGTCCGATTTGGCCGAAAATCTTTACTTTTGTGCATCAAATCGACCAAAAATGGAAAAAATCAAGCAACTGCAACAAGATTTCGCCGACTTCATGGCGAAACGCGACTTCGGCGGTCAGCCCACCGAGTTATATGACCCCATCGCCTACACCATCCTGCAAAGCGGCAAACGCCTGCGCCCCATGCTCTGCCTGTTGACCAACGACATGCTGGGCGGCGACGAGCAGGAAGCCCTTTGGCCCGCCTTGGCCTTGGAGACGTTCCACAACTTCACCCTCATCCACGACGACATCATGGACAAGGCCCCGCTGCGGCGCGGCAAACCGACCGTCTACCAAAAGTGGAACTCCGACATCGCCATCCTCTCTGGCGACGCGATGCTGGCGATGGCCTTCCAATTCGCCTTGAAACCGAAGAAAGGCGCAGAACTGGGAAAACAATTAGGCAAGGTGGCCATCGAAATTTGCGAAGGCCAACAGATGGACCTCAACTTCGAGACGCAAAAGGAAGTCTCGATTGCGGATTATCTGGAGATGATTCGCCTGAAAACCGCCGTCCTGTTGGCCACGGCCTTGCAGATGGGTGCTACCGTGGCAGGTGCCAACGAAGCTGACATTCAGCGACTTTACAACTTTGGCATCAACCTCGGGATGAGTTTTCAGCTGCAGGACGACATCCTCGACCTCTACAGCGACGTGAAAGTCTTCGGGAAGAAACACGGCGGCGACATTGCCGACAACAAGAAAACCTACCTTTACCTGAAAGCCCTCGAATTGGCCTCTGACCGCGACCGCAAACGTCTTGAACAACTCTTCACGCTCCGCATGGACCACGACGAAGAAGAGAAAATCGAAGAGGTGAAAGGCATTTACGACCGGCTGCATATCAAAGAGGTGGTCGAGCAAGTCATTGCCGACTACGACCGCAAGGCCTTCGAATGCTTGGATGCCATCGGCTTGCCCGACGAGAAGAAAAAACATCTGCGAACCTATGCTGAGTTGCTTTCGGGCAGGAAAAAATAAACGAAGAGGAGGCTCCCGACAGGAAGCCTCCTCTAAAGTTCATAACCGAAAGTGCTTTTACTTGATATCTTTGACGGTACGTTCAGCTTTCTGTGCCTCTTTGCCTTTTATCTGACGGGGTTTCTGGAAGTTGTGTTTCTTCACTTTCTTGCTATCGAAGCTGACATTCTTTTCGGCGTGGTCTTTCCTTTCAACACCCACTTTCTTCTCGCCTGATTCAACTTTCTTGTCGGCGCAGCAGTCGTCGGTCTTCTTTTCAGCCGATACTGCCTTACTGGCGCAGCAGTCGTCTTTTTTCACGGCCTTCGTGTCAGCTGCTGTAGCAGTTTCGGCCTTCTTTTCCACTTTCTTTTCAGTGGCCGGTTTCTTCACAGGATTTTGAGCATCAACACTTTGGACGCTCATGGCGCTCACGGCGAAAAATGCCAGGACACCAAACAAGATTGACTTTTTCATTTTAGATAGATTTAGTTTTTATTGATATTAATGTTTACAAGTCTGTGTTATAGCAAAAACCGTTCCAAAAATCACGGCATGAAGAGACAGCTGTCGCCGTAACTCAGGAAACGGAAGCCGTGGTCGAGGGCGAAACGGTAACAGTCCTTCCAACGCTCGCCGATGAGGGCTGAAACCAAGAGCAAAAGCGTGCTTTTCGGCTGATGGAAATTGGTAATCAAGCCCGTGATGACCCGCATCTTATAGCTCGGTGCAATCATTAAGGCGGTGGAGGCTTCAAGGCGGGTCAGGCCATGGCATTCCAGATAATCCAACACAAGTTGCAAAGCCTCGATGGTCGAAAGTGGCTTATGGTCTTCATAAGGGAACCATTGCTCGACGTGCAAGGGACGCAAATCCGAGCCCTGCTCGTTGAGCATCACACCGATCCAATAGAGGCTTTCCAAGGTGCGGGTGCTCGTCGTCCCCACAGGGATGACAGGCTTCCCATTCCATCGAATCAAATTCTGAATCAACGACTTGCGAACGATGATTGTTTCGGAATGCATGGCGTGTTGGCCAATAGTCTCGGTCGAAACTGGCTTGAAGGTGCCCGCACCCACATGAAGCGTCACTTCGTCGAAGGTGAAACCCTTCTCGCGCAAGGCAGCGATGAGCGGCTGCGTGAAATGCAGTCCCGCCGTGGGTGCCGCCACCGAGCCGTCGTAGCGGGCGAAGACGGTTTGGTAACGGTCGCGGTCGTCGGGCTCGGCGTCGCGATGCAGATAGGGCGGCAACGGAATTTCGCCCGCGGCCTCCAAGACCGAGGCAAACGACAGGTTTTCAAGCGTCCACGAGAACTCGATTTCGGCATATTGGTCGTTCTGGCTGATGCGTTCCGCACTCAAGGTCACCGCTTGCCCTCCTACCGTCAATTCCATGGAAAGTTTTCCTTCCTTCCATCGTTTCGCGTTGCCAATCAAGCACTTCCAACGCACAGGAGAAGTGGCCGAAAAAGCCACTTGATAATCCTTCTCTGGTTCAAGGCAAAACACCTCGATGCGCGAACCTGTGGCCTTATGGAACTGCAACCGCGCACGGATGACTTTGGTCTCATTGAAAACCAGCAAGGCGTCTTTGGGCAAAAAATCGCCAATATGCTTGAATTGCGAAGCATTTATCTCATTGTCCTTCAGCACCAAAAGCTTTGATGCATCTCGCTCAGGCAAAGGATATTTGGCAATGCGCTCCTCGGGCAAAGGATAGTCGTAAGCCTCAATATTGATGTCCCTAACTTCTCTCATCATTGAAATTTTCGGCAAAGGTAGCGAAATATTCTCTATTTTTGCGACATGAAAGCCACACAAGCCATATTGCTGAAAATAGAGTTGACTCGCGAGTTTCTGATGAAGTTCCTGAAATTCGGCGTGGTGGGCTTTTCGGGCGTAATTGTCAACTTCGGCGTCACATACGTCTGCAAGGAATGGTTGAAGTGGAACAAATACCTGAGCAACATCTTGGGTTTCATCTTTGCGGCCACCACCAACTACATCCTCAACCGCATCTGGACCTTCCAAAGCACCAACCCGCAAATCGGGACGGAATATGCCAAGTATTTCGTCGTCTCGCTCATCGGTTTGGGCATCGACACGTTGACAGTCTACCTGCTCAACGGCAAGCTGAAATGGAACTTCTACCTCAGCAAGGTGTTTGCCGTGGGCGCCTCCACGCTTTGGAATTTCTTTGGCAACCTTTTGTTCACCTTCGCTTAGTCAGCGGCTATTCAGGCCGTCATCTCATTGTAGTCGGGCAGATGATCCATTGCGGTAAGGATCGAGTTTTCGGCTTTGAAACAATAAATGCTCGCGCCATTGGTCAGCAGCAAGAACCTCGGTTGAAGCACCGAATGGTAGCGTAGTGCCTGTTCAAGCACGGATTGACTGAGCGTCACACTCGGCGCCTTGCATTCAACGATTATTAGGGGCTTGCCCACGGCATCGAACACCACGGCATCGGCACGCTTGTCCAAGCCATTCACCTTGACGGAATACTCGACCGCCAACCGGCCCGAAGGAACGCCAAGATGTTCCACCAACAGATATAGCGTCTTTTGCCGCACCTCCTCCTCGGGCGTAAGCGCAACATAGCGGCGACGCAAAGGATCGAAGACACACATCTTGCCTTCGCGCTCCTCCGTCTTGAACCATTGCAAGCCGTTTTCCATGAGAATCCTTCTATTTTTTGCAGTAAGACACCACTACCATTCCCAAGGGCGAATCCGACTGCGTGACGATTGTCCCTTCTTTCCATTGCCCAAATTGCGCTCCGTCGACAAACATCCTCCCATCTTCCGCAAGGCTCAGGCGCCCTTTTGACTCGCCGTCAAGGCTCTTGAAAACCAGTATGGAATCCGCACTGATGACGATGCTGTTCTGTTTCTCCATCTCCCCGATTTGCTTCACCACCTCAGGGGTGTTGCGTCGCTCGTCAAATTGCACGTTCACCTTGTCGGCCTTCCATGTGCCGATAATGGAATCAGAGGCATTGTCGCGGCAGGAAGCCAGGCACAACGCAAGGCCAAAAAAGAGGAGAAAATGCTTTTTCATGGCTTATAACTTGAGGCAAAGGTAAGATGAATAGTCCCTGCCGACTCGACGGACTACTCCTCAACAAACTTTAGGCTATAAAGAATCGACTCCAGTTGCAGCAAACTGTTGCGTTTCTTCTGGTTAGGCTCATAATAAAAGCCCTCCACAGTGACGAGTTTGCCTGTGCGACTGTCGGCAAAGGTGTACGACACGAAAGGACCGCCCATAAAGACGCCCTCGGTGCGCCACATGCCACGCATTTCCTCAGTGTAGCCTGCCGGAAAATCACGCACCGTAGTCACCAGAGGCGGCACAAACTCGGTCTCGGTGGACATATACGAGCCTTCGGCGGGTCCGGGGATGTGTTGTTTCATCATGTTGTCGCGCATGGCGACGAGGCTTGGCGTGCTGAACTGCACCGTGTCCTTGTAAGGCGTTTGATAGATGACGATATCTGCGCTTGAACGTTCCAATTCCTTGCGCAGCCACATGAAATCGGGTTCGTCCTTTGCCATGTAGAAGCCTTGCGGAACGGTCAGAGTGAAACCGAATTTATTGGCGATGGCACGGGCAATGGCTTCGTCTTTGGTGGGTCGAAAGACGCTGAGGATGCGTTCGCGTTCCACCTTATCGAACCATTGCTGGTAGACTTCTTTCTGCCGGTCGAAAAGCTCAACCCAAGCCGTGCTATTGGGCGCGCTGATCTTGATGTAACGTTGCGGAGCCGCCCAAGCGTCTTCGGCGGTTTCAGCCACGGCCTTCTCAAGGTTCGGGTCGATTTCCACCTCGATGATGTTCTTGTGTTTCTTAAACAAGTCGGAAAAACCGCTTACATTGACATGTGCCAACTCGTTGCGCGCCTCGGGTTGCGGCAGTCCATATTGGTAATCGAGGAAGAACTGGCGGATGGAGTCGCCAATGCGGCCGTTCCATTGGTCGTCGTTTTGGGTGACAATCAATATTTCGGCTGTGCCACCGGCAGAGCGGTCCTTCTTGGCCGTGCGAGGCTTGTCGGCGCACGAAGCGACGAGGCAGGCAAGAGCCATCACAAGGGCCATAATGTTCAGCTGTTTTTTCATGACATATTATTTTTTGATTTTCAACTTTTGTCCGATCTTCACCGTGTTGCTCTTCATGCCATTCCACTTCTTGATGTCGTTGACGGTGCAACCATATTTCCTCGCAATCGAGCTGAGGGTCTCGCCTTTCCTCACGGTGTGCGTCCTGACGGATGGGGAGGCTTGCTTGTTGGAGGAGGCCTTGCTGTTGTTGTTGGTCTTACCCACTTGCGCCATAGGAGCGCCCGAGCGATAAATGGTCAGCTTCTGTCCGATGTGGATGGTTTCGCGTTTCAGACGGTTCCAGCTTTTGATTTTCGCTACCGTCACGTGATACTTCCGCGCGATGCTGCCTAGGCTCTCTCCTTTCTTCACCACGTGCACGAAGCTGTCGCTCACTTCCTCCACCTTCTCCTCGATGACCTCGCGGGCCTTCTCGGCCTTACTCACATAAGAATAGATACTGTCTTCGAGTTGTGTGAAACGAAGCACATACTTCGTTGGCATTCTCAACGCATAAGGGTACTCTTTCGTGCCTGGAATAACGCGTTTGGTGTACTGAGGGTTGAAGAAAACCAGATCGTTCATGGGAGCACCGATACACTCGTTGATTTGGTCGAAGCCCACGCGGTCGTGAACCATCACCGTGTCGGTGCCATGCAGCAACAGGCCAGGATTGACGGGATAAAGGTTGTGCTCAGCGGCATAGTTCATCACATAAACCACAGCGATGAATGCTGGCACGTAGCCGCGCGTCTCTTTGGGCAGATAAGGCCAGATGGCCCAATAGTTCTTGACGCCACCTGCACGCAAGATGGCTTTGTTGACCGTGCCAGGACCCGAGTTATAGGCTGCCAGCACAAGGAACCAATCTTCATAACGGGCATAAAGGCTTTGCAGATATTGGCAAGCCGCTTCCGTCTCCTTCATCGGATCGTAACGCTCGTCAACGAGCGAAGTGACCCGCAGGCCATATTCGGCACCCGTGCCTCTCATAAACTGCCACAGACCTTTGGCTCCAGCCTTCGAGCCTGCAGTGGGATTCAATGCCGACTCAACCATGGCCAAGTATTTCAGCTCCAAAGGCAGGTTGTAACGCGACAGGTATTCCTCAAACATAGGGAAATAAACGTATGAGAGGCCCAACATACGGCTGGTTTGCTGACGGCGGCGGTTGGCATACAGGTCGATGAACGATTTGACGTGTGTATTGAAAGTCAAAGGAATGGTGGTCTCATAGGCCAGGGTCTGGATACGTTGCATATAAACGCTGTCGTCATAATACGGTACCTCACCACGGCTGAAATGGTATTTGTTCCACACCGCCGTATCAATGTCGAGATACACATCTTTGGTCATGCTGATATTGCCCACCAAGTCGAGCATCTCCATCACTGTCGACTCCTCGACGACCGCCTTACCCGAATTCAAATCAAGGATTTGCTGCTCGTTGAGCATCGTCTCGATCGTATCTTGGTCTTGTTCTTCAGGATCATAGGATTGTGCAAAAAGGCCGCCAAAGGGCAAAAGGAACAGCAAAACAAGGTGCGTGTATTTCATTGAATCTGAGATTAAGAGTTAAAGCAATTGATTTATCTAGATAAGAACGCAAAATTAATAAAAATCGTCTACAATGAGGAAAAAAAACTAATTTTGTCCTTTCGAAACGAAAAAAGGATATTATGGGAAACGAGAGAAACACCGATAAATTAGCGGGTTACATCATCAAACTGGGTGGTCTTGCCATTGTCTTGGCCCTATGCTTTTATTTCAAGAATGTGCTGATTTACATCATTGCGGCCTTCGTGGTCTCGCTCATCGGACTACCCATCATGCGGTGGTTGAAGAAGATCAAGATCAGGGGTCGCCAACTGCCCAGTTGGTTGCTTTCCGTCCTCACCATCGTGCTTATCATTGCCGCCATAACTTTGATTGTCACGCAGATGATTCCCATGGTCTCCAACATCGTTCGGGATGCTTCGTCCCTACAAACGTCACATTACTTCGGCTCAAACCCCATCGACAAAATCAACGCTTGGCTCATTGGGATGTTCCCCAACTTGGGTTCCGACTTCGACATTTCGGCATTGCTGGTGGCGAAAGTCAGGGAACTGGTGGATTTCGGCAAGGTGAGTGGCATAGTTGGCTCGGTGGCATCGTTGGTGTCGAGCCTATTCGTGGCCTTGTTTGCCGTGGTGTTCATCTCGTTTTTCTTCCTCAAGGACGACACCTTGTTTGAACGCATCGTCTGCGCCCTCGTCCCCGACCGTCACGAAGCCAATGTAAGCAAGACACTCAACGACATCAAGCAACTGCTTTCGCGCTATTTCGTGGGCTTGCTCATCGAGATGCTCGGCGTGGCCGTGGTCGACTTCCTAGGGCTATGGCTTATCGCCCGCCTCGACTTCAGCTATGCCATCGGCATCGCTTTCATTGCCGGGTTGCTCAATGTGATTCCCTACGTCGGGCCTCTCATCGGCGAAGCCATCGGCGTGGTGTTCGGCATCGTGCTGAAACTGGGCACAGGTGCAGGCCTTGACGTCAACATCTGGGTTTTCGCACTCATCATCCTTGCCATCATGTTAGGAGCGCAGCTGATCGACAATTTCATCTATCAACCTCTCATCTATTCCACGAGCATTAAAGCACACCCGCTCGAAATCTTCATCGTGCTGCTTATGGCTGGTCACATCGGTGGCACCATCGGCATGCTGGTTGCCATCCCTGCCTATACCGTGGTACGCGTCATCGCCATCCGTTTCTTCTACCGGTTCAAGGTCATCCAACGACTCGTGCCCGACCTTCAAGAAGAGGACAAAATCATTGAAAACATTGATTGACCGTCACCTTTATTTGACGATTTTCTGGAATGCCATGCGCGGGTTGCCGTCGAGCAGGATGATGGTACCGCAATAGCGGTAGCCATGCCGTTGCAAACCCTTGCGCATGATGATGTTGGCTTCGTGCGTGTCGATGCGGATGTTGGGCACTTGGCATTCGCAGTAGTCCAGCACTGCATCCAAAATGCCGTGCGAATCGGGGGTGCTCGCGATGCGGTGGATGACGTGGTAAGGCGCATCGTCGAGCCACTGGCCGTCGTAAATCACGTTGTAGGTCACCTCGGGGCTAGGCAATAGCGCAAAAGTTCCCACCACTTCTCCCCTTTCGTTGAGCATCACATAGCTGCCACCAAGCTCGATGTCTTTTCGGAACATATCGTCGCGCGGATAGCCGTCGGGCCATTGGTAGACGTTGCCATAGCTGCGCATGATTTCGCGGGCTTGGTCGCGAAGGCTGAGGATGGTTGGCAGGTCGGCCAAAGTGGATTTGCGGATTGTGTAAGTCATTTCTGCCCCAATTCAAATACGGTCAAATCGGCAACGGTCATTCCCACGACCGCAATCAAATCCTGCGGGCTAAGTTTGAACTGGAGGCCGCGCACGCCTGCGCTAACGTAAATGTAGTCAAAGAGTTCGCTGGTCTCGTGGATGAAGGTCGGGAACTGCTTTTTCATCCCCACGGGCGAGCAGCCGCCACGGATGTAGCCCGTCAGGGGCAGCAGTTCCTTCATCGGGATGAGGTCGCAACTCTTGTTGCCCGTGGCCTTGGCGGTCTTCTTCAGGTCGAGTTCATCGTTGCCCGGAATGACGCACACGAAGTGGCCTATCTTGTCGCCTTTCAGCACCAAGGTCTTGAACACCTGGTCGATGTCCTCGCCCAGTTGGTCGGCGATATGTTGCGCCCCGAGGTCGTTCTCGTCCACCTCGTAGGGAATCAGCTCGTAGGCAATTCCCTTGGCATCGAGGATGCGGCAGGCGTTGGTTTTGTTGATTTTTGTCATCGCTCAATTATAGTTTTTAGCAGTCGAGTTTGGGCCAAAACTTGAAAATTTTTGCGGTTTTGGCCCAAACTCAAAGATGATATTATAAGAACAAATCATTTATATTCAATATATTAAGTATTTCATTGGTATACACATTTTTCACAATTCCATTGGTTGTAATCATCACAATTTGCACACCTTTTTTCGTTTTCGACTCTTCACGAAAAGCGGTTTCGCGATGCACTATTTTCGCATACTCCGACTTCTTCAGCGAATAGAGGTCTTTCGAGTACTTGATTTCAACGATATTGATGATGCCATCGGCACGGTCAATGACCATATCGATTTGAACGGCGGGATCGCTTTCCTTGCTGCGCCACGCATAAAACTCCGTGTGGATGGAATCGAGATGCATGGCCGCAACGATTTGTTGATGATGCAACAAACACACGCTTTCGAAAGCCAAGCCGAGCCAAGTGTTTTGCTTTGGCGTGTTCAGCGTATTGCGCCAATAATGCGCGTCGCCGTCCATCTGCTTTTGGTACTTCAAATAAAACAAGGTGAAGAGGTCCATCAACTGATAAATGCCGCCTCGCTTTTTTGTCCCCACCCGATACAAACGCAAGAAATCGCAATGCACGAGGTCGTCGAGCATATCCGTCAAATGGCCATTGCTTATCACATCCAGCTTTTCCGCGATTTCCTTTCGCGTCAAACCTTCATGATGATTCGCCAGCAGCGTTATGATTTCCATATAGTTTTCTGGATTGCGATACAGGGACTTGTAAAGCTGCCGGTACTCATCCCTCAGCAACGCTTCCTCGCCAAAAAACAGCCTATCGATGTTGTCGGGGACGCTCAACGAGGCATCCATCAGGCTCAAATAATACGGCACACCACCAACGGCCATATACGCTTGCAAAACCATCATCCGGCTCCAACGGCACTTGCGCGAGCGAAAATATTGCTCGGTTTGTCCCAAGGTGAAAGGCCGCAAATGAATGTGATGCGTCAGCCGATTGTGAAGCCCGCCGCGATTGTTCACCACATTACGAATCATCCACGACGTGGCCGAACCGCAAATGACGAACATGATGTTGTCCATCCACGAGCCTCGGCTGTTCCAAAAGAAATCCAAAGCGTGGACAAAGCCCGAATTGGGCGTGTCGAAGCAAGGCAACTCGTCGATGAACACGACAAGACGTTTACCCTTGTTGCGGTTTTTCTTCTTCAGCAAATCGGCGAGTGCCACAAAAGCCTCAATCCACGTCTTGGCCTTGGGGCCTTTGTAGCCATACGCCACCAAAGCCGCGTGAAAGGCCTCCATTTCCTCGTTGCGGTCGCCGTCGATGATGCCTGTGGCATAAAACGCGAACCTGTCCTTGAAGAAACTCCTGACGAGGAACGTCTTACCCACACGGCGACGGCCATAAACGGCAACAAATTCGGGACGCCCGCTTTGCATATACTCGGCAAGCATACCCATTTCCTTGTCTCGACCAACCATCTTTTCCATGACGAAAGCATTTGGGGTTTATCACCGCAAAAGTAATCATTTCACCAATACAAAAGAACGAGTTTGGGCCAAAACTGCGAAAATTTTGCAGTTTTGGCCTAAACTAAAAATAGTTATTTTATTGATTATAAATATTATACAATAAAATAAAGATACAATTTTTGCACCTTTTCAAGGAAAAAGCAAAAGCAAAACTTCTCAAATCTCACTATTTTTCATGGATTTGAGAAGTTTTGCTCGCATATTTCATGAAAAAGCCCTCCGAAACCAACCATTCACCAATGAATCTTTTCACATGAAAATCGGCGAGACACTTCGCCCCGCCGATTGATTTATTCTTCGCGTGTCGTTGGTTAGAATTTAAATCCCACACGCAGCATGACCATTGTAGGCGTGACACGCTTGTATTTGAATTTCTCTGAATCTGTTTCCGATGAACCGTTGTAACTCTCTTTTTCCTTCATTTTGCCGCTGACTTTCCCAGCACCCAAGTTGTAGAAATCGACACCAACTGTCATGCTTTTGTTAATCTCAATGCCTGCACCAAGTTGATATGCAAATGTGAAGGTCGGATCGTACTCGACAGAGACATTAACTTTGTATGTTTCTCCCTGGTAAGTTTCTTTTCCGTCCATTTCCAACTTTGTGATATAACGGAAGTTGGCACCAAGCCCTGCCTCACCATAGATACCAAGTTTTTGGTTGATGTCATAGGTGTAATTCGCACCAACCATTAAAGGTACATTGAGATATTTAGGGGTTCTCATGGAAAAATCATTGAACTCATCGTCCCACTCATTTTCCACATCCTCGAAAAAGTCTCTCACATCGGCATTAAGGCCGTTGTAGATTCCGTCCAACGAAAGAATCACCCCCCAAGCCTTTCAAGCCCGTGTTGAATTTGAATTTCAAGCCTGCGGTGAACCCCATACCAGCACCGCCTTCAGTGAAGTCTCCGCTCACCAAAGCAAATCCTGATTCGTCTCCATCTGCAAAATCGCCCGTTGGAATAGCTCCTCCAAGATTCAGATAGACATTTGTTTGAGCGAAGAGTTGGCTTCCGATGATTAGCATTACAGCCACCATCATCAATCGTTTAACCTTGTTCATTTTTTTTCCTTTTTTTTTGTGGCATCGACACCCAAAACGCCAAATTCATTTCAAATTTGAATCGTTACTCTCAAAACACACCGAAAAAAGAAGCGCGGGTATCTGAACTATTGCTCATCCCGCGTATCAGGCTCTCGCATTGCCTCCGTCCGAGGATAAGCAATGCCATAAGCCCACGCTTTTCATATATACATTCATTGGAAAGTATATACAGAATACATGGGCGTTGGCTATTGCTTTACCATACGGACGGGTTCGGATTTGCGAGATTCGATACGCCGCAGATAAAACGTTAGTACAACGCTTTTCTTTCAATATGTTGCCGCTTGGCCTTTTCAGGCGAAACAGCGGGGCAAAAATAATGATTTTTTGGGATATGCAAGAAAAAAGAAACAAATCTTACACAAATCCGCCACAAATATTTGCTTCAGATTTGTGGAAGATTTGCTTCCGAAAGAATAGCTATTCCACAAACAAACCATCCATCACCACTTCGCTATTCACTATGCTTCGGTACATTCCATCGGCCACGCCAAAAGTGGTGACGAAGGTGTGCACGAGCGCTTTCGTGGTCTTCGTCTTGGTTCGGAAGGTTTCCATTCTGTCGCGCAACAGCTTTTCGTAATCGTCGGTAATCCGATAAGGATGCGCCGAGAACTTCATTTCGCAGAGATTGATGACGCGGTCGGCGCGATCTATCAGCAAATCAATTTGGGTTCCTCGTTCTTCGTTATCGGTGTCGGATTTCTTTGTCGGCACATAACGCCACGAAGATGCTTCGGTCGCAATCCCAGCAATGCCCAATCTCCGCTTTATTTGTGTCAAGTGCAAGAGACATACCAATTCGAATGACAATCCTTGCCAGGTTTCCACGGCTCGCGACTGAAAATTATGGCTCCACCACGTCTCATCCTGCCCGTTAGAAGCCTCAACGAACCTATAATAAAACAAGGTGTAGAAATCCACCAAACGATAGATGGCCCCTTTGGTCTTGTTGCCATATTGGGAATAACGAATGATGAAATCGCAGCGTTCGAGATTTCGCAACACTTTGGTCAATAACGAAGCATCCATTCCAGTTGCATTAAGCATCTCGTCTCGTGTCAATCCCCCTTTCTTGTCATTTAATACCTTGACAATCTCGGTATATTTCTCCGCATGGCTGAACAAAGAGTGGTACAACTCCTCAAATTCCGTCTTAAGTTCACCGTTTTTCCTAAAGAAAAGTCTGTCGACATTCTGCACAAGGCTTTCCTTCGGATTGAGCAGGCTGTAATAAAAAGGGATGCCACCAAGAATCATGTAGGTTTGGAGCATTTGATAGCGGTCCCAATTGAATTTGCGACTGTTTAAGTATTCCTCGGTTTCATGCAAAGTAAAAGGCCGGACATAAATATTGCTGGTAATGCGGCCGTGAAGTCCACCTTGGTTTTCAACAAGTTTGTCAACCATCCACGAAGTCGAAGACCCGCTGGCGACAAAAACAATGTCATTTCGCCGCGAAGCCCAACCGTTCCAAAACATCTCCAACGCATCGACGAACTCCGACTGCGGCGTGTCAATCCAAGGCATCTCATCAAAAAAGATGACTTTACGCTTGTCGTCAGGCATGGCTTCCAAATATTCCTCCAACGCATCAAATGCATCATCCCAATCGGAAAACTTGGGTTGGCGTTCCAACATGGCGTATTTCTTCAAGGCTTTGCCGAAATTGCGCAACTGCTTTGCCTTGGGAAGTCGATGGCCACCTGTATATGAAAAATCAAATTGATGATGAAAGAACTGGTCAACGAGATAGGTCTTGCCAACGCGGCGACGACCATACACAATGACGAACTCCGACCGGTCTGAATCCACACAACGCTGGAGTTCAGCCATCTCGCGTTCACGTCCAATCATAATACTTTTGCCGTTCATACCATTTGTATTTCGCTGCAAAAGTAACAAATTTACCGTTCATAGCAGCATAAAATGCGAGCTTTTTTTCCAAAATCTTGTTTTTCTTTGTCGATTTTGGACAATTTGCTTGCATTTTTTTTTAGGGGGCTGTTGATTCAGAAACCACTACTTCCTACGCTCCTCCACCCAAATCCGAGCATTCACGAAGGCCTCCATCCAAGGCGAGACTTCGTCGTTCTTGCGGTCGTCGGGATAGAAGGCCCACTGCCAGGGCAGGAAGGCGCGTTCGAGGTGGGGCATCATGGCGAGGTGACGACCGTCGTTGGAGCAAACCGCCGCCGTTGACCAATCGCTACCGTTGGGGTTGCCCGGGTATTCGTCCTGACCGTAAGTCATCACGATCTTGTACTTGTCGCGGTAGCAGGGGAAGTAGAAACGGCCCTCGCCGTGGGCAATCCACACGCCGAGACGGTGACCCGACAGCGACTTGAGCATCACGCTCTCGTTTTGGGCAATCTCCACGTTGAGGAAGCCCGACTCGAACTTGTGCGAGTCGTTGTGCATCATCACGGGGTGTTCCTCGTGGTCAGGATAGAGCAGGCCGAGTTCCATCATCACCTGGCAGCCGTTGCACACGCCGAGGCTCAATGTGTCCTCGCGGGCATAGAAGTCGTCGAGGGCTTTCTTGGCCTTCTTATTATAAAGGAAGGCACCCGCCCAACCTTTGGCCGAGCCCAGCACATCGGAGTTGGAGAAACCGCCGACGAAAACAATCATATTCACGTCCTTCAGCGTCTCGCGACCCGAGGCCAAGTCGGTCATCGTGACATCGCGCACATCGAAGCCAGCAAGATAGAGGGCGTAAGCCATCTCACGGTCACACTGACAGCCTTTCTCGCGAATGATGGCGGCATTGATGCCCGTGGACTTGCGGCGATGCAAGTCGATGCCCATATCGGCGGCCTTGCCCGTGAACTTGCGGCCAAAGCTATAATGCAGATACTGTTTCTTGTAGTTCATGAAACGTTCCATCGCCTTGCGCGGACCGCTCTGCTTGCGGTCGAGCAGGTAGGACGACTTGAACCAAGTATCGCGCAGCGCGTCAATGTCGAAGATGTAGTTGTGGTCGGCGTGGACGAGGGTCAGTTGGCGTTTGGCCATAGGCTTGCCAATGACCTTGAACGTGATGCCCAGCTCGCGCAACATACGGTTGGCAATACCGTCGTTGGAGACTTGAATGACCACCGAAGGCTTTTCGCAGAACAGCACCGAGATGAGGTCTTCCTTGTCGAAAGCCTTGAGGTCGAGGTTCATGCCGTAGGTGGTGTTGGCGAAGTTCATCTCCAACAAAGTGGTAATCAGACCGCCTGCCGACACATCGTGACCCGCCAAAACGAGGTTGCTTTCGATGAGTTTCTGGATGGCGTTGAAGCACTTCTTGAAATAGGAAACGCTCTTCACGTCTGGCGTGGCCTGACCGATGGCACCGATGGCTTGGGCAAAGCTGCTGCCACCGAGTTCGAAGCCGTCTTTCGAGAAATCGATATAGAGCAGTTCTGTGTTTTCATCGGCTTTCATCACGGGACGCACCACTTGGCGGATATTCGACACCTCGCCAGCGGCGGAGATGATGACCGTTCCAGGAGCCACAACTTTCTCACCGTCAGGGTATTTCTGCGTCATGGAGAGGCTGTCCTTGCCCGTCGGCACGTTGATGCCCAAAGCCACGCAATAGTCGCTCAAGGATTTCACGGCTTCATAAAGTCGGGCGGTCTCGCCTTCTTGCTTGGCAGGCCACATCCAGTTGGCACTCAAGGAGATGCCAGAGAGGTTGCCTTCGATCGGGGCCCAAAGAATGTTGGTCAAGGCCTCGGAGACCGAGAGGCGCGAAGCGGCGGCAGGGTCGATGAGGCCCGCAATCGGGGCGTGACCCAAAGCTGTGGCAATGCCGCGCTTGCCGTTGTAGTCCAAGGCGCTGATGCCGAGGTTGCTCAACGGCAGTTGAATCTCGCCCACGCATTGCTGCTGCGCCACGCGACCCGTCACGGAGCGGTCCACCTTGTTGGTGAGCCAGTCCTTGCAGGCCACGGCTTCGAGTTGCAGCACGCGGTCGAGGTATTTATGGATGTCACGTTTCGTGTAACTGATTTTCTTGAAATGATAAGGCTTGGTCGTGTCGTGCAACACCGTCTTGGGCGCGCTGCCGAAGAAGTCGGAGATGGCCAAGTCGATGGGCGCCTTGCCTTTCTTGCGGACGAAGCGCAGACGCTCGTCGCCCGTCACCTCGCCTACTTCATAATAAGGTGCGCGCTCGCGTTCGGCGGTCTTCTTGATGATTTCCGCGTCTTTCTTGTTGACCAGCAATCCCATACGCTCCTGCGATTCGTTGCCGATGATTTCCTTGTCGGACAACGTCGGGTCGCCAACGGGCAGGTTGTCGACATAAACCACGCCACCCGCGTCTTCGATGAGTTCGCTGAGGCAGTTGAGGTGACCGCCCGCACCGTGGTCGTGAATGCTGCGGATGGGGTTGTGGTCGCTTTCGGCCATGGCACGGATGACGTTGCTCACGCGCTTCTGCATCTCAGGGTTGGCGCGCTGCACGGCGTTCAGCTCGATGGCGTTGCTGTATTGTCCCGTATCGACGCTCGACACGGCGCCGCCGCCCATACCGATGCGGTAGTTGTCGCCGCCAAGGACGATGATCACATCGCCTTCCTCGGGTTCGAGCTTCTTGGCGTCGCTCACCTTGGCGAAGCCGATGCCGCCCGCCAGCATAATCACCTTGTCGTAGCCAAGGGTCTGTTCCTCACTATGTTCGAAGGTCAGCAAGCTGCCGTTGATGAGCGGCTGACCGAATTTATTGCCGAAGTCGGAGGCACCGTTGGAGGCCTTGATGAGGATTTCCTCGGGTGTCTGATAGAGCCACTTGCGCGGCTCGATGTCCTTTTCCCAGTCGCGGTCGGCCTCAGTGCGCGGGTAGGAAGTCATATAGACCGCCGTTCCCGCGAGGGGCAAGCTGCCCTGACCGCCGGCCAGACGGTCGCGGATCTCGCCGCCGCTGCCCGTGGCTGCGCCGTTGAACGGCTCCACGGTGGTCGGGAAGTTGTGCGTTTCGGCTTTCAGCGAAATCACCGTGTCGATGGGCTTGATTTGGAAGGCCGAAGGTTGGTCGGGCTGCGATGGCGCAAACTGCTCCACCTTGGGGCCGAGGATGAACGCCACATTGTCCTTATAGGCCGAAACCAGCTTGTTCGGGTTTTCCTTCGAGGTTCTTTTGATAAGGGCAAAGAGCGTGTTGGGCATCTTCTTGCCGTCGATGATAAACGTACCGTTGAAAATCTTGTGGCGGCAGTGCTCGGAGTTGACTTGCGCGAAGCCATACACCTCACTGTCAGTGAGTTTGCGGCCGATCTTTGCGGATATGCCTTTCAGATACTCCATCTCCTCCTCGCTGAGGGCCAGACCTTCCTGCTGGTTGTAGGCTTCGATGTCGTCGATATATTGCAGCGGCTCGGGCTTGCGGTCGACGGTGAACACCTTCTGGTCGAGGTCCTTATAGCGGTTTTGCAGCATCGGGTCGAAAGGCGCGTCCTTCGACTCCACACGTTGGAATTCCTCGATGCGGACGATGCCCTTGATGCCCATGTTTTGGGTGATTTCGACGGCATTGGTGCTCCACGGCGTAATCATCTCGCGGCGCGGCCCGACGAAATAACCCTTCACCGAATCCTTTTCGATCCTTTTCGCATTTCCGAAAAGCCATGTCAGCCTCGAAACGATGTCCTCTTTAAGTTCCTTTTGAGTATCTACTGCGATAATCTTTTGATTATCAGATTGGAAAAAGCATATCATAAGCGGTAAGTTTATACTTAAAACAACGCGGCAAAGATAGTGGATTTAATTGGAAAATTGACGAAAACGGTCTTGATTTATTTGAACATGACCCCACAAAAAAAGGCCGCCCAAAACAGGCGACCCATTTTCCTATCTTTCTTTTGCCATCAGATTTTAACGATTCTGCGTAACAGGATTCCGCTTTTAGCGCTGATTTTCAGCAGATAGACTCCATTGCTCAGCCCTTCAATCTGGCACTGTCCGTCGCAAACGATTTGTTTCACCAGTTTGCCGTCCAGCGAATAAACATCCGCTTCGGTCATGCCTTCGCAAACGACATTGAAGCCGTCCGTGCTGGGATTGGGATAGACATCGGCTATTTCTCTGCTCAAATTTTCTTTGGTGCCGTCCATATCAAGGGCTTTTTGCACGGCGGCCAAGGCATCAATGCGACCCATACCGTAGCGGTTGTCCTTGTTGGGCGTGAGGCGCACGGCGGTGGTCTCCAGGATGTCGTCGATTTCGGCGGGGGTCAGTTCGGGGTTGGCTTGCAGCATCAAGGCGATGACGCCCGAAACGCAAGGCGTGGCAAACGAAGTGCCGTCGCGGAAGCCGTAACCCGAGTTGTTTTGCAAACTCAAAGACTTGACCTGAACGCCAGGCGCACACACATCGGGACGAATCAGCCCGAACTGCTCCGTGCTGCCCGCGACGTAAGGATAGTCGCCGTAGGCGGACACATTGTCCCACCTCACGGGGCCGATGGACGAGAAGTCGCCAATCACATCGTCGGCATCGACGGCGCCCACGCAGACCACGCAGCTCGTCCCGCCAGGGTTGTCGAGTTGAAGGTCGTGCAACATGGGCGGCGGGCAAGAACCCGGCGTGCAGATGTTGTCGGTAATCGGGTACATATCCTGATATTGGTAATAGTTGCCAGCGGCCACAGCGGTTACCACATTGGCAGCCAGAATGTTGTCGCACATCTGTCGGAATTGGGTCTTCTCCGTAGCGGTGAGGTTGGGATAGCCTACCGAAAAGCTGATGAGGTCGGCACCATGTTCCAAAACGAACTCCAAGCCCGTGCAGAACTGGCTCACCGAGCCGAAGCCGATGGCATCGGTGCACTTCACGCACATCAGCGTGGCACCTGGGGCCGCGCCCGTTTGCGTGCCTGCCGCGCCCGTACCGCAGATGACGCCGGCGCAATGGGTGCCGTGGCCGTTTTGGTCCATCGGGTCGTTGTCGTTATCGTGGGCATCGTAGCCGTGGTGCGGGAATTCCTCGCCGCCGTCCCACAGACGACCTTGTAGGTCGTCGTGGTTGTAGTTGAAGCCCGAGTCGACCAGGCCCACCAAAACGCCTTCGCCCGTGTAGCCCAGCTCCCAAACCTTATCGGCCTGCACTTGCAGCATACCTGAGGAGATTTCGCGTGTGGCTTCGGCAGGTTGCGCTGGCGCATTATCGATGAGGCATTGATATTCCTTGTCGAGGCTGATGGATTGCAGGTCGCGGCGTTGCGCAAGGTCGCGGATGGCAGCTGGAGCGGCTTCGCAGACGATGGCGTTCGACAGCCACAGCGAGCGCACATGGCTCACCATGCCGTTTTGTTCCATCTCGCCCAGCACGGCCTTCAGGTCGGCTTGCGAGCGCTCAGCTTGTTGCTTCAGGGTCTCCACAACGAAGTCGCGACGTTGGCGACGGGAAGAAATGAAATTGGCCTCGCGCTGCAACATGGTGGGATTGGATTGTTCCTGCATAATGATGCTGACCCTGATTTTCTCGGTCTCGCCGCGTTGGTTCATCTCGGCGGCCAGCTCAGGGTCGATGAAAGTCTGTGCGGCCGCAAACAGGGTGCCAAGACAGGCCGCAATTAAAATAACAGTTCGTTTCATAAAGGATAAAGGGTTAAAAATTACATTTTCACAATCTTCTGGACCAAAGTTCCATTCATTGTGTCGATTTTCAAAAGGTAAACGCCTTCGCTCAAGCCTTCGATGTTGCATTGGCCTTCGGCAACGATGCGCTTCATCAACTTGCCGTCCATCGAATAAACAGTGGCTTCGGTCATGCCTTCGCAAACGACGGTGAAACCCTCAGTGCTGGGGTTGGGATAGACATTGGCTGTACCGCCAATAGATTCATTCACAGCGTCTTCACCCACTGCCATAACGGCTGCCAAGGCATCGATGCGGCCTGAACCTAATTTATTGTCTTTGTGTTCGGTAAGTTTCACACAAGTGGTCTGCAAGATTTCGTCGATTTGCGCAGGCGTGAGGTCGGGATCTTTGGAGAGCATCAAGGCGATGGTGCCGGTCACGCAAGGTGCGGCAAACGAAGTGCCCACATTGGCGGTATAACCCGACGGATTATTGTAATCCAAAGAGGTGACATTGGCTCCAGGAGCGCAAACATCAGGTTTGATAAGTCCGTATTGGGTACTGCTGCCCGCGGCGTAAGGATAGTCACCGTACTCAGACACGTCGTCCCAATGCGTGGGGCCATTCGATGAATAGACCAGGTGGGCGTCGTTGATTTCGACTGCGCCCACACAAATGACGGCACTCTGTCCACCAGCGTTCCCAGCTTGGTCAGGATGCGGCCACGGCGAGGGGCAACTGCCGGGGCAACTTAAATTGTTGGGGATGGGCAAAAGTTGTTCCCAAGCGCCATCGTTGCCGGCCGTTGCCACAACCACGACACCCGCCGCAAGATAGTTGTCGCACGACTGACGAATGATTGATTTTTCAGGGGTTTGTTCGGCAGAACCGGCTTTCCCTAATGACATATTGATGACCTGCACACCGTGTTCCAAGGCGAACTGCATTCCTTCAACGATGGCTGTTGTGTTTCCTGCTTCGTCGATATCGGCAAACACTTTGACCTCCATCAAGGTAGCGCCTGGGGCCACGCCAGTTTGCGTGCCCGCTGCACCCGTGCCGCAAATGGTTCCAGCCACATGTGTGCCGTGACCCAAATAATCCATCGGGTCGTCATCGTGGTCGTAAACATCGTAACCGTGGTGAGGAAATTCTGTGCCGCCATCCCACATACGGCCTTGAAGGTCGTTGTGGTTGTAGTTGGCTCCTGTGTCCAAATGACCTATGAGAACGCCTTGTCCGGTATAGCCCAGCTCCCAAACCTTGTCGGCGTTGACTTTGAGGAGGTTGTCCGTGATTCCGCGCTCAGCGGACGTAAGGGTGTGGCTCTGTTCGTTAGTGGGAAACCAATCGTTTTCTGCGAAAAACACGGTTTGTATATCATTTCTTTGCCCCAAAGCTTCAATGGCCGTTTTGTTGGCTTCGCAGCCGATGGCGTTGGCAATCCACAGCGGGCGGATGTCGGCCACCATGCCGTTGCGCTGCATCTCTTCGAGCAGGCTCAGCAAGTCGGCTTGGGCGGCCTCGGCTTGGCGTTTCAAGGTGGCCACCACATACTCGCGGCGTTCCTTGTTGGTCGCAAAGGCGTTGGTGGTGCGCAGCAGGGCCGTGGCATCGGCCTGCTCTTGCATCATGATGCTAATCTTGATTTTCTCGTCATCGCCGCGCTTGGCCATTTCCTCGGTCAGCGAGGGGGCGATGGTTTGTGCGGTCGCGAAAAGGGTTCCAAGGCAGGCCGCAATCATTAAAAACAGTTTCTTCATGTGACAAATGGTTTAGTCGTAAAATTAGGTGCAAAAGTAACGGAAAAAGTAACTCAATGTGAGAAAAATTTACTCAAAAAAAAAAAAAATCATCTATTAAGTTGATATTTTTTGGATTTAAGTGGCACCTAAATCAACAAAGAAACTATCTTTGCGCCCCGAAAAACCATTTTTTTATACTAAAACACCACAGCAATGAACAAGTTTTATTTGACTTTAGGCCTTGTCGCTGCCACTTTCGGCAGCCTCGTTGCCGGTCCCGTTGACCAGCACAAGGCGCAACAACTCGGTGCCAAGTTTTTGGGCACTTCCGTCATCGGTCAGAGAACCGCTGACATTCAATTGGATTTGGTGGCCACCGCCAACGACATTCGGCGTGGCGCCACCGATTATTATGTTTTCAACGTCAAGGACGGCGAGGGTTTCGTCGTTGTGGCTGGCGACGACCGCGTGAAGCCCATCTTGGCCTATTCCACCACGGGGGCCTACGACCCCGCCAATGTTGCCGAGGCTTTCGCCTTCACGCTCATGCGTTTTCAGGACGAAATCCAATATGTGCGCAACCACAACCTTGAGGCCACGCCCGACATCGTCGCCGAATGGAAATCGGTGGCCGCGAGCGGACAAATCGCGCCCGGTCGCAACGCCCGCAGCGTGGAAGGTCCCTTCTGCGAAACGCTTTGGAACCAAAGCTATCCGTGGAACAGCCAATGCCCCGAAGACCCTGAGGGACACGGCGGCTACACCTACGCTGGCTGCGTGGCCACGGCTTTGGGCCAGGTGATGAAGTTTTGGGACTGGCCGGCGCAAGGCAACGGCTCGCACACCTACACTCCCGATGGCTATCCCCAACAAACCGCCAACTTCGGCGAGACCGAATACCACTTCGAACTGATGCCTCTTGCCCTCGACTCCACCACGACGCTCGACGACGCCTATTACATCGCCCAGCTGCTGCACCACATCGGCGTGGCCGTGGATATGCAATACAGCGCCCACGGCAGCGGCGCCTATTCGGAAGATGTGCACAATGTGTTGCGCAACAACTTCCGCTACGCCTGCGACGACTACATCTGCAACTACGAGTTCATCTTTCCTGGTATGGGCTACACCAACGAGCAATGGCTGGAGATGCTGAAAAGCAGCGGCTTGTACGAAGGTATGCCGCTCTATTACAGCGGCACCGACGACCTCGGTCGAGGCGGACACGCCTACGTTTGCGACGGTTTCGACGAGAACGACTACCTCCACTTCAACTGGGGCTGGAGCGGCGTCGACAACGCTTGGTGTCCTGTGGGCGCGCTCAACACGACGCAATATGCCTTCAACACGCTCAACGGCTTTGTCGGGCACATGCGCCCGCAAGACGCTGAATATTTCCAGCGTCCCGAAGCCGTGGCCGACTTCGAAGTCATCGAAAACGAACAATTTGACGGCGTCAAACTCAGTTGGACCAATCCCGCCAACGACCTCAACGGCAACGCTTTGAGCGGCATCGAATCCGTCACCATCCGCCGTAACTTGACCGAATTGGCCGTGCTGACCAATGCGCAAGTGGGTGCCGCCATGGATTATGAAGACAGCAACCTCGCCCCTGGGCTTTACCAATACGAAATCTATGTCACCAGTGCAGCTGGCACGAGCCACACGGAGCGTAGCACCATCCTCGTCGGCGAGAAGTGCGACGTCACCTTCCAGCTCCACGACCAAGGCGGCGATGGCTGGATGGGCGCCGCCATCAGCGTGGCCGACGAAAACGGCAAGCGTTTTGCCGTCGTCACCCTGAGCGAAGGCGCTGAAAGCACCGTCACGATGCCCATGCTGAAGGGCAACATCAGCTTCCACTGGAACCACGGCTGGTATCACTCCTCGGAGCAATACAACACCGACGACGAATGCTCTTTCAGCGTCCTCGATGCCGATGGCAACGTGCTCTACACCTCCGCCGAACTGGAAGACGGCGTGTTCCTGAACTACAACAACGACTGCGACCCGACGGAAGTGCAAGAAACAGTGGCCGAGCAGGTTCAAGTCTATCCCAACCCGACCAGTGGCGTGCTCTTCATCGAAGGTGAAGGTGAGATGCACATCAGCGTCGTCAACGTATTGGGACAGAAGCTCATAGAGACATCAGCCGAAGGCAATGCCACGCTCAACTTGGGCAATTACGGCCCAGGCATGTATCTCCTCCGCATCGAGACCGCTGAAGGCGTCATGGTGCAGAAAGTGAGTGTGAGGAAGTGATTGCAAAGTGCATTACTTTCAACCAAATGTGCCTAAAAAAGTATAGATTTGGTGAAAACTAAAGCAAAAATCGCGTTAGTTTTCACCAAATCTCATTAAAAAAGGGTAGATTTGGTTGGAAGTATGATAATTTTTCGTACTTTTGCCTGTCAAATCAAAACACTTTTGCTATGCTCATCGGAAGAAGTGAAGAACAACGGCTTTTGTTGTCGTTGCTGGAATCAGACAGGTCGGAGTTTGTGGCCGTTTATGGTCGCCGCCGTGTGGGGAAAACCTATTTGGTGCGCGAGGTGTTCAACTACAAGTTTGCCTTTCAGCATGCTGGCATTCAGGATGCCACGATGAAAGAACAATTGGAGGAGTTCCATCACTCACTCATCTTGGCAGGCATGAAAGGGAGCAAGAGACCTCGCAACTGGTCGCAGGCATTTTTCATGCTCGGACAGCATTTGTCGGCTTTGCCCGACGGGAAAAAAGTGATTTTCATCGACGAATTGCCATGGCTTGACACACCTTGCTCCAAGCTCGTAACAGCCTTGGACCATTTTTGGAATGGTTGGGCTTCGGCGCGGAAAGACATCATTTTGGTGGTTTGCGGAAGCGCCACTTCGTGGATCATCAACAACATTGTGATGAACTATGGCGGGCTGCACAACCGCCTGACGCGACAGATTTACATTGAGCCGTTCACCCTGCACGAGTGCGAGCTGTACGCCCGCTCGAAGCATTTGGGCATGAACAGGCGCAACATCCTTGAGACTTACATGGTCATGGGCGGCATCCCCTTCTATTGGGATTTCCTGCAAAAGGAACTGTCGTGGGCGCAAAACATCGACCGCATGTTTTTCCACAAAAACGGCGAGATGCGCCGCGAGTTCGATGCACTCTATGCCTCGTTGTTCCGCCGTCCGCAAGCCTACATTGACGTGGTGACCGCCTTGGGCAAAAAGAAAGTCGGCATGACACGCAACGAAATCATTGAGGCCTTGGGCGAAAACAACGGCGGCTCGCTGACGAAAATCCTTACGGAACTGGAGGAATGCGATTTCATCCGCTCTTACAACGCCATCGGAAAATCGAAGAAGGAAACCATATATCAACTGATTGACAACTTCACCCTTTTTTATTTCAAGTTCATGGCAGGAAAGGACATCAACGACAAGAATTATTGGTCGTCCGTTCTCAAACAGCCCATTTACAACGCATGGAGCGGCTTGGCATTTGAGCGGGTTTGCCTCCAGCACATCGACCAAATCAAGAAGGCTTTGGGTATTGCGGGCATCGTAAGCAACGTACATTCGTGGACTTATCGCCCGAAGGACAAAAAGGAAAAGGGCGTGCAAATCGATATGCTCATCGACCGCGACGACAATGTCATTAACTTGTGTGAAATGAAATACGCCAAGGACAAATACGAGCTCACCGCCGATGACGACGAGGAACTGCGCCGCAAAGCCCGCGTCTTTGAAAGCAAAACGGGAACGCGCAAAGCCGTCACCACGGTGATGATTACCTCCTACGGCCTGGTTCGCAACGAATGGGCCAACGACATCCAGCGCCAGGTGGTGATGGATGACTTGTTTGAGGCTTGAATTGTTCCTACATCCCACAGGAAAAGCCCCGAACGCAGCTTGCATTCGGGGCTTTTTTTTGAGACAAGAGAAAACTTTACTCTACGAAAACCTTTTTCACGGCTCCTTCAACTTTAATGAAATAAACGCCTCGTGAAAAGTCTTTCAAATCGATGGTCTTCTTGCCGTTCACGTTGAGGGTTTTCACGGTGCGACCAGTTTCGTCGATAATGGCTACCTCGCCCTCGGCTTCGATGGTCAGAGACTCGGAGGCGGGGTTGGGATAGACAGTGAAATTACTTTCCGATTCGTTGAGGCCTTCGGTATAAAGCAGGTTGGCCACAAGGTGGCGGTTGGCAGTCGCAGTGAAAGTGTACACTGGCTCGGTGGAAACGATCTCTCCATCCTCACTCCAATGCTCGAAAACGTAATCGGTGAAGGTCTCCACGCTTAAGGTGACTTGTTCGCCGTAGTCGTAAGTTCCAGCACCAGTGACGGTTGCACCTTCTTCAGGCTCGGCCACAGCAGTGATTTCAAAGGCTTGAAGCTCAAAATTGGCGACCAAATTACGATTATTGTTCACAATGAAAGAATAGCTCTCGTTGGAAGAAACGATGTTTCCGCTCTCTGTCCAGTTCAGGAAGTTGAAGCCCTCGTTGGCCGTGGCCGAAACGGTGCAACTTTGGCCCTGTTGGTATGTTCCGCCACCCGAAACGGTTCCGCCGTTGCTCGGATTGGCCGAAACAGAAATGGTGTAGTTTTGCGGAATGGCCGTGAAATTAGCCACCAAGGTGCGATTGCTGTTCACAGCGAAGGAATAGCTGGCGTTGGTTGAGACCACGCTGCCGTTTTCGGTCCAGTTGGTGAAGGTGAAGTTGCTGTTTGGCGTGGCCGAAACGGTGCAACTTTGGCCCTGTTGGTAAGTGCCACCGCCCGAAACCGTGCCACCATTGCTCGGGTTGGCCGAAACGCTAACGATGTAGTTTTGCGGAATGGCCGTGAAATTGGCCACCAAAGTGCGGTTACCGTTCACGGTGAAGGAATAACTGGCGTTGGTTGAGACCACGTTGCCGTTTTCGGTCCAGTTGGTGAAGGTGAAGTTACTGTTTGGCGTGGCCGAAACGGTGCAACTTTGGCCTTGTTGGTATGTGCCTCCGCCCGTCACCGTGCCACCATTGCTCGGATTGGCCGAAACAGAAATGGTGTAGTTTTGGGGAATGGCCGTGAAATTGGCCACCAAGGTACGATTGCCGTTCACGGTGAAGGAATAACTGGCGTTGGTTGAGACCACGTTGCCGTTCTCCGTCCAGTTGGTGAAAGTGAAGTTGCTATTGGGCGATGCTGAAACGGTGCAGTTGTCACCTTGATAATAAGCGCCTCCACCTGTCACCGTACCGCCGTTGCTCGGATTGGCCGAAACCGAAATCGTGTAGTTCTGCACACTTCCACCAACGGCGTTCACCGCTGCCAAGGCATCGACACGGCCGCAGCCTGTGATGTTGCTCTTGGTGCGCGACAAAGGCACGGCAGTCTCTTCCACAATCTGGCAGATTTGCGCAGGTGTTAGGTTTGGATTCTTGCTGAGCATCAAGGCGATGGTTCCAGTAACAATGGGTGTGGCTTGCGAAGTACCGCCCATCGAGAAATAGTCGTCGGTGGTGTAATAATCCAACGAAAGCACCCAATCGCCAGGGGCGCACACGTCGGGACGAATCAGGCCGATGCCAGGATTGTAGGGATAGTCGCCGAAAGAAGTGGCCGTCCAAGTGGAAGGTCCATGAGAAGTAAATGAACTCGGAACATCTGAGGTGTTGACGCAACCAACACTAATCACACTGCTCAATCCGCCAGGATTGGCTTGCTGGTCGGGATCGAGATAAGGCGGTGGGCAGCTGCCAGGGTAGCGCACATTGTACGGAATCGGGTAGGTGCTCTGATAGTTGCCTTCATTGCCCGCTCCACAGGTGGTGACCACTCCAGCACTCAACATGTTGACACAGGCATTGCGCAGCAAAACCATTTCCGAATAATACTCGCCCGTGTAGCCCATCGAAACATTGATCAAGTCGGCACCATGTTCCAAAGCCCACTGCATTCCTCCAGTAAGATGTGTTGGAGCGGAAGCGCCTGACGCATTCGTAACCTTCAGGCACATCAAGGTGGCATCGGGGGCTATTCCCGTTTGCTGTCCCGCCGTGCCGTCTCCACAAATGATGCCTGCCACATGGGTGCCATGCTCCATGTCATCCATCGGATCGTCATCATTGTTGAATATGTCGTAGCCATGATGCGGGAATTGCGTGCCACCGTCCCAAAGATGGTCGGCGAGGTCAATATGGTTATAGTTGACACCCGAGTCGACAATGGCCACTAACACGCCTTGACCCGTATAGCCCAGAGCCCATGCATCGTCGGCGTTCACGTGGGTGACGTGTTCGGCAATTGCTCTGGCTTGGGAATCGACATTCTTTTGCGATTGAGGGCTATTGGGGATGGCCTGCTCCAGCTTGTCGTATCCAATCAAGGAAATATCAGCGCGTTGTGCAAGGTCGAGGATGGCTGTCTTGGTGGCCGAAAGGCTAATCGCGTTGGCAATCCAAAGGACTTTCACGTTGGCCACCATGTTCTGGCCTTCCATCTCGACAAGCGAGCGTTGCAGCTCGTGTTGCGTGGCCTCGGCATGTTGCTTCAGCTCGTTGACAACGAAGTCGCGGCGTTCGGCGCGCGTGGTAAAATGGGCTGCACGATGGTTGAGCAACTCGTTGTCGCACTGCTGTTTCATAATGATGACGATGTCGATTTTTTCGTCGTCCGACCTACGGTTCATTTCCTCGGCCAGTTCGGGCGTAATTGTTTGCGCGAATCCGCCAAGGCATAATAAAGCCAAAATGAGCGTGAACAGATTTCTTTTCATAAGGCTAAATTTTGATATTGCTCAAACTAAAGCCTAAAACCTCATGATTTTGGAGCTCAGAATCTTGCCGTTTTCAGTGGTGATTTTCAGCAGATAAACACCTTCGCTCAGCCCTTCAATTCGGCACTGACCTTCGCAAGCGATTTGTTTTACAAGTTTGCCGTCCATTGAATAAATCAACGCCTCGGTCATTCCTTCACATTCCACGGTGAAGTTTTCCGTGCTGGGGTTGGGATAGACGTTCACCGCGGCGGTTTCGGCCTCGCCAATGCCCACGTTGCCGCAGTCGTCCATCAGTGGGAGCGAAGCCCAGTCGGGGTCGGCCTCAAAGGCTGGAAGGCAACCGCAAGGCACCACGATTTTGCAGTGGTCGTTGATGTCGTTGAAAGCGCCGTACCAAAGGTAGAAAGGTTGGGCGTCGTTGACGAAGATGTAATCGAGGTTGGCGTTGTCGGCGAAGGCGAAGGAGTTGATTTGCGTCATGCCAGCAGGGATATAGATGACGATGAGTTTCGGACAGCCCGAAATGCCGTGGAAACCGATGTTCTCAAGGTTGTTGGGGAGCGTGATGCTGGTCAGATCGGTGCAGTTGTAGAACGCCTCGTTGCCGATGTTGGTGACACGGAAAGTCGTATCGCCAAAAGTAACGGTTTCGGGAATGACGATGTCGCCCGAATAAGAGTTTTCGTGGTCGGCATCGACCACCATAAGTGTTGTTTCGCCGCAGCCTCCGCCAGGAAGTTGGTGCGGCAGTTTGGTGTAGTGAATGCCGTCGACGGTGAAGTCGTAGGCGAAAGCGCGTTGGCCGCACATCGCAAGTGCCAAGGCCAGAACTGAAAATAAAACTGTGCGTTTCATGATTGAAAATGTTTAAATTAGAATGATTTAGGAGGCAAAAGTACGGATTAGTTTTGAATACACAATGCGAAAATAATAAAATATTTATCGCAACAAAAAAAAAAAAAAAATAGTTTAATAAATTAGAATCATAGCATTACATTGAAAATGAGTAGGTTGCAAAACCCGCTGATTTTTGGATTCTTTTTCCACTTTCTGGAAAAGCAGGGAAGAAGCACAAATAAAGAGGAATTCCAAATGTACATTCTTAGGTCTTGAAACTCCCGTATCAAATCAACAGGTTATGTCCAAGCACTATGAAGACTTTTTCTTCAAAATATTTCTCCAATCAAATAACTATCAAATAAAAACAGTTTTGATAATCAAAGTTTTATGTTTGAAAAACCGTAAAAAGTGATTTTCCAGTCAAATAAAACTCAAGCCCAAATCGGTATATATTTAATAAGTTTCTTGGAAATGTTGTCGGGATTGTCTCCCTTGATGAGCTTTTCGTCAAGTGTGTCGCGAATGACACGGGAAACCATCGATGAGTTGTTTGGCGATATCTTAAAGCGTTCTCGCAAGGATGTGTTTGTCATTTTCTCGTTCATTACATATCGGAGACAGGCGTGCTGGTAACAAGCCCTAATTCGGTCTCCCCGTTCCATTTTGGAAAATGGAAGGTACGAATATAGCGTCACTTTGGTGTGTTTTTCCTGAACTTGAATATCGTAGGCTGGAAGTTGGAACATCTCTATGCTTTGCACAACCTTGTCTAGTCCGCTGCCCTTTTCTTCGCAAATGCCAAAGCGTCTCATAACGGAGGCCAGCGTCTCGTTGCGGCTCTGGTATTCGTCTATAAAGCGGTTTGTTTGTATAAGAGGCAATCCAGGGTTGGATATTTCTATGCGGTCGCTGTATATTTCTATCATTGGGCCAGTTCCAGAGATGTCAAAATCCTGATGTATAAGAGCGTTGGCCGTAAGTTCCCTTATGGCCAATTCAGGATAAATGGTCACTTCTTTGCGCAAAGCTTCCTTAATAATCTCATTGCTTGGAAGGATGTCCATGATATACTTGATAAGTCCTTTAAAACCAACTATATAGCCATCTTCTCTTTCTTGGTCTTTGATGGTCTCCATCTTGCTTTTCCCTTTGTACTGGATGACACGGACGGCTTTCCTTTTCAAAAATTCAAATTTCGATAAGTCCTTTGCGAATAGAATTGCGCCCAAATTGGTTATTTCATAACCCGAAAGCGTTTGATTGACAAACTTTTCATTGGTGAATCTTTCCGCAACTCCATCTTGTGTTTTGGGGTATGGAAGGTTAAGCAAATCAAAGTAGCTTTGGGTATCAAGTAGGGCCATCACTTCATCAAAACTATTGACTTGCTTGGCAATTCTATCCTCAAAGGGGTGCTGATTGCCTGCTCCCCATATCTTCCTTTCCTTCTCGGGAAAGTCTTTTAGTTTGCGTGTCAGACTGCCAACTTTAATATAGTCAATATTGGTGAAGGATGTTGGCTGGTCTTTGGCGGCCGGAATTTTAAACAAAGCCACTGGTTTCCCGAAATACTCACCTTCGATTATCTCAACGTCAATCCGTGGCGAAAGCCTCTGCAACAACCAATTTTCAAATTCTTCGTTTCCGACTTTATGCATCTTTGGATGAAAAGATGTACCTTTCACCTCGATTGTTTTATCATCGATCCCAAATAGGAGGAAGCCAAAAGGGACATGTTGCAAACAAGCACCATTGCTCAAGGCTGAGATGTTTTTGCCTATCTCTTCATCAGAATGGAAATTCAATTTGAATTCCGCCCATTCACATTCTTTTGGCAGTTTCAATAAACCTGTAATAATTTGTTCTATCATAAGAAAGTGATTTTCCAGTCAAATAAGAATATTTTTGATAATCAACGCTTTAAGTTTTTAAATTCGTAAAAAGTGATTTCCTAGTCAAATAAAAAAATTATTCCCTGCAAAAATAGCAAAAAAGTCTTTTTTGACATCCTTAAATGAAAAAAGGTTACCGTTTAGGCAACCTTTTCGCGGGGTATAATTGCATTATTACATTACCATCATTTTCCTGACAATAGTTCCTCTCTCCGTCATCACTTTCACCAAATAAACACCTTCACTCAATCCCTCAATGCTGCAACGATTACCATTCGCGGCCATGTGTTTCACCAATTTGCCGTCCATCGAATAAACGGCGATTTCAGTCATACTTTCACATTCCACGGTAAACTGGTCGCGAGTGGGATTGGGATAGACAAATGCTTGGGTTTCAATTTGTTCATTGACCTTGTCCCAAGCGGGAACCTGCTCAATGGCCGCCAAAGCATCAATGCGCCCAATGCCCGTGACATTACTCTTGTGCTCGCTCAGTTTGACAGAGGTCTCCTCCAAAATGTGGCAGATGTCGGCGGGGAGCAGGTCGGGGTTCTTTTGCAGCATCAAAGCAATGATACCTGCTACGCAAGGCGTGGCTTGCGAGGTACCGTCCATGTCGCAGTAGCCGTTGGTGGTCAGGTAGTCCAACGACTTGATGGCCACGCCCGGAGCGCAGAGGTCGGGACGGATGAGGCCGATGCCGGGGTCGTAAGCGTAATCGCCAAACTCGGTGTTGGTCCAAGTGACAGGACCATGCGACGAGAAATAGGCCGCCTCGTCGTTGCTACCCACAGCGCCCACGGCAATCACGCAACTCAAGTCGCCGGGATTCTCCAATTGGTCGGGGTCGAGGTAGGGCGGCGGGCAACTCGCAGGAACTCGGATGTTGTTCGGCACGGGACAGTAGAACTGGATGTGGCCTTCGTTGCCGGCGCAAACGGCTGCCACGATGCCCGCGTCCAAAACGGAAACGCACGTGCGGCGCAGCAATTCGCGGTCGGGAATCTCGGAGTTGACCATGCCCAACGACATGCTGATGAGGTCGCAGCCGTGCTCCACACTCCATTCCATGCCGCCCGCGATGTTGGCGGAGCCGCCAAAACCATCGGCTTTAATGCTTTTGACGCACATCAAAGTGGCATCGGGCGCCATGCCCGTCAGCGAGCCGGCCGTACCGTCGCCGAGCACGGTGCCGGCACAATGCGTGCCGTGACCTTGGTCGTCCATCGGGTCGTTGTCGTCATTCACGATGTCGTAGCCATGGTGCGGAAACTCTGCGCCGCCGTCCCAAAGATGGTCGGCCAAATCGAGGTGGTCATAATTGATGCCCGAATCGACGACGGACACGATGACGCCCTCGCCCGTGTAGCCCAATTCCCAAACCTTGTCGGCGTTCACCTGAAGGACGTTGGGCGTGGTCTCGCGCGTGGCGAAAGAAGGCCGTGCGGCTTCCGTCTCGGGAATCAGGTTTTCTTTATGGTCAAAGCCAATCATTTCAATATCATTGCGTTGCGCAAGGTCGAGGATAGCAGGTTTCGTTGCGGAAAAACACAGCGCGTTGGCCGACCAAAGCGTTTTCGGAGTCGAAACCAAGTCGTGTCGTTCCATTTCAGCAAGCGTGTGCTTCAAGCCATATTGCGAAGCCTCGGCAAAGGCTTTCAATTCGTTGACGACAAAATCGCGACGCTCGGCGCGGGTGGGACAAAACTCGGCGCGACGGTTCAGTTGGTTGCGGTCGTATTGCGCCTTCATCAGGACGAGGATTTCGATTTTCTCATTATCGCCGCGACGGTTCATTTCCTCCTGCAAGGCGCGGTCGATGGTGGCTTGCGCCTTGCCCATCAGCGCGGCCAAGACCAAAGTAAAAGTTAAAATGATTCTTTTCATAACGATTTGATTTTTATGATTCTACGATTGATTTTTGAGTTTCCTTTCGTGATTTGCAGCAAATAAACACCATCAGCCAAACCGCTGATTTGTTCCGTGTCATTCCGCGTTTCGAGGCTTTGGACCAGTTTCCCGTCCATCGAAAAGACTTGGATTTGGCTCATGCCTTCGCAAGCCACAGTGAAGTCGCCCGAGCTGGGATTAGGATAAACCGAGACCTCTTGCTCCTTCTCCGTTAGTCCGTCATAATCAACGGCTTGCACGGCAGCGTAGGCATCCAAAAAGCCCGAACCGAAGTCGTTGCTTTTGTGCTCGGTGAGTTTTACGGCGGTGCGCTCCAAAATCTCGTCGATTTGCGCAGGCGTCAGCTCAGGATTCTTGGAGAGCATCAAGGCGATGGTGCCCGTCACCAATGGCGTGGCCATCGAAGTGCCGTCCATCAAGGTGTAGCCGTTTGTCGTGCTGTAGTCCAGCGACTTGATTTGCACACCCGGCGCGCAAAGGTCGGGGCGGATGAGGCCGATTTCCGTCGTGCTGCCCGAGGTATAGGGATAGTCGCCGTATTCCGCCACTTCAGTCCACTGCGAAGGACCTTGGGAGGAAAACGCCGCGATGGTGTGGGCGTAATTCACCGCGCCCACGCTAATGACGCAACTCGTCCCTCCTGCATTCACCATCTGGTCTTCTTGCAGATAGGGCGGCGGACAATCGGCAGGCGTAGTAATATTATAAGGTGGCGGCGCCAAAAACTGCATTTGCCTGACGTTGCCTGCGCTCACGCCGGCCACGATGCCCGCAGCCAAGGTGTTTTCGCAGGCTTGGCGCATCATCAGCCTTTGGGCGGCTGAGGGATACGGTCGGCCCAACGACATGTTCAGCACATCGGCGCCATGTTCCACGGCGAATTGCATGGCGGCAGCCCAGTCGGTTTCCTCACCCGTGTTGTCATTGTGGAAGACCTTCAACACCATGATTTTGGCCTCGGGCGCAATGCCAGTTTGCGAGCCCGAAGCGCCTGTGCCACAAAGCGTTCCCGCAACATGGGTGCCGTGGCCGAGTTCGTCGAAAGGATTGTTGTTATTGTTGGCGAAGTCATAGCCGTGGTGGGGATACTCAGGGCCACCGTCCCAAAGACGACCGGCGAGGTCGGCGTGGTCGAAGCGGACGCCCGTGTCGATGAGGCCGATGAGCACATTTTGTCCCATATAGCCCAATTCCCAAGCCTGCGGCGCGTTGACTTGCAGCAGGTTCTCCGTGATTTCGCGACCGTCGCCCCTCGGGGCTGGCGTGGCCTCGGTCTCATCAATCCATTGGGCTGGCAGGCAATGGTAGATGGTCATAATGTCGCGACGCTGCGCCAAGTCGTTGATGACCACTTTGTTAGCCAAGCAGCTGATGGAGTTCACAATCCACAGGGGACGGATGTCGTCCACCAAGCCCTTGCTTTCCATCTCACGGAGCAAATGCAAAACATCGGCTTGCGAAGCCTCGGCTTGGCATTGCAGCGATTCGACCACAAATGCTCGGCGTTCCTGCTTGGTTGTCAACGGATTAGCGGCGCGTTGCAACGCAGTCGCGTCGGATTGCTCCAGCATCAGGATATTGATTTTGAGCTTTTCGTTGTCGCCACAACGGCTCATCGCTTCCTGCAATTCAGGGTCGAGGATGGGCATGGCAGCCTTTCCTAACACGCTGAAAGCCAATGCTATTATGATTAGGAATGTTTTCTTCATAGTCGGTTGGTTTTTAATGGGTTACTACCAAGCGTGCAGTGTGCCTCAAGCCATCGTTTCCGATAACTGTCACCTGATAGATGCCTTCTGTGAAGTCCGTTACGCTGATTTCATTGGTTTTGCTCAGCGTTTTGACGAGTTGTCCCAAAGCGTTGTGAACCAAAATCTTGTCGGCTTCAACGCCTTGGAAATGAACCGTTTCGGAGGCGGGATTGGGATAAAGCGTCAGCGTCTCAACGGTGTTTTCTGTCGTTCCAACGGTTCCCATGGTGGTGGCCACGGCTTTCACGGAAACTATTTCATCGCCATAAACCGCCTGCACCTGAACACAATGGAATTCGCTGCCCGAAGCGCTGAAGGTGTGGCTGGTCTCGTTGGCGTTTTCGGCCACAAGGGTTTCATCGAGCCAGATGTTGTAGCCCGTGGGATTGCCCTGCGAAGGCGCGTCCCAAGTGGCCACAATGCTGTTGCCCGAGGTCGTCAAAGTCAGGTTTTCGGGCGCATAGGGATGGTTCGGCGTCTCGAAGAGGAAGCGGCTGTTGTAAACCCGCTTGGTGTCGTGTTTCTGAATCCAGACGGCCACCTCCAAGTCGTCCATTTCCTCAACGTGAGTGTTCGCCATGTTTTGGTCGAAGCTCAAGGTCTCCAGTTGTCCGGCGTGGAACGACATCGTCGTGCCTTGCGCGTTGGGCAGCATCTTCATCATCACGTGGTGGAACGAGGTCTCGCCGTTGGTGGTGGCGTTGTTGTGCGTGGTTTTCTCGCTCACGGCGACGTGCACTTTCACATTGTCCAAGTCGGCAAAGGGCATCAGGTCGGCGGTGACATGTATCATGTTGCCTTCCACCCAGTACGAGCCTTTGATTTCGACCACGGCGGGCGTGTTGTAGTGCTCGTCGAAGTCGCCTTGCGTCACGGGATTGAACTCATAATCAACGGCATCCATGAACAAGGTCGGCAAGGCGATGACATTGTAATAGGTCTTCCGCACGCCGCCTTCGTTGGTGTAGTAGGGGTCGCCGGGGGCGGGCCAGTTCATTTGGTATTTAACATAGGTGTATTTGCCAGGATTGTTGTTGCAGAAAGTCTGCATCTGGTTGCTCAGTTGGGGACAAGTGCCGCACGACGAGGCAGTGAAATGCTCGAACATGGGCAGGCGTTGCGTGGTGGCACAAGCGATGGAGATGGTTTTTGCGAGGCTGTTGTTCGACGGGTCCTCGTCCTCGATGCCGTTCACCTTGCGGATGCCTACGGTGAGCAGGTAATTGTCGGGGATGAGATCGGCGGGCACATCGAAATTGACATTGGCAAACGAGGAAGCCGGAATGTTGATGCTGAAGGTTTGCGTTGTTTCAGCCTGTCCCTCAAACTGATAGAAGCCTTCCACGGAATTGACCGTGGTGCTGCCCGTGTTGAACAGCCGCATGCCCACTTCAAAGTTGCCGGAAGCCATCACTTCATCCACGTTGATTTCCTGCACTTCGACGTCGAGGTCGCGCTGGACAAAGGCCGAGATGTCGTCGAGATAGATGTTGCTCGAGTTGTAGTCGGCCGAATTGGTGAAGAAGATGCAGAACTTCACGTTGGGGTTGCCCATGTCCTCGGTGCTGATAACCTCGTTGATTTCGTAGTTGTTGGTCGCATTGAGGTTTTGCGTCCAGGCTTGGTGCCACTGCGCGCCGTTGTTCGACGACGTCGCAATGCCGATGCTGACGGGGTTGCCCCAATTCTCGTAGCGGAGCTTAAAGGAGAAATTCACGCTCTGCTGACCGCTCAGGTCGACGGTGGGCGAGATGAGTCGCCACGTGCCTTGCGTGCCGCAATACATGTAGAGTTCGTTGGGCGTGCCGCCTGCTTTGTCGGTCTCGGAGATATACCAATAGTCGGCGCCGATGCCCGTCACCGACCAACCGTTGGGCAGGAAGCTGTCGTCGAACTGCTCAAAAAGGTAAACGCTGCTGCGCGCTGAGATAGCCAGCGATAGCAAGATGGCTAACACAAAAGAAGCTTTTTTCATGGTTTTGTGGTTTTAAAGAATGAATAATCGTGTTGGTTATTACTTCTCGGAACGTGTTCCATTAATTAAAGGTGCAAAAATATCAAAAAACATAACATGGCACGCTTAATTTTTTGCGCCCCAAAAAACACCTTGCACAAAAAAAATGAAAAAAATACAAAAAAATTCAAAAGTCGCGTTATTTTTTGGAAAGGTCATGCACCTAAACGAGCAAAAGACAGAAAAAATAATGAGTCCTTCCGCGCCATACGGACCCAACAAAAGCAACGCCGAAACAACATCAGACTTCGATGCCATGCTGCTTCGCAACAAGACCATGCTTTGGCATATCTGCACCGACTACAACCTCGGGAAAGACTATAGCCCAGAGGACTGCATGCAGGAAGTGATGATTAGCCTTTGGCGAAGCTACGGCACGTTTGAAGGCCGGAGCTCGGAGAAAACTTGGGTTTGGCGCGTGGCCACCAACACGATGCTGATGCTACGCCGCAAAACCGAGCGCACCCTCGCCACCGAGACCCTGAACGAGGACGACGAGAGTGCCAACGAGACCGACCCCAACGACGAGAAAGTCAGGCAACTGAACCAACTCATCGACACACTGCCGGAAGAAAACGCCACCATCGTGCGCGCCTTCCTTGACGGATTCTCCTACAAGGAAATCGCCGACATGACAGGAAGCTCAGTGGGCGCCGTGGCCATGCGCATCGCGCGTAGCAAACACCGACTCAAACAAATGTATGAAAAAGAGAACACATATTAATCAAGACAGCAATGAACGCTAATACAATGAACAACTACGGAAAACGCGACGATTTCCAAACGATTTGGGATCAGCGCAAACAAGGATGGCGCCGAAAAGCCGCCGCGACCGCGCCTGATGACAACGCCATCCTGCGCATGGCAGACTTGGCCCGACATCAGGCTTCAGCCACCGAGACCCCAGTCATCAGCATCACGAAGAGGCGCAACCGATGGATTCCCTACGCAGCAGCCGCCAGCATAGCCGCAGGCGTCACGCTCATCGGCTTGAACCTCCAAAACGGCACCAGCGACCCGATGCCCACCGCCCAAAAGGTAGACGTGGAAGGCAACACCATGTTTTTCATGTGCAACAACGGTTGCTCGGTGCAAGACGTAGTACTCGCCGCCAACTATGTAATTAAAAAATAACAATTTAGGGGGGGGGGTAAAAAATTTAAACATTATGAAAGCAAAGCACCTCATAGCAATCCTCGCCATCGTAGCCACGACGGCCTTGGCCTCATGCCAGCAGAAAGCGGATGAAAACGAGACCGTCGAGTCCAATGGTGACGCCGCACTCGAGTTGTACTACAAGTACGCCAACGACCCGAACCTCACCGTGGCCTATCTGGGCGATTTCACCCTCAACGGGAACAAGATCGATGCGCTGATGATACAAGCCGACAACGACAACGACTGGAAGCAACTGAAACTGGACTTCGGGATGTCGCCGAAATACGACAGCATCTGCTTCGACAGCGCCGACAGTAGCCTCATGATCCAACCCGACGACAAGAAAGTGGTCTCCGTGGGCGTGGGCATCGACACGGATTTCATCGAGGAGCTCGGCCTCGACAGCATCACCGACCTGAGCCAAGTCCCAGAAGACAAATACAATCAGATGATAGAAATCATCGCAGGGAAAGTCCGCGACATCGTGAACAGCTTCTCCATCCCCGACACCGTCCTGCCCAGCGATGCCGTCATTGTGGGACAAGGTCCCTTGCAGATGGTCGACGACTCCAATATAACCATGGACGAATACATCAACACGCTCGCCCAAGCCGTCGGCAACAGCATTCTCAACGAAGTCATCTCCATGAACAACGGCACCAGCACCCCGAAAGACAGCGAGCTCAGCGGACTGGTGAGCACGGCCGACTCCACCATGACCAGCGCCCGCAACAGCGGACACTGCGGCTACATCACCGCCGCCGACTACAAGAACCGCACCCTCTGGCTCTTCTTCTACGACAACCAAGAGGAATGCAACAACATACTGACCCACATCAAGGACGACATCTTGGTCGCACCTTCACCTGAAGACAACTGAAATTGAAAGCATAAACACAACCGATAAAAAAAGACAAACTAGCATGACAAAGCATTCAAAACCAGCAATTCAAATGAAAAAGAGATCAAAGACACTGAAATTCCTGATAGCAGCCCTCCTGCTCACCGCGAGCTTTGGCGCCAAGGCACAAGACCTTGACCAATGCACGAAAGTGGTCGACAAATTCATGACCGCCGTGAGCAACCACAGCGTGGAAGGCCTCGAAGCCTACCTCGCCCCCGACTTCACCATGGCCGGACAGCAACAACCCATCGCCGCGATGGTGCTGGCACAACTCGTCCCCCAGATGAACGAAACCGTGAAATCCTACGAACTCGCCGAACAAAACTCCGCTGGCGGCAAACTCACCTTAAAATATAACGTGACCTACACGAACCTCGGCTCACAAACCGCCACCTTCGTCTTCGGCAGCGACAACCTCGTCAAAGAGTGCGAACTCATCAAGATGCGCGCCGCCGTCATCCAACAAGGCGGAACCGAAGCTCCCCAAGGCGAGCTGAAAGACTTGGTGCGCATCCCCTTCACCTTCCATCACGCCATCCCGATGGTGAAAGTGACCGTGGACGGCGAAGAGCGCAACTTCCTCTTCGACTCGGGCGCCCCGATGATTTTGCTCAACAGCGAATACTACGAAAGCTCGCTCGACAGCACGATGTCGGTCGGAGGCATGGGTCACGGCGTGGTCTCCAACGTGGGCGACATGGGCATGCACCACGTGGAATCGCTCGACCTGGGCGGCGTCCGCATCGAGAACCAAGACCTGATGACGACCAACCTCTCCAACCTCAGCACCAAGCGCGAGAAGATCTACGGCCTCATCGGCTTCAGCTTCTTCAGCCAATATGACGTCTTGTTCGACTACGTTAAAGAGGAAATCGTCTTCATCAACCCCGAAAAGACCGACAGCTACATCGCAGAACACAAATACAACGCCGAATGGATCCCCATCATGCTGAGGCAGCATGTGGCCTCGGTGGAGTGCTACGTCGACGGCCTCCCCGTCAGGATGGGCATCGACTGCGGCGCGCAAGCCAACCTGATGGGCACCGACTTCCTTGAAGCCCGTCGCGATGCCGTCAGTGGCAAACGCACCAACGACCTCGGTGGCGTGGGCGAAGGCAGCTCGAAAGTCACCATGGGCAAAGTGACGCTCTACATCGGCGACCACAAGTTCAAGCGCAACTGGACCGCCTTCTCCGACATGACCACCATCAAAGGCGCCCTCGGCGTCGACGGCCTCATCGGCTTCCAAGTGCTCAACGGCAAACGCACGCTGATTTCATACAAAAACCAGAAAATGACATTTTTAGAATAACAGACCTCCAAGGGATACCTTTCAAAGTATTTTTTTTATCATCCATTTATGCTAGTTTGTCAGCGGCAATTTTGTTTAATGAACCCACGGTTCATTATTGCCAAGCTTTGAAAGGGTCCCTTTTTTCACACGTCGAGAGGCTTCCAACACGGAGGCCTCTCGTTTTTTTTCTCGAACCAAGTGGAAAAAGAGGCTCCCATAAGATGCTCATGCCCAACTGAAAAAACCATTCCATGAAAAAAAGTGGACATTTTTTTCAACGCAAGTTATTTTTCCCGTTGGTTTTGCACCTATATTGTTGATTTGAATAAGTAAGTCGCAAGCGTTGGAGCTCATCATCCCGACGATTGCACAACATTAGGTTAATAAAAAAGTGAATAATGAATTGAAATCTATGGTGAATAGAAGGTTAATTGATGATGAAGGTGGAGACGCTGTGAAAAGCAGCGTCTCTATCGACATTTCTTGCCTTCAGCCCCTCAAGAGGGGCCGCACCGCTTGTGGCTTGCACTCAACTTCGCATTTGACTGCGTCGGAATTTTCAGGGACCGACAATTCAAATCATAATCAATTAATTTTTTTACTAACTAATTTTCAAAACATTATGCAAAGGAAAGCAATTTCTTTGGTTTTCTCGCTCCTGCTCGCCTTCATGGGCGTGGCACGAGCCGATGTTGTGACGATTGGCGAAGGAAGTGGCAGCAATGTCTACCTCCCGACCCGAACGTATTACAACTATTCGCTGACGCAGCAGCTCTACACTGCTGACGAGATTGGCACTGCTGGAAGCATCAGCAGTATCGCCTTCTACAACTCGGGTACTGAAATGACCCGTAATTTAACGCTTTATTTGGTCAACACCGACAAGACCGTCTTCTCAGACAACTACGACTGGATTACGGTTTCGGCCAGCGACCAAGTCTTCAGTGGCAGCGTCACCCTGACCTCGGGTGCATGGGCTACCATTACGTTTGACACGCCATTCGAATATGATGGCACTTCAAGTTTGGCCGTTGTCGTCGACGACAACACGGGCAGCTATGTGAACGGCTCCGACTTCCGCGCCGACAACACCTCGCCCAGCCAAGCCCTTTACATCTACAGCGACGGTGTGAACTACGACCCGTTCAACCCGAGCAACTACAGCGGTTCACAGCCCTTCATGAAGAACCAAATCCAGCTTGACATCGACGCTTCGGGTGCCGGCGAGCCTGAGTTGGTGCTCTACGAAGGCGAAGAAGTGCTGGAAAGCATCGACCTGGGCACCCGCCCGATTGGCGCTTGGATGGAGCCTTATCCGCTTCAGTTGAAGAGCGTCGGCATGACCGCCACAGTGACCCACCTCGACTTCACGCCTGAGGATGGTCTCTTCACGGTGGAAAACGTCACGCTGCCTGTGCAGATCGCCAACAACGAAGCCATCGACTTCGCCATCAGCACCAACGGTACTGAAGCCGGCGTCATCGAGCGTCAGTTTGTGGCCATCTACGAAGAAGGCGGCCGCACCGCAGCCATCTGGCCCATCACGGTGGAGTTCTACACGCCCGCCGTTCCCGATGTGGTGGAACTGCCCTGCGAAGACGCCACCTCGTTCCCCTTCGTGGAAGTGCCTGCCACGGCTCACAATACCACTTTGCACAACGACTACCGCATTCCTCCGACCGACATCGAGGATGGCGTTGACGCTGTGTACAAACTCGTCTTCAACCAAGACGTGATGCTGAGCGCCGAAGTCAGCCAAGGCGAAAACGGCAAAGTGGCCCTCTACACCGAGGACTTCTACGGCCAAGCCGGCCCGATGGTCGACAATGCCTACGTTGGCGCCATGGGCATCGAGCCCAGCCTCGGCGGCGGCGAACTCACCGTTTTTGACGGCACCGTCACCAACGGCTACGTCCCCGTGGAAGGTAACTTCGCCGACTATTACCAAAAGTGCGAATACGTGATGCCTGCTGGCAACCTGACCGAAATGACGGGTATGGACATCCAATCGATGACGTTCTACATTTCGTCTGCTGCCACCCAACTTTGGACCTCCACTTGGACCGTGTTCATGAAGGAAGTCGGCACCACCGCCATCGATGCCTTCCAAGGCACCACTGGTGCCACCGTAGTGTATGAAGGCACCCTTGATGGCACACAAAACGAAATGACGGTGAACTTCAGCACGCCTTACCGCTACAACGGTGGCAACCTGCTGATTGGCTTCTACAGCCTCGCTCCTGCCATGCCTTACACCAGCGCCTACTTCTACGGCGAGACCGTAACGGGTGCCTGCGTGAGAGGCAGAAACAGCAGCAGCTTGGACGGCGTCACCGCCACGCAACAGAACTTCGTGCCCAAGACCACCTTCGTCTATGGCAACCGCACCGACAACCCGATGACGCCCGCTCCGGCCATCGCTACCGGCAGCGCCACCATCGACGGCATGACGGTGACCCCTGGCACCTATTACCTCGTGGCCTCTTCGACGAGCGACGACTTTGAGGTGACCATCAACTCCGAAGACCTGCCCTGCCCCGTCGCCATCAGCGGCGATGCCCGCACGCCTATCGACGGCGCCATGGGCCTCGAACCCAATTCGGTTGAACTGACCTGGCAGCTGGGCGAATACACCACCGCTTGGCGTCTGGTGTTCGGCAGCACCTATTATCCTCAAGAAGGCCACCCGCAAACCATCATCACCGATTGGTCGACGGAACCCGCCTCCAGCTACACGGTGCACAACCTTTGGAACAACACCCAATACTTCTGGAGAATTGAGGAAAAGAACGACAACTGCCCCGAAGGCACTGCCAGCGAGACCTGGGGATTCACCACCCACCTCAACGTGCCTCACAACCTAACCGTCAATGACGATCAAATCTTCGAAGGCGAAACTGTGACCCTGAACTGGAACGCCATCCAAGACCGCACCTATCGTCAATACAGAATCTACAAGGACGGCCAACTGATTGGCAGCACCCCCGTCAACCAAGTGGTGACCACCTTCACGGTGCCCGCCAGCGAGCTGACCTACAACATGGGCGGCTATGTCTTCAACGTGACTGCCGTTTATGACGAAGGCGAATCCGACTTCTCGAACGACGTCATCGTGAAAGTGAGCGGCTACAGCAACGCCACCGGCATCAACGGTTACGTTTGGGAACAAGACGGCACCACCGGCATCCAAGGCGCACACGTCACCATCACGGGTACCGACGAATTTGGCGACGAGCACATCTACAACGCCACCACGGGCGCCAACGGTTACTACAACGTGCGCGTCTATGTGGGTAACTACACCAACGCCGTGGCCACCCTCGACGGTTACCAAGAGACCACCACGGTTCACCCGTTGCCCTTCGACGTTGCCCTCAACGGACAAGTGAACGACGTGAACTTCATCATGGACGAAAACTTCGACCCCGTCTGCGGTGTGTTCGCCGAATACTATCCCGACAGCCTGGATCCTGAATCACCTTACGTGAAGGTGTACTGGGGCTGCGGCTTCGCTGGCGAAGGCATCATTGAGGACTTCGAGACCGGCGACTTCAGCAAGTTTGATTGGCAACTGGACGGTGCTTATCCCTGGAGCATCACCACCAACAATCCTTACGAAGGCGAATACTGCATGAAGAGCGGCGGCGCTGGCGTGCAAAACGTCAACTCCGAGATGAGCGTCACCGTGGAAATCCCGACGGACGGTCTGGTCAGCTTCTATGGCAAGATTTCGTCGGAAGACGGCTGGGACATCGGCCATTTCTTCATCGACGGCCTGCAAATGGCCAACTACACCGGCAACGGCAGCTGGGGCGAGCGCAAGTTCAACGTCACCGCTGGCACGCACACCTTCAAGTGGAGCTACACCAAGGATGGCGTCGACCTCGACCCGACCTATGACGACTGCTTCTATGTCGACTACATCAACTTCTGCAAGCAACCCGAACCTGCCCAACCTGGCTGGTTGTACTACGACGACGGCGCTGTTGTCGATGCCATCGGCACCACCAGCGGCGACCCGTTCTACTGGGGCGTCAAGTTCCCGATGACTGGCTACAACGGCTACACCCTGACCAAGGTCAGCATGTACGACTACAACCCGTTCACCGGCCAAGTGATGATCTACCAAGGCGGCGCCAGCGCTCCGCAAACCCTGATGACCTCGCAGAACGTGAGCTTCACTGGCTCGCAAGAGTTCGTTGAAATCACCCTCAACCAAGCTGTGACCATCGATCCTTCGCAGCCGCTGTGGATTGTGATGTACAAGCAAACCGCTCCTGAGGCCTACGTGGCTTCGGCCTGCAACGACACGGGCGACCCGAACGGCCGCTGGGTCTCGCTTGACGGCAGCGCTTGGGAAGACATCATGGATTCCGGCCTCTCCTACACCTGGATGCTCCGTGGCTATGTGACCAACGGCGCCAAGGGCGAAACGCTGGTGGCTGGCAACAACTACAGTGTTTCGGGCAAGGACAACGCTCCTGTTTCCATCGTGAAGGCTCCTCGCGTGAGAGGCGAAGCTCCGAAGAGCGTGTTTGCCACTTCGGGCCATGCCAAGACGCACGAAGTTGGCGTTCCTGAGAGAAGCGGCGCCACCCGTAGCCTGCACCACTACAACATCTATCGTACGCACTGCTACAACGACGGTCCTTACACCGCTGAGAACACCGTCCTGCTGGCCACCAACTGGCCTGGCGACACCATCTACATCGACGTGGAATGGGCCGACCTCGAACCTGGCATCTACAAGTGGGGCGTGGGTTGCGTTTATGCTGGCAACCGTGGCGAACTCCGCGAGAGCGAAATCGCTTGGGGCGAACCTATGAACATCAACAGCGGCAAGCTCGTGACCGAAAAGCAACCTGCTCCGTCGGCTGACAATAACCGCAAGCCTTTGAACCACGCCACCGTGACACCCGACCAGATGCGCGCCGCCCTCAACGACCGCAGCAGCGACATCTACGCCACGTGCAACTATGGCTTTAACTATGTGGACGGCTACTACTGGCCCGAAGGCATCATCAGCTTCAACTCGGCCAACCCAGCCAACTACACGGCCATCAACACCGCCTTCACCGCTGGCTACGGCCTCGACATCGTTGACGGCTACATTTATAGCTGCAACGACTACACGATGTACAAGTTCGATATGAACGGCAACCAAATCGCCAGCTATCCGACCAACGTCGACCTGCGCGAAGGTACTTACGACTTCACCACCAACACGATGTATGCCATCGAAGGCTACAACCTGTACACCATCGACCTCAATAGTGGCGCTCTGACCACTGTGGGCACGATGGACTACAACATGGTGACCTTGGCCTGCAACGCTGCTGGTCAGCTCTATGCCATCAGCAACACCAATGGCAGCGGTGCCGCTTCGCTCTACACTGTGGACAAGAACACCGCCGCTTGCACCCTCGTTGGCTCGACGGGCATGGTGACGCAATATGCCCAAGCCATGTCGTTCGACCGCGCCACGGGTGACCTCTTCTGGTGCCACACCACCGCCGACAGCGACGACTTCGCTCAAGTCAATCCTGCCACGGGTGCTGCCACCACCATCCTGGCTGGCACTGGCGAACTCTGCGGCATGTTCATCCCGACGGCCTCTGGTCCTACGCCTCCCACACCTCCGACTCCGACGCCTGGCAGCAACATCAACGAACTGGCCGAGCCTCGCGAGAGCGAGACCATCTGGTCCAACTGCCTCGAAAAGGGCATGAACCTCGGCGAAGGCCTGGTTGACATCACCGTGTTGCTCAACAGCGCCGACAGCCCGGAAGGCACCACCGTCAGCTTCACTAACCTGAACGAAAATGAACAAGCCGAACACCCGATGGCCTCTGTCACCTTGGACGGCACCGGCTTCTACAGCTGGGATCTGTTCCGCAAGGGCGACTACGTCGTCACCATCGAGGAAGAAGGCTACTACCCGATCACCGACACCGTGAGCATCTGGGGCGAAACCCACATGCGCTATGTGATGACCGAAATCATCTACGGTGTGAACAACCTCTACGTGAGCCGCACTGGTTGGGCCATGTGGGAAGGCCATGGCGACATGCCGACGCCCACCCCGCCCACTCCGCCTACACCTCCGACTCCTGGCGACAATGCCGTTGTTGTGCTGAATGTCCCGACCGACATTTGGGGTGATGGTTCTGGCTATCAGATGCTGATCGATGCTGACCATAACACCTATGGCACCATCATCGACCCGTATTACACCTACGACCAACTCGCCAGCGACTACAACGAGTTCGAGTATCTCATCCCCGAAAACGCCGATTGCAACATCAATGCCAACAACATCGTCATCTACAATTCGGTTTCGATTGAGATTCCTGCTGGCATCTACGACTATGCCATCGTCAACCCCGACAACTACAGCGCCATTTGGTTCGCTCCGGACGGCTGCGATGATGACTACGAATTTGAAGCTGGCAAGGTTTACACCTTCAACGTCGTTGCCAACCCCTCTGGTGGCGACCAAGTCAACCTCGTCATTACCGACCGCAGCGGCAGAAGCATCGCTGGCACGAAGAATGTCACTGTTGCCCAAGCCATGACGCGTCCTGCCACTGAAGCCAGTGCCAACGACCGTCACCTCGAATATTATAAGGTGATGTGCACCAGCATCGACGGCGAGCCTATCTTCAACGCCAACACCGTGCATCCGTTCTGCCAAGTGGCCACCGACGAACTCGTCGAAGGCGACTACTACATCTGCAAGGTCGCTGCCGTCTACTCGACCGGCATGAGCGACTGGACCGAATGCCTGTGGCAATACGAAAGCTGCGAGAACTACGCTGGCACCGTCAACGGTATCGAAGTGGACGGCACCACCGTCAGCTGGGAGTATCCTAACGGCGGCGTAACGCCTCCTGTTCCTCCGGTTCCGGGCGACGTGGCCGAAATCGTGCTGAGCGTCCCGAGCGACATCTGGGGCGACGGTTCTGGCTATCAGATGCTGCTCGATGCCGATGCCACCATGTACGCGCAACTGGCTGCCGTCAACTATTTCGATGAGATTGGTAGCTTCGACGGTTTCGAGTACACGATTCCTGAGAACGCCGACTATGGCATCAACCCGACCAACATCGTCATCAACAACAGCGTGACCATCGAAGTGCCTGCCGGCACCTACGACTACGCCATCATCAACCCCGACAAGGTCGGCACCATCTGGTTTGCCGCTGCCGGCAATGTTGAGAGCAAAGGCGACGACATGGTTTACGAAGCTGGCAAGCGTTACACCTACACGGTGAGTGCTAGTGGCACTGGCGATGCTGTCAACCTGACCATCACCGACAGAAACGGCAGAACCTATCAACCTGCCATGCCGAGCAACCATATCGCCACTGTGGTTCGCACCGCAAGCAACCGCGACGGCCAATGGTACTACTACGACAACGGCAGCAACGACGACGGCGTCGGTTTGGGCGGTGGCAGCACCAACTTCTACTGGGGCATCAGATTCCCTGGCGGTAGCTACACTGGCAACAGCCTGACCAAGGTCGCTTACTACGACTTCACAGCCCACACGGGTAACGTGCTCGTCTACCAAGGCGGCAACGGCAACGCCACGCCTGGCACCTTGCTCTACACGCAGCCTTACACCGTGAACGGTACTGAAACCTACATCGAAATCGCTATGGCGGCTCCTGTGGCCATCGATGCCACGCAAGACCTCTGGGTCGTGATGCAAAGCACCACGCCTGGCTACACTGCCTCCATCGACGACAGCGGCGTGAGCACGCCCGACGGTTGCCTCGTCTCGTCCGACGGCACTTCCTACTCACCGATCAACGTGGCCTCTGGCGGCGCACTGGTGGGCAACTGGAACCTCCGTGCCTACATCGAGTCTGGTAGCGGTCCTGTGCCTCCGACGCCTGGCGAAAGCAACGTCATCGGCGCCATGGTGTTCCTGAACGGCGAATGGGAAGCCTTCGTGCCTTACCCGACCAACAGCTACACCTTCGACCAAGCCGGCGACTACTGCGTCCGCATGGTCTACGACGGTGACGCCGAACTGCCCGACAACAACTACTACTACGCCATGAGCTGCGAAGAGTGCACCGAGGCTCCCGCTTGCGAAAGCGACATCGAAATCCACGGCGAAGCCCTCACCGCCACCGACCAATCCAAGATCTGGTGGGGCGAAGCTCCGGCCATGGACGAATGGTTCACCTACGCTCCTGAAGAGCTTCAGTATGTGGGTGGCGTTGGTGTCGACTCCACGGGCTCCATCCCGTACTACATCGGTTGCATGTATCCTGCCGCCATGCTGGCTGACTACGTCGGTGGCTACATCGACGAGGTGTCATACATCGACGGTGGCGAACCCGACATGGCTGGCAACATCGAGATCCAAGTCTACCTCGGCGGCGATGGCCAACCTGGTACGCTCGTCTCGACGACCTCGACTGTCCTCAACAGTAACGAACCCGCACTCGTCTCCACCGTTCTCGACACGCCCGTCCTCATCGACGGTACGCAGAACGTTTGGGTGATGTTCTACTGCCCCGCCTTCGAAGGTCCGGCTGCCATGCCGCTCATCGAAGACTGCGGCGACCCGAACTCCGGATGGATGGGTGCCATGGGTATGTGGTTCACCTTGAACGGCCAAGGCATTCCTTACTCCTATGCTGAAATCGTCCACGTGGGCGGCGGCGCCAAGTCGGGCTACCTCGCCAACAACAGCCAAATCGGTGGCCAAGCTCAGTTTGAGATGGGCAACAGAAGCGGCAACGTCAACGTGTTCTCGGTCGAGCCCAAGAGCTTCAACATCGGCAGACTCATTAACCGCTACGACTCTGACGTGGTGAAGTACAACATCTACCGTTCGACCGAAGCCACCTCGGGTTACGAACTGATTGGTTCGCTCGACTACGTGGAAGGCCAGACCTACTACGAGTACATCGACACGCCTGCCACCAGCGGTGACTACTACTACCGCGTGCGCACGGTGTATGCCGACGGTTGCGAATCGGTGCCCGCCCTCAACGCCGACAACCACGATGAGAACTACGTCCTCGTCGCCGTCAACGTGGGTGTGAACGAGAACAACGACAACGTCGCCCTGTTCCCGAACCCGACCAACGGCAACATCACCATCCAAGCTGAAGGCATGAGCCACATCACTGTGGTGAGCGTCCTCGGTCAGGTGGTGTATGACGCCAACGTCAACGCCAATGAGCTGGTCCTCAACATGGCTCAGTTCAACGCTGGCATGTACATGGTCCGCATTAGCACCGAAAATGGTGTCGTTGTGAAACGCGTCACTGTCATGCAATAATCAGGATTGATTCCTGAAAAAAAGGGAGGCGACCCAAACGGGTCGCCTCTTTTTTTTTGGATTATTATTCCACTCCGTTATTTTTTCCAAGATTCATGCACCTATATAGTTGACTTTTAATCATCACATAATGGTTGAGTCCCCCTGGCGTGATGCCCCGGGCTTAGTTAATAAATAAGTAATAAGTAGAGAAGATGGGAAGCCTAAAAGCCTTCCCTTCTTTTTTTTACGGGAAGACGGGGGTTAAGTCCTATAAATCCACTATTTACGTCCTACAAATCCAAAAATCGACTAAGGGTAAAATATCATGAATCCGTCTTTAAAGTGTAATTACATTTTAAATGCATTTTAATAGTTTTAATTCGGAATCAGCCCATTGGTATTTAGCCAATGACAACAAGAAAAATAGTTCGAAGAGCGGCGCAAGCCGTTCGGGTAAGCTATTCATTTTTCAATTCACATTTTTATTAACTAATTTCTTACACATTATGCAAAAGAAAGTATTTTCTTTGATGATGGCGCTTGTGCTGGCCTTTATGGGCGTGGCACGAGCCGATGTTGTGACGATTGGCGAAGGGACTAGTACATCGTACTATTACCCCGTCAATATGTATTACAACTACTCTTTGACGCAGCAGATTTACACTGCTGACGAAATTGGAACTGCTGGAACGATCAATTCCATCAGTTTCAACTACATTTACGGTTCATCGTTCACCATGCAAGACGTGACTCTTTACATGAAGAACGTGACAAGAAACTCGTTCGCAAGCAATTCCGACATGGAACCCCTGTCGGAAAACGATGTCGTGTGGACGGGTACTTTCTCAGCGACGGGATCGGGATGGATAACCATCACTCTCGACAACCCGTTTGTTTACGACGGTACGAGTAATTTGCTCGTGGCTGGTTTTGACGGCACCTCCGGCTATCCTGGAAGTTCCTACACGTTCCAAACCTCCTCTACGACGAATTACATGTCCATCATGTGGTACAGCGACGGTAGCAGCTACATCCCCGAACCGTACAACACGGGCGCGGGCTACAATGGCTCCAAACTGTACAACCAGTACCGCAACAACATCCAGCTCGACATCACCCCTGGTGGCGGCGCTGGCAGTGGCGAAGACCAACTTCACGTGAAGTTCATGGCCGGTGAAGAAGAAGTCATCGACAGCCTCAACCTCGGTGTGCGCCCGATGGGTGCCTGGATGGAGCCTTTCAACTTCACCATGTACAGCGATGGTCCGACCTACACCGTGACCGTCCTCGACTTCACGCCCGACGATGGCATGTTCACTGTTGAAGGCACCGAGCTGCCCTTCCAAGTGGCTACTGGCGCCGACGTCGAACTGACGATGGGCACCAACATCAATGAGGCTGGCGTCATCGAGCGTCAGTTCGTGGCCATCACCGAAGGCAACCGCGTGGCTCACATCTGGCCCGTCGTGGTCGAGATGTACGACCCCGCCATCCCGGATGTGGTCGAGAAGGCCTACGACCTCGGCACCCTCACGCCTGGCTTCAGCTACGAAGGCATTCCTTCGCAGATTACGCCTACCGAACTGCACAACGACTACACCCTGCCCTTCCCCGAAATCGAAGAAGGTCTGGATGCCGTCTATAAGTTCACGGTCGACCAAGACATGGTCCTCACGGCCTATGTCGACTCACTGGCCGAAAGCGGCAAGGTGGCCCTCTACCTGCAAGATGGTGAAGAACTGCCCCACCCCATGGCTGACAACAACTACACGGGTATCCAAATGGGTGGCAGCAATGCCATGCCTTTTGAGACACAGATTGGCGAAGGTACGAGCACGTCGCCCTACTTCCCCTTCTATACCTATTATAATTACAGCATCTCCACCAACCTCTTCCTCGCCGCTGAGCTGGAAGAAGCTGGCGTGACCACCGCTCCGTTCACGAGTTTGAGCTGGTATGCCACCAATGCTCCTGGCTACAACCAACAAGGCATCAGCATCTGGATGGCCAACGTGACCGATACCGAAGTGAGCACCACTTCGCCTCTGGCCAGCGGCATGACCCTGGTCTACACAGGTGAAAGCATGCCCGCCATCGGTTGGAACGAATTCGTCCTCAACGAAGGCAGCTTCAGCTGGGACGGCACGAGCAACCTCCTCATCCTCTGCCAACGCAACAACGGCACCTACAACTCCTCGGTGCAATGGCAATCTGGCAACCCCGGGTTCTACGCCCAGAGCTATCTCTTCAACGACGGTAGCGCCTACGACGTGATGAACACCAGCTACAACATGAACCGTTCCAACACCGCTCGCCCCAACATCATCATGAAGGGCGGCAACCGCGGCCGCAATGGCAACCGCGACATCGTGGAAATCGGTGATGGCACTAGCGCATATTACCACTACCCTGTGAATATGTATTTCAACTACAGCTTCACTGAGCAGATCTACACTGCTGAGGAAATTGGCACGGCTGGCACCATCAATAGCATCAGCTTCGACTATGCCTATAGCAGCGCATTCTCGATGCCGAATGTCACCATGTACATGAAGAATGTCAGCAGAAGCTCATTCGCCGATTCTTACGATTACGAAGATGTTACGACTTCTGACATCGTTTGGACTGGCACTTTCGCTGCCAGCGCCACTGGTTGGGTGACCATCGACCTCGACACCCCGTTCCAGTATGACGGCACCAGCAACCTGCTTGTGGCCTTCTACGATGGCACTTCGGGTTATCCTGGCAGCAGCTGGACCTTCCGTACCACGAGCACCACGGATTATATGGCCATTAGCGGTTATTCCGACAGCTCTAATCCTGATCCTTACGACATGAGCGACTATTATGGCACTCGCCATATGTATCGCAACAACATCCAACTCGACATCACTCCTGGTGCTGCTGGTGGTAGCAACTACACCGCTGGTCCCGTTATCGAGAACCTGCCTCTGACCGCTGGTACTTACTTCCTGGTCACTTCTTCAACCGATGCCGACTACACCGTCTACATCAACGCCGACGAAATGCCTTGCCCGGCCGGCGATGCTGAAGGTTTTGCCTTCAACCCGCAACCTGCCGACAACGAAGACGAAGTGGAACCCGCCCGTGTGACCCTGCGTTGGCAGATCCCGGACTACGCCACGGGTTGGCGCCTGGTCTTCGGTAGCACCTACTATCCGGAACCCGGCCACCCGCAAACCATCATCTATCCTGAAGATGGCAGCTGGTCGACCGACATGACCAACAGCTACACGGTGACTGGCCTTTGGAACAACACCAACTACTTCTGGCACGTTGAATTCAACAACGGTAGCTGCGAAGAAGGCGTGAGCAGCCCGATTTGGGGCTTCACCACCCACCTCAACATCCCGCAGAACCTCACCGCTGTTGACGAAAGCGTCTTCACCGACGAACAAATCGTCCTCAACTGGAACGCCGTTGTCGACCGCACCTTCCGCACCTACTTCATCTATCGCGATGGCGTGAAGGTTGGCGAGACCACCGTCAACAACATCGGCACCACCACGTTCACCGACGGTCCTCTGGCCTACAACATGAACGGCTACACCTATTATGTGACCGCCATCTACGACGAAGGCGAAAGCGCTCCGTCGAATGAAGTCGTCGTGAAGGTCTCCGGCTACAGCAACGCCACCGGCATCAACGGCTACGTTTGGGAGCAAGACGGCACCACGGGCATCCAAGGTGCGCTGGTGACCATCAACGGCACCGACGAGTTCGGCAACGCCCACACCTACACCGCCACCTCTGGCGCCAACGGCTACTACAACGTGCGCGTCTACGCTGGTGAATACACCAACGCCGTGGCTACGCTCGATGGCTATCAAACCACCACCACCGTCCACCCGTTGCCCTTCACCGTGGCCTACAACGCCCAGGAGAACGACGTGAACTTCATCATGGACGAGAACTTCGACGCCCCGTGCGCCGTGTTTGCCGAGTATTATCCCGACAGTCTCGACCCGAACAGCCCGTACGTGAAGGTCTACTGGGGTTGCGGCTTCACGCCTGACGCCATCATCGAGGACTTCGAAGACTTCGAGAACACCCCGTTCGAATGGCAGATGGGCGGCAGCTATCCCTGGACGCTTACCACGACCAACCCGTATGAAGGCCAATACTGCATGAAGAGCGGCGGCGCCGGCGTGCAAAGCGTCACTTCCGACATGAGCGTCACCGTCGACATCCCCGCCAACGGTATGATGAGCTTCTTCGGCAAGATCTCGAGCGAACAGAACTGGGACTATGGTTACTTCTACATCGACGGTCAGCAAATGGGCGCCTATACGGGCGCTGGCAGCTGGGGCGAACGCAAGTTCAACATCACCGAGGGCACCCACACCTTCCGCTGGTCGTACCAGAAGGACGGTAGCGTCGACTCGAACGACGACTGCTTCTATGTCGACTACGTCAACTTCTACTTCCAGCCCGAACCGCTTGGCGCTGGCTGGCACACCTACCTCGAAGGCGAATGGAACGACGCCCTGAGATCCAATGTCTCCGACAACCCGTCGTTCGCCTACGAATATCCTGTTGAACTGACGAGCCAACTCAATGGCCTCACGATGACCAAGACCTCCATGTTCAGCGACGTGAACACCGCCACGGGCGGCACCTACACCTGCCGTGTCTACAAGGGTGGCAACACGCCTGGTGCCGGCACCCTCGTTTCGACCACGACCGTCGACCTGCCTCTCGGCCTCGACCAGTGGGTTGAATGGGATCTGGCTACTCCTGTTACAGTGGACGGCTCACAGTCGATGTGGGTGGTCTTCACTGTCGACAACGCTGGTGGCCTCGGCTATCCCGCTGGCATGTGCCATGACGACAGCAACTCGCACGGCGACTGGTGGGACAACGGCGAAGGTTGGATGAACTACGGCGGCGGCGTTTGGACGATCCGCAACTATTTCAGCGACCGCAGCGGCCGCAGCATCGTCCTCGGTCCGAAAGATTGGAGTCTCTCCTCTGTCGTAACTGACAACAACCCGCTCAACAGCAAGCTCTACCAAGCCGTGAAGGGCGAAAACAACAACGTGACCTTCAGCTCAACGACAGACAACATCGTGGCTGGTGGACGTATCAACAACACCCGCAGCCTGAGCCACTACCGTGTGTATCGTACCAACTGCTACAACGACGGTCCTTACACCGAAGAAAACACCGTCCTGCTGGCCACCGTTTGGGTGCCCGACACCGTCTACATCGACGTTGAATGGGCCGACCTGCCGGCTGGCATCTACAAGTGGGGCGTCGGTGCCGTCTATGCCGGCAACCGCGGCGAACTCGTCGAAAGCGAGATCGCTTGGGGCGCTCCGATGGCTGTCAACAATGGCAACCTCGTGACCGAGAAGATTGTCCATGCTCCGAATCCGGACCTCGACTTCCGCACCACTCCTGGCACCAACCAGAACGCTCGCGCTTTGGCTGAAGTGCTCAGCGACCGTGCCAACGATGCCTACTGCATCTGCACTTGGGGTGCTGCCGACGATCCTGCCGATCACTGGACGCGCGGTCTCATCCACTTCGACTTGGGCAACCCTGCCTCGTACACCACACTCAACAGCACCGACTTCCAGACCTTCGGTCTCGACATCTGCACTACGGACGGTTACCTCTACACCAACTTGAACTACGTCCTCTACAAGATTGACGTGACGACGGGTCAAGTGGTGAATGAAACCAACATCAACGTCGACCTGCGCGACGGTGCTTGGGACGTGACCACCAACACGATGTACGCTTTGTATAGTGACATGCTCTACGCCCTCGACGTGACCACCGGCAACGTGACCACCATCGGCAGCATGGGCACCACCATGATTGCCATGGCTTGCGATGCCAGCGGCCAA
>JAFUVT010000003.1 GCA_017477425.1 Bacteroidales bacterium
ATTGTGAGCTAAAACGGATAATGGTCAAAGAGAATGTGTACTAAGAAAAATCAACGCCTGTGGCTAAATGCTAGCGAGGCCGAGCTCATCTATTTCTTCCACCCCGACCATCTCGGCTCCGCCTCGTGGATTACCGACCTGAGCGGTCGCACGGTGAAGCACTACGTCGCCAACGGCCTGACCGAGATGCGCCTCAACGTGAGCGACCTGCCCAGCGGCGTGTATTTCGTTAGCGTGAGCAACGAGGCCACCTCCGTTGTGGGCAAGTTCGTGGTCGAATAAAGAATTCAGCAATAAAGCAAAAAGGGAGGCATAACCTCCCTTTTTGCTTTATTTAAACTCCGGATGCAATTCATAGAATTTGCGCTCATACTGGCGGATGCGGCTCAGCGAGCGGCGCGTCCACAACAGACGCTGTTCGTTGCGCTCCTCCTCCGTCAGCTGCCATGGAATGTCGGTGGAGGCGTGAAGGCGATTGGTCAGCGAATAAAGCAACAAGGCCGCCGAGACACTGATGTTGTAGCTCTCCGTGAAGCCGAACATCGGGATGCGCACGTGCATGTCGGCGTGCTCCACGGCATAGTCCGAAAGGCCCAGCTTTTCGGTGCCGAAGACCAAGGCCACAGGCTGGTCGAGGGGCAAGGTGTCGGGCGTGAAGTCGTCGCGATGCGGACAAGTGGCCACAATCTTGTAGCCCTTCGCGTGCAGGCGCTCGTAGGCCGTCGGCGTATTGAAATCCAAGTCCTCATAATGAAACAGGTTGAGCCACTTCGTGCTGCCCATCACCACCTCGGGATTCACGTCATAATGGTTCATGTTCTCCACGATGTGGACGTCCTGGATGCCGCGCAACTCGCAACTGCGCAACACCGCGCTGGCATTGTGCGGCTGGAAAATGTCCTCCAAGACAACGGTGACATGGCGGGTACGATGGTCGAGAATCTCCTCGAAACGCTGCCGGCGCTCGTCGGTGATGAACTGGGTCAGGAAGGTCAACATGGCCGCATCACGAGAGGCATTCTCTTGTAATTCAGCGTCCTGCGACTCACGGCCATCATAAACTATGGATTTCTTCATTCGGTCTGCTCTTTAATAAAGGAGTGCAAAAATACGAAAAAAGAAAAAAATGCAAAAAAATGGACGAAGGTATGCCGAAAAAGCGTACTTTTGCACGCAAAATTTTGAATCGATATGGCAAAGCAAAACACAAAACAAGGAGACGAAAGACTCGAAAACGTAGAAGAGGCTTTAAGCAAAACCGAACTTTGGATTGAAAACAACCAGAAGACCCTGTGGATTATCCTCATTGCCCTGTTGGTCGTGGCATTCGCCATCTATGGCGTCACCAACTACAAGAAGAAACGCAACGAGACCGCCAAGAACCTGAGCTTCCCGCAGGAAATCAACTTTGAACAAGAAGCCACCAAGGCCATCGACTTCGCCTCCTACTATATGGAGAACGAGAACTACGCCACCGCCCTCAACGGCGACGGCGAGAAGCCCGGCTTCCTCGACATCGTCAGCGACTACGGTTCGACCAAGGCGGGCAAACTGGCCGCCTACTATGCCGGTCTCTGCTACCTGAAGCAAGGCAACTACGACGAAGCCATCGAATATCTCAAGAAATACACCAACGACGACCAAGTGTTCGCCGCCCTGGCATTGGGCCTCATCGGCGACTGCTACCTCGAAAAGGGCGACCAGCAAAGCGCTGTCAACTACTATGAGAAGGCCTGCAAGAAGAACCCCAACGAGTTCAACACTCCGATGCTGCTTTCGAAGCTTGGCATGACCTACGAAATCATGGGCAACAACGCCAAGGCTTTGGATACCTACATGACCTTGAAAAAGGACTACCCACTGAGCAACGAAGCCTTCGAAATCAGCAAGAACATCGCCTACCTCGAAGAGAAGTTGAAATAAACATTTTGCATACGTTTTTTTGGTTTACATTTTTTCCTGACCTCGACGAGGTCAGGATTTTTTTTGAGAGAAAGACATGGAAAAAGCAATAAGAATCGCCTATTTCGGCACGCCCGAATTCGCCGCCTCGCAATTGGAGGCTATCCTCAAAGCTGGCTATGAAGTGGCCGTGGTGGTCACCATGCCCGACAAGCCGGCTGGCCGCGGACGCAAGATACAGTATTCCGAAGTGAAAAAGACCGCTTTGGAACACAACCTGCCGCTGCTGCAACCTGAGAAACTGAGAGACACCGACTTCCTTGAGCAGCTGGCTTCGTTCCATGCCAACCTCTTCATCGTGGTGGCGTTCAGGATGCTGCCTGCCATGGTATGGCAGATGCCAGAGTTGGGCACCTTCAACCTCCATGCCTCACTCCTACCCCAATACCGTGGCGCGGCGCCCATCAACTTCGCCATCATCAACGGGGAAACCGAGACAGGCCTGACCACCTTCTTCCTCAACGAAGAAATCGACAAGGGCGCCGTTATCATGCGCGAAAAAGTGGCCATCCGTCCCGACGAGACTGCTGGCGAACTCCACGATGAGCTGATGGTCCTTGGCAACCGCGTCGTCGTCGAGACCATACAAAAGATTGAAAACGGCAACGTGAAAGCCCTACCACAAGAAACGCTGGCCACGGACGAGACCTTGAGACCCGCTCCGAAGATCTCAAAGGAATTCTGCAACATCGACTGGAGCCTCGACTGTCGGACCGTCTATAACCACATCAGAGGCTTGTCACCCTACCCTGCCGCACACACCCTGTTACAAAGCGACAATGGCGACACCATCGACCTGAAGGTCTTCGCCTCTACCATCGAGCCCTGCCCACCCCGCATTCCTGTGGGACAAGTCGTCACCGACAGCAAGAAATACCTTAAAATCGCCCTCCACGACGGTTTCATCCATCTGACTCAGGTCCAACAAGCCGGCAAAAAGCGGATGCCCATCGCCGATTTTTTGCGCGGAACCCAGCTCAACGGCTTGTGGAAAGTCGCCGATTAACAGAAAATAACAGCATTTTTTCCGTTTTTTTTGTTTTTTTTGATAAAAATATCACATTTTTTTCCAAAAATGCTTGCATTATTCAAAAATACATTATTTTTGTCGGGTAAAAGTTTAACCACTAATAATAACTAATATGAATAAAGTAGAATTAATCGCTGCCGTTGCCGAAAAGGCCGGTATGACCAAGGTTGATGCCAGAAAGGCTATCGACGCCATCATGGATGTTACCAAAGCTGAACTGAAAAAGGACGGCAAAATCGCCCTCGTTGGTTTCGGAACTATGGGTGTTACCAAGCGCCCCGCCAGACAAGGCCGTAACCCCAGAACTGGTAAGAGCATTAAGATTGCCGCCAAGAAGGTCGTCAAATTCAAGCCCGCTGCCAACATTCTGAAATAAGAATGATACTGTAACCCAAAAGCCGTCATTTAATGACGGCTTTTTTTGTGCCCTTTCTGCAAGGTTGTGCCGTTATTGCTCAACTGCAGGACCCCATTGTCGACCAGGAACCGGATGGCGTCAAGCACATTCTTCTCCTCAAAGTCACCGCATTTCCCTACCACCTCGCGGACGGACAGGCGCTCCTCCCCCAACATACTCACTACCAGCGCTTCGATACTGTCGTATGGCACCTGACGCACCTCGTTGCGAAGACAGACGTCGCATTTACCACAGACCTTATTGGTCTTCTCATTGAAATATCGTAGCAGCTGGACGCTACGACATTCTTCATCGTTGTTCACGAAGTCGACCACCGCCTTCACCCGCTCCTCAGCGTCTTTCTTGCGGTCATGATAATTCTCCTTCGACAAGCCAAAATGCTTGGCATCAACAAATTCCGACAAGAAGAGAATCTGGGGCTTGTCGTTCCTCGGCACATAGGAAAGGAAATTGTATGACTCCAGTTGCTTCAACTGCTCCACGACCTTCTCGCTGGTCAGGCCCGTTTTTTGGGCCATCGTCTCCTCGTTGATTTTCACGAAATCGGTCATCACGCCAGGCAGACTGCGAAGCATGAACTTAATCAATTCGCCAAACTTAGGATTGTTGACCTGGAAGCCGTAAATGTCATCCCGTGAGGCCTTTATCATCACCTTGGAAGGCTCGTCGAAGCTATCTGAGAGCACCATAAACCCTTCCTTCTCAAGGAGCTTCAGGGTGTGAAACACCTCCACGACCGAGAAGCCATAACAGTTGGCGAAATCGTGGATGACAAAAGGATACGACACATTGGCGCCAGCTCCCACAGGGATATTGAAATAATTACCCAAAGCATTATAAATCAACTTGATTCGTTCCAACTCAGGGAACGACTGAGCCTGATTTTCCTGCAACTTCTTGACGTCGGCAGGCGAAACGAGCAAGAAGGCTTCGGAAGGCTTCAGGTCGCGACCTGCGCGTCCCGCTTCCTGGAAATAGGCCTCGATGCTGTCGGGCAAGTCCATGTGGATGACCTGCCGCACATCAGGTTTGTCGATGCCCATGCCAAAGGCATTGGTGGCCGCAATGACCTTCACCTTGCCCTTCATCCAGAGGTCTTGACGCTCATCGCGTGTCTTGGCATCCAGTCCAGCATGATAAAAGGTTGCGGAAATGCCCACCGAGTTGAGCCAGTCGGCGATGACTTGCGTGCGTTTGCGGTTGCGCACATAGACGATGGCACTGCCTTCAGTCATCGCGTTCAATTTGCGGTAGAGCACGCCGTATTTGTCGGCTTCATGAAGCACGTTGTAAGTCACATTCTTGCGCTCGAAGCTGCTCTGGAAGACGTTTTTTTGCTTGAATCCCAGACGCAACTGTATGTCGTCCACCACTTTAGCCGTCGCCGTGGCAGTCAAGGCCAGAACGGGGGTCTTGGGCATATACGGCCTGATATCGGCGATTTTCAGATAAGGCGGGCGGAAGTCGTAGCCCCACTGCGAGATGCAGTGCGACTCGTCGACGGCCAAGAGGCAAACCTTCATCCGACGCAGGGCCTCTATGAATTGATTCGTCTGAAGGCGTTCGGGCGAGACATAGAGGAATTTCAGCCTCCCGAAAGCCGCCTGATTATAGGCCAGCTCCAGCTCATCGGGATGCATACCCGAATAGATGGCTGCCGCAGGGATGCCTCTCTCGACTAGATGGGCCACCTGGTCTTTCATCAGCGCGATGAGCGGCGTGATGACGAGGCACAGCCCATCCATCGCCATGGCAGGCACCTGAAAACAGATGCTTTTTCCACCGCCTGTGGGCAACAAGGCTAACGTGTCCTTCCCCGCCATCACGGAATCGACGATGTCTTCCTGCAAGGGACGGAAACTGGGATAGCCCCAATACTTTTGCAAAACCGATCTCGTGACAGCCGACATAATTCCTCTTTTATGAATTGACACGTTCCTGCAATGCCAACATCTCGTCGCGATACTTTGCCGCGTTGAGGAAGTCCATCTCCTTGACGGCCTTCTCCATGTTCTTCTTGGCCTGCTGTATGGCTTTCTGCAACTGCTCTTTCGACATGTAAGCGGCTTGTCCCTCGGCTGCCATCGTGGTAGTCGGCCCATGCTGTGCATAGTCGACTGCCGACGGTTGCGTGCCTTTCAGGGTGCCCAACGAGTTGTCGATGGCCTTGACGATAGTCTTCGGCACGATGCCGTGCGCCTCGTTGTAAGCCATCTGCTTTGCGCGACGGCGGGCCGTCTCGTCGATAGTCTTACGCATGGAATCCGTAATCGTGTCGGCGTACATGATGACCTTACTCTCGGCGTTACGCGCCGCGCGGCCTGCGGTTTGCGTCAGCGAGCGCTCTGAACGTAAGAAGCCTTCCTTGTCGGCATCGAGGATGGCCACAAGGCTCACCTCGGGCAAGTCCAAACCTTCACGCAAAAGGTTCACGCCCACCAACACATCGAAATCGCCCATGCGCAAGCCCTGCAATATCTCCACGCGTTCCATGGTATCGACATCCGAATGGATGTATCGCGTCTTGATTTTCAAGTTGTTGAGGTAAGTGTTCAGTTCCTCGGCCATGCGTTTGGTCAAAGTCGTGACAAGCACACGCTGGTTCTTTTCCACCACCTTGTGGATTTCGTCAATGAGGTCGTCGACTTGATTCAAACTGGGACGCACTTCAATCACAGGGTCGAGCAGGCCTGTGGGACGAATCAATTGCTCCACATACACGCCGTCGCTCTGCTGCAACTCGAAGTCGGCAGGCGTGGCGCTGACGTATATGGTCTGCCCCGTAAGTGCCTCAAACTCATCGAACTGCAAAGGACGGTTATCCAATGCCGAAGGCAGACGGAAGCCGTATTCCACCAAGGTCTGCTTGCGCGAGCGGTCGCCACCATGCATTCCTCGAATCTGAGGAATGGTGACGTGGCTTTCGTCGATGACGGTGATGAAGTCGTCGGGGAAATAATCCAAGAGGCAGAAGGGCCGCGTTCCGGGACTGCGCCCGTCGAAATAGCGCGAATAGTTCTCGATGCCCGAGCAATAGCCCAGTTCCTTCATCATCTCGATGTCGTAGTTCACGCGGTCCTCCAAGCGTTTGGCTTCCAAGGCCTTCCCTATCTCGCGAAAATACTCGGCCTGCTTGAACATATCGTCCTGAATCTCGGTGACAGCGGAATTGAGTTTGGCCTGCGAAGTCACAAAGATGTTGGCGGGGAAAATCGTCAGTTCCGAAAGGTCTTCCATTTTTCGTCCCGTCACGGGATTGAACATTTCGAGGCTGTCGATTTCGTCGTCCCAAAACACGATGCGGTAGGCATAATCGGCGTAGGCGGGGAACACATCCATCGTCTCCCCCTTGATACGGAACTTGCCCTGCGTGAACTCAATCTCGTTGCGCACATAAAGAGCACTGACCAAGGCCTTGGCCACATCGTCGCGGCTGATTTTCATGCCTTGTTCGAGGTAAATCACGTTCTTGCCGAAGTCATCGGGATTGCCGATGCCATAAAGGCACGACACCGAAGAGACCACGATGATGTCGCGTCGTCCCGAAAGCAAGGCCGAAGTGGTAGCTAAGCGCATCTTGTCGATTTCGGAATTGATGGCCAAATCCTTCTCGATGTAGGTGTTGGTGGCCGGAATGAACGCTTCGGGCTGATAATAGTCGTAATACGAAACGAAATACTGCACCGCGTTTTCGGGGAAAAACTGCTTGAACTCGCCGTAGAGCTGCGCCGCGAGGGTCTTGTTGTGGCTCAATATCAGGGCTGGACGGTTCAGTTGCGCCAACACATTGGCGATGGTGAATGTCTTTCCCGAGCCCGTCACGCCAAGCAGCGTCTGGGCACGGTCGCCGCGATTCAGTCCGTCCACCAACTGCTTGATGGCTTCGGGTTGGTCGCCAGTGGGCTTGAAATCGGAGACTAGTTTGAAATTCATGGATTTTCCCTCCATTACCTAAGGGCGGCAAAGATAATAAAAAAATCCCGACCTATGACAGGTCGGGATTTCATTGTTATCGTTCAAACGATAGCGCGACTTACTTCACCTGGTCGACGATGGCCTTGAAAGCCTCGGGGTTGTTGAGGGCGAGGTCGGCGAGCACCTTGCGGTTCATCTCGATACCGGCCTTCGTCAGCTTGTCGATGAATTGGCTGTAGTTCATGCCATATTCGCGCACAGCGGCGTTGATACGCACGATCCACAGGCTACGGAATTCGCGCTTCTTGTTTCTTCTGTCGCGATAAGCGTAGGTCTGACCCTTTTCGTAAGAGTTTTTCGCCACAGTCCAGACGTTCTTTCTTGTACCGAACTGACCTTTGGTCTTCTTCAGGATTTTCTTTCTTCTGGCTCTTGAAGCCACTGCATTGACTGATCTTGTCATTTTGTTTGATTTTTTCGTCCAGCGCCTCGCTCCTTTCGAGAACTTTTCTGCTGAGACAAATTACACATTTTGTTAATTACATGAGAAGCATTTGTTTGACAACTCTCTCGTCAGCCTTCTCCACGATGGCGGTGTGGTCGAGATTACGTTTTCTCTTCTGGCTCTTCTTGGTCAGGATGTGGCCATGATAAGCATGCTTTCTCTTCAGTTTGCCGCTACCCGTTACTTGGAAACGCTTCTTGGCAGCGGACTTGGTCTTCATTTTCGGCATTTTACAAATAATTTAAAGTATTAAAAATGAGTTTATTTCTTCGTTGACTTAGGAGCTATCATCATCTGCATGCGCTTGCCTTCCAGCTTCGGCATCATCTCCACCTTGCCCAACTCTTCCAGCTCTTGAGCGAACTTCAGCAACATGATTTCACCTTGTTCCTTGTAGACGATGGAACGTCCTCTGAAGAAGACCTCCACCTTCACTTTCGAGCCTTCCTGCAAGAAGCGCTTGGCGTGGTTGAGCTTGAACTCGAAGTCGTGGTCGTCGGTTTGGGGTCCGAGGCGGATTTCCTTAATGACGACCTTGGTGGCCTTGGCCTTCTGGTCTTTCAGACGCTTCTTCTGGTCGAAGACGAACTTCTTGTAATCCATCGCCTTGCAGACGGGCGGATTGGCATCGGGTTGGATTTCGACGAGGTCGACGCCCAACTCTTCGACAATCCTCAACGCCTCGCGTAAGGGATATATGTTAGGTTCGACACCCTCGCCCACCAAGCGCACCATCGGGGCTTTCACCTGCTCGTTGATGCGGTGGTTGAACCCGTCATTGTCCTTTTTCGGCCTTTGGCCCGGCCTTCCTTTTTGTGGAATCTGTGCTATTGTAATGATCTCCTATATTAAGTTTATATTCAGTGAATTACTGTTCATCTCTTGTTCTGTTCCTCCTCGACTTGCTTGCGAATCATCTCGGCGAAGGCATCCGTCGGCATCGTGCCGAGGTCCACTTGGCCATGCTTGCGCACTGACACCTGATTTTCAGTAGCTTCCTTCTCGCCCACGATGAGCATGTAAGGATATTTCTTCATTTCAGCGTCGCGGATCTTGCGTCCAATTTTTTCGTTTCGCTCGTCAATGAGGGCGCGAATATCGGACTTTTTCAGATACGATTGCAAATTTTTCGCAAAATCAAGGTATTTTTCGCTCACGGGGAGGATAATCACCTGGTCGGGAGCCAGCCACAGCGGGAACTCGCCGGCGCAATGCTCCAGCAACACGGCCACGAAACGCTCCATCGAGCCGAAGGGGGCGCGATGCACCATCACGGGACGGTGTTTCTCGTTGTCGGCGCCGATGTAAGTCAGGTCGAAACGCTCAGGCAGGTTGTAGTCCACCTGAATCGTGCCCAACTGCCACTTGCGGCCGAGGGCATCCTTCACCATGAAGTCGAGCTTCGGGCCATAGAAGGCAGCCTCGCCATATTCCACATGGGCGGGTAAGCCCTTCTCCTCGCAAGCCTCCTGAATGGCGGCTTCGGCCTTGGCCCAGTTTTCGTCCGTGCCCACATACTTCTCGTGGTCGTTGGGGTCGCGGAGCGATATTTGTGCTTCAAAGTTCTTGAAATCAAGCGCCTTGAATATGATTTCGATGATTTCCATCACGCGGATGAACTCTTCCTTCACTTGGTCGGGACGGCAGAAGATGTGGGCATCGTCTTGGGTGAACGAGCGCACACGGGTCAAGCCGTGCAACTCGCCGCTTTGCTCGTAACGATACACCGTGCCGAACTCAGCGCAACGGAACGGCAGGTCCTTGTAGCTGCGCGGTTTCCACTTGAAGATCATGCAGTGGTGGGGGCAGTTCATCGGCTTCAGCAGGTACTCCTCGCCTTCCTCGGGCGTGGTAATCGGGCGAAAGCTGTCGGCACCGTAGTGGTCCCAGTGACCCGAAGTCACATACAGTTGCTTGCCACCGATGTGCGGCGTGATGACTTGCTCGTAGCCATATTCCTTCTGGATCTTGGTCAGATAGTCTTGCAGGCGCAGACGGAGTTCGGTGCCTTTGGGCAGCCAAATCGGGAGGCCCTTGCCCACCGTGTCGCTGAACATGAAGAGCTCCAACTCGCGGCCCAGCTTGCGGTGGTCGCGCTTCTTGGCTTCTTCGAGCAGCACGAGGTACTCATCCAGTTCCTTCTGCTTCGGGAAGGTGATGCCATAGACGCGGGTGAGTTGCTTGCGCTTCTCGTCGCCACGCCAGTAGGCGCCGGCCAACGAAGTCAGCTTCACGGCCTTGATGACGCCCGTGTTCGGGATGTGCGGTCCGCGGCAGAGGTCGGTGAAAGCACCACATTTATAATAGGTGATGGTTCCGTCTTCCAGTTCGCTGATCAGCTCCACCTTGTATTCGTCGCCTTTCTCTTGGAAGTACTTCAAGGCATCGGCTTTGCTCACGTCGACGCGCTCGAAGCTTTGCTTCTCGCGGGCCAGTTCGAGCATCTTCTTCTCGATGGCCACGAGGTCGGCCTCGGTTAGGGTGATGTCGCCCGTGTCGATGTCGTAGTAGAAACCAGCGTCGACGCTGGGTCCGATGCCGAACTTCACACCTTTATACAAAGACTCAATGGCCTCGGCCATGAGGTGTGCCGACGAGTGCCAGAAGGTGGCTTTGCCTTCGGGGTCGTCCCAAGTGAAGAGTTGGATGGTGGCGTCCTCATTGACGGGGCGCATGGCATCCCACATCTTGCCGTTCACTTTGGCTGACAACACGTTACGCGCCAATCCCTCGCTCAAGCTCTTGGCGATTTCCATCGGCGTGACACCCGCTTCATACTGTCTGACGCTCTGGTCAGGGAAGGTTATGTTAATCATAAGAATGGTCTTTTTGAAAACGGCTGCAAAAGTACGAATTTTTCTGATTCAAAATGCACCATTCAGTTTGATTTTGAAGATTTTTCGGAAAAAGGGTGAAGTTGGCTTATGGTGGAGCCTAAGATAACGTTGAGAATATTTTATGCCATTACTGGCAGTTTTTTGTAATGCAAAAGTGATAATTATTATCAATCAGCCAATTGTTTTCGACTAAAAAGTGCCAATAGTGGCGGTTTTTAGTTCTAAATTGGACTTAAGTGGAGTGTCGCATATTACCCTCCGCAATATTGCCCAGCACCCAAGTGTCCAACCAATAATAGCCGAATCTGTTGATCTGCATCTTGTTATCTTCGTTTGGTTTGGCAAAGATAACACTTTTCTAAGTCAATCCGATTGGTCTATTGCCAATTGGCGGGTCTGTGAGCCACATAGCCATTTGAGAGAGTGACTTCATCGGGGAGCATTGACTGGACAAACCTTGCACGATAATGTTCCAACCATATTACATGGTCACACTTGCTGGCAAGCGCATACGTCCTTTGTGTTGGTGGCACAAAAACATGAACGGGATGGTCTGGAGCGAAGTCCTTGATAATCTCAACGGAAGGAATCATATCGCTGTCAGCGGAGACAACTATGGTGATGTCGCATCGCTTTTCAAACACATCCACCAACATGCCAGTAGCCACTCTTACATCAGATTCTTTCTCTTCGTAGGTCTTGTTTTTAAAACCGCAGTTCTGGCATTTGAACTTCTTTTTCTTATACCTGCCCAAATGGAGTTTGAATTTTGGATTGAGAAGATTGACGCTGAAAAAAACGTCCTGATTATCAGCGGCCTGTTGGTCGTCAATAGGACGTGCTGAATAATAATTCACTTCTACCAATTCTTGATCAGGCAACATCATGCGCTCAAAGAACCTCACGACATCAAGCCAGTAGAGACGTTTCCATTTAGATCCGCCGTTCTTTAGACCATAATAGAAGTTGTATCCATCAACATATACTATAACTTTCTTCTTCTCCATATTTCTATCGAGGTTAAAAATAAAGCCCCCTTTCGGAGGCTTAAGCTTCGGTATATCTCATCCGAGCGGGATTATTGGCTGTTTTTAGCAGCTACCTCAAACGTTATTTGAGGTTTCCAACCGCAAAAATACGAACTTTTTTGTTCACCGCAACATATTTCGCTTTCTTTTTGAATTTTTTCGGCAATTCCTCTATCGCCCTCTGCCGTTATGCAGAACAAGCGAATGCTTGCGACAACTGATAGGAAAAGCCATCTTGCGCCCTGCCCCAACCTCATTGACGATGCCAAATAATGGTGAAAATATCACATTGCCCAACCCCCAAGTGTCCAACCAATAATAGCCGAATCTGTTAATCTGCATCTCTTGTCTCTTCGTTTGGTTTGGCAAAGATAGCACTATTTCATTTGTTTATCCAAGGAATGGTGCAAAGAACTAGCCAAGAAAGTGACACTAAAGGCTGTCCCTCAGCAGCCTCTTTACAGGGCAAAAAACAACACTGCTGAAATGGTTTAGTTGATGCACCCAAGCTTTGCTTTTTAATAAGTGTTTTTTTCTGCAAAAAAAACACTCGCAGCAGATAATTGCTCCAGTGAAAAGTCGATATTCTTTGACATGTTATCAAAAATCGTCGCATAGCCACTAGACAAAGCCTTTCTTTGTTGTAAAATAGTCTTCATTCTAATTAGAATTGGTGCTATGTTGGGTTCCTCGCCACACAACTGAATAATATCATTTACAAGTTTTTCATGTATGCGAATGGAGTCTTTGTTTACTATTAGTCCAGCTGCCCACAATCTAACAATACGCATTATTGATTCATCATCTTGTCGCATATTCCACCCCTTGAAGGCGTTAATCTCAACATTCCATTGTTCACAACAAGAAATAACTTGTTTATTATAAGTGTCATAGAATTTCGTTATTTCGTTACTTGTTTTGGAAAGGAATTCAAAGCAACTAATAATGTTGTATATATGACTAGAACTTTTTTTCTTATCGCCTTTAAAATCGGTCAAAAAAGCATCCATCGTCTGTTCAATGGTCACATTTCCAATTTTATCAGGTATTGTTATTGGCATATCATATCGCTCCGGTTGCATATCATCGGATTGCGCTATGGAATTTGATAAATCGGATAATGATTTCGACAGGCGTTTTTCTATGGGGACAATTAACTTTATCCAATCAATGACTGTTTTACGATACTTCTCTCGGTTATCTTTTTCTTTTCTCTTGGCATAATACTTTGCAACCCATTTCTCCAAAAACACAACAAACAATGGCACACCCACTGCAATAAACAATTGTGTCCATCCACTTGGCTGCCCTTCATTTAGCCAGAAACTGTTTTCTGTGGTATAAGGTATGGATGTCGTGCAAACAGATGTGTCTCTAATAATATAATTAGATGTATCCTCAATCAATTGTATTGAATCATGCATTACTGTTAACGTGCAATTTGTATCTATAGAATCAATAACCATTTTCATTTTAGACTATTTTATCAATCGTTTTTAGTTTCAAATGTTCAATAATCCCATGCAAATCTTCTCGATATCCATTGTTAACCGAACTATCAATAAAAACAATCTTTCTATCAATATCAAGACCAGATTCTAGTTCTTTTATTCTTCTCAACATTGATACTTTCTCTTTGAGTCCATAATGATAAAGTAAAACTATTTGATTTTCAATGTTTTCAAATAAAAACTTGAAATATACAGTATCACTTCGTCCTATAGAACAACCATAAATTATGACATAATCTGAATTGCAAAACATAGGACGGAGTTGCGTTTGAACCATTTTTGCTGAAGCAACTAATTTGTTATCTGGTTGCGCCCAAACGCCAAATCCATATCTGCCCATTGTGTCCTTATATAAGAATTCGTGTTCTTTACAAACCTTCATACACCTATCAATGCCCAGTTTAACTTTCACCTCATCTTCCATTACTTGTGGCATTAATTCACCGTGAATTCTAGCTAGTTTGATATAATCTGGAAGCAGTTTTTCCAACACTACATATGGTGTATAATTAAAACAGCATACAGCATCGATATTAAAACTACTGTGCCAAGACCTAATCAATGAGGGAATAAAGCCATTTCCATCTGAGCTGTACTGGTTTGCAATATACTTTTGAAGAACCAAAACCAAATCTCGGTAATTGTTTCTGAATATATCTGTTTCTTTCTGAAATAGAGAATTGTCTAATATGTTTTTACGGATATTAACAGAGTATAAATAGAGCAATTCCTCCAAATCACTCCATTTGTCTTTATCCTCGGTATACTTTTCATGAATCCATTTTGCCAACCTTGATTTCTTAGTATGATTAACGAAAATATCACTTTCAATAAATTGCGTGTATTTCGTGCGAAAACCACAAGCTACATCGAAACCATTCCCTATGTAAACAGTACATTTATTGTCCATTTTCTTTTTTTTGCAAAAATAAGGGTTTTTATATGATATGCAAAGCTTTTCGACATAAAATAAAACACATCATACACCCTCAATCACCGCAACTTCCTCTTTACTAAGCCCATAAAGTTCAAAGACCAATTCATCAATTAGGTGTTCCAAGTCTGACGTGTCGGCAGTTGGCATTGCTTGCTTCCGCGAAAGAATTTGTTTTACGATTTCAACGATTTCTTGTTGCTGAACCGTTGATGCTTCCGGTATCGGTATCACCTTAACCGATTCCGTATCAAATGGCAGTGCTCCACCGTTAAGGTGTTTAGACTCGTTTGTTATTCTGTAATAGTAATCCACAAGTTTACTGTTGAGCAATGCTAACACAAACAAGATGTCGTACTTTTTGAAGTTGTGTAACACGTTGACCTTTCCGGCCGTTTCTCCCTTTTTGGCCAAAGCAACCCTGCAATGGCTGGTCATTCTTGTCATAAACAAACACGGAGTCCTAAATGCACTCATTGCATTATAACTAAATAAAGTAGTATCAATGTACTTCTTGCTATCAGTCACATACCGTAATATTTGCTTTGATTCCACAAAAATACGATAATTATCATTCTCTTTTACGGATGACACGTAATCTCTAAATCCTGTTTTCGACAGACCACAAAAGATTGAGCAGACATCCGATAGTTTGTATTTTGCATTCTCAATCTTTTCAACAAGGCTGTTGGTTGATAATGTTATTGTATAATACGGTTTATTTATGAATGTAGATTTAGCAACTTTAGCGGTGTTGTCATCCAAATTGCTTAAGCTTTTTGGTCTTGATAGTCTAATATCTCCTTGGGGCGAGTTTTTCTGAATGATATTTATACAGGTATACGTACTGGCCTCGTCAAATACTTTGATATTTGACACATCCACTATGCGCTCTATTCTATGCTTTTGAATTAAAAACGTTCTTATCCCACGTCCAGACTCGGCTGAAAGATACTGATATGGGTTAATAAATGATAATCTGGCATTCGGTTTCAATAATCCGATGCCTTTTTCTATGAAATAAACATACAAACTTCCTTTCTTTTCTATCTGATACGACAAATATTTAAACAACCCCATCTTGGTCGTTTCATCGATTTTTCTATAATCAATATACGGCGGATTCCCAATCACAATATCAAACCCACCGCCATCGAAGATGTCCTTGAACCAGGTGTGCCAAAGGAAGAAGTCTTGGTTGGCAGAGGGGTTGAGGGCGTTGAGTTTGGCGAGGGCGGTGGGGGTGCCGCCGAGACTTTCGCGGATGAGGGTCTTCACCTCGTCGTTGATGGCGTCGCGCATCAGCTCCTTCTGCTGGTGGTCGGTGACGGAGAAATACTCGCGCAACAGGCGTTGCAGGTTCTTGCGGCTCAGGTGGCTGTCGAGGCCAATCACCAACTGGGTCGAGGCGGAAGGCCGGCCTACGGTTCTTCCAGCAATGCGGCTGAGGTCGCAGCCTTCGTGGCTCTCAATCAGGCTGTTGCCTTGCATAAACTTGTAGTCGAAGTTTGGCAAGGCTTCGGGTTGCTCGCTGTCCACCACGATGCTCAGCCAGAAACGCAAACGGGCGATGTCGATGGCACCGCGCTCGATATCGACACCGTAGATGTTGTTTTCGATGATTTCCTTCTTCAGCGTCACGCGGCTTTGCGTCGGCTCCAAGGCTTCGCGGCAACGCCACAACTCGTTGAGCAAGCCCATAGGAAATGCGCCCGAGCCGATGGCGGGGTCGCAGATTTTCACCTCGCGGAGGGCTTGGGAGAGGATGTCGCGGTAAGGCTCCAACTCGGGTTGCATCTCGTGTGATTCCACAAAGGTACGAATGACGCCGTCAATCGCATCGGGAAATTTTGAGGAAAGGTAAGCGATGAGCGACTCCTTGCACATATAGCGCACAATCTCCTTGGGCGTGTAGAAAGCACCCTTCGCCTTGTTGTCCTCCAGCAGCGACTCGAAAATCTTGCCCAGCATCTCGGGGTCAACGCCAATCTCGGCATCGTCGGGGTCGTTCTCATCGACGGTGAAGTTGTAAGACGCCAGATATTGGAACAAATCCTTGAACAGGTACGCCGGCAGCGTGATTTTCAGGCGGTCGATGGCATCCTCCTCAAACAACCCGCCGTTGAGGTAGGGCAACGATTGCCACTGCCTCAGCAATTCGGCGCTCCATTGCCGTTCCTTGAACAAAGCTTCGCGCTTTTTCTGTTCCGTGTTGAAAATGCCGAAAAAGAGCGGTTCGAGGACTTCTTCCAGAAAATCAGCCTGATGCGGACTGAAGAAGAACAAATCGCGGAGGAAACACAAATTGCCGTCGAGCCAGCCTTTCTTTTGCAGGAAATGCAGGAAGACGATGCGCCCCATCATTTTCTTCACATAGTCGTGATAGACCGCGCCCGACTTGCCTTGCCGCGCCAACTCCGCCACGATGCGGTCGTAGTGAATGTGGTATTCGTCGAAGAACTCGTCGCTGAGGGCATCGACGGAGAAAGCCTCGCGCAGGTCGTTCAAGGCATAACGTCCGCCTTTGGCAGCGATTTTCTCCAATCGCTCCAACGGGGTCTTGTACTGTCCCTGCCGGTCGCCGAGGATGTAGGAGAACCGCTTGGCGGTGGTGGCGCCTTCCTTCATATCGCAGATGTACGACAAGCGCCAATGGCTGTCGTCGGCGAAAACGGCAATGGCGGCATCGACGTCATATTTCAGATAAGGCGCTATCAGCTTGCGCAGGCCCACACGCTTGCGCCGCACATCGCTGCCTGGGGCTACTCGGGTGTAGAAGAAGCCGAGCTCGCGACCGTCGGCATCGGTGTGGCGACCTATGTAATAGCTGTTGTCGCCCTCGGCGGTGGCGTCGAGCCATTCGGGGCTTGTGGCAATGTCAGTGCAGCCGAAGAGTCGGTGGACGATTTTGTTGCAATAGGTGGTGTAGTCGAACTGCGACTGGAAGAGTTGTTTCAGGATGTCTTTATTATTCATAGCTTGATAAATGTTTCGGATAAGATGATGTCGGCGGTGGCAGCCACCGTGGGTTGCTTGGGTGCCGAAGGAATGGCGTCGCCATAGCGTCGGCTGAGCGTTTCAAGTTGTCCCACAATCTCAATCATCGGCATAGGCGTTTTCTTGTGCTTGCGCGACATACGGTTGATTTGGTCGGCGAGCTGGTTGTAGGTGCCTCGTTCCACCAACTGTTTCAGTCGGTCGAGGCACAGAAGTGCTTCTTCGTCGTTCATCAGCGACGGGCGCACCTCACGAAGGAAGGCGGCGGCTTTCTTGGCGTCGTTGTCGCGTCCGCCAATCTTGGGCTTCTCCTCGCGGTACTCGTGTTGCTGGTCGAGGATGTATTGCTTCATTGCGCGTTGCACTTGCTCGTAATGACGCGGCTCGCTGTCGCCAAGAGGCACAGCCTTTTCGGAAGGCTCGGCACGGAAGATATCTACGGCTTCGAGGAAGGAGAGCTCGCGCACCTGCTCTTCCACGAGGTAGTAGGCTTTCTTTGTTTCCGAGGCGAGATAGGCGATAGTGAGAGGTCGCGTCTCTCCGAGACGTCGATTGTCCACTTGGGTCTGCCCCACACTGCGCTGCGCTTGTATGGGGTTAATCGCACTTCGTGCGTTGAGCCTCTCCGAGGCTCCTTGAGAAACACTGAAGAACTCCGAGGCTCTGGCACAGCGGCTCTTGGGCGGCAGCTGTTTGATGTGGCGGTAGAGGGTGGGATTGCTGTCGTGTAGAGACCGAACCTCGCGGAGCAGTTCCAGGTTGCGGTCGGTGTCGTCGCGCACCTCGCTGTTGAAGAGGCGGAACTCCTTCACAATCTCGTCGTGCGAGTATATCTTGGTGTCCTCGCCCAACGCAGAGTGGAAGCTCTGCAACTTGATGAGCGAGTTCTTCTTCAGGCTGATGATGGCATCGCCTGGGTCGGAGGGATAGAACATATAGTTGTAGATGGCTCTAGCTGTGGAACCGATACGGTTCACACGGCCGATGCGTTGCATCAGGCGCGTGGCGTTCCACGGGCTGTCGTAGTTGACAATCACATTGGCGCGGTGCAGGTTGATGCCCTCGGCCAACACATCGCTGGTGACGATGATGTTGTAGTCGTTGCGCTGTTCCTTCTTATAGTTGGCGTCGAAGTTGGCGCGGATGTCCTCACGCTTGCGGTTCCGGTCGCGGGCGCAGACCGAAAGGATGTCGCTGCGGTGCAGGCGTTTCTGCAATTGTTGGGTCAGATAGTTCACCGTGTCCACGCTCTCGCTGAAGACCACCAACTTGCCGCTGGGGTTGCGTTTGGCGTTGAACAACTCGCCTTGCAGCATATCAACGAAAAGGTCTAGTTTCGGGTCGGCGTTGATGGCATCCCAGCGTTGGCAAAGGCCTTTGAGCAGCTGGGCGTCATACTCCAACATCGGAAGGAAATCGGGCAAGAAGTCGGAGGCGTGGAACAGGATTTCTTCTTCATCGTAGCCTTTGTTCATCGCCAGCTCCAAGATGGCGTCCAATTCCAAACCCTCGGCTTGCAGTTTCTTGATGTTCAAATCGGGAGCGATGATGACTTTGTCCTCCTTGAACATCTTTATCATTCCTTTGGTGGCCTCAAGCAGGGTGTGGAGCGATTTCTTGAAGGCATCGAAACTACTCTCCAACCGTTTCACCATGTGGGTTTGATAGATGGAAGCCAGCGAATCGGCCATGTGTTTGGCCATCTTGCCTGAAGGGACCTTGTAGGAAGGGCAATACTCGATAGCACGATAGCGGGCATAACGCAGGCCGCTGCCGTCAAACATCTCAGGGTTGACGTCGTGGAGTTTGGCCGTGGGCGTGTCGATCAGTTTTTTGTAGGTATTGACAAAGAGCAACAGCACATCGGGCGACATCTGATAGGTGCGGTCCTCGGGGTCGAGCAGTTCGGGGAAGACAATCTCACCGGCATAGCGCGGTTCGTGTTGGATATTGCTGCGGGTGCGGCGCACCATCACTTTTTCGAGCACCGTGTGGCGCAGTTGTTGGTTGATGGCATCGATGCGCGAGGCGAGTGCTTCGGGTGTGATTGTGCGGCGTTGCGACATCAGCATATTGTACTCCTTAATCCACGGGGCGAAGGTGTCGGCGATGTTGCTCACGCCATCCAAGGTGCAACGGGCGGTGTCCTGAAACAGCAGCAACTGGTTCTTGATGTCCTCGGGCGTGTTGTTGAGCGGCGTGGCGGAGAGCAACAGCACCTTCTTGCCGCCGGCGATGCTGCCCTTGTTGGCACGAGGCGACTTGGTGATGCGTTGCAGCAGGTCATAGTTGCCCGTGCTGTCGTGGCGGAAATTGTGGGCCTCGTCAACGATAATCAAGTCGTAATAGGACGGCTCGTCGTAGCCATCGCCTTCGATGACTTTGTCCAAGCTACCGTTGCTGACAAAGCGGCTGTATTTGTTCTTGATGCCGAAGTCGCGAAAGGTCTCCTCCCAGTTGCTGCGCACGGCGGGCGGGAAGATGACCAGCACGCGGCTGTTGTCGCCGTTTTGGGCAATGAAGCGTTGCGCTATCATGGCGGCAATCACGGTCTTGCCCAGACCCACCACATCGGCAATGAAACAGCCCCCATGACGCAGCATGATGTCGTAGCCTTGCACCACCGCATCGCGTTGGTAGGTAAGGTCGTCGTAGCCTTCGGGCAACACGGGGACGAAATCGTCCTCCACCTGCGTGCCGAAATGGTCGATGAGCATACGCATATAGAGTTCATAAGGCGTGGGCTGCTGTGCTTGTGGCGCCAAGTGGGTGCGGCCCATCATGCGCTCCACATCGCTCATGGTGATGGGAATGGCGACTTCCCATAACTCTTGGAACTGCTGCTCGCAATAGGCCACATCGTCGTAGTCCTTCATGGCCACATTGAGTTCGTAGCGCGGCGGCTCGCTGATGCCGAGTCCCTGGGCGCTGATGTTGCTGCTGCCCATAATGACCCAGCCGTCGCTGTGTTCGGAATGTTGCTTGGGCAGACAGAGGTAGAACTTGGCGTGGAGGTCTTTGGTGGGATGGATGCGCAGCTGCAACCGCCCGGAGGCAATATCCTCGCAAAATTGTCGGATGCCTTCATCGACTTCACTGCTGTAGTCCGACTGACGAATGTCGCGCAGGAAGTCGTCGCAGTATTGCTCCAACGATGCCTCGTGGTCGCCAAAGAACATCTTACCAGCAGCTTGAGATTGATGAAAGAGATTGTCGATGTTGATGCCGACAAGAATCTTGATTTCCTGTGTGGAAGCGAGTTCCTGGCGCAGTTTGAAGTAGCCCGAAGAACGAAAATAGCCAACCACGGCATGGAAGATGTCGAAGTTGGCCATGGCTGAGGCGATGCCGTGGAACTTGTCCAGCAGTGTGCTCTCGATATTGTTGAAGAACTTGGTGCTCATGATGTATCTCGGTTGGGCGTTTCGCCTTCCCGACACATCACAAAAAGAATCCGTGAACTTCTGTCTGGACCTGCGGTTCGCCAAAACCTTAACCACAAACAAGAAAGCCCACGGATACACCGTGAGCATTTCCGCTTTCTTGCGTGGTTAATTATGAAATTTGGCGATTTCAGGTCCACTTGAAAAGCAAAAACGCTTTATATCAATATGTTATTTAATCAGTTGTCTTCTCTTTTTGTTTGTTCTTTTTGTTCGCCCAATGGCGATGGTTATTGAGGGCAAAGATAGGGAAAAATAGTGGAAAACAAGAAATCAAACCTAAATTCGCACAAAAATCCCTCCATTATCCAAGACAACTTCCTATCTTTGCCACCTAATTCTTTATATTATGAGAAAACCGTTTTTCCTCGTTTTATCGTTTTTCGCCTTTTTAGGCCAAGTTTTTGCGCAACCGGCGCAACAAATCAGCGAAAGCCAAGCCCGGCAAGTGGCACTGGCTTTTGTCAATGCCAACCAGAAATTCCAAAGCTCGAAATTGAAATTGGTTTCGGCCTCCAAGATTTTTATTTACAATGTTGACCAGCAAGGCTTTGTCATCGTCTCGGGCAGCACCGTCCTCCCTCCCATTTTGGCTTACTCCGACGAAGGGAATTTCGTCGTTTCCGAGGATATGCCTGAGCATATCGCCTCGTGGTTGGCCCATTATGACGAGATGATCGACTTTGCCGAAGCCAACCACATCCTGCCCGAGGCGGAAATCCAACGCGAATGGGACTTAGCTTCGAAAGGCGTTTTTGGCGCAAAGGATGTCCAAACGGTGGAGCCGTTGGTCAGCACGAAATGGAACCAAGACTGCTATTTCAATGAATATTGCCCAGAGGCCAGCGGCCCCTGCGGACACACTTTTGCGGGCTGCGTGGCCACCGCCTTGGCCCAAGTCCTGAAATACTGGAGCTATCCCGAACAAGGCTGGGGAAGGCATTCCTACTTCCACAGCGACTACGGCGAGCAAAGCGCCAACTTCGGTACCACCACCTACCGCTGGGACGAGATGCCCGACCAACTCTATGACGCCAACGATGCCGTGGCCACCCTACTCTACCACTGCGCCGTGGCGGTCAATATGGACTTCGGCCCAAGCTCCAGCGGAGCCGCGGCCACCAGCGCCACCAACGCGATGCGGCGCTATTTCGGCTACTGCGACGCCACCTACAAAAACAAGGGCGACTTCTCCGACGACGAATGGATTGCCCTGCTGAAAGCGGAGCTCGACCTTTCCCGCCCGTTGTATTACGCGGGCCGCGACGAGTATGGCAACGGCCACGTCTTCGTTTGCGACGGCTACGACAACAGCGACCGTTTCCACTTCAACTTCGGCTGGAGCGGCATCAGCAACGGGTACTACTCGATTTACGACGTGAACGGTTACGACCGCGTGCAAGGAACAATTGTCAACGCCTATCCGTATGACATTCAAGCGGATGGAAACGGCATCATTTATGTCACTCCCGACGGTGAGGGCAACGGCTCCTCGTGGGAAAACGCCACCAACAAGCTCAATATCGCCTCGGGTGTTTCCAGCGGCAACAACATCCGCGTGTGGGTGAAAAAAGGCACCTATTATGGTGAGGACGATGCGTCAGAAAGCGCCTATTTCATCACCGAAAACAACCGCGTCTATGGCAGCTTCAACGGTGACGAAGGCCCCGACTACGACCTCTCGCAGCGCGATTTCGTCAACAACGCCTCCGTCATCGACGGCCAAGGCCTTCGCCGGGCATTGTGCCAAGAGACGTCTTTCGATGCCAATTTGGGTGCCATCTGGGACGGCTTTACCCTGCAAAACGGTGCGGCTGGAAGCGGTGCGGGCGCTTACCTCAACAACTGCGGGACCTTGGTCAACTGCCGCATCATCAACAATGCAGCTACGATGTATGGCGGCGGCGTTTACATCAACTCGGGCGGCTCGACACCCCAATCCGACCTGATTCGTTGCACCATCACGGGCAACAGCGCGGCGATGGGCGGCGGCATCTGCGATCGCCTTGGTGCGACTTACGGCGGCTGCATCATCAGCAACAACACGGGCACGGCCAAAGGCGGTGGGCTATACCTTTATAATAATACAAGCGCATCGTTCGCCAACTGCGTCTTTGGCAACAACACCTGCAAGGAAGCCGCAGCCATTTATGCCCGAGGCAGCGTCACGGCCTACAACTGCGATTTCGTGATGAACCTGGCCACCGAATCGAGCGGTGCCATCTTCAACGAAGTGACGCACAACAAATACTACAACTGCATCCTTTGGGGAAACATCGCCAACGGTCAGCCCAACCAAAACAGCGGCTTGGCCGATTTTGAGTATTGCGCCGTGCAAGGCGACATCAGCGGCACGGGCAACCTTTCGCTGCCTGCGGAAAACGACGGCGAGGAGCCAGGCGTATTCGTCCGTTTTGCCCAACTGCCCGAGGGTGCAGGTGCCGATTTCCAAAATGAAAGTTGGGCGTTGCAACCGAACAGCATCTGCCTCAATGCGGGCAAACCAAACACCACAGGGGCGGGCGACACCGACATTGCAGGCAACCCTCGTGTCCAGAAAGGCCGCATTGAAATCGGTGCTTACGAAAGTTGCGCCTCGCTGACATCGATTGAGGACCAACTTTATGAAAGCAGCCTCCCTTATTCGTTTTTCGGCCGGGAACTCAACGAGCCTGGTTATTACACCGCCGTGCTCAATGGCTACGACTGCGACAGTGTCATCGGCCTCACGCTCGACGTTCTTTTGGAAGCCCAAGAAAATACTGAATCGGCCACCCAAGTTTGGCCCAACCCGACAAACGGACAACTGCACATCGAGGCCGAAGGTGACTTCATCGTGGAAATTCGCAACATTTTGGGTCAGTTGCTTATGCAAGCTGAAAACGCCACAACGCTCAACCTCGATGAATTTGAAAAAGGGATTTATTTCCTGATTCTCAAGAACAACGAAGGATTTGAAACTGTCACCAAAGTCATCAAAGAATAAATGTTTGGACAATCTATCCAATCGTGGATAGTGCTCATTTTTTTGTCTATATTTGCGCCAAATTTTTGCACTATGAGAAAAATCTCCATACTTATCTTATTGGTTTTGTCCACTTTAGGGCAAGTCTTTTCGCAGTCAACGCTCAAACTCACTGAAAGCCAGGCCCGCCAAACGGCACAAAGTTTCGTCAACGCCAACCAAAGATTCCAGACCTCAAATTTGGAGTTGGTCTCGGCTTCCGACATTTTCGTGTATAATGTTGGTCAACAAGGCTTTGTCATCGTCTCGGGGAGTACCGTCCTCCCTCCTATCCTCGGTTATTCCGACCAAGGGGTTTTCCCCGATTTGACTGAAGCGCCTGAAAACGTCACTTCGTGGCTGAACCACTACGGCGAGATGATTGCCTTCGCCGAAGAGCAGGGCTTGCAACCCGAGGCCGACATCCAACGGCAATGGGACGAGGCCTTGCAAGGCGTTTTCACTTCCAGAAACGAAACTTCGGTCAGTCCTTTGGTCAGCACACACTGGAATCAAGATTGCTATTACAACGAATACTGCCCGGCCACCTCGGGCGGCGGCTGGTGGGGCGGTCCCTGCGGACACGTCTATGCCGGCTGCGTGGCCTGCGCTATGGCACAGGTGATGAAATATTGGGATTATCCCGCAACAGGCTTTGGATCACACAGTTACACCCACAGTCAATACGGCGAACAAAGCGCCAATTTCGGTGCCACCACCTACCATTGGGAACAGATGCCCAACAACGTGTACAACAGCAACGACGCCGTGGCCACTTTGATGTACCACTGCGGCGTGAGCGTCAACATGAATTATTCCGCTTCGGGCAGCGGAGCCCAGTCGCGCGATGTGGAAACCGCCGTGCGCTCCTATTTCGGCTATTGCGGCGCTAAGTATCGTGAAAAGTCCGCTTATTCCGATGAAGCGTGGATTGCCATGCTGAAAGCCGAACTCGACCAATCGCACCCCATGTATTATTCTGGCCACGACGGCGAAAACGGCCACGCTTTCGTTTGCGACGGCTACGACAACAACGACCGCATGCACTTCAACTTCGGCTGGAGCGGCAGTAGCGACGGCTACTACACCATTTACGACGTGAACGGCTACAACCAAGGCCAAGCCGTGGTGATGAACTTCGTGCCGATGAACCTCCAAGCCAGCGCCGAAGGCATCATCTACGTCACGACTGATGGCACCGGCGATGGCTCCTCGTGGGAAAACGCCACCAACAAGCTCCAGTTTGCCTCGGCACTTTCCAGCGGTGGCGGCACTAAGGTCTGGGTGAAGGCCGGCGTATACTACGGCGACACCAGCAACACGGAAGGCGCGTTCTACATCACGGAAAGCAACCGCGTGTATGGCGGTTTCGAAGGCAACGAGGCCCCCGACTATGACCTCTCGCAGCGCGACTTCGAGAAAAACACCACCGTCCTCGACGGTCAGGGCGAGCGGCGCGTGCTGTTGCAAGAACGAGGCTTCAGTGCAGGTCGCGAGGCCATTTGGGACGGCTTCACCATCCAAAATGGAGCCGTGGGCAGCGGCGCCGGCGCCTACATCAGCAATTACGTCACTCTCTCGAACTGCAACATCATCGAAAACCACGCCACCATGTACGGCGGTGGCATCTACATCAACTCGACAGGCGGCACGGTACGCGTCAACCTCACCAACTGCAACATCACTGACAACACCTCCTCGATGGGCGGCGGCGTGTGCGACCGCATCGGGGCCACCTATACCAACTGCAACCTCAGCAACAACGAGGCCTCGACCAAAGGCGGCGGACTCTACCTTTATAATAATACCGAACCCGTCTTCAAGAACTGCGTTTTCGCCAACAACACGGCCAAAAACGCCGGTGGCATGTACGCGCGCGGCAGGTTCACAGCCTACAACTGCGACTTCGTGATGAACCTCGGCACCGAGAGCATCGGCGGCGTCTTCCACGAAGAACGCCACAACAAATACTACAACTGCATCCTTTGGGGCAACGTGGCCAATGGTCAGCCAAGCCAAGTGGAGGGCGTGAGCGACTACGAGTATTGCGCCGTGCAAGGCGGTGTGGACGGCACTGAAATCATCAACCTGCCTGCGGCCAACAGCGGCGATGAACCTGGTGGTTATGTCCGTTTCAACCATCATGCCCAAGGTGCTGGCGCCGAATACCACAACAACGATTGGAGCCTGAGGTCGCGCAGCATCTGCCTCAACGCGGGCAAGCCCAACACCACTGGATTAGGCTCAACCGACATCGCCGGCAACACGCGCATCCAGAAAGGCCGCGTGGAGATTGGTGCCTACGAGAGTTGCGCCTCGCTCACCTTGATTGAGGACGCCTTTTACGAAAGCGACAGCCCCTATTGGTTCTTCAGCCGCCCGCTGACCGAGCCTGGCTACTACACCGCCGTGCTCAGCGGCGCCGACTGCGACAGCGTCATTGGCCTGACACTCGGCATTTTGGCAGGCTTGAAAGACGACGGCCCTTCGACTCCTTCGACAGGCTCAGGAACCGAGGGCTCAGGGACCTTGGTGGTGTGGCCCAACCCGACGAAAGATGTTTTGCACATTGATGCGGAAGGCGATTTCACTTTAGAAATCCGCAACCTGTTGGGGCAATTGGTGATGAAAGCCGAAAACGCGCAAACCATTGATTTTGTTGGATTTGAAAAAGGTATTTATTTCTTGATACTTAACAATAATAACGGAGAAAAGCGCGTTGTCAAGGTCGTAAAAGAATAACAAATATGTCAAAAGCCTATTTTTCAGCAGGTTGCTTTTGGGGTGTGGAGTATTACTTCAAGCGACTCAAAGGCGTGACGAAGACCGCCGTCGGATTCATGGGCGGCGACATCGAGAACCCGAGCTACAAGCAAGTGAAAACCGGCACGACGGGGCATTTGGAGACCATCGAAGTGACATACGACCCCGAACAGGTTTCCTACGAAGCTATGGTGCGTTATTTCTTTGAAATCCACGACTTTGAGCAAGTCGATGGTCAAGGCGTGGACATCGGGACGCAATACCTTTCCGCCATTTGGTTCAACGACACGGTGGAGCGCGACACGGCCATCAAGGTTTTCGGCCAACTGACGCAGATGGGCTACCATCCCGCCACGCAAATCCGCGAGGCCAAACCGTTCTATCTCGCCGAGGACTACCATCAAGATTACCTCGACGAGCGGCAGGAAACGCCGGAATGCCACGTTTGGCGGAAGATATTCTAATTCAGCACGACCTTCCTTGTGAGGCACTTCTCCGCGTTGCGGATTCTCAACAGGTACATCCCCTGAGACAAATTGCCCAATTCCAGCCAAGTGCTCTTGCCGCTGAAGGTCTTGGCAACTACCACTTGACCGCTCATGTTGAAGAGTTCCACAGCCGTGGTTTCAGCTTCGTTGGGCAATTCCACACAAATCGCGCTGTTTGCAGGATTCGGAAAGGCGTTAATCTCCTCTGAAACAGACAATTCGTCAACATTCCAGGGCCACTGGTTGCCGAAAAGCGGGAAACCGCCATTGCACATCTGCGTGTCCTCGCGCCAGCGACTCACCTCGCCGAGCGCGGGAAAAGCGTTTTCGACTTCCTCCGCTCCGGCATTCAGGGCATTGAGCAAGTCTTGCGTGTTATGAATGGGAGTTTCAAGTTGCCAAACGCTTGACGAAGCCGTAGGCACAAAAGCACTCGAATTATCAAGCTCCGGACCTTGACCATTGCTGCCGTATTCATCGGTGGCCAACCAATAGCAGCTGCTGAATTGTTCGTTAGTGGATGCATATCCGACAATGGAACCTCTCGGGCAGACATAGTTGTCGATTTCATGGATGAGTTCGCCGGTGCTGTACGCATTGACGACCCTGTCTTGCGAAAGCGACAATTCGCCCACGATACCGCCTACCCCAATGCGAGCCCCTACGGTTGCCGTATTGTATACATTCAGAATCCGCATCACATATCCATTACTAGAACCCAAAATTCCACCTGCGAGATAAGCGTTTTCGACTACCATGCCGCTATTGCTGCAATCCACGACGAACAGCTTCTCGATGCCACCACCTGTCGCAAACCCCACGATGCCTCCTGCTTCATCATTGGAGCCTGTAATCTCCCCATAGTTATGGCAATTGCGAATGAAATTCTCGCAAGGCGACCCTCCAAGGAGCGGGTCAGGCTCAAACCTTCCAACCATGCCCCCGATTTTAGAGATGCCACCTGCTCCACCGCCATAAATCCAGCCGTGATTCTCGCAATTGAGCATGTTCCCTCCATACAACTTGCCAACCATGCCACCACTTTGATAATTACCTGTTACGCTGGCGCCATTCTGGCAGTCGTTGAAGTTGACATTGACTCCCAAACCTACCATGCCACCTGCCCACTTGCTGCAATGTACTTCGTTCCAGCATTGGCACGACTCCAACCTGCCGTTTCGCATGAATCCGACAAGACTGCCAACCGCCTCCGAACCCATCACGACAGTATTGCTTGAACAATTCGATACAACAGAAGGCACCGACGTCCCCCAAAGGAGATACTCGGTGATTTCTCCCACCAGTCCGCCTGCCAATCTTCCATATACAGCCACGTCTTGCTCTGCATGGCAATCGACAATGTGGCAAGTGTCGAGCGAGTTTTGGCTCACGCCGTAAGGCAAGCCCATAAAACCCACCATGCCACCCGCCGACCGCGCCTCGCAAGTGACGGAGGCTTCATTGACATAGCAGCCCGAAATATCGGTCAGTCCAGCACAGCCCACCAAAGTTCCTGCATATCTTGAGCCTGTCAACCTGCAATTCGTAAGGGAGATGTTTTGTATTTCGGCATCATTGGTGCAACCGAACAAGCCGACGACCTCGTCATTGGTCGGGCTGTCGTAATACAAGCCTGAAATGGTCATCTTATTACCTTCGAAATGGCCAGTAAAGAAACAAGGCACGCTATCCACCACGTGACCGATAGGTATCCAATTGAGAGGATTCACGTTCAGGTCGCTATTCAGGCAGATGTCGTCAGTAAGGATATAATATGCGTCGCCACCATGACCCGTGTTGGTTTGTTGCGCGAGCAAGGCCAACTGCTGGGGTGTTGCAATCTGATAAGGGTTTTCGGGTGTGCCGTCGCCGCCAGCATAGGCTTCGGCAACGGTGCCGTCCCAGCAGTCGTTAGGGCGTGGTTGGGCTTGCGCCAAAGAAACGGACAATACGGCAATCAACAAAAAAGAAGTAAGGTATCTTTTCATTTCAAAGAGGTTTTGTTTGTTGCGCAAAAGTACGAAATAATCGAAAGAATTGGGAGGATTTTCCCTTTTTCTTTTTGAGTGAAAGAATTATTCCTTACTTTTGCGCATCATTTCACTAAACATTTCAATTATGGCAAAAAACATCGAAGAAATCAGAAGCGCACTGGCCGCCTGCGGCATCACCGGTGCAAAGGAAATCTATTATAACCCGAGCTACGAGCAGCTCTTCAAGGACGAGATGAATCCCGCCCTGACGGGCTACGACAAAGGCGTCTTGACCGAACTCAACGCCGTCAACGTGATGACGGGCATCTACACTGGCCGCTCGCCCAAGGACAAATACATCGTCATGGACCAGAACTCGAAGGACACCGTTTGGTGGACCACCGAGGGCTACAAGAACGACAACCACCCGATGAGCGAAGAGGTGTGGGCACAAGTGAAAGACCTCGCCAAGAAACAACTTTGCGACAAGAACCTCTATGTGGTCGACGCGTTCTGCGGCGCCAACAAGGACACTCGCATGGCCGTCCGCTTCATCATGGAAGTGGCATGGCAGGCCCATTTCGTGCTCAATATGTTCATCAAGCCGACGGCTGAGGAACTGGCCGACTTCAAGCCCAACTTCACCGTCTACACCGCCTCAAAAGCCAAGGTCGACAACTACAAGGAACTCGGCCTCAACAGCGACACTTGCGTGGCCTTCAACGTGACCTCGCGCGAACAGGTGATTCTGAACACCTGGTACGGCGGCGAAATGAAGAAAGGTATGTTCTCGATGATGAACTACTACCTGCCGCTGCAAGGCATCGCCGCCATGCACTGCTCAGCCAACACCGACATGCAAGGCGAAAACACCGCCATCTTCTTCGGCCTGAGCGGCACGGGCAAGACCACCCTCAGCACCGACCCGAAGCGCCTGCTCATCGGCGACGACGAGCACGGCTGGGACGACGAAGGCGTGTTCAACTTCGAAGGCGGCTGCTACGCCAAGGTCATCAACCTCGACAAGGAGAGCGAGCCCGACATCTACAACGCCATCAAGCGCAACGCCCTGCTGGAGAATGTCACCGTCGACGCCAACGGCAAAATCGACTTCAAGGACAAGAGCGTGACCGAGAACACCCGCGTCAGCTACCCCATCGAGCACATCGAGAAGATCGTCAAGAACGTGCGCCCCGTCTCGTCGGGTCCCGCCGCCAAGAATGTCATCTTCCTCAGCGCAGATGCTTTTGGCGTGCTGCCTCCCGTCAGCATCCTGACGCCTGAACAATGCAAATACTACTTCCTGAGTGGCTTCACCGCCAAACTGGCCGGCACCGAGCGCGGCATCACCGAGCCCACGCCGACCTTCAGTGCCTGCTTCGGCCAAGCCTTCCTCGAACTGCATCCGACCAAGTATGCCGAGGAGCTGGTGAAGAAGATGGAAAAGAGCCACGCCAAGGCTTACCTCGTCAACACGGGCTGGAATGGCACGGGCAAGCGCATCTCCATCCGCGACACGCGCGGCATCATCGACGCCATCCTTGACGGCTCGATTGAGAAAGCCCCGACCAAGAAGATCCCGTATTTCGACTTCGAGGTGCCCACCGCACTGCCTGGCGTCGACCCGAACATCCTCGACCCGCGCGACACCTACGCCGACAAGAGCGTTTGGGAAGAGAAAGCCAAAGACCTCAGCTCGCGCTTCATCAAGAACTTCGAGAAGTTCACGACCAACGAGGCGGGCAAGGCTTTGGTGACCGCTGGTCCGAGACTGTAAACATTCATTCAAATACAGCGAGCCGTCCCTGTCGGGACGGCTCGCTTTTAATTACACGTTTTTTGGATTTGTTTTCCAATCGATGAAAAGTAATTGTTTTTTTTCTACTTTTGTCGCGTGCGATACACCAAGCAGAAGAAATCAACTTTTTAAATTACATCTATATGAAAAAGCTATTTTTACTTGCAGCAGTCCTGTTCGTTGGACTGGGACTCAAAGCTCAAAGCAACGCCTTCGAAAACGTGGTCATTAGCCCTGATTCATTGTACTACTCAGGAGGCGGATGCTGTCCTACCATCAACTTCATCCTCATCGAGAACATGAGTGACGAAACCATGATCATCAACGGAATGCACTCCGACGCATTCTATGTTGAATGCTTTTACAAAGACATCAACGTGACCGAAGAAGGCTTGTTCATCGCTCCTGGCGAAAGCGCAGAAATCTCTGTCAGCGTTGGTCCCTTGGAGACTGGAGACATCGAAGGCACCATGGTCATCGACACGGATTTCGGTGAGTATGTGATTTACCTCAATTACGAAGAGACCTACGGCTTGGAAGAGAGCTCGGCCCGCGTCGAGATTTATCCCAATCCGGCCAAGGACTTTGTCACCATCGGGTGCCAAGGCCAGCAAAGCATCAAGGTCTTCAACGCCGTGGGACAAATCATCGACGAATGGGTTGCTGAAGGCGACCTCGTCACGATTTCGACTTCAAAATACGCCAACGGAGTCTATTTCGTCCAGGTTGGTGACACTCAAGTCCGCCGCCTCGTCATCCTTCATTGAGAATGAGACAACGCAAATTCAAAGGTCGTTCCGACACTTCGGGACGGCCTTTTTTGATATTTCAAAAATAATTTGCGATGTTCGTTATTTTTTGTCTACTTTTGCACCTAATTAAGTAAAATCAAACTGACAAAACTAATCCTACTAGAAATGAAAAAAGCACTTACACTCATCGCTGCCATCGTTTTGTGCTTCAACTTAAGCGCACAAAACAACTTCGAGGACGAGCAAGTCATCGTCACCCCCGACTCGTTGCATCTTTATTTCCACGGCTGCTCGCCCCATGGTGAGCGGGTCAGCATCACCAACCTCACATCGGAAGACCTGGTCGTCAACCGTTGCTATGCCGAGAATTTCCACGTGGAATGCCTTTACGAAGGTGAGAACATCGCCGAAACAGGCGTGATCATACCCATCGGCGAGACCGTGTTGCTCGACACCTATGCCACCCCATACGCGAAAGACGTTTACGGAACCCTTTACATCGATACCGACTTTGGCGTCTATCCCATCACGCTTTACTACGAGAGCGTCTATAGCGTTGAAGAAAACCATTCACCTTTCAGCCTAGCCCCCAATCCTGCCAACGACTTCGTCAGCATCAAGGGCGAAAACATGGGCATGGTCAGCATCTTCAATATGCTGGGACAGAAGGTGGAAGAGCGCTTCGCCGAAAACAAGGAAGTGATTTTTCACACATCACATTATCCGAATGGCATATATTTTGCACGAACCGCCAACGGCGAAACAAAACGCTTTGTCATCGCACATTAAAATTAAATGAACTAATCAATAAACAAACTTATTAAAAATGAAGAAAACCATTAGAAGAATCGCCCCTGTGGCGCTTGTCCTCCTGGGACTGGCAACCCTTTCGTTCACTGCCAATGACGGCATCACGCTCAAGCTGCAACCGCAAAAGGGAAAGAACTACACCATCAACGTGAAGAACACCTCCATGAACATCATGGAAGTGATGGGACAGACACAAAACCAATCGCAAACCATCGAGACGCGCCAATCCTTCACCGTGAAGGACGTCAACGCGAGCCAATCCACTCTGGAGACCCAAGTCGAGGCCATCAAGATGAGCATCGGCGCAGGCGGCATGAAGCTGGAATACGACTCCGAGCATCCTGAAAAGACCAGCCCGATGTTGGCTTCGCAAACCGCCGAATTCGACAAAGTCCTCAACAAGCCTGCCACTGTGGCTTATAACGCACAGGGCGAATTTGTAGGCGAAGCCACCGACCTTGAGATGAACCAACTCTCAAACGTCATCATCAAGCTCCCGACCAACGAATTGACCGTCGGCAGCAAATGGACCGACGAAAAGACGCAAAACATGAGCGGCGCTGGCGAAATTAAGGTCAACGTGGAATACACCGTCACGGCCATCTCGAAGAAGAGCGTCGACGTCAGCTACTCTGGCAAGATCAATTCGGAAGAAGCCACGGGCAACATCACTGGCACCGCGAGCATCAATCCCCAAACCGGCCTTGTCATGACCCGTTCCGAGAAGGAGAACCTCTCCATGACCATCTCGCAACAAGGTCTGAGCATCCCGGTGACGATGGCCGCCAACACCACAGTGACCCTCACTGAGAAATAATAATCATTACCCAATACAACAAAAGCCCATCGAATTGCTTCGATGGGCTTTCTTTTTGGCTTGTAGCGTGTCTTACGAGTTGAGCATCACGGGCATAAGCAACATGAGCAGGTCTTCCGACTCGTTCTCGTTGTCGATGGGCGTGAGGATACCGGCACGGTTGGGGGCCGACATCTCCAGTTTCACCTCGTTGCTGTCGAAGTTGCCCAGCATTTCCTGGAAGAAACGCGAGTTGAACCCGATTTCCATGTCCTGACCCGAGTAGCTGCACGTCAGGCGTTCCTTGGCTTCGTTGTAGAAGTCGATGTCTTCAGCAGTGAGCATGATTTCCTGTCCCGTGATGCGGAAACGCACCTGATGGGTGGCCTTGCTGGAGAAGACAGCTACACGACGGATGGCCGAGAGGAAGGTCTGGCGGTCGATGGTCAGCTGGTTGGGGTTCTGCTTCGGAATGACAGCTTCGTAGTTGGGATAGCGTCCTTCGATGAGGCGGCAGATCAACATATAGTCACCAAAGACGAAGCAGGCATTGGTCTTGTTGAACTCGATGCGAACAGGTTCGTCGGCGAGGGTACTGAGGATGTTCTTCAATTGGTTGATCGGTTTCTTCGGCATGATGAACGAGGCCGCCACGTCTGACTTGACGTCCATTCTTCTGTAGCGCACCAACTTGTGGGCATCGGTGGCGACGAAAGTGAGGAAATTCTCTGTCATCTCCATCAGCACGCCCGACATGATAGGACGAATTTCGTCTTGCCCCGTAGCGAACACGGTTTTCTCGAAGCCTTTGGCCAGCACGTCGGCAGGGATTTCCCACACCAAGGTCTCAGCCATCACGGGCAGCTGCGGGAATTCGTCGCTCTTGTGACCAGCCAGCTTATAGCGGCCTTCACCAGCGATAAGCTCGACAGCAAGCGTGTTGTTGTCGACCGAAATCGTGATCGGCACGTCGGGGAAGTTCTTCATGATTTCGAGCAGCAACCGAGCAGGAATGGTGACTTCTCCAGTGCCGTCAACCATATCGGGCACCATGCTGACCGTCATGGTCACATCAAGGTCAGAGGTCGTGATCTTCAGTTCGTTTTCAGTCAACTGAAACAAGAAGTCGTCCAAAATCGGCAACGTGTTTTTCGAGCCGATAACGCCACTCAAGGCTTGCAGACTCTTCAATAGCTTTAAACTTGATACTATGAATTTCATCGCAATATAGGTTTTTTATTTCATTCAGATTTGAAGTTGTAAAATTACAAATAATTGGAATATGAAGCCTATTTTAGGCAAAATTTTTCTCAATTTTTCATTTCCATATCAGTCAAGTCCCGCATAGCGCAAGCGATTCAGGAAATCGAGCATCGACTCGTAAGGCACGGCAACGTATTGGAATCGTTTGTCGTCTTGGGTACGAGTGCGCGCCTTTTCTTTGGTGTCGGCCAGCCGCTGGTTGATGTCGGAATAGGTGCAATGCACCTGCATCTGGCCGTCGCCACAGTTATAGTTGATGTAGGTCTGGAACATGTCGTCTTCGAAATAATACGTGATATTGCCCAGACGGCGGTCGAACACCACCCGTCCGTCAACATATTTGTTCACCACATGGCTACCGAAGTTGCCTAGTCCGATCTTACCCACTGAGACGAAGGCATGCATCTTGTCGTTCCACACCATCTTCAGGTCGGGGATGACGATAGTCTTGCAGTAGAAATCAGACGATTCCATCTGGGGATAGCCTTCCAGCTCAATGGCTTTTTGACGCTCCTCGGCTTTCTCGGCCGAGTTTTCCGACTGGAAATAATGCAGATACTGCGTCTGCGTCAAATCGATGGATTCACCACCCGTGTTGGCATAGACTTCAGCCATGGCTTCCATGGCCTTGTCATCGAAGATGGGCACATTGAGCACATTGAGTCCACACAAAGTGAGGCTGTCGTTGGGGTATTGGTCGTATTTGCCATGCATCACGAACTCTACCATACCCTTGTCGAAAGCCATGTCGGAACTGGCAAAGCCACTGACGACGCCCCGCCTATCGAGGTCAAGATGGGTGTCGAAGCGCTCGTCGTCGGTGACCACAAAACGAAGGCTGTCGGCATCGAACCATAGTGTGCCGTTGGCTGGGGAAGCCTCGATGGTCTCGGCCCTCCCCTGCCGTGGTGTCAGGAACGAGCCGAAATAGCCACCATCGATGGCCAGTTGATAATACAGGCCGTTGCACATGTCGGGCTCGTTTTCACGGATACGGTCGATGTCAATCGGAATGCGAATGTCGGCTGGATTGATGGACGTTGCCGAGGCGAACCAATGGTTCAATGCAGCGATGTCGACAGGGTCTTCGGGTGTCACGGCCACAGGTGCAACATCGTTCACGCTATCCATTACAACGTCCATGAGGTTTGTCGCCAACGAATCCAACGCCAGGCTATCGGCAACCAAATAGGTGGCGGGAAGTGTCTCTTCAAAAGCCAGAAGTGCATATTTCCCGTCGAAATAGCCCTGCTGGTCGGTGGAGGTCAGCGTGAGATTTCCTTGGAAGCCGAATTGCGTGCTGAGCTTAAACTCGTCGGCATCAGCAATATGGGCATAACCATGCGTCACACCTTCAACGGGGACGATGGTGTCAAAATGAATCGGTGTGCTGGCTCCTTCACCGTTGACGTAATCCCAAACACCTTGTGCAACATAATGGTTGCGGCTATGGATGTTGACAACAGCATCTTTATACAGGTGCCAACCGTTCAACGTGTCGGCCAGCAGCTCGCCGCTCACGGGTTCAAGTTTCGAATCCGCGTCGATGTCGACATCGTGCATGTAGGGGAACACGGCGGCATCGGCCACGCGTATGATCTTCACGTCGTGGGCGTGAATCACGTAGTTGGTCATGTCGTATTCCGCGCTCATACTATAGAACTGCAATGAATCCTGCTCAGGCACCAGAGAGATGAACTTGGAGGCGTTGCTATGGATGGCCAGCAGTTCCTCATGGGTGGTGGCAGTGGCATAGGCACCGAAGCTCTCGACGGGATTAAAGAGGTGGAGGCTGTTGGAGGCCATATCCCATTCGGCTTCCTTCAACGAGCACACGAAACGGTTCATCGGGAAGTCGAGGTTGCTGCTCGTATCGAGGTAGTCGTATTTCACCTTTTGCGCGTCGAAGTCGACGTTGGCACGGTAGTTGGTCGCCGAGAAAGCCACGTTAGCCGTGTCGGCCGAATACAAGAGGAAGTTGGCCGAATCAGCCACAAATGTCCTGGCATCCAAGGCGAAATGGTCGGAGTCGAACTCCGTCAAGCCGAACCGCAGTTGTCCGTCGGCTGAATAGCCATCAGGCGTTAGAGTGGTCTTGCCTGTGAAATAGGTGTCGCCATACATGCGGATGGGCTCGCCGATGGTCTGCGTAGTCAGCTCGGGGATGCCCACATCCCATTTCATCCTCAAGGCATCGGCTGAGGCCATAGGATAGCCCGTACCGTCTTCTCTCGGCACCATCTTGAATTGGCTCGTTATGCCCGCCACCGAGTCAGGGTAGAACATAAACTGGTCCGACTTGAACACCGAGGTCTGATAGTCAAGCGTGCCCTCGCCGAAGAAGCCGCTCTCGGAGAGGAACACCTTGTTGTGGAAACGGCCCAAGTCGGCATACATCGGATAGGAAGCCGTTTCGTCGTTTCCGATCTGGTGGACGAAGCCCAAAGAGTAGTCGTCCATGACGACCAAAGGCTGCTCGATGTTGGGAAGGATGCCAGCCGAGACCAACTCGCCGTCGAAGCTAACCTTGCGCATCGAGAGGTCGTTGAGGCTGTCGACGACAAAAGGATAGAGGCTAAAGTAGAACTTGCCTTCCAAATCGTCGGCCGTCTGCACCGAATCGAGGCTGCCTGGGTTGAAGACGCCACCATTAATCTTACGGTAGAACTTGAAGCCCTCCGCTTCGCTGTGGAAGATGGGATAGTTAGGCGTATCATAGCGGCTCGACTTGTTGTCGCCGTGGTCGATTTCCAAGCGGCCTTTCAGTCTCTCAAGCGTGCCTTGCACCGGGATGATTCGGTTCTCGTAGCGTGCATAGAAACGCAATGAGTCCACCTTGTTCATGTTGATGGTGAAGTCCTCGTAAGAGAAGCGGCTGTCCTTGGTGAAAAACTCGAACATGCCAGCAAGGATGCCACCAGAGAATTCGAAGTCTTTGTTTTGCTTGAAAACAAGTTTGCCAAAGTCGGGAACGATCACCACACGTTTGCGGTCGCTCAGCGAGATGGCTGACCCGTTCACGCCCTCGATTTGGCTGGTGATGCCATAAACGAGCAAGTCATTGGAGTTGATGTCGAAACGCACATTGGGTTCGCGGTTGGTCGTCATAGAGTGCAACTTGATGACGTCGTAATCGATATCCTCGCGGAACGAGTCGACCACATCGAAGAATCGTGGCAGGGCCGTCACCCATTTGGTGTCGTTTTCATACTCCACATAGCCTTCGGCCTGAAGCTTGAGCAGAAGCGACACCACCTGTTCGATGGGATATTTCAGATAAGAGGCCAAGTCGCCGGAATAGAAACGCACCTGGCGGTCGACGTTGTCGAAGCCTTTCAGGAATTTCTCGATGCGAATCATCGGATGGGTGCCATCGAGGCCTTGCAGCTTCTTAAAATCCTCGGTGCGGAAATAGTTCACCGAGACCAGGTCGCCTTCGCTCGTCGGGTTAACGCCCTCCATACGTCTAAAGTCGACGTGCGGGCTATCCACCTCCCAGTACAAAGTCTCGATGAAAAGGTCCAAGCCGTGATAATAGTCGTGAAAAGGCCCATCGCCGAAGCCTTGCTCCGAGCGGAACGCCATCATTTTACGCGTCGCGTTGTTGTAGCGGAAGCCCAGATTATTGTGATACAGCGAGTCTTGGACTATGCCAGAAATCGAATCCACCATATAAAGTCTCAAGGACACATGGTTAGACACCATCATCTCATCGGCCGAGATCACGAACTGTGGGGCCTCCACCCTCATGACCTCCCTACTCTCCTGACGGAAATGGAAGACCGCCTTACGGTTCACACCGCCGAACACCTCCACTTGGTTGCCCATCATGCCGATGCCTCCCTCAAAATCGATGTTTCGCATCAGGTTAGGAATCACGTAATCAGAGCGATAGGAACGAGCACTGGGATACATCGTCTTCTCATTGGGCGCATTCACCAGCACCTTGTCCTCGTAGCGGCAAAGGATGTCCTGCTTGAAATGACGGGTTTCGTGGAGGATGACGGAGTCGATGGTGAACTCCGACCGACTCAGATTCAGCGTGTAATAGTCGGGCAAGGTGACATAAGCCCTATCAGCGGGGATATCGAATCGTGTCCAGTCGGCCTTTCCGCCCATTCCTTCCCAGCGATTGTCGTCAAGGTAAAAGACACCACGAGTGTTTTTCAGCACCGACTCGTCTTTTGCCGAAGCCAGGACGAGGTTGCCATCGGCCGTAAGTTCGAAACGCTCCTTTGAAGGGAACCCAATCACGGCATCACGGAGCAGCCATCTGGAGTTACCCTTGGCCGAGAGCACCTTGTCGACAAAAATGTCGCGACACGAAGAAAGGTATTTGTCCATGCCGTTCATCGACTTCTGGGCTTTCGAATCGGTGAAGGTCAGCCAGTTGTTGACATCGGAATGCGACAGCCCAGCGGTGGGGATGCACTGCACCACTTGTACAAAATTGAAGATATTGCCATAGGCCTTGCCACCGCCTTTGGCGTGAAACATCTCGCACAAGCGCATCACTGTGTTGGCTTCCTGGTCGCTCAAGTAACTCTCCAAAACGCCTTTGAAGTTCTGCATGACGACAGCTGCCTCGTCGCGTTCGCTTTTCGACGTCGACGAACCAAGATAGGCCGACAGCTCATTATAAAAGGCTGTCTTCTCGGTTGAGAAAAAAGCCTGGGCGAACGAGGTCGTCAAGCCTGTCACAAAAAACAAAAAGGCAAAAAGCAATCCTTTCTTCATATCAATAATACATTAAAATTCTATTACTTAACAAACTCTGCCGCCACCCAGTTGTTGCGGCTCAGATGCCGGCGATAGCGTAAGCCAAGACGTTCGGCTTCAGCTTTGATGCTGTCCAGATCCTCGGTATAGAAACCGCTGAAGTAGATGTGAGCCTCGGGGCGCATCGCATCGACATAGTGGTGCATGTCGCGCAACAAAATGTTACGGTTGATATTGGCCAGCACCACGTCGTATTGCCCCTGAATGGAAAGAGCGTCACCGAGCACGATTTCAATGTCGGTTATGCCATTCAACTCGCAATTGGTGAAGGCGTTGCGGTAGGCCCACTCGTCATTGTCGATGGCGACGGTCTTCGCAGCGCCCAGCTTTTTGGCTAAAATCGCCAAGACCGCCGTACCACTGCCCATGTCGAGCACCGATTTCCCTTGGAAATCAGTTTCGAGCATCAATTGGATAATTTGCGCTGTCGTTTCGTGGTTGGCCGTGCCAAACGACATCTTGGGTTCAATCACGAGGTCAAACTCAAAACTTGGGTCCGGCGCATGGAACGGTGCACGCACGCGACAACGCTCGTTGACCACCACAGGCTGGTATGAAGCCTCCCACAACTCGTTCCAGTCCTTGTCGGGCATCTCCGCCACTTTCAGCAGATGGAGGTCGAAAAAGGCAGGGTCGGCGAGCAGGTTTTCCACGGCCAAATCATTGCGATTATTCGCTAGGCAGTAGGCTTTTAGGCCCTGTTGGTCGTCCATGAACGAGTCAAAACCGATTTCAGCCAACATCGTCGTCAGCATATCGTGTTGGATGTCGGACGACGGTGTCGTGAAGCTATATTCTATCGTTTTCATTCTTCGCCGATGTGTGAGGCTTGTTCGCAAATGGAGACAAAGTCATCAGCCTTGAGCGAGGCACCGCCAATCAGGCCGCCGTCCACGTCGGGCTGCGAGAATAGCTCGGTGGCGTTCTTGGCGTTGCAGCTGCCGCCGTAAAGGATACGAATTTCGTCAGCCGTGGCTTCGTCGTAGTGTTCCTTCACCAGCGAGCGGATGAAAGCGTGCATCTCTTGTGCCTGTTCGGGTGTGGCAGTCTTGCCCGTGCCGATGGCCCAAACGGGTTCGTAAGCGATGATGGCATCATAGATGGCATCGCCGTCGAGGTGGAACAGGCCTTTCTCTAGTTGTTCCTTCACCACGTCGAAATGACGGCCTGTTTCGCGCTCTTCCAGCACCTCGCCGACGCAATAAATGGGCGACATATTGTTCTCAATCAGTCGATTGACTTTTTCAGCAAGGATTTCGTTGGTCTCGCCGAAGTATTTCCTGCGCTCGCTATGACCCACGATGCAATAGTCCACATCGATGGATTTCAGCATCTTGGCCGACACTTCGCCCGTATAAGCACCCTTGTCGTAGGCACTGCAATTCTGTGCGCCCACGTTGAAACGCTGCTCGTCGAACTCATAGTCGGTGAGCATTTCCAGATAGGGGAACGGTGGACAAAGGATGACTTCGCAATTCATCTCGTCCATTTCGTCAAAGCGGTCAAGGAGATCATCGACCAAGGTTTCGGCCTCATCGAAAGTGAGGTTCATTTTCCAGTTTCCTGCTACGATTTTGCTACGCATTTTCTTTAGTATTTATGTTATGTGATTGATATTTCAAATCCTATTACCATATTTATTCGATTACCATAGTCTTTTCAATTTCTTACAACCAAATAATTCAAAATCATCTTTTCCCTTGAAATGATACGCCAAAACATCTGGAATAATATTAGACGGTGCATTTTTTGGTTGTCTTTCCCACACAGATTCACATGTCGTTTTCCACCATTCATTTATGACAAATACGTCCTCAGAAGGGAAATAGGTATTAGTAGCATTAAGAACGCTACTCTTGCCTACAATATCTGTCAAATTTGCTGTAATAATCTTTTCAGCAAGTAATATTTGTTGTCTCAATGGACGTTTGATATTAGACAGACTCCCTACATAAATGGAATTCAAACGGTCTTTTATTTCTTCAATATGATGTCCTTTGTCTCCTAGTCTTTTATATATGTTTCTTATAGACATACCACAATAGTATTTCTCCTTTGTCTTCGCATATTTGAGTTTGCCATGCAAAAGGTATAATGAACATCTAATAGAGTTGTGTTTATCTTCCCATTCCTTGACCATTTCTTGACTTCCAAAAGGGCCGTACCATTTGATAAGAAAAACATCACTTTCCATATTATAAAGATTATTATTTTGCAAAAATAGAACATTTTTCTGAAATGCAATTTAGCACCAAATATTATTCGTAATCAAAAATAATGTATCTTTGCCGAAAAAAAGATGGAATATGACTTATCTGAATCAATTTCACAAAGAAGCGGTGGAGAGAAAGATGCGGAAAATCACCGAATTAAGGAAATCGCCGATGAACTCCGAAGACGCTGCCAACTATATGAAACGGAACATGGATATGGCAAAAGCCATGTAAACCGCTTCGAGGCAGAGCAACGAGTCGCCGAGCAATACGCCAAAGAAAACGACCTATGGGTTTCCATGGATGAGGCTTTCAAGATTGGTGTTCCGGGGCCAAGTGGACACGAGAATTATACTTTCATCAAAGAAGATACCATTTTCAAAATCAACAATTTGCTGAATAACGGCGGGTTAGCCAATTTGCTTGACAAAATCACCTTTCACAACACCATATTTCCTGAGACATTCTATTATTTCATCGCCTTTGCCGGTTATGATGGTCGTAGTGTAATGCCAATTCTCCGACAAGATTTGATTAAAAACGCTACCCCTGCCACAACCGTTGAAATCGACACTTATATGGCCGCCATAGGGTTTTCAAAGGATCCTAATGATGGGAATTTCAGAAATGGCACTTTTATCGTTTGGGATGTCGTTCCAAGAAATGTTTTGAAAGACCCCGAAGGCGACATATTTGTCATCGATGCTGAAATTGCCAAAACGAGATAAAGAGCCACAATTATCCATTGGAACGCTAAAAATAGATATATTTGCAGCCTCAATGGATATAGGAAATGAAGTCAAAAATCTTATTAGCCCTGATGCTTTGCGCAGGGATTTGCTATGGGCAGGCAGAGGAATTGCCCACCATTATTGCCGACCGACCAGGATACACCTGGGGGACCGAAGTGCTCCAACACCATAAAATCGCATGGGAAAACGGTTTCCAGTTCGAGAAATCCGCTGATGGAGCCAAAACACTGAGTCTCAGTAGCTCTGTTCTCAGATATGGCATTTTCAAGGGCACCGAAATCTATTTGGGCACTGGTGCTCAGGTGACTGATGAAGGTACATGGGATTTCCATGCCATCGGCATCGCCCCGATGCTCTTTGGAGCCAAAATCAAATGCTACGAAGGTGAGGGGTACATTCCTTCTGTCGGTGTGTTGGCTGAATTCAGGTCTCCCCACATCGGTTCGAAAGATCTGCTGCCGTCTAATATCGCACCTAGTCTTTACCTGCTGCTTGAACAGCCCATTTTTGAAAGTCTCAGCCTTTGCTACAATGCAGGATTGGAATGGGACGGCGAATCGTCCACACCAACGACCTTCCTAGCCCTCGGTGCTTGGTTCAGCATCACCGATCGGCTTGGCGGCTATCTCGAAACCAACAACTACCTTCACCCCGAAGGCAACCAATATCTAACGGAATTCGGCCTCACTTGGCTGGCTTCGCGCCGCGTGCAGCTCGACATTTCCGCCGACCTTGATTTTCAGCATCTTAAAGATTATTTTGCCATCGGTTGTGGCGTGGCGTGGCTCGTCAATTAATGATTTCTAATCCCGATTGAGAACCATCTAATCGTCAGCGCAAAAGTGCATTGGACTTTCCGTGTACTTTTGCGCCATGATTTGGAACGACCTCATATTTTGTGCGGCACTGCTAACCACAACACCTTCCGCAGGAGACACTATTCCGCTGCAACTGACTGTAAACCAAGCGGAACAACTTCTTCAAGAACGCAATCCGCAACTTCGGATGGCCCAACTTGAAGTTGAGGCAGCGGAAGCCTTGCTCCTTCAGGAGAAAAAGTGGGACAATCCCGAAGTGAGCCTATTATATAATGTGTACAATCCCATCACTGGGAAATATTTCGATGCCAGCAGTGAGGGTGAGACTGACATCGAGATTGGGCAATCCATCCCGATTGGCGGTCAACGCAAAGAACGCATCCGCAAACAAGAAGCGACCGTAAACGCCGCTACCTCACAACAGGAATGGACGAATTACCAAACCCGAATGGACTTGCATCGCTTGATGGCCGAAGTTTATTATCTGCAAGAAAAAGCAGCGGTATTCGATACGGAAATCCATTCGGTGGAACGCATCCTTACAGCCTACAGACGGCAGGCCGAGCAAGGCAACCTGTCGCACATGGATGTAGCCCGCGTGGAAGCTTTGAAACTCAGACTTGTCGGAGAGCAGAATGGTTTTTTGGGTCAACTTTTTGAGCGTAAAAACGACCTCAGACTGATGCTCTGCTTGGATGAAACTATTTTTGTTGTCAAATTTTCCTATCCATTGAGTGACGACCATCCAAGTGGCAGTCATTTTCCATCCCAACTGCCACTCTCCGACTTTTCCGTTTCGTCCCGCCCCGACTTGATGGCACTGCAATCGCTGGCGCAAGCCGCCGAGCACGACCTGAAACTGCAAAAAGCCAACGCCTTGCCTCAACTTGGCCTGAAAGCCGAGTACGACAAAAACGGCAACATTTGTCATAATTTCTTCGGCATCGGAGCCACGCTAACCCTTCCCCTCCTCGACCGCAACCAAGGCAACATCAAGCAATCGAAAGTGGAATGCGAGCGAATCCAAATCGAGGCCGAAATCGCTCAAAGACAGGCTAATGCGGAAACCAGGCTTCGCTATGAGAACCTGATGCGCCAGCAAGCCCTACTCGAAGAGGCGCAAGGCATGAGCCTTGCCGATTGGTCGCCAGAAACCGCTGAAAAACAATTGCTTAACCGCAACATCTCCATGCTCGAATTTATAGACCTTTACGACGCTTGGCGCGAGACGCAACTGCTCATCATCGAGGCCCGAAACAGACTTATGCAGGCCGCCATCAACCTTAACGAAGCCTTTGGAAAAGAAATCATTAGCATAAAATAACTAACTATGAGAAAGGAATTAATTGACGCGGGACTAAGGGACGCGAGACGCGGGGCTTTGGTATTTGCCATTTTATTGACATTCACGATGTTATTAGGGTGCAAGGAAGATGCAGCGACCCACCTTCAGGAAGACAAGGACGAGATTTTGGAAACTGTTTCTTGGGTCGAGGTCGCGGAACGGTCGATGCAAGGACATCTGCTTTTGAGCGGCGACATTGTGGCCAACGAGCAATTGATCAGTCGCGTGGTGACACCCATCAGCGGCAAGTTATCCAACATCAGCGTCGAGGTTGGGGATAAAATCGAGCGCGGAACCCGATTGGCTACCATCCGAAGCACAGAAGTATCTGACTATCAAAAGAAACTGAAATCCTTGGAATCGAAAGTGCGTACCGCCTCACGCGACTTGAAAATGAAGGAACAACTCTTGATGGACGGAATGGTTTCCGAGAAGGAAGTCAGCGAAGCCAAAGAGAAACTTTATATCGCGCAAACCTCACTCAACCAGCAACTTAACATTGGCAACATCAATGGCTTCGACACGCTTTCGACCGCCGTCCTCATCGCGCCTATCAGCGGTACAATTTTGGAACGACAAGTCTATAACAATCAATACATTGAGGCAGGAACCGAGGCGTTTATCCTCTCCGACTTGAGTCAGGTTTGGGCCATCGCCGATGTGTATGAGAGCGACATCAGCCGCATCAGCGAAGGTGCAAGCGTCGTGGTACAAACGATGGCTTGGCCCAACGAGCGGTTTGAAGGCCGTATCGACAAGATTTACGGCGCCCTCGATGCCGAAAGCAAGACGATGAAAGTGCGCATCAACTTGGAGAATCCCGATTTGAGGCTCCGACCGGGCATGTTCGCCAGCGTCGCGGTTACGCAAAACGAAACGGAACAGGAAATGCTATGCGTCCCTGCGCAGTCGGTCATTTTCGAGAACGGGCACCGATATGTCGTCGTCAAAGACGAAGCGACTTGCCGCCGACAGGAAGTGAAAGTCGCGCACGAAGCCGAGGGTTGGGTTTATATCAAAGAAGGTGTCAGCGAAGGCACGATGGTGGCCAATCGGAATGCATTATTGATTTTCAACAAGTTGGGACAATGAACAACCTCATCGACCGCATCATCAGTGGCTCGTTGCGCCACAAATACCTGATTCTCGCCCTGACTGCCTTGCTCGCCGTCATTGGTGTGCTATGCTTCATCGACACGCCCGTGGATGCCTTCCCCGATGTGACCAACACCAAAGTGACCATCATCACGCAATGGCAGGGCCGGTCGGCGGAGGAAATCGAGAAATTCGTCACCATTCCCATCGAAATCGCGATGAACTCGGTGCAGCAAAAAACCGACATCCGCTCCACCACGCTTTTCGGTCTCAGCGTCGTCACGGTCATCTTCGAAGACCACGCCGATGCGCAATTTGCTCGCCAACAGGTGTATAACATGCTCGCCGATGCCGACTTGCCCGAAGGCGCAACGCCCGAAGTGCAACCGCTTTACGGGCCAACGGGTGAGGTGTATCGCTACACCATCCACAGCGACCGCCATTCCGTGCGCGAACTAAAGACCCTGCAAGACTGGACCATCGAGCGGAAACTGCGTTCCGTGCCAGGCATCGCCGACATCGTGAGTTTTGGTGGCGAGGTAAAGACCTTCGAGGTGAGCGTCAACCCGAACCAGCTGGCGCAATACGGCATCTCGCCCATCGAACTCTACGAGGCCATCATCAACAGCAACATCAATGTGGGCGGCGATGTCATCGAAAAGAACAGCCAAGCCTATGTGGTGCGCGGTCTCGGCCTCATCAACGACGCGGAGGAAATCGGCAACATCGTCGTGAAAAACATCAACGGGACGCCGATATTGGTGCGGAACTTGGCACGAGTTGGGGAATCGTGCCAGCCGCGCCTCGGCCAAGTGGGACGCAGTGCGGAAAACGATGTGGTGGAAGGCATCGTCGTCATGCGCAAAGGCGAAAACCCGGAGAAAGTCATCGCAGCCTTGAAAGCCAAACTGAAGGAAATCGAGCGAGAACTCCCTGAAGGCGTGACGATTGAGCCGTTTTACGACCGCGAGGACTTGGTGAATCTTGCCGTCAGCACGGTGCTGCACAATGTGTTGGAGGGCATTCTGCTCGTCACCCTCGTCGTGCTGCTTTTCATGCGCGATTGGCGCACGACCATCATCGTGGCATCGGTTATTCCCTTAGCCTTGCTTTTCGCCTTCTTCTGCCTTCACACCTTCGGGATGAACGCCAACCTACTCTCGCTCGGTGCCATCGACTTCGGCATCATCATCGACGGTGCCGTGGTGATGGTGGAAGCACTTTTCGTTATGCTCGACAAGCATGCCCGCGAGATGGGCATGGCTGCTTTCAACCGTTGGAGCAAGACTGGCACCATCAGGCATACCGCCCGCGAAAAAGCCAAGAGCGTGGCCTTCGCCAAACTCATCATCATCACGGCACTCATCCCCATTTTCTCGTTCCAAAAAGTGGAAGGCAAGATGTTCTCGCCGTTGGCCTTCACCCTAGGTTTCGCCTTGCTCGGCGCACTGATTTTCACCCTGACTTTGGTGCCCGTTTTGTCCTCGCTCTTGCTCAGCAAGAATGTCAAGGAAAAGAAAAACCGCTTCCTCGAACTCGTGAACCGCTTGGCTGACAAAGCCTTTTCGTTTCTGCACAGGCACCAACCGCAAACCATCATCGCAGCAATCGTCATTATGCTACTGGGGCTGTCGGTTTTCTTCCTGCTCGGCACCGAGTTTCTGCCACAGATGGACGAAGGCAGCATCTACATCCGAGCCACGCTGCCGCAAAGTGTTTCGCTGACGGAGAGCGTACGCCTTGCCGACGAACTTCGCGCCAAGGTGGACGCTTTTCCCGAGGTGAGCGAGGTGATGACACAAACAGGTCGCCCCAACGATGGCACCGACGCGACAGGCTTCTACAACATCGAACTCTTTGTGAAATTGGGCGGCGAAGGCCATCGCTCGAAGGAAGAACTCATTGCCGCCATCGATGCGTCGCTGTCGGTCTATCCAGGCATCGACTTCAACTTTTCGCAGCCCATCTCCGACAATGTGGAGGAGGCGGTCAGCGGCGTGAAAGGTGCCATCGTCGCAAAGGTTTATGGTCCAGACCTTTACGAAAGCGAACGCTTGGCCACGCAAATCTTTCGCACGATGAAGCCCATCGAGGGCATCACAGACCTTGGCGTTATCCGCAACATCGGCCAGCCCGAACTGCAAATCGACATCAACGAGGCGCGTTTGGCACGCTATGGTGTTGAAAAAGAAGCCGTTCAGCGCACCATCGAGATGGCCATCGGTGGCAAGGCAGCCTCGCAAGTGTATGAAGATGAACGCCATTTTGACCTCATCGTGCGCTACGACCCGCAATTCCGCAGCGATGAGCAACAGATTGCCAAGATAAAGGTGCAGGCCAGCGACGGGGCGATGATTCCCGTCTCTGAATTGGCCGAAATCCGCACCATCACGGGACCTCTCATCGTCTATCGCGAGAACCACAAGCGCTATTGCGCCGTGAAGTTCAGCGTGCGCGGTCGCGACATGGGTTCAGCCGTCGATGAGTCGCGGCAAAAGGTGGCTGAAGCCGTCAGCCTGCCGCCTGGTTACCGCATCGAGTGGAGCGGCGACTTCGAGAACCAAAAACGCGCCTCGAAGCGGTTGGCACAAGTTGTCCCCATCAGCATCTTGCTCATTTTCGGTATTTTGTTCATCCTTTTCGGCAGTAGCCGCGATGCCTTGTTGGTCTTGCTCAATGTGCCCGCCGCCGCCGTCGGAGGATTGCTCATCCTTTGGATTACAGGCTTCAACTTCAGCATCTCGGCTGGCATCGGGTTCATCTGTCTGTTCGGCATCTGCATCCAAAACGGTGTCATCATGCTCACCGACATCAAGCAGTTCATCCGTCAGCGGCAACCGCTGAAAACGGCTGTCGCCAACGGAATGCATTCCCGCGTCCGTGCCATCCTCATGACCGCCATGATGGCAACGCTTGGCCTCCTGCCCGCCGCCTTGAGTCATGGCATCGGCAGCGAAAGCCAACGCCCGTTAGCCATCGTCATCATCGGAGGATTGGTCACGGCCACGCTATTCACACTATTCGTCTTCCCGCTCATCGTGGAAGCCGTTTACGGCAGGCGCGTTTTCGACAAAAACGGGAAACTGCGACACAGGAAACTCTAATTGGGAAGAAAATGCCGACAAAAAGACATTCTAATTCTCTAGAATACCGCTACTTTTGCCCGCAATGACAGCGAAAAAACACATCCTGATTGCCGAAGACGAAGAGGGCATCCGCGACTTCATCCAGCGCGGTCTGAACGACTTCGGCTATGCCGTAACCACCGCAAACGACGGGCTTCAGGCATGGCAACACATTGCCAATGAGCAGTTTGACCTCGTCATTCTCGACATTCGGATGCCAGGCATTTCAGGCACCGAAGTCTGCAAAAAAATGCGCACCCACCAAGGTTATGCCACGCCCGTGCTGATGCTGACCGCCTTGGGCACCACTGACGACATCGTGATGGGACTCCATGCCGGTGCCGACGATTACATGGTGAAGCCCTTCAAATTCATGGAGTTATTGGCGAGAATCGAGGCGTTGCTACGACGGGTCGAAGCCTTGCGCACAAGCCAAACAACCCGTTACGCCGACCTGCAAATCGCCCCGATTTCGCACAAAGCCACACGCGGCAACACCAGCATCGACCTGACCACCAAGGAATTCCGTCTTCTAGAATATTTCATTTCGCATCACGGCGAAGTGCTGTCGAGGCGACAAATCCTCAAAGATGTTTGGGACAAGGATTTCGAGACCAACACGAATGTGGTCGATGTGTATGTCAAATACCTTCGCACCAAAATCGACGAGCCTTTTGGGCAAAAGTTGATCCATACCATCGTCGGTGTCGGCTATGTTTTCGGAAGCAAGGAATGAAGCCTGGGCGCAAAATATCACTCATTTATTCAGGTATCACCATCGGGCTGGTGCTTTTGGCAGGCGGCGTGTTTTTCATCCTCTCATCTCGATACACGGAAACGCTGTATTTCAGATACTTGAACGAAAAAGCGCAAATCGTAGCGATGGAGCGTTTCGAGAAAGACGAACTCGACTCCATCAGATACCAGAATGTGGTTTGGCGCAGGCAACACTCCATCCCGACCTCGAAGGAAATTTTCATCAACACTGCCGACCGCGAAAAAGCCGACCAACAACTATCGGAATATCTTGACAATGAGCAACTAAAATCGATTTTTAGCGGCGACATCGTCAACTTCAAGCACAACGACGAGGTGGGGACAGCCCTACTCTACTACGACAACGAAGGCACCTTTGCCGTCGTCGTCTTGAGTCGCAATCCTTACGGCGAAAAAATCGCCCGAACCATCGGCTGGGCATTGGTTTGCCTCATTCTGTTGACTTCCGTAATCCTTTTCCTCATCAGTCGGCTCTATGCCACCCGAATGGTGAACCGCATCGACGCTGATTATCAAGCGGAAAAGCTCTTCGTCAACAACGCCTCACACGAAATCAACAATCCGCTGACCGCCATCCGTGGCGAATGCGAGGTGGCCTTGATGCGCGAGCGGAGCAGCGAGGAATACCGCAAGTCGTTGCAACGCATTTCGGACGAAACCGAGCGCGTGGTCGGCATCATCCAACAACTGTTGCTTTTCTCGCACGAAAGAGAGACTGAAAACGAGCAAGTTGCTATTTCACAGTTCCTTCAGCAATTCTCTGACGAGCAGACTTTCGTCATCATCGAAAGCGACTTCGAGGTCTCAATGAAAGAAGAACTGCTACAAATCGCCGTCCGCAACCTCATCGACAACGGGCATAAATACGGCAACGGGCGACCCGTCGTTGTCCGCGCCACCGAGCCACGCCAAATCGAAATCATCGACCAAGGCATTGGCATTCCCGAAGTCGACATGCCGCACATCTTCTCGCCGTTCTATCGTGCAAGCAACACCAACGGCACAAAAGGCAACGGCATTGGTTTGGCCTTGACCAAATCCATCTTGGAGAAATATGGCGCGACAATAATACTACAATCAGCAGAAAACCAAGGGACTACGATTGTCATTAATTTTCCGAAGTAGGATTGCCTTAGAGTAATAAAAGAGCCGACCCATAAGGCCGGCCCAATGATTCAAGCCTAATCTCTTAAAGTGTAAAGCCGAGTCCGACAAAGAATCCGTTGGCCTTCAAGGAGGCGTTGTCGCTCTTGTCGAGGTCAAGCAAACCGAGACGATAGCCACCAAACAAGTTGAAGTTCGTAAACTTCACATCGGCGCCAAACACGGCGTAAAGGTTGAAACGGCTTTGGTTGCTGTTGTCGCTGTACCACTCGTAGCTGTTTTCTCCAAAGATGGGGTCGGCACCTTTGGTGACACCCGTAAGGGCAAGACTCGGCATGGGACCGACAAACGGAACGATGGACAAGTCGCGGTTGATGTCAACCTTGTAATTGAACAAGATTGGCACATCGATGATGGTTTGGGTCTCATTGGTTTTCCCGGTGATTCCCCAAATGGTTTGGGTCGTGCTTCTCATGTTCATGCGAAATTGGGCACCAGCGGCCACACCAATACCTTTGTACAAGTCGACGTTCTGTGAGAAACCGACCGAAAAACCTTGGTAATTCGTGTTGCTGCTGCCAGCGACGAAAGTCTCAGGAGCATAAGTTGCATAAATGGTTGATTGTGCCTGCACATTTCCGGCAACGAACATGGCGGCTGCGAGAGCCACGATTGCAAATGCTTTTTTCATTGTTGAAAATTTTGTTTAAATGAGTTTTACTTTAAGTGTTGTTTGTTGAATTTTTGTCTTTATAAATAATCTGCCCAGCGTGCTTGCAGGCGTTCTTCGGCCACCTCGACGATGTCGCGCAAGTGCTTGCCATAGGAACGGTAATACACCAACCATGCTGTGAAACCGTAAAAGATAGTTTGTGCCCAAAGCCCTATAAACTCTGGTTTCACATCACGGAGCAAGGCGCCCATGCTGCCAATCTTCACGAAACCGTTGATGCCGAAAGTCGAAGGGAAGAACCACGAAACGACCCTCCAAAAGGCTGGTATCGAGCACGATGGCCACGAAATGCCCGAGATGAACAACAACGGCACCGAGACGAACACGAACATGATGATGAACACCTCGCGGTTGTAGGCAATGCCCGAAATCGTCATACTGAAAAAGATGCACGACAGCAAATAGGGCACCAGAAACGCCAGCAAATCGCGCCATTGCCAAATCTGAATCAGGTGGAACCAATGCGGCACGAGACACAATACATACGCCGCAACCAGCACATAGATAGACAGATACGCCGTGCTCTTGCCCAACAGCATCTCCACGGGACGCTTCCCGATGACGTGCGGCTCAAGGATGCCGCGACGCTTTTTTTCGCGCTCCTCCCCTGCCATCATTCCGATGCCCAAAACCATCGTCTGCTGAATGACCAACATCAGCACGGCAGGGATCATGAAAGTGGCGAAGCCGCTCTGCGTGTTGAACATTGGGACAAACTCATACTCAATGGGATAGGCGAAAGTATCCGACTGTTCCTTGGTCGCGCCAACCAGCCGCTGCGCCTTGATGTCCTTGTTCATCGCCAGAGAGACCTCCGTACACGAGGCCAACACCGCCTTGTAATACAGCAGACTGCCCATGTCGGAATATAGTTCCACGATAGCTTGTTTACCCTCCATCAAGGCATAATCGAACTCTGCGGGAATATAGATGATACAATAGGCTTTATGCCTGTGAACCAACTCCTTGGCCTCTTGCAAATCGGCGCAATGCCCAATGATGTCCACATCCGAAGTGGCGTCCACCTTGCGCAAAAACTCGCGACTTGTGGAAGAATGCGCCAAATCCACGGCCACGGTGGGCACCTCGCGAACGCTCTCGTTTCCATAGAGATACGCATAAAGCAAAGGATAAAGCAAGGGCACGACGAAGAAAAACACGATGACACCCTCGTCGAAAATTGAGTTATGGAGTTCCTCGCGGAAAACCTCCAATATGTTATGCAACCATTTCATTTCGTATATTGATATTCTAACAGACACTTTTTCAATCGATTGGGGAACAGTAGCGGCAAAATCAGGAAGGCCGTCAGCGCCGCGTACCACAGATAGGAATAATGCATCGGCAGGCCGTTCAGGGCTTGATCGACATAAATCAGGTAGTAATAACGCAACGGGAACAAGTACGACAGCGAGCGCAAAGGTGCAGGAAACGCTAATTGCGGGAACGAGAATCCTGAAATCGGGAAGGAAAGCACGCCCCACAGCGTGGCGATGCTCAATGCCCAACGCAAGGAAGGCAAAAGTTCGCAAAGAAACACGCCAAAGGCCTGCGAGACCACAATCAGCAGCAGCGAATCCAGCACCATCGGCCACAGGCCACTTTTCAGCGGGAAGTCCCAATAGGCGTAAAGCACCACCAAATAGGTTGCACCCATCACAATCCAGACCATTAGTTGAGGCAACAGTTTGCCTGCCAGTGCCTTGTAGAAGTTGCCGTTGGCTAACTCCAGCCAACGCTGCGATGTGCCTTCCTTCACCTCGCTATGGATGGCATAAATCGTCACCTGCATGATGAGCAGCATCAGCATGGCAGGCAGCAGGATGTTAGACAAGTAAATGGAATAGTTTAGGCCTGGATTGCCGATGGCGTGCATCTCCATCTTGATGGGTTGCAGGATGCCCATCACTTGGTCGTCGGTGTAGCCTTTGGCGTATAAAGTCTGTCGTGCGATGGCCCCCGAAGCCAGTTCCGCCATCATCTTCATGTCGCGGTATTCGAGCGAAGCCGGAATCAGATAGGCGGCATTGGTGTAGAACGATACCTTGGGCTGTTTGCTCGAAAGCGCCAGTTCCGTCGTGCCTTTCGGAATGTAATAAAAGGCGTAGATGTCGCCCCGTTGCATCGCCTCGCGTGCATCGCCGAAGTTGGCGTATTGCTTGACGATGGCGGTCTGCTGAAAGGCATCGAGGTTGCGCAGCACTTGCCGCGTGATGGAGGTGTTGTCCTCATCGACCACGCCCACGGGAATGTCCATTGGTAGCCCCTTCCGCATCAAGGTGGTGAAAAAGAGATAGCCAATCAGCGGTGCCACGACCATACAGAAGACATAGACCGGCTTGGACAGCATCCGCGCCACCTCACGCTGGACGACACGCCACAAACTCCCGTTTTTCCCTTCCTTCGGACTCATCTTCTATGCTCCCTTTTCACGACGACGCTCATTCCCGGGCGCAGGTCACTCGATGCCGAAAGCGGCGTGGCGCGCACCTCGAATGTCTTCAAGTCGTATTGTCCTGTTTCCTTGGTGGCCTTCCAAGCCGCGAAGTCGCCGATGTCCTTCATATAACTGACTTTCAAGCGGATGTTTCTGTCCAAAGCGGGCACATACGCGTCAAATTCATACCCCATCGGGAACTCGCTCAGGCAATCCTCGCGCACATTGAAAGTTGTCCACTGGTCGTCCATTTGGGCCACATTCATAATGGGTGCACCCGTCCCGACCAACTCGCCAATATGGGGGAAGATTTCGGTCACCTCACCGTCGGCGTAGGCCGTCAAAACGGTTTCGTGGATATAGGAATTCACCTCTGCCACAGCGCCTTGCGCCTGCAACACCTTGGCGGCAGCCATATCCTTGTCCTCCTCTTGGGCACCATCGAGGGCCAGACGATACTGCGAACGCGCCGCCCTTTCGGTGGCAATGGCGGCATCATACTGCGCCTTCACCTCGTCGTATTTCTGCGCACTCACCACACCGTCTTGGTAGAGGTTACTGATGCGGTTGAACGACTTCTCGGCAATGTCAACGCCCACTTTCGACTTCTGCCACATCTCATAGGCGCCGTCGATTTGTGGCTTGCGTGCACCTGCCTGCGCCTTGGCACTCAAGGCCAAAGCCTGCTGTTCGACGGCTTCGGCTTGGGCTTTTTTGGCCTCCACTTCGGGGGCTTCGAGGATGGCCAAAGTGTCGCCCTTGCGCACTTTCTGGCCTTCTTGCACCTTGTATTCAAGGATGCGGCCCGGCACTTTGCTGGAGACACGATACTCCGTCACTTCGGCCTGACCTTGAATGTATTCCGTTTCCTTGTGGAAGGTGATGATGCCGATGATGCACACCACCGCAATCACGCCCACCAGCACCGCGAGGGCGAGATAGGTGTTCATTTTCTGTTCTTTTACTGTAGTCATTGTATTTCAATTTTTTATTATTTCAGATTCACGCCAGCGGCCTTGCGCAAGTTCACGCCAGCCATAATGCGGTCGATTTTGGCATCGATGTAGTCCGAATGCGCTTGCAGCCACGCCGTTTGCGCCAAGTCGATGACCGACGACTCCACCACGCCTTCGCGGAAGCCCGATGTCGCCATGCGAAGGTTTTCGTCGGCATCGTTCAGTTTCTCTTGGGTCAGTTTCAGCCGGGCGTCGGCTTCGCCGAGTTGCTTCTCGCATTGGCGCACTTGCAGCATAATCATCTCCTTCGAGTCGTCGTAATTGTATTGCTGGATTTTGGCCTCGGCCTTGGCCATCCGCATCTTGTTGTAGCCCTCGCCCCAATGGAAAATCGGGATTTTGGCCATCATGCCGAAGTTCCACATACCGCCGAACTCGTTCTGAAAGCCATTGAAACACGAGGGATTGCTCACCACATAGTTGCCGAAAGCGCCAATCGTGGGCAGGTAATCCGCGCGGGTGACCGCCACCTTCTTGGCGTAGATGTCGTTGGCAATGGCAAGGCATTTCAGCTCAGGGCGATTGGCCTCCACATCGCTTTCGCTGTAATAAGGATGATCGTTGGTCACCAAAACATCGTCCAGGTTTTCGTCCGCCAAGACGATATTGGCATCCAAAGGCAGGCCGCAAATCTGGCAAAGCAGCATCTTCGACAGTGCGAGGCCGTTTTGCGCCTTCAGCAAGGAGGTTTCCGCCTCGTTCAACTTTACCCGCACCGAAAGTTGGTCGGAGTGGGTCGCCACGCCTTCGGCCACGAGTTTGTCCATATCCTTCGACAGCGAACGGAGCGTTTCGGCGTAACTTTCAGCCAGTTTCAACTTGTTGGCGATGGAAACGATTTGCCAATAGGCCTTGTCCGCCGTGACCACCGTCTCCTGCTGATGCATCTCCAGTTTCGATTCGGCCAATTCCTTCAAATCCTTGGTAATCATATTGTAAGCCACAATCTTGCCACCCGCAAAAATCGGTTGTTGAATCGTGACCATACCCGCATAGACATTCTTCGTATCGATGTTGAAGGCATCGGTCACTTGCTGCCCGATTTCATTCAAGGCGTCCTCCACATTGAGACTCATCATATCGGTGACGAGTTTGTTCAAGGTCGGGTCGTGTTGCAGCAAAGCCCACGAAATCATCGCCGCCGGGTCGTTTTGATACACCGCCAGCAGTTCCTCGCGATAGGCGTCGATTTGTCCTTGAGCCGTCGTCCCAATGCTGTTGAGCGCAGCCATGTTCTCGTCGCTCAGCAGTTGGAAATTGCGGCTGTTGTGCATATAGGTCCCCGTGGCTTCCACCTTGGGGAGATAGTTGGCGAACGAGGAATAATACTCGTAATTCGCCTTGTTCACTTCCTCCTCGGCCACCTTCAGTTTCTTGTTGTTCTCCAATGCGAGGCGATGGCATTCATCCAAGGTCAGCACCCGTTGTGCATTCGCTGAAAGGGTTGCCAAGCAAACCATCAGCATCATTTTGATTTTCACTTTGTTATTCATTTCGTTGTTTCGTTTTGTTTGATGGCGCAAAGAAACAGCAACTTTTTCGACCAAAAGCAACACTTTCAGGATTGAAAACTATCTAAAAGTCGAAAAATTCAATATTTTCAATTCAATATACGAAGATTTTGTCTATTTTTGTCGAAAATTTCAACGAATGGAAACTCAAACGCTTAATTATTTCAGTTTGACGAGGGCCAAGGACTTCGTCCCGACCGACAACATTATTAATATAGGTGACGATTTCTTTATGGCGGAGCGCACCAACGAGGCCAACTACGACCTGATGCGCCATCCCAGCCGCATTGACGCCTATGTCGTGGTCTTTTGCAAAAGCGGCAACTTCAAATGCAACATCAACCTGAAAGAATACGAAATCAGCGAAGGGATGATTCTGGTGAACTTGCCGCAAAACATTATCAGTGTGGAGCCTAAAGAATCCGCCGACAAGCCCACACTGACCCTCATTGGCGTATCGCCCAAGTTTTTGTCCAACTTCAGTTCCGACATCAGCAAGATGCTCAACGAAGCCATCACACTGCTGGACGACCCTTGCTTGTATCTTGAGGAAGATGAGCTGTCTATTGTTACAGAATACATACAACTGATTGACAAGCATCTACATTCAGAATACGCCTATGCCCGCGAAAGTGTCAGCCACCTGATTTCATCGGTTTTCTACCTATTCGGAAGCTTCATCAACCAACGGATTATGAGCCAGAAAGAGGTGGAAAAACCGGCCTCGACGCGGCACAAGATGGTCTTTGAGCGTTTTTTGGAGTTGGTCACGCAGCACCACAACAAAGAGCGCAGCGTGGGCTTTTACGCTGACAAACTATGTATTACGCCGAAATATCTCTCCAAAATCGTGAAGGACACCAGTGGTCTCTCCGCCCCGCAGTGGATTGACCAATATGTCATCCTCGAAGCCAAGCAAATGCTGAAGCACAGCGACCGCTGCGTCAAGGAAATCTCCGACGACCTCAACTTCCCCAACCCGTCGTTTTTCTTCAAATATTTCAAGAAACATACTGGGATGACACCAAATCAATATCGGAATAGCTGATTATATCGCTAAAAATCAGCAAAATACAATCTTACAGCGACACACTTCCACCTGATTTTGGGTCTCGCCTTCCGTCTTGACCAAACGCACACAATATTCATTTTCAGCGGTTGGTTCGCGATAGAAACACAGCTTGTCGCCTTGGTGCGTTTCGGCGACATAGGCAATCTCAAAGCGTTTAATCCGATGCTCACGATACCAAGCCACATCCCATAAATCCAGCACATGCTCGATGTATTTCACCGAGTTGACGTGCCCGTTGATGTCGATGTCGTTGTAATTAATATCGATACTACGCACGAAATCAGCGTTTTCCGACATTTTCACGCGACTGCTCTTTTCAATCGGGCAAGGTTTGTCGGCCACAATCCAATTGTTGATAGCGCCATTGTCGATGGCGTAAATATCCGTCGGTTGGCGCGTTTCGGTGTCAATCATTGCCCAAATGGAGCGACCGTAACCGTAAACTTTGCCGCTCGCGTCCGACACACAAAAATTGCGGCTGGTGAAGAACTTCATCGCGCTTTCCACCCAAGTCTCCACACTGTAATGCTCATATTGCGCAGGCATTTCCACCATCTCGATGGCCAGTCGCGACAAGACCCACGAGCGTTTGATGCTCATCAAGTATTTCATTCCAAAGCCACGGTCGGTCGAATGAAAATCCGCAGCGTTAAGCATTTGGTTGCCAAGGTGGCCGAGAAACAATCGTCCCGAAAAATCACAATGGAACGGCTCGGCCATGAAGTTGTATTTTCCTATTTTGTTCATATTATGAAATCCTCACTCGTGGGTCAATAAAACCATAAATGATGTCAACCAAAATGTTGACAATGACCAACATCACCGCAATGAGCAGCACCGCCCCCATGATGACGGGGAAATCGTACTTGTCCAACGCATCAACCACCACCACGCCGATACCTTTCCAGTCGAAGACATACTCGACGAAGACCGCGCCTGCCAAAAGTGAGGCAAACCAACCTGAGACAGCGGTCACCACAGGATTCAAGGCATTGCGCAAGGCGTGGATGCAGATAATGCGAAACGGCTTCAAGCCTTTAGCACGTGCCGTACGCACATAGTCCATCGACAGAGCTTCGAGCAACGAGGTACGTGTCAGTTCCGTCACCACAGCCAAAGGCCTCATTCCCAAGGTCAAAGCAGGCAGGATAAGGTTGCGCAGACTGAGGAATTCTCCCCTACCGTATTCGTCGACCGTATAGAGGCTGCCTGTCATGCCCAATCCCGTCCAATGCTCGAGCAAAAAACCGAAAACCCAAGCCATCAAAATCGCAGCAAAAAACGAAGGCAACGACATGCCGATAGTGGTCACGAAAAGCGTCAACTTGTTGAGGAACTTGGTGTTGAACACCGCCGTCAGGATGCCGATGAGCAAACCCAAAACCATCGCAATGGAAATGGAAACGAAAGCCAAAAGCAGGGTGTTGGGGAACGCCTCACCCAAGATGTCGGAGACCTTGCGCTTGCTTTGGTACGACATTCTCAAATATGGCGCTTTCAGCACAACAGCCGTCGTTCCAAGCGTGGCGATTGGGGCATAACGCCCGATTTTGTCCAGTTTTTGTGTGCCTTTCGAGACATCGTAAAACGAAATCGGCACCAAGTCGTTCAGATAGTCAAGATATTGTTTCCCAAGGCTTTGGTTCATCCCCAATTCTTCATGGATGGCTTCTACGGACTCTTGGTCGGCACGCTGACCGAGCATCATCTGGGCTGGGTCGCCAGGCAGGATGTTGAACAGGAAAAAGACCAGCGTAGCGACGCCCCAAAGCACCGCGATACCGTAAAGCAGCTTCCTGATGATATAGGCTCCCATTTCTATTTGAATATACGCTCCAGTTTTTCCCCTTGCGGGAAGTCGACAGCGCTCCACTTGTCCTTCACCAAGCCGTTGTCGAGCCAAATCAGCCCAGGATTATAGCGCACTATCGTCTTGATTTCCAACTCATCTGCGAAATACGCCTCATAGAGGAAATCATATTTCTCGCGCAGCTGTTCCACATATTCCGGCTCGGCAGCGACCGTCCAGACCACATAATAGCCGTGTCGGTCGGCGGCCTCGGTAATGGCTTTCACCTTGGCCCATTCCTTTTCGGTCACCTTGGTCAGGTCGCTCGCAGTGAACATCAGCAGATTCTCGGTGTTGAGCAGCATCTCGGTGACATCGTTGCCATCCTCATCCATGGCGGTGAAGCCCAGATAATCCGTACCACCCTCGATGCGTTGTTGTACGAACTCCCATTGCGACATCCAAACCGAGTCGTTCCATGGATAGTTGGGTGAAAGGAATTCCTGTTTTTCGCCTGTTGCTTTATTCTTGTATGTCAAATAGATGCGACTCGGTTCGGCCGTCTGGGCATTCATCTGCTTGCCCACTTTCCAGTTCATGAAATCGACGACAGGCAAATGGCGATAGTTGTACATCTCAAAGCCTATAAAAGCGAGTGCCAGAGCAATGGCCACGACGAACTGCACAGGAACGCCAAACAAGCGGTTTTCTAATCGTTTATTATTCAAAATCAACGGGATAAGCACCGCATCGATGACCAAATTCTTGTAGAAGGTCTGCCAATTGCTCATCTTGATGGCCGTTCCAAAGCAGCCGCAATCGGGCACCAAGTCGTAGACAGCGTCAAACAAGGTGGTCGTCGTGAAAAACAGCATTAGCAATGACGCACCCAAGACAGCCAAACGCGGCATTACATTGATAAACAAACAAATACCCACAATAAACTCGGCTAAAATCATGAGTATGGCCAACACCATAGCGGCATCATTCAGCCATGTCATGCCATAAACCGATAAATAATCAAGCATTTTGTATTTCGTTCCCAATGGGTCGACACCCTTGGTGAAGCTGCTGAAAATGAACAACGCGCCCACCAAAAGGCGGCAAAGTGTCAAGGCTCCATCACTATATCGTTTTCCAAAAACGATGGAAATCAAAACATTAAGCAATAGAATGGCAAGAAACCAAAACTTATAGTCGGGCAGGAAATAGATGCCCACTGCCGAGGCAATCGCCAGCAGTATGCTCAGCCAGCCGATGCCAGAATTACTTTTCCTTCTCATCTTTCACCTCCTCGTTCAATAAGATAAGGGCAAAAACAGCATAATTGATCATATCGTAATAGTTGGCGTCAAGACCCTCTGAGACAATGGTTTTCCCTCCATGGTCCTCGATACTCTTGGTACGCAACACTTTAGTCATAATTAGGTCGGTGATGGAGCTGATGCGCATATCGCGCCAGGCTTCATCGTAGTCGTGGTTCTTACGGTTCATCAGCTCATACGCTTCATTGGTGACCTTGTCAAACCAAGCCGTAGCCTCCTCAGCACTCAAGTCGGGCTGGTCGACCACGCCCAAACGAAGCTGGATGATGCCCATGGCTGCATAGTTGACGATGCCTATAAACTCAGGCTCAATGCCCTCATCGACAAGTCGCTCAGCAGTTGTCTGCAAAGTTCTGATTCTCTTCGTCTTGATAAATATCTGGTCCGTAATGGAAGGAGTTCGCAAGATACGCCATGCAGGTCCATAGTCCTTCATCTTATCGTTGAACATCCTGCGGCACTGAGCCAATACAGCCTGAAATTGCGATTTTGTGTCTTTTGTCTGCATGAAAAATGTATTTTTGCAAAAATAAAACTTTTTTCAATGCTGAGACTTATTTCCAACAATAAAACCCTCATTTTCGACCGTCCTGCTCTTATGGGCATCTTGAATGTAACGCCAGACTCTTTCTCCGATGGAGGACGTTACAACCTGATGGACAATGCTTTACAGCACTGTAAAAAAATGCTCACAGACGGTGCCGACATCATTGACATCGGTGGATGCTCCACGCGACCCAACAATGCCATCGCCACTGAAGAAGAGGAAATGGAACGGGTGCTCCCCATCTTGAAAGTCATCAGAAAGGCCTTTCCCGAAACACTGATTTCCATCGACACGTTCCGCAAAAACGTGGCCGAAGTCTGCATCGCCGAAGGCGCCGACCTCATCAACGACATCTCGGGCGGCCTTTTCGATGCCGAAATGCTGCCTTACATCGGGCAAAACCACATCCCTTATGTGATGATGCACTGCGTCGGCACGCCCGAAACGATGCACCAATATGCCCTCGGCGGCGACATCCACCAGACCGTGATGGACTTTTTCGAGAAGCAATGCCAAACTCTTGAAGCCTACGGTGAACAGCAAATCATCCTTGACCCTGGCATCGGTTTTGGGAAAAGCCTTGACGCCAACTACCAGTTGCTCAGCAATTTGAATCGATATCGCTATCATAATCTGCCTATCCTCATCGGCATTTCGAGAAAGTCATTAATAAACAAGGTGTTAAGGACCACACCCCAGACCGCCGAAAACGGCACGACAGTACTGAACACCATCGCCTTGCTCAACGGAGCAGACATCCTGCGCGTACACGATGTGAAAAAAGCTCGTGAAGCCGTTGAATTGGTGGGGACTTTTTGTAATTTTGCACAAAATTTGAACCATGATTGACCTCTTCATTCAAATACGCGTCTTTGACATCATCGACATCTTTTTGGTGGCGCTGCTATTCTACGGTCTCTATCGCCTGCTGAAAGGCACCTCCGCCATGAGCATCTTCATCGGTATTGTGGCCATTTTCCTTATCTGGCAGCTGGTCAAGGCCTTGCAGATGGAAATGCTGACCGCCATCTTGGGGGCCTTTGTCAGCGTGGGCTTCATTGCGCTCATCATCATTTTCCAGCCGGAAATCAGGCGATTCCTGTTCACCATCGGCGACCAAGCCCGCGAAGGCCGAATGATGCAACGATTCAAGTTCCTGAAAGTCAGGAGCAACGTCGATCTCAATATCGATGCCTTGACCAAGGCCTGCATCAACATGTCGGACATCAAGCAAGGCGCGCTCATCCTGCTCACACGAAAAAACAACCTGGACGACATCGTCACGACAGGCGTGACGGTCAACGCCGACATCAGCAACCCGTTGATTGAAAATATCTTCTTCAAAAACAGTCCGTTGCACGACGGTGCTATGATTATCCGCCACAACCGCATCACGGCAGCGCGCTGCATCCTCCCAGTGACCAAAAAGACCAACATCCCCGGGCACTACGGCCTTCGTCACCGCGCGGCCATCGGCGTGACCGAGGACAACGACTGCATCGCATTGGTCGTTTCGGAAGAAACGGGCAACATCAGCATGGTCACTGGCGGGGAAATCAAGACGATTAAGCCTGCCGAGCTGAAGGAAGCCATCGAAAAAGAGATGAAAAACTAGGAAATTTATTCCGTGATTTCCACAAACCTATCATCCTCCTCGGCAAAGCGCATTTGCTTCTTGTAGGGGTCGTAGCGTAGCAATATCTGATAGGTGTAATTGCGTTTCTTGAATTCCTTCGTCACATAACTGTTCATCATGTAATCGTAGGTGTAGCCCGCGTAGAGCTTGCCTAAATAGACGGCATAATTGTACACATCCTTAAGTTCCAGTGTATCAATTGTGTAGTTGTAATCGATTTTGTTCGTCCAGAAAGAATAATCCGTCTTGGAATCGAAGCCGTCCATCAGGTTGTGCTCGCAAAACTGCACGGGCCGCCACTCGCCGTCGTTGATTTCGAACCACGAAGCCACATTGACCGTGTTCAAAGGGTGCTTGTAGCTGTACTCGTCCGTATCGCTGAAGAGATAGTCCTCGTATTCCGTGATACGCCCCGAAATCTCCATCCGCGAGAGCATCACCAGCCAATGCGTGGAGTCAACGGGCACGTTGTCAATGTCCTCGGGAATGTAAACATCCAAGCCGTAGGTGCGCAACATATCCGCGTAGGCGCTATACATCACATCCAAGAACAAATCCTGACTGAAGCCTTGCAGTACATTCGTTTGCATCTGGTATTGCGTGTTGTATTCCACCTTCACCTCGGCCTGCTCGGGGAAATAGACCGCCACACGCGTGTTGGACTGCTCCGCGACGAAGTTCTTGGCTAACTTCAGTTCGGTTTGGCAACTCGTGAACAGCAATCCAAAAAACAATCCTATGATTAAATGTAACTTCTTCATTATAAATCATTTTCAAACAAATCCATTTGAACGCCGTCGCCTTTCGGCTCGACGATTTCCAACGGCACATCGGCGGGGTTGACGGGCTCTCTTTCAGTATGCTCGGTTGTCTCAGACGGCCCTTCGACAGGCTCAGGGGCCTTAGGTTCTTCTTCGGTCGGCCCTTCGCCTCCTTCGACAAGCTCAGGAGCCGGCTCAGGGACCTCTGGCTCGAATGGTTCAAGGAACTGCCAACTCTCTATCTCTCTCGTCGATAGGCGTTTGCCCTTAGCCTTAATGCTCTTGATGCCAATGAACTCCTCCACGTTGATTTCATCATCGGGGAAACTGTTGCCCGCATCGCTCACCTTGTAACTCAGCAGCAGGCGCGGCAAGTCGTCGGTGCTCTTGCCCAAATATTTCGCCTCGGGATGCTCGCCAATGAACGAGATGCGGCTGTTCAGCTTGGTCTCAGCCTCGATGCAGAAACGCTTCAGGTACATTTTCTGCGTCTCGCCTTCGATATAGACGACGGAGAAAATCTCGTCCGCGTCGAACTTGCGGATTTCCACCATGTCATCGTCGAAGTGGGTGTTGAGGTCGAAGCCCGAAATCTTGAACTCGCCGTTGGCGAAGATCTGCAAAATCTTGTCCTCGCCCTCGAACGCGCCAAGATACTGCCCGCGTTTGTCGGCATTCAGGCGGCGCACCGTGTCGTCGTAATAGATATCACGGGCGTTGAGCGTAGAGACGCCTTCCCCACCCTTCTTGATCTCCTTGACTTCGTACTTAGTGAGCAAATTGCCCCGCGAAGCGCGACCTTTGACGGCCAAGTTGGCGAAGTCGTAATCCACCGTCTTCTGCTTCTTGTTGAAGAGCACCAAAGTCACCTTGATGACCTCGGCCTCGCCATTCGGGTTGGACGAGAAATAGCGCACCTTCGAGCCGGGTTTGCCTTGCGTGAGGTCGTATTCCTTGTCGCGCGTGATGCCTTTCACGGCGAAACGCTTCACATAGTGCGGCTGACCGTTTCGTCCGTCGCGATAGACGACGTTGTAGGTCGTGCGCTCGTCGTTCTTGTGGAACACATCGACGTGGATAACTTTTTGTCCCACAAAGAGTTTCGGCTGCAACTTCACCACGGAATACTTGCCGTCCTCGTGGAACACGATGATGTCGTCGAGGTCGGAGCAGTCGCACACATATTCGTAGGCTTCCTTGTTCTTCTCGCGCTTCAGGCCCTCGCCCGTGCAGACGAAGCCCTCTTCCCTATTCACATAGAGTTTCTCGTTGTTGGCAGCCACGGCCGCAGCCGAGATGATGTCGAAGTTGCGGATCTCGGTCTTGCGCTCGCGCCCCTCGCCGTATTTTGCCTTGATATGCAGGAAATAGTCGATGGTGTAGTCCACGATGTGGTCGAGGTTGTATTTGGCTTCCTCCATCCGCTTTTCGAGGTCGGCCAACTGTTCGTCGGCCTTCTTGATGTCGAACTTTGAAATCTTGCGGACGGGTTTCTCGCACAGTTTCTCCACATCATCGCGCGTGATTTCGCGTTTCAGCAGTTTGCGGTACGGGTCGAAGCGGCGCTCTATGCCCGTGAGTTGGTCGTCCCAAGTCTCGTAGTCCCTGTTTTCCAGTTCCTTATAGATGCCTTTTTCGAAGAAAATCTTCTCCAACGAAATCCAGTGCCAGCTTTGCTCCAACTCGTCGATGAGGATGCGCAGTTCGAGACTCAGCAGCTCCATCGTGCGGTCGGTGCTGAGTTTGAGGATTTCGCTCACGCCCATAAAGGCCGGATGCTGGTTGACGATGACGCAGGCGTTGGGCGAGATGGACACCTCGCAGTCGGTGAAGGCATAGAGTGCGTCTATGGTCTGGTCGGGCGAGACGCCAGGGTTCAGGTAAATGACGATTTCGCACTGCTCGGCGGTGTTGTCGTCGATTTTCTTGATCTTGATTTTGCCCTTGTCGTTGCACTTCACGATGCTGTCGATGACGCTGCCCGTGGTCGTGCCGTAAGGTATCTCGCTGATGACCAGCGTCTTTTTGTCCTGTTGGCTGATTCTCGCACGGATGCGCACCTTGCCGCCACGCAGACCGTCGTTGTAGTTGGTCACATCCATCAGGCCGCCTGTCGGGAAGTCGGGATAGAGCGTGAAAGGCTCGTCTCGCAGATAGGCCACCGAAGCGTCAATCAGCTCGTTAAAGTTGTGCGGCAGGAACTTGGAAGCCAGACCCACGGCAATGCCTTCGGTGCCTTGCGCCAGCAGCAGTGGGAACTTCACCGGCAGCGAGACCGGCTCGGCGTTGCGGTTGTCGTAGGAGCGCGTCCAGTCGGTGGTCTTATGGTTGAAGACGACTTCCTTGGCGAACTTAGAGAGGCGCGCCTCGATGTAACGCGGTGCGGCGGCATCGTCGCCCGTGAGGATGTTGCCGAAGTTACCTTGCGTGTCGATGAGCAGGTCTTTCTGAGCCAGTTGCACCAAGGCGTCGCCGATGGAGGCGTCGCCGTGCGGGTGGTATTTCATCGTGTTGCCCACGATGTTGGCCACCTTGTTGAAGCGTCCGTCGTCGAGTTCGTCCATCGAGTGCAGGATGCGGCGTTGCACGGGCTTCAGGCCGTCCTCGATGGCCGGCACGGCGCGTTCGAGGATGACATACGAGGCATAGTCGAGAAACCAGTTCTCGAACATCCCTTTCAGCGGTATCACGTGATATTCATCCTCCTGAGCCTGAGCGTCTTCCACACCTTCCAAGGTCTCGTCCAAAGGCTGTTCCTCAATCGGTTCGTTTTCCAATTCCGTCTTTTCTTCGTTGTCCATAAGCGTTTTATGATGGGGTGCAAAGATAGGGAAAAAAACGATTGTTTTCACCTATCACAAAAACATTGTCATATATGCAGGCACCAATAGGATGTCGGCATCTTTTCTAAGGTCTTTGGTGTAAACCAGATAGTTCTGCCCTATCCGAGAAGAGAATTTGGCCTTGAACGCATCAAGCGAAACGTGGGTCTTGTATCCCGAGGATTTCACTTCGATGGGGCATATTTTGTTCCCTCGCGATAGGATAAAATCAATCTCATAGTTGTGCTTCCCACTTTCCGTCGGCCAGGTATGATAGAACAAACGGTTACCCGCCGCCGTCAACATCTGAGCCACAAGGTTTTCATAGACATAGCCAAGGTCAGCCGAAAGCTTGTCGGTCAACAGCTTTTGGTATATGACATTCTCGGTCACCGATTTGTCCCAAAAGGCCAAAGTGATGAACAAGCCCGTGTCGCCAACGAACAATTTATATTGATCGTAGTTGGTGTGCATAGGCATCCCCACATTGGGGTCGTCGGCGTGATGGGAAAAGTTGACGGTCAGGCTGTCTTCCAGGTCTTTCAACAGTTCGTCCATGGTGTCTTTGTCCTCACTGCGTCCCAAAACGCTTGTCACCTGAAACCGAGAGGCGTTTTTCGAAAGCTGTGAGGGAATGGCGCTGAAAAGCCGCGCGACCTTCCCCGTTGGGTCTATTTTTTGGAAATCGTCGTTGTAAAGCTCAATGATTTCGCGCTTCTTCGCGTCCACCTCCGCCAAATTCGTTGTGTAAAGATAGGTATCCACCGACTGCGGCATCCCTCCCACAAGCATATACAGCCTTAGGTCGCGCATAAGCTTGCGGTTCAAGGCATCGCCGAGAGAGCGTTTGTCGGCAAATGTGGTTTGCAGCAAAGGCAATGTGGCAGAATCGCCTAAAGCCCAACGGAACTCCTCATAATCCATCGGATACATCGTCAGCCGTGTCTCCTCGCTGGGAATCACAATATCCTTTGTGTTCTTTTTGATGGACAGCAGCGACCCCGTTTCAATGAAATCATAGCGGTGGTCCTTCACCAAGTACTTGATGGCTTGTCGCACGGCAGGACATTTCTGAATCTCGTCGAAGATGATGACCGAATGACGCTCGCGCAATGTCACGCCATAAATAAACTGAAGTTGCATAAAGAAGTTGTTGCGGTCGGAGATGTTATCCACGGCTTCCCAAACCGCTTGTGGCGCATCGGCGAAATCCACCACGATATAGCTTTCGTATTCATTGCGGGCAAATTCCTCCACAATGGTTGACTTACCCACTCGCCTTGCCCCTTTGATGAGCAATGCCGTTGCGCCGTCTCTACTCCGCTTCCATTCAAGCATTTCATCGTAGATTTTGCGCCTAAAAACCCTATGATTCGGCTCCATTTTCCTCAGTTTTTTTGCCTTATTTCAAGCGCAAAAATACCACTTTTGTCGGAATCTCACAATTTTTTCGGCAAAATATGTATGGAATCTCACATTTTTTTCAGTGAAATATGTATGGAATCTCATAATTTCGCGTTGCTTGAGACGAATTGAAGAAATGTCTTTATGCCATAAGAAACGAAAAACGAGGATTGAAATCCCAGCCTTGACTCACCACTCCATCACTCTGATATGAAATGTCTTCGAGCCTCTTTCAACATCAATAGAAAAACTAATGTCATCGTCATCCGATTCACCTTTGGGGGCTTCCAATCCGTTACCCCAGATGGTGCTAAAACTATACTTTCCGGGTTCAAAGCAATCAAAATGTTCGTCAAGATTTTCATAGAAATCTTCATCGGGCATCTTCCTGAATTCCAACGTAAAGTCATAAGCATGTTCGGGGAAGCGGCCGAAACATTTCCAATCTTCTCCCCTATCAACAACCTTGTATCTGGGCAGTCTGACGCCAGTGATGTTTTCAATCACCCTGCGCCTACTAAAATGATGCTGCAAATAATGCTCGAAATAGTAATCATGGCACCAGAATGCAGCCAATGCTAACACCATCAGCATCATCGGTGAAAGCACAAAGAACATAATGCGCAGCCATTTCGGCAGCAACTTCCAGCGGCCATCGAGGATGAGGAGGAGCGGCGAGAGCGTGAGCCAAGAAGCCACAAGTGTAATCGTTTTCAAGACACTAATTATTCGTTCTTTCATTCCTAAACTTCCATTCATGTTCCTTGAAAAGCTCTATAGGACAACCCCACTCGCAATCGGTATTAATCTCGCGAGTGAGCTTTTTCCCCACAATCATTATATCCTTTTATGATAAGTTCCTGACCTGCCCATTCTGGCTTTCCTGTGAGCTTGTAACTAACAATCGGGAAATAAATTGTAGTTGACAAGAACACAAGGATTGCGGCAAAAAATGCTGTAAGTGAAGCGAGTAGTATAACTGCAATTTTCTTGAAGAGAGAAAGTGATTTAAATCTTTCTTTTATATGCCGTGTTTTCATCATTTAAAGCAAGGCTATAAAAATCAATTTTCTAATTTGTTTGTTTTTCGACTTCCCCACTGTAATCCTCAATAAACCAATAATGGAGTCATCTTCATATTATTCATGCAACACCACACATAGCTCCACTCATCTTGTTTTTCGATATAGCTCCAATACAGTCTTTTTCTTGTTATTGAATCCAAATCTCCCATCTTTACCTCTCTCGACCTCCGTAATTCGTTTAAATGGTATTGCATAGAATCGCCATCAGAATAATCCCAATCAAGCGTAAAGCTTTTTTTCCAGAAATCCATATACCGAAAGTAATGATACTTAGATTCTTCATCGTTACCAACAATAGAATCACAAAGTCTTTCACTTTGCAAGCTATCGATAATCACTGCCTGAAATCCATCCTAAAAGCATATTCGAGATTGTCTTTTGTCGCATCAGACCTTTGTCCACAGCTGGACAATGCTAGCGCTGCCAATAGAATGGCGAAATGTTGCTTCTTCATATTTTTACTTTTTGCCATAAAACGCATCAATGTCAATCCAGCATTCCGATGTATAATACTTGACTCTCTGTTTTCTTAGCTCCCCATGCCTCTGACGTCCCTCCTTGTCGTCTTTGTATTCGTTGTGGCTTTCAAAGTCGTCTTTCAGGAAATTCCAGTCCTCTTCAGTGAACAAATACACCTTGAAGGTGATGACATCGTAATGATGGTTCATGTCTCCAGCAACGAGTCTTTGGCCACATCGCTCAAAACCGCCATAATACATATTCAGCACTTCATCAACTTCAATCTTCGATCGTGCTTCGGCAAAAGCGTATTCATTATGAATGCCTTCCATAGAGTTTTCGCACGCCATAATGAGCGCATCTTCTTTTTTGTAGCCCCATCCGCTATGCTCTCCTATCCATGCCGGAACATCTTTCACATAGTCAGATAATGGTCTGGTCAATTGTGTTGGACGGTCGATTTCCGTTCCAACCTGAACAACCTCCTTAGGCTGTTGCTTGTTCGTTTTCCTTGAAAATAGTTTGGCTAATATACCCATAAGTAATATAGTTTTGTGTTATTAAGACCAATTTAAGTTATTGATAATAAATATACTGTTCGTTTGTCTTGCAACTCTGCAAAGTTACTGTCAAAACCCAGCTCCCCGCAAGAGGTGTTGATAACTTTTTTCAACAACGGTGTTTTTTCGAATTAGTACCACAATCCACAATGGAACTGATAAAGAACCTCCCTGCTGTCGTTTTCAGAAACAACTCGGCCGTTTTTCAACTTGTATTCTACACTTTGTCTGACAAGCCCTTCCCAATCGTTCCAATAGCTGCAGCTGACAACCAACAATTGGCCTTTGTCATCATTAGAGCCTATTGTTACACAGGGCATCAGTTTTTCCTGTTCCTTCAATTCATGCAGATCGTGAAATTTCAAAGGAATGATGTCATCAATGTCAGATTCCTTCAGGATTAATTTTCTCCTGTTATATCCACCGTGCCACCAAAGAGGCAAAACCGTATGAAGCCTTTCAAGCAGATACAACTGCCACACACCCATTTCAGTTGGGGGTATCTCCAAATGCTTGGCAATCTCCTCGGTCTCATTGCCTTTATCATCGACAACCAGGATATGTGTCCTGTCACCACTACCAGCTTCAACGGGAAGCCTCATCTCTAGCTTATAACCTTGTTCTACTCTCACCTCGGTCATCTCGTTCATGAGTCTCGAAACATAATCTTCCACATTGTCTGCGTTCACGCCTTCATCCATATCCTCGGGGATGATCCGATTGGCCCAATCAGACAAGTCATTGCCCATATCGGAATACTTTGAGCCTTCAATTGGCACGTTCTTCTCGTCATCGGACTCTTCTGTTTTCACCTCCTTGTATTCGACGACTCGACCACAATTGGGGCACACCGACACCACTCCGAATTTCCAGTTCTTGTAAAACCAATCCGGTCTCCTAATGGCAAACCAATTCAAGTCCTGCGACTCCACACCGCAATGCAGACATGGGATTCGGTCTGCCAGCGACATGGGCTTCCCTTCCTCGTCAGTATTTTCCTCCAACCCCAGAAGGAATGGCTTAATCCGTTCATACTCCAACGGATAATTCAGCATGTTGTCGTCGGAATAGAGCGAGGTCAGGTGCATGGGCATAGACAACATCTTACAGATTTTCCCTTCTTCCATTTGAAACATAACCAACTGATCGGTTTCTATCTTCAAGCAGGCATGGGAATAATAGCGGCTCATAACGACTTCAAAGTTGGTCACTTTTTTGGTCATCACAAACCTCGTTCTCCAACCCCACCAATAAGACATTACATCCGCCTTCCCTTTTATGGTCTTCCGTTGATACAAAACGACCTCGACCTTGTCATCCAGCAGGTTCTCAAAGTCGTCAAATGTACCGAAGATCAAAGCGTCCATCATAGCCTTCGATGCCTGGGTAAAAATGTCATTGGGAAGGTTCTCTTCCATATTCGCCGCGTACTTCTTCTCTTCCTGCGGCTCCGCTTCTGTTTTCATTTTCTTTTTCATTTTATTGTGTTTTAAGGATTTGTCAATTAGGAATACGATGATGATGACAGGCATCAATGGTGGTACCAGGAAAACAATGGAAGCATGCGTGCCAATCTGTTTCCACAAAGAAGGTGTTGTTGTTATCCCAATCGCTCTAAAAAGCGCTATCTTGTGACGGTTCTTCTTGTTGTTGTATGCGCGGATGCAATATGTCGCGCCAACAGCCACAGCCCAATACATGGTGATAATAATCCAGGTTTTCATAATCATTGTTTTTGCTATATATAAACTATTGCTCGTTTTAACTTCGTTGAAATCTTTGATTCGACAACGTCAATCTTGCGATTTCAGCTGCAAAAATAGTCTTAAAGCATGCAAAAGAATTGCACACGCCCTGTTAGTCGAAAATCTTTTTCAAAATGGGATTCGAGCTACAACTATTTAATACGTTTCGTACTTTTCTCTGGCAAATCGATTTTGCCCAAAACATTAAAAGGAGAAACTGCTATTTTCTTTTGATCTTTAGCGTAATTATACAACTCATCCAAATGAGCCAACCCTACCGCAACTCCTTCCACATAAAACAGCAATGCCTGCATAAACTTGAAATAATAGACGCCCTGTTGCGGCCTTATTCTATCAATTATTTCTTTTTGGTCATCAGTCAGAACAGAACCTCTATGATTGAGGTTGCGGAATTGATAGATAGCCTTATACAAGTATTTGTATTCATTGAACTGATTATATTCTTGGCTTTTCAACTTTGCTTGATAACACAAAAAATAAAGAATACAATATATCTTATCAACCGCCCATTGTGCCGATAATGCACTCATGGATTTTTCAACAGCTTTTTCTTTTCCAAACAACAGTTTCGCAATTTGATATGTAGACGATGTGCTTCTATCCGAAACAGCAACGTCTTTCCATGAACCATCGCTTAGTTGAACACTTGCCACATATGCAGGATGTCCCATAAGCTTTGCAACAACCTCATTCAGCTTTTTGTTAGAGCATACTTCATTCGTGATTCTTTCAATTTGTTGATACACTGCAATAGAAAAATCATCAAACGAGTTTCTCCGATGACAAAATTCCATTTTCATAAAATCTTCTTGTAATCCCGGAACCAACTCTTTGATAGGAAAGTCTTTGTAAAACTGTTCCGCTTGGTCTCGAATCACCTGCTCAATACAATATTCGTATATATCATCAATTTTGCCATCATATCTCAGCCCATATTTTTCTCTCAACCTTTTCACAAACCAAGCATTATCCTTATCCTTGGCAAGCTCGTCAATGAAATCAAGCAGTTTGTTCAGTTGTTCTTTGTTTTGTCCCATACGCTTAGCATTTATAATATGGATAAATCAAAACCCGATTCGCACAATTGTTGAAGTTTCTCATCAAGCAAGCCGTGCGTATCTTTTGACTTCTGTTCTTCTTCGTTCACCAACTCTATGTCTATGATGTTCCCCTCATTCAAAACACTGATATCAACAACAGGAATAACGTTACCTGGACGAGCAGTACTATTTGTTTTTTCACGACCTGACAACAAATCGCCAAACCTGTCTCTCAATTTAATATAAGTGGCATCATCCACTCCCTTCACCATCTTCAAATAATCCAGTTTTCCGCCAATAATGTTTTCAATATGATGCTCAGCATTCACATTCTTTGTTGGGTGGTAATGCTTGAAAAAAACGCTTTGAGCCGCTTCATATCCACTCGCCTCCCAATTGTGGAGCATCGTGCGGATCTGTTTCACATACCTCTGAGTGACATTGGGCTTTTCGTTAATGGTCAGTCCTGTAACTTCCTGCCGCTGATAATAGCTGTTTGTCCGTGTTTTAGTTTCATTGATGAGGAATCCCTCTTTTTCTACGAAATGACGAAGGTCTTTCACAAAGGCACCATCCTCATGGAAAATATTTGACATCCCACTAAAAGTGATGTCATCCGCATAACGAGAATAGCGCAAATCAAAACGACGCGCCAATTTACTCAACCTCCAATCCAAACGAGAACATACTATATTCGTCAAAGTGGGTGATGTCGGCGCTCCCTGAGGCAACACTCCTTCATGACAACACAAGTCAGCAATAAGGCTTGCCGTATGCTTGTCAAATGAAAACGGAGGTAACTGTAAACACGCAAAAACACGCCCGATGGTCACGCTAGGGAAAAAGTCTTTCAAATCAATGTTATAGACGTACTTTTGCCCCAAATGGACTCTGGCATTATCCACAATCGACTTACCCGGAACAAAGCCATTAGCCGCAGGGTGTGCCTCAAATTGCTCCAATAAAAGAGCATTGATACAACGTTGAATGGCCTTCAAGCCCGCATTGGGAGCAGTGATAGTGCGAAACTCTCCAGCTTTCTTTTTAGGGATTTGGAATTGAACGTACCGTTTTGGGTTGTTTTTAGAATAGGCGTGATAATTGAGTTGCTTCATAGTGATGGGATAGCTATTATCACCATAAAGCTTCTTTTTCATCACGTTGAGTATTCTTAAGAGCTCAACTTTCGCTTCTTTTTCTTCTGTTTTCTGTTCAGACTCCGGCATCACCATTTTCTTTTGTTCTCGTCAAAGGTGTTACATGACCATCTCATTTCTTAAGATATACTTCCATCACTGATTCATAAATATATAATACATAATCACATAAATATGATCAATAACTGAGAATGAAAGAATGACAAGCTAACATTGTCACAAAACCATCCAGATAACAGATGGCGAAATCAAACTAAGGCAGTCCGTAACACCTTTTCAAAGAACGATTGCAAAAATACTATTTTTTCTTCCTCAAAACCAAAGTTTCAATTATCTCCTTGTTTTACGCTGCAAAAATACACCCAAATTGTGCAACCTAATTGCACACATCGTTTTTTTTAAACACCCTTAAACGGTCCTCTGTATAGCGCTAGTTCTTCTGGAGTTCCACAACCCAGCACCCTTCCTTCTCCAAACACATATATATAATCTGCTTTCAAAGCTGAATCAATCCTATGGGTAATATAAATCAAAGTTTTCCCTGCGCAATATGAATCCAATTCCTTCATAACCAGGTCCTCTAGTCCAGAATCGAGAGCCGCAGTGGCTTCATCCAAAACAATGATTGGAGAGTTTTTCAAAACCGCTCTGGCCAACGCAATACACTGCCTTTGCCCTCCAGAAAGGTTCATCCCCCTATCGCCAACAATTGTATCATACCCATCCGGAAGACTCATAATAAAATCATGAATATGAACTTTTTGAGCGGCAGCAACCACAGATTCCTTTGTGCATTCCAACAGCCCAAAACAAATATTATTATACTCGTTGGCGGAATTAAAGTAGCGCATATTTAATTTGGCCAATTGGTTTGTTGTTGATTTTGTTGATGTATTGCAGAACGGTAAACGCGCTGATTTTACCGATGATTCTCGTGAAGAGTCCGTCGACGTTCTTTGCGTAG
>JAFUVT010000017.1 GCA_017477425.1 Bacteroidales bacterium
CCCTTGGAAGGTTGCTCCCCAGCAGAGCCTTCCTCCGTTTCAGCTCGCGTCGCAAAGATACGATTTTTTGCCCTCTTTGAACTAAGTCTTTTTTGATTGGTTTCTGACCTCCGTCACCAACCATTTTTGGCAACATTACCAGAAATAGCACGACATCATCACACCAAACAGCCAACTTTGGCGCTGGCGCTCTAAAGTCGATGACGAAATGATGGCAAAAACGAAAATCAAGAGCCCGGCCACACCCTGAATCAACGGCGGCAAATCCCAAGGCAGACAAACGCAACACCAAATGCCCAAGGCAAAAGGGATCAGCATTCTGACGAAAGGATATTTGCTCCAGTCGGACATAAACAGACTACCTGTTCGGTTTCATGGCATCGCAAATCACCATCGCCGCCTTTTCGGAAGCACCCGCATTTCCTAGTCGGTCCTTCAGTTCCTCGTAATCCTCCAAAAGTTGACGCTGGCGTTTGCCGTTATGAAGTAGCAATTCCAACTCACTAATGATGTTTTCCTCTGTCAAATCACACTGAATCAACTCTTTGACCACTTCCTTATCCATCACAAGATTGACCAGCGAGATGAATTTCACCTTGATCATCCACTTGGCAAGACGATAGGAGAAACCTGTCGCCTTATAGCACACCACCTCGGGCACCGAGAACAAGGCCGTCTCCAAGGTCGCCGTGCCCGAAGTCACCAAAGCCGCACTGGAGTTTTGCAGCAACTCATAAGTCTGATTCTCAACGAAGAAGGCGTCCGTATTGCCCATGATCTTTTTGTACAAAGCCTTGTCGAGCGATGAAACACCCGCCACGACAAACTGATATTCAGGGAAATGCGGCACTGCTTTCAGCATCACAGGAAGCATACGCTTCACTTCTTGCTTACGGCTACCAGGAAGCAGGGCGATGATTTCGCGCTTCTCGCCAAGGCTGTTGCGACGCAGGAAAATCGAACGATTGGCCGTGCCAAACTTGGCCAGCTCGTCAAGCAAAGGATTGCCGACGTAGGTCACGTCCACGCCGTATTGCTTGTAAAACTCCTCCTCGAAAGGCAAGATAACCAGCATCTTATCCACCGACTTCTTGACCTTATAGACGCGGCGGCGTTTCCAAGCCCACACCTGCGGCGAGATGTAATAAAACACCTTCAGGCCTTTTTCGTGAGCAAACTTGGCGATGCGAAAATTGAAACCAGGATAATCCACTAGAATCACGGCATCTGGCTGGTAATCAACAATATCCTTCTTTACTTGCGAGATATTGCCCAGCACCTTCCTCAAGTTGACCGCCACCTCCACGAAACCCATGTAAGCCATCGTGCGGTAGTGCTTCATCAAGTCGACGCCTTGCACCTTCATCAAATCGCCACCACAGCCACGAAACTCGGCCTTCTTGTCCTTCTTCTTGATTTCGGCCACAAGATTGGAAGCGTGCAAATCGCCCGAGGCTTCACCAGCTATGACATAATACTTCATTGGTTTACAATCTTTTACACAAGAAAAAACACTAGCAACATACCCACCACGGTGACTGCCAAAACGCCACGGCCCATCTTATCGAGTTTCCACTTCACCAGCATCATCCTAAAGAGGATGACTCCAGGAATAAAAGCCAAAAGATAAGGTGCACGGGCGGAAAACGCGCCCAGCGACTCCCAGTTGATGAGGCTCAGCAGGAGGAAAAGCAGCCCGAAACTGGCCGCTCCCACCAACAATCCAAGCCAAAAGTTATCCTTGATTTTCATAGTTTTATGCTAATTTGTTCGTATTTCTTCATCGGTTCTATCCACTCATGCGCCGTCCAGTCGAAATGGGTGGGCACGAGCGAGGCGTAATTGTTTTGCAAGGCCCAAAGGTCGGTGTCGGGCGTGATGTCGTCGCTCTCGAAGGTGCCCTCAAGGTCGAAGAACTGTTGTCCGTTCTCGTCGTATTGCTCCTTGAAATATTCCACCCATCGGCAGGCCGCCTGTCGGCACACCTTGATGCCTTTCAACGGCTCCTCGCTGCGTTTCGGGAAGTTCACGTTGAGGCAAACGCCCTTGGGCAGACCTTCTTTCAGCACTTTCTTTGTGATTTCTATGATAGCCGCGTCGAGATGGTCGAAGTCAGCATCAGGGTCAAGGCTGAAAAGGCTGTAGCCGATGGCCGTCAAGCCGTTCATGCAAGCCTCGATGACCGCGCCAATCGTGCCGGAGTACACAACCGTTGTGGCGGCGTTCATCCCGTGGTTGATGCCCGAGACCACCAAATCGGGACGACGCGAAGTCAGTTTCTGGTAACCGAGTTTCACGCAATCCACGGGCGTGCCGTTGCAGCGGTATTCTGCGAAGCCTTCCTCCTGCTGCACGAGGCGGACATACAGCCTGTCGCGGATGGTACACGAATGGCTTTTGGCCGACATCACCTCGTCGGTGGAGACCAGCACCACATCGCCGAGCGTGCGCATCAGCGTGACGAGCTTGCGCAAACCCTTGGCCGCGTAGCCGTCGTCGTTGGTTATCAATATTAAAGGGCGGTTTTCGTTCATCGTTTTGCTAATAATCTGCAAAAGTATGAAAAATTCAGAACGATTTCAACACTTGAAACAATTTTCGTGTCGGCAGGCCCATCACATTGTAGAACGAGCCTTCCAAGCCGCTGATGCCCACATAGCCAATCCACTCCTGAATGCCGTAGGCACCCGCCTTGTCGTAGGGTTTGCAATGATCTATGTAATAGTCGATTTCGTCCGCCTCGAGCGTGGCAAAAGTCACCATCGACTTCGCCGCAAACGACTCCGTCTTTTCCGCCGAACGCACCGTGACGCCCGTCACCACGTGGTGCGTCTTACCCGAAAGCAACTGCAACATCCTAACAGCATCGGCCCTGTCCTTTGGTTTACCCAGAATTTCGCCTTCGCAAATCACGACGGTGTCAGAGGTAATCAACAGATAATCAGCGGGCAACTCATCCTTGCTGAAAGCCAGTGACTTTTGCAGGCTGAGGTATTTGGGGACTTCGTCCAACGGCATATCAGGCGGGAAACTCTCATCGGTTTCCTTGGTTTGTATTGTGAAATCCACGCCCATTCCGCGCAGCAGTTCCTGCCGGCGCGGGGATTTGGAGGCTAGGATGATTTGGTATTTCTTTAGGTTGGAGAGCATATTATATAAGGTGTGATTGATAAGAATTCAGAAAAAGTTACAAAAACATGGTCATATAAAACGGTAGATACTGGACTCCTTTGTCTTTCTTAATGTCTTTGGAATAAAGGAGGTATCTGTTGAGGATTCGATTTGGATACTTGTTGCAAAAAGCGTCAAGCGAGGCATGAGTACTGTAGCCTGACGACTTTACTTCTATGGGGCACACCTTGTTTTTCCGTGCCAACAAGAAATCGATTTCATAATTTCGATTGCCTTTCTCCGTCGGGAATGTGTGATAGAAAAGTTCGTTTCCAGCCGTTCTCAACATTTGAGCCACCACATTCTCATACAGATAACCAAGATTAGTGCTCAGTTTGTCATTCCATAGTTTTTGATAGATGACATTTTCCGGGAAATCCTTGTCGCGAAAAGCCAAGGTGACAAAAAGCCCTGTGTCGGCGAGAAACATCTTATAGCGGTTGAGGTCTTTGTAGAACGACATTCCTGCGTTAGGATCATCAACATGATAGGCCATATTCACTGTCATTGACTCTCGCAAATCGGCAATGTATTCCATTAAACGGTCGGCCTTGCCGTTTTCTATGACACTGGAAACCTGATAACGAGAGGCATTCTTGTTCAGTTCGGCGGGAATCGCATTGAACAGCATAGAAAGTTTGCCCGAGTCGTCAATCTTCATGAAATCGCCATCATAAAGGTCAAGAATTTCCCGTTTCGTATTGTCAACTTCCGCTAAATTGTTCGTTTCAAGGTACTTGATTACAGCTTGAGGCATTCCGCCCACCAGCATATATAGCCGAAAATCACGAAGCAACTTCCGGTGTGCAGCATCGCCCAAAGAAACGGGGTTCTCACTCATTGAACGCAACAAAGGAATCGTAGCCATGTCGCCCAATGCCCACCTAAACTCCTCATAGTCCATAGGATACATATTGACACGGGTTTCCTCGCTAGGAATAATGATATCCTTCACATTTTTCCTAATCGAAATCAACGAACCCGTTTCGATGTAATCGTAGCGTCCGTCAGCCACCAAATGCTTGATGGCCTGCCTCGCCAAGGGTTGTTTCTGCACCTCATCGAAGACAATAACCGAATTACGTTCGTGCAAACTGACACCATAGGCCAATTGCAGCCGTACAAACAAATGATTGAGGTCTGAAATGTCGTTGAAAAGATTGAAAACTTCTTGCGAGCACTTGGAAAAATCTATCAGAATATGGGACTGGTATTCCTGTTTAGCGAATTGCTCAACAATCGTCGACTTGCCGACACGCCTAGCCCCTTGAATAAGAATAGCCGACTGACCAGAACGCTCTTTCCTCCACTTGAGCAATCTGTCGTAAATCTTTCGTCTAAAAGTGTTTGTTGCCATAACCATTCTCGTTTTCAAGCTGCAAAAATACACACTTTTGCCGAAAATCGCAAAATGTTTTTACCAGAAAACGCCGAAAATCGCAAAATGTTTTTACCAGAAAACGCCGAAAATCGCAAAATGTTTATAGTGAAAAATGCCGAAAATCGCAAAATTCAGGAACCAAATTGTACTGCCTGCAAAAAGTAGACACGGAAAATAATTTTCATTGATTAGTATTTTCCAAAGTAGACAGGGGCGAATTTTTTAGCCCGAATCGGTTTACAAAAGTAGACATAATTTCGTTTTTTGACGTGTTTTCTTTTCCA
>JAFUVT010000018.1 GCA_017477425.1 Bacteroidales bacterium
ATGGCCCAGGTGTTCATCATGGACGAGGACGAGTGGAACGGCAACCGCGCTGCAACAGAAGATCCTTCAATGCCCGGTGCCATGATCCTCGAGCAGGACAGTCCGAACGACCAATACGTGCCCGTGGGCGAAGGCCTCATGGTGCTCACCACCCTCGCTGGCGCCTACCTGCTGGGCAAGCGCAAGAGCGAGAAGGAATAAAAAAAAGTTCGTCCCGCCCGGGACGGACTAAATGTTTCATTTGTAACTATCAGGGATGGCCCAACCGCGACGGTCCGGCCATCCCGCTTTTTCATTTACCACGCATACGCCTCCGCTGTCATCCACTTGCCCTGCACCTTCAGTGTGCGCTCGATGAGGTCGCGCACAGCGCCCTTGCCGCCGGGCTTCTCACTGATGAACCTGCTGATGGCTTTCACCTCAGGCATGGCGTCGGCAGGGCAGGCGGGCAACCCCACGCATTGCATCACGCGCAAGTCGGGGATGTCGTCGCCCATGAAAACGATCTCTTCGGGCCTCAGGCCTTTTTCTTTCATGTACTCGTTGAGCTTCACAACCTTGTCGGGAATGCCCGTGAATACGTCGGTCACCCCGAGGCTGTTCATGCGCACGATGGTGGAAGGGCAGACCGCGCCCGAGATGACGGCCACATGGTAGCCCAGTTTCGAGGCCAATTGAATCGCGTAGCCGTCTTTCACGTTGGTGGCACGCAAAGGATGGCCCTCATAGTCGCAGAAGACGGTGCCGTCGGTCATGACGCCGTCAAAATCAAAGATGAAGGTGGTGATAGGGGAGAGGATTTCGTCGTGTTCGTTCATGGTCAATGTGGAGTTTTAGGCTCCAAAAATAGGGAAAACTTTGATTCGACGGGGCTAAATTTTGCCAAATGCCACCGTATTCCGCAAAAATGCGTAAATTTGCGCCCTATTTTTATCGAATATGAGAGTCAGACATCAAACGGATAACGTTGAAGAGATTGTGGCCGCCACCATCGAGGCCATGGAAGCCGTGAAAGGCAAGGACATCGTCACCCTCGACCTGAGGGAAATTACCACCGCCGTGACGGACTATTTCGTCATCTGCCACGCGCCGTCGAAGACGCAGGTGGATGCCATCGCCGACAAAGTGGAGGAGCTGGTGTTCCAAAAAACGAAAAACAAACCCTACCATGTGGAAGGGCGCGACAATACGGAATGGATTTTGATTGACTTCGTGGATGTCGTCGTTCACGTCTTCCTCGAATCGGCGCGAGGCTACTACAAATTGGAGGAGCTTTGGGCCGATGCTGAGAGAATTGTGAAAGAGGCAGAAGAGTAAACGTTTCAAAATCAGTTAATTATTTATGAGCAAACAAGAGACTAACGGGGCTGGGCAACATCCCAACCAGCCAGTTGATCCCAACCAACCCAGTCAGCCGAACCCGAACCAGAAGGGCAAGAAACGCTTCAATTTCCTGTGGGTGTATGCCATTTTGGCAATCGCCCTTGTCGCTGTCAATTTTTTTGGCCGTGATGCCGTGACCCCTCGCGAGGAGATCACGCAGGGCAAGTTGAAAGAGTTGTTGAAGAGCCAGGAGGTGGAGAAAATCGAGCTCGTCAACCACGAGGATGCCGAGATCTACCTCAACTCCAAAGGATTACATCACTATTTCCCTGACGTGCAGACGGTGGGTAACGCCACTTCTTCTCCCAATTATACCTATAAAATTGGTTCCTTAGACCGTTTTGAGGAGATGGTGGAGGAGGCGCAGCATGACGTGTCTCAGCCTGTGTATATCACCAACGTCAGACGCAACAATTGGGTGTCTGAGATTTTGGCTTGGGTCGTCCCCTTTGGACTGCTTATCTTGTTCTACATCATCCTGATGCGTAGCATGGGCCGTAATATGGGCGGCGGCGCCGGCTCGATCTTCAACATCGGCAAGTCGCGTGCGCAGCTCTACGACAAGAATAGCAGCAACGTCAACGTCACGTTTAAGGACGTGGCGGGACTTGAGGAGGCCAAAGTCGAGATTATGGAGGTCGTCGACTTCCTGAAGAACCCCGAGAAATACACCAAGTTGGGTGGCAAAATCCCGAAGGGCGTGCTGCTGGTAGGCCCTCCCGGAACGGGTAAGACCCTGCTGGCCAAGTCGGTGGCGGGTGAAGCCAACGTGCCGTTTTTCAGCCTCTCGGGCTCCGACTTCGTCGAGATGTTCGTCGGCGTGGGTGCCTCGCGCGTCCGCGACCTGTTCAACAACGCCAAGGCCAAGGCGCCGTGCATCATCTTCATCGACGAAATCGACGCCATCGGGCGTGCCCGTGGCAAGAGTGCCATCACGGGTGGCAACGACGAGCGTGAGAGCACGCTCAACCAGCTGCTGACCGAAATGGACGGCTTCGGCACCAACTCGGGTGTCATCGTGTTGGCCGCCACCAACCGTGCCGACATCCTCGACAAGGCCCTGCTGCGTGCCGGTCGTTTCGACCGTCAGATTTACGTCGAGCTGCCCGACATCGTGGGCCGCAAGGAAATCTTCGAGGTGCACATGCGCAACCTCAAACTTGATACCGACGTCGACAAGGAGTTTCTGGCCAAGCAAACGCCAGGCTTCTCGGGTGCCGACATCGCCAACGTGTGCAACGAGGCCGCGCTGATGGCCGCCCGCAAAGGCAAGGACCTGATCAGCAAGCAGGACTTCCTCGACGCCGTCGACCGTATCATCGGAGGTCTCGAAAAGAAGAACAAGATCATCACCGCCGAGGAGAAGAAAGTCATCGCCTTCCACGAGGCGGGTCACGCCACAACGAGCTGGCTGCTGCAATATGCCCACCCGCTGGTCAAGGTGACCATCGTGCCTCGCGGCAAGTCGCTTGGCGCGGCTTGGTATCTGCCCGAGGAGCGTCAGATCACGACCAAGGAACAGATGTACCACGAGATGATCGCCACCCTGGGCGGACGTGCCGCCGAGCAGGTCGTCTTCGGCCAGATTTCGACAGGCGCCCTTTCCGACCTCGAGAAGGTGACCAAGCAGGCTTTCGCCATGGTGACCTATTATGGTTTGGACGACGAAATCGGCAACTTAAGTTATTATGACTCAACGGGTCAGCAGGACTATAGCTTCCAGAAACCTTACAGCGAGAAGACCGCCGAGACCATCGACCGCGAAGTCAGCAAGATGGTGGAACAGGCCTATCAGGAAGCCATCAGAATCCTCACGGAGCATCGCGACGGCCTCACCCAATTGGCCAACAAGCTCATCGAGGAAGAGGTGATCTTTGGCGAGGACTTGGAAGTCATCTTCGGCAAGCGTCCGTGGGGCAGCAAGGAAGAACTGCCGAAGGCAGAACCCGTGGCACAGGTGGCTGAAGCGGAACAAGAAACAGAATCAAAAGCATAAACGCCATGGCTTGGGACAACAAAGGAGAAAACACCGACACCACCTTCAAGGAGCAGATGCTCGCCAAGGTGCGTAACGCCCTCATCGAGCGGCAGGAGGCGTTGTTTAAGGACATCGACCAACGCACCGAGACCTGGGTGCCCATCAAGGAAGAGGACGGCACGGCCATCACCTTCGTGCAAAACTTCAAGGAACACGGGGGCATCTTCATCTATTTGGAGAGTGAGGCCGAGTTTGCCGAATGCATCAAGCAGCTGGCGCCCGAAAACGGATGGGAGCCGCTGTGGTGTACCAGTCCCGATATGCAAGCCTTGCTGACCAAATACGGCATCCCTTTCACCGAGAGCAAGGAGCGCGAGGCCAAGCAGAAACTCGTCAGCCTGACAGGCTGCGAGTGCCTCGTGGCGCAAACGGGCAGCATCGTCCTTTCCGATGCCATGACGCTGACGCGCGAAGCCTATGCCATGCCCGACATCCTCTTGGTGTTTGCCACCACGGAGCAAATCGTCCCTGGGATGCGCACGGCGTTCCAGACCGTCAAGCGGAAATATGCCAAGGACAGGCCCTCGCAGATGACCATCATCACGGGCCCGAGCCGTAGCACCGACATCGAGCAGACCCTGGTCATCGGCGCCAACGGCATCCGTCAGGTGGCGGTGTTCCTTGTGGATGAAGAATAATAAAGCTAGGTCCCTGAGCCTGTCGAAGGGCCGGTTAAAACATATTTTGCTACTTCTTTGGCCTCGATAACTCGGGTAATAGCTCTGGTTGATTGTTAATCAATGCCTCTTTTTTCAGTCGGTTCCATCTTTTAACTTGGTGTTCTCTGTTAAAAGCCTCATCAATTTGTTGAAACTTTTCATAATATACAAGCTTTACAGGAAGGTGTTTTTTTGTAAAATTAGAACCTTCTCCTGCTTGATGCTGCTTTACGCGTAAGTCAAGGTCTTTTGTGCTACCTACATAATATTGCCCATTGGAGCACTCTAATATGTACATGTAACACATAATAACTCTTTTTTATTGGTCGGCCCTTCGACAGGCTCAGGGACCTTAACTATTACTTTAGCTGGTCAATTATAGCCTCAATCGAAATCCCCTCGGCCTCAGCCGTGTAGTTCCTGATGATGCGGTGGCGCAAAATCGGGACGGCGACGCGTTGCACGTCCTCGATGTCGGGCGAGTATTTGCCCGTCAGCAAGGCGTTGGCTTTTGCTCCGATGATGAGGTATTGTGAGGCACGCGGACCGGCACCCCAGCTCAGGTAACGGTTGGCCCACTCGTGGGCCTTGGCGGTGTGCGGACGGGTCTTGGCCACCAGGTTCACTGCATATTCGTAGACGTTGTCGGGCACAGGCACGCGGCGCACCAGCTGCTGGAAATAAAGGATTTCGTCAGGTGAAAGCACGGCGTTGACTTCGGACTCTTTGCCCACGGTGGTGTTCTTCACGATGTCGATTTCCTCGTCATAGGAGGGGTAGTCGAGCAGGAGGTTGAACATAAAACGGTCCAGCTGGGCCTCGGGCAGGGGATAGGTGCCTTCCTGCTCGATGGGGTTTTGCGTGGCCAGCACGAAAAACGGCTCTTGCAGCTTGTAGGTCTTGCCCGAAACGGTGATGCTCTTTTCCTGCATGGCTTCGAGCAGGGCAGCCTGCGTCTTGGGCGGCGTGCGGTTGATTTCGTCGGCCAAGACGATGTTGGCGAAAACGGGGCCTTTGATGAACTTGAACTGCCGCGACTCGTCCAGAATCTCCGTGCCCACGATGTCGGAAGGCATCAGGTCGGGGGTGAACTGGATGCGGCTGAAACTCAACCCCAAGGCCTTACCGATGGTGTTGACCAACAAGGTTTTGGCCAATCCAGGCACGCCAACGAGCAGCACGTGGCCTTGGCAGAAGATGGACAATATGGTGTCGTGGATGATGTCGTGTTGCCCGACAATCACTTTCCCGATTTCCTTGCGGAGACTTTCATATTTCTCGACCAGTGCCTTGGCACCGTCGACGTCTGAGGCATAATTTGTCATTGAATGTTCCAATCGTAATAAAAGTTGCTGTTCTTGAAAGCGTCGTCAAGATGGATGTAAGCCTTTGAGGCTCTGCTGCTTACCCATTTTCCGATGGCTTCCTGCCGTTTTTGGTTCAGGGCCCAGCTTTGGATGAGGCTGTAGTCGTCCTTCAGGTTGGCTTGATGGGCCTCGGTCTTGCGTTTGACCATGATGAGGCGGAAGGCGTCGGTGTTGTCGTTGGTGGTCATCGGGAGCGGATCGCTCAGTTCTCCCACTTCGAGACGGCCGACGACAAAAGCCAGGTTCTTGTATTCGGGATAGCTCTGTTCCAGTTCCTGCATCTCCCTGATGCTCATCCAGTTGCCTCCTGTGGAAGCGCTGGCGAGGTAGCCGCCGTTGTTCTTCGAGTCGTCATCGCTGTATTTCTTGCAAGCCTCTTCGAAGGTCATGTCGCCGTTGCGGACGAGCTGGGCCACCGAGTCGAGTTGGTTTTGGGCTTTCTCCAAGGCTTCGACGGGCACTTTGGCGGTGAGCAGGATGTGGCGGCAGTTGATGGTCTCGCCTTTTCGTTCAATGAGTTGGATGATGTGGAAGCCGAACTGGGTCTCCACCACATCGGAGATCTCGCCGTCGCGCAAGTTGAAGGCGACATTCTCAAACTCAGTGGCATAAACGCCTTTGCCGGCAAAGCCGAGCTCGCCGCCTTGGCGGGCCGAGCCTGGGTCTTCGGAGTAGAGGATGGCCATGGTGGCGAAGCTGCTCTCGCCTTCGAGGATGCGCTTGCGGATTTGATAGAGGCGCTCTTTCACCTCCAGCTTCTCGTCGAGGCTGACGGGCGGACGCTTTACGATTTGCACGATCTCATAAGCGGGGTCGATGGTCGGGAGGCTGTCTTTGGGGATGTCGCGGAAGAAGTTCTTCACTTCGTTTGGCGTCACCACTACGTTCTCCATGATTTTACGCTGTACTTCCTCTTGCAGCATCTGGTCTTTCACGGCTTGGCGCACCTCGTCCTTGATTTCCGACATGCTTTTCCCAAACTGTTCTTCCAGCTTTTCTTGAGATCCGAGTCGGCTGACGAAATAGCGGATACGCTGGTCCATCTGCTGCTCCACCTGTTCGTCGGTGACGGTGATGCTATCCATCTCGGCCTGGTTGAGCATGAGCTTTTGGAGCAACAGGTCCTCGAGGATGCGCGCACGCATTTCTTGCCCTGTGCCTTCGGCCATGCCCTGCAGCCGGTATTGGATATATTGGTTCTCGATGTCCGATTGCAGGACGATGTTCTTTCCAACCACGGCTACCACCTTGTCAACCACCTGAGGCTGACGGTTTTGCGCCATCATCGGCAATGCCATGAGGCAAAGTCCCAATAGAAAAACGTTTCTTTTCATTCTTATTCTTGTCTTTTTATTCTGCATAAATTCCGGGTGACCCCACATACACTTCAAAGGCACGTTCCTTCTTCGCCTTCTCGTAGACCGAGTTCCGCATTCTTTCGATGAGCGCTTGTTTCCGTTGTGCCAAAATGACGCTCTTGATGTTGTCGCGTTCCATCTCCAGCGGCGAGGTGCTTTCCTCCAGAAGGTAGTCCACGAAGCGCACCATATAGGTGTAGTCGTTCATGTCGAAGCAGACGAACTGGTTCTTCTTCAGGAAGCTCTCCGTGTTGAAGATCTCGATGGGCACGATGTTGGTCAGCTCGTCGAGGCGCATCCAATGGTCGACGTCCAAATAGCTTTTTACGGCATAGTAAGTGGCCTGAACGTCAATGTTTTGTAAGAGTAGCGTATCGCGGTCGCTCATCAGCTTCTTGAACACTTCTTTCTGCTCACAGTCTTCGTTGAGGATAACGTAAGCCACCCTCACCATCGTATTGCGCAACTGAAAATTCTCCTTGTTTTGTTCGTAATAAGCCTCAATTTCGTCTTCGCTGACTACGGTGTCCAGCTTCTGGTTGATGAGTTGACTTTCGTAAGCATAGATGACCAGCGAGTTGCGGTATTCCTCCATCTGTTTCTTGAGGTCGAGTTCCTCTTTGTTGAGGTTGTTTTCGGCTTGATGGATGAGCACCTGCCGCTTGACCCACGAATCGATGAAGTTGTTGACCAGCTGGATACTGTCCATGATGGTGGCGTTCTCGGGCACAATCCCTTTGAGGTCCGACTCATAGAGATACTTGCCGTAGCATTCCGCCAGCACGACTTCCTTTGAGCTCTTCTCAAAGTAATCGCAGCCTGTCAGCAACAACAGGAAAAAGGCACCGATGAAGAGGCTTAATCGCTTCATTGATACATCTTTCTGACCTTGTCGAGCACTTTCTCGTTGACTTTTACGGGATATTTCTCCTTCAAGGCCTTCACCCATTTTTGCTCCAGCTCCACCTGATAGTCAGAGGTGACGAGGCCACGGGCTTCCTTCAGGGTCTTGGGCTCGGGCTGGCGCAGCTCGCGGATGCAGACGATGACGGTGGTTTGGTCGACGGTGGAAGGGATTTCGTTCCTCACGCCGACTTTCCATTCGGTTTGGTCAACATATTGGTTGTCGCCCTTTTGGTAGTAGCCTTTGCGCACGAAGGCATAGTTGATGGAGTCGCGCTGGATGGCGCTGCGGAGGCTGTCGAGTTCGATGCCGCTGTCGAGCAGGGCTTTCACTTTGGGCAGCGATTCGGTGCGCGTCACAGTGATGATGGAAGCCAGGACGCGGTCGCTCCACATGTATTTGGAGGCGTTGCGCTCATGGAACTCTTCCAGGCCGAGGGTGTCTTTCACGGCCTTGTCCCACACTTCGCGGTCCATCAGGTCGAAGAGCATGATGCCTTCCTTGTATTCCTGCACCAGGGTCTTGAATTCGGGGTATTTGTCCTCCAAGTGGGCGTCGGCGTAGTTCATCACGGTCTCGTTGGAGAAGGCCTCATAGAGTTGGTAGGCGTAGGTGCCTGGCGTGACGTATTTCTGTTGCGTCATGTTGTCATTGATGTAACTCACGAAATCGCTCACCTTGGTGGGCTTCCCTTCGAGGCTGAAGAGCACGACGTTCATGTCGGCTTCGGGTGAAGGCTGGTAGGCCTTGCGCAAGATGGTGCTGTCGACGGTGGCGATGAAGGCCTCCACGTTCTTGTCGTTTTGCTTGAACTTGTATTCCTTTTTCACCTGTTTGAGCACGATTTCCTCCGACTTCTTCGAACGCATGTCTTTCTCGATGCGCTCGGCCAGGCCCTTGGATTCTTTTTCGAAGCTCCCAACACCCGATGTGCTCAACAACTTGATGATGTGGTAGCCGTACATGGTGCGGACGGGCTTTGCAATCTCGTTGACTTCCAAAGTTTTGCAGGCTTCGATGAATTCAGGGACGATGCGGCTCACGGTGAAGTTGCTCAAAGTGCCGTTGCTCGACACCGTGCCTCTGTCGTCCGAGTATTGTTTCACCATCTCATTCCAGTTCTTGCCGTTTTGGGCCATCAACTCGTTATAGATGTTGTCGGCCTTCTGCTTCATGGCCGTCTCCTCTTCTTCCGAAGCGCCGTAGGGCAGTTGCAGGAAGATGTGGGCGGCTTGGATGCTGCCCATGGCATCGGTCACGCTTTGCACCTTAATAATATGGTAGCCGAAATCGCTGCGCACGGGCATCGAGATTTCGCCAGGCTTGGTGTTGTAGGCGCCGGTCTCGAAAGGATAGACCATGTCGAAAACGGTGAAATAGCCGAGGTCGCCACGGTTGCCCGGACGGGCTGGGGCCTGCTCGGTGGCTTTCATGTCCTTGGCCGACGGGTCTTCCGAGTATCTGACGGCCAGGTCGCCGAAGTCCTCGCCCTTGAGGGCTTTCTTGCGGATGTCCATGGCCTTGTTGTAAGCCTTCAGCGTGTCCGACGGCAAGGCGTTCTTGTCGCAGCGGATGAGGATGTGCGAGGCGCGGATGTCCTTGAGCTTGCGCTGATAAGCCTCTTGCAACAGCTCGTCGGTGATGTCGTCGCTGCTGAGGAAAGGCTTCGCGAGTTGCTTGCGATAGCCGGCCAACTCTTTTTGGAACTTGGCGCTGGTGTCGAGTTTCAAGGCTTCAGCTTCCATCACCTTCATGCGGAAGGTAGTGAAGAGGTCGAGGTATTCGTCGACCGACTTCTTCTCGATGACGTCGCTCTTCAGGTTGTTCTTGTAGTAGACATCGGTAAACTCCTTCACCGTGACCGCTTGGTCGCCGATGGTCATCAACACTTCCTTGTCGAGTTTCGACTGGGCGTTGACGAAAACTGCTGGCACTAATAGCGATGCCAACACGAACGTTTTCAAAAAGTTGATCTTCATGTTCAGATATTTTTATTTGTTCTTATGCTTGTTTTAATGCGCCTTCCACTTCGAGGCCTTCGTCGATGACATGCAGGTCGCGGATGTCGATCTTCTCAAAGACCGCCTTCACTTGCTCGATTTCGCCGAGATGAAGCATCAGGTGGCTGTCGGGGCGTTTTTCGATGAGCCCTTCCGGAATCTTGTTTTTCAACAGGTTGAGCACGGTGGTAAGCATCGTGTCGGTGCCTAAACCCGCCGACAGCTGCACCAGCAGGTCGCTGCCTGTCAGTTCCTTGATAATCAGGTTGGCCGAGATGTCTTTCTTGATGAAACCCAAGTTGAGCGGATAGGTCACTTTCACCGTTTTGGGGTCAACAAAAGCGAAAGAGATGGTTTGGTTGGCCTTTTCGGCAACGATGTTTTGCAGCTCGGGGAACGAAATGGAGGCTTTCATGTCAACTTCTCTTGCTATAGTTGGGGGCTTCTTGGGTGATGGTCACGTCGTGCGGATGGCTCTCGAGGATGCCCGAGTTGGTGATGCGGATGAACTTGGCTTTCTTCAGCTCGTCAATGGTGTGTGAGCCCGTGTAGCCCATGCCGGAGCGCAGGCCGCCGACCATTTGGTAGACCACTTCGGAGAGCGTGCCTTTGTAAGGCACACGACCAGCGATGCCTTCGGGGACGAGTTTCTTGACGTCTTCCACGTTGTCCTGGAAGTAACGGTCCTTCGAGCCTTGTTGCATGGCTTCGAGCGAGCCCATGCCGCGGTAGGTCTTGAACTTACGGCCTTCATAGATGATGGTGTCGCCTGGCGATTCGTCCACGCCAGCGAAGAGCGAGCCCGCCATGATAGACGAGGCGCCTGCGGCGAGGGCCTTCACGATGTCGCCCGTGTAGCGGATGCCACCGTCGGCGATGAGCGGGATGTCGGTGCCTTCGAGGGCCTTGGCGACTTCCATGACGGCGGTGAGCTGTGGCACGCCGATGCCCGCCACCACGCGTGTGGTGCAGATGGAGCCGGGACCGATGCCCACCTTGATGGCGTCGGCCCCCGCCTCGGCCAGGGCCTTGGCGGCTTCGCCGGTGGCGATGTTGCCCGCCACGATGTCGATATTGGGATAGTTGTTTTTCAGGTTGCGCACCATGTCGATGACGCCTTGCGAATGGCCGTGGGCCGTGTCGACGACGAGAGCGTCAACGCCAGCGTCGACCAAGGCGGCGGCGCGTTCAAGGGTGTTGGCGGCGATGCCCACGGCAGCGGCTACGCGCAGACGACCGCGCGAGTCCTTGCAGGCGTTGGGACGCGCCTTCACCTTGATGATGTCCTTATAGGTGATGAGGCCGACGAGATGGTTGTCCTTGTCGACCACAGGCAGCTTCTCGATTTTGTGCTCTTGCAGGATGTCGGCGGCCTTCTCAAAAGAGACCTCGGTCGTGGTGATGAGGTTTTCTTTGGTCATCACTTCGACGATGGGACGGTCGAGGCCGCGCTCAAAGCGCAGGTCGCGGTTGGTGACGATGCCGACCAGCACGTTTTGGCTGTCGACCACGGGAATGCCACCGATGTGGTATTCACCCATCAGGTTGAGGGCGTCGCGCACCGTGGCGTCGACGTGAATGGTGACGGGGTCGCTGATCATGCCGTTTTCGGCACGTTTCACCTTACGCACTTCAGCAGCTTGCTTGCCGATGGTCATGTTTTTGTGGAGCACGCCGATGCCGCCTTCTTGGGCGATGGCGATGGCCATGCGGCTTTCCGTCACGGTGTCCATGCCGGCGGAGACAACGGGGATGTTGAGGTCAATATGGCGCGAGAACTTGGTTTTCAGGCTGGTTTCGCGCGGGAGGACATTACTGTAGGAAGGGACCAAGAGGACGTCGTCGTAGGTCAAGCCTTCACCAATGATTTTTTCGGTATCAAATGACATGGCGTTTAGATTTTATTAATCGGCAAAGATACGGAAATTTCCGATAGGTTGCACGGAATGGGCGGAAAAAAAGCAACGACCGCCCATGTCGTTCTAAATTGACGGCGTGATTTTAATCGTGCTGTAAGAGTTGTGTCCTTCCTGCTCCACCTGGATCTGGACGGGGATTTCTTCTTTCAGCTCTTCCACATGGCTGATGATGCCCACATGGCGGCCAGCCTTAGTGTGGAGCGTGCGTAGCGTGTTGACGGCATTTTGCAGTGGCTCGCCACTCAGGGTGCCGAAGCCTTCGTCGATGAACAGGGTGTCGACAGACAGGCGTTGCCCGATGTCGCTCAAGGCCAGCGCCAACGACAGTGAGACGAGGAAACTCTCGCCGCCCGAGATGGTGCTCACCGCCCTGCTGGCAAAGCCTTGGTAGGCGTCCTCGATGGAGATGACGAAAGTGCCAGGGTCCACCTTCAGTAGGTAACGGTCGGTCAGCGTTTGCATATAGCTGTTGGCCGATTGGATCAGGCTCGAAAGCACGTAACTTTGTGCGATTTTCCTGAATTTGCTGCCCGTGGCGTCACCGATAAACTGGTTCATGCGTGCCCACTTTTGGTAGTCGGCCTTCTGCCTTTCGGCGTCGGCGGAGCGCTGCCGATGTAGTTCTCTGTTTTGCTTGTCGGTGTTCAGCTCTTGGATGAGGGCGCCTTTCTTTTCGGCCATTGCGGTCAGCATCTTTTCGCAATCGGCAATGCGATTCGTCAAAGCCTCAATGGTGTCATTGTCATTGAACGCTGGCTTTGCATTCCTGTGTTCCTGCAGGTTTTTGGATGCGTCTTCCTTCAAGGTCTTGGTGGCCAGCACTTTATTCCGCACCCCATCAAGCATCGTGGTCATTTCCGAAATCGATAAGGGCGAATAGGCATCCAATGCGGTGAGTCGCTCCCTGTTGACGTCGGCTTGGCCTTGCAAATATTCGTCCAATAGGTGGTCGTTTTGTGCGACGACGTCCTCGGCCAGCCTCAGTTGGTCCAATGCCGTAGTGGTCTTGCTCTTCACGTCGTTGGCTCTCTTCAGCAGATCTGGCATTTCCTCGGCATTCGGTGCCGTCAGCGTGCTCCAGCTGGGCTCCAGAAGCCTGATGTCGTCGGTGATTTCCTTGACCGCCTGGCATCTCGTGGCGATTTGGATCAGTTGGGCGTCGAGTCTCTGCCGTTGTCGAATCGTGGCTTGTAAGTTCGTGACCAACAACTGCGCCTCCTCGATTTTTGTGTCAAGTGTGCTCAGTGCAGCTTTGGTGCCGGTTTCCAGCGACTGCAGCGTCTGTGGCGTGTTTTTTTCGATGGTCTCGATTCCACATGCCTTGCAAGCTTCGATCACTTTTTGACCGGCCTTCGCGACAGCATCGTCATTGTCGAAGGCGCGTTTGGCGGTTTCATACGCGTTTGTGGCAGTCTTTATCTCGGCGTCCAGCTTGTTTTTCTCGTTCATCAAACTCGTATACGCCGTGTCGGCTTCTTTGAAAGCCTCGGTCAAGCCGTTGACCAGCAGCGCCAACTCGTCTTCATGGGGCAGCTCGTTCTGGATTTCCTGTCGGCAAACGGGACAGATGTCGCCCACATGCAACCTCTGGCGCATGGTTTGGGCGAACTTGTCGATGGTGTCTTTTTGCTTGTCGAGCAGTTCCTTTTGCGACTCCATTTTTGTCTTGGCATCATTAAGCTGCGGCTCCGTTTTCGCGGCTTCCGTTTTCTTCTGTTCGATGTCGGCAAGCGTTTTGTTGAGGCCTTCTTCTGTCGTTTTCCTGCGGCTCTTTTCGGCTTTGTAGGTGTCTATGCGATCGAGTGCCGTTTTGATGTTTTGCTTGGCCTCAAGGGTTTTGTCGCGCTGGGTTCTAAGATTGTTCAGCTGTTGTGTAGCCTGGGCCTCTTCCTCGGGCTTGATTTCAGGCAACTTGTTGCGTTCGGTCTCCACCGTCTGTCTTTCTTTTTCCGCAAAGGCGAGGCCGGCCAGCACTTGTGCAAATTCTCGAGCCAGGGTCGTTAACTCGCCCTTGTGGGTTGTCACCTTACTTTCGGCGGCGGTTTTCGCCCTGAGCCAGCCACGGGCCTCCACGGTGTCGGTCCACTGCCTTATGAGCGATTCGTTGGCTTTGAAGGTCTCGCTTTCGGTCGTGGCAACGGCATCGTCAAACGCTTTTTGCGCCGATGCCAGTTTTTTGGAAAGGTCGTCATCGTCCTCCAGCCATTTCTTCTTTGCTTTATCCTTGTCTAACAGTCGTTTATATGCCGATTGCTGGGCTTCGAGGCTTTGGGCTTCCTCTTGCTTGTGCGTCATTTCTTGTTCGGAAGGGTTGGGCATCTCGTCGACCAACTGTTGCGTTGATTTCCAGGCCCATTCTTTGCGCGAGGTCACGTCGTAGATTTTTTTTCCGATTTTGGAATACACGTCGACGCCGGTGATTTTCTCCAAAATCGTGGCTTTTTCTTTGTCGGCGCTATTGAGGAAGCGGGTGAACTCGCCTTGGGCAAGCAGCGTCGTGCGGCAAAACTGGTCGAAATCGAGGCCGATGGCGTCCTTGATTTCTTTTTTGATCTCGGCGTCTTTCTCGAGTCTCTTTTCCGTGTCGAGGTTTTCCCAAACCCAGTCTTTCGCTTGCAGTCTCCCCGTTGGTTTCTTATGGGCGCGGGCCACCGCCCAAGTGGCCTTGTAATGCGTGCCGTTGCTCCCCGTGAAGGTCAACGAGACGAAGGCTTCGCCCGTGTTTTTGCGCATCAGTTGGCGCGGGTCGTTGATCATGACGCTGCCTTCGCCGTCTTTGGTGTTGCCTTCCATCTTGGTGCCGTCAAGTCTGGGGGTGTCGGCATAGAGGGCGAGGCAGATGGCGTCGAGGATGGTCGATTTGCCGGCGCCGGTCTTTCCTGTGATCAGAAAGACCTCGCTGTCGACCAATGGGCTGGCTTCGAAATCGATGACGGCATCTTCGATTGATGCGATGTTGTGTATGGTGAGTTGCTGTATTTTCATGCTTTTTCGTTTTTATTTCCTTTCTTCCTCTTTCACCATCGCAAGGGCTTCGTTGAAGATGGCTTCCAGCTCATCGTCGAAGCCGAATCCGCTGTCGCCGAAGTATTTCTTGACGATTTCAATCGGTTCTTCCGATTGGAATTCCTGCACCGATAGTGTCGTGGCGTCGCTTTGTCTCGTCGTGTTGCGTCTCGCGTTGATGGAACAAAACCGGCATTGCTTGTTTTGGGTCAGGGCCACGGCATCCATGAAAGCCTCGGCGGGTAGGAAGTCGTCGATCGCCACGTTCAGTCGGATGTAGGAAGGGATGTCGTCGGGGTAATCTCTCAAGCGTTCCTTGGCCTCCTCCCATGTGGCGAAATCGTTGGTAGGCAGTGTCACCAAGGGATGCGGATTGTTGATTTCGATGGCCGTCACCGTGGGTTGGGCGCCGTGCTTTTCTATCTTTACCATGCTGATGGAGTGGGGGTAGGTCTCGTCGAAGCTGACGGCCAACGGCGTGCCGCAATATCTCACGTTATGCTTGCCGCTGTGCACAAACTGTTCGTGATGGATATGGCCAAGGGCTAGATAATCGTAGCCTACGCCCAATTGTTCCAATTCGAGTGCATCGATGCCGCCAACGGTGAGTTCGGTCGCGTGGTCGTGTCCCGTAAAGTCGCAGCCGCGCACTGTGGTGTGGGCTGTCATGACCACGGGCAGGTTCTCGGAGTTCAGTTCGGCCACCTTGTCGAGCAGCTGTTGGAAGAAGCCGTCTGGAATGCTGCGTGCATGGGTGTAGGGGACGGCGATGACGTAGCCCTTGCCTGGCACCGCCACGATGTGCTCGTCGAGGTGGTCTTTCTCCATCTGTCCGATGGCAAACACATTCAGCGCCCGCCATGGCGTGCGGAAAATCTCGTGCTTCGATCCGCTATCGTGATTGCCGGCGGTCATCACGATGGTCATTTGCGGGTGGACTTCGTGTATCTTTACCATGGCATCTGCCAACAGGGTTTGGACGGCAGCTGAGGGCTGCGGAGTGTGGTACACGTCGCCGCATAGCAAAAACACGTCAGGCTTGTTTTCCCTCACGATGTCGACGATTTGGTTCAGCATCGCCGTTTGCTCTTCGGTGCGGTCATAGCCATACAGGGTGTGGCCCAGGTGCCAGTCGCTGGTGTGAAGTATTTTCATGGTCGTGGTATTGCGTTTGTTTCATCCGTATCTTGATAGTCCCTCATTATCGTTTTTTCAACCGCCCGCTCAATCCTCGGCAGGATAGGGGAGAAGTGGGTGCCTTCGACCAGCTCGAAGTCGACGTTTCCGCTGTATTGTGCGGCCAGGATGTTGGCGGCGGCGCGGGTCTTTTCTTCCACGGTAGCCATGCGTTTCTCCTTCGAGTTTTTCTCGCGGTCGCCGAGCAAGAGGCATACGCTACTGATGCTTTCCGAAAGTTTTTGTTCGGCCATCCATTCGGTGAAGCCGTCGTACCACAACGAGCCGGAAATACTAATAAGGTGGGCGAAAGCATCCGTCTGGTAGCCCGCCCAAAGGGTGAACAAACCCGACAGCGAAACGCCGAGTAGGGTCCGTTCGGGGTTCGTTATGCCAAGTTTTCTTTCCGTTTCGGGAAGGATTTGGGTGGTTAGTTTTTCGAGGAAACGTTGGGCTTGTCCGCCAAAAGGTTTGGCTTTTCGGAACACGCCTGCAGCGGGCCAGGGCGTGAGGTCGTCGTTCCAGTCGACGTCTTCTATTACAACGATTGAAATGCCGTATTGTTCAGACAGTCTTGCCAACCCGTCCGACAACTCCTTTTTGATTCCTTCGGGCAGAATCATGTAGCAAATCCTTTTTGTGTCTTGCATGATGTAATAATTAAATAAGCCACTGAAAATCAATGGCTTATTTCTTTTCGTGGAGATGGAGGGAGTCGAACCCTCGTCCAAACAAGGAACCCCCAGGCTTTCTACATGCTTATTCCGCTGTTGGTTTTCGTGCCGTGCAAGGGAGCGAACGCCCTCAACGCGACCTTATCTCCTGAGTTTTGCCCTGCCGTCGGAGCGCCGACAGGACTATCCCGAAATTGCTTAGCACCTCGTTCTCAGGCCGGAATCAGGAATCTCCACCTGCGAGATGTTTCGTCCACCCACCTTGTGAGCGGATTAAGCCAGTGACTTACTGTACTTCGGTCAGGCAGCGAAAGCGTAGTTATTCTCGCCAATTATTCTTTTGCAGTCAAGATTTACGAGCGTCACTGCGAGGCTCGGCATGCTTACATGACAATTCGTCTTGCTGTCAAAACCATACATCCCCGTTGGGGCGGCAAAATTACAGCAATTTTCGTTACCCCGCAAGGGGGGAGGGTAAAAAAAGTCGACGCAGGCTTTTGAAAACATGTCATTCCACGCGGGGGCTGCGCGAATGGAATCTATGCTTTCAAAAGCCGTCAAGAAAATTTGTCCGACATCTAATAGATTCCAAACGCACAAGTCTTGGCAAGGAATGACATTAAATGTCGGACAAAAACAAACTATCAGTTCAGCGGGTTGCCGAAACGCACCACGTCGTCTTTCGTGATGCAGTCGCCGCAAAGGATGACCAAACGTTCCACAATGTTGTGCAACTCGCGGATGTTGCCCGTCCACTGGTAGTTTTGCAACGCTTCGATGGCCTCTGGCTCAAACGTCGGGGCTGTCTTGCCCATGTCTTGTGCCAATGACGTGACAAAACTATCCACCAGCAGCGGGATGTCGTCCTTGCGCTCGCGCAACGGCGGCACTTGGATGACGATGACGCTCAGACGATGGTACAAGTCCTCACGGAAATTGCCCTTTTCGATTTCGCTCTTGAGGTTCTTGTTGGTGGCGGCCAATATCCTGACGTTGACGGGGATTTCCTTCTCGCCGCCCACGCGCACGATCTTGTTCTCCTGCAAAGCGCGGAGCACCTTGGCTTGGGCCGAAAGGCTCATGTCGCCGATTTCATCCAGGAAGAGGGTGCCGCCGTCGGCCAACTCAAAATCGCCTTTCTTCTGCTTGATGGCGGAGGTAAAAGAGCCTTTTTCGTGACCAAATAACTGGCTTTCAATCAATTCCGAAGGAATGGCGGCGCAGTTTACTTCGATGAAGGGATTGCGGTTTCGTGGACTGAGTTCGTGCAGCTGTCGCGCCACGAGTTCCTTGCCCGTGCCGTTCTCGCCCGTGATGAGCACGCGGGCGTTGGTGGGGGCCACCTTCTCGATCATGTCCTTCACTTCCAGCATGGGCGCCGATTCGCCAATCATCTGGTTTTGGCTCTTGACGGCTTTTTTCAGCACTTTGTTCTCTGTGGCCAAGTTCTTCTTGTCCAATGCGTTGCGCAAGGTGATGAGCATGCGGTTGAGGTCGGGCGGCTTGGGGATGAAGTCGAAGGCGCCTTTCTTGATGGCTTCCACGGCGGTCTCGATGGTGCCGTGGCCCGAGAGCATGATGACGGGCACGTCTGACTCCTTGCGGATGGCTTCGAGCACTTCGATGCCGTCCATCTCGGGCATCTTGATGTCGCAGAAAACGGCGTCAAATTCGTGTTCCTTAATGAGTTGCAGGGCCTCCATGCCGTTGCCGGCATCGTCCACTTGGTAGCTTTCGTTTTCGAGGATGTCGCGCAGCACGCGGCGGATGGGTGCCTCGTCGTCAATGATAAGTATCTTGGTCATCGTTCATAATTTTGCGCAAAGATAGCGTTTTTTCGCAAATGTTATGCAGGATAAGTTTTTCATCAGCGTGTCACGCTCCCTGAGTTTGTCGGCCAGCACGTCGCTGCCAACAATACCAATGTCGGCCAAGCCGCCATTGCCAATGGCCGAGGCGAGACGTTCCGTGCCTGCAAAATAGTGCTTGGTGTAGCCTGTGGCCGTGGCTGTGAGGTAAGGCGAGGCATAAAGCGTAGGATTGCTCAGCGAGACGTAGGTCTCGCTTGTCTCACCACTGTCCGTATGGTTGCTATATCCTGTCAGCTTGAAGGTGCGCTCGCCCTGGGCATCGTACACATAATGGGCCGCGTTGCCGCTCGTCGCGTTGTCAACCATGCCTAACATGCGGTTCCGTTCGTCCCATACCAAGTTGCGCTGGCTGCCGCCTGGGCTGTTTTGTGCCGTCATGTTGCCCTTGGCATCCCAAGCGAACGAGAAGAGTATATCGCTGGCACGGTTGGGCAAGGTATGGATATTGCTCAGAGTGTGCGGCTGGGTAGCGTTGTAGGTGTAGCCTCTCCTCGTGCCGTTAAGGTCGTAGGTGGCAATGCGCCCGTCGTCAAGGTAGGTGCGCTGTTCCGTGTAGCCCACGTTGCCCTGTTGGCAATTCGTAGCAGTCAGGCGGTTGAGGTGATCGTAGGTGTAGGCGCAGGAGTATGGTCCTCCGAGTGTCCCTATGGCCACAGCCGCATTGTCGGTCTTGGTGACATTGCCAACGGCATCATATTCGTATATAATGTCCTGCATCAGCGCATTGGTCGAAGTGCGCCCTTGCAGGTTGCTGAGGCGGCGGCTTGTCGGATTGTATGCA
>JAFUVT010000019.1 GCA_017477425.1 Bacteroidales bacterium
CGACGAGGCCGTTTTTGAAGGTGATGACCATTGGGAAGCCTTGATGAAAGTGTTTGATGCACTTTATCCCAACGTAAGGGAAAGCCTTTTGTTGCAATACCCCGACCTGACAGAGATGGAACAGAAGGATTTCATCTTGTCCTATTTCAATGTGTCGCGCGATGACGAAGCCGTCATGTTCAACAAGAGCGTTCACACGGTTGACAAGTGGCGCAACGGAGCCCGGAAGAAAATGCAGAAAAAAGAAGGATCAAGGCAAGACAACAGCTAAAGCGCGGTGCTCTTTCTTTGTTTTATTATGCAAATAAGATTGTAAGCTTTCGAAAAAAGTTCGTAATCAAGAGATTTACATCTTTCACATTAACAACATTTTGCGAACCAAATCATACGGTAAAAGTTCGTAATGGGATTCGTATCCAGCCTTAATTGTTGTTTTTTTGCACCGTGAATTTTATCACGACAAATCACATTTGTTTAATCTAAAAACACGCAAAAACGATGAACAAAAAAGTATTCTTTTTATCAGCACTATTTGCTATCGGCTTGTATGCCCCTCAAAGTCTGGCCATGAGCAAAGAACCTATCACCATTAATTACTATAATGAAGATAACCATGAGCTCCCCTCCGAATATGAGAGAATACTGTTACATGGTAGTTTTGATTATAGCGTCGGCCCCAACGCCGTCGTAGCCGGTGCCAACGACAACGCCGTCTACATCGGCTTCAACCAGGACTTCGGAAATGTCAGCATTTCCATCTACAATGCCGCAGGCAATCTTGTCTACAGCACCGTGGTGGACACCTCCGTGCAGCAGGTGGTCATCATCCCCTTCTTCTCAGCCGCCAGCGGCTCCTACACCGTCGAGCTCAGCAGCGCCAACGGCTATGCCGACGGGGATTTCAATCGCAATTAACAACAACCTTCAACCTAATTCATTCACATTAAAAACATTACAACAATGAGAAAAGCTCTCTTTACTATCACCGTCGCGCTGCTCGCAGTGGCGGCACAGGCACAAATCAAGGTGCATAATGACGGTCAAGTGAGCATCGGTAGCTTGTCAACGAACTATGGAGTCCAATTCCGTCCTTTTGATTATACAAGTTTTCGTTCACAAAACAACGACGAATGGAGTTGGGTGGAGTTGTCGTGCTCGGATGTGACAAAACAAAAGCATTGGATTGTGAATAACCTGAACCAACCCAACGCCCCTCACACATTCTTCGTGACGACTGATGGATACATATACAAGAGGGGGAGTTGGCGAGCGGCTGATGGCAGCATGATGGACAGTAACTATGCGGTGAATAATGCAGGAGCCATACTTGATAGCATCACAGGCGTTTGGTACACTCCTATCGATGACAGCAAAGGCGAAAAGCGGGCCGAGCGTCGCATGGGAGTGTTGGCCCAAGAAGTAAAGAATATGCTTCCCGAAGCAGTAACCACCGACGAGAAAGGATTGATGTATGTGGATTACGAGGCATTGACAGTAGTACTCATCGAAGCTGTGAAAGAGCAACGCCAGGAAATCATCGAGCTCCGAAAGACGCTCGAAGAAAACGGCTTGATGAAAAAACAACACAAAACCTTGCAACCATGAAAAAGTTTATCTACCTTTGCGGCATGATGTTGATGACTTTGAACATGACGGCGCAATTTTTAGACGATAACTGGAATGAAATAATCAATGACGATTTCTCTGATTTTGTTGGGTGGAATCAGAACTCTTTTATTGAACTTAGCCGTTTCCAGGGTTATCAGCCTATTTGGGAATGCTTCATGAGGGATAGTTTTACAGGTGTGACCTCTGATGATAGGCATCAAGCATATCAAACACACTGCGCTTTCCTCAATGCTGATAATAAAATGACACTGAAAGCACAGTATATTAGCAACACGTCTTTGATTTGTGGCGTTGATTATTCCATTCCTTTTGGCCGACAGTGTTCAGATAACAATCACCCATTCCCAAATGACATTTTCTATTATTCTGGAACTATTGAAACAAAATCCAAGTATTGGTTCGGTTATTATGAGATAAAATGTAGGTTACCTGTTCACCAAGGGACAAAAACTTCCTTTTGGTTATTTGGTGGGGGGCCTCATTCCTATGAGGAAATAGATATTTTCGAACATTCCGAGGACGACTGTTCTAATCAACTTGATAGAGGATTTAGTTGTGGAATACATTATAACCCTTATAGTACAAGTTACTCAGGTGCTCATAATACAGTTAAATTGTTCTATGTATCAGATAATTCGGGTTCGGATTTGTCAGAAGAGCACACATACGCTTGCGAGTGGCTACCCAACAAAATAACATGGTTTTTTGACAGGAAGGTCATATTTGAATGTAACGACAGGAGCGAAATACCTCAATATCCGATGCGCATTAAAGTCACACACCCTTTAACATATAGGGCTTTGAATGGAGACTCGCCTGGATGGTTCGGGACAGACAACGTGGTTATTGATTACATCAAGTATTATCAGATTGAATTCGATTGCAATACAGACATTGCCATTAGAAATACTGGCGACATCATGGGTTACCAGCCAGGCGTAAAACACGCTATTGCAATTGGCACGTCCGGTGGATTGGAAATACCCTCTGGCACAGATATTTCATTTATGGCATCAGAATCCATCACCATCAATGATGAGTTAACCATACCTGTTGGTGCAAAAGTGACAATGAGAACGCTAGGCTGCCCTGAAGAATAACAAACAGAAAACAACATAATACCAAAAAAACAATTCTATGAAAGCACTAACATTATTAATCGGAATGGTCTTGTTATCCTCTTGGTGCAACGCCCAGCAGGGTGAAATCGTCTATATAGAATATGGACCTGACACATTGCTCAACTATGACCAAAACCAAGTTTGGTTCGATGTTGATTTTGACAGCGAAGATGATATACTCATTCATAATTTTTTGGGAGGACCAGGAGACCATGTAACAGGTTTGCACTTTTCCGCATATCATGGGGGGACAGGACTAATGCATATCTATCTTGGAGATTTAGAACACGAACCAGGACTTCATACCATACAATTAGGCGACACACTTGCAAACATTGTCAACTGGAGAACGGAGTATGGATATGAATACACCTGGGATCAAATCGACCCAAATGTGAATGGCTTTAGAGGTTATCTCGGCACTAGAAAAACAAAAGAAGGCAATTACTATTACGGATGGATTGAATTTAAAATGTTCTGGGACACCTCCTTTAACATCTATGTTCCAGCCCCACGAATTGTCATTTTCGGAAGCGCTTTCTGCACCATCCCCAACTACCCACTGCGAGCGGGCCAAACCAGCCTTGATTGGAGCATTGATGGCAACGACGCCACATCGCACGCCACCCTTCACCCCAACCCCACCACGGGCCTCGTCACCATCACGGGCAAGGACTTGAGGCAAGCCGAAGTGGTCAACCCCCTCGGGCAGCACGTGGCCACCGCCACGGGCCAAGGCGAGACGCTGCAAATCGACCTCAGCGGCCTGCCAGTGGGCGTGTATTTCGTCAACATCACTGACGGCAAGGGAAGAAAATGCGTGCGCAAGGTGGTGAGGGAATAAAAAACAACTTATGGCACTAACACGGCGGCCTCAACAACGGTTGGATCGTCACCGACTACACGAACGGCTGCTTCACCATCGAGGCGCAACGCCAAAACGAACTCGTCTCGATGCTCATCTATCTGGCCAGCGAAAGCAAGGATGGTTCCGCCACCATCGAGTATTACGAAGACTCCGAAACGCCCACCTTCATCAAGCAAATCACCTGGAGAGGCGGCTGGATGGGTGTCAAGTAAGCAGATTACAACGCTGTTAGCCCGAACACGGATTCCACGGATAGACACGGATACTATTTTTCCGTGAAAATCCGAGGAATCCGTTTTTTGTTTCTCTATTTTTCGTATTTTTGCAGTTTGATAAAAACCGCGCCTTTATGTACGCCTTCATCACCGGAAAAGTAGCCGAAAAATCGCCGACCTACGTCGTCCTCGACAACCAAGGCATCGGCTATCTCGTCAACATCACGCTCAACACCTTCACCGCCATCGGCGAGAAAGAGGAAGCCAAACTCTACGTCCACGAGCAAATCCTCGAGGATGCGCACAACCTCTTCGGCTTCTACACGGCCAAGGAGCGCGACCTCTTCGAGCTGCTCATCTCGGTGTCGGGTGTGGGCTGCAACACGGCCAGGCTCATCCTCAGCTCGCTCACGGTCAACGAACTGAGCACCGCCATCGCCAACGATGACGTGAAGACCATTCAAGCCGTGAAAGGCATCGGCGCCAAGACCGCCCAACGTATCGTCATCGACCTGAAGGACAAACTCAAGAAAAACGACTTCCAGACGGAAATTTTCGCCGCCCCAAACAATACAATCAAAAACGAAGCGTTATCAGCATTGACGATATTGGGCTTCGGCAAAGCCGCCGTCGAGAAAGCCCTCGACCGCCTGCTCAAGCAGATGCCCGACGCCACCGTGGAAACACTGATCAAAGAAGCACTCAAAGTATTGTAAACCACCTACTTTTGAAAAACAGAATGAAACGACATATCTTCCTTGCCCTGCTCCCGACGCTGTTTGCCCTACTCTTTGCGCGAACGGCGACGGCAAGCGTATATGACATTTTCTATGCCAACCCCTACACCGTGGAGCCCGACTCCACCAAGGTCATTTTCCCCATCCCCGTCGGCACGGGCAACCCCTTGGAAGACCTCAACAACCAGTCGCCGCTCTACCTCAGCGACCCCGACAACTTCTCGACCGAAATCATCTACGACCCGCTGACCGGACAATACACCTTCAAGCGCCGCGTCGGACAGTTCTACTACGACACCCCCACCACCCTCTCGCAAAGCGAATACCTTGACTATCAGAACCGTAAAGGCATACAAGAATACTGGAAAGAACGCCGCAGCCAAAACGCACGCTCAACCACCAATGGCAGCTCCATCATCCCGCCCATGTTCATCGGCGGCAAGGCCTTCGAGACCATCTTCGGCAGCAACACAGTGGAAATCAGGCCTCAAGGATCCGTCGACCTCACCTTCGGCTTCAAGCACAGCTTCCGCGACGACCCCTCCATGAGCGACCGCCGCAAACGCCATAACGACTTCGTCTTCGAACAAGACATCCAACTCAACGTGATGGCCAAAATCGGCGACAAGATCAACTTCAACATCAACAAGAACACCAAGGCGACGTTCAACTACCAAGACAAACTCGCCCTGAAATATGAAGGCAAGGAAGACGAAATCATCCAACTCTTGGAAGCCGGCAACGTCAGCTTCCCGCTCAACAGCACCCTCATCCAAGGCACACAGCAGCTGTTCGGTATCAAGAGCAAGCTGAAATTCGGCAACACCACCGTTTCGTCCATCGTTTCCTACCAAGAAAGCGAGTCGCAAAACATCACCGTGCAAGGCGGAGCGCAGACCAACCAGTTCGAGCTCAGCTGCCTGGACTATGAAGAGAACCGTCACTTCTTCCTGAGCCAGTATTTCCGCGACCACTACGAGGAAGCCCTCTCCACCCTGCCCACCGTCACCTCAAGCGTCAACATCACCAAAATCGAGGTGTGGATCACCAACACCAACACCTCGACGCAAAACACACGTAACATCCTTGCGTTGAACGACTTGGGCGAAGGTAAAAACGGTTGGATCTACAACCCAGAAGTCAGCCCGACCAACAGCACGGTATATCCGCGCAATGCGGCCAACAACCTCGTGACCCGCATGGACACGACCCAAATCCGTGGCATCAGCACCGTGACCAACTACATGAGCAACGACCCGATGCGCCTCGGTCGCTCGGGCTACATGGTCTCGGGCCGTGACTTCGAGAAAATCGAGAACGCCCGCCGCTTGAGCAACACCGAATATTCGCTCAACTCGAAACTCGGTTTCATCTCCTTGAACGTAAGCCTCAACTCCAACCAGACCTTGGCTGTCGCCTACCAATACACCATCGTGGGCAGCGACGAAGTCTACCAAGTGGGTGAGTTCTCGGACCAAGGCATCAATACACCTAAGGTTTTGGTGGCCAAACTGCTGCGCGGCACTACCGTCAACACGAAGATGCCCATCTGGAACCTGATGATGAAGAACGTCTACAACATCAGGGCCTACCAAATCGGGTCGCAGGACTTCATGCTCAACATCTTCTACAACGGCAACTCGAACAGCACACCTTACGGTTACTTCACCGAGGGCTCAGTGAAAGGCGTCTCGATGCTGCACCTGATGGGCTTGGATAACCTGACCACGCAAAACAACCCCATCGTGGGCGGTGATGGCGTGTTCGACTTCCTGGACAACGCCGCAACGCAAGGCGGTACCATCAACTCGTCGAACGGCCGCATCTTCTTCCCCGTGCTGGAACCCTTCGGCAAGCACATCCACACCAAGGTCTTCCCCGACGAGCCCGACTTGGCCGACAAATACGCCTACGACTCGCTGTATACGATGACCAAAACCTCCGCCGAGCAATACTCGGAGAAGAACAAGTTCAGCCTGAAAGGCTACTATTCGTCGCAGTCGGGCAGCGAGATCAGCCTCAACGCGATGAACGTGGCACAAGGCTCGGTGACTGTCACGGCAGGCGGCGTCCAATTGGTTGAAAATGTCGACTATACCGTCGACTACACCTTGGGCCGCGTGACCATCTTGAACGAAGGCGTCCTCAATTCGGGCACGCCCATCAACATCTCATTGGAGTCGAATTCGGGCTTCAGCGCCATCAAGAAAACCTTCCTCGGCACCCGCGTCGAGCATGAGTTCAGCCGCGATTTCCGCTTAGGAGGTACTGTGCTCTACCTGGGCGAAAAGTCGTACACGCAGAAAATCAACTACGGCGAGGAAGCCATCGCCAACACCATTTATGGCGCCGACCTGAGCTACAACACCGAGGCCCGCTGGTTGACCAGCCTCATCGACAAGCTGCCTGGCATCAGCACCAAGGCTCCGTCGCGCATCAGGGTGGACGGCGAGTTTGCCCGCTTCATCCCTGGCCTCACTCACTCGGCCAGCGAACGCAACACGTCATACATCGACGACTTCGAAGGCGCCAAGTCGACCATCGACCTGCGCCTGCCCTCCTTGTGGTACATGGCCAGCACGCCGCAAAACCAAAACGACCTCTTCCCCGAGGCCGCTGCCGGCACCGGACTCGCCTACGGCAAGAACCGCGCCAAGTTGGCATGGTACGTCATCGATAACTCCATCTTCTACGACCGCAATTTCAACTACCGACCATCGAATGTCGACAACGAGGAACTCTCCAAAAACTCGGTACGTCAGGTGTTGGAGACTGAGATCTTCCCGACCAAGAACATCGAGACCGGCACCCAAACCAACGTCTCGGTGCTCAACTTGGCCTACTATCCCGAAGAACGCGGTCCTTACAACTATGACGTTGACGCGACACCTTACTCTGCCGGTATCGATGCCAATGGCAAGCTCGTCGACCCTCGCAGCCGTTGGGGCGGCATCATGCGCCGAATGGAGTCGACCGACTTTGAAGCCACCAACATCGAATACATCGAGTTCTGGCTGATGGACCCCTTCGCCGACGAGGAGTTTCAAAACAACCCCGGTAAACTTTACATCAACCTGGGCGACATCAGCGAAGACATCCTTCGCGACGGTCGCAAGTTCTACGAAAACGGCATGCCTACCACGGCCACCGTCGAGAACGTCGACACCACCATCTGGGGTCGCGTGCCCACCTTGCAAGACCTGGTCGGCACCTTCAGCAACTCCTCGGAGGCCCGCCAATACCAAGACATCGGTTACGACGGCTTGCGCGACATCGACGAACGCAGCTTCTTTGAGGAACCCTTCCTCAACATCATCAAGAACCGCTTCGGCGAAAGCTCGGAGGCCTATGCCAAAGCCTTCGCCGACCCGTCGAGCGACAACTACCACTACTTCCGTTCCAATGACTGGGACACCCCTGAAGACGTGGAGCACCGCAGCATCCTGACCCGCTATAAACAGTTCAACGGCCCCGAAGGCAACTCGCCTGCCGACTTCCAACAGACCGAAGGCTACCAGAACAGCAACTCCACCCTGCCCAACGCCGAAGACATCAACGGCGACAACACCTTGAGCGAATCGGAGCGTTACTACCAATACCTCATCGAACTTGACCCTGCCAAGATGAACGTGGGCCAAAACCACATCTCCGACATCATGGAGTCGACCAACGTGGCCTTGCCCAACGGACAAATCGGTGGCGTCACCTGGTATCAGTTCCGCATCCCCGTCAGGCAGCCCGACCGTGTCATCGGCCACATCGACGACTTCTCGTCCATCCGCTTCATGCGTATGTTCCTGACCGACTTCGAACGTCCTATCGTGCTTCGCTTTGCCACCCTCGACCTCGTCAAAGGCGAATGGCGTACCTACTCGCAAAGCATCCAAGCTCCTGGCGAATACGAGCCCAATGACATCAGCAACGAGACCACCTTCGACATCTCGGCCGTCAGCATCGACGAGAACAGCCGCCGCCAGCCGGTGCCTTATGTCATCCCGCCCGGCATCCAACAGGAGACCGTCATCGGCATGACGCAGACCACACGCATCAACGAGCAAGCCTTGCAACTGACCGTCAACAATCTGGTGGACGGCGACGGACGCGCCATCTACAAGACCGCCGACTTCGACCTGCGACAATACAAATACCTGAAGATGTTCGTCCACGCCGAGGCTGCCCACGAAGACAGCCCGCTCGAAGACCAAGACCTGACCGTCTTCATGCGCATCGGTACCGACTTCACCGAAAACTACTACGAATATGAAGTGCCTGTAAAGGTGACGCAATGGGGAACACCCTACACCAACAAGGAAGGCATCTGGCCCGAAATCAACAACCTCGACATCCAGCTGGAAGATCTCGTCGAGGTGAAGCAACGTCGTAACGAAGCCATGAACCAGCCCAACAGCAACGTCAGACTCAACTACATCTACTCCGAGAAGATCAGGAAAGGCACCGTCGACGGACAAGATTACTTCCACACCATCAAGGTGATCGGTAACCCCAGCATCAGCGACGTGGAAGCCATGATGATAGGTATTCGCAACCCGAAACGCCAGAATCTAGCCGACGCCGATGACGGTCTGCCAAAGAGTGCCGTCGTTTGGGTCAACGAGTTGCGTCTCACCGACCTGAACAGCAACGGCGGTCTGGCTGCCACAGGACGTCTTGAAGCCACTTTAGCCGACTTGGGCCGCGTGTCGGTCAACGGCTCCTATAGCTCTGCCGGCTTCGGTGCCTTGGACAGCCGCATCACCAACAACACCTTCGAGGCCAATTCAGCCTTCAACGTGGCCACCGACCTCGACCTTGGCAAGTTCCTCGAGAATACCGGCCTCAAAATCCCGATGCACATCGACTACGGCGAGAACAGGATCACCCCGCTCTACAACCCCTACGACCCCGACATCAAGCTCAACGATGCCATGGCCCTGCTCAACAACGACCACGAAAGAGACTCGCTCCGCTCGATGATCCACGACTACACCCGACAGAAGAACATCAACTTCATGAACGTCAGGAAAGAGCGTGTGCAAAAGAAGCGCAACGCCGAAGAAGGTGAAGGCAAGCCCAAAGAGAACCCACGCGACCCGAATCGCAGCCTCGGCGGCGGTCGTGGAAACATGCCCAAGGTGCACATCTACGACATCGAGAACTTCAACCTTTCGTTCTCCTATAACGAGACCTACCAAGAGAACACCGACATCAAATACTACACGACAAAAGCCTACCGCGGAGGATTGGGCTACAACTATGCCGGCAACCCCAACAATGTGACGCCTTTCGCCAAAGCCAAATGGGCTTCGAAACCCGCCATGCAAATCATCAAGGATGTCAACTTCTACTATGCGCCCAAGAGCATCACGTTCAACACCGAGATGTACCGCTACTATTCCGAGAGAGAGATGCGCAACAAGAGCGGCGGCGAGATTCTCATTGCCCCGACCTTCTCCAAACAATGGGACTGGAGCCGCAACTACCAGCTGCGCTACGACCTCACCAAAGCCTTGACCTTCGACTATTCGGCACAGGCCCAAGCCTACATCTACGAGCCCGCCGGCATGGTCGACCGCAACGTGGACCAAGAGACGTACCAAAAGTATCAGGACACCATCAAGAACGAGCTCATGCACCTTGGCTCGATGTCGCGCTTCCAGCAAAACTTCAACGCCAACTACACCCTGCCCATCAATAAAATCCCGATTTTCAACTGGATTTCGGCAACCGCGAGCTATCAAGGCAATTACAACTGGACCGCTTCGGCACAGTCCATCCAAGCCCGCCTGGGTAACACCATCGAGAACTCAAACAACATCCAAGGCAACGCCACATTGGACTTCACGAAGCTATATAATAAGGTGCCTTACCTGAAGACCCTCAACACCCCGCAACGACGCAACAATAACAACAACGGTCGAGGCGGAAAGAACCCCAAAGATAAAGAGGAACAAGTAGCCGACTCCACCAAGGCCAAGCCCAAAGTGAACGTCGGGAAGCTGGTGTTGGACAACGGTCTGCGCATCGCCACCTTGGTCAAGAAGGTTTCGGGAACCTATTCGCTGAACAACGGACAGTCGCTGCCTGGCTTCATGCCCAAAGCACAATACGTCGGCCTGAACAGCGCGAGCTGGGCGCCAGGTGTCGGCTTCGTTTTGGGCAGCTCGTTTGGCGAAGACAATAACATCTATGAAAAAGCCGTGCTCCACAGCATCGACCTCGAAGATGCCAGTCGCTGGCTCACCACCGACTCCATCCTGAGTCAGCCATACATCAGGAGAAAGACCGAGACGATGAACTACCGCGTCAACACCGAGATGCTGCCCGGACTGAAGATCGACTTCACCGGCAACCGCAACTACGCCGAGAACCAGCAGCACTATTTCCGCTACAACGAGATGACGAACAACTTCGACGTGTTCACCCCCACCAACAGTGGCAACTTCAGCATGAGTTACTTCATGGGGACCACCTCGTTCATCAGATCCGACTCGGTGCAATCCAAACTGTTCGACAACTTGCTGGCCAACCGCCTCATCATCGCCGAACGCATGGCACGCAACAACCCACAGTGGATCGATCAAGTCAACGAATACAGCTTCGACAGCATCGCTGGGGATTATTTCCCAAGAGGCTACAATTCCGCCTCGATGGACGTGCTGCTCTACTCCTTCATTGCGGCCTACACAGGTCAAGACCCGAGCAAGATCAGCCTCAGTCCCTTCCCGCGCATCCCGCTGCCCAACTGGAACCTTACCTACAGCGGCCTCACCAACATCCCCGCCATCGGCAAGCTCTTCAAGACCTTCAGCATCACGCACAGCTACAAGTCGAACTACAACATCAACGCGTGGGCCAGCAACGTCTATTACGACGAGAACAACACCATCCAGACCTTCGAGAACTCCGACCTCATCATCCCGAAGTATGACATGTCGCAAATCGTCCTCAACGAGCAATACGCGCCTCTGATTGGTATCGACCTAGGCCTGCAGAACTCAATGACTGCCAACCTGCAAATCAAGAAGGCAAGGACCTTGACCTTGAGCTTCGCCAACAACCAGCTCACTGAGGTGAACAGCCGCGAAATCGTCATCGGTGGCGGCTACCGCATCAAGAACCTGAGCTTCAGCTATACGCCTTTGGGCGGCACGGGCAAGGCCCAGACCGTCAAGAACGACCTCGTCCTCAAGCTCGACCTGGGCTTCAAGAAAGACATCACCATCCTGCGCCGCATCGACGAAAACAACAACCAAGTGTCGGCCGGCCAGAACAAAATCAACATCTACCTCACTGCCGACTACAACTTCAGCCAACGTCTGAGCGCGCAAGCCTTCTTCAAATACGACGTGACCATTCCTGAGGTGGCCAACACCTTCAAGAACTCGACCACTTATGGCGGCATCACCCTCAGATTCAGCCTGGCGCAATAAAATTTTCGACAAAATGCGGAGGGAGTGACTAAAATATGTATTTTCGCAGCCTAAACGAACAACTTTTAAACACATAAGAAATGAACATTCCAGCAAATCTGAAGTACACCAACGACGACGAATGGATCCGCCTCGAAGGCGACGAAGCCTACGTCGGCATCACCGATTATGCACAACACGAACTTGGCGACATCACCTTCGTTGATGTTGACCCCGACCTGGTCGGCGAGACCCTCGACGCCCAAGAAGAATTCGGCGCCATCGAAGCCGTGAAGACCACCGCCGAGCTCCTTATGCCTGTGGGTGGCGAGATCCTCGAAGTCAACGAAGCCCTCGCTGACGAAGAGAACGCCAAACTCGTCAACACCGACCCCTACGGCGAGGCTTGGATCATCAAGATCAAAGTGAACGACAAGGCCGAATACGACGCCCTGATGGACGCCGCCGCCTACGAAGCCAAGATTGGTTAATCCATTGGAAAGACTGACCAGAAACAGCATCCCGGGAATCCTCTGTGGAATCGTCATCTTGATTCTCACTGGACTCCCGGGTTCTTTGTTCCCCCGCGTGAAACCTGTGGTTGGGATGGACAAGGTAGCGCACATGCTGATGTACGCCGCTTTCGCCTTCCTCTGCATCTGGGGCTACCGCCGGCAGTTTGTTGAAAACGGCGCAGCCTACCGCAAGAAAGCCATCTTGCTCGCGCTCCTCGTCAGCATCGCCTATGGCGGCCTGACCGAGTTGATGCAGGAATTCCTTGTGCCGACACGCACGGGCGACTGGTTCGACTTTCTGGCCGATAGCATCGGGACAGGCATCGGAATGCTGATTTTCTATCTTTTTTTTCGCCACAAAAAATAAAATTCGCTTCTCGTGCGTTACATAAGCAAATTATTCCTATCTTCGCACCGATTTTAGGAAGCAAGAATTTAAAAAACACATAACCATGGAAGAGAAGAAATCACCTAAGGCTAATCTTGAGAACAAGAAACTGATGTTCATGCAGATAGGTATGATCATCGCATTGCTGATCGCTTGGTTGGCCTTCGAGCACAAGAGCTACGACAAACGCGAAATCGACGCAAGTCTGCTCAACAGAGAGGTCGTCCTCGATGAAGAAATGGTGGAAATCACCAAGCAAGAAGAGCAAAAGCCACAACCCGTGGAAGTGCCCAAGCAAACCACTCAACTCGAAATCGTGCAAGACGACGTTGAGACTGAAGACATCGACATCAGAGCCGATGTGCAACAAGACGAAGTCATTGAAGAGTATGTTGCCCCTGAGGTCGTTGAAGAAGAAGTCGTCGAACAAGAGATCTTCCAAATCGTGGAAGAAATGCCTTCGTTCCCTGGCGGCGAACAGAAACTGATGGAGCACATCGCCAAGAACATCAAGTATCCTCAGATTGCCCGTGAGACGGGTGTCCAGGGTCGTGTTTTCGTCGGCTTCGTTGTCGAACCCGATGGCAGCATCTCCAACGTGAAGCTGCTTCGTGGCATCGGTGGCGGTTGCGACGAAGAAGCCATGCGCGTCATCAAGTCGCTGCCCAAATGGAAGCCCGGCAAGCAACGTGGTAAGGCCGTGCGTGTGTCCTACCAAATCCCTGTGTTCTTCAAGTTGCAGTAAGCCGAAGAGCCTATGTGAAACAGAAAAAGCCAGCGTCATGCTGGCTTTTCTTGTTTAAAGTGGTCGAAAACGATTTGCGCCTTGGCAGGACCGACGATTTCAGCCAACTGTTCCAACGACGCCTCCTTGATGCCTTTCACTGATTTCAGCTCCAAGAGCAGCTTCTCGGCAGTCTTCTTCCCGATGCCCTTGATGTCGGCCAACTCGGAGTGCATGAAGCCCTTTTCAAATTTCTTGCGATGGAAGGTGATGGCAAAACGGTGCACCTCGTCCTGGATGTGCGTTAGCAAGCGGAAGACCTCTGAATTGGGTTTTAGGCCCACTACCACAGGCGGGAAGCCGAACAGCAACTCGTTGGTGCGGTGACGGTCGTCCTTGGCCAAACCCGCGATGGGGATGTCGACGTGCAGCTCGTCCTGAATCACCTGACGCACCACCTCCATCTGTCCCTTGCCGCCATCGGTGATGATGAGGTTGGGCAGCGGCCTCTGCTCCTCGATGAGGCGTGAATAACGCCTCCTGACCACCTCCTTCATCGAAGCGTAGTCATCGGGGCCTTCCACCGTCTTGATGTTGAAATGGCGGTAGCCCGCCTTGTTGGGCTTGCCTTTCACGAACTGCACCATGCCCGCCACGGCATAGTCGCCTTGGAAATTGGAGTTGTCGAAGCATTCGATGACCTCGGGCATTTCGTCGAGCTGCAAGGCTTCTTTCAATTGGTTCAAGACCCGCTTTTGATGTCTTTCAGGGTCGACCAGCGAGCGTTGCTTATCCAAGTCGATGCGGTATTGCATGGCGTTGCGGTGCGAGAGGTCGAGGAGTTTCAGTTTGTCGCCGCGTTGCGGGACCGTCATCTCTACGTCCTCGATGGCATAGTCGAGCTTCATGGGCAAGATGATTTCGGGCGCATGATCGCCAAACTGCTGCCGCAACTCGGTGACGGCCAACAGCAAAAGCTCGTCGGCGGTCTCCTCCAGCTTGCGTTTCATCTCGAAAGAATGGCTCTGCACCACCGCGCCGTCCTTCACCTTCATATAGTTGACGTAGAAGGTCTCTTCGTCGTCGACATAGGAGAACACCTCCACATTGTGAATCGTCGCGCTGACCACCGTCGAACGGCTCTGATAGGCCTCCAAAAGCTCATATTTCAACTTGATTTCTTGCGCTTGCTCAAACTCCATGCGCGAGGCATAGTCCATCATCTGGGTTTTCAATTCCCGCAAGACGCCATTCAGGTTGCCTTTGATGATTTCGCGGATTTCGGCAATCATAGCGTTGTAGTCGTCCTTCGAGACCAAGCCCTCACAAGGAGCGTTGCATTTGTGGATGTGGTAATCGAGGCAGATCTTGTATTTGCCTTTCTCAACGCCGATTTCCGTCAGCGGAGTGCGGCACGAGCGGATTTTGTAGGCCTGACTGAGCAAATCCAGCAGGATATGAGCGGTGCGCACCGAAGGATAAGGCCCGAAATACTCCGAGCCATCGTTGACTTTTCTTCGCGTGAGGAACACACGAGGGAAAGCCTCTTTCTTGATGCAAATCCACGGGTAGGTCTTGTCGTCCTTGAGCATGATGTTGTAGCGCGGCTTGTACTGCTTGATCATTGTGTTTTCAAGCAACAGGGCCTCGGCTTCCGTGTCGACGATGCTGTATTCAAGGTCGGCGATTTTGCTGACGAGGACGCGCGTCTTGCCGAACTGTTCCTTGTTGAAATAGCTGTTTACACGGCGTTTCAGGTTCTTGGCCTTACCCACATAGATGAGGGTGCCGTTCTTGTCGAAATAGCGGTAGACGCCAGGCTTGTTGGGCAGCACGGCGAGTTTTTGTTTCACTATTTCGGGCAGTTCATTCATTCTTTTTCATGTGGTCCCAGCCTTGGGCCTTGATGGGGATGACATGGTTGTCGGGCGTAACCATCTCAGCCACGCCGGCGTTGTCGGTCATATAGCCTATGACGGTCACATCTGCCGAGAGGGTTTGTATCTTCTCGTAGTCTTTTTGGTCGATGGTGAAAAGCAACTCGTAGTCCTCGCCTCCGCTCAGCGCCGCCACCGAAGGCACGATTTGGAACTCCTTGGCCATGCGGTCGGTGGTGGGGTCGATGGGGATTCTTTCTTCGTAAAGTTGGCAACCCACCTTGGATTCCTTGCACAGATGCAGGATTTCGGAGGCCAAGCCGTCGGAGATGTCAATCATCGAAGTGGGCTTGATGCCCAAGGTCTTGAGTTGCTCTACAACGTCCTTGCGGGCTTCGGGCTTCAGCTGGCGCTCGAGCACATAATCCAAGCCGTCGAATTTGGGCTGCATGTTGGGATTGGAGAGGAACTCCACCTTCTCGCGTTCGAGGATGAGCAGACCCACGTAGGCACCGCCCAAGTCACCCGTGACGCACAGCAGGTCGTTCTTCTTGGCGCCGCTGCGATAGACGATGTCCTCTTCCTTGGCCATGCCGATGACGGTGATGGAGATGACGAGGCCCGTCTTGCTGCTCGTAGTGTCGCCGCCCACCATGTCGACGTTATAACGCTCGCAGGCGAGGCGGATGCCGGCATACAGCTCGTCAAGTGCCTCGACGGAGAAGCGGTTGGAAACGCCCATGCCGACCACGATTTGCGTGGGGGTGCCGTTCATGGCATAAATGTCGGAGAAATTGCTGACGGCAGCCTTGTAGCCGAGGTGCTTCAACGGGCAATAGGTGAGGTCGAAGTGGACGCCTTCGATGAGCATATCCACCGAGACGAGGGTGCGCATTCCCTCGTGGTTGATGACGGCGGCATCGTCGCCGACGCCTTTCAGTGAGGAGTCATTTCGTAAAGGGAAATCGGCCGTCAGTTGGTCGATGAGGCCAAATTCGCCCAGTTCGTCAAGCTCAGTGCGGGATGGGGATTTTTCTTCTTCCATGATTCTTGAATTCTTCCAATTGGTCTGCAAAGATACAAAAAAAGCAGAGTTTCGCTCTGCTTTTTCCGTGTGGTCCCACTAGGGCTTGAACCTAGGACCTACTGATTATGAGTCAGTTGCTCTAACCAACTGCGCTATAGGACCGCAAAAAAACAAGGCCTTGACGCAAATTTCCGTCTTTTTTCTTGCTTTTTGCGCTGCAAATTTACAATTTTGCACCGAAATAAGGCCTAAATTTTCTCAAAAATGAACGCAAAAATCAAGAATATCATCTTCGACCTCGGCGGCGTCATCCTCGATATTGATGAAACCATCGTTTACCGCGAACTCGAAAAACTGGGCATCAACGTTTCTGAACTTGCTCATTCCAAGGAGTTTGGCAACCTTATGAGCAAATTCGACACGGGCATCTACACCGCCCCCACCTTCCGCAAACGCATGAAAGCCCTCATCGGACAAGAGAAAATGACCGACCAGAAATTCGACGCCATCTGGAACGCCATGCTTCTCGACATTCCCCGCGAGCGCATCGAAGCCATGGAGAAGGTGAAGAAGCACTACAAGATTTTCCTGATGAGCAACACCAACGTGATTCACTACGACCTGTACGTCAGGGACTTGCAGCTACGTTTCGGCTACAAGGAGTTCGACGCGCTGTTCGACAAGTCGTATTTCTCCTTCGCCGAGCACCTCGAAAAGCCCGACCCGCGCTTCTTCGAGCTCATCCTCGACCACGAAGGCCTCCGTCCCGAAGAGACGCTTTTCATCGATGATACTGCCGAGAACATCAAGGTGGCGCAGTCGCTTGGCATCCGCACCTATCATATCTCGCGCGAGGAATTGGTCAGGAATTTGTTTGTTAATGGGGTTTTGAAGGATAGTGTTAACTATGGCTGATGGCCTATGACTATGGCCTGGCCATCAGCTATTTTCAACTTCATTTGCTTTTCTTTAAGCGATTCAATTCTGTCGAATAGTGTTTATCAAACTAGTTAATCGCTTTTCGATGGATTGCACCTCTTCTATTATTCCCTCATACTGCTCTTTGGACACATATTTCAATTTGAGAGCAATTTCCATTTGAGTTTCAACTTCATACGAGGAGCCTAATGAGATTTCGAGATAGTGTGCAAATTCATTTTGAGATCTCCGAGAGCATCCCTCGGCAATATTAGATGGTATTGAAACCGAAGCCCTTTGAAGTTGGTCACAAAGTGCATACAATTCTTTCCTCGGGAACTTTTCTGTTAGTTCATAGACATGGGCGGAAAAATCTACTCCAGCAATCCAAACGTCATAATTTCTGAAATTTCTCATAATTAGTTATATTTTAATAGTTTGCAACAACAATATGTTATATAAAGATTAAAAAGCAAAAGCCTATTGACCAGTGGCCATAAGCCATAGTCATAGGCCATAGTAACCCATAACATCATCCAAAATTCCCAAAACTTCCTCTACCGACAGCGTCTCCATCAGCCTCATTTTGAACGGTTTGAAGTTGGGGAGTCCCTTGAAATACGAAGCCCAGTGCTTGCGGATTTCCAGCAGGGCGATGTGTTCCCCCTTCCACTCCACCGAACGTTGCAGTTGTATCTTGCTCACGCGCACGCGTTCCGCCACGTCAGGCAAAGGCAGCGTTTCGCCCGTCTCCAAATAATGCCGTATCTGACTGAAAATCCACGGGTTGCCATAGGTAGCGCGACCAATCATCAGGCCATCAACGCCGAAAGTATTTTTGTAGTATTTCGCTGAAGGGCCGTCCACCACGTCGCCATTGCCGATGATGGGAATGCACATCCTCGGGTTGTTCTTCACCGCTCCGATGAGGGTCCAGTCGGCGGGCTCGCTGTATTTGGTAGTGCGCAAACGACCATGGATCGTCAGGGCGGCGATGCCCACATCTTGCAGGCGCTCGGCGATGTCGACGATTTCCTTGTGTTGTTCGTCGTAGCCGAGGCGAGTCTTCACCGTCACGGGCGTGTTCACGGCCTCCACGACGGCTTTGGTGATGGCCACCATTTTGGGGATGTCGTTCATGATGCCCGAGCCAGCGCCCTTCGAGGCCACTTTCTTCACCGGACAGCCGAAGTTGATGTCGATGAGGTCGGGATGAGCCGTCTCGGCACAACGCGCCGCTTCCACCATGGGTTCGACGGCATTGCCGAAGATCTGGATGCCTACGGGGCGTTCCATCTCCTCAAAGTCGAGCTTCTTGATACTCTTCACCGAGTCGCGGATAAGGCCGTCGGCGGAGATGAACTCGGAATACATCACGTCGGCGCCAAAGAGTTTGCAGACGTAGCGGAACGGCGGGTCGGAGACATCCTCCATCGGAGCCAGCAGGAGCGGATAATGCTCGAATTCGAGGTGGGCGATTTTATACATGGCTTTTTGTGTTGGTCGGCCCTTCGACAGGCTCAGGGGCCTTAACTTCTTTGTTCCGCAAAGGTCTCTGAGCTTGTCGAAGAGCCGTCATTATTTTTCGCTGCAAAAGTACAAAAACCGTATCTTTGCACCAAAATCATTGCACCATGAACGACAATTTGTTTCTCGACAACCTCAAGCAATCCACGGGAATGAGGGTTTTTCTCTATTTGGTCATCCTATTGATTAGCAGTTTGATAGGAGTAGCTATTACTGCCGCCATGATGCTTTCTGGCGGCGATTTAGGACTGAAACTCGGACAAGGGCTGAGCTCCATCATGATGTTCGTCGTGCCGCCCATCGTGTATTATTTCATCACCCGCAAGAAGCACCAAATGCAGGCCTTAGGTCTTCGCAAGACGCTCAGTCCCTGGCTGTTGCTCGTCGGAGCTGCCTTGATGTTCATTTCACTGCCCGTCACCGACCAGTTGGGATTGTGGAACGAGAACATGCACCTTGGCGGTGCGCTGCAGTTCCTTGATGACCTGATGAAGAATATGGAAGATGCGGCCGCCGAAGTCACGGAGCGCATGCTCAATGTCGACACCTTTGGCGGCCTGTTGCTCAACCTGCTGGTCATCGCCTTGATTGCCGCTGTCGGCGAGGAGCTTACCTTCCGTGGTGTGCTTCAGCAGTCGTTGACGCGGCGCATGAACCCACATGTGGCCATTTGCCTCTCCGCAGCCATCTTCTCGTTCATCCACTTCCAGTTTTATGGCTTCCTGCCGCGCATGTTCCTCGGTCTTTTGCTGGGCTATCTGTTCTACATCAGCGACTCGCTGTGGACGAGCATCCTGATGCACTTCGTCAACAACGGGACGGCCGTGGTGCTGCATTACCTGAGCAACAAGGGCATCATCGACGTCGACGTCGACCACATCGCATCGTTGCCGATGGGCTACGTCGCGGCAAGTGCGGTGGCGACCATCGCGATTATCGTTCTCTGTTGGCGAAAATCAAAGGAACTTGTCCAAGAAGATGAAGGGCATCAACGACTCGATGCCGTCGAAGACCATGATGGGACCCGTGGTTCCCTGACAGAGCACACGCAAGGGCCGCTTTGAGGTCTGCTCCACCTCCACCATCACCTGACGGCAAGCCCCGCAAGGGGCGACAGGCTCGTCGATGACCTTGGTGGACGAATAGGCCGTCACCGCCAAGGCCTCAAATGCCACGCCCGGATACTTCGCCATGGCTGCAAACATGGCCACACGCTCGGCGCACAAGCCACTGGGATAGGCCGCGTTCTCGATGTTATTGCCCGTCACCACTTCGCCGTTGGCCAGACGCACTGCCGCACCCACATTGAATTTGGAATAAGGTGCATAGGCATTTCGAGCGGCCTCGTGCGCACGACGCATCAGTTCGGCATCCTGAGGGTCGAGTTCCTCAAGACCGTCATAAACGGTGTAAGGGCAAACAAACTGTTCTTTCTTCATCTGTCAGTTTCAGTTGATTACGCCGCAAAGATAGGCATTTTCATCAAACATCGCAAAAATAATCACTCTTCGGGGACGGCAAAAAGCAACAAAGCCTCGAAGAAAGCGAACAACGAGGCGCCCGCTTGGGTTTCGAGCGTGTCCTCGGCCAACATCGACAATAGGATGATGCCGAGAAAGACCGTATATAAATAAGTGCGGTGCCTGCGCGAAGCCAACCAAGGATAGAGCAACACGACGAGGAACAACGCCAAGCCTAAAAGGCCAAAAGCCACCGCAATGGCAAGATATTGGTTGTGGGCGCGGAAACGGAATTCCTCCTTCAATGGCGAATGAATCTCGTCGTAAGCCTCGCTGAAAGCCTGAGGCACATCGCCTGTGCCCACCCCGAACAAAAGATACTGCCCAATGATATGGAACGAGGCCCGCGTGAACTCGATGCGCTGTGAGAACGAGCCACCGTTGGGGTTGTTGTAGCGGCGATAAAGGTAATATTCAAACAAGGTGGAGGAAAGTCGGGCGCGCAGACCAGGATGTTTCCAATTGTTGTAGTTGGGCACGCCTTGCTCGATGTTGCGGATGTCGACGTCAGTGAGAGCCATCACACCTTCGGCATCTTTGCGCAAGTCCTTGGAAGTCAGATAGCGGGCCAAAGTAGCCTCCAAATCCTCTCCATTGGAAGTAAGGCCATCCAAAGGCAGGCTGCTGCGTTGGGGCCAAGCCTCTTGCAGCTCCTTACGGCAGTAGTAAAGCCCCACATATTTGCCGTCTTCCACGGGATTGTGGATGGTGTCGTGCCAATAGTCGTTGCCCTGCGCGGTCTTTTGGTCCAAAGTCGCGAAATCCACTTTCTCCACCTGCAGCAAAGGCTTTACGGCGTGATGCAACACAAGCGCCCCTACGACCACCAAAGCTAAAGCCATCACGCCTATCGCAATGCGCCAACCTCTCGCCTTTTGCCAATGCAAGAAAGCATAAACGGCTGAAACGACGGCCACTGCAGCCAAAGCCACATAGCCCGAGAGCGACTCGAAGATATAGATTTGATAGACAAACCAAAGAATCAGGGCCATTTGGAGCATACGATTGGGCCAAACAAATCGGCTTGTGGTCGGCCCTTCGACAGGCTCAGGGGCCTTGGTTTTACGGGTTGCTGAGCCTGTCGAAGCACCCAGCATATACCATCCTACCACCGCAATGCTGAACGCGATATGCAGGCAGAAGCGGATATGGCTGATGAAGCGTGAAATCTCGCGCACGTCCTCGTAATCGTGCTTCAAATAAGCGGTGAAACTGAACAAGGTGGCGACGAAGACCGACAGCACATAAACCTGCATCAGTAGGTCGAAACGTTTGCGGTCCAAAGGTGCCATGCTTGACATGACGAAAGGCAGCACCAAAATAGGCAGCTTGACGCGCAGGTCCTTCATGGCATACTGGAAATCGGAGGTCCAGAGCAGGCCGACGACGTGCATCAAATAAAAAGCGACCAACAGGACAGCGGCTTTGTTGTGCCAAAAGCGGGAAAGTTTGTTGTTGAAGGATTTTGTACAAAATCCTTCAACAACCCAAACGATGACAAGCCAGAAGTTGGCCATGCCCATCAGGAAGGGCGACAACGTCAAACCCACGGCCATCATCATCAAACCCAAGAGGTAGGCTTGGTTCAGATAGGGCCGTATGGAAGCTTGCGATGTCATCACTTGCCGCTCAAAATGCTATGGTATTCGTCTTTTCCGTTGGTGTTGAGCAAAATCTCGAAGGCGCGTTTCAAATCGGGGTCGTCGTTGAGCGAAGCCACAATACGGCCTTTTTGGTAATAGTAGCGTCCCACAATCTCCGAACGCAGCAGCTCCTCGATGTCCTTGCGGTTGCTGAGCAAGTCGTTGTCTTTTTCGGCAGTGAGGTTCTTCTCCAGCATTTCAAGTTGTGGCTTGATTTTTTCGAGATAGCCTTCCTCCTTGGCTGTCTTCTTGATCTTCTCGATGGCTTTCTCGGTCTCGGTGGTGTAGGTGAACTTCTTGTCTTTCACGAACTTCATGAAGTCCTGATAGGTGGCATCGTCGATCTTGAAGCGGTCGGCTGAGTCGATGCTCTTGTGCTCACTGTAGAATTTATTGGCGTAGTCGAAGATATAGTTTTTCGCATAAAGATAAGCCGTCACCGTGGCGTAAGGCTCGCGTTTCACCTTCACGTCGGGCATGATGCCATGGCCTTCGTAGACCGTGCGTCCGGCTGCGGTTTTGAAAGGCTTGCCCAACGTGTCGTTTTTCGTCCGGATGGTATCTTTCTTGTGCGAATAGTCGATTTCCTGGATACAACGGCCACTAGGAATGTAGTAATGCGCCACCGTGACCTTCATCTGGGTGTTATAGCTCAAAGGCAAGATGTTCTGCACCAAGCCCTTGCCGAAAGTGCGTTGACCGATGATAACGCCACGGTCGTAATCCTGGATGGCGCCAGCCACAATCTCGCTGGCCGAGGCGCTGTTGCCGTCAACGAGGATGACCAAAGGAATCTCCAGGTCGACGGGGTCGTTGGTGGTGGGATGGAGGCTGTTGGCTGTGGCCGCTTTGCCTTTCATCGAAACCACTGGCTTCCCTTTGGGGACGAAGAGGTTAACAATGTCGACAGCCTCATTCATCAGTCCGCCGCCGTTGCCGCGCAGGTCGAGAATGAAGCCTTTCAGTTCACAGTTTTTCCGCATCTCCATGAATTTCTCCTTCATCTCCTTGGCGGCGTCGCGGGTGAAGCCGCTCAGCGAGAGGTAGGCCACACCGTTGTCGAACACCTTATAATAAGGAATGTTGTCGATTTTCACCTTCTCGCGTTTCAGCACCTTCGTCAGCGGCTTGTCTTCGCCGTAACGCTTGATTTTCAGCGTCACCTCGGTGCCTGGTTGGCCTTTCAGCATCTCGCTGACCTGTTGGGTGTTTTTCTTCTTGCAGTCCACGCCATTCACTTCGAGGATGGCATCGCCCGCGATGAGGCCAGCTTTCTGTGCCGGCCAGCCCTCATAGGGGTCGGAGATGCGGGTGTATTCGCCATCGTATTGGATGAGGGCACCGATGCCTCCGTATTCGCCCGTGGTCATGAACTTGGCGTTCTCGATGTCCGACTCGGGGATGAAGACCGTATACGGGTCGAGGCCGTCGAGCATGGCCTTGATGGCGGCTTCGTTGAGTTCGCCAGGGTTGATCTCGTCGACATAGTTGAGGTTCAGCTCGCGCAGGAGGCTGTTGTAGATGTCGAGGCTCTTGGCGATTTCGAAGTTGTTCTGCTTCTCTTGGGCGATGAGGCCTATGGGGAGGAGAAGCGCGAGGATGAGGGTGTGGATGTATTTCATCTTTTTGTGTTGTTTTTCGGTGTTGGTCTGTGCAGGGACTCATATCGCCTGCTTATTGATATTGTCGTCCCTACGGGACTGGGTCATAGCCGCTGCCGCCCCAAGGGTTGCACGAGAGGATGCGTTTGAATGTGAGCCAACCGCCCTTGAAGAAGCCGTATTTCTCAATCGCCTCGATGCCGTAGTTGGAGCAGGTGGGCGTATAGCGACAGCTCTTCCCCAGATAGGGTGACAAAGTGACCTGATACAGCCGAATGAGCAAGATCAGGAACTTAGCGGGGAGTTTGGCTATGTTTTTCATACCTCTTGACAATCTCTTGGACGGCTTTCTTCGTCTTGGCAAGCATCTCGTCGTACGAGTGGATGACCGTGGCCGTATAGACTAACGCGACATCCACGGAAATATTATCTTTCTCACATATTTCGTAAAGTGGCCCTTTGTTGCGGCGCCAGGCCTCGCGCATCAGGCGCTTCACGCGGTTGCGCTTGAAGGCGTGGTGGAAGCGCTTCTTGGAGACGGAGACGAGCAGTCGAACTGTGACGGGACGGCTGTCGTCGCGCCGAAACAAATAAACGACCCTAAAGGGATAAACGCTGACGCCTTTGCCCTTGTCGAAAAGCAACGCGATGTCGTTTTCTTTGCAGATGCGCTCGTATTTCGGGAAACCCTCCTTGGTCATCATAAGGCACAACACTTGGGATGACAGAGGTATTACTTCTTCCTGCTCTTCTTGTTCTCAGCGGCCACATATTCCTCGATGGCCATCGTCATGGAGGGTGCGGTTTGGGTGGGTGCACGGAAGTTGAGTTCGAAGCCGGCATCGATAATGGCTTGGCAAGTGGTCTCGCCAAAGCCGCCAATCGCGACCTCGTTTTGCTCGAAGTCGGGGACGTTCTGTTTGAGTGACTGGATGCCCATCGGGCTGAAGAAGACCAGCATGTCGTATTTCTTGATGTCGACAGTTTCCTTCAGGTCGGCCGGCACGGTGCGGAACATCACGGCCTTGGTGAAGTTGAGCTTGGCGGCGGTCAACTGCTCAATGGTCGTGTCGGAGCTGATGTCGGAGCAGCAGTAGAGGTACCTCTCGTCCTTATGCTTTTTCATGATGTCGATAAGGTCGTTCATGGTCTGGTTGCCATAAAAGACCTTGCGTTTGCGATACTGAACATAGCGTTGCAGATAGTATGCCGTTGATTCATTGATGCAGAAATACTTCAAAGTCTCAGGCACGGCATAACGCATTTCCTTGGCCACGCGGAAAAAATGGTCGATCGCGTTGCGACTGGTGAGGATGATGGCTGTGTACTCCGGAAGCTTGATATGCTCTTGGCGGAGCTCGCTGGCGGTGACGTCGTCAAGTTTGATAAATTTTTCAAATGTGAAGTCAATGCCATATTTCTTCATCATGTCAGCAAAAGGCGTCTTCGAAATATCGGCAGGTTTGGGCTGCGACACCAAAATATGCTTAATCTTCATCTTCTTTACACTTGGTTTAGTGTTACTTCATTGCTAAATTTTCCCCACATCGGAACAAGTAACTCATTAAAACACAGCGCCATTACCAAAGTAACGCAAACCTGCTGTCATAAGGACTGCGACCGGTGCGATTTCGAGGGCGCAAAGATACGAAAAAATATAAAATGTGGAAATTTTTGTGGTAACTCTTGTCTCCAAAATTTCCAAAATCAGCCGTAGAAGCGCAGCCACGCAAAGGATTCCGAAACCGATCCAGATGAAATATTTCGACGGATTGTAGAGCAGCAGCAACGTGACGGGAATCATGATGATAAGGGTAAAAATCGACACTGAGAACTGCACGGTCTGCTGTCGGTCGGCGGTTTCGTGGGCATCGAAAAGCCAGTTGACGAAGCGGAGGATGAAATGTCTGAGCGCCACCCAGCCTGCCACGATGGCCACGATGATGGCAAACAACCTGAAATTATTGAACCTCAACAGGTCGCGCGAGAGGACGACACAACTCTTTTGCACGAAAAGGGCTATCAGCAGGATGTAGCCCACCGTGAATGAGACGCAAATGAAGCTCCGCATGGGGTTCCACTCTCTCAGCAGTTGGTTGGTATGGGCCACACCTCCCGGAATGCTCAGCACCTGGCGGAACTGGCGGGGATAGAGTTGCTTGTTGAGCACGATGAGCAACAACATCAGTCCCAACAAGGCCAAATTCCACCCTTCGAGCACCTCATACGTCATACGCTGCAACGGAATGAGCGTGCCGTGGAAGCCCTGCGTGATGAAGCTTGGCACCACACTGTCGCAGACGATGCTGTCGGCAACCTGCACCGTATCAACGGATTGAGGCACCTCGACAAAGGGATTCCTATAGAATATGTCGTAGTCTTGAGGCATAGAACCTACCATTTCGCGCTGCAAAAATAAATGATAATTTTGAAAACTGATACATTTTCTTTCTAACTTTGCAACCGAAATAATTACGGCCCTTCGACAAGCCTAGGGATCTCACCTTTATGCAAGGTGCCTGAGCCCGTCGAAGGCCCTGATTCAAAGTATAACAATTATCATTTAATCAATAAACGATTCAACGACAAATGAACTTAATGCAAGAAATCATTGCCAATGCGCAAGCCAACAAGCAACGCATTGTGCTCCCCGAGGGCGACGAACCCCGCACCCTGAAAGCCGCCGACCGCCTTTTGGCTGACGGCGTTGCCGACATCATCCTCATCGGTCCCGCCGAGAAAATCAAGGAAATGACCGCCGAATTCGGTCTGCAAAACATCGGCAAGGCCCGCATCATCGACCCGATGAACAACCCCGAGCGCCAGAAATATGCCGATCTCCTCTTCGAAATCCGCAAGGCCAAGGGCATGACGCCCGAGCAGGCCTACGACCTGGCCGGCAACTTCATGTATCTCGGCATCCTGCTGGTGAAGGCTGGCGAAGCCGACGGCCTGGTGAGCGGTGCCCGCTCCACCACGGGCGACATGCTGCGTCCCGCCCTGCAAATCATCAAGACGGTGCCTGGCGTGAGCTGCGTCAGCGGTGCCTTCACGATGTTCCTGCCCGAAGGTTGCCCCTACGGCACCGATGGTCGCATGGTCTTCGCCGACTGCGCCGTCACGCCCATGCCGACGGCTGAACAGCTGGCCGAAATCGCCATCTGCACTGCCGACACGGCCAAGGCCATCGCCAAGATCGACCCCGTCACGGCCATCCTGAGCTTCTCCACCAAGGGTAGCGCCAAGCACGAGGTGGTCGACAAGGTCATCGAGGCCACGCGCATCGCTCAGGAGCGTCGTCCCGACCTCGTCCTCGACGGCGAGCTGCAAGCCGACGCCGCCATCGTCCCGTCGGTGGGTTCGAGCAAAGCCCCGAATAGCCCTGTTGCTGGCAAGGCCAACACGCTGGTGTTCCCCTGCCTCGAAGTCGGCAACATCGCCTACAAGCTCGTCCAACGTCTGGCTGGTGCCGAAGCCGTCGGTCCCGTGCTGCAAGGCTTGGCCAAGCCCTGTAACGACCTCAGCCGTGGCTGCAGCATCGACGATGTGTACAAACTGGTCGCCATCACCTGTAATCAAGCAATCGCACAAAAACAAAAATAATCATGAAAATATTAGTCTTAAACTGCGGCAGCTCCTCCATCAAATACCAACTGCTGGAGATGGAAAACGCCAATTCGTCGCGCCTGCTGGCCAAGGGCCTGCTGGAGCGCATCGGCCTCGAAATGGGCGAATTCACCCACAAATACAATGGCGAGAAGCACTATGAGCAACTCCCCATCCCGAACCACACCGAAGGCATCAAGCTGGTGCTGAAGGCTTTGGTCGACCCGAAGATGGGCGTCATCAAGGACCTGAAGGAAATCAACGCCGTCGGTCACCGCGTGGCCCACGGTGGAGAACTCTTCCCGAAAAGCGTCCTCATTGACCAAAAAGTCGTTGAAGGCATCGAGTCGCTCTGCGACCTCGCCCCGCTGCACAACCCAGGCAGCCTGCAAGGCATCCACGCCATGGAAGAAGTGCTCCCCGGCATCCCGATGGCCGCCGTGTTCGATACCTCGTTCCACAGCACCATGCCGCCCGAGGCTTACCTCTATGCCGTGCCTTACGAATACTACGACAAGTACCGCGTGCGCCGCTATGGCTTCCACGGCACCAGCCACAAGTACGTGGCCGAGAAGGCCGCCGCTTTCGTCGGCAAGGACTGGCAGAAGTCGAAGATCGTCACCTGCCACCTCGGCAGTGGCGCCAGCATCGCCGCCGTGGAATACGGCAAGTCGGTGGAGACCTCGATGGGCTTCACGCCTGTGGAAGGCCTCGTGATGGGCAGCCGCACTGGCGACCTCGACCTGGGTGCTTTCATGTACATCATGGACAAGGAAGGCTACACGACCAAGGAGATGAACACCTTAGTGAATAAGAAATCTGGCCTCGTGGGCATCACAGGCGGCAAGCAGGACATGCGCGACGTGCGTGCCGGCAAGGAAGAAGGCGACGAGCGTTGCACCTACGCCTTCAACATGTTCGCCCACCGCGTGAAGAAGTACATCGGCGGCTACATGGCCGTGATGAACGGTGCCGACGTCATCGTCATGACGGGCGGCATCGGCGAGAACGCCTGGTTCATGCGTGAAGCCATCCTCGAAAACATGGAAGGCCTCGGCATCGTCCTCGACCGCAAGATGAACAAGGAGACCATCGGCGACGCCGGCATCATCAGCACGCCCGAGTCGAAGATTACCGTGGTGGTCTATCCTACCGACGAAGAGTTTGTGATTGCCCAGGACACCTACAATTTGGTGACGAAGTAATCGGTTACCCCCATAAAACGAAAAATCGGTGCCAAGCAAATGGCACCGATTTTTTTATCCGCGGTCGTAATGCGGCATGTCTTCCGGCAGGATAATGGAGAACTCGATGAGGCCGCCAACGACCTGTTTGGCATCGTCCTCATACCATGGCGTTTGGTAAATGAGTTTCTTCTTTCCCTTCTTTGAAATCGTGTAGACGTTGGTAGCCGCATCGTCCAAAAGATGTTGGATAATCTTCTGAGAATGTGGGTTGTGGCAACCCATCAGGTCGCGACCACGGGCATCGCCGTTCACCTCGATGGAACTGTCGTTTTGATACAAGATTTCGCCTTCCTTGGCACTGATGGTGATGGCCAGATTGACCCCTTTGAAATAATCCTTGTTTTCCATTGTTTCGTATTTGATGATTAAATTGGGGCAAAAATAGAATTTTTATACCTTTGCAGCGTTATTTCCTTAATGAAAAAACTTTATCAATATATCGTCAGGTCGTTTTTAGGCACTTTCTTACTCACCTTCTTCATCGTAGTATTCGTGTGGGTGATGCAATTCGTGTGGCTTTACGTCGATGACTTGGTTGGTAAAGGATTGGAAATCAAAATCATAGCCGAACTACTATTTTACACCTCCATCACTGCCATCCCGATGTCGTTGCCTTTGGCCTTGCTCTTGGCCTTGCTGATGTGTTTCGGCAACCTGGGCGAGCATTACGAATTGGTGGCGATGAAAGCCTCGGGGATCTCAATGTGGCGTGCCATGCGTCCATTGTTACATTTTTCATTGATCCTCAGCGTATTGGCATTCTTCATCTCGAACAGTCTTATCCCGACGACCACGCTCAAATGGCGCACGCTGCTCACCGACGTGCAAAGGCAGAAGCTGGCCTTCAACATCAAGGAAGGCGTTTTCTACAAGGACATTGAGAATTTCGTCATCTATGTAGAACGGAAAGGCAAGGACGGCAGCAGCATCTACGGTGTGAAGATCTACGACCATTCCGACCGTATGGGCAACAACAAAATCATCTCGGCCGACTCGGGGAGGATGGAGATGAGCCCCAACCAACGTTGCATCATCTTCACGCTTTACGATGGTTACAACTACACCGACATCACCACCGACAACTACAAAGAGACTCGTCCATTCGAGCGTATGTCGTTCAAGGAAGAACAGATCAAGTTCAGCCTTGCCTCGTTCGATATGACCCGCTCGAGCGAGGACATGTACAAGTCGTATCAGCAAATGATGAACATCCGCCAGCTCTCCACCTCGTTGGATTCGTTGGAGCAGCGCTATGTTGACAAGCAGCAGGCGTTCACCGAAGGTTTCGAACGGCGCTGGGGCAACTACAACAGCATAAAATTCGGCAACGCGCCACCTCTCCCTGGCAGCGAAACGCTGGTAGCCGACACCAACATTGTCCTCAGCTGGCCTTTGCTCGACCAGTTTGAAGGCGAGACACGCTCCACCTTAATTAATATGGCTTTGGGGTTGGCAGAAAACGCCAAGGACAACGTGGCTTTCAATAAGTTGGACCTTGGCACGCAAACCGAAAACATCAACAAGCACAGGAAAGAATGGCACAAGAAGTTCACCCTGAGCATCGCCTGTCTTATCTTTTTCTTCATCGGGGCGCCATTGGGCAGCATCATCCGCAAGGGCGGACTAGGCCTACCCGTGGTCGTCTCAGTGCTGTTTTTCGTCGTCTACTACATCATCTCCACCATTGGAGAACGCATGGCCGTGTTTGGCGACCTCAATATGTTTCTCGGCGTATGGTTGTCGTCAATCGTCCTTGCACCCGTGGGCCTCTTTCTCACCTTCAAAGCCACCACCGATGCAGCCCTGTTCGACGGCGACAGCTGGAAAAAGTTCTTTCAAAAAATAACCCATAGGAAACCATGAAGATACTCCTACTCTGCAACAAGCCCCCCTACCCGGCCTCCGAAGGCGGTCCCATGGCGATGAACAGCATCATCACGGGATTGCTCGAAGCGGGGCATCAGGTCAAAATAATGGCCATCAATAGCGAGAAGTTCAACGTCAAGGAAAGCGATATCCCCGACGATTACAAGGAGAAGACTGGCATCGAACTCATCGACGTCGACCTGCGCGTCCGACCGCTGAAGGCCTTCCTCAACTTGTTCTCCAAAAAGTCGTACCACGTGGAACGTTTCATCTCCGAAGACTTCAAGGAACGCCTCGCAGAGGTGCTCGCAAAGGGACAGTTCGACGTGGTGCAACTTGAGATGCTTTATATGGCACCCTATGTGGAGACCATACGAGAACACTCGAAAGCCATCATTGTGCTTCGCGCCCACAACGTGGAACACAAAATCTGGGAACGCATCGCCAAAGAAACCAAGTTTTTCCTCAAACGCTGGTATATCAACCACTTGGCCAGCACATTGAAAGAGTACGAGCTGAACGCTCTCGAGACCGTCGACGGCATCGCGGCCATCACTCGCAAAGATGCGGCGTTTTTCCGCAAATACTGCTCCAAGCCCATCGTCGACATCCCGTACGGTGTTTATCCCGAGGAGTTTACACCGAAATACGACATCGAAGGCAAACCCAAGTTCTACCATATCGGCTCCATGAACTGGATGCCCAACGAGGAAGGCATCCGCTGGTTCGTTGACGAGGTGCTACCCAAAACGGTGGAAAAAGTGCCCGATTTCGTGTATCATCTGGCCGGCCGCAACATGCCCGAATGGCTCACGGAACTGAAGAACCCGCACGTCAATGTCATCGGAGAAGTGCCCGATGCCAAGGCGTTTGTCGCCGACCACGATGTGGCCATCGTCCCCCTGCTCTCGGGTAGCGGCATCCGCATCAAGATCATCGAGTCGATGGCCATGGGTAAGACGGTCATCACCACCCGTGTGGGCGCCGAAGGCATCCTTTACGACGAGGAAGTGAACCTCATCATCGCCGAAAACAAGGCCCGCATGGTGGAAGCCATCCGTGCCATCAACGAGAACCCACAGACCGCTGTCGAGATCGGCAAAGCCGCACGAAAACTCGTCGAGGAAACCTACGACAACCGCAAAATCATCGCCCGTCTGCTGATGTTTTACGAGCAGATTAAGCCTGGAAGCAAGATTACATTCCTATAATTTTCCTATCTTTGTCCCCAAATTTCACTAGAGATGAAGATTTTCGTCCTCCTGCCCCGTATCCCCTATCCGCTTGAAAAAGGCGACAAGTTACGGGCCTTCAATCAGATAAAGCAACTTGCAAAAAACAACGAGATAGTCCTCTGCGCCTTGAACGACAACCCGAAAGTCAACGAGCAGGACGCTTTTCGTGCCTTGCAACCCTATTGCCAATCGGTCAATTTCATCAAAATCTCGAAGCCGCAGATTCTGTTGGGCTTGGTGAGGGCTTTCTTCAAGGGACTTCCGATGCAAACCGGCTATTTCTACAACCGCAAAGCCGCCAAGAAAATCAACCAGCTCATCGAACGGCACAGGCCCGACATGCTTTTCGGTCAGTTGCTGCGCGTGGCGGAATACATTAGGCACAAAGACGTCCCGAAAACCATTGATTATCAAGATATTTTCTCCTACGGCATGAAACGTCGCGCCGATGTAGCCTCGTTCGTCACCCGACCCATATATAATATGGAGTACCGCCGTTTGGCCCGCTACGAAGCCGCCATCTTCAACGACTTCGACGTGCGCACCATCATCAGCGAGCCCGACAGACAGCTGTTCCCGCACCCGAAACGCGACGAAATCCTCATCATCCCTAACGGCGTCGACCACGAGTTTTTCAAGCCGCAAGAATGCGAGAAGCAATACGACCTCGTCTTCACGGGCAACATGAGCTATGCGCCCAACGTGAACGCTGTGGAATATTTGGCCAACGAAATCTTGCCCATCGTGTGGAAGACCCTGCCCGACGTGAAGATGTACATCGCTGGCGCCACCCCCGACCCGAGGGTGAAGAAATACGCGTCGGAGCGCATCATCGTCAGCGGCTGGCTCGACGACATCCGCACGGCCTACGCCCAGAGCCGCGTCTTCATCGCCCCGATGCGCATCGGCACGGGACTGCAAAACAAACTGCTCGAAGCCATGTCGATGCGACTGCCCGCCATCACCTCGCCTTTGGCCAATGCCTCGCTCGGGGCCAAGCCCGAGGAGGAAATCCTCGTGGGCAGCAACGCCGAGGAAATGGCGCAGCACATCATCACCCTCCTCACCGACCACGAAAAGGCCGAACGCCTCGCCCAAGCGGGATATGACTTCACGAACCGCGTCTATGACTGGGGCAAGGCGACGGAGATCATGGAGACGGCGATGAAGGATGCATATCCTGGATTTCTTCGTTCCTCGCAATGACGCGAAGCGACGAAAAACAAAGCCCTGAAAGGGCGACACACCAATAAGCAGGCGACGTAAGTCCCTGCGCAACTGACAACTGCATAACTACAAACTAACAACTGAAAATGGCACAACCCGACGACAAAAAAATCATCTTCTCGATGGTAGGCGTGAGCAAAATCATCCCGCCGTCAAGACAAATCCTGAAAGACATCTACCTCTCGTTCTTCTACGGAGCGAAAATCGGCATCATCGGCCTCAACGGCGCCGGTAAGTCGACCTTGCTGCGCATCATCGCGGGCAAGGAGAAATCCTACAACGGCGAAGTGGTCTTCTCGCCCGGCTATTCCGTGGGCATGCTCGACCAAGAGCCGCAACTCGACGACAACAAGACCGTCCGCCAAGTGGTGGAGGAAGGCGTGCAGGAAATCGTCGACATCCTCAAGGAATACGAGGAAATCAACAACAAATTCGCCGAGCCCGACGCCGACTTCGATAAACTGATTGCCCGTCAGGGCGAACTGACCGAACTCATCGAGCAACACGACGCTTGGGAACTCGACAGCAAGTTGGAGCGCGCCATGGATGCCCTCAACTGCCCCGACGGCGACACGCCCGTGCGCAACCTCTCGGGAGGCGAACGTCGCCGCGTGGCCCTTTGTCGCCTGCTCCTGCAAGAGCCCGACATCCTGCTCCTCGACGAGCCCACCAACCACCTCGATGCCGAGAGCATCCAATGGCTGGAGAGCCACCTGCAGCAATACAAAGGCACCGTCATCGCCGTCACGCACGACCGTTACTTCCTCGACCACGTGGCCGGCTGGATCCTCGAACTCGACCGTGGCGAAGGCATCCCGTGGAAAGGCAACTACTCGTCATGGCTCGACCAAAAGACCCAACGCCTCGCCATGGAAGAAAAGACTGAGAGCAAGCGCCGCAAGACCCTCGAGCGCGAGTTGGAATGGGTGCGCATGGCCCCGAAGGCGCGTCATGCCAAAGGCAAGGCCCGTTTGGAGTCGTATGAGAGAATGCTCAACGAGGACGTGAAGGAAAAGGAAGAGAAACTGGAAATCTACATCCCCAACGGCGACCGCTTGGGCTCGAAAGTCATTGAGGCACACGACGTGACGAAGGCCTACGGCGACAAACTCCTCTTCGAAAACCTTAGCTTCAGCCTGCCGCAAGGCGGCATCGTGGGCGTCATCGGGCCGAATGGCGCGGGCAAGACCACCTTGTTCCGCCTCATCATGGGCTTGGAAAAGCCCGATTCGGGGACTTTTGAAGTCGGCGAGACCGTGAAAATCGGCTATGTCGACCAGCAACACGCCGACATCGACCCCGAGAAAACCGTTTGGGAAGTCATCAGCGGCGGCAACGACTTGATTCAATTGGGCAAACGCAGCATCAACTCGCGCGCCTACGTGTCGCGCTTCAACTTCGGTGGCAACGACCAACAGAAGAAAGCCGGCGTGCTCTCGGGCGGTGAGCGCAACCGTATGCACCTGGCCTTGACCTTGAAGCAGGAAGCCAACGTCCTCCTCCTCGACGAACCCACCAACGACATCGACGTGAACACGCTCCGCGCCTTGGAGGAAGGCTTGGAGAACTTCGCCGGCTGCGCCGTCATCATCAGCCACGACCGCTGGTTCCTCGACCGCGTAGCGACACACATTTTGGCTTTTGAGGGTAATTCCCAAGTCTACTTCTTCGAGGGCAGCTACTCCGAATACGAGGAGAACAAGATGAAGCGCTTGGGCAACGTGGAACCGAAGCGGTTCAGATACAAGAAACTGAAAGTAGATTGATTAAATTTTATGACTACGTTATTTTTTCACTTCCCCTTGCACCTAAATCAAACAAAGAGATTATCTTTGCCGCCCTGAAAACAAAACATTAACAACCTCAAATACCTACAACAATGAAAAAGATTTATTTGACCTTATGCCTTGTCGCGGTTACGTTCGGCAGTCTCCTTGCCGGTCCCGTCGACCAACAAAAGGCACAGAAATTGGGAGCCAAATTCCTGAGCACCACCGCGTTGGCTCAGAGGAACAACGACATCCAACTCCATCTGGTCAGCGCCGCCCTCAATATGCAGCGCGGCGGCATTGACTATTACATCTTCAACGTCACGGGCGGTGAAGGCTTCGTCATCGTGGCCGGCGACGACCGCGTGAAGCCCATCCTCGCCTACTCCACCGAAGGTGAGTACAATCCGCAAGATGTCGCCGACGGTTTGGCATACACCTTGGCGGGTTTCCAAGAGGAAATCCAATATGTGCGCCGCCACAACCTTGAAGTCACGCCCGACATCGTGGCCGAATGGAAGTCGGTGAGCGAAAGCGGACAAATCGTGCCTGGCCGCAAGGCCCGCGCCGTGGTTGATCAGCTCTGCCATACCCTCTGGAACCAAAACTACCCCTGGAACAGCCAATGCCCCGAAGACGAAGAAGGCAACGGCGGTCACGTCTATGCAGGTTGCGTCGCCACGGCCATGGGTCAGGTGATGAAGTTCTGGGATTGGCCGGCACAAGGCACAGGTTCGCACACCTACAATCCTTCGGGCTACGCCCAACAATCGGCCAACTTCGGCGAGACGGAGTACCACTTCGAGCTGATGCCCAACGAACTGGATTCGACCAGCACCGAAGAACAAATCTTCTATGTGGCCCAACTGCTCCACCACATCGGCATCTCCGTCGACATGCAGTACAGCGGTCATGGCAGCGGTGCCTACTCCGAATCGGTGCCTGCAGCGCTGCACAACTATTTCCGCTACAGCAGCGACGACCACATCACCAACTATGGCAGCTACTGGCCTGGTTGGGGCTACACCAATGAGGAATGGATCCAAATGCTGAAAGACGGTGGCCTGGACGAAGGCCTGCCGCTCTATTACAGCGGTAGCGATGACGGCGGCGCCGGCGGCCACGCCTTCGTGTGCGACGGCTACGACGAGAACGACTACTTCCACTTCAACTGGGGCTGGAGCGGTCGCGACAACGTGTGGGCTCCCGTGGGCGCCCTCAACACCACCCGCTACGCCTTCAACCAAATGAACGGCTTCACGGGCCACATCCGTCCGCAGAGCGACGAATACTTCCTCCGTCCCGAGAAAGTCGACAACTTCGTGGCTTCAGAGAACGACAAGTTCGACGGCGTCAATCTGAGTTGGGTCAACCCCGTCAGCGACCTCAACGGACAAGACCTGACCGAAATCACCTCCGTCACCATCCTGCGCAACTTCGAAGAAGTGGCCGTGCTCACCGATGCCCAACCTGGTGCAGCCATGGATTATGAGGACAACGACCTCGTCCCCGGCCTCTACGAATACGAGATCTTCGTGAGCAATGCCGAGGGCGCCAGCCGTTCGGACTACGTCACCATGCTCGTCGGCCAGAAGTGCGATGTCACCTTCGTGCTCCACGACCAGGGCGGCAACGGTTGGAAAGGCGCAGCCATCAGCGTGGTCGACGCCAACGACAACCGCATCGCCGTCGTCACCATGACGGAAGGCAGCGACGACACCCTGACGATGCCGCTGCTGCATGGCGACCTCGACTTCCGCTGGAACCACGGCTGGTATCACAGCTATGAGGAATACGACACCGACGGTGAATGCTCGTTCAGCATCCTCGACAGCGACGGCAACGTGCTCTACACCTCCGCCGAACTCGAAGACGGCACCTTCTTCACCTTCAACAACGACTGCGACCCGACCGCAGTGCCCGAAACCACAATCGAAAACGACATTGACGTCTATCCCAACCCGACGACAGGCCTGGTTTACGTTGAAGGCCAAGGCACGATGCACATCACCGTGAGCAACGTGCTGGGACAGCAGCTGATGCAGACCACGGCCGAAGGCAATACCAGCCTCGACCTGAGCCGGTATGGCCAAGGCATGTACCTCGTCCGCATTGAGAGCGCCAACGGCGTGACCATGCAAAAGGTGAACGTGAAGAAATAAACCATCTTAAAGCAAAAAAAATCGGGGCAACCAAACGGCTGTCCCGATTTTTTTTGTTTACCAATTCAGAATCTTTCGGAAGTCGTATTCTTCAGGATGCGGCAGGTAAGCCTTAGCCGCTTCATAGTCGGCAGGGCTGATGTACTGCAAGCCGTCGTTGAAGATCAACTCGGCCTTCGGGCCGTTGAGGTTCACCAAGCGCGGCTTGATCTTGCCATTCTCGTCCTCCACGTCCTTCAGATACAACGGCATAATCTCACCCTTCGGGTTTGTGGTCACCATGGCGCCACTCACGCCCTTGTCGAAGAGCTTCTTCACGCCATAGCCCAGCAGCGAGCAATAGGTCAGGTCGTAGCCATTGGGCTCCACGCAACGGATACCGTAGCCGATTTCGACGGGACGGCTCTTCACGTTGATGCCTAAAGCCTTCAAACGCTGTTGCAGCAAGAGGTTGAAAATGTGGGCCTTGCTCACGTTGCCCAACTCGGGGTGGCCGTGCTCGTCGTAGGTAAAGGCCACGCCTGACTTCTCGATTTCCTCGTCGCTCATGAAGTGGAACACGCCTTCGCTGATGATGACCACGCCATAGTTGACGCCCAACAGCTTGCGCTTCACAATCGAGCTCACCACCAACTTGATGATGGCGTCGAAGGTGACTTCCGCCTTGTTGAACATCTCGGGGATGACCACCATCGGGCAGTGACAGGCCGAAGTCATGCCGAAAGCCAGGTGACCAGCCTCACGACCCATGGCCGAGACCACGAACCAGTTGCCGCTGGTGCGGGCGTCTTCGTAGATGGTCTGCACCAGATGCACGGCGGCGTCCTTGGCGGAATAGTAGCCGAAAGTCGGGCTGCCCTCGGGCAACGGCAGGTCGTTGTCGATGGTCTTGGGCACGTGGATATTCTGGATATGCACGCCACAGGTGGCCAGGAACTTGGAGATGCGGTTGGCCGTCGAAGCGGTGTCGTCGCCGCCGATGGTGACCAACAGCTTGATATTGTTCTTCACGAAGAAGTCGGTATTAAACTCCTCGTTTTTCGGTTTGTAGCGGCTCATCTTCAAAGCCGAGCCCCCTTGCTTGAGGATGGCGTCAGCATAGAGGAAGTCCATCTCGACCACATCGGGATTGGGCTTGAAGAGGTTTTTGTAGCCTTCGTTGAGGCCGAGTACGCGATAACCGTCCTTGAGGAAGGTCTTGGCCACGGTGCTGATGACCGTGTTGATGCCAGGTGCCGGACCGCCGCCGGCGAGGATCACGATGGATTCTTTCATATTATTTCATTTATAGTTAATCATTCAATCACGAGTTCATCACAGAAGATCCAGCACTTCTGCCCTGCCCCAACATGCCAGTCGGGACAAGTGCCGAGGGTCTTGGCCACCATCTTCACATAACGGGCGTTCGTGCGCGGACGCACCTCCATCTCCTGAATCACAGCATCTTCCTCGTCCACTGGAACGTCGTTCTTCACCTTGCCCACGCTGCGGAACGTCTTGCCGTCGTCGCTGATGAAATACTCCACCTCCGTGGGCATCCAAATCCACGACTTCTGCTCCTGCAAGAAACTGCCCGCCAAGCGGTTGATTCTCTTGCTTTGTCCCAAATCGACAGTGGCAATGAGGTCGACGCCATAATAGCCCTGCCACGTGCCCGTGCGGAAATTATCTGTGCCGCGCTGGTGGTCAATCAGGGCCTTGAGGCCGCCTGCCGCATATTGCTCGTTGTACATGTTCTCCACCTTCACGCTGTGGCGCGCGTCGATGAGGTAATACTGCGCATCCATCACGCGGCTCCAGCGCTCGCCCTGCTTGGCGGTGGCCCTCACTGTCGCATTTTGCCTCAGGCAAAATGGTTGCTCATAAAGCATACTCCCTTCGTTGGGCTCTGTGCCGTCCAAAGTATAGTAGATCTTCACGCCCTCGACGGGATGGCTCATGCTCACCATCAAGCTGTCGAAGAAGGTGTCGGAGTTGGCGTTGATGGTCGGGACGATGACGATGTCCTTGCTCTTGTCGATGCGCACCACGGGACAATTCTCGGGCTGCGTGGCCCAAGTGGAATTGGGTTGGTCGGTCATGGTGAACTCCAACGTGCCGCCGTTATAGACTTCGTCAAACATGACATAACTGCGTTCCAAGGCCTTGCCGTTCAGCTTCACGGACTGCACATAGCAGTTCTTGTCGCTCAGCTTCTTGGCGACCACCGTAAACTGTTTGCCGTTTTCGAAGGTCAAGCGAAGGTTTTGGAAGCGCGGCACGCCTAAGACATAATAGCCCGAAGCGGGCGTGGCGGGATAGAAGCCCATGCTGGAGAGCACGCCCCAGGCCGACATCTGGCCGCAGTCCTCGTTGCCGGCGTAGCCGTCGCGACGGTCGGTGTAGAAGTCGTCCATCACCTGCTTCACATAGCGTTGCGTCTTGGTCGGCTGGCCGACGAAATTGTACATATACACGGTGTTGTGGCTCGGCTCGTTGCCGTGGGCATACTGCCCGATGAGGCCCGTGATGTCGGGCTGCACGCGACCCGTCAGGTTCTCCGGCGCGTTGAACAAGGCATCGAGTTTGGCCTCGTAGGCATTCCAACCGCCCATCAGGTCGATGTGGCCATTGATATCCTGCGGCACGAAGAAACCATATTGGTAGGAGTTGGCCTCGGTCAGCGTGAAATTCACTTGCGCGGGGTCGAAGGGCTTCATCCAACCACCGTTGCGGCGGCCTTGGAAGAACTGGTTTTCAGGGTTGTAGATATTCTTGTAGGCCTGTGCGCGGGCATAGAACTCGTCGGCGATGTCCTGCTTGCCCATGTCCTCGGCCATGCGCGCCACGCACCAGTCGTCGTAGGCATATTCCAAGGTCTTGGATGTGGCCTCGCCCTCCACCTCAATCGGGATGTAGCCGTATTTCATGTAGGCGCCCATGCCACGGAAGTCCATCTTCGACGAGTTGACCATGGCCTCCAAAGCCTTCTCCGTGTCGAAGTCGCGGATGCCGTTGAAATAGGCGTCGGCGATGACGGGGATGGCGTGGTTGCCAATCATGCAGTAGGTCTCGTTGGCGGCCAACTCCCAGACGGGAAGCATGTGGTGCGGGTTGGTCTCGTACTTATTAATAAAGGTGTAGATGAAATCGAGGGTGCGCTCGCGCTGCATCAAGCTGAACAACGGATGCAGGCTGCGGAAGGTGTCCCACAGCGAGAAGACCGTATAAACGGGTCTTTCGCACGTGTAAACCTTCAAATCGTGGGCACGATAGCGGCCATCGGCGTCGCTGAAGAGGTTGGGCGCAACCATGGTGTGGTAGAGTGCGGTGTAGAACACCGTTTTGTTCGATTCGTTGTTGTCGGCCACCTCGTAGCGTTTCAGTTCGGTGTTCCATTTGTCATAGGCTTTTTGGCGCAGGGCGTCGAAGTCGAAGTCGCCGTCGGCAAGTTCGGCCTTTAGGTTGTTCTTCGCACCTTCCACGTCGACGGCGGAGAGGGCGATGCGCATGGTGATTGGCTCACCTTCCTCGGTGTCGAAGTCAAACTGAGCCTTGATGAAATCGCTTTCCACCCTTTCGTCCTGGGTCGGCTGATCTTTATTAATGAAAGTGTAATCCTTGAAAGGCTTCGAGAACTCGGCGTAGAAATAAAGGCATTGTTCGTTAGCCCAGTCGCGGGTCTTGCGGAAGCCGCTGATGGCATGGTCATTTTCCTTTTGGAGGAAGGCCTCGTACACAAACTCATCGTTCACGCCTTCCACCATATCCAAAAGTAGATGCGCGTCGGCGCCTTGCGGGAAGGTGCAGCGCATCATACCCACGCGGTCGCCAGTGGTGAGTTCCACCTTGGTGTTGTAATCGTCCAACAGTACGGCATAATAGCCCGCCTTGGCATCTTCGTTCTCGTGCTGGAAAGCCGAGCGGTAGCCCGTCTGCGTGTCTTCCTCTTCACCTTTATCAACGGGGACGGGCCCCACGACGGGCATAAACCTGAAGTCGCCATAGTCGGAGCAGCCCGTGCCGCTGAGGTGGGTAGTGCTGAAGCCGAGGATGGTGTTATCGCTGGTGTGGTAGCCCGAGCAGCCGTCCCAGTCGTTCATGCGGGTGTCGGGGCTGAACTGCACCATGCCGAAGGGCACGGTGGCGCCGGGGAAGGTGTGGCCGTGGCCGCCCGTCCCGATGAACGGGTCGACGTAGGCGGCGGGATCATTGACGTAATCGGCCTTGGGCTGCTGCGTGCAGGCCGCGAAGGCCATTAATGCTACTAATAAGGGGAGTACAATTCTTTTCATAACAAGTGAATTTTGAGCGTGTAAAGATAAAGCATTTATCGTTGCAAAAACAAAAAAAACAGAAAATAAAAAGGTTGATTGGCTTACTCCTGCAGGAATCACTCTGGCACAATCTTTGCATGCTGTAGCTTTTGTATAAAAAAATTCCACTTTTTCACCTGTTTTTGAAATTATGATTATATTTGCAGCCCCAAAATAGAGAAAACTCATAACATTAACCTATTAATTAAAAACACACAAAATGAAAAAAGTAGTACTACTTTCATTGAGCCTTGCTTTAGGCTTCAGTGCATTCGCACAGCAGCGCATGGCCAAGAGCGAACTCGGTTCCGCCACGGCCAGTGCCAAGAAAGAACTGGCAGGTAAAGAAGTAGCAGCCCCCACCGCTGCCCAATTTGCCCCCATGACTAACGTCGTCAGCAACAGATACCAAGGCGACCTCGAGTTTGCTTCCACCATGTGGACGACCTACGACCTCCAGTCGAACCACCATGTGGCCAACCGTATGTACCAACTGCCCAACGGTTCGGTTGCCGCTACGGCCACCATGTCGCACACCGCCAGCAACACCTCCGTTCCGGATCGTGGTACGGGCTACAACTTCTTCAAGCTCAACTCCAACAAGGACTACACCACTGGTGAATGGATCTTCGGTACCGTCGATGACGGCGAAGGTCCTGAAGAGCGCGTCGAAGGTTGGATGTCAGGCTGGCCGTCCATCGCCCAATGGGGTGCCAACGGCGAAATCCTCCTTTCCCACGGTAACGGTGCTTTGAACTGCTTCACCAGAGAGATTGCCGGCGAAGGCGAATGGCAATTCAGAGGTGCCCTCCCGAACTATCCGGAAGGCTATCCTTACAACGAGTACCCCACCTGGCCGAGAGTGATCACCTGCGGTGAAAACCACAATGTCATCATCGCCCTTGCCGCCCTGCAGCACAGCATCAGCAGCGACGAGACCGACATCCGCACCGTCATGTTCCGTTCGGAAGATGCCGAAAACTGGACCGTCGACTACACTCCGCTTGCTGAATACGGCTACGAAGTGGGCACTTTCTCGGCTGACGACTACGCCCTGGCCGCCAACGGTCACACCGTGGCCATGCTCTTCTCGGGCTGCGTCACCAACAGCGTTTGGATGTTCAAGTCGACCGACGACGGTTTGACCTGGAACACCACCAAGGTTTGGGAAAACCCCTATGAAGGCAGAGAATTTGACGAAGAGCCCGCTTGGGGTATGGACGACACCATCTCCATGCCTATGAACAGCTCCATCGTGATTGACAACAACGGCGTGGCTCACGTTGCCCTGAACGTGTATAAAATAGTCCACACCTTGGACAACAATCCTGGCGAATACACCTATTTCTATGGTCGTCAAATCGACGGCATTGCCTACTGGAACGACACCCAAGAGGCTCCCATCCAATCGCCCGACGGCAATCCTGCCCACGCTTTCCAACTGTGGTGGGACGATCCGGAGAACCCGGGTTATGTGATGATGGTTGCCGACTCCACCAGATGGATTGGCTACCTGCCTATGTACTACGATTCAAACGGCAGCCTTATCGCTTGGGACAATGACAAAGAGTATCTGAATGAATACACCAGCAAGGTCTGGGGCAACTCGGCCCATCCGGCCCTGTCATGCGACCCCTACGGCAACCTCGCTTGCGCCTACTCGGCTCCTTGCACCGCCCGCGAAGGCGACGTCAATGGTGCCAAGTATTATCAAAGAACCGTCTACGTGAGCTACTACAACGTGGACGAGGGCTACTGGCATCAAGTGGAAGACGACCTCTTTGAGCCTGTCTTCGACCTCGAAATGTCCGACGGCCTCTTCACCATCTCGGTGCCCAACACCGTCAATCCTGGTGAATTCTGGTTCGGCTTCCAGGCCGACTATCAAATCGGTCTCTCCTGGGGCAGCAACGCCACCCAACCGGAAACCACGCAAAACGACATCTATGTCATGAAGGTCATTGCCGATCCCGAAATGGCTGGCATGGAAGAAGCCATCAACCCGATGACCACCACCCGCGTGTATCCTAACCCCGCCACCGATGTCCTCAACATCGAAGTGAACGCCTCGATGGATTCAGAGATGAACATCAGCGTCTACAACATCATGGGTCAGAACGTGATGAACAAGACCGTCAGCATCAGCACCGGCATCAACTGCCCGAGCATCAGCACCGCCGAGCTCAACAGCGGCATCTACTTCGTCACTGTGAAAGCCAACGGTTTCGAGAACACCATGAAGTTCATCGTGAAGTAAGGTTTTGCTTACATCATTTGAAAAAAAGGAGGCTTCGGCCTCCTTTTTTTGTAAAAAAAACACTTTTTTAAAGAAAAATTCCTATTTTTGCCCCGTACAAACCAACGAAAAAAGACAACAAAACATTTAAATCACTCACTAATCATTAATTAAAATCACACAAAATGAAGAAGTTATTTACTTTAGCTTTAGCCTTGCTGGTGGCCACCGTTGGCTTCTCGCAAGTGAGACAACAAATGCCGTCGAAAAGAGACGCCGTTTCCGCCACGAAACACGTGACGAAAGGAATGGAAAGCTTTGAGAACGTGCAAAACCAACCCAACATGACCCGCACCGACGGCGAACTCGACTACACCACCTACGACTGGCAGTCGAACGCTGGCAACCTCACCCGTACCATTGTATGGCCCGACGGTAAGATCAACTTCGCCTATACCATCGCCTCCGACGCTTCCTTCAGCGACCGTGGCACTGGCATCGGCACCTACGACAGCGAGAAAGACGAATGGACTCCGCTCGGAGGCCGTATCGAGAACGAAAGAACTGGCTTCGGTTCCATCGCCCGCTACAAGGAAAACGGCATCGTTGTGGCTGCCCACACCAACAACAACCTTGCTATCTACATCGCTGAAGACAAGGACAACATGGAGCCCAACAGCGTTTCGGCAGCACTCTACGTCGGCAGCGCTGACTACACGCACCCTGCTGTGATGACCTCCGGTCCCAACCGCGACATCATCCACATGATTGCCTGCAAGTTCCAAGGCTATGAAGGCAACGTGTACGAGCCCCTCAGATATTGGCGTTCGTCCGACGGCGGCCAGACCTGGGACAAGGAATACGTCGAGCTGCCCTTCCTCACCGCTGAATACGGCATCAACTGGGGTTCCAACTCCTACTACTTCATGGAGACCTCCGATAACAACCGTATTGGCCTCGTCATCAACAACAGCTGGAGCGACGGTATGGTCCTCTACAGCGACGACAACGGTGAGACCTGGGAAAGAAAGGTGTTCTACCACCATCCCGATCCGTTCGGAACCTATCCCTCAGAAGGTTGGGGCTTTGGCTATCCTCGCTGCACCTCAATGCAATGGGGCGTGGATGGCGAACTCTGCATGGCCTATGAATGGAACGGCAGCAACGACGTTGCCACCTCCACCAGCGGCGGTTACTTCCCGGGCATGGGCGGTGTGGCCTTCTGGAGCGAAAGCCTGCCCTACAGTGGCGAAAACGGCCCCGTGAACGGTTGCGACCCCAACAACCCGATGCCTCCTACCTATGGACAGCCCTTCATCCTCGACTCCGCCTACATCTATGAAGACCTCTATGCTTCATGGTGGCTGTGGAGCGATGCCAACCACGAGATGTTCCCTGAATACATGGGCTACCTGTCACCCATCGACCCTGAGACGCTCCAACCCTTGGAGGACCCCTACACCGCCACTGAATGGAACATTGAAACCTACACCAACCACGGTTCCTACAACGGTGGCGTGTGCGCCTTCCCCGTCCTCGCCTTAGTGCCTGGCTGCAATGGTTTCGACATGGTGGCCGTTTGGAGCGCCATGGACGAACTCCACAAAGATGGCGACTTGCACTACTACAAGCTCTTCGCCAGCTACTCGGGCGACGGTGGTAAGACCTGGGCTCGCCAAAAGCAGCTCACCACCGACTTCATGTACGAAATTTCGGAGTGCATTTATGCTCAAGCCGCTGTGATGGGTACCACCCTCGTCGTGGCCGTCCAGATGGACCAAAATGCCGATTCCTTCGTCCAAGGCACCGATACCGACCCTGACAACAACTACTACCAAGGCCTCACCTTCGAGTTGAACGACCTCTTCCCGAATGCCGGCGTTGGCGTTGAGGAAACCGTGAGCCACAACACCCACATGACCCTCTATCCCAACCCTGCCACTGACCGCCTCAACATCACCCTCAGCCAAAACGCTGAGATCGTGGTCTACAACATGACTGGTCAGAAGGTGCTGAGCCAAGAAGGTCACGCTGGTGCCAACGTGCTCAACATCAGCAACCTGACGAGCGGCGTCTACTTCGTGAACGCTGGAACCGACACCCAGAAGTTCATCGTGAAGTAAGGATACCACTACATCTTACGAAAAAAAGGAGGCTTGAGCCTCCTTTTTTTTTTGCAAAAAAGCATCACTTTCAAGAAAAATCTCTACCTTTGCTTCCAAATAAAGTGCGAAAACGCGCCAAAAACGAAAAAGAAACACATTAATTACTCAATCAATTATTAACTAAACTCATTCAAAATGAAAAAGTTATTTACCTTAGCATTGGCCTTGTCGGTAGCCTTCGTTGGCTACTCGCAAGTGGCAAAAGTGTCGAAGAACAACGACGCTTTGAAGATGTCAGCCCAACAGATTACGGTCACGGGCAGCGAAATGTACCAAAACGTAGGTAGCCAGCCCAACATCGCCAGAAGCGACATGGAACTGGACTACACTTACTACGACTGGCAGACCAACACCGCCGGCAAGAACCAAACCATGCACTTCCCTGACGGTTGCGTTGGCTTCAGCTACGTCTACTCAGGCAACGCCAGCCACACCGACCGTGGCACCAACATCGTCATCTACGACCCTGCAAAGGACGAATGGACCACTTCAGGCGGCTCCATCGAAAGCCACAAGACGGGCTTCGGTTGCTCGGCCCGCTATGGCGAGAACGGTATCGTGGTGGTTTCTCGTAACCCCGAAACCTACACCTGCGAAGTCTACATCATCGAAGACAAGGACAACCTGGCCTATCAGTCGGTTGATCCCATCTATGTGATGCCCGGCAGCCAAACCGAACACAACCCGCACTTCCCCGCTGTGATGTGCACGGGTCCCGACCACAAGCACATCCACATCCTCGTCACTGCCCTCGACGAAGTGACCGAAGATGGCCAAACCAACCCCTTCTACTACTTCCGTTCGATGGACGGCGGTGAGACCTGGGAAGAGTACATGAAGATCCCGGAATTGGGTCGCGACTTCGCCCCCACCTTCGGCTCGGGCCAAGATGCCTATTTCATTGAAAACAATGGCGAGAATTACCTCGGCATCGTGGTGAACACCCGCCGTGGCAACGGCATCGTGCTGACTTCCTTCGACGAAGGCAACACCTGGGAAACCACCGAGTACTACCACCACCCTGGCATCGATGTCGACTTTGGTGACCCCAGCAACGGCGGTACGCTTTACCTCTATCCTCGCTGGACCTCCGCTTTGTATGACAACAACGGCAAGATCCGTTTGGCCTACACCTTCAACGGCGGCAGCGGCGATGCCACTTCAACGAGCTACTATCCTCTTATGGGCGGTGTCGTTTATTGGACCCCCGACATGCCTTACCGTGGCACTGAGCCTTTGGCCTGCGACCCCAACAACCCGATGCCCTGCATCCCTGGCCAGCCCTTCATCGCCGACTCTGCTTACCTCAGAGAAGACATCCAATATTCCTGGTTCTTGTTCAGCGATGCCCCGCACGAAATGTGGCCTGAATACGTTGGCTACCTGACCGCCTTGGACGAAAACGAACAACCTCCGGTTGACCCCTACGATCAAAGCCTCTATGACGCCGCTGCCTTGGTTGAAATGTACAATGGATTGGGTATCGACAGCCACGGTCACTACAACGGTGGTTTGATTGAAATGCCCGTGCTGATGATGACTCCCGACAACACCATGATGGTTGCCGTGTGGATTGGTTTGGACCAACACCACATTGGCGGCGAAACCAACAGCCAATACTTCTTCAAGATCTTCGCTCGCGCCTCCTTCGACAATGGCGAAAGCTGGACCCCGATGAAGCACCTCACCTACGACTTCATGTATGAACTGTCAGAGTGTGTCTATCCTCAGGCTGCCATCGCTGGCAACAACCTCGTCATTGCTGTGCAGATGGACCAACAACCCGACTCCTACCTCATCGGTTCGGGTGGCGACACCAATCCGGATGACAACTACTACCAAGGCCTGACCTTCGACCTCACCGAACTCTTCGGTTACGATGGCGTTGAGGAGCAACAAGTGGTCAACAACACGGCCATGAGCATCTACCCCAACCCTGCCACCGACCAACTCTACGTCACCCTCAACCAGAACACGGAGATCGTGATCTACAACATCATGGGTCAGAAGGTGATGAGCCAGGAAGGCCGCATTGGCAACAACGCCTTGAACATCAGCAGCCTGAACGCTGGCATCTACTTCGTGAATGCCGGCACTCAGAGCCAGAAGTTCATCGTGAAGTAAGTTTCACCGTGAATGCAATAAAAAAGGAGGCTTTCGAGCCTCCTTTTTTTATTGTTCCTTGCGATGATTGAAGACATCGACGGCGAGAAACGCCGCCTTGCGGTAGGAATCGGGCTGGACCTTGTTTTGGTTGGCCAAATCGAAGCAGGGGCCTTGCAAGGGTTCGGCAACGACCATGGGCAGTCCTGCCCAATACGCCGCACAGCCGCCTAAAGCCGTCATCTTAAGCGGCAGCACCGCCTGGTCATAATACATCGCCAGAACCGCGTCGTATTTGGTCCACAAGCCCGAAACGAAGAGCTGCGTACCTGAGAAAGGCCCAAAGGCATAAATGCCTTTGTGCTGGGCATCGCCGATGGCTTTCACCACCTTTTCGTCGTCGCCCACAGGATGGGAGCCCGAATGAGGATTGACGCCCATAACGGCAATCTTGGGTGCATTGAGACCGAAGTCCTTCTTCAGGGCATCGGAAAGCGTGGTCAGCTTGCCGACGAGGAAACGGATGTCGATGTGCGGCAACGCCTCAGCCAGCGGCATGTCGCCCGTAGCCAAAGCGATACGCATCGTGTCGTTGACCAGCACCCTGACAGGGTCGGCATCGGCAAAATGCGACAAAAGATAAGCCAAATTGCTCTTGGCTATCACAGGGCTGTCGGGAGCCAGCACCAAGCCGTCGATATAGCCGTTCTGAAGGTCGTCGAAAGCGCGTTTCATCGAGAGCACCGACATCTCGGCCGATACCTCTGAAGGCTGCCCTGGCTCGATTTTTAGCTCGTTCTCAACGATGTTAATGATGTTGAACTTCTTGTCCCAGGCCTGTCGGGCATCACGCGTCAGCGAATAGTTGGGGCTTTCCATGCCGAAGTTCTTCTTGTAGTAAGAGAAAACCTTCGACTGCCCATACAAGACCGGATTAAACGACTCAAACACACGAGCGTCAGAGAAGGTTTTCAGCATGATTTCATAACTGATGCCATTGAAGTCGCCTTGGGTGAGACCCAGCCGCGGCATGGTGTTGGAAGTAGACTTGTCTTGCATAGGCAATAGGTTTTTCACTGAGTTTCAACGGGAAATCAGCCCTCAAAATTAGGCAATATTTTGAAGAATCAAAAAAAACTGCCAATTTTTACAAAAAAAACGCCTGCTCAAAGCCTTTTATGATGGTTTTGGTGGCTCCGACTTGCGATTTCAGGTAGTCGGAACAAGCTTTGGAGGCAGCGTCGTGGAAACCGTCGTCGCTCATCAATCGGTCGAAAACAGACCTCAACTCATCAGCATCATGAACGGGGAAAGCGCCTTGCAAAGCCACCAGGTCGACCGCCTCCTTGAAGCTTTTGTATCGGGGACCGAACACCACGGGGCAACCGAAGGTGACCGGCTCCTGAATGTTGTGGATATTGACGCCGAAGCCGCCGCCAATATAGACGAAACGGGCATATTGATAGAGCTGGGAGAGGATGCCGATGGTGTTGATGACTAGGATGTTCTTTGTCGGTTTCACGCCCATAGATACACTCGGCTGCGCCTCGGTATGACAAGGGCGTGAGACCTCGGCACATAAGTCGGTGTAGAGCTGCGCTTCGGGCAGCATCGCCTTGATTTGGGCGAGATGCGCGGCCGAGATATCGTGAGGCGCGATGAGCATGCAATAGCCCTCGGGCAGGGTTGAGAGGAACGCTGCCAAAAGCTTTTCGTCGGGCGGCCAAGTGCTGCCCGCGATGATGCATTGCCTGCCCGCGACAAACCTTTCGATTTCGGGGAAGGGCTTGGCCTGCTCAGCAATGGCAGCCACACGGTCGAAGCGCGTGTCGCCGCACACGGTGACGTTGTCCATTCCGTGCGCCTTGAGCAGCTGCGCCGTGACTTCGTCCTGAACGAAGAAGTGCCTCACGCTGCGCAATTGCTTACGGAACCACGAGCCGTACCAGCGGAAGAAATAGGAATCCGGCTTCAGGATGAGCGAAATATAGAATAACGGGATGTCGGCCCGCTCCAAGGCCTGCATATAGTTGAACCAGAACTCGTATTTGATGAAGAAAGCAGCCACGAAATGGCGGCTTTGCACCCATTGCCGGGCATGTTGAGGCGTGTCGGTGGGAAGATAGACCACTTCGTCGGCCAAAGGATAGTTTTTGCGGATTTCGTAGCCCGAAGGCGAGAAAAACGACAGCAGGATCTTGAACTCGGGATGGCTTTGCTTTAGGGCTTCGATGACGGGGCGACCTTGTTCGAACTCGCCTAGCGAGGCGGCGTGGAACCAGATCCACTGGTCAGTCGGGCCCTTCGACCCTTCGACGGGCCTCAGGGACCCTTGGCTTTTACGTCCTTCAACCCACAGTTTCGCTTTGGCATTGCCGAAAAGGGCTGCCAAACGCACGCCGAGCGCGTAAAGACGGACACCCAATGTATAAACGAGCCGCACGATCAATTATAATAGTATTCTTCAGGCTGGCGTTGGTAGGTCGGGATATTCCAAGTGACGCGGATGCCGTAATACAAGTCGTTGTAACGCTTATGCGGGTCGGTGTAGCCAACGGGCTCCTGCATCCCCGTCTCAGGATTGGTGAACACACGGAAGTCGTAGTCGCGCAGGTCGCGGGTGCGGGCGTAAGTCACCTCAAGGGAGAGGGTCAGGTTAAGCAAACGGGTGTCGTTCAGCAAGAGATAACCCGCTTCAAGATGGACAGCGGGGCCTCCGCGCATGCGGTCATAGCCATACTGATAGTCGTCATCGACTTGATAGGGTGGGTTGAGCAATGCCTGCATATAATCCACATTAATCCTATTGCTGAGATAGCCCAAGCCTGCCTGGACGAAGAAGCCGCTATTGGGATTGGGGCCATAGGGAAACAAACGTCCCACCTCGCCTTGGACGTGGAAGCCTCGTTGGTTGACCTCCAACATGGCGAAGCTGCCAGCGCCGCCCACAATCTCGCCCACATCGGTGGTGATGCCTTCTCCAAAGATCTCAACGCGGTCGATGTTGAGTTTGTTGCCGAAGATGAAGTTGACGTCGGCCGACAACAGCCAATTGTTAGCCGTCTTATAGACGAGACCACCACCGACGTTGTGGCTAAAACCGTATAGCGCCTTGTTGTCTAATGCAGGCAGATGAAAGGCATAGCCTACACGAAACATGGCCACGGGGATGGGCTCTTTCATGATGTCTTTGGGCTGCTGGGCCGTGGCCTGAAGCACGACGCCAAAGAGGAGAATCAAGGGGAGAAAAATCTTGCGCATAATCATCTTTTTCTGTTGAACGGACAAAACGCCCGTTTAGTATGAATCCGCAAAAATAAGAAAAAGGTCGCCTCGCAAGCGAGACGACCTTGAATTAGGATGAAAAAAACCGAAATTACATCTTCACCACGCGGTGGACGAAGAGGGCGTCGCCCTTGTGGATGCGAAGCATGTAGATGCCACTTTCGAGGCCGTCGATTTGGCAGGAATCGTTATCGACCTGGAAGCTGCCGATGAGCTTGCCTTCCACGTTATAGATGTCGATTTGCGACATGCCAACGCACTCAACGGTCACCTTGTCGGTGGTCGGGTTGGGGAAGATGCTCACTTGGCCGCCGTTTTCGCCGATGCCATTGAAATAGTTGGCGCAAGCGGCTTCAGAGAGGTCGGAGACACCTTTCTCGAAGACCGATTGCACGGCGTAGCAGTGCTGCATGTCGATGGCCATCTCGGTGTCGTCGTAAGTGGTTGCAGTGAGGTTGTCAGCAATCAGTTCGCCGTCGCGGTAGAGATTGTAGGCAATGGCACCGTCAACCGAAGTCCAAACCGTAATCATATGACCTGCATGGACATCGTCGAAACGGATCTCGGGAGCCACATTGGTGACATTGAAATCGAAGGTGGCCGTAAGGGCAGCACACTCGTCGCCATAGTCGGGTGTCACTTCAATCCGGTGACCACCTTCCAAAGCAGCCAAATAGCTATTGGCTTCAACCGTAGTAACTTCGTTGCCATCAAGTTTCACAAGATAGCTATTGGCATCGCCATTCCAAGTTACCGTTACCTCGTTGCCGACAAAGGCATAATCGAAGCCATCGACGGGAGCGCAGACCATCTGCGACAGGCTGACCGGCTCGGAATCACAACCATAATTGGAATGTGCTACCACACTAATGGTATTCGTGCCGACTTCGGCAGCAAACGCAGCGTCTGTAGTAGAAACCATTTGAGCCTCTGCACCGTTACAGGTGATTTCATAATAGCTGTCGTTTTGGGAACCATCCCAACGGAAATGCAACATGCCTTCTGCATCCAACTCGACGAAACTCAGGTTCTCGACGGGTTTACTGTAGCAGATTTCAATCTCATTCGCAATCGTATAGCATTCAGATACTGGTTCAACTTTAACGGTCGTAAGGCCGTCTTCCACCACCAACGTGTAAGTAATGTCAGAAATTGAAGTATCAACTTGTCCGTTGACGGTGATTTCATATTGCTCCACGCCCTCTATTTCGTCCCACGAAATAATGGCCGAACTACCAACCATATTGTAGGTCAGATTCTCCACCGCGCCAACGACGCAAACCTGCACATGTGCCGCCTTCTCGCATTCAGCGAAGACGGCCTTCACGGCCACATCGTAAGTACCCGTGGCGATGGTGAACGCGTAGGTCAACTCGTTGGTCGTGCCCACTTGTTCGCCGTCCTTCAGGATTTGGTATTCAACGAAGTTCGTCATGTCTTCGGGAGTTTCCCAAGTGAGGGTGAGCAGCAGGTCGTCGTCGAGGGTGTATTGCAGGTTCTGGACGGGGCCGCATGAAGTGACGTCCACCAAAGTGCAGACGTATTCGCTCTGGCAGTTGTCATAAACGGCGTAGACACAGTAGTTGTATTCGCCTTCTTCCACCTCCATGTCGGTGAAGGTCAGTGCCGTGACGGTTTCGAGCAGTTCGGTCTCTCTGTAGACCTCATAACCCGTAGGATTGCCGCTTTCGGGGGCCTCCCACGTGAGGATGACGTTGTGTCCATCGACTTCGTAAGCCAGGTTGCGAATCGGGTCGCAGAACTCGGGGATGCCGCTGCCGCCACTGCAATTGACGTCGAAAGTCAGGGTGCCGCTAAAGCTGCCACTTTGTTGATGGATGACCGTACCGTCTTCGTAGGCAATCTGGAAGCTACATTCATTGTCCCAGCTGCCACTATGCCAAGTGATGCTGAACGTTGAACCCGAAGCCAACTCGCGAGTGTAGGTGGCTGAGTTGCCCGAATTAATCGTCATGTTCTCAGTAGGCGTGCCGTCGCTGTAGGTCACCGTGAGGTAAGCACTGTTCCAGCCGTCGCCGTAGGAATCGCTCAGCGTGAAGATGACGTTGCAAGCGTTCTTGTAGTTGAACGTCAACTCGGTATGTCTGCCGTTGGCATCCACAAGGTCGAGTGTGAAGGGGATGACGAAATCCTCAGGCGCAGCGGCGTCGAGGGTGACGTTGAAGTCGGCGTAGCCCATCATTTCGGCGCCCACCGTACCGTATTCGCTTTCGGCGACGTTCAAGGTGACGAACTCGTAGTCGGTGGACAGCGTTCCCACCAGACTTTGGGCCAGTTCGTTGCCGATGTTGTCGATGAAGATGCGTAAGTCGCCCGTCTCGCCCGGGTTGAGGAGGCCGTTGGCGTTGTCGTCGTTCAAGACAGCAGTGGCGCCATATTGCAGCAGATAATCATACACCGGCACCTTGAAGCTGAACGTAGCGGAAAACTCGCCATTGACGGTGATGTCGATGCTGAACTTCACCTTATAGTTGGCTTCCACTTGGTCATCGACGGAGAAAGCGAAGGCGTCTGTCACCGTCAGGGTTTGGTTGGCGGCAAAAGCGGGGAAATCGACCGTGTTGTCGGTAATCGTGACGTGCTCGTCGGTCGTGCTGAGGACGACGGAAACGCCGCTGACAGGTTCTTCGGTGATGTTTTCGAGGGTCAGATCCAAGGTGACCGACTCGCAAGGATTCAACTTATGGTTGTTGTTGCCTTGCGGGTCGTTGACGGCATAATCAGTGTATTTGATGGCGCCCAGTTGGATGGCCTCAACAGCATCAAAGACGTTGACGCGACCGAAGCCGTAGATGTTGCTCTTGCCTTCGGCCAGCGGCACTGCGGTTTCCTCAAGGATGCGGCACACGTCGGCAGGGCTCAGGTTGATGTCCTTGCTCAGCATCAGTGCCATGCAGCCCGCCACGCAAGGCGTAGCCATAGAGGTGCCGCTCATGGTGGTGTAGCCCGTGTTGGAGGCATAGTTGATCGACTTGATGTCGACGCCAGGGGCGCACACGTCGGGGCGGATGAGGCCGATGCCTGGGTTATAAGGATAGTCGCCGAAGCTGGTATTCGACCAAGTGACAGGGCCGTGCGAAGTGAAGTAAGCGGCATTGTCGTTATAGTCGACAGCGCCGATGCACACCGAGCAACTCAGTTCGCCAGGGTTGGCATTCTGCACGTCGTCCATATAGGGCGGAGGGCAGCTGCCCGGCACACGCACGTTGTTGGGGATAGGATATTGCCATTGGCTGTCGCCTTCGTTGCCAGCGGCAATGGCAGCCACCACGCCAGCATCCAAAGCAGCGACGCACATATTGCGCAGCAGCGTGCGCTCCGTGGTGCTCGAATTGGCGATACCCAACGACATGCTGAACATGTCGCAGCCGTGCTCAACGGCCCACTGGATGCCCGCTGCAATGGGGTCGGCACCGCCGCCACCTTGCGAGTTCAGACACTTGACGCACATCAGCGTGGCCTCGGGAGCCATACCTGTTTGCGAGGCACCGTGACCGTCGCCGCACACCGTGCCGGCACAGTGCGAGCCGTGACCCATGTCGTCCATCGGGTCGTTGTCGTTGTTATAGACATCGTAGCCGTGATGCGGGAACTCCGTGCCGCCATCCCAGAGGTGTTCGGCAAGGTCAACGTGGTTGTAGTTGACGCCCGTATCGATGACGGCCACCACCACGCCGTCGCCTCTGTAGCCTAAATCCCACACTTGGTCGGCACCCACTTGGGTCACATTGGGCGTGATTTCGCGCGTGTTGGAAGCCGGACGAGCCTCTTCGCCATCAGGGATCCAATTGCGTTCGATGGCATAGCCAATCATTTCAATGTCATTGCGTTGCGCCAGGTTCTCGATAGCTGTCTTGTTGGCATCGAAAGCCAGGGCATTGGCCATCCACAGGATGGTAGGTTCGGTGGTCAGGCCAGCACGTTGCATCTCTTTGAGTGAGTTGCGCAGGTCGTATTGCGAAGCCGTGGCGAACTCCTTCAGTTCGTTGACCACGAACTCGCGACGTTCGGCACGAGTGACAAAATAGTCAGCGCGACGGCACAACTGAGCGCGGTCGTACTGCGACTTCATGATGACGATGACTCTCATCTTCTCCTCATCGGAGCGACGGCCCATCTCTTCTCTCAAGAGTGGGTCGATGGTCTGGGCAAAGCCTCCCACACAGAGGATTGCCGTCAGCAAAAGAAATAATACTTTCTTCATAGACATTAGGTTTAGTAATTATTTAAAGGTGCAAAAGTAATAATGTTTTCGATTTGTTGTAACTTTGCAGCCCAATTTTTACTTCATGTTGGAAAACAAATACACCGAAGCCGTGCTTCCCAACGGCATTCGCATCATACACAAAGAGAGAAAAAGCGAAATCGCCCACCTCGTGCTGATGGTGGAGACCGGCACCCGCGACGAACTGGCCCACGAGAACGGCCTCGCCCACTTCGTGGAACACACCATCTTCAAAGGCACGAAAAGCCGCAAGGCCTACCATATCCTAAGCTGCCTCGACAACGTGGGTGGCGACCTCAACGCCTTCACCACCAAGGAGGAGACCTGCATCCAGGCCACATTCCTGAAGCAACACTACAGCCGCAGTCTCGACCTCTTCGCCGACATCGCCTTCCATTCCACCTTCCCCGAAAACGAGCTGGCTAAGGAGAAGGAAGTCATCCTGGACGAAATCAACTCCTACCTCGACTCGCCCTCCGACGAAATTTACGACCTCTTTGAAGAAATGATGTTTGAGGGGCATCCGCTTGCGCGCAACATCTTGGGAACCACCGAGTTGGTAAAAGGCTTCCATCAGCAGGACATCCTCGACTTCATGGCGCACAACTACAGCACCGACCAGATGATATTGGCCTCCATCGGCGACATCAGCTTCAAGGAATTCGAGCGTTTGGCGATGAAATATTTCGGCGAACAACCCGCACATATTATTAATAGGAAACGCGAAACCTTTAGCAACTACCGACCCAAAAACCGCGTGGAATCCCGCAAGAACCACCTGAGCCACTGCATGATAGGCGGAACGGCACCCGAGTTTTGCAGTCCGTTAAGGATGCCCATCGTGATGCTCAACAACGTGTTGGGCGGTCCCGCCATGAGTTCGCGCCTCGGCCTGAACATCCGCGAGAAATACGGCTTCGCCTACAGCATCGAGTCGCAATACACGGCCTACGGCGACACGGGCCTCATCAGCGTCTACATGGGCGTCGACCCCGACTCGTTGGAGAAAGCTATCAGTCTTGTTTACAAAGAGTTGGACAAACTTTGCCAACAGAAATTGGGTACCATGCAACTGCAACACGCCAAGCAGCAACTCATTGGGCAAGTCGCGCTGAGCTACGAAAGCGGCATGAACGAACTTTTGGGCGTGACGCGCTCGTTGCTCATGGGCGAACCCATCGAATACATGGACGATATCATCCGCAAGGTGGAGGCCGTCACGGCCAATGACCTTCTGGAGGTGGCCAATCGGGTTTTCGACCGGAAACAGTTGAGCCAGATTGTTTTTGAAGGCAATGATGTGTAGAGACGTAGCGCGCTACGTCTCTACCAAACCTATCAATTCGTCTTGAACTGATATTTCACCTCTTTCAAATCCGCGTTCGCCTTCGTAATTTTTTTCTTCAGGTCTTCCTTATAGTTGGCCACTTTGAAGGCCACATCGGCATCGCCTAACGCCAATATCTGTGCTGCTAAAATGGCGGCGTTGAGGGCACCGTTCACGCCCACCGTGGCCACGGGAATCCCAGGAGGCATTTGAATAATGGACAGCATGGCGTCCAAGCCGTCGAGCATCCCCTTGACGGGCACGCCGATGACGGGCAAGGTGGTGTTGGCGGCAATCACGCCCGGCAAGGCGGCGGCCATGCCCGCAGCGGCGATGATCACCTTGATGCCGCGACCTTGGGCTTCGCGGGCAAATTGTTCCACTTCCTGAGGCGTGCGGTGCGCACTGAGGGCGTTCATCTCGAACGGGATTTCCATCTCGTCGAAGAATTGGGCGGCTTTTTCGAGAACGGGAAGGTCGGAAGTGCTTCCCATGATGATGCTTACTATTGGAGTCATATCAGTTGTCAGTTATTGCAGGTCGTTGAGCCTGTCGAAACGCCGTCACTATATCAGCCGGCCCTTCGACGGGCTCAGGGACCTTGGTTAATGACGCAAAAATAGTTATTTTTCGGCTTCATAACCTTGTTCTTTGATTATTTTTCATCCATCATCTTCATAGTTGGCATTAATTTTGTAATTTTGCTTGTCTAATCTAAACATCAAATCACCATGTCAAAACTTCAAACATTAATCTTTGCTCTTGCATTAAGCACATCCGTTTTAAACGGATACGGTCAAGAGAAACCTTCCATTTTGGCCCACGAGATTGCCCCACATTGGTATGTCTTCAACAAACCTGGGTACATTGTCAAAACAGATAACAAAGCCACGCTACTTGTCAAGGATTTCATTCCCATCTGTAAGGAAGAATTTGGCTTGGGTGAACGCGATGAGCTTCGTCCAAAAGATGGATTCCGTGCGACTCCAACGGGTGTAGCCAAATATCAACAATACTATGACGGTTACGAAGTGGAGGGAGCTACCGTTATCGTTGAATCCAAGCGAGATACCGTCACAATGGTTTCTTCGTATCTGGTAGGCAACTTAGACTTAAACACATCCAATCCTATTTCCAAATCAGAAGCGCTGTCCATTGCACTTAATGCCATCCACGAAACATTCATTTGGCAAGATCCCGCCTCATTAAATGGCTATTGCAGGAATTACGATGGAAGTTTCGACTCCATTCGTTATAGAAAGTTGCTACCTAAAGGAACACTTTGTGTTGCAAAAACATACAATACTTCTTTAGAGACAGATAATTACAGATTCGCATGGAGATTTTGTGTAAACACAGTCTCTAGAGAATATCGGATACTTGTAGATGCCAATAGTGGTGATGTGTATGAAATTGTTGATCAAACTTGTAATATCAACAACCAATTTGAAGATGGCGTAGTATACACTTTGTATGACAGCGACCACACTATGGAAACATATAAAATGACAATGTTCAGTATATGGACCTTACAAAACACTAAAGGTAATATGACACTACTACATGGTAATTATGTATTCGATTACGACAACGTGTGGGACGATAACAATTCTGCCCCCGCATCAACCGCACATTGGATTATAGGTGAATTAGCTGGGTTTTATAAAATGAAATATTTGAACTACCATATTACAGACAGTGTACTAATTGACGCTGGAATAGATAGCATAGCCGCCTTTTATAATACTGATCTAAACAAGATTAGATTAGGGAAACTAGGAAACAACTGGGCATCTACTATTGATATAGTTGGACATGAATTAGCTCACAGGTTGAATTATCAAACTGCTAATCTTACATTTTATGGTGAAAGCGGAGCCTTGCGAGAGTCTATTGCCGACATCTTTGCAACTTTAGGAGAGAGATATATCAGAACTATTTACGGGACCCCATGGAATTGGACTATCGGTGAAGATGCACAGATTATTAGGGACTTGGCACACCCCTCACTTCATGGTCAACCTGAAGAATATCACGGATTCAATTGGCAAGACACGAGCAATCCTGATTCAACTAATGATTACGGAGGAGTGCATAATAACTGCGGTGTGTCAAACAAATGGTTCTATAACCTGTCACAATCCATTGGTCCAGATAAAGCAGGATTGATTGCCTATTACATGCTCAACCTATATTTGTCGTCCAATTCAGGCTTCCATGACGCTTTGCAAGCTTCTATTTCTGCTGCAGAAAACCTATATGGGAATTGCAGCGATGAAAGAAATGCCGTCATTTCTGCATGGTCATCCGTGGGCGTGAGTTCGCTGAATATCATTCCTTGCCATAATACTAGTCCTGGAAATGATAACGACAGACTATCCATCGCACAAAACGATGAAATCCAATTTCATGTTTCCGTGTACCCAAATCCAGCATCGAACGAAATAATCATCGAATTCCCGAACGATACCAACGATTGCATTGTAGCAATTTATAATACATTAGGAAACAAGATAAAAGAAGTGGCAACGAGAGGAAGAAACGCCACAATCGATACCACCGACACACCAAATGGACTTTATTATGTCAATGTCGTTGCCAACGGAATGCACACAGATAAAGCCAAGGTTGTCATCAGTAAATAAAGAGTAACCAACGTATTGACAATGAAAACAGTACACGTCATAGACAAAGATTTTGGGCTGTACATCCCCCAAGAAAAAATCGAGACCAGCATCCAAACCGTGGCCGACCAAATCAACCGCGACATGGACGGCATGAATCCGCTGTTCCTCGTGGTGCTCAACGGAGCCTTTATGTTCGCCTCCGAACTGTTCAAGCGACTGACCATCCCGTGCGAAATCAGTTTCGTGAAACTCACCTCCTATTCGGGTACGGAGAGCACCAATGTGGTTCGCGAGCTCATCGGCCTCGACCACTCGTTGGACGGTCGGCATGTGGTCGTGGTGGAGGACATCGTCGACACGGGTCACACGATGCGCTATACCATCAAGAAACTCCGCGACCTGAAGGCTGCCGACGTGCGCATCGCCACGCTGTTCTTCAAGCCCGACTCGTTCCAATACGACTACCCCATCGACTACAAAGGCATGGACATCGGCAACGAGTTCATCGTGGGCTATGGACTTGACTATGACCAACAGGGACGGAATTTGCCAGATATTTATAAGATCATTGAATAACCTTGTAGGGACGCATCGAATGCGTCCGCCCAATAGCGTTCGGACGCACGCAGTGCGTCCCTACAACCAAACCCCAATAATATGCTAAACATCATACTCTTTGGCCCTCCGGGTGCCGGAAAAGGAACGCAATCGCAGTTCCTGCGCGAAAAATACAACCTCACCTACCTCTCGACGGGTGAAATCCTGCGCGAGGAAATCGCAGCCGAAAGCGAATTGGGCTTGCAGGTGAAGGAAATCATCGGACGAGGCGGTCTCGTCTCCGACGAAATCGTGGCGAAGATCATCGAAAAGAAACTCTCCGAGAACCGCGACTCGGCTGGTTTCCTCTTCGATGGCTACCCGCGCACGGTGCGCCAAGCCGAAATCCTGGACGAGCTGCTGGCCAAGTTCGACATGCCGCTGAGCGGCGTCTTGAGCCTCGAAGTGCCCGAGGAAATGCTTATCCAGCGCATGTTGGAACGCGGCAAGACCAGCGGTCGCGCCGACGACAACCTCGAATCCATCAAGCACCGTTTCGTGGAATACAACGAGAAGACGCACCCCGTGACCGACTTCTACGAGGCCAAGGGCAACCTGCATCCCGTGAACGGCGTGGGCGAGATTCCGGAAATCTTCGAGAACCTTTGCGCGGTAATTGAGGCGCTTTAGTGTTCCCAGCGGACATCGCGCTTGAGGATGGACGGCGGGTTGCCGCCAATCACCTGCTGTTCGCCCGCGAAGGTCGATTTCAGTATCGTGCCCGCCGCCAGCACCGTGTCATTGGGCACCTCGGCGCCTTTCAGCAGCACGCATTTGCAGCCCATCCAGACGTGGTTACCCACGATGATGGGCTTGTCGGGATTGATGCGCTCGTTCTCCTTATTATAAATGGGATGCTCGTCGGTGTCCATCACGAGGATGTCCCAACTCAGGAGGCAGTCGTCGCCGAAACGGATTTCCTTGGCGCAGACGATGGTGCTCTCCGCCGTGATGTTGAAGCCGGCGCCGAGTTTCAAGTCGCCGCGCACGGAAATCTTCGAGCCGTGCCCGATGCTCGCCTTGCCACCGAAGGCCACCGTGCCGCTCACTTGCCAGATGGTGCGTGAGCGCTTGCGGTCGTAGTGGCCTACATCGCCAAAGCCGATTTTCACCATCGCCGTCTCCACCTTGTCGGGCAGCGTGACCTTGCCGTGTAGCTCGCGCAAAAAGGTGCGGTGCGACACGACGACGGGCAACTTCAAGGCTGTCCTGAGCGGAAAATAATGCAGGTTGAAGCGCAAGGTCTTCGGGATGGAGCAGAGGATATTGAAAAAATCGAAAGCGGTCATGGCGGTTTTGTTTTTCCTTTTTTGACATAAAACGCTGCAAATGTAGAAAAATTTGTTGCAAGGTGTAACTTTTTGGCAGTTTGGGCATATTGTTCTCGGAAAAGAGAACGCCATCGATAAGCCTTTTCGTCCGCTATGTGTTCTCGGGCGGCAGCAAGAAAATCGCGCAGCAAGAGGAGCGCGAGTCGCTGATGGAAAGCGAGGAGAACGCGGCGCAGAGGAAATAAATTCCTTACCTTTGCCGCATGAAAACCCTATTCCGATTACGATACGACAGCCGCTGGGGTGAAGAATTGTTCCTGACGGGAAACGCCTCAGAATTAGGCCATTGGAACACCGACAAGGCCGTTCCGATGCAATATGTGGGGCCGGGGATTTGGTCGGCCCTTGTAGAGACGTTGCGCGCAACGTCTAATCACCAAATAAACCACGTTGGTGAGACGTTGCACGCAACGTCTCTACAAACAACGGAATACAAATATTTCATCCGCGAAAACGGCCAAATCCGTTGGGAGGACGGCCCCAACCGCAAATTGGCTGACGGCCAAGACCGCATTTGGGATTGGTTGGGAATGACCGAACGAAAGACAATGAAAGGCGTGGCCGTGCCGCTGTTCAGCCTGCGCACAGCGGACAATTTCGGCATTGGCGAATATCCCGATTTGATGAAATTGGCAGATTGGTGCGTCAACAAAGGGCTGAAAATCATTCAAATTTTGCCCATCAACGACACAACGGCACATCACGACTGGCGCGATTCATATCCTTATAATGCCATTTCCGCTTTTGCGCTGAATCCGATTTATTTGAATGTTGATAGACTGTTCAACAATGTCCCTAATCCATCCATAGATTCCTTCAGGAATGACATGGAAGGATTAGGGACCGACTCCGTTTTACCCATAGACTTTCAGCCAGCCGCTGTGCATGTCATTCCTCGCAGGGATAGTGCGATTGGAATCTATGCACAGCGACTTAACAAATCTCCCTTTGTCGATTATCCCAAAGTTCTGAAAGCCAAATGGAAATACTTCCAAACCGCCTTTGAAAAGCAATGGAACGATTTGAAAGACACCGCTGATTTCCAACAGTTTATCGAAGAAAACAATGACTGGCTGCCCGACTATGCCCAATATTGCGCCGAGCGCGACGGCAACAGCACAGAAATCCACTTCTTCCTGCAATACCATTGCGACAAGCAACTGCGCGAAGCAGTCAACTATCTGCACGACAAGGGCCTGCTGCTGAAAGGCGACATTCCGATTGGAGTTAACCCCAAAGGCGTGGACGTGAAAAGCCATCCCGAACTATTCAACCGGGACGTGCAAGTGGGTGCCCCACCAGACGACTTCGCCTACGAGGGACAAAACTGGGGCTTCCCGTCCTACAATTGGGTAGCGATGGCCAAGGACAATTACGCTTGGTGGCGCCGCCGCCTGCAAGTGATGGCACGCTACTTCGACGCCTACCGCATCGACCACATCTTGGGCTTCTTCCGCATCTGGGAAATACCGAAAACCGTGAAGTCGGGACTGTTGGGGCACTTCTCCCCTGCCCTGCCTTTGAGTGTGGAAGAGATTGAAAACCAAGGCTTTCATTTCGTCAAAAGCAAACACCTGAAGAAAGGCTTGAACACCCTTTTCATCCCCGACCCGTACGACAGCGAGAAACTGCATCCCCGCATCGAACTACAAAAAACCGCACTATACCAATCCCTGCCCGACGACCAAAAACAGGCCCTCGACCGAATTTACGAAGACTTCTATTACCATCGCCACAACGAGTTTTGGAAGCAACAAGCCTTGAAAAAATTGCCCGCTTTGGTCAACGCCACCAATATGATTGCCTGCGGCGAAGACCTTGGCATGATTCCCGCCTCCGTGCCCGAAGCGATGAAAGAATTGGGCATCATGAGCCTTGAAGTGCAACGGATACCCAAAATATTCGGCCATCCATTCGTGCAGGCCGAAGACCTGCCCGAGAACTGCGTCTATACCACCGGCACCCACGACATGCCCACCCTGCGCAGCTGGCTTGAAGAAGACCGCGTCCGCGCCAGACAATTCCTTGATTACTTGGACATTGACGACCGAAAAATCACGGCAAACACCATCAGAAAGATATTGGAAAAGCACTTGGACAGTCCATCGAAGTGGAATATCTATCCGATGCAAGACCTCTTGGATTGCGACGAGCAAAATTGGTCGCCCAACCCCGTGGACGACCAAATCAATGTTCCGGCCAACCCGAAAAACCAGTGGAAATGGCGGATGAAAATTCCGTTGGAAGAGTTGTGGTAATGAATAATTGTCTATTTTTGAAGCCTAAATACAAACCATTATGCAATTCAAACCCTACAACCATACCGAAGCCGCGCTCAACGAGCGCATCAACCTGATTCTCAACGAAGAGAAGAAAAAAGGCAACGAACGCGAAGCCTTGAAAACCATCTTCCAAAGCATCGACTTTACCACCTTGGAAGCCTTCGACAACGAAGCGAAAATCAACGACTTCTGCGCTAAAGCGCTGGCTTTCCCGAAGGAAAAGCCACACCTCTCGGTGCCGGCCATCTGCATTTACAGCCCCTTCATCCGTCAGGCCAAGCAACTACTGGCGGGTAGCAACATCCGCGTGGCCACAGTGGCCTGCGCCTTCCCCTCGGGCATGATGCCTTTCGACCTGAAAGTCAAGGAGGTGGAATATTGCGTCAACGAGGGCGCCGATGAGGTGGATATGGTCATCTCGCGCGGCACTTTCCTCGCCGGAAGACACGACGAGGTCTTCAACGAAATCAAGACCATCAAGGCGACCTGCGGCGACAAGGCCCGCCTGAAAGTCATCCTCGAAACGGGCGAACTGAAGACCGTGCAGAACATCCGCAAGGCCAGCGAACTGGCCATCCTCGCTGGCGCCGACTTCATTAAGACCTCGACGGGCAAGGTGCCAGTGGCCACCACGCCTTTGGCCGCCATCGTCATGATCGACACCATTAAGGAATATTACCAAGCCACAGGCAAAAAAGTCGGCTTCAAGCCTGCGGGCGGTATGAAAACGCCCGACGACGCGCTCACCTATTATTATTTAGTGAAAAACATCCTCGGCAACGACTGGCTCAACCCGAACCTCTTCCGCGTAGGCACGAGCCGCCTTGCCGGATTCATCCTCGAACAAATCAAATAACACACGATATGGCAACAATAAAAGGAACCTACAAAGGCAATCTCCGCAATGAAATGACTCATGTGCAATCGGGCAACACCATCATCACCGACGCACCCACCGACAACCACGGCAAAGGCGAAGCCTTCTCGCCCACCGACCTCGCCTGCGGCGCCCTCGCCGCCTGCATGATGACCATCATGGGCATCAGCGCGCAAGGACATAAATTCGACATCGATGGCACCACCTACGAGGTGAAAAAGACCATGAACGCCGACCCACGCCGCATTGGACAGATCGACATCGTGTTCAACTTCCCCGCCAAGGAATACACCGAGAAACAGAAAGCCTTGCTTTGGGCCGCCGCCGAAAGCTGCCCTGTGGGTCGCTCGCTGCACCCCGACATCATCGTCAACATCACCATGAACTTCCAAGCCTGATGAAATACACCTACAGAACCCAAGGCACTTGCAGCCAAGCCATCGAGTTTGAAATCGAGGACGGCATAGTCAGGAACGTGCAGTTCTACGGCGGCTGCAACGGCAACACGCAAGGCGTGGCCACCCTCGTGGATGGCATGAAAGCCGAAGACGTCATCGCCAAGCTGGAAGGCATCCGCTGCGGCTTCAAGGGCACCTCCTGCCCCGACCAGCTGGCCAAAGCCTTACGACAAGCCATTGCGAACAACTAACCACCCGTATAACGTATTCCATCAACTTCTCGCACTGTTCCATCAGGAGACGACATCATAGGAATAAAAGCAAAACCCCACCGAAGGCCTTTGTAGGTCTTCGGTGTTTTTATTTCCACTCGGTTCCCACCTTCATTCAAGTGAATCTGAACGGGCTGACGCATCCAATAGAGTTGCTCGTCGGTGAATGGTTCCTCCTCCTCGGGCTTGCCCCAAGTGTTGAAGTGATAGTCATATTTTCCAGGCTCTTGCCAAGGCTGCAAAGGCAAGATTTCCTTCCCGTTGACGAAACATTGGCAGCCTCCTTCCCATTGGCCTTGCTCACCAATGCCATAGCCGTTGCGGTTGGACCGCGCCGGCACGCAAAAGCCCACCCAAGCCTCGATGTCCATGTCACGCTCCACCTTAATGATGGTCTGGGCCATGGCCACGGCAGTATCACCAATATTAATATGCTTCGACAGGCACAAAGCATCCAAGTCAACAGCGCCACCATAGGCTATCACTGGCTCTTTGTCATCAATTTGCACCCGCCACTCGATTTGCGAATTGGCCACCCAACGCATCTTCCCCTTGTGGAAACGGTCACGATGCATCGTCATCTTTTCCTCAAAATGGGCCAAGCGTGATCCAGCCTCCGTCAAAGGGCCTGGCGGTAGGTTTTCGTTTTCCACCTCACCAGCATTGCCGCCGTTCCAGAAACGCTCCGCGTAGGCCATCATGCCATTAATCATCCCGTTATGCAGAGCGATGTTTTCCTTATTGTCGACGCGGACGTCGTTCCACAAACAAAGAATGCCACCCAAGGCCTTCGTCGTGTCGGGTACGGCTTGTGCAGCCGCAGTATGCAAGAAACAACGGCTCGTGAACAGCATCGGGTCGTAGTAATTCAGATAACCCACAAAAGAATCGAGGTACTTGCCGCCTTTGGCCGAAGCAGCGGCATTCGACCCCGCCGCCTCGTTCCAAATCTGCCGTACCACGCCTTCCGAGGCAGGCAAACCCGGATCCCATGCGATAGGATGCCGGTCGTATTTTTTCACCACGTTTTCGAGCCATTGCATAAAACCCTGTGGATCTTCAATCCAGACCTCGTCAGAGCCGATATGGAAATAGGGGCAGTCGCTCTTCGGGATCTCACTGAAGAACTCGTCGAGGCACTGCTCCAGCACCTTGCGGGCTTCTTCCGAATCCATCGCGAAGCCAAAAGCATTCTTGAAAAAGGTGGAATGGCCTGGCATGTCGATTTCGGGCACCACGGTGATGCCATGCTCACGAGCGTAGGCAATCACCTCGCGAATCTCGTCATAAGTGTAGAACTTCCCTTCGTCGCGACCTTCCCGCTGATATTGAGGGTCGTTGAGCTGCGGAAAAATCCCGCACTCGATGCGCCAAGCGGGATAGTCGGTCAGATGCCAATGAAAATAGTTCAGTTTGTAGAAACTCATCAGGTCAAGGGTTTCTTTGAGCAGGCTGACGGGCTGATAGTTGCGTCCCGTGTCGTGCATGAAGCCACGGAAAGGATAACTCGCCCAATCGTGGATTTCCGCTTCAGGCACCTTGCCATCCTCGTCCTGCAGTTGAGCCAGCGTGTTTTTCGCCCAAACCAGATTTCCCGAAATCACCGCTTCCCCTTTCCGAATCAAAAGTTGATACTCATCAGGGTTTTGGAACACTTTTTCCCTATCCACTGAAACGGATTTCAGCGCATATTTATCTCCGCTAAGGAAGTGAAAATCTTTCGGCTCCGGAACAATCTGACCATAGCTCATCGACCAATTAACCCCTGCCATGAAAAGCAGCAAAATCATGAAAAATCGCTTCATTGGAATAGTTTTTGAGCGGTAAAAATACGAATTTCCGCCCTTTCAAGACCATTTCTCAACTTTGTTTCATATTTTTGTCGGAAAAATCAGCACAATATGGACAAAAAAGAACTTCGTGCCCACATCAAGGCACTCAAAAAGCAACACACGAAAGAGCAACTCCTTGAACAATCGGAGAGAATCATGGCCAAGTTGGAGCGTCATCCCGACTTCATGAGAGCCAATAAAGTTATGCTTTACAGTGCCTTGCCCGACGAGGTACAGACCCAGGCCTTCCTCGAAAAATGGCACCTCAAGAAGCAAATCATCCTGCCCACCGTGGTCGGCGACGACATCATCCCGGTAGAATATGCCCGCGACACCGATTTTGCCGTAGGCGACTTCAACATCTTGGAGCCTCAAAACGAACCCTATACCGGAGACTTCGATCTCATCATCGTGCCTGGTGTCGCCTTCGACAGGGCAGGTAACCGTTTAGGTCGCGGGCGCGGCTACTACGACCGTTTCCTCAGTCAGCATCTCGAGGTGAAACGCATCGGCATCTGCTTCGATTTCCAACTCGTCGACGAGGTGCCAGCCGAAGCTTTCGACATCAAAATGGACGAAATCATTTCCTGCTGAAGAAAAAAAGGTGATTTCTTTTCCATTTCCAACTCGTCGTTTTGATAAAATGCTTATTTTTGAGGCCTTTTTGGAAAACATTTTACAGAAAAACACCGAACTATGAGAAAACAACTTTTATCGCTGCTCGTCATGCTGCTCGGCGTGACCTCGCTCAACGCCCATCCCGTCGATGTGGCCAAAGCCAAAACTGTCGGCCAAAAATTTGTCGCCGCGAATTTTGACAACCAACCTAAGTCGAACGAATTACAATTGGTCTATACGGGTGTTTCCACCCGTAACGAGGCCTGTTTCTATGTCTTCAACTCAGGCGACGAAGGTTTCGTCATCGTCTCGGCTGATGACCGTTTTCGTCCCATCGTGGGCTATTCCGACGAAGGTCCCTTTGCCACTGAAAATATGTCGCCCGAACTCGCTTTCTACCTGGACAAAATCATCGAGGCGCGCACGAGTCCCAATGTCGTCCTATTTGACGACACCGAGCAGGAATGGCGAAGCGTGATGACCACAGGCCGCCTCATCTCGCGCAACAGAGGCCGCGCCGTCGACTACATCTGCACCACCAAATGGAATCAAGACTGGCCTTATAACATGTACGCTCCCGAAGCCTCCAGCGGTTCTGGTGGCCATTGCTATGCCGGCTGTGTGGCCACGGCCATGAGCCAGGTGATGAAGCGCTGGGATCATCCCACCCAAGGCACAGGCAGCCATTCATATTATTGCCCTGGCTACGGCTCGCAATCGGCCAACTTCGGCCAAACCACCTATCACTGGGAGCTGATGCCCGACCGTCTCAGTGGCGCTTCGGAGGAAGAAAAAGAGGCCGTCGCATTGTTCATGTACCATTGCGGTGTGTCCGTTGACATGGGGTTCTCCCCCAGCGGCAGCGGCGCCAATTCGTGGGACGTGCCCGATGCCATCAACCGCTATTTCTCCTATTCGAGCCATTCCACCCTCAAGACACGCGACAACTACTCGCTCGTCAACTGGCAGAACATGTTGAAAGAGTCGATCGACCTGGGCTGGCCCCTTTATTATTCAGGCTATAGCAACAGCGGTGGCCACGCCTTCGTTTGCGACGGCTACGACGACAACGACCTGTTCCACTACAACTGGGGCTGGGGCGGCAGCAGCGACGGCTGGTTTGTGGTCGACGAAATCGACTATGCTGGCTGGGCACAAGCGGTATTCAACTATGTGCCTTCCGATGTGTATGACTACATGCCCATGCAACCCGAAAACTTGTCGGTGACACCCTCTGGCAATTACGACTATGCTGCCACCCTCGAATGGACCAACCCCACCCAAGACATCCATCTCAACACCATCAACGAAATCGAACAAATCGTGGTGACCCGTAACGGCGTAATTGTCCATGTCGAAGAGAACGTAACTCCTGGAGCTACAATGAGCTACACCGACCACTATATGCCCACCATGGTGCGCTATGCCGTTTATGCCGTCGCACACAACGCGAAAGGTCTTGAGGCCTTCGAAGACGATGTCGTCCTTGGCCCCACCTGCAACTGGACCGTCGAAATGACTTCCTCCGACAACGAAGGCTGGCCCGGCGGCTACCTCTCATTCGTCAACACGGCCGGTGTCGAAGTCGCCCACCTAACACCCGAATCGACCTCGCTAACCCGTACGGTAACATTGCCCCTAGGGCACGTCGACATCATTTGGAAAAACCCCATCACTTCCGTTGGCCAAATGACTTTCGTCATCAAGAACCAGAATGACGACGTTAAAGCCTCGTTCAGCGGAACCAATAACGACCTCAACAATGGAACGTTCTATATCGCCAACAACACCTGCGACGATAAAGAGCTTTATCTCGAAGGTCCACAAAACCTCATCCTCTCCCACTATGGCAACGAAGTGATGCTGGAATGGGATGCCATCGAAAGACAAGCCATCAACTACCAGGTCTACCGCGACAACCTCCTGTATGCCGTCACCGACAACACCAGTTACACTGACACCGATGCGACAGGCGTACTGCACAGTTACTACGTCACCGCCTTCACCGACGAAGGCGAGACCGACCGCTCCAACATCCGCCACATCACAGCCGACATCGATTGCCAAGCCCCCGCTAACATTCGCTACGAAATGACAACCCCCTCCAAAGCCAAGATTTCGTGGGACGCTCCGCAAGACGGAAACCAAACCGGATTCATGCTCTACCGCCGTGCCAAAGGTGAAGACTTCAGACGCATCAAACTGCTCACCAACACTTTCTATACCGACAACCTCACCTCACAGCCCAACGGCTGCTATGAATACGCCGTCAGTGCCTACTACTCCGCCTCCGACTGCGAATCGGCCTATGCCACAGCCCAAGACGATCCCGAACTCAACACGGTGGAAGTCAACAAAGGGATTATCCCGACACACCTTAGCTTCTACATCCACGAAGGAAGAGTCGTTTTGCAATGGAAAGAAGCCACGATGGTCGACAAATACAGCATCTATCGCGACGGGCAACGCATCGGAAACAGCACTAGCACCGACTTCGTTGACTTTGAAGCCACACCATCGCAGTCCTATCGGTACACCGTGACGGGACGCACTGCACACATCGAGTCGAGCCACTCCAACGAGGTGTTTATCGATTGGACCACCGACCTCAACGAAAGCGTCGAAGTCCAAGAGGCCATCCTCTACCCCAATCCCACTTCTGGAATGCTCTTCATCGAAGCCAACGGCTTGCAACAAGTCGGCATATTCAACTTGATGGGACAAGAGGTGTTGCGTCAAACCGTTAGCGATGGACAAGCCAACATCGACATGTCAACCTTGCCAGAAGGCACGTATTTCGTGAAGCTGATTGGCGAGAAAAACGAGATTAGAAAAGTTGTTAAAATCCAATAAATCAAAGTAATATGAATAAGTTTACGAAATTTGGAGCCATAGCCTTTTTGATTGGACTGGGCACCACCACACTCTTCGCACAAGAGAAGGAAGAAGAAAAGTCCATCTATCAGTTCACTGAGACCGTCAACGTGAAGCATACGCCTGTCGACAACCAAGGCAGCTCAGGCACCTGCTGGTGTTTTGCCGGCGTGGGCTTCGTCGAAGCCGAAATCCTACGCCAATATGGCAAGGAACTTAACCTCTCGGAGATGTATCTCGTCCGCAACGCATGGAACGAGAAAGTGGTGAAATACGTGAAGATGCATGGCCTCAACACCCTCAGCCAAGGCGGTGAGGTGTGCGACGTGCTGTATATGATCGACAAATATGGCATGATGCCCGAATCGGCATACACTGGCAAAGTGATTGGCGAAGAGCGCCACATGCACAACGAAATGAATGAAGTCATCACCGGCTTCGCCAAATCCGTCACCAAACGTAGCAACGGCAAACTGACGCCCACCTGGCAAAAGGCCATGCCCGGCATCTTCGACGCCTATCTCGGTGAAGTGCCCGCAGATTTCACTTTCGAAGGCAAGAAATATACGGCCAAGTCGTTCGCCGAAGCCTATCCAATTTCGTCAGACAACTACGTGGAGATTGCCTCTTTCACCGACCAACCTTTGAACAAGCCCTTTATGGTCGAAATCCCCGACAACTGGACCTGGACGCCTGCCTACAACCTCGAGTTCGACAGACTCTTCGAGGCCTTGGACTATGCCCTTGAACATGGATACACCGTGGGCTGGGCGCAGGACGTCAGCGACAAGGGCTTCTCGCGCAAACTGGGCGTAGCCATCGTCCCCGAGGACTTCGACAACCCGAAACTTTGGGAAGAAGTGGTCAAAGAAAAGACCATCACCGCCGAGGACCATCAGAAGGCTTTCGACAACTGGGAGACCACCGATGACCACTCGATGCTCATCGTCGGCATCGCCAAGGACCAGAACGGCACCAAATATTATAAGGTAAAGAACTCATGGGGCGAAGCTGGGCCTTACAAAGGCTATTGGTACTGCTCCGAGTCGTTCGTGCGTCTGCATACGGTGTTCTTTACCTTGCACAAGGACGCGCTTTCGAAGGCCATGCGCAAAGATTTGGGGCTCTAATCATTATTTTTCCTACTTTTGCAATGCCAAATCCTAAATCTTGATTTCTTAAATCTTCAATCTTAAATTATACACAATGAAATTCAAACACTTAATGACCGCAACCGCTATGATGCTCAGCATCAGCGTCGTTGCACAACCCAAAGCCGACGAAAAAGAAGGCAAGGAAGAAGGCTTCAAGTTTGAGACCATCAAGGAATTGCCCATCACCTCAGTGAAGAACCAAAACCAAGCCGGCACCTGCTGGTGCTATAGCTCATTGGCATTCTTCGAGGCCGAGCTGCTCCGCATGGGCAAACCTGAATACGACTTCTCGGAAATGTACATTGTCTACAAGACTTACTTGGACCGCGCCGAGGCTGCCGTCCGCACCCATGGCGACGTGTCCTTCTCACAAGGTGGCTCTTTTGGTGACGTGCTCTACGCCATCAAGAACTACGGCCTCGTGCCCGACAGCGAGATGCCCGCTGGTGCCATGCACGGCGACTCCTTGTCGAACTTCAACGAGCTTTCGGCTGTCACCGACCCGTATGTAGCCGGTGTCATCAAGAGCCGCAAGATCCAAATGGACAAAGACGGCAACGCACTGTGGAAGAAAGGCTTGGCTGGCATCTACGACGCCTACCTTGGTGTCCCCCCGACCGAGTTCACCTACAACGGCAAGAAGTATACTCCCAAGAGCTTTGCCGAATCCACGGGTCTCAACATGAGCGACTATGTCAATCTGACCTCCTTCACGCACCATCCTTTCTATGAACAATTTGTCATCGAGGTGCAGGACAACTGGCGTTGGGGTCAGGCCTGGAACCTCCCCATCGACGAACTGATGCAGGTGATGGACAACGCTATCGACAAAGGTTATCCGATTGCTTGGGGTTCCGACGTCAGCGAGCAAGGCTGGCTCCGTGGCAAGATGGCTGGTGTGGCTGTGCTGCCCGACATCGAAGCCAAGAGCCGTGACATGCAAGGCAGCGACATGGCCCACTGGATGGGCTTGAGCGCCGCCGACCGTGCCAAGGAAGCCCAAAACGGTCCTACCCCGCAAAAGTGGGTCACCCAAAAGGAACGCCAAATCGCCTATGACAACTACGAGACCGGCGACGACCACGGCATGCTCATCTACGGCACCGCCAAGGACCAAATCGGCAATGAGTATTTCCTCGTGAAGAACAGCTGGGGCAAAGCCGGCAACTACGACGGCATCTGGTACGTCAGTAAGGCTTTCGTGCGCTACAAGACCATGAACATCGTGGTGCACAAAGACGCCCTGCCGAAGGACATTGCCAAGAAGCTGGGTATCAAGTAAAAGAAGAAAAAAGGGCTGCGATGCAGCCCTTTTTTCTTTTACTTTCTAATCTGCTCGAACCCCTTACCGTAGGCACCCATCACGGTGTTCATCGTCATGAAGGCCTTGGGGTCTTCGTCTTTCACGATGCGCAGAATTTGCTGCGACTCGCGCTTATGGGCCACCACCATCAGGATGGGGCCTTCGTGCTTGGTGTACCAACCTGTGCCGTTAATCATCGTCACGCCACGCATCATTTCAGTGGAAATACGCTCGGCCACCTTGTCGGGCTCAGAAGTGAAAATAAACGCCTGCACGGTTTGCTTGTTGCCAGTCAGCACCAAATCGACGCAATAACTGTTCACGCCCAGAACGACGCAGCTGTAGATGAAATCCTCAATCGTGTTGCCCACGATGAAACTGCAGGCCAGGATGATGATGTTGGAGATGAGAAGAACGCGCCCCTGCGAAACATTGACATATTTGCACACCATCATGGCGACGATGTCGGTGCCGCCCGTGCTGCCCCCTTGGGTGAAAGCCAGGCCGATGCTCGCGCCCGCCAAGCCACCACCGAGGATGGCCGCCAAAAAATGGTCGCTGACAAAAGGTTGCATCTCGCCCGCCATGATGGGGTCGGTGATGAAATGCTGCAGCACCGACATGAACACCGAAGCCATCACGATGGAATAAGCCGTCTTGATGCCGAAGCCGAAACCGATGACCTTCAAGGCAATGAGCAGCAGCACCGCATTGATGACGAAGACGCTGACACCTGTGGAGATGGCGCCGTCCGTGCCCCAGTAAATCAAGGCCGCGATGCCATTCACGCCGCCGCCCATTAAGTGGTTCGGGATGAGGAAAGCTGTCCAGCCAAAACACATGATCAACAGCGCAAAGGTGATGACGATGTAACGCTTCACCTCGGCCAATACGTTTTTCTTGGATGTTTTCATTTTCAAGCCGCTTTGAATTTGCAAAAGTAGAATAATTTGGAAAACAAAACAGAAAAGCCTCATCAATTGATGAAGCTTTTCGCCGTACCCGAGGCCGGGCTCGAACCGGCACGCCTTTAAAGGGCAAGGGATTTTAAGTCCCTCGTGTCTACCAATTCCACCACTCAGGCACTTACACAAAAAATCCCGATTTGACTCGGGACCTTCTGGAGCGGAAAACGAGACTCGAACTCGCGACCCCGACCTTGGCAAGGTCGTGCTCTACCAACTGAGCTATTTCCGCCTGCTTTCAGCAGTCGGCATTCTTGTTCACGACTCGGCATAATCAAAGTGAACTTTGCTTCTGCTCTCGCTGTTCCAAGAATTCCGCCTTGGAGCGGAAAACGAGACTCGAACTCGCGACCCCGACCTTGGCAAGGTCGTGCTCTACCAACTGAGCTATTTCCGCTTGCGAATTGTGCGGCAAAAGTACAACTTTTTTCAATACCGCAAGCGTTTTCGAGAAAATTTTTCTCACAATTTTCTCAAGACGCTGATTATGAATTATTAATGATTCAATAATCTCTTAATCTCATTCAACTTCATCAAGGCCTCAACGGGTGTCAAAGTGTCGATGTTGGTGTTCAGAATGTCTTCCTTGATTTGCAGCAGCAGCGGGTCGTCCAATTGGATGAAACTCAGCTGCATGGCATCGTCTTGAGGCTTTGCAGCGGCTTTTTCAACATCTTCACTGGTGTGTGATTTCTCTAAAACGGACAATAATGCCGTGGCACGCTCGATGACCTTGCGCGGCATTCCCGCCATCTCGGCCACATGGATACCGAAACTATGGGCACTGCCACCTTTCTTCAACTTGCGCAGGAAGACCACCTTGTTGCCGACTTCCTTCACCGAAACATGATAGTTCTTGATTCTCGGGAACGAGTCTTCCATCTCGTTCAACTCGTGGTAGTGCGTGGCAAACATCACCTTGGCGCGACTCACGGGGTGGTCGTGGAGGAACTCGGTGATGGCCCAAGCGATGCTGATGCCATCGTAGGTGCTGGTGCCGCGCCCGATTTCGTCGAGCAGCACGAGGCTCCGCGACGACACATTATTTAATATGCTCGCCGTCTCGTTCATCTCCACCATGAAAGTGGACTCACCCGAAGAAATATTATCAGAGGCACCCACGCGGGTGAAAATCTTGTCCACCAAGCCGATACGCGCCGAAGCCGCTGGCACGAAGCACCCCATCTGCGCCATCAGCACAATCAAGGCGGTTTGGCGCAGCAAGGCCGACTTACCCGACATATTGGGCCCCGTGATGATGATGATCTGTTGCTTGTCGGTGTCGAGATAGACATCGTTGGCAATGTAACTCTCGCCCACGGGCATCATCTGCTCGATGACGGGGTGACGACCGTCCTTGATGTCGAGTACAAACGAGTCGTCGATAACAGGCTGCACATAGTTGTTTTTCAGCGAAATATCGGCAAAACTCACGAGGCAATCGATGCGGGCCACCAAGGAAGCGTTCACTTGTATCGGCTCCACGAACTCGGTCACAGCGGTGACCAATTCGTTGTAAACCCGTTGCTCTATGATGGCGATTTTCTCTTCCGCGCCGAGGATTTTCTGCTCGTATTCCTTCAGCTCCTCGGTAATGTAACGCTCGGCGTTGGTCAATGTCTGCTTGCGGATCCACTCGGGCGGCACCTTGTCCTTGTGCGAGTTGGTCACTTCGAGGTAATAACCAAACACATTGTTATAGCCCACCTTCAGCGTTGTGATGCCCGTGCGTTCCAGCTCGCGGCGTTGGATGCCCATCAGGTATTCCTTGCCCGAGCGCGACAGGTTGCGCAAGTCGTCGAGTTCGGCATCCACGCCGTCGGCGATGTAGTTGCCTTTCGAGAGCAAGGCGGGCGCATCGGGATTCAACTCCTTTTTGATGCGTTCGCGGATGGAGACGCAAGGATTATATTGCTCGGCAAAGCGCTGCAAAGCAGGATGTTGGCTGGCCTCGCAAGCCTTTTTCAAGACTTCGATTTGGTCCAAAGCGCGACCCACCTGCAGCAGTTCACGCGGATTGACACGCGCCAGCGACACCTTAGATATTAATCGTTCCAAATCGCCCACCGCGCGGATGGCATCTTGGAACTTGGAAATCTGGTCGCGGTTCTCGCAGAAATAGCGCACCACCTCATAGCGCGCCTCGATTTGCTCCTTGTTCTTCAGCGGCAGGCTCAGCCAACGGCGCATCAGTCGACCGCCCATCGGCGATACCGTCTTGTCGATGACGTCAATCAGCGTTTTGGCGTTCACGTTGGCCGTGTGTAACAGCTCCAAATTGCGGATGGTGAACTTGTCGAGCCACACATATTGCCCTTGGTCGATGCGCGACAAGGAAGTGATATGGTTGATTTTATCGTGTTGCGTCTCAATGAGATAATGGATGGCCGCACCCGCCGCCACGATACCTTTCGGGAAATCGTCGACGCCGAAGCCTTTCAGCGAGACCGTGTGGAAATGCTTGTTCAAAACCTCGTTGGCATAGTCGTCGGTGAACACCCAGTCGTCGAAAACGGTGAGGTAATACTTCGCGCTGAACAGGTCGATAAAGTCCTTACGCTTGTTGCGTTGCACCAAAACCTCCGACGGATTGAAGCTCTGCAACAGCTTGTCGATGTATTCGTTGGTGCCTTGTGTCAGATAGAACTCGCCTGTCGAGACATCCAAGAAGGCCACACCCGAAATCTCTTTGTCGAGATGCACTGAGGCCAAGAAATTGTTCTCTTTCTGCTCCAGCACGCTATCGCTATACGTCACTCCAGGTGTCACCAATTCCACCACACCGCGTTTCACCAGTTTCTTGGTCAGCTTGGGGTCTTCAAGTTGCTCGCAAACCGCCACTTTGAGTCCGGCACGCACCAGTTTTGGCAAATAGGTGTCCAAGGCGTGATGCGGAAATCCGGCCAACTCAGCCGAGTCGGGCATGGCGCTCGATCGTTTGGTGAGCACAATGCCCAAAATCCTGGAGGCTTTCACAGCATCTTCGCCATAAGTCTCGTAGAAATCGCCCACGCGGAACAGCAGCATCGCCTCAGGGTATTTTGCCTTGAACGAGTAATACTGCTTCATCAAAGGGGTATCGCCGGTTTTGTCTGCCATACAATCTCAATTAAAAAGACTACAAAATTAGCGTTTTGTTTGAAACAATCGGCGCGTTCGGCCAAAAAAATCCTCGTCCGTGCCGTGGCAATCCTTTTTTTCACTTACTTTGCCGAAAAATGGAAGGCCTATGAGAAAACTAAGTACCGATGAACTAAGCCGACTGAGCAAGGAAGACTTTGCCAAGGTGGAGAAGACACCTATTATAATAGTGCTCGACAACATCCGTTCGTTGAGCAATGTGGGGGCCTTTTTCCGCACTGCCGATGCTTTCCGCATTGAGGCGCTCTATCTGTGCGGCATCACAGCCTGTCCGCCTCACCGCGAAATCCACAAGACCGCTCTGGGTGCCGATGAAACAGTGACCTGGAAGTATTTCGCAACCACCGAAGCCGCCTGTCAAGCCTTGAAGACCGAAAACTATCGGATTATTGCCGTCGAGCAGGTGGAAGGCAGCGTCTCATTACAGGATTACCAATTTGATCCGCACACCGCATTCCTCCTGGGCAACGAGGTGGAAGGTGTTGGCGAGGAGGTCTTGCCCTACTGCGACGGTGCCGTCGAGGTGCCTCAAGGGGGCACGAAACACTCGTTGAACGTTTCGGTTTGTGCCGGAATTGTGATGTGGAAAGCGTTCGAAAAGTTGTTTTTGAGTCGAAAATTTGCCTGATTTGCAGCCTTTTTTGGCAAAAAACACGAAAAAAATGCAAAAATTTCATTCTTTTTGCGTTGGCTATTAAATAATTTCCTATTTTTGTTCGCTAATTAGAAAGTGTAAAAGATAGAAACTAACAGAAATAAAAAGAATCAACTAATTAAATTACAAACCTAACACAATTGCGTTATGAAGAAAAATTTGACATTTTCAAAGCTGTTGATGCTTGTCGTCATGGCTGTCCTTCCCTTCAGCATGTATGCCCAGGAAGGCAAGAAACAAACAAAGCCGGTTGAAAGGTATTGGTACATCCAAGCTGACGGAGGTCTCTCCATCAACCACGGTGACTTGGCCAACTATGAAGGCTGGGTGTTCGATGATTTCACCCACTACAAGAACCAAGCCTTGCAGAATTGGAATGCCCACCTTGGCATTGGTTACCAATTCGGTAAAGTTATCGGCATGAACCTCAAGGGTGGCTACGGTCTCCTTTCGGGCCACAAACATGGTCAAGCCCTCGTTTTTGAAGACAGAGACGGCGTCTTCTACGATCTCGGCCTTGACAAGACCAACTACATTGAAGGCAACCTGAACTTGACCTTCAATCTGTTCAACATGTTCAAGTACAACCCGAGAAGAGTCATCAACCTGGTGCCTCACGTTGGTATCGGTGGTGTGTACTATCAAGCTGGTGCCGTTAGCCAACTCAATGGCAGCGACGAAGCTGAAGCTCCTGCTCTGGCCGAAGCCAAGACTGATCGCGACCTTACCTTCACCGTTCCCGCTGGTATGGAAATCACCTTCAACCTGGCTCCTAAGTTCGACCTCTTCTTGGACTACACCTATCTCTTCACTGGCAAGGACAACCTCGACCAAGTGATGAAGATCGCCTCTGACGAAGAGAAGCACGTCATCAACGACAAGGACATGTACAGCCAGTTCAACCTGGGTCTGCGCTACAAGTTCAACAACCCTTGCGACATCGAGAAGATGGCCCGCGAGTCGAAGAAGATCACCTATCGCGTGAATCCCGACCCGTTGGTTGCTGACGAAAACGGCAACGTTTGCTTCGACGTCATCGTCACCATCCCTGGCGAATACTTCGAGAAGCAAGCTGTCATGAACCTGAAGCCTTACCTCGCCTATGAAGGTGGCCAAATCGACATCGAACCTATCACCTTCGTTGGTGAAAAGGTGAAGGGCGAAGGCGACTTCCGCGTCAACTACAAAGAAGGTGGCGAGTTCACCAAGCACTACTGCATGCCTTACCAAGAGGAAATGGCCAACTGCAAGCTCATGGGCGACCCGATGTTCTATGTCTACGACGGCAAGATCTATCCCACCCAAGAGGAAATCGTGAACAACACCTACTTCACCCGCGGTGCCACCGAGAAGCTGGCCGACGGCGTGATCCACAATGATGAATACGAAACCACTTATGTGAACGACACCACCTATACGGACGAAGCCGTTCTGAAGTGCGTCTACTTCTTCAATAAGGACAAGTACAACATCAACGACAGAAGAAAACTCAACAAGGAAGCTGACGCTGCCTTCAAGGATCTCCTCGACGCCGATGTCAAGAAGTTCGAAATCAGAGCTTGGGCTTCACCTGAAGGTGAGGAAGGCCACAACAACGAACTGTCCAACAACCGTTGCAACGCTGCCGACAAGCAGATGAATGATCTTGCCAAGAAGGTCGACGGTGTCCAAATCACTGGCAAGGGCTACGGTCCCGACTGGAACAAGTTCATGGAACTCGTTGCCAACTCGAACCTGAAGGATAAGGATGCCATCATCAACACTGTTAACAACGCCAGCAACCGCGAGCGTGCCATCAAGGACATGTGCGCTATCTATCCTCAACTCGAAAAGGATATCCTGCCGCAAATCCGCCGCGCCGAAGTCTACACCTTCGAGCCCAAGATGGTTGTCACCCAAAGACAAGTGAAAGTGAAGGTTGAGAAGAAGTAATCTTTCAGCTTCATCAAATGAAAAAGCCGCTCGATTGAGCGGCTTTTTTTGTTTTCATCACAAGGCCACCCGATGCAAACCCACCTCATAGGGCTGGTTGATGGCATCTAAAATTCTTTGATAATCACTTTCATACGAAACAAAGTCAAGACGATTGGTGTCGAGGATGAGAATGCGCATATGGCTTTGCTGTTGACGCAAAAACGACAAATAACCCTGCTGGATGTTATCCAAATAGGCATCGCTGATTTCCTGCTCATAGTTACGGCCACGCTTACGGATGTTGTGCTGCAGGCGATCCACATCGGAATAAAGGTAGACCAACAGCTCTGGTTTGGGCATGTCGGAAAAAATGATATTGAAAAAACGCGAAAACAGCTGATACTCGTCGTCCTGCAAATTGTTGCGCGAGAAAACCAGCGATTTGGCCACATAATAATCAGAGATGATGAAATCGTGGAACAAATCGAGCGCACCTAGCTTGTCCTTCAGCTGCTGATAACGCAAAGCCAAAAAGGTCATCTCAACCTGAAAGGAATATTTGTCGGGTTCCTTATAGAACTTTGGCAAAAAAGGGTTCTTGTCGGCCTCAAACTCTTCCAAAACGAGCTTCCCGTTGAAGTCGTTGGCAATTCGCGAAGCCAAGGTGGTCTTGCCCGCCCCAAGCGTTCCCTCTATGGCGATGTAATTGTAGTTCATTGTTCTTCGATTGTTTCTGTTGGGATCTCCCTCACGATGGATGTGTCGGGACAAGCTTGCAGGAGCTCGATTTGAGTCATATGCAGAAGCGGATGCACCAGCATAGGTGCGACATCGCACATGGGTAGCAAAGCGAAACGCCGCTGTTGCAACCGGGGATGCGGAACCGTCAATCGCTCGGTCATGATGACGCGATCGCCATAATACAGGATGTCTAAATCGGCAGTACGCGATGTGTAGCCCTCGCTTCCAGGATAACGGACGCGGCCCAGCCTCGCCTCGATGTCGAGCAATCGGCGCAACAGCTCCTCAGGATCGAGTTCGGTTTCCAACACGATGACACGGTTAAGAAACCATTCGTCGGCAACAAAGCCCCAGGGCTCCGACTCATAGGCGGCAGAGAGGTCAGCGATGGTGCCACACCTATTATTAATTAATAGGCAGGCTTGGACAAAGATTTCCTCCTTGTCACCCATATTCGACCCGAAAAGTACGTAGCACTTCTCCATCTTTGAGATTTTCCGCAAAGGTAAGTCATTTTTTCTTATTTTTGCAGCCTAAACATAACAAAAACATCATCACCATGAAATTTTACAAAGTAGTTCTGGCGGCCTTCATTGGCACTTTGATCGCCTTGGTAATCAATTTCTTCATCAAGGTTGGCGTGGTCTCTTCCATGATTTCCAGCTTCTCGAAAAATGAAGCTGAGACTTCGGCCACGGTAAAACCCAACTCCGTGCTCTATATGAAACTCAATTACGATATTGCAGACCGCACTATCGACAACCCCTTCAATGGCATCAATTTCAACACGATGGAATCAATCGACATGACAGGACTGAACGACATCCTTCGCAATATCGAGCAGGCCAAGACCGATGCCAACATCAAGGGCATCTACATGGAGCTGAGCACCATACCCACCTCTACGGCGACCTTGCAGGAAATCCGCGACAAACTCATCGAGTTTAAGGAGTCGGGGAAATTCATCGTTGCCTATGGTGAGTCCTATTCCCAAAGTGCCTATTACATGGCCTCCATCGCCGACAAGATTTTCCTCAACCCTGAAGGCGCGCTCGACATACATGGCATGTCATCGCAAGTGATGTTCTACAAGCACCTTTTAGACAAACTCGACATCGAGATGCAAATCGTTCGGGGTCCCAACAACCGCTTCAAGAGCGCCGTTGAGCCCTATTTCCTCGACAAGATGAGTGAAGCCAACCGCGAGCAGATGGAAAAGCTGTTGACCTCCATCTGGGGCCAAATTCTCAGTGGTATCAGCCAAAGCCGCAATATCAGCGAGGAACAACTCAACCAAATTGCCGACAACCTGGAGACCATCTTCGACGCCCGAAAAGCCTTGGAATATGGTTTGGTCGACAACCTTTACTACAAGGACCAGGTCTTGGACGAACTGAAAGGGCTGACGGGCAGCAACAAGAGCATCAATGCCGTGAGCAACGCCAAATACGCCAAGTCGTATAGCACAAAGAACCCAAGTAAGAACGAGGTAGCCGTCATATACGCCTCAGGCCAGATCTTCGACGGCAAAGGTCAAGAAGAGAACATCTATTCCGACAACCTCAGCAAGATTATCCGCAAGGCCCGTGAGGACAACAATGTGAAAGCCGTTGTGCTGCGTGTCAACTCACCCGGCGGTAGCGCCGTGGCTTCGGCCATCATCGGTCGCGAACTCGACTTAACCAAGGAGGTGAAGCCCGTTATCGTCTCGATGGGCAACTACGCTGCCTCGGGTGGCTACTGGATTTCGGCCAAGGGCGACTACATCTTCGCCGACCCCACCACGCTGACAGGCTCCATCGGGGTCTTCGGCACCTTCCCCAACATGCAGGGCTTCCTGAACGACAAAGTTGGATTGACCTTCGACGTGGCCAAGACCAACAAAAACGCCGACTTCGGCAACGTGACCCAGCCGCTCACCGAGTTCCAATATGCCAAGCTGCAAGAGAACGTGGTGAAAACCTACGACCAGTTCACGAAGCGTGTGGCCGAAGGTCGTGGCTTGCGTCAGACCTACGTCGACAGCATCGGCCAAGGCCGTGTGTGGTCGGGAATCGATGCCATTGAAATCGGTCTCGTCGACCAACTTGGCGACATGGAAGACGCCATCGCCTACGCTGCCGAGAAAGCCAACCTCGGCAATGACTACAAGGTGGTGGAGATGCCCAAAAAGAAGGACTTCTTCACGCGCCTGACCGAGTCGCTCAACGAAAGCGACAAGATTGATGCCGCCATGAAGCAGCGTCTTGGCGTTTACTACGATTACCTCCAAGGCTTGGACAACCTGCAAAAGAATACCGGAATCCAAGCCAGGATGCCTTTTGATCTGATTATCGAATAAAGAAAAAAATCATACCGTATTTCGACAAGCTCAACAACATGAAAAGAGTAGAAATCAAGCAAGCCTTGCAGATGCAAGCGTCTGAAAACGAGATTACCGTAATGGGTTGGGTGCGCAACAAGCGCGGCAGCAAAAACGTGGCTTTCATCGCCCTCAACGACGGTTCCACCATCAACAACCTGCAATTGGTCGTCGACCTGAATGTCATCCCTGAAGAGAACCTAGCCTTGATGCACGCAGGTGCGTCGCTGTGGGCCAAGGGTATCCTCGTCGCCTCCATGGGCAGTGGACAAGCTGTGGAGCTCAGCGTGAAGGAAATCGGGCTGTTCGGCGCGGCCAACCCCGACGAGTACCCACTGCAGCCTAAGAAACATTCGTTGGAATTCTTGCGCGACATCGCCCACCTGCGTTTTCGCACCAACACTTTCGGTGCCGTCATGCGCCTGCGCCATGCCATGGTGTTCGCCATCCATAAGTTCTTCACCGAAAGGGGCTTCTATAACATCCATACCCCATTGATTACCGCCTCCGATGCCGAAGGTGCTGGCGAGATGTTCCAAGTGACCACCCTCGACCTCGACAACCTGCCACGCACTGAGGACGGCAAGATCGACTACAAACAGGACTTCTTCGGCAAGTCGACCAACCTCACTGTGTCGGGTCAGCTTGAAGGTGAACTGGCGGCCACGGCTTTGGGCAAGATCTACACCTTTGGACCCACCTTCCGTGCCGAGAACTCCAACACGACACGCCACCTTGCCGAGTTCTGGATGATTGAGCCTGAGATGGCCTTCTACGACATCAACGACAACATGGACCTGGCCGAAGAAATGCTCAAGTATCTGATTCAGTATGCTTTGGACAACAACATGGACGACCTCCAGTTCCTCAGCAAGCGCCTGCAAGACGAAGAAAAAGGCAAGAAAGAGGAAGAGAAGTCGATGGAGCTCATCAGCAAGCTGCATTTCGTGCTCGAACACGAGTTTGTGCGCCTGACCTACACCGAAGCCATCGACATTCTGCGCAACTCCAACTACAACAAGAAAGGCAAGTTCCAATATCCCGTTGACGGCTGGGGCGTTGACCTGCAATCGGAGCACGAGCGTTATCTCGTCGAAAAGCACTTCAAGAAGCCCGTCATCCTGACCGACTACCCGAAGGAAATCAAGGCCTTTTATATGAAGCAGAACGACGACGGCAAGACTGTCCGCGCCATGGACGTGCTCTTCCCCGGCATCGGTGAAATCATCGGCGGCTCGGAACGTGAGACCGACATCAACAAGATCCTCGACCGCATGCACGAGGTGGGCATACCAGAGGAATCGATGGATTGGTACCTCGACAGCCGCCGTTTCGGCTCGGTGCCGCATTCGGGCTATGGCCTCGGCTTCGAGCGCCTGTTGCTCTTCGTCACGGGCATGACCAATATCCGCGACGTCATCCCATTCCCGAGAACACCTAAGAATTGCTTGTACTAACACATTCGGCCCTTCGACAAGCTCAGGGACCTTAGCTCATACGACAGTTGAGGATGCCTGAGCCTGTCGAAGGCCCCGACCTAAATAACCCCACCTATGCCTAACCAACGATTGACTCAAACCCAGCGGCAGGAGCTGAAGCTCTCGCCACAGCAGATACAGCTCATGAAGCTGCTGCAACTGCCATTAATCGAACTCGAACAACGCATCAAGGAGGAAATTGAGGCTAATCCCGCCTTAGAGGACTCGCATGAGAACGACTATGACGACAATGAGCCAATCAACGATGAAGACGACAACGGCGAGAACGACGACTACAACGACGAAGAGGTCGACTTCAGCAAAGATGACGAATTCGACATCACCGACTATCTACAAGACGAAGACATCGACGACTACTCATACAAGTTGCAGACCAACAACTATAGTGCCGACGACGACACCTACGAGGCACCTATCGTCAACGAAGAAACCTTCCAAGACTATCTGAACCAACAACTAGCCTATCGCAACCTCACCGAGAAGCAACTCGAAATAGGCGAATACATCATCGGCAACCTCGACGACAACGGCTACCTCAATCGTCCTGTGCCCAACATCGTTGACGACATGCTCTTCACGATGAATGTCGCAACCACCGAAGAGGAAGTAACCGAGGTGCTTCATATCGTGCAGGAACTCGACCCACCCGGCATCGCAGCCCGCAACCTGCAAGAATGCCTTCTTATCCAATTGGAAAGGCTGCAAGAGGACAATCCTTTTGCCGACTACAGCCTCTCCATTACCATCGTCAAGGAGTTTTTTGAGGAGTTCACGCGCAAGCATTACGACAGAATCGCCAAAAAGATGGAAGTCAGCAACCGTGAACTGAAGACTGCCTTGGACGAGATCCTCAAACTCAGCCCCAAACCCGCCGACGCATCGAGTTCGGGCACCAAAAACATCCATTACATCACCCCCGATTTCTTCGTCTTCGTCCGCGACGGAAAGGTTGAGCTTTCGTTGGACGGCCGCAACGCCCCCGAGCTGCACATCAGCAAGAGCTACCTCAAGATGCTGGAGGACTTCTCGAAGACCAAGGACTCGCGCAACATGCAAGAGGCCGCACAATTCGTCAAACAGAAAATCGATGCCGCCAAATGGTTTATCGATGCCATCAACCAACGGCAAAACACGCTTTATGTGACGATGAAAGCTATCGTCGACATCCAAGAGGAGTATTTCCTGACAGGTGACGAGACCCAACTCAGGCCCATGATTCTCAAGGACGTGGCCGACAAAGTCGGGTTAGACATCTCTACTATTTCGCGTGTGGCCAACAGCAAATATGTGCAAACGCCCTACGGCACTTTCCTCCTGAAATTCTTCTTCAGCGAAGGCATCACCAACGAGGAAGGCGAGGAAGTGTCGACCCGCGAAATCAAAAAAATACTGAAAGACAACGTCGACAATGAGGACAAGGCCAAACCGATGACCGACGAACAACTTATGATTGTGCTGAAGGACAAAGGCTATCCCATCGCCCGACGCACCGTGGCGAAATATCGTGAACAGTTGGGCATTCCTGTGGCCCGAATGAGGAAAAAGATTTAATACTATTTCGGGAACTTTTCCGTTATTATTGCGTGAAAGCAAACCTCTATACGAACAAGAAGCACTGGAAATGGGCGTTGGCGGTCGTCGCTCTGCTCATTATCGGGGTTTCTCTGTGGTATACCAACCACCTTGTGAAATCGTTGGCTGAACAAGAGCGACGACAGGTGAAGATGTGGGCCGCGGCCATGGAGCAGCATGCCGTGATGATGAAATCGACAGAAGATTTCTTCAACAAGGTGAACGAGCAAGAGCAGTTGCGCGTCGACCTATTAGCCAATGCCTATCGCCGCATCATCGACATCTCAAGCGACGAAAATACGGCCATCTACCTCGAAATTCTCCACAACAACATCAGCATTCCCTTAGTCGTCACCGACGCAAAAGACAACATCTTGTTTTCGAGCAACTTGCCAGCATCGCAAGAAGACAAGCAAATCTTCGATGCAGAGATGAAACGCGAGTATTCCAAGTTCCCGCCCATCAAGATCGACCCTGGCTACGGCTTCGTGCAGTACCTTCATTTCAACGATTCACGGATTTACACAGAGCTAAAGGATGTGCTGGAGGGGATGATCGAGCATTTCATGGAGGAAATCACCCTTAACTCGATGGGCGTACCCGTCATTGTCACCAACGAGACACAAGACAAAATCCTCAGCTACGGTAACTTAGACAGCCTCATGATGACCGACACCAATTATGTACAGCAGCAACTGGCCATCATGCGCAACGAAAACGAGCCTATCCAAATCGAATTCATGAACAAGGGCAAAGCCACCATTTTTTACCGCACCACTGACTTGGTGCAACAAATGCGCTACTATCCTGTCATTCAATTTGTCATTTTTGCTTTGTTCCTCCTTATCGCCTATCTGCTGTTCAGCTATGCGCGCCGCTCGGAGCAAAACCAAGTGTGGGCCGGCATGGCCAAAGAGACTGCCCACCAGTTGGGCACACCGCTTTCTTCGCTCATGGGTTGGGTCGAATTGCTGAAGATGCAGGAAGAGCCGTTCGTGGGCACACAGGAGATGGAGAAAGACATCGAGCGGTTGCAAATCGTCACTGACCGCTTCTCGAAAATCGGTTCCGTGCCAGTTCTAGAGCCCACCGACATCAATTATCTCATCCGAGACACGATGGACTACCTGCAAAAACGCTTCTCCAAGAAATTTGAATTTGAAATCAATTTGCCCGAAGGCGAATTGACTATGCCTTTGATACCTTCCCTTTTCCGCTGGGTGCTGGAAAACCTGACCAAAAACGCCATCGATGCCATGGGCGACCACGGCAAGATTACCTTGGACCTCATCGACGATGGAGACCACATCCACATCGACCTGAGCGACACTGGCAAAGGCATCCCGAAGTCGCAAATCAAGCAGGTGTTCAATCCTGGCTTCACGAGCAAAAAACGTGGCTGGGGTTTGGGCCTCTCGCTCGCCAAACGCATCATTGAGGACTACCACAAGGGCAAGATCGCCGTAAAGTCGTCGGTGGTGGGACAAGGGACAACATTCCGGATCACATTAAAAAAATAAAAAACAAAAAAAAGAGGCGACCCCGAAGGGTCGCCTCAGCTTTTCAGGAATCATTCCTGATTATTGCATGACGGTCACACGTTTCACAACGACACCGTTGGCGGTGTTGATGCGAACCATGTACATGCCAGCGTTGAACTGGGCCATGTTGAGGACCAGCTCGTCGGCGTTGACTTCGGCGTCATACACCACCTGGCCGAGGACGCTCACCACGGTGATGTGGCTCATGCCTTCGGCTTGAATGGTCACGTTGCCCTTCGTCGGGTTCGGGAACAGGACAACAGCGTTGCTGTTCTCGATGACCTCGTCGTCGACGATGTCGACACACTCCTCGCAGCTCATGGCGTAGTAGAAGTTGTTGTCGGGCAGCTGAGCCGTGCCGTCGTATACCATGCGGACGCACAACGTCTCGGCGTCGCCTTCGTAGGTGTACTCGTTGGTCGGGTAAGGCACGAAGGCTTCCCATTCGCCGTCGGCGAAGATCATGGCGCCAATGACGTTGCCGTCGCCAGGCGTCGGGTTCGGGTTCGGGTTGTTGCCAGCCTCACCGAGTTCGTAGATGCCGATGAGGTTCGGGTCTTGCTGGATGTCGCCGAAGAAGGCCATCTTGTCGCCGTATTGGGCAACATGGCAGCCACCGGCCGTGCCAGTGACACCCGGCAGCGAAGCGAAGTTGAACACCGTGTTGAGCGTGTTGCTACCGACGACCCAGTCATAGACCATGTTGTCGGCATTACCGAAGCAGTACACATGCTCAACATTGTTGTCGTCCTTATAGTAGGCCAAGCCTGCAGCACTCGAAGGCTCCGGACCAGTCTGCTGGACGGCACCCGTGCGGTCGATGAGCGCCAAGTTGCCGCTCCAGTTACCCACGACCCAGAAGCCGTCGCGCTCCGCATCGTAGGTGATGCCGCGCATGGCACCATAGGCACTGGTGAAGGTGCTCACCACGCTGTGGGCAGCCAAGTCGACGCAGTAGACCGTGTTGGTGGTGGCAACACCGTAGAAGTACTGTCCATCGTAGGTCATGTCGCGGAGGTTGCCGCAGCCGCTGATCTCGAAGCCCTCGATCATGTTGCCTTGCATGTCGTACTTGTAGAAGTTGTGCGTAGTGGTGTAGCCCCAATTGCTGGTGTAGCAGTAGGTGCCGTCACTGACGATGCCATAGTGACCAGCCTCAGCAGCGGTGAACGTGCCGAGCAGATCCCATTGGGCACGGTTGCCCTTGGCACCGATGGTCAAGGCGGCGTCGTCCACATTCAGGATGAACTGGTCGCTGCAGTTGAAGTGACGGATGGCGATGTACTTCTGGCCGGCGAAGGCGCTCAGGTCAACGTCGTAGTTGTACCAGTTGCCTTGGGCGCGGGTCTGGCCGTCGCGACCGGCGCTCATCACGGTGCCACCGCTCTTGGCGGTCATCGTCCACTCGTTCACCATCGTCCAGTTGCTCGTGCCGTTGTCGGAGATGAACACTCCGAAGTGGTCGGCAGGATAGCTGGCATCCTGGGCGCAGGCCCAGAAGCTGAAGTGCGAGCCGTTGACAAGGGTCACCTGAGGCGACACGAAGTAGTTGTCAGGATACAGGACTTGGCCGGTACCGTTGGCCCACGAACCGGAGATCACATAGTGAGCCGAGGCGTTGTGGCCGGTGCCTTCCAGGTTGACACCACTGTTGTGGTAGTTGCCCGGGTTCATGCTCGACACCCAGTTGAAGCCGTCGCCGTCGGCGTCGATAGCCGTCCAGCCGGCGGGTATGCCAGCGTCGAAGTTCTCGCTGAAGGTGTCGCCTTCGCCGGGTTGCGGGTTCGGGTTGCCACCGCCAGGATACTCCCAGCTGATGGTTGAGCCGTTCACCTCAATATCGCCGACGGTGCCAGCATAGTTCTCGCAGCTTTCGTATTGCCATTCGCACTCAGCCCAGTCGCTCATGCCCGTGCTGTAGACGGCAGCGACCTTGCAGATGTAGTGCTCGCCCTCGACGAGTTCGTCGGTGGCCACTTGGCAGAACGGATGCACCGTGTTGGCGTTGAAGATGGGTTCGCCGTCGATCGAGGTGCACATCACCTTGTAGTATTCGAGGTGACGGTCGTCGCCGCTCTTGGCGCCGTTGGTCAGTTCGACATCGTCAATCCAGATCTCGTACATGTCGTAGTTCACGTCATGGAAGGCGATGTACACGTCTTGACCGGCATAAGCGCTCAGATCGACATTGTGCAAACGCCAGTTCTCATAACGGTCGGCATCGTGACGGTTGGTAGCCTTGGCACCACCGTTGGCCTTGGCGTTGCCGCTCCACACGGTCGTGAAGTCGCTAGCCGTCGGGTTGTCGGCAGTGGCCACGCAGACCGAGAACGACTCGGGATAGCTATCGTTGGCGTTGTCGGCCCAGAAGGTCAGATGCGAGTTGGCACCAATGCTATACTTCTGAGGCGTATACAGGTAGCTGTCGGTGTCGTAGGCACCGTCATAGTCTACGAAGGAGTAGCACATGGCAAAGCCCGTGCCGTTGTGGGCCAAAACAGTGTAGTCATAGCCGCCGAGGTTGGCATTGCTGTGGATCCACGAACCACCAGCGGTATTCACAGTCAGCACGTTCCAGCCGTTGAGGCCGCCTTCGAAGCCTTCAGTGAAGGTTCCACCGCCGTTGCCGCCGCCGCCGTTGCCGCCGCCTTGACCGTTGCTCGGGTCGCCCATGCTGTCCCACATGGCCCAGCCGGTGCGGCTGACGTAGAGGTTGTCGACGCCGTAGATGATCTCGGTCATCACGTAGCGCAGGCTCGTGGCATCCCAGATGCTCACCGTGTCGGTGATCGGATAGTAGCCTTCGTCCTCAATCTTCAGCGCGTAGTCGCCCTTACGGAAGGTCTCCCAGGCATAGAAGCCGGTGCCGTCCAGGGTGACAGGAGCCATAGGATAGTTGAACTGTTCGGCTTCGTTGAGGTTGGTGAAGGTCACCACTGTGCCCTCCGGGCTGTCGGCGCTGTTGAGCAGCACGGTGACGTCGACAGCGTTGTTGTTGATCGAGTCGTTGACAAGCCACATGTCCTTATCGAGGCAGTTCGACCACACGGTCTCGCTCTCGCGCTCTTCGGCAAGCTCGTTCAGGTTGTTGCTGTTGCCGCCAGGATTCGGGCCAGGATTCGGGCCGCCGACGGACTGGATGTACAAGCCGCAGAGTTCGCCGCTACCAGGCAGCAGCATCGTGGCGGCGCCAGTGGCGGGATTCACTTGCATGAAGTCGTCAGACGCAGCGTCGGAGTGCGACCAGTAGAGGTCACCCGTGGCGCGGTCGAAGGCCATGCATTGGGCATACATCGTCGATTGGCCGGTAGGACCAACCAAGGTGCAAGCGCCAGTGGTCTTGTCGATCATGTAGAGGTTGGCGATGCCAGAGCTGTTCTGGTCGATGCCATAGAGCTGGCCAGCGGCATTGCAAGCCAACGTGTACATCGAATAGGTCATCGTAGCCACGGTAGCAGAAGCGCCCGTCGTGATATCGATGGTATAGAGCGAGCTGCCGTTGATGGCGTACATCGTGTTGGTGGTGGCATCCCAAGCGCCGTCGCGAGGATCGATGCTGATGCTCACGCTGCCCAGCTCGTTGCCGTTCACATCGAACTTGTAGAGGGAGCCTCCGTTGGTGATGTAGATGTAGTCGTCAACGAAGTCGAGGCCGTAGCCACTGGTGAACGCGCCATTCAGCAAGGTGTAGTTGGCGGGAGAGGCTGTGTTGAACTTCAGCAAGCCTTCAGGCCAGTAGTAGGAACCGACATAGCTCGTGCCATAGGTGTTTATGCCATAAGCGTCAACGCTACGGTCGCGCAGCACCTCGGCCAGTTCGCCTCTCTGGTAATCAACGACCAAGCCAGCGGGCTTACGGTTGAGTGCAGGATCGGTGGTGGCAACGAATGTGCCGTTGTTGACATTGACGGGAGCACCCCAAGCGATCTCGCTCTCGACGAGTTCGCCGCGGTTGCCTTGATAGACGGCACCGACACCCCACTTGTAGACACCAGCGGGCAGGCTGTACCATTCAACGTCGATGTACACGGTGTCGGGCACCCAAACGGTGGCCAGGAACACGGTGTTCTCAGCGGTGTAAGGTCCGTCGTTGTAGCAGTTCGTGCGGTAGATGTTGTAGTGGTGCAGGCTGCGGTTCATGCCGCCCAGGCGAGTGCCGGCAACGGCGTTCGGGTTGGCGCAGGTGGCGGTCACCAGCTCTTCACCCTTCGCGGGCTTGATGGCGGGACCAGCAATCACTTGAGGAGCGTCAACCTTTTGGTTCACTGTCGTGTTGTTGTCGGCAGAACCAGCATAGCTGTAGAAGCCACGGCCGCTACGGTCGGCGAAGTACTGGCGCATGGTGAAGGTACCATAGGTGTTGTATTCCCAGGCATAACCGGCTTCCACGCCAGCATTCCACCATTGGCCTTCGGGGATGAAGTCGCCGCACAAGCCAGCGGGCCAGCTGCTCACGGTGGTGTTGGCTGTCCAGACCACCCACAGAGGCTCGGTGCCAGAGACGTTGACAGGAGTCGTCAGGTCGAAGTCGACCCAGGCGTTCAAGTTCTGAGGAACATCAACAGTGATGGTGCTCACAGGCGTACCGGCCATAGGCTCGTTGCCACCGGCATAGACGGTGCAGGTGTAGTTGCCGCCCACGGCGCTATACATGTTGTCGCTGAACAGGGAGACCTTCGTCATCATGTAGCCAGCGTATTGGCTGGTCAGGCTGATGGGATATTCGTAGGCCCAACGCGTGGTGCCCACGGAGCTACCCATGGCGTTGTTGAACTCGCTCTCGCAGTAGGTGTGCCAACCGGCGCCCAGAGGCTCGGGCTGGAAGCAGAAGTTGATGTAGTCGACGTAGAAGCAGTCGTCGTTCGAGTTGACGCTGCCGTCCTTCGTGTAGCTCCACTTGAAGGTGTGCTCACCAGCGGTGATGTCGAACTTGCGTTCGCCCCAGCTGCCGGCGCCGCTCCAAGTGCCCTTCTCAACGTTGTCGATGTAGAAGTGGCCGAAGTCGTAGTTGCTTTCCGACGAGATCTTGCCGAAGAAGCTCATCAGGCCGTCGCGCGGGATTTCGACCGTCACTTGCATCGTGCTGGTCACACTGTTCACGCCGGCGCCGCCGCTCTTCATGCAGTATTGTCCTTCATACGGGTTGGTCGTGGTGATGCTCCAAGGATAGGTGCCGTCGAGCTGCCAGTCGATCAGGCTGAAGTCGCCGGTCTCGAAGTCCTCGATGATGTCGCTGCCGGGCAGGCCGCAACCCCAGTACACTTTCACGTACGGGCTGTTCGGATCCAGGCTGTCGGGATAGTACTCGGCGATGACGGCGCAGACGGGATCGAAGTTCTCGTCCATGATGAAGTTCACGTCGTTCTCTTGGGCGTTGTAGGCAACGGTGAAGGGCAACGGGTGGACGGTGGTGACGCTCTGGTAGCCTTCCTTCGAGGCCACGGCGTTGGTGTATTCACCGGCGTAGACGCGCACGTTGTAGTAGCCGTTGGCGCCAGTGGTGGCGGTGTAGGTGTGGGCGTCGCCGAACTCGTCGGTGCCGTTGATGGTGACCAAGGCACCTTGGATGCCGGTCGTGCCGTCCTGCTCCCAAACGTAGCCGTTGATGCCCGTGGCGTTGCTGTAGCCGGAGACCTTCACGTTGACCGTGTTGGACGGGGCGCTCTCGCCTTCGTCATAGATGGCGGTAACATAATAGGTGTAGCCGTTCATGTTGTAGGCCAGAGGACCGTCGGTGAACGTGGTGGTGCCGATGTTGTTAACAGTGGTCTCGCCAACCTTCACGCCGTCGCGGTAGATGAAGTAGGTGCGGAAGGTGCGGTCGACAACGGCATTCCAGCTCAGCTGGATCGGCTGGTCGTTGAAGACGGTTTCGTCAGCAGCGCGCAGGTTCTGCGGGATGTTGAGGTGGGTCGTGAAGCCCCAGTGCGGGCTCTCCACGCCTTCACCCGAGCAGGCGCCGCCATTGCGGAACTTCACATACCAGAAGTAGTTGGTGTTGTTCCACAGGTTGGTGACGGTGAAGCTACCAGTCGGGCCGGTCACAGGCGTCCAGTCGCTGATGACGGTCTGCGGGTGGTTGGGTTCCGGGTAGTAGGTCGAGCCGAACACCACTTGGTATTCAGTGGCGTAGGCGGGGTTAAACCATTGCAGCGTGACGCTGGCAGGTTCCACCTCGTCCTCATTGTCGGCGGGCATTTCGCCAAAGGCAAAGCCGTCAACCGTCGGGCAAGGCATAGCCTCGGCGTTGATGGTGACCTCGAGGTCAGGATCGGTCGAGGAGGCCACGAGGTAGTAGGTGCCAGCCTCGATGGGGGCGTTGGTGATGACAGGACCGTAGGCCAAGCCTTCGATGACAGGCGTAGGCGTGCTGCCGCCACCACCGTAGGTGAAGGTAGTCGTTGGGATGAAGTCACCGCTGTAGTCCCAGTTGCTGCCATAGCTGAGGCCACCCCAAGCATAACCGCAGAGATATGAGGTATGACCGCAAGTAGCGCCTTGGAAGTAAGAATCGCTGTAGTTGTCGCCGACGGGCAGGTCGAAGCCAATCAGCAGGTTGCCACCGTTGTAGGTGTAAGGCGTGCTGAGGGTAATGTCCATGGTGCTACCCGTAGCGTTGAGCGTACCGGTATAGACCGTGGTGCAGCTTGAAGGATTGATTAACTCGGTAGGAGTCGTGTTACTCACTTCAGTCATATAGACGTTGAAGCTGGCGTTCCAAGCCTCAGAGGCAGGTGTAGAAAGCACATAGCTCAGGTTGGTGATGGTGGAACCATTCATGGCCGCAAGGTCGGCGGCAGGAATGATGTACTGCGAGCAGAGGTCGCTGTCGGTATAGAAGCCATACACAGGGACGTATCTGTTGGAAGCAGTGCCAGGGTAAACCGTGAGAGTGCTGCGGTTGCGGCCAGCGCTCTTGAAGAGGGTGTTGGCGCGGGTCGTGGTGGTGTAGAGGCTGTAGCTCGTGGTCTGCACGTTATACGGGGCGCTGTCCTGATAGAGGTAGCCACCAGCTTGGAAGCTGGCGGTGTGGCTCTGCCATTGGATGGCGCTGCTCCAGCTACCGTTGTTCATCTGGACCATGACGAGCACGTTGCTCGAACCGTCCCAAGCGAAGCTGCCTTGGTTGAACACGAATTCGTTCCAACCGACCACTTCTTGGAAGTTGCCTTGGTAGACGAGGGTCATCGTCGAACCCAGCGGGGAAGCCGAGCTGACGGTGGCGTCGGCCACGTTGGCCATCCAGATGCTCACGTTCTGCACGTTGTAGCCGAAGGTGCTCTCGCTGTACCAGCTCACGCTCGTCATGGGAGCGGTGGTGGCACCGGCCTCAGCCATTTCGGTGCTGAGGAAGAGCTGCGTGCTGACGCTGTAGTTGTAGAGGTAGTACATCGGGAAGTAACCCGTGGTGTTGGTACCATCGCCGATTTGGGCCTCAAACGGGGCAGCAGCAGCGCCGCCGCCGCCACCAACCATCGGGCCTTGGTAGTAGTTTTCGGCCATGGGGCCACCTTCGCCATAGAAGTCCTCGGTGTAGAGGGCCACCTTGCCGTTTTCACCACTGGTAACTTCGGCATTCAGCATCATGTCGTTGGCAAACACGAGCTTGTAGACGGCATCGTAGCCTTCCGGAATCTCGGGGAAGGGCAGCGTGTAGTCGTTGTGGAGCTCGGTGCCGTGAGCCCTGGCAGGAACCTCAACGAAGGGGAACGTGGTGGCCTCTTCGCAGGCGAGTTCCCAAACATCGGGGCAGAGGGGCTGGTACATCTCGACCACGACGGGCCAGATGTGAGCCTCGCGGCTGCCTTCGGTGATGGCCACGAACTGGCGCACGATGACGCCCGTGTCGGCGATGTTGGTGCTCATGCCCATGGCGATGTCGTCGGTACCCACTTCGAGGGGCAGCTCGACGCCTTCAACGGTGAACATGCCGTCGTTCGGCGTGAAGTCGAGGACGGTCACATTGTAGGTGCGGCCTTCGCTGTACATGGCGAACTCGAAGGGTTCCATCCAGGCACCGATCGGGCGGACACCGAGGTTGAGGCTGTCGATGACTTCTTCCTCTTCAGCGTTCACAAACTTCACGTGGAGGTTGTCGCCACCGTCGCCACCACCAGAGGTGATGCTCAGTCTCACAACGTTCTTGTTGGTCGAGGTGTAGCCCGTCACGCCAGGATTGGCAGGGTCATACAATGAACCGTCGCGGTAGACATACATGGCTTGGTTGCCATTGGCCGTCATCACTCTGCCAAGCACGCCGCTACTATAGCTGCCAGTCACATCCTGGAAGCAAATAACGAGGTTGTTCGCGCCAGTGTAATTGAAGGGCGTGGTCAGGTTGAATGTCGTTTCCACAGGAGTAGTGCTGCCAGTGGCCAATGTACCGGTGCCAACCAAGTCGGCACTGGTCATGCTCACCCATGCGCTGGTGCTTGCAAAAGCGCTTTCGCTCACTTCCTTCATATAGATGTTGAAGTTACGAGCGTAAGTGGTGTTGTTTTGCAACCACATGGTCAATGAGTTGATCGTACCAGCCGTGCCAATCTCGTCAGCCGTGTAAATCTGCTGCGTGAGCGAGTAATTGTAGAACGAGTAGGTAGGCAGATACGAATTGGTCGTGGTGGCCGTGGGATCGCCAATCGTCACATTAACCGTCTCGCCACCGCCGCCAGCCGTGATGTCGAGCTGAGCGTTGGCAAGATAGCTGCGGGTGGTCTTGCTGCCGCTGTACGAACCCAGGTTGTAGGGATCCGGGTTGTACGAGTCGCTGTACCACTGGATTGCGCAGTTGGTCACCGAGGTGTAGGTGAAATTACGGGTGCTGTAGCCCGAGGTGTACTCGTGCATAGCCACCATGAGGTTACTCGAACCGTCGTAGGCGAATGGCGTGTCGAGGTTGATGGTCACCCAGCCCGTGTAGTTGGCCGGAATGGTCCACATACCCGAGTACACCATGTCACCAGCGGTGACGGTCTCGTAATCCGTCGTGCTCGAGAAGGTCGTTCTCGACACGTTCTTCATGTACAGAGCGGTACTGTTGGTCTGTGCCTCAGTATAGCTCTGACCGAGGTAGAATGAGATGGAAGTGATGCTTCCAGCCATCCCGATTTCACTGGCGGGATACACCTGCTCAGTGAAGGAGTAACCATAGAGAGAGTTGAACGGGATGTAGTACGAGGTACTTGTTCCCGTTCCAATCTCAATGGTCTCCGCTCGTGCTACGCCCATAAAGGCGAGCACGAGCGTCATCATCAAAGAAAAAAATTTCTTTTTCATAATGAATTGAGTTTAGTTAATAAATAAGTGAATTAATGGGATTCTCTATTTGAATATTCAATTGAATTATAAAACGCGTTTTATCTGTCAGACATCTATATGACACCTGAGAAGCGTTATACCCTTAGTTGATTTTTTGATTTATAAGATACTGTGAATGGATTTAAATTCCAAAATGATAAAAAAACGAAAAATAACAAAAAAAAAAAATGAAAGACAACCCCGAAGGATTGCCTTTCCGTTTTGTAGGGTCGTTGTAGAGACGCAAAATTTTGCATCTCTACAGGTAGGATTATCTAACCGTCATCTTCAGCGAGGCCATGCCGCCAGCGCGGTCGTACACCTTAATTATATATAGGCCCGAGGGCAACATGGCCACGTTGACCGTCTCGCTGAGGCTTTCCAGCAATTTTTGGCCAGCCAAGTTGTAGATTTCGGCCTTCGCGAAACCGTCAGCCTTGATGCTCACCTCGCCTTGGGCAGGCAACGGAAATACCGAAAGATTCATCGCGGTAGCATTTTCGTTGACTCCCGTCAGATCAACGAATTTCACATCCACATTGAAGCCGTAGTATTCGTTGCTCTTTTCGCCATTGGCGAAGGGCATCTCGATGTCGCCGTTATGCGAAACCCATTCACCGCCACCAAACCCAAGGCAAAGGCCGCTCACGGCGTTGCCATTGCCGTCATAAGCGTATTCAAACTTCACATCGTTTTCCCAAGCCGAGCCGTTCCATTGCTGGACGGTCTTGGTGGGGAACACGTTGCTTTCATAGTTGTAGGTCGTCAGTTCCTCGTTGACCCACGAGGGATTCACCCACTCCTGGACGAGGATTTCGGTGATGCGCTCGTCGAAGTTGAGCGTCATCAGCTGTTTTTCGTCGTTCTGCCAGGCGCCGCCCTGCATGTACTGGATGAGCAGTTCGACGGAGCCGTTGCCGTAGGTGTAGGTGTAGAGCTCATTCGAGGCCCAGTTGCTGCCGTTCCATTCCCAATAGAGGACGGTGGTCACGTCGCCATTGTAGTTGTACACTTGCTTCTCTTCGTTCACCCAGTCGCCGTTTTCCCAGTATTGGATGACCACTTCGCTCAGCTCAAAGTCGTCATAAGTCAAGGTGGCCCGGGCTTCGTTTTGCATCACGCCCGACTCAAAAGCCGACATGGACATCATTTCGATGACGTTGCCGGCAAAGTCGTATTCGTAGGAGATTTGGTACATGTCGTTCCAACCGTTGCCTTCATTGTATTCGGTGAACTCTTCGAGGAGGTAATAGTCGTACTCGTCGTAGGTGTAGGCGGTGCGGTACTGTTCGCCCTCGAGGGTCTGCCATTCGGCGGTTTCGGGCACGATGGTGGTTTCGTCGCGGAGGCCGTAATGCTTCAGCACGTTTTGGGTGGCATCCAGTTTCAGGTTGGCCTTGCGCTGGGCAAAGCTTGCATTTCCAAACGCCATCGCGAGGATGGCCAGAGTAAAGATCGCTTTTTTCATTTTATTTAGTTTTTAATGACATCAAAGTAGTAATTGGTATCGTGACCTGATTCGCTAGCTGCGTTTTTTCTCACGAAGCCATGGATACGCGTCTGTCCTTTGGCGTTGGTGTAGACATAAGATGTCAGGTCAAAAAGTCGATACGCGCCTTGACCCGCCAGGGTGAGAAGGAAGTCGTCGTCATTGGTCGTCGGACGACCTGAGAATTCCACGTTCAATCCTTCGTTGGAGCCTACGACAGTAACCTTCACTTCCGTTGAAGAGACGGCTCTGATGTCGACTTTAGCATCATAGCACAGATGGCAATAGGCGTTATCGGTCAGGCCGTCGAAGGCCGTAGCTACATTGGAATAGTCGTAGGTCCCCACGACATCGTCGTTGGTATAGCCATAGTGATTGGTCCATTCGCTTTTCCCTTTTTCACAAGAAACGAACAGGACGGTCAGCAGCAACAAGGGCAATAATCTAAAGCATTTCATGGTGTGATTGATTTTTTATTGTTTGATAATTAGTTTTTCGGTATCCAAAACCGTACCATCATTACTGCGACGGATGATGGTGTAGTGACCGTTGGGCAGTTCGGAGGTCGACAGCTCCACGCGCTCCGCATGGCTAAAGCTGATGCGTTGGGCTTCCCGGCCATCGGCAGCGATGATGACGATTTGTCCGTCGGACGGTTCACGCCAGGTCAAGTGCACCTGTCCCTTGGCGGGATTGGGGAAGACCTGCATCCGTTGGGTGGGCGTATGGAGCTCTTCTTCGCCAAGGGCTTGCTTGTCCCACACTGCGATGGCGTATTCGCCCGAAGGGAGGTCGTCGACGATGATGCGACCATGGCGCCAAGTGCTTCCTGGATAAAGCGAATGCGCCAGTTCATGCCAAGCCTCGGAAGCATTGCGACGATAGAGCAAAGTGGCCGAGTCGTTCTCGCTGTGGATGATGTCGTCTTCGGTCGAGTTGGTGTAGTCGAACATGCCTGTCACCTCGGCCTCGCCAAAGTCGTAGCGGTTGACAGTCCAAAAATGTTTGGTCGACATGTTCATATTAGGGATAAGCGGATCGTCGTAAGGCCCCACCAGATGATGTTCGATGCCGACGAAGACCGAATCGGAGAGCGTTTCGGCCTTAGCGAAAAAGTTAGCGAAACTCTGTTGCGAAGTCGTTTTCAGCATCATTTCCTTCTGCGATTTGCCGTCGAGCCAGCCATTGCTGAAGTCGCCCATCATACCCGAGGGCTCGAAGTCGAGCGTGACAACTGCTTCTGCGTGCAGACCGTCCCATGTCACGCGGCGCGTCTCCAGCTGGAACCCTGGGCCGATGAAAGTAACATCGTAAGCGTTGTCCTGCCCGATATGGTCATCACCGATGTGCTGGTAGCGCAAGTCGAGACGCACCTCATATTGATTGCCCACAGGTGTCACCTCGCTGATGACGGCATAAAGGTGAGGCATCCCTGAGCTGAACACGAAGGTGTCGAAGAAGCCATTCATATCAATCCCTGAATACTGTGAGAGCGCATCTCGCAGGAGTTCGGAAGTGGCGGTCTGGTAGGCGTATTGCTGGAAATACTGTCGCAAGGCGGCAAGGAAATTCTCGCGGCCCATGTAATTCATCATCGTGTTGACGATGACGGCACCACGGTTATAGATGGCATCGCTGTCGTAGGTCATGTTGAGCGGCATGTTGTTGAGTGGCATCCAATGGGCAGGACTGTTGCACCAGCCGATGGCGCTGTTGACCATGCCCGACATCGTGTTTTGGAAATGCGCCTCGCCGTAGACGCCCACTTCGTAGAAAGCGCCCCAAAACTGGGCAAAGCCCTCATTGAGCCACATGTCGCCCGCCTCGGCGCAAGTCACTAGGTTGCCCGACCACATGTGCGACAGCTCGTGGGCCACATATTCCTCGCCCGAGGTGGTGCCATCGATGATGCTCGACGCGAAAGCGATATTGTCGGTATGCTCCATGCAGCCCTTGCCCGTGCTCACATAGCCGATGCGGTTGAAAGGATAAGGTCCGAGGGCTTGCTCCAACGTGGAACAAATCTCCTGAATATGGACGAAAGTGCCTGGCACGTTGTTCATCTGGTTCGGTTTGGCATACACCTCAATCGGAATGTCGCGCTCCATGCCGTGATAAACGTCTTCCCACAACTCGTAGTTGCCGATGGCAAACGAGATATGATAGGTGGCGATTTCCTGCGGCGTGTTCCAATGCCAAGTGGAAGTGCCGTCGCCGTTGTCAAAGGTATCGATATGGTTGCCACCGCAGATAGCTTTCTTGTCATTGGACACGGTGACGTAAACATCGTAAGTGGCCTTGTCGGTGAAGTTGTCGACGCAGGGGAACCACGTCTTGCCCAAGTTGTGCGGCTGGCTGTCGAAGCCCACGCCGAGGTTGTAGACGTAGTCGCCCCACCATTCCACGCCGCCCCAGGTCTCGCTGAAGGTGGAGCCGCCGTAGCGCACATCGAGGATGGCGTTCTCGCCAGCAGCCAAAGGCTCGTCGAGATTGACCGTCAGGAAGTCGCCGTCTTGGCTGAAGCTCTCCACGCCGACGAAGTCGCAAGCCACATCGGAAACGATGAGGCTTTTCAGTTCCAGCACAATGGTGGAAACATTGGCCGTTGCGGTAAGGTCGATGAAAGCCTCCCCTTGCAAAGTGCGGTTGGTGAAGTCGAAGTCCCAAACATGGATTTCATAGTGCGTCACGTCGATGTTTTCGCCTGGGGTTTGCGCTTTAATGGTTATGGGAAGCAACATTCCCAGAATCAAGGTAAAAAGTATTCTTTTCATTGCATCGTTGGGTTGGTGTATATCGCCTCGGTTTGGATCACGTTGCTTTCATGCAACGCGCGGTCGAGGATACGGATTTCGAATCTGATGGTGTCGTCGGGCGAAAGCGGGTTCTGCACCGTGAGCTGGTAGTCCATCGTGCCTGAGATGGCCTTGGGCTCGTCCGAGTCGCGCAGACGGTGGAATCGGGCGCTGAACGACACCGTGTCGTAGGTTTGCGTTTGTACGTTCCAGCTCAGTAGTGGCGTTTTGACAAACTCGCCATTGACCGACTTAAAGTAGTCGATCACCATATTATAATAATGTGCGTCGTTGAGGCCGAAAGGCGGTAGGGTGTCGGAGTCGTCAAGGCCCAAGTCGCCGTCACCATCGGTATAGGAAAACGAGATGACGCCCTCGCCACTGAAGGTGCTGTCGGGGTTCATCAGGTAGGTGAAGCCCTCGTAGGCGATATGCGGCTCGACAGGGTATTCCACGGGCTTCTGGCAGGCGCCTACGGCCAGTGCCAGGAAAAGCAGTCCGATGAGCTTCGTTTTTTTCATAGCTTGCTTTTGAGGCGGTAAAAGTACAACTTTTTTGAAAACCCGCAGTAACATATTTGCACCTTTCATTACTTTGTTAGTTGTCGGCATAAAATCTACTGTAAGGCTGAATGTCAACCTATTAACGTTCGATGCCCCAAAAAAAAATCGTGGAAAAGTGTGGAAAATTGTTGACTTATTCACAAAAGTTGTATCTTTGCGGCGTGTTTTGGCACGAAAATGGCAAGACACGACGAGCAGAATCTCATTTTAGATGCCGAATTTGTATATCATATCAGGCTGCAACGGAGCAGGAAAGACGACCGCCTCATTGACGGTATTACCTGAGACCCTGCAATGCAACGAGTTCGTCAACTGCGACGAAATCGCCAAGGGTCTGTCGCCGCTCAACCCCGACGGTGCCAAGGTCGCCGCAGGCCGCCTGATGCTGTCGCGCATCAAGAAACTCATCTCCGACAAAGCGGATTTCGCCATCGAGACCACGTTGGCCGCCAAATCCTACCACTCCCTCATCATCAAGGCACGCGAGCAGGGCTACAAGGCCCACTTGGTCTATTTCTGGCTGCAAAGCCCCGAACTGGCCATCAAGCGCGTGGCGGAGCGCGTGAAGCACGGCGGTCACCACGTGGACGACGGCATCATTCGCAGGCGCTACAGGGCGGGCATCCGCAACCTGTTCAGCCTCTATTGCCCCGTGGTGGACAACTTCATCTTCATCGACAACAGCATCATGCCGTCAGAAGTCATCGCCGAGGGCAACATCAAGTCCATTAAGTTTTACAACGAAGAAAAATTCAAAAAAATCAGACAATATGACAACAGTAAAAGTGAATGCCAAGAAGAATGAAGTTTCGTCCTTCACCAAGAAATTGATGAGCGGCCTAGACCTCTCGATGCAACGCCTGATAACCATGCGCTGCCGCCACAACGGTTCCTTCTATCTCTGCGATGCCGATGGCAACATCTACACCGTGAAGGCCAAGGAAGTCAGGCAGATGATGGAACAAGAATAAACTTTCATAGTCACATAACGGAAATCCCCACAAATTGCAGTCAGGCTGCGGTTTGTGGGGATTTTTGTTTTATTTTTGCGGCAATAATCTGATTCCCTATGAAAAAACACATTCTTTCAACGCTTTTATGTTTGTTTTGCATAACGGCTTTCGCCCAAACCGACCAACAACCTGAAACCGACCCCGTCATCACGAACCGCATCAGCCAATGGCAGGACCTGAAGTTCGGCTTCATGATGCACTGGGGCATCTATGCGCAATGGGGCGTGGTGGAGTCGTGGTCCATCTGCAACGAACCTTGGATTAACCGCGATGGCGCGGATTATTACCAGTATAAGACTGATTACCAAAACCTTAACAAAACCTTCAACCCCAAAAACTTCCACCCTGAAAAATGGGCCGAGGCCGCCAAAAACGCAGGGATGAAATATGTGGTCTTCACTACGAAGCACCACGACGGCTTCTGCCTCTTCAACACTAAGGAGACCTCCTACTCCACCGTCGATGCAAGCTGCCCGTTCTCGAAGAATCCGCAAGCCGACATCACCGGCGCAGTGGTCGATGCTTTCCGCGCAAAGGGCCTTTGGACGGGACTCTACTTCTCCAAACCCGACTGGCACTGCGACGACTACTGGGCGCACGAATGGGCCACCCCCGACCGCAATGTGAATTACGACCCGACGACGATGCCCGATCGTTTTGAGAAATACAAGCAATTCACCCACAGACAGATACGCGAGCTCACCCACAACTATGGCGACATCGACATCCTTTGGCTCGACGGCGGCTGGGTGCGCCCCGAGTGGAGCGTGAATGACGAAACCCGCCCGTGGTTGGGCTGCCAAGGCTACATCCAAGACATCGATATGCCTGCCGTGGCCGACATCGCCCGCGAGAACAACCCCGATTTGATTATCGTGGACCGCTCGGTGGGCGGCAAATACGAGAACTATCAAACACCCGAGCAACAGGTGCCCGACTCACTCCTGCCCTACCCGTGGGAGACCTGCATGTCGATGGGCGACTCGTGGTCGTATGTGGCCAACGACAACTACAAAAGCACCAACAAACTCATCCACCTGCTGTGCGACATCGTCGCCAAAGGCGGCAATTTCCTACTCAATGTGGGCCCCGATGCCGACGGCAACCTGCCCGACACGGCCCTGCTCCGTATGAAGGAAATCGGCGACTGGATGCAGGTGAACGGCGAGGCCATCTATGGCACAAGGCCGATCTATCCCTACACCTACGGCAAGTTCCGCTTCACTCAGAAAGGCGACAAAGTCTACGCGATTTTCCTCTTGGACGAGCAGGAAAGCCCTGTGCCCGACACTTATTGGTTTGAAATGCCCACCAAACTGAAGACAGGCAAAATCAATGTCTTGGGAAGCAAAAAGAAAGCCTCCCTTTCCAAGGAGGCTGATGGTCGCTACCGCATAGATTATCCCAACTCATTTGAGATGCCACATGCGGTAGTGTTTGAGATGAGAGTAAAATAATCATCCCACCACGATATTCACAATCTTCTTAGGCACATAAATCACCTTACGCACTTGCTTGCCCTCAATCCATTTGGTGGACTCGGGGGCGGCGAGCACGGCGGCTTGCACCTCGTCGGCATTCATCGTGACGGGCAGCTCCATGTTGAAACGCATCTTGCCATTGAAACTGATGGGATAGTTGAAGCTGTTTTCCACGGTCTTGCTCTCATCGTAAACGGGGAAAGTGGCGTTCACCACCGAGGTGTTGTGGCCCAGCAGGTGCCAAAGCTCTTCGGCAATATGCGGCGCGTAGGGCGAAATCATCACACAAAGCGGCTCAAGCACCTCGCGCTTGCTGCACTTCAGGTCGGCCAGCTCGTTGACGCAAATCATGAAGGCCGAGACCACCGTGTTGAACGAAATGCTCTCGATGCCGTCCTCTTCCTTCTTGATGAGTTTGTGCAGACTCTTCAGCTCGGGCGCGGTGGCGGGTTCGCCGCTCACGCAGAACTCGTTATTCTCGTTGTGGAACAAACGCCAGAACTTGCGCACGAAACGGAATGTGCCCTCGATGCCTTGCGTGTCCCAGGGTTTGGACTGCTCCAAAGGCCCAAGGAACATCTCATAAAGACGCAGCGTATCGGCACCGTATTTCTCCACGAGGTCGTCGGGGTTCTGGACGTTGTATTTCGACTTCGACATCTTCTCGATTTCGTTGCCGCAAACGAAAATGTCGTTGCCATCCTTGTCCTTCTCGAAAATGAAACGGGCGTCCTTCAGGTCGTCGCGCCACTGGCGGAAGGCTTCCACGTCGAGGATGTCGTTGCGCACCATGTTGATGTCCACATGAATCGGGTCGCTGAACTGCTCACGACCTTCCAAGTTCTTCGAGATGAAGAGCGGAGTGCCGTCGTAAGCCTCGCCTTCGACGAAAGCGGGGACTTCCTTGCCGGCAATCAAGTCCTTGATACGCTGTTCAACGAATTGAGTACCGTTCTTATAGTCATTCACCACATCGATAATCGGGACGAGCAGCAACTTGTAGCCCTTCGCGGCAGCATATTCCTCCCAAGGCTCGGCCACCTTTTCGAGGTTGCCCATGCGGTTGATTTCAATGAGGATGCCTTTCTCGGGACAGAAGAAGTCGAAACGACGGCGACCGTCCTTGAAGTCCTTGACGAACTCCACGCCCAACTTCTTGTCCTTGATAATGTTCCAAACGCCATACTCGCACAACTTCTCCATGTTGGCGCGATAGGCAAAACTGGAACGGCCTTGAATCATGCCTTGGTTAATCATGCGTTGGAACGGCTCATCCTTGCACGACAGACCGAGGTCGAACAGGAACTTGCACCAGAAGCGGCTGTAAATCAAGTGACCCGTGGCGTGCTCGGAGCCGCCGATATAGAGGTCCACGTTCTGCCAATAGTCGTTGGCTTCGCGGCTGAAGTATTCGTTTTCGTTAGTCGGGTCTTCGTAACGAAGGTAATAGCCGCTCGAACCAGCAAAGCCTGGCATCGTGTTCGTCTCGATGGGATAGCCTTCTGCCGTGACCCAGTTCTTGGCGCGGGCCAAAGGCGGCTCGCCCGTCTCGGTGGGCTTGTATTCATCGATGCTGGGCAGTTCCAGCGGCAGTTTCGACTCGTCCATGGCGTATGGCATGCCGTCCTTGTAGTAAATCGGGAACGGCTCGCCCCAGTAGCGCTGACGGCTGAAGATGGCATCGCGCAGGCGGTAGTTGGTCTTGCCTGTGCCGACACCTTTCTTCTCCAATTCCTCAATCATGCGCTCGATGGCCTTCTTGACGGTCAAGCCGTTCAAGAAGCCCGAGTTGACCAGTTCGCCGTCCTTGGCGTCGAAACTCTCTTCCCATGTGGCGGGGTCGGTCGGCTCGATGCCGGGTTTCTTCACCACCTGGATAATGGGCAGGTTGAAATGGCGCGCAAAGGCGAAGTCGCGGCTGTCGTGGGCCGGCACCGCCATAATGGCACCCGTGCCGTAGCCCATCAGGACGTAGTCGGCAATCCAAATCGGGAGCTTGGCGCCTGTGATGGGGTTGATGCCGTAGGCACCTGTGAAGGCACCGCTCACCTTACGCACCTCAGCCATACGCTCGCGCTCGCTGCGGTTCTTGGTGCGGGTGATGTAGTCCTCCACCTCGGCGCGTTGCGCCTCGGTGGTGATTTCGCTCACCAACTCGTGCTCGGGAGCCAGCACCATAAAGGTCGTGCCAAACAAAGTATCCGCACGGGTGGTAAACACCTCAAGGTCAATATCCTTACCTTCCACTTTGAAGATGACGGAAGCACCCATCGACTTGCCGATCCAGTTGCGTTGCACGTCCTTCACCGATTCGCTCCAATCGACGGTTTCGAGACCCGTGAGCAGGCGGTCGGCGTAGGCCGTGATGCGGAGCAGCCACTGCTTCATCGACTTACGGATGACGGGATAGCCGCCACGCACGGAGAGGCCTTCGGCCACCTCGTCGTTGGCGAGCACCGTGCCCAAGGCCGGGCACCAGTTGACCGGCGTCTCGGCTTGATAGGCCAGACGGTAGTTCATCAGCACTTCCTGTTGCTCCTTCTCGCTCATCGCCTTCCACTCGGCGGCGGTGAACTCAAGCGGCTTGCTTTGCGCCACATCAAGGCCTTCTGTGCCCGTGGCGGCGAAGGCTTCGCACAGTTCCGCTATCGGGCGGGCTTGCTTAGCTTGGTTGCAATAATAGGAGTTAAACAGCTGAATGAAAGTCCATTGCGTCCACTTGTAGTAATGCGGGTCGGAGGTGCGCACCTCGCGGTCCCAGTCGTAGCAGAAGCCGATTTTGTCCATCTGCTCGCGGTAGCGGTTGATGTTCTTCTCGGTCGTCACGGCGGGGTGTGTGCCCGTCTGGATGGCGTATTGCTCGGCAGGCAGGCCATAGGCGTCGTAGCCCATCGGGTGCAGCACGTTGAAGCCTTTCAGGCGTTTGTAACGCGCATAGATATCGGAGGCGATATAGCCCAGCGGATGCCCCACATGCAGACCCGCGCCCGAGGGATACGGGAACATATCCAAGACGTAGAACTTGGGCTTATTGTGGTCAATATCAACCTTATACACCTTGTGGTCGCGCCAATACTGCTGCCACTTTTTCTCGATTTCGGTAAAGTTATAGTCCATATAATGCGGTATTATTTTGCCTTGTTTTTGAAACAAACTGCAAAAATAGGGAAAAAATGTGTACTTTTGCAAAAAATGAAAATCTCCTATGGAAGTCATTCGATACATAAATTGCTGCATTGTAGAATTTGGCCGCCGATTAGGGCTTGAACCTAGATGGGCTTGCCGTTACCTATATCTTCATGGTGGGTTAGACTTGCTTGACAAAAACTACCAAGCGGAACACCTGCTTCCTTTGGATGATACCATCGACGACTTGATTTCCTACTGCAAACGCCACGGAGGGACTTTGGAATGATTCTTTATCATGGCACAAACATCCAATTCGACAAGATTGAATTGTCGAAATGCCGTCCTAATAAGGATTTTGGCAAGGGTTTTTATTTGACCTCCATCGAAAGCCAAGCCATTGATATGGCCCAACGCAGATGCAATTTTGACGAAACCGGATCGCCTATTGTCCAGAAATACGACTGGGACGAAAAAACAGATGACATTCAAGTGCTGGTTTTTGAGGGCATTTCCGTCGAATGGGCCGAATTCATAGTCGAAAACCGAGACAGAAAGAACACAAAATTTCACGGTTATGACCTTGTGATTGGCCCCATTGCGGATGACGGAGTGGTTTATCAAATCAACCGATACCTACAGAACATCATTACTATTAATGACTTGGTCAAAGAACTGAAACACAAAAAATTGAACAACCAGTATTGCTTTTGTACTGAGAAGGCAATCTTACATTTGAAGAGGCTATGAATGAAAACGAATTCCAATTTGTGATGGACTGCGATGTGGAGTCTTTGGTGGCATTCCTGCAAGAAGATTACGACATGCCCATTTCGGAGGCTTTCGAAAAAGTATATAGCTCAAAGGCTTTCGAGAAACTGAAAGACCGCAATACAGGTCTTTACCTCCAAAGTCCAGCGTATATTTATGAATTTTTGCGGGAGGAGATGAACTGATTACCTATTCGATATACTTCCTAATCTCTTCCATCCACCTTTCGTAGGCTTCGGGGAACAGATGGACACCATCACGGGTCAATTCCTTGGGCATCTCATCGTCTTTTTCGTACAAGGAATACAAATCCACATAAACACAACCTGAACGAGAAGCAATTACTTCTATTTTCTCATTTGTTTTTTTTATTTTATCACTTTTTTTCATCTTCCTCATCGAATAATTCAGAGGCAAAATGCTCTGAAGATAAATCTCCGCATCAGGCACTGCACTTTTTATGGAATCTACCATATGCTGGTATTTTTCCTCAAAAACACTTTCAGGTTGGCGTCGCAAGCCATTGATGCCAGCCATCACAAACACTTTTTCAGGATGAACCGCCTTGATTTGTTCCACACGAAGCATCATACCATCCATATTGTCGCCTGGATAACCTAAATTGCAGATTTTTACATCGGGGAAGAAATCCTGAAAGTTCCCTCCGCATGTTATCGAATTTCCGAAAAAAACGACATCCGCATCATAGTCAAGTTTTTTTAATGTGTTTGTCCAGCCTCGATTACACCAATAATCACCTCGGTCTTTGGGCCTCAATTCACAAATTCCCATACTCATTCCTACCCTTTTGAAAAAATGGGTTTTTGAATCTATAATACCGATTCCAGCCAGCAAAACAACATTGGCCACCAATGACAGGACAAACATTACAATGAGTCCTCTTCTGTTTTTTGAATCTTTCATTTGATTTGATAGTTTTGTGCTTCACTATCAATCACATCTGAATCGGACAAAACGAAAGGTGTGAACCTTTCTATTCACATTCACGGGAAGCGTAGGATGAAACCCGTCCAAATCCATAGATTAATTCACACCAAGAGATGCGAACATCAACTTTATGGATTTGTACACTAGACTTCCCGCGAACCAAACTCTTATCCGATTTCAGAACAATCAGTTTCCTACGCTTTTTGTTCGAATGTGATAATAGTTAATGCGTTGTTATTTAATATGTTAATTAATTCCTTCTTTCGATACTACTTCAGATTTTGTTGTATTATACTTGTCGAATTTTTTCCTAATCAAACAAACTCATCTCACCAGTAGGCTTAATCCGCGTCTTCCCCAAGTGCTTGTATGCCAAATCAGTGCATTCGCGGCCGCGGGGGGTGCGCATAATGAACCCTTCCTGGATGAGGAAGGGCTCGCAGACCTCCTCGATGGTGCCGGGGTCCTCGCCCACTGCCGTCGCAATGGTGTTCACGCCCACGGGACCGCCCTTGAACTTGTCGATGATGGTCGTGAGGATCCTGTTATCCATGTCGTCGAGGCCGTGGTCGTCCACATTGAGAGCCTTCAAGCCGATGCGGGCGATGTCGATGGTGATGGTGCCGTCGCCTTGTATCTGGGCGAAGTCGCGGACGCGGCGCAGCAGCATGTTGGCGATACGCGGCGTGCCACGGCTGCGACGGGCAATCTCGAAAGCCGCCGTGTCGTCGATGGGCACACGCAGGATACCTGCCGAACGCTTCACGATCTTTGACAGGGTCTTGGCGTCATAATACTCCAAGCGTTGCTTGATGCCAAAACGCTCACGCAAGGGCGCCGTCAGCATGCCGCTGCGGGTGGTGGCGCCAATCAAAGTGAAAGGATTGAGCGTGATTTGGATGCTGCGCGCACTCGGTCCCGTCTCGAGCATGATGTCGATGCGGAAATCCTCCATGGCGGAATAAAGGTACTCCTCCACCACAGGACTAAGGCGATGGATCTCGTCGATGAACAGCACATCGTTAGGCTCAAGACTAGTGAGCAAACCCGCAAGGTTGCCCGGCTTGTCGAGCACGGGGCCCGAGGTCATCTTCATGCCAACGCCCAACTCGTGGGCAATGATATACGACAGGGTGGTCTTACCCAAACCGGGAGGGCCATACAACAAGGTATGGTCTAGGGCCTCGCCACGTTGGGCGGCGGCCTTCACGAAAACGCGCAAGTTGTCAACGACTTGTTTCTGTCCCGCAAAACTTTCAAACATGTCGGGCCGCAAGGCGTTTTCGAGGTCTTTCTCCGCCTTCGAGAGGTGACTTCCATTGGCATCAAGGTTACTGTTCATCGTTCAAAATTTCGCACAAAGATACAACTTTCACATGAATTACGCATATTATCAAAAAATTGTATCTTTGCAGCCCAAACTATTGTGAAATGAAACGTTTTTTCCTTCTTCTTATATGTATCGCATCGGCGGTCGTATCCTACGCCCAAAGCCACGGGTCGCTCAATGTCCATCAAGACGACCGCATCGAAAGCCTCATCTCGAAGCAACGTTCTCTATACAAAATAGACAGCTCGTTCAGCGGCTACCGCATCCATATCTTTATGGAAATCGGCAACGAGGCCTTGAAACACGCCGAGGAGGTGAAACGCCAATTCGAGCGGGCCTTCCCCGACATCCCGATTTACCTCACCTACGCCGAGCCTTATTTCCGCCTGCGTGCTGGCGACTTCCGTAACCGTGTGGAAGCCGAGAAATGCCTTAGACGCATTAAGCCTCGCTATAAGGAGGCTTTTGTGACCGCCGACAAGATTTACCGTCCAAAAATCAGTTTTAATCGATGAAAACAGGATGCGGAATAACGCTCCTATTTCACGAAATCTTCCACATTCTTGACAACGATGCCCAGCCGAAGGACAAATGCCTCTTCGGTGGCGAAACCGATGTGCGGCAACATGATGAGATTGGGAGCGCCAAACAACGGATTCTCAGGCTTCAACGGTGGTTCGGTACCGTAAACATCAGTGGCGGCAGCGGCAATCTTGCCTTGTTTTAAGGCATCGGCCAAGGCCTGCTCGTTGACGACGGGACCCCGCGCTGTATTAATTAATAAGGAAGTCGGCTTCATCAGGGCAAAGTCCTTTTCGGTGATGAAATCGCGGGTGTCGGCATTCAGGGCGATGTGCAGCGTGACGATGTCCGCCTCCTTCAGCAAGGTTGCTTTGTCGACGAAAGTCACGCCCTCGATTTGCTTCGGGGTGCGGTTCCAGGCCAGCACCTTGCAGCCGAAAGCCTTCGCCAACTGCGCCACGCGCTGACCGATGTTGCCCATGCCAATGATGCCAATGGTCTTGCCGCCTATTTCGCGTCCTGGCATGATGCCTTTGCGGTTGCATTGACGGGTAATCGCATCGTTTTCAAGTACTTTGCGATAAAGGTCAATCATCAAGGCGATGGCAAGTTCAGCCACGGCTTCGGTGCTGTAGCCCGCCGCATTCTTCACGACGATGCCGCGACGCTGGCATTCCTCCATATCGATGTGGTCCAAGCCTGTGAAGGCGATGGAAAGCATCTTCAGGTTGAGACAAGCATCGAGGAAGTCCTTGCGCAGCGGGATGTTGCTCTCGATGATAACCTCCGCGCCTTCGGCACGACGAATCAGTTCGTCGAGGTTTTCGTTGCGGTCGGGATAGATGACGACCTCATGACCAGCCTTCTTCAGGCCTTCGCAAGCCGCCTCAATCTGCTGGACCTTCAAGCCCAAGGGTTCAAGAAAGACGATTTTCATTTTGCGGCAATCATTTCGATTTCGACCAAAGCCTTCTTCGGCAATTCCTTCACGGCGAAGGCGGCACGAGCAGGATAGTCGCCCTTAAAATATTTGCCGTACACAGCGTTCATCTCGCCAAAGTAGCTCATATCGGCAAGATAGCAGACGGATTTCACCACATTGTCGAAGGTGCAGCCTGCCTCATTGAGGATGGCTTCGAGGTTTTTCATGCTTTGCTCGGTCTGAGCGGCAACGCCTTCTGGCATCTCGCCCGTGGCGGGATTGATGGGCAGTTGGCCCGAAATGAACACCATTCCGTTGGCTTCAATGGCTTGACTGTAGGGTCCAATGGCACCCGGAGCCTGTGTTGTTGCAATAACTTTTTTCATTGTTGATAAATTTGATGGTTTTATTGGCTGCAAAAATAAGAAAAATGTTACTTTTGCAAGCGGAAAAAACATGATAAGACATGTCGACATTCAAGAATATTTTGCGCAGACTCAACAACCGCTATGTGTATGCCACTGTGTTGTTTCTGGTCGTTGTCTTTTTCGTCGACCAGTTCAACGTTTTTGAGCAAATCAAGCTGCGCAAATCGCTGAAAGACCAACAACAACAGATCGACTATTACCAAAAAGAGGTATCAGAAAGCAAACAATATCTCCTCGACCTCCAGAACGACACAAGCACGATGGAGAAACTGGCTCGCGAACAATACCTGATGAAGCGCGACAACGAAGTCATCTACTTAATTGAGACCGAGAAATGAAGGCGTTGACCACCAGGCGCATCACATCCTTTATTCTGTTCCTTTTTCTGACGCTCACAAAGGGCTTGGCCTTGGCACAGAGCCATTCCTTAAACGGAAAAATCACCGACAGACAAAGCCGCCAACCCTTGGCATTCGTCAACGTGGTGGTCAACGACGGGCAACAAGGCGTCATCAGCGACATTGACGGAAAATACGAAATCACTTCCAAAGAACCGATAGCCAAGGTTTTGTTTTCGGCCATCGGCTATGAGCCCCAAACCGTGAGCCTCCAACCCGACCAAAAGAAATGCGATATCGCCTTGACGCCCAAGACTTTCGAGCTGAGTGAAGTCACCGTTGAAGCGGGCGAGAACCCCGCTCATCGCATCATCGACAGCCTGTTTGCCCATCGCAAAGCCAACAATCCCAATTCTTTAGACTCCTATCGTTATAAGATTTACGACCAGATGGTCTTCACCGTCGACAGCACCGAACTCGGCATCGCTCTCTCTGGTTCGAATGAAGGCGGAGGCCTGCAACGGTTCGACAGCATCCTGAAAAAGAGCGACTTGATGGTGATGGAAACCGCATCGGAAGTGGTTTTCAAGTCGCCCGACCGCAAATTGCAAAACGTGCTCGGCACCAAGGTGGCCGGAATGAAAGAACCCACATTCATCTACCTGGTCAACAGCATGCAAAGCGTCAGTTTTTATGACGAGACCGTCAGCATCACGGGCACCGACTACGTGAATCCCATCAGCCGCGACAGCAAGACACACTATTTCTTCACGTTGGAATCGGTCAATCCCATCGGGCAAGGCGACTCGCTTTACGTGATTTCGTTCCACCCGATGCGAGGGAGCACCTTCAACGGTCTGCGCGGCACCTTGACAGTCAACAGCGACGGCTGGGCCCTGCAAAGCGTGAAGGCTTCGCCCAACGAGCAAAACGCCCTGTATGCCGCCACCATCCAGCATTTGTACCAAAAAGTTGACGACCAATGGTTCCCGAAGCAACTCAACACCATCCTCAAGTTCTCGGGCATTGCGCTTGGCGTGGATGATGCCGCCCTTTCGATGGTCGCCGTCGGAAAGAGCTATCTCACCGACATCGAAATCAACCCCGACCTCGGCAAACTGCGTTTTTCAGACATCGAAATCAAGGTGGACCCCGACGCTGCTTTTCGCGACGACAGCTTTTGGACCCAACATCGCATCGACTCGCTCACCGAGCGTATCAAAGCCACCTACATCCTCGTCGACTCCATCACCGAAGGCACCGACATCTTCGACCGCGTGCTCGGCATCACCGACAAACTCATGGGCCAATCCGCCCTGCCCGTCGGCCCCATCGACTTGAACATCGGCAATCTTCTCAACATCTCGCGCTACCGGGGCGTCTATTTCGGCCTCGGCGCCACCACCAACGACCGCCTCTCTCGATGGTTCAACCTGAATGGGTTCTTCGGCTACTGGACAGGCTTGAAACGCTTGGATTATGGTGGCGGCCTCAACTTCAAGCTCAACCGTCAGCGACAGATGGAACTTGGCCTGCATTATACCCAAATGTCGGAACCTATTGGCGAATTCAGCGGGTTTCAGGAGAGTTATGCCTTGCTGGCTGAGTCGGATTACAAGTACTCTTTCTACGAAAACATCCATGCCCGCCGCCAACGTTTCGACCTCAACTTCTCCACCCGAATGGCACGCCACTTCAAGGTTTTCGTCAACCTCAGCTCGAGTCACAAACATTACGACACACTCTTCTTCCACGTCCCCTCCGACTCGTTGACCGAAGGCCGATTCACGAATGCCGAAGTCAAGGTGAGGTTTGCCTACAAGGAGAAGTTCATCAGTACGCCTCAAGGCCTGCAATCGTTGGGCACCACGGCTCCCATCGTTTGGTTCTCGTATATGCATTCCTTCCCCAACCTGCTGGGCGGGCAATTCGAATACGACCGATTCAAGTTCGAGATTTCGAAGAATTTCTACACGCCCTATCTAGGCGTGGCAAGAGTGGTGCTGCAAGCGGGCTATGCCACCGAAACCTGCCCCGTAATGGAGACTTTCGACATTTTGGGCACTTACGACCGCTTCGGGCTTTTTGCGCCAGGCAGTTTCGGTACGATGCGCCTCGACGAGTTCTTCTGCGACCGTTTTGCAGCACTATATTTGAGCCACAACTTCAGCGGGATGCTTTGGAAGACCAACTCACAGTGGTTCAAGCCCGAACTGACTTTGGTGACCAACATCGGCTGGGGCGACATGAAACGCGCAGAGGGCCACGAAAAGAACTTCCAGACGATGGAAAAAGGCTATTTTGAGAGCGGTTTCGTCGTGAAAGGCTTGCTCAACCTGCCTCTGGTGAAAGTCGGATTGGGCGCGTTCTATCGCTACGGGCCGTATAGTTTGCCAACGGTTTGGGATAATTTCGCTTGGAAATGGAGCGCGACGTTTAGTTTGTAGTTATCAGTTGTTCAGTTATCAGTTGTTCAGTTATGAGAAGCAAGTATTTGATAGGTTTACTGATGGTTTTGTGCTCTTGTACGCAGCAACCCAAGAAGATAGTTTTGCAGGGCTTGGCGCAAGGCTCTTATTACGCCATCACCTACTATGACGAGAATGGGCGCAACTTCCAGCGCGAAGTCGACTCGATTTTCCACGCGGTGGACTTGTCGGTCAACCTGTGGGTGGACAGCTCTGTCATTTCGAAAGTCAATCGGAATGAGGAAGTTACGCTCGACCCGATTTTCATCGACAACTTCAACATCGCACAGGAAGCCGCACGGTTGTCGGACGGCTATTTCGACCCCACCATCTCCCCTATCGTGGCGGCTTGGGGCTTCAGCAGCAAGACGGGCGACAGCATCACGCCACAACTCATCGACAGCCTGAAACAATTGGTCGACTACCGTAACGTCCGCATCGAAAACGGAAAGGTCATCAAGGAAAGCCCAGCCATACAATTGGATTTCAATGCCATAGCCCAAGGCTACACTTCTGATTTGCTGGCTCATTTTCTTGAAAGCAAGGGCATCGTGAACTATCTCGTCGACACGGGCGGCGAAATCATGGCCCGAGGCTGCAAGCCCAACGGCCAGCCTTGGATTGTGGGCATCGAGAAACCTGCCGAAAACTGGGACTCGGAGCAAGTCGTGCAAACCCGCATCGCCTTGCGCGACAAGGGCTTGGTCACCTCGGGCAGCACCCGAAAATACGTGGAACGCGATGGCAAACGCTATTCACACAGCATCGACCCCACGACGGGTTATCCTGTAGAGCATAACGTCCTGAGCGTGACCGTCTTGGCCGAAAATTCCGTTTGGGCCGATGCCTTGGCTTCCATCTGTATGGTGATGGGGATGGAAAAGTCATTGCCCATCATCGAGAGCTTGGACGGCGTGGAAGCCTATTACATTTTCGTGAACGAACAAAACCAGCTTGAGACCTTTGCCACCGAGGGTTTCGTCACTTTCGACTAGAACTATGGTTATCCTTTTCAACAAACCGTATGGCGTTTTGAGCCAGTTCACACCCGAAGCTGGGCATCGGGCGCTTGATGAATTCGGCTTCCCAGCAGGCGTTTATGCCGCTGGACGCTTGGACCACGACAGCGAAGGTGCCCTCTTGCTGACCGATGACGGCCGACTCATCAAGAGACTTCTGGACCCGAAATTTGAACATCCCCGCACTTATCTCGCCCAAGTCGATGGACAAATCACCGCCGAGGCGGTACGCCAATTGGAACGAGGCGTGGTCATCAAAGGCTACCACACCAAGCCCTGCAAGGCCGAGATCGTCACGCCACCCGAAAACCTTTGGGAACGGGTGCCGCCCATCCGCTACCGCGCCGCCATCCCGACAAGTTGGGTCAAACTCACACTCATCGAAGGCAAAAACCGGCAAGTACGCCACATGACGGCGGCCGTAGGTTTCCCCACGCTTCGCCTTATCCGAACACAAATCGGCAACGTTGCCTTAAGCGATTTACAACCCGGCGAATGGCGTTATGTGACAGGAAAGGTGATTTGAGAAAACACAAAAGCCGCTGAAATCAGCGGCTTTGTCGTACTCCCGCAGGGGATAAAACATAAGTTCCTGAAAATCTGTAAGTTCGTGAAATCATGTGATTATTAGATTATTACAAAATTGAAAATCTGACATCATAGGCAACGATATGAACAAACATGAAGCGAAAAACAGAAAATGTTTCAGCTATGTTTCAGTAAAAATGCCACCACCTTCCCTTCCATCAGTATTACATTCAAGCCGATTCATCTTCTTTTCGTTTGACAATTTCCAAGTAGAATATTTTTGCAAAGTTTTCTACCTGATTCGGGTGCAAAAATACTGTTTTTATGATTAAAGCAATTGTGATTGTATGCTTTTTCCCCAAAAAACACGCCTTCAACTTCTCACACAAACAACGTTTTGCGACATTTCATCTTGTGTGATTATTTTCATCAAATGTTCGATAACGCAACCAGCCATTGTGCAATAATATGTACCTTTGCAGAAAATATCAGTCAGATGACCTTCACTTTCGAATTGAATAGTAAACCCAACACCGCTGGTAAGTATGTCGTTTATCTTCGCATTACGGAGAACAGAAAACATAAACGCATCAAAACCACAGTCGCTTTGGATAAGAAAACCGATTGGAACCAAAAAAAGAAAGAGGTGAGGTCGTCATGCCCTGATGCCGCGCTGTTGAATGAACGCCTGAAGCGCGAACTGGATTCCGTACTGAACAAGTATCAGGACTGCAAGGACGAAGGCACAGCAACGACAGACAGAGTAATTGAGAAGATCGAGAGTATTGAGCATCCAGTCTCTTTTCTCGAATACGCTAAACGACGCACCCAAGAAGTCCATGATGCAGGTGGTATTAGGAATTGGAAGAAATATGTGGGATTTTGCAACAAACTCGAAGTGTTCCTAACCGATAATAAAGGTAATGTGAGAGACCTGTCATTTTCGGAACTGACCACGCCTTTTGTTGCACAATTTGAGGCTTACCTACACACCTTGCATAATGAGCGCCAACCTGAGAAGATGCTTCATCCGAACAGCATCCAAGTCATTATGAAAGCTTTCAGAGCCATCGTCAATCGAGCCATTGAGGTCGATAAAATAATCCCGATGGATAAGAACCCTTTCCTCACATATAAATTAAAAGGTGTGGAAACCACGAAAGACAAACTTGACCAAAGTGAGATTGAGAGCATCAAAGCACTTGACTTGCCAGAGGGAAGTTTGATATGGCATTGTCGGAACTATTTCCTTTTCAGTTATTATTGCGCAGGAATCCGTGTCGGCGACCTTATTCAGTTGCGATGGGGAAACATCACCAAGGATGGAAGAATTGAGTATAAGATGACCAAGAATCACAAGGAAAGAGACTTCGCCTTGGTTGAACCAGCAAAGAAAATACTCTCCTATTACCACAAGAAAAGCGTCAAGGCTACCGACTATATTTTTCCTGTTTTAGATTCTACGGAAACTTGGTGTCGAGCAATCACGTTAGAAGAAAAGGATGTTCTTCCTGCCGAAGAAAAAGAAAAAATGTATGCCCGCATCGGAGCGAAAACAGCCCTTATCAACAAGGAATTGAAGAAGATTGCTAACATGGCTGGGATTGAGAAAAAACTCTCGTTCCATGTGAGCCGCCACTCCTTCGCTAAAGCTGCCAAAAAGAAAGGCGTTGACAACTTAAAGGTGCAAGAGTTATTCGCGCATAGTAGCCTTAAAGTTACCGAGGGATATATGGGGCATTTTGAATCTGCCGAGAATGACGCAGCTTTGGCATCGGTATTTGAAGATGGAGCCAAAAAGGTTGATCTTGATGTGCTGGCGACACAGCTCAACTCCCTCACAAAAAGACAATTTAATCAATTGATGAAGAAAGTAAAACACTATAAGCCATGAATCTTGACCAAATAGCAAAAGAATATGAGGATTACAAAGACGGGTTGTATCATACTGCATATATTTTGGACCCATTCTACTCGCAAATTTGCGACCATTTTCAATTCCTTATTAGCATTCATAATGATAGAGATACTTTGACATCAACAATTAAAAATGTTCTTAAGCTATCCGACCCTATTACTGAATCCGAGGCTAACAACTATTACGAAAACATCCAAGGTATTTTCTTTATGGTTTCGGTATTGTGGCCTCTCCAATTATCTCTTTCATATATCGAATCACAGGGAAAGAACGCGATGGAATCTTTACTAATGGACAATTCCAACATTAACACAAATGTTTTTTCTGCAAGAAGTCTTTACGATCTTATTATTCACCTGCCAGAATCAATAGTACTTCCTTTACTACAAGATATTTGTGAAAAAAACGATAGTTTTTCGTTAATAGATGCTTATCAAAGTAATAATGCCGAAGATTTCATAAATGCCTTTGAAAAGCAAAAAGATAAAATGGATATTATTGATGCTTTTGTTTCGAAAGCACGTAAAACTGAATTAATCAATAATGCGATTGAATCACTGAATCCAAATGCAAACTGGACAATATGGGATTTTTTTCGACTATCACAAAAATCTTTACTTCTAACCTGCCAAGAACCAGGATTGGAGCTGGCCTATCGAATAGCACAGAATCCTCAACGTTTTCTTTTTGCAGATCCCAAATTATTAGAACAAGAGGCAAAACAAGCATACAAATCCGCTTTAATGAAATACCTTTCCAAAAAAGGCATGTTTGACGAATATGAAAAAAGCATTATCGAGGGAATCATACAAGACCAAAATTTTATCGCCTTAACCAATGAACTTCTTGACGAATGTCGGAAGGAAAAAGAGCAAGGATGTTTAAACGATGAAAATGGTGGTGCAAATGGAGAAAATGGCATTATTCCGTTACCATTTACCACCTCTGTCACCATCGATACGAATGACCGTATTATGTTTTTGACCGAATTGTACGACAAGCTGGTAGATAAAAGATACGTGGATTCAAACAAATGTGATGATTTTGTGTTTTTATTAGGTGGAGGAAGCAAGTGTCCGAAGAATCTTGCCCCAATAAAATGGTTAAAACAGAAAAATCAACTGCAAGCATTTTGTTCCGTCTATCTGAACAAAGATACAAACATAGAATGGAGTACGCTTAATTCGTATTTTACATGGAAGGGTGGTTCTCCCAAACTTTCTAATAGTTGTGGGGTAATACCAAAAAACTTCAAAACAAACTTTTTAGCGATATTTGAAGAATGCAAAACAAAGATTCTCAAACAAGATTAATCGTTTTGCAGCCCATGTTTATCTTTCACAAACCACCTCAAATGCCCGCTCCAACCTCGGAAGTATAGGTGAGAAATGGGTGCCTTCAACGAGTTCAAACGTGACGGTAGCATGACTTTTAGATTTCATAATATTGGCGGCAGCAAGGGTTCTCTCCTCTACTGTCGCCATTCTTTTATCCTTTACGTTCTTCTCCTTCTCACCCAGCAACATACAAACCTTCTTAATCTGGGATGATGGAGCGTGTTCATTCATCCACTCAACAAAGCCGTCATACCACAGCGACCCAGATATACTGATAATGTTGATAAAAGTATCTGTATTAATGCCCGCCCATACCGCAAAAAGCCCCGACAACGAAACACCCATGATTGTCCTCTCTGGATCCACCATGCCCAAAGTTTTTTCAATTTCAGGGATTATCTCATTGGTCAGTTTATCAAGGAATGATGTCGCCTGTCCTCCAAAGGGTTTTGTTTTCTTGAATACTCCCTCTGCTGGCCAAGGCGTTAAGTCATCATTCCAGTTCGCGCCAGGAATCACAACAATGGAAACGCCGTATTTGCCAGCCAATTCTTTCAACCCTACATCTAAATCCTCCCTGATTCCTTCAGGCAGAATCATGTAGCAGATTTTGTTGGTGTTTTGTGCAGCGTATATCATTTCTCACCCAATCCTATCAATACAAACATCTTTACGACCACAGTTTTTGCAATAGGCTCCCATCCAAACCTTGTCGAACTGGTTGATGGCCGATTCTACAAACTCAGGGTCGTTGGTGAGGATGCCAGCTTCAAAGTTGCGACGGTTCTCACTCTTCATGCCCATACCCGCGCCTGTAAGGTTAGCCGAGCCAATGTAAGCTGTCTCTGTGTCAAATATCATCAGCTTGAAATGCACCCTCGGACAGCATACCCTTTCCAAGTCAGTTGCAAGTATGGGATATTTGTCGAAGTCATCCCGGAACATCTGACCTGGTTCTTTGGCATGTATCAATCTCACATCTACGCCTTTCTTCAACAAATCGGCAAGCATGGAAAGAAAAGGAACTGCATCATTACCCTTCATCACATACAGGTCTTTGATGTCAGCCGTACCAATCCATAATGAGTGTTTTACCGTGGCAACCCGTGATATTATCTCGGTGTAATGTTGCTCGTTTTGGATGTATTTGATGAAGGGTGATGGCATGGTTTATTCGGTTGATGCGGCAAAGATAGGCATTTTGTTTTTCATTCATCATCAATCCTTAGCGGTGTACCTAACGGGAAAAAGGTTGGCCAAAGGATGATAATGCTTTCTTTCTTGGATTCGACTGCCTTTAATTGTTTGTTGCGTTTGGCCGCTTTCTTTTCGCGTTTTCTATCCATCTTTTCCTTTTGTTTGCGGCTCTGGTGCTTTCGTTTTTTGGCTTGTTTTTTCCTTTGCTCTTCTTCGTTGGCTTTCATTTTGGCCTCAATTCGTAATTGCTTCTCTTCCCTTGCTTTTTCGGCTTGCTCGATTTCCTCCCAAATATGCTTGTAGAATTCTTCCCCGCCACCAAAAGGCACTGTTCTGACGCTACCACATTCAGGACAACGCTGGGGAACGGAAAATGCTGTCATGTGATACTCAATATCATGCGATTTGAAAACACGACCGCAACGGGTGCATGTGAATGTTGTTAATCCTCGGTACATAATATCAGTTTTTTCTTTTTTCTACGTTGTTTGCGATACCATTCCTCCCGTTTCTCTTGTTCCGCCTTCTTCCTCATTTCCAAACGCATTGCAGCCTCTTGCTCCTTTTGGTTCTTTTCCTCCTCGTCTGCCGCATCAAACCTTGCGTTTTCTTCATCCAGTCTTTTCTTGTGGATTTTCTTGATTTCGATGATCTCTTCAGGAGTAAACAGCCTTTCCAGCACCTCATCCCTCACCCTTGAATAGCCAAGTCGAGCAGATTCCTTGATTTCCTCGTCAGTATAGATGTCGTCGGCCAAATAGATTTCATCGTTTCTGCGTTCTCTTTCAAGTTCCTCGTTCTGTCGGTCGAAATTAGCCCGCTGTTCTTCGGGGGTGTAGCCGTAGAAAGTAAGATGCCAAAGACAATGGGCGGCCAGCACGGTATCATTGCAATGCAGGTCTTTGTCCCGTTTCACTTGATAACCCAAATACTCGCTCCAGCGTATTCCCTCCAGAACGCCAATGTATGGCACATCATACTGACGGTCGTATTGCGCCAAGAAGTAATCCTCGCTATGCGGCTTCAGTTTCATGTCCCTGATATAATGGTACGCCTTCAGGAAAGCCCCTCCTTGGTTACTCATTTTGAGATCGAAATCAACGATAATATCCATCATGGTGTCGAAGTTGCTTTTCAAGATAAGTTCGCGAAGCGTTAGCGGTCGAGGGCCACGCCAGTCAAGTTTCGTCCAAACGGGATGCTTGTTTTTCATGGTTGATCCAGTTTTGAGGTATCAGTTGCTTTCCCGTTTGCCCCACTATCGCACAAGCTCCATATCACGAACCAAACCACTGCGCTGACGGCATAAATAACCCATGCCCATCCCGGCGCATCGATGGCAAGGAGGATGAAAAACGAGACGAGATAATCAATGAAGAAAAACGAACCCATAGTGCATTGGTTTTAATATCGAGTGCAAAACTATCGCACCCTTACCAATACCCCAAGGATTGTAGTAAAGTATAGTAAAGAAACAGTATAGACCCTCTTACAGAACAAGGGGAAATGGAGCCAGTAAAGGGGGTGCTTAAAGCCTCTCTATTTCTTGCGCCCGCTCTTCCGAAATGCCATACATCACTCTCAACCTATCAAGGATTCGGCGGCTTCTATCGGAAATAGCACCATTTTCGCAAGCATCTTTATATGCTTCGAGATATTCTTGCTCTTCTTTGGTTAGTTGTGGTTGGAGCGAATCTTCAAGTTCTTTGGCGCGGACTTCACTAATACCTAATGATATTCGAAGGCGTTCCATCATCTTGCGCTCACGAGACGATATTTCGCCATCATCGAAAATATCCTTCAGTGCATCAAGGTATTCTTGTTCGTTTGGTACTAGCAGACCACCATTAATAGCATTTTTTGCCCCATATTCTTCTTCCAAACTGCTATAATTATTCGTCTTTCTATCATTATCATCTGCTTCCTCGTTTGAGCAATAACCTTCATCTTGCAGACGAGTTAATTCTTTCTTGCACAACGGAATGCCGAGCAAAGCCCCTTTCTCAAGTAGTGTCAAGGCGAAGTCCATATCTCCAACTTCCTTTTGGCACTTTGCATATAAATACCAGCAAAAGCCCCAGTATTTTTGCATCGAATCATCATCGTCATATTCGGACAAACTTCCTAGAATGTCCTTGCCCAAAATGGCATATCGTTGAGCCTCTGAATAATCTCCCTTATCAAAATAGGCATCGGCCAAACTTGTATAAGCAACTATTTTATTGTAGGAAGTAGACCCATTCTTTAATTCTGAAGCGTATTCTATTTTGAGATCTATGTCATCTTCTAGCTTTCCACTTACAAGCATCAAATACAGAACGAAATAATATGCGTCATTAAACCAATCTCGCAGAGCTTCATTCTTGATCAACGTATTCTCTATACTTTCGATGTGAGGACAAAGCTGATTAATGGATTGTACCTTTTTGAGGAGGCTTTGCGGTGAAATCAACGACTCGTCGATTTTTTCCAGAAAACCAAGCAATTCAAAAACAAAGTACAACACTTTGAATTCTTCGTCGTCTTGGAGCAAGCGTGTAGCAGAGTTAATCGCCGTCTTTCCCATGTCAATAGCCCAGTATTTGTCATCATCTGGATTGTCAGTGTTGTCATAGAAAAAATAGCACAGTATTGCAGCCATGTAATAATAGCAGGCAGAATCCGTTGAGTTGTCGTATTCTATACTCCTTGCTTTTCGAAAAATTGCATTGTATTCTTTTTCAAGTGTTTGTCGGTTGGCAATGCGAGTCTCTAGTCCATCAAAAAAATGATTCCAATCTTCAGAAAAATTGTATTGTGCCATATCTAATCTTTTTACGGTTTCTTAATATCGAACATTCCCCGTCCCCCTTTGATATCGCTGTCAGAAAGATAAATGCCATTTATTTCCAACTGCCTTTTAAGCATATCATGGCAACGGCTATTATTGAACAAGTTATTAGGGCCGATACCTGGCATATTGATGTTTATCAGGTATTGTTCGCCTTTGTCGATGTGCATTTGACCACGGTTTATATCGTGTCTTGCTGTGATAATGAATGCTGGCATGGCTACTTTATCCCTTCTTTTATGGCTTGCTTGGCTTCTTCTGGTTCGCGAAGCAGCCAATCCATAGTTAATAATGCTCCTGTGATGGATAATCCCATTTCTTTCATAAGCCCCTTGCAGGTATAACCTTCAATGCAAAGGTCAGGGGTAGTTCCCTCCTTGATACAGGTCATAAATGCACCATATATCATGGGGTTGGTCTCGGCCAGTTTTTGAGCAAGTTCCTCCGTTTGGTCTTTAGGCACACCTTGTGCTTCAAGATACTTTCTTATTTCTTTTGTTTCCATATCAGTCTCTTAGATTTTTCAGTTTATCTACTTGTGAGAAAACATAACTTTCAAACGCAAAAGCATCTTTTTCGATGGGCTGGTTTCTGTAGATTTCCATACCGTAAACCTGTGCGCTTTTGTAATGTTCCATATTGTACTTCCACTCGGCAATAGCCGCTGGAGCGATTTCGGGGTATAGCTGAGGATTCTCAACGACTTGTTGTTGAAACGCATGTTCGGACTCATGTACTATTGTTTTGAGGGTGCCGCGAGGATCAGGATGCTCCAAATAGCTCTCATTCAAGGTTATGCTTTTCGTTTCGGGATTATACCCACCTAACGAATCCATCGCGCAAAACCTGAGAGGGATATCTGGATCCAAACCCAAACTGGCTTTTATCTCCTCAAAGAACTCTTGTGCCAGTTGTTCGCGAGTTTCCAAGTTCCCTTCCATGAAAGTTTCGGCTCTGCCCGAGGTGTAGAAGGAATCGGATGTCGAAATGCAGTTTTCAACGCAATCTATATTTTTGAATTGTTCCAATTGCTTTATATCCGAAACAAACTCGTAATATTCTTGCGGCATGGCATCTGTTGTGAATTGCATTTCATCAAGACGCATTTCCATCATGTTGACAGAATCCAGCTTTTCTTCATAAGTCATATTCAGCCACTCTTCTGGCTCAGGAATTACCTCTTGCAGATATTCCTTTTGAGCTTCAGACAAACCTTCGTTTTGCAATCCCTCTGAAGAAATGGTAGGCCTAATTCCTTCGTAATCTTCCAATCCGTACATATCACTTGACTTTATTGACCTTCACCCAGTGTTTATCGGGTGAAAGCGATGTTGAAACAATACATTGGCCAACGCCCAGTTTAGGTATTATCAACCGCTGCTCTTTACTGATGCCCATAGATTCGGCAATGGCTTTGCAGTCATCCTCGGCCACCAAACGATGGGTTATTTTGGTGTTCGTATTTTTGATAGCATCGGGAATCAGCCTTGTGGGAACTTGGTCAACGAGGAACAAACCTTCACCGTATGCCCTGATTTCTGACAACATATTGCTGAACATCATAGCAGATTTGTATTGAGGCATTTCGGGATTGTCGCACTTCATCATTACACGGTGGGCTTCCTCAATAATTGTCAAATGGCGGCAACCGTTGTCGTTGAAGTCAATCTGCCCTGTTTCAGCCTGTGCGGAACGGTATTCATATAGGAATTGAAGTATCAACGCCATAAAGAAACCCTTATCAACATCATCGCCTACATACGAAAGGTTGATGACGCACGGTTTGCCGAACAATTCTTCCCATGGGGTTGATTTGGTCGTATTAAGCATTTCGCCCTTCCAGCCTCGTTTCAAGCTGTCGATACGGGTGTTGAAACAGGCTTTCATGTTTCTTTCAATTCGTTCCTCGTAGCCACGGTTTTGTATGACTTTATCCACGCTGACACTCATACTGTTTAGAGTTGGTGCTTTGGTCACTCCAAATTCAGGTGTGGTGGTCAACCAGTCTGTCGTCTTGTTCTGATAGATGGTATAAAGTAAGTCCTCCATCAGTACAGGCAAAATATCATACATCGGGAACGCGGCAGCGAATGTAGATTTCAAACGGTCAATATGGCTAAGCACATTGGGGTCTTGTTCTTTATTGAGCCATATTATTTCAAATGGATTAAGTTTCAACTCCTTAATGTTCTCAGCCGTCTTACGGGTGCGCTTGTCCTTGTAGTTTTTGCATCCAGGTACATAAATGGATATTTGATTATTCGGATGTGATTGGTTGTATTCTATTGCCCAATCCACATATTCCGTTTTTGCGGGTTCTATCACCAAGAATGGCACTTGTCCTGATAAACTATTGAGTATAGCTTGAACCGTGTTTGTTTTGCCACTTCCATTGATTCCAGATAGTAATGTGTGTTTTGCCAAAGAATCGATGGATAGTTTGTATTCCATTTTGGTTTCCGAGCCGCCATACAGCAAGTTACCAAATTGAATAGTCTGCTTATCATTACTAATTATTGGCTTGTTTAAGCTGAACTCCGGTGAGCTGTCAACCACACTGATACCCGGCACTGATCTCAGCGGGAAATTAATAAGGTAAGAAAGCTCTTTTGTGGTTAGTACACTCTTTAATTCCATAAAATGCTCTCCCCACGGATGTTGGAATCTTCGCCCACCTGCGCCGTATATTGCAAGATGTGGTTCTGTCAACTGGCCAAAAGAAGTTTGCATCAACGACTTGCCATTTATGTTCTGGCTCATTACATCGGTGATGCGGTGAACTCTAACAGGTTCGTATGACGATTCCTGACCACTCATAATGGAACGCAATTGTAACGCGCCACTTTCGGCATCAGCCTCTTTTTCCGCAAGAAGGTAAGTTCCAACAGTCCATAGACCGATGGCCTTGCCGACTTCAAATCGTTTTGAATGATAATAAAGTTGTTCGGCTATTGCCTCGATATGTTTGTTGACAATATTCCTCCCTATGCTCTGCGATTTGCTTTCGTTCACTCCTTCGGTATATGTATCGGAGGAAGAAGTTGAATCCGTATTGGTGGTTCCTGTGGTCTTTGTCGGCATAGCACTGCTAATGAAACCTGCGACCAATGCCCCTCCCGGTATTACGGCACTTGCTGCACCCGCCAAAGCTCCAGCAGCATTCACACATCCATCTAAAACAGCTGAAGCCGCAGGGAACATTTCTGCGGCCATTCCAAGACCTGTTGCCGCCAATGCAGTTTTGCCAAGGGTAGTAAAGCTCTTTTTGGAAACAGACTCACTGATACTTGTCGAATGAGAACTGCCTTCGGTATGCGAGACGGAACGAGAAGTGCCATGACTTATCCCTTCTGTAACATTCATGGATTTCAATGATTCTGCTTGACCATCCATTTCCCTGCATTCATATAGCATGGTTTCAACATCATTCGTCTCGATAGGATCAGCTACAACCAAATAGGCGAAGCTTTTACTTTTGTTCATGCCCGCTATCAATGTGTCGATAGTAGCAGGATAAACGGTCTTATATAGAGTCTCCATCGAAGGAATGCCCGTCAACGCATAAACGTTATCAAGCTTATCGGTGCGGACGCCTTGCTTCAGATTTGCAATATTTGGGTCATCCTCATCAACCATAGCGGTTTGAATGCCAGGCCAGACACCTTTAATGAACTCATTCAAGTGTTTTATGTGGCGTTTAAGATTATCGTTACCTCTTAATCCCAAGTACATGCTGCACTCTTCGCCATTCCCGACAATCAAGAATAGCAGTTGCACCTTTTTAGGTAAAAAGCAGGAATACAGAATTTTCTGAATAGCCACAAAGCAGTTTTCAGGGCCTTTCTCAACAGGCCGTCCCACCTGTCTGATAGAAATCCATTTTGCTTCAAGTTGGGTGGAGTTTGCAATGGGTTGAATCTTGAAAGGAGAGTTTTCAGAATCAATGTCCTGCAAATACTTTCTTTCAGCGCAGAACGATAGTGACGCTGACATTGCCGTAGCGACGCGGGCTTTGGCGACTGGTTCGTATGGATTAATGTTTGCCATAATACTCTTTTTTAATCAATTAAAATGCGGGCGTTTTTAAGTTCTCTCTTGTAGGCATCCAACATAGACCTCAAGGCAGATTGAATATCCTGTTTGATTTTCTTGTTGTTGGCCACCGAAGCGATGATTTCTTCGTGCAATGCTTCTGACATGTGTTCACCATTCCACTTTTCGGCAAAGCCATCCCAGACTTTTTCTCTCGTGCTTTTATTGAGAGGCTTTGACATAGCCTCGGCCTTCTTTTCTTCTTCTGACTTGCCAAACAGCTTACCCAACCCCCAGCTGACCAAAAGGCCAGGAATACCAAACAATATGGTGGCGATTCCCATTCCTCCAATACTCAACCAATTGGTACTGTTTGAGGCAATCTGGTCTGAAATCTCTCTAACAACATAATCCATGTTGATGTTTCCAACGTTCAATGACGATATTTTCAAATCAGGCACCCTCACGCTTGTACCTTGTCTTGCGTATGCACGGACCATGCTATCAACGGCTTGTTTGACACCTTGGGTCTTTTCGTCAATCTCCGCCTGTAGGAACTTCACGGCTTCCGATGATTTTCTGTTCACGCTGTTTCTGATATTCTTTCGCAATTGGGCTTGTAAATCGTTGGCACTGCGGTCTTGACTGGATTCAGAGAATGACCTGACGGTATCAATGATGGTGTCGGTAACATCATCCCAAACCATGTGGCCATAATTGTAAGCAAAGCTTTCAAATATCTCATTGCTTTTTTCGAGTTTGGCTATTTCCTGCGCAATCGTGGCTTCGCCACCCTCAGTTCTAAGGTCAATTCTTGCAACTTCAGCGACTCCTTGGGAAATGGTCAAAGATGGATCGGTATCACGATAGATTTGTTGCGGCGTAACATCCCAGCATTTGCATACCAAATCTTTGATAAAGTCCATTCTGGAGGCTCCTCCTGTAAGAAACACTCCATAAATAGCCTGACCATGAATCTTGGTTTTGCGATAATCAATCATGGCATCCTCTATCATTTTCAAGTATCCAGTTTGAACTAACAATTCGTCAAGCTGGCCGGGCTGGAAATTAAATTTGAATCTTTCATCTTCAAGCTCCTCGTCATCCACAATATCTTCGAAATTGATGGTTTTTTTGTAGGGTAATGTGGGGTCAAAGTAAACCTTTTCTTTCGCCGCTCTCGCTTGGAAGAGAAGGTAATCGACAAGTTTGGGGTATTTGGCTTCAAAAGATTGGATGGCCTCTACCTCTTCGCGTTTTTTCTCATAAATAGTTTTCTCTACAAACGAGGCCCCGCAGTTGTATCCGTAGTCAATCAGATTCTCATTGGCATCGTTCATATAGGTAAAGTCAAGCGTACTGGAACCCATATCGAACACGATTGCGCCCTTATGGATGTTTTTACCCAAGCCCGATGTTGTGTCTTGTTGTGCGCGAACAAAAGCAGCTCGGGATTCTTTAGTAACGCCAGCTATCGGGATGCCAGCGGCTTCAGCCATTTGCATATACAATGCCTGTTGCTCTTTATTCCACCCTGAAGGAGTGGCGATATACACCAAGTGATTATCCTCTTGAAGTAACGCCTGATTGTTCTCCCTAATCCTGACATATACTTCGTGCATAAAGCGTATCATTATTTTTTCCGCTTCCCCGTTAATGTCTTTAGGGGCTTGTTTGAAGCATACCCTAACGGTCGCTTTCTTCAACACTTCTGGATTGAAAGCTGCGTCTCCAATATAGGCAGTGCCATCCTCCAATATGGTGATTGCCGACGGAATGACCTTTCTGTTGCCGCCCATTTCCAAGTCCTTCACTGGATCAAGGTTCGCAGAAGGAGTGTCCCATTGAAAAGGACAAATGGCCGCTGATGTTTCTCCGTGACCAAGGTCAATGCCGATCACATATTCATATTTTTTCTTGTTATCTATTTTCATAAGACTTTAATTTTCTGGGGTAAACACTTTTCCTTTTTTCACTGGTTGGCCATCTTTTACGATGGCGGGATATACTTGTTTGGCTTCTGTCGTGTTGGCAGAGGGAACAAAGTCGAACAGAGCCGCATTTTCCTCGGTGTAATCCACAACATTCAGATTGTAGTTCTCCAACACCTCGGCCAAATCTTCTATTCGCTCTTGAATCTTCTTGATGAATTTTTCATCTTCGGAGTGCGCCCTCTTATAGCCGACCAAGGTCTGAATACCTTCGAGAAGCACCCCATATTCCCGTTCAATCGAGGGCTTTTCTTGATTCTCGTACTTTTGAACGACATTATTAATCTGCGCCCTGAAGGTGATGATGATTTCATCAACGCTGTGGCAAAGGTTCTTTACTACACCAAGAAGCATATCAATGTCAAGTGGCTTTTCAACAAAATGTGCTTCTGTTTTGACATACTTCGTCACGAATTCTTTTTCTTCGGGTTTACTGTCGATGTTTTTGTTTATCAAGTACGCGGTCAAGGCAGTACACGCGATGGCTCCGCAAACCGCCCCCCATGTTCCGGCCAATGCACCACCAGCCAATGCGCCGACACCTGCCGCCACCGATGAAGAGGCAAGGTTGACTGGCTTTTGTCCAATTCTCTTTTCATTCGGTTTCACATTTTCGACTGATTTGTCTTCGGATTCCGCATCAACGGTAGTATCTTCCAAAGGTTCAGTCTCAATCTCAGTTTTCGGCAAACAAGTGTATCGTGCTTGGTGTGCGTTTAGAATAGCTATAACTGCCTGTAGAATGTAGTCTTCTGACTGGGTTAAGTTCTGTCGGAAATCACCCTCCTCCATTAGAAGATTAGAAAAATGCTCCGAAATGATGGATTGGATTCTTTCCGCATCTTTGGGTATGGTAAGATTTGCGAGTCCTTCTCTCAATTTTTGTTCGCTATCCACAAATAGCGTTTCTAATGATACTGTAGCCATAATATTATGTTTTTGTAATTCAATTCTTGTCAAGGCACCTGCAAGTCCCACCAAGACAGGATTATACTTTAATGATATGGCACAAGAAAAGCGTGAGACTCGATTCTGTCAAGCCGTCTGCCTGTAGGTATCGCCAAACACCTTCTACGGAACGGTCGAAGAAACAATATCCCACGCTTGTTTTTATACCAATTCGGCTTGATGCCTAAGTTGATAACAAAAACAGAAAGTGAGCATTAGTCCTTCGTTCCCCGTATTAATTTGGCGAATTTTACAGGCAGGAACTCAGAATGCCTTCCTTGCAGAACCGGGATGTCTCCCCCGATTCCAACTGCAAAAATAGTCATTTTACAGACTAATGCTCGGTTCGTCGATATTTTTTCTTCGGATTATTCACTGCTGCATGTTTTCGGCAAAAGTAGTGGCTCAATACGATACAGCAATAGAATATAGTAAATTATAGTGAAAACGACTGTCTCAAATGCCTTTAGCGATATAATGCTTCCTGAAATCGCAAGCCTCAGGGTAAAATTCGGCCATTTGTCTCTTGAACTCGGAATCAGCAGAGTTGGAATAACTGCTGTCTCGGTCTTTCACCCATTCAGGCCCTTGGAAGAAAAGACGCATTTTCCTGTAGTCGCCACGGTCTGAAAAGTTCCTGACAATATAGATGAGTTCGTAGGGTTTGTTGTTTTTCCCGTGCCATTCGATAACAGGTAGCTCCTTTCCTTCGGGACGACATCTTCCCGTCAAACGATAGGCGAACAATGCTTTTACATCGTTGTCATCTGCAATATATCCTTTGTCGGCAAGCCAATTTATGAAAGCCACAAAGGTTTCCACGCCTTTCTTTTTCAAGGCATCATCCATATAGAAATGCTCTCTAGGGGTGTTGGATTTGTGCTTCCAGTCAAAGTAGTCATCAGGCAGGTTGAACGAGGCGTTTTCAAAGCCGGCCTTGTACTCATCCCATATCTGATTCACCAGATTCACGGCAATCGGCTTATCAAGGATGGATTCTATGAGATTGCGCTCCTTTAGGGTATATAGGTCATAGTAATTCCAGTAATAATGGAGATCCGCTGTCAATTGAGCTTCGAGATAATCAAAGAAATTCGAGTAGAACTCTTCCTCGGCCTCAGGTGTATCTTCAGCATCGTCAGTCTCAATAAAAGATTGCAGCTCTGCCAAAGTTTCCCGACACCTCTCATTTTCATCGTCATCATATTTTGCGTCTACAAGATGATCGAGGCTAAGGGTACGCTCTTCATCCGTCATGGACAATCCAGCCATCACATCATCCATGCAATGAGAACACAGGCGAGCCAAAGGCATGGTGTCGCATTTGGTTTTCTCCAATAGAGCAACAAAACCATCCTTGTCGTCGCTTTCTATGAGGTCAAGCAACTCCTTTTTTTCGCCGGAACTGATTTGCAGAACAGATAGGAACTCGCCAACGGTGGGAGAAATCAGCGTCTTTAAAGTGTCATAAATCTCATCAAGCTGCATGAAGGGCATTTCGGCCTCGTCATTGATAAGTTGTTCTTTATATTGTGGCAAAACCCGATTGTCGTGAATGAAAGCAATGGCAACACTCAAAGGAGCAGACACTTCCTTCCACAGCCGCATAACCAGTTGGTAATCCTCATCATCAAGAGCCTCTATGAAGGCTTCAATCTCTTTTGCGGATGCCTCTGGCATAGGCTGGGTGATAGCTCTTTCCAAACCTTCGAAATACAGTTTCTTTCTCCTTATGGCTTCCTTGTTGTTCATGCCGCAAAAGTACACATAAAAAACGGTTCGGCACTACTACAGTTGGATTTGAATGTCCAATATCGACACAAAGGGGATGCTCACGCCACTTTTTAATATGATGGCTTGGCCGTAGTCATCAATGTTCTGCAACTGGCCTTCGATAGACTTATACTTACCCCCAGCCTTCTTTTTGTCAGGCTCGAAATAGGTGATGGTTATGGTGGGATGTTCGTTGATGACTTCCCGTAGATAGGCCATTTTTTGATTCAAGGCATCGCTGTCCTCTTCGGCGAGTTCTTGTTGCTCATCAGTCAGGCGGGCAGTTTCCTCTATGGCGGCAGAATGACCAGTAAGAGCGGCAAACGGAGCGAATTGGGCGGCTCTGTTCATCATGCTCATTTGCGCGTGAGACTTTGAGACATGATGCGGAAGATTGATGATGTCGTCGTAGTTGTCCGTCATGCCTTGTGTCCTCCTATCTGTTGGTTTCTCTCTTTGGCCGTTGCACCCTCCTCAAAGTTCAAACCTTTCAGAATAGCGTTTTTGCCATATTTCTCTTTAATCCCCAACAAAGCCTCTTGCACCTTCCGTTCCTTGGCCAGATCAAGAGCTTTTTCTTCTTCATCCCGCGCTTTCTCTTCATAATCGGTAAAAAGGTCAAGCTGTTCGGATGGCCTTGTTAGTGATGCAACTTCTTCTTCACTGATTACATGGTTTATGGTAAGGTTTATTCTGCGCACAAGAAGGTTGGGATTGGCTATCTTCGCATACAAGTCCTTTACCGCCTGTGTGATGACTTTCCCTGATGAAGTGGGCGTGTCAAGGTTAACTGTACCGTGGGAATGCTTCGGAACTTGTCTGCCGTAATAGTCTGTCGTAATCTCGCCAAAGTATTTCGACCTCAATGCCGGATTGGTCAGGTTCTCCGCGTCATAGTTGATGGTAAGAACGATTTGGTCTGCTACAAGATGATGCTTTACGAGATTCAATGCGACATCGTCGGCCATTTCGAGTACCACCACTTTAGCCTTTTTATAGTCATAGCCCACTGACAACACTTGCCCGTTGCTGATAGAATTGGTTTCGGGCTTGTATGCTTTGACCTCTTTCATCCCGACAGGTTCCCATCCCCAAGCATGATCTATGAGAAGTTCTGCGTTCACACCGAAAAGGCTGTACAGGAGTTCTTCGTTCTCAATACTGCACCGTGCCACCTTACCCATAGTGTCGAGTCCATGCTGTTCCAATTTCTGAGCTATACCTTTTCCCACGCGCCAGAAACTTGTCAAAGGTTTGTGATTCCAGAGTTGCCGACGATAGCCCATTTCATCCAGTTCAGCTATCCTTACACCATCTTTGTCGGCTGGAATATGCTTGGCCACAATATCCATAGCCACCTTGCATAGATACATGTTGGTTCCAATGCCCGCCGTGGCCGTGATGCCTGTTTCTTTCAGCACGTCCCTAACCATCTTCAAGGCTAATTCATGGGCGGTCATTTTGTAGCTCTCCAAGTAATCTGTGGCATCTATGAAAACCTCGTCGATGGAATAAGGGTAGATGTCCTCTGGCGCGATATACTTCAGATAGACCTCATAGACCTTGGTGCTGTATTCAATGTAGTAGGCCATCCTCGGCGGCGCAACGATATAGTCAAGCTCCAGTTCCGGATTGGCCTTTAGTTCTTGGTCATAATACGATTTATCAACAAATGGCAAGTATCCGATTCTGCGCTTTCTCTCGCGATTGACCTCCTCCACTTTCTGTATCACCTCGAATAACCTGGGGCGGCCACCAACTCCGTATGACTTCAGGGATGGTGATACGGCGAGGCAGATGGTCTTGTCTGTACGGCTCTTGTCAGCAACGACCAGATTTGTAGTCAGCGGATCAAGCCCTCGTTCCACACATTCAACCGATGCGTAGAAAGACTTTAGGTCTATGGCTATGTAGGTACGTTGCTTCATAGGTGCAAAAATAATCAATCTGCGGCACATACACTGAGGTATTGGAGCGATTTGGTATCTTTGCAATCCCATTATGAGCCAACTTCAAATCGTCATATTATCCTACCTCTTAATAATCAATCTTATAGCGTTTATTCTATATGGCGTTGATAAGAAAAGAGCCATTCGGAATGAGTTTAGAATCAGGGAACGGGTGCTGCTATGGATGGCGAGTTTGGGCGGCGGTATCGGGTCATGGATGGGTTTGAAGCTGTTCCGTCATAAAACCAAGCATACGAGATTCAGGATTGTTATACCATTTTGGACGCTTATTTGGATTGCTGCCGTTGTGTTCGCCGTGATAAAGCTGGGATAAAAAAAGAAACGGACTATCACATCCGTTCCCTTCTCGCCTAATCGTCAAGCACTTCAAATTGGTGAAATGACATCCAAGCCTCTTCCTCGTCGTCATGTTCTTCCAAATAGTTGTCGATGGCGTTCTCAATCTCGGTAAAGTCAGGGTTTAGTTCTTTGCCTATTCTTGCCCCGATGAACTTTGCCGCTTCCTCAATGGTTTCAAAGTATTCTAGCCCGTCATAGAAGTCAAGGCAATATCGGTCTTTGAAATACAATCCATCGGCATCGTTGGTAGCATATACACAGTTCCCGCTCTCTTCCACGCAATAATAGACCTTGGAGCCGGGATAGTGTTGCTCTATGAAGTGTCTGAATTCTGGCATTTCTCCCCAAGCAGTTTCACATGATATGGTTACGTGGTCATCTTCAAGGGTGTAGCTGATAATCTCCCCACGGCAATAGGTCTTGTTCCAGTCGCCGCCGAGTAGATTCACCAGACAGCCCATCCAGAATTTTCCAAAGCCATTCTCAACAAGTGGCTTTTCCATTTTGGTGAGGCTGTCGATTTTGTCATAAAGTTCTTTCGCTAGTTCAGGTTTTGCTTCCATCACATAGCAAGTCGAAGCCCAGTTTGGCATAATTCATTTCTCCTTTCTTGATTAGATATTATAATTTCTTTCATCGAGGATTTCACAAGTCATCCAGCAGACATCCTTGGTTCGGAATTCATACTTCTCTTGTAATTCCGTCCGCATGAAGTCCTCGAAGTCCTCATAGGTTTCGCTTTTTGATTTTTCTTCTTTTGTGAGTTTGATTTTTACGATTTGCCCGGTGCAGAAGTCGAGCAACACAAGATAATTTGCTTCCATTTTGTTGTGATTTAAGTGTTTACAAATTGGTTTTTTACTGTTTGAACGGTCTGTATGCTGAATCCAGTCAGTTTGGCCACATTTCGGATGCTATACCCACGCTTCAACAGCGATATGACCTCCTTGTATTCTTCTTTCTTCTGTTCGGCGGTCTTTATGCTGCCTTTCCGACGACCCAGTTTGCCACCACGGTTGATGTACTGCTGCCGCCCGCTGTTGAGACGGTACTGGATGTTGCCACGCTCGATATTTGACATTTCGGCGAGTATGGTAATCATAATGGAGGCCACAGGATTAACCGCGCCATCGGGTTGCAGTGAGTAGAGGCCGATATTTTGGATATAGACGCATACTTTGGCCTCATGCAGTATCTCAAGACTCCGCAGAACCTGGAGTGTGGATCGCCCCAGTCGCGATAGTTCTGATATAAGTAGATATTTCACGGAATTGTTCTTGCAGTATTCCAAGCACTGTGTAAGAATTTCCCGCTCTTCAAGTTTCTTCGCCCCGGATATGTGTTCCTCGAAGGTTTTCACAATTTCCATATTCTGTGAGAGGGCGAATCGTTTAAGGTCGCTCACTTGTCTCGTTGTGTCCTGTCGATCAGTTTGGGAGGAGACACGGGCATAAATGACGGCCTTGGTGTTGTTTGTGTTCATATTTAATTCAAAGATTATTTGTTGAATAGCAATCAGGGCGTTCAAAATGGCGTTGTCAGATTTATTTTTGAACACCCATTATTTTTGAACGAATGAAGGGAGCAACTGGCAAGAATCCAATCGCCCCCTCCGTTTTGTAGTATAAACCATATTATATGATTGTTGGGATTATCACATATTGGTCATTTTCAGACAATCAAGGAACTACGATAAGTCCGTATTCCTCATTTATCCGTTCCTCGTAGTTCTCGCAATACTCGACATTCTCGTCTATCACAGAAACGAGTTGGTCTAAATACAAGCCCTGAATCGTTTTTCCCGGCTTGGTGTCATCGTCGGGCAGAAACTCAATGTCAAACAAGTCATGCCCTTCGTCGTAGATGATTTTCACAGTTCCCTTCATCAGAAAACCTTGGACTTTGAATTGCAGTCCGTTCTTGATGGTCTCGCAGTTATGAGTACCCCAAGACCATACCTTATTTTGTTGCAGTTTTAGGATTTGCCTTATGTAGTCGGCTATCCCGTAATCAAATTCGGTCAGTTGTTCCATAGGTCAATTCAGTTTGTCGTGATATTTGGTATGGACATATTCGAGGAGGATGCTTTTGATGCAAGCCGCCCTGTCCTCGTCATCATAGAAGAAATAGTGATAGTTCGGGTTGCCAAATCTATCCGATTCTTGGCATGTCCCTCTATACCTTTCTCCGCTAAAGAATGTGCTGTAGTATTCGGTATTCTCGGTGTCAGTCGAGTCCATTTGCACATACAGGCTCACATAAAGCCTCTTTTTGCGGATTCCAACACCGTCAAATGTTGAGTTCCAGTTGTTGCCTTGTCTCAGGCTCAATCTGATTTTGAGGTGTTTGTTGGGTGAGCCTTTTTTCCCTTCACCAGCTTCCTTGACCATCCTTGCCACAGTTTTCGGTGTGATGGCCAATAGTTCTTCTTGGCTTAGAGATTCAATTATCTCCAATTTGTGTTTAGGAGCGTATCGTTTGAACAGCTCCAGGTTGATGTTGGTTTTCATATTGCTGTGATTTTTAAGTTAGTAATACTCTTTCATATAGCAGCTTTCGCATAAGCTTCCGAAATCATTCACATCGGATCGGCTCATTGGTCTGCCGCAGTATTCACAATGTCTTACCTTCTCTTCGTGGACGTATTTGGCCACCTCGAAGATGGATGGGCCTTTGTAAACGATAGTGATGCCCTTGCGTTTCTTTATCTTTTTCATGGCTCTTACGGTATTGCGGTTAGTTCTCCAAAAGCTTCCTTGACTTCATCCTCGTCCAAGAAGTTAGTGTTGCGTACCTGTTGGATAATTTGCTTCAAGTCCTCGTCCTTCAGTGCAAAGAAGTAGCCCTTGAAATAGTCCAAAAGTTGTTTGTCGGTTATGGTTGGATGGTTGATTAAGGCACATTCTATTTCATTGTACGCCTCTTCGTATTCCTCTTCCCAACCATAACCGTCTCCTCTGAAAAAATAGCTGTCATCGTCCTCATGTGGATAGACATTGGTGCAGGTCTCAATGATGTGTTCGACAAAATGGAGGCAATTCAGCACTTCGCTTTTTATCACAAATTCTCTGTCTGTATGCGGCTCATAATAACCGCAACTGAGATTGATGGCCGACACTTTCAAACCTCTATCTTTCAACTCTCCCACATCCGTTATTAGGCCACACTCTTCCTTGTAGCCAAACAGTTCGGGCTTGATGTCTCTTATAAATTCGGGGGAACAAAGCTGTGTCCACCCGCCGATGCTTGTTATTAAATCATCACCATTCCGTCTGTCGCATTGGATAACATAGCGGCAATCATCAAAAAACTCCATATCGCATTGGCCACTTCCTTGACAGCCTGTTTCTTCTGACACGAAAAACACGGCCTTAATGCGGTCATATTTTTTGAGGCATTTGAGATTCACCCATACACCTACCTTATCATCAGCTCCTAACCCCTCTTGGCGTTTATTCTTCCTGCTAAAGCCCAGGATTATGTCTTTGGCTTCAATCGCTTCAAAGTCTTTGCTGTGATTCTTCTGCACTTGATCCATGTGGGCACAGAGGCATGGATAGGTTCCTGCCTCACCTTTGACTACATAGATATTGCCGATTGTATCAGATTTTACGTGAGCTTCTGGAATATTCGTCCTGAGCCACCACTTAATGAATTTCCTCATCTTCTTCTCGTTTCCTGAAGGTGAGTAAATGCTAAACAATTCTTTTAGTAATTTCATAATTTTCAATGTGTTAAATGGGAAAATGGCAGATTCTTCGTCCGATAGATTCCCCTTGGGTTAATGATTTGTTGTTAAGCTGCTTTTACCACTTCCGTTTCTTCTGCATAATACGGAAGGTCGGTCATGGGGTTAATTCTGTCGTAATAAACCCCATCGAATAAATGGAACTGGTGTGAATGTTTGTCGAGTGAGAATTTGCTGATGGTCTTTTCCACATAATTGACAACATTCCAATCCCAATGCAAATAGGTGGTAAGGTCATTTCTGTTCTCGAAATAGGTCTTGTCGAAGAAGCTGTAGAACCAGTTTTCCTTGATGTATTCCTGTTCCGCTTCGCTACGGCACTTGTCGCAGCAATAGTCCCCGTCCGTGATACCCGAATACTTGCTGTTGGCTGGCAGGTAAGCTTCTCCACACTTGTCGCAATGGCTCACATCGTCCTCGTGGTAATATGTGCCGTTAATCTCAATGAAGTCGTCAAGTTCGTTGATGTCGCAAGTTTCTCGTTCTCCATGCACCCAAACAGTACAGACCTCCCAAGCATTGCATTGATGATAGGAATCAAACTCTTGTGGTTCATCGTCATCATCGTCATCATTTCCATCTATACTTCCGTCTGTGGTGTCGAGGCAATAACCATAATGACTCTCCTGATAGTTGTAGGCCTTCCCTTGGCCATAATTGTAATAGCGGAAAGAATCTTGGTATGATAGCGTGTCGTATGTTTCAAGGCTGCAATCAATGTAGAACTTTTTGTCAGCCAAAGAGTTTCCATTGATGTCAACAAACTCCCGTGTGTCCGAGCATCCAGCCCCGACCTTCTTGTAACCGTCGATAAAATTTCCACGTATTAAAGCATCGACCAAGGCTCGCTTCAGTACATCGTCGCAATCAGTGGAATACTGTCTCTCGGCCAGTCTCCATACTTTGCCGTTCTCATCGTAAACCTCCGGGAAAATAACGCATCGGGCTATAATATTCCCTTCGTCGTTTTCAAGATAAGCTGCTTTAGCCTTCACCGAATCTTTATAGTAGGTGTGGTAGCCTTGATCCGTCATGCAAGAGTGAAAATTGCCTACACACCTCTCCGAATCGTAAATGTCAGCGAAATTGTCATTTACATAAAGCTTGTTCTCCGGGAATGTGGAAAGTGTAAAAGTTTGCCATTCAGCCGCAAACTCCTCACAAAGCCAAACCAAAACCTGTTCTGGTAAAGTCTGGCCAAATTCCGTTTCAAGTATCAGCGAGCGGAAAAACTTACCCGCCTTCATCTTAAACGCTCTTCCGCCATTGTTGTGGTTGATATAACGGCAAGCTTTGGGGTCGCCATCTTCACAAAGACCCTTGTACACGTCGGTCTCAAATTTGGAAGAATGGAAAGTGTAGTTGATGAGTTTTACCTCATATTTCAGTCCTTCTCCCGACTGCATAATTCTGTCAAGCATCGTCTGTTTAAGCTCTGACATTGAGGCGATATTGATGAGTGAGTAATCGCCAGTTTCAACCGCTTCTTTGAATAAAGACGGTTGCTTAATGTAGGCGAGAAGGATTTTATTCTTCCTTGACTTCTCACCATTTCCATGTTCCACTATCCCGAATCTTGATTGAAAACCGAGATAGCCATCAAAGTTGTAATATAACATAATTTATTGATTTTGAAATTGTTGTTATGAATTTGACATAAAAAAGAGGAGTATCGTTGTATTGATACCCCTCTCTTCGATGGTACTCAGAGCTTTAAGCCCGAATTGTGGTTCAGACAGCTATAGTAAGACTGCTTGATACCTGTGTAGTGTTCATGTACGGCTCATAATCCATGTCGGGATGATCCGCCTTGAATAATGACAAGTTGAATGATGTTCTAGTCGATGGCAGTTTGCGGGTAAATTTGATTGTATCGCCAAGCCACGACTTGACATTCCGTGATTCCATTTCCGATAGGATTTTGGATTTGATTTGCCCAAGTTCCTCGTCAACTCTTGCTTTCGTTTCCATGAGTTCGCGGATATGGGCTTCTTGTTCCAATATGTTGTTTGGAATAGAGTATGGACTTTGGAACTGTTCGCCTCTAAGGTCTGTATCGAGCAGCTCTTTGCAGATTTCAGAAGGGATTCGCTTGACCAGGATAAGTTGGGAAATATGATCGAAGAGTCCGTCTTTCTTATGCTTGTTGCGTATATGAAGGATGTATAGCTGTCTCACTTTTGCATCCTTGTTCTGAAGTTCGAATAAATAGGCGTAGATGGATAATTGCCACCGAGCCTTTTCTAACTTCTCTGGTGTCATCATGCTATAGGTTTTCAAATCGGCCAAGTCAAATGTGTTGCTTGAAATCCGATATACCTTGTCGATGTTGGAGGCATAGTTGGTGAAGTCCGTTACCGTGTATTCGCTTGCCTCGTGGGTCAATGAATGTTCTTGACACAATTGGATATAGTCTTGTACCTCCTGTGTGCCATCATTATACCAATTGGCATCAAAGTCCTCACAGGATTGATGTACTGAAGTTCCATAGGCCGCCGCTTGTTGTAGAATGGCCTTGGGGATGTTTGCATATTCATTGGGAAATAGCTGGCGTTGGAGTAAATCCGTAATGCCAGACAAATAGGCTCCATTCAGTTGGTAAGTGTGTTGTTCAGGGTCGAATATTACACCGCTGTCTTTAAGTTCAATTCGTTTTGCCATAGTTTACGCTGCTTGTTGAAGTTCTTCTTTTCGAGTTGTAAACAAAGCCTTGATTTCTGGATTTCCTTCAACCTCATTTCGGTGTTGGTTGTAGAGGGTGAGTAGTGCTGCCGTTGATGTTGTCGATTGAAGTGCCGCCTTAATCCCGGCGTACTTGTCAATGGGTTGGGCAGTAGCAGTCTTTCTGCTATAAGTCCGCTTGGGTCGTGGTTCGGGTTTTCTCGTATCGTCCGTTCCCTCGTTTTCGGTCTCTTCTGGGATGTCCTCTCCGGCATAGATGTAAAGTCCCAATCCAAACATAGCAAGGTTCTTCACCAAGCACCGCATTATGGTCTTGTTGATGTCGAACATAGTCGCTGCATCAACCTTCTTCTCGACATAGGTGTTTCGGTTCTTGTCCCATACCTGATAAGTATAGGGGGCAAGTCTCATTGCTTTGTTGGCTCCATCCATTACGGGAAGCCACATTTCGTAGGTCAATCCATCTACCGTAACCTCGGTATAGACGATGATGCCCAATCGTTCATCGACGAAATAGGGCAAGTTTGTATTGGCATCCTTCACAATCCGATAGGTCGCTGAAGGATATTGCTTCTTGAATTCCGCCCAAGCCACAGCCCAGGTTAGGTAGGTTAGGCCGTTCTTTTTCTCAGTACGGTCATTTACATTGAGGGCGTAAAGGTTATTGAAGCCTTCTCTTCTCGTTTCTTCTTGATTTTTGATGTTTTCCATTGTGTTAGATTATGGTTTATTGTAAAAGTGTTGATTGCAAAAAGAAGAAAGGCAACACAAAATCTCTCTGTTAAATGATTGATAGTGTGTTGCCTTCCGGCGTAAAGGGGACAAAAATGACCCCTCCTGATATTTCTTCAGGTCAGTTGAGGAACCAGTCATAGCCTGAATCCTCATAGCGTAGGGCTTTTCTGATGCCCGTTGCAAATTCGATGCAGTTGGCGTTTCGGTCAAGCCAGCGGTCAATGTATGAGCCTTTGGCTGCTTCTGTCAACAATTGCATAAAATCCCACGTTGAGATTCCGTCGTCTCCCGTTTTTCTTCCAAAATTGGGATTGCTGACGTACTGTCTCGTCGCTTCATTAATAGCTTGATCACCCAAAATGACTTGGGGAATCTCGCGTTGTTGTGCCAATGGAAGGGCTTGGTATAAACGTAGCCGCCCTAAAATATGGCAAAACTGTTCTTCTGTCATCCTTGTGTCCTGTAGTTCGGCCAAGGCCTCCAGATTGGAATCTTTTACAGAATCATATCTGTTGAATAACTCCAAAGCTTTCTGGTGAATGTCTGCTTGGGTAATGCAGTCAATGGAACCAGAAAATCCGTCAGTTTGAAGCATTAGGTTGCTGCAAACACGTACTTGCCATCCAACAAAGATTTTGAATTTCAAGGCGGATGGTCTGTTGTAAAGTTTATCTTCCGAGTAGGCTCTCACGCCTCCAATAGTGAGGTGAATTTCCTGCCCGTTGATGTTTTTGGTAAGATTGGCTACTTTCGCAATCCATGCCAATCGTTGGTAGTAGATTGTCTTTTCGTTGTCAGCCAAGTCTTGTGTTTTCTTATTCAATGCTGTCGGGATTCTTCCGTTGATAGGATGGCTTACTCGACATTCGATTGGGGTCAAAGCCCCAAAGACATTCTCAGCGGCTTTATACACAGCACCACAAAAATCTTGATGGCTGATAGTGAGTGAATTGTCGCTGAAAGTTGGTACGATACATTTGTCTGCAATTTCGGCCAAAGACATGGCCTGTGTATTGCTCTCGATGAAATTTGGATGTTGTTGTGTTTCCAATTCCAAGGTGTTTGTGTCGTTGTTCATAATGTGTCGATTTAGAATAGTTTCCGTAATTTCTTAATCCCTTTGGCTAATGCCAGGACTACTTCGACTATTACGATAAAGATGTCCTCGCCCCGTTCATACCTGTTCTTCTCCATTTGGCTTTGAGGGGCTGACATGTTCCTTCTTCATGCGAGCCTTGACGATTTTGTCTTTAAGCTCCAAGGCTGCAAGTGCTAAGATTACAAGGTTCGTGATAATGCAAACCGAACCTGAAATTTTACTGAAGTTGTTGTTCATAATACTTCCTTTCTTTTAAATGATTAATAAATAAGTTAATTGTAATTTAAATGTTTGATTTTTAATGTTTTATCCTATATATAAGGCTTTCAAAGGACAAAAACAAAAAAAAGAGCCGAAACCCTGTCAAAATGCGGGTCGGCTCCGTATATAATGGTTCAGACAGGCAAAATCGAAAGCAATTAGACGAAAACTTGAGCGTTTAATCACAATTCGATGCCCCTTCTTGATTTGTCGCTGGCCTATTTTTCATAAACCTGCAATCAATAATGGTGTCTGTATAATAAAACTTATGTTGTTGTATTTCAATTCAATAATAAGGTCTTCGGCGGTTATGAGACGTTAATTTTTAATAGCTCGACCTCGCATAGCAATACTGGCATCCGGTGTAGCATTTCTTTGGCGGCCATCCCCCTATGTCGATGCTATCCGTACAACCGCATAATTCCCTGTGATTCTGTTGCTTTTTAGATACGGGCATGTGGCTATCGTGAAGCTGCTCCAATAATGCACCGTCGATACAAGCTGATTTTGGAAGGCCGGGGACGCTACATGAGAATATCCCAACCCCGTATTGTCTGGAAAGCTGGTCAATCCAAGCCTTGAAATCCGCTCTTTCTGTATCAGTAGGCGGCATGAGTGTTGCACCAATCTTTGAGAATCTTTGAATGACCTTGGTATAAACACTCTCAACGAAACTGAAGCTGTATGTCTTGATTCCCAATGGTGAGGTCGCTGCTATGATTTTGGGCATACAGTCGGCGTTGGAATACACTGCGCCCGTGGTATCTTTAAAGCGGATGATTGGATCGACCCTCAACCTGATGCGCAAAGGGTTTCCAAGCAGGTCGATAATCTCTGGAAGGGCGGCCACAGAATCTTCCCATTTCGGCGCACAGGGTTCCATTACAATCGGATTTCCGCCGGAGTCTATTCCCATCTGCTGTTGCCCCATACCTGTGATTGTGAGTTGAAGATACAGTTGGATGCCGTCGTTACGCAATGCCTTCAGATAACTATACAACGGATCGACCAACAGGCTCTTGGGGTGTTTCGTCCACATCACCAAAGTATGAATCAACTGGCCTTTGCTACGACGCTTCTCCACTTCCTCTATCAGTTCATTTGGATAGAACTTTGGCATGTCAGTCATTCTGGATGCGCTGAGTACTATACCGATGTTTTGATTGTTTGTTGTCATCTTCGTTTATTGTTGTTTTCATTACAACAATTAGGCTTATGGGTGGCAAAGACAATGGTTTTAGATTGATGCGCCGTACTGTCTATTTGTCAAGAAATGCCCAAATGTGCTGTTTTGCGCTCCAATCGCCATCAGATTCTTACTATTAGAATAAAAGAATTAGTATATGAATTTTGCATTATTGGAGGCCCTGTTCGGATTAGGTCTGCGGCACCACGAACAACCATCCTCCTTAAAAACTGATATGCCGCAAGAAATGAATAATACCACTATCGTCCCGCCTCAATTCAGGGATGATGTGGAGAGCTTAAAATCCTTTGTTGGTAATGAGAACTGGAAACCTGGTCTTGAAATCAAACTGGAGTTAAGGGACTTGCTTGCATTATGTCCGCGCGAAAGAAGGCGGTCGGATGCATACAAGAAACTCATTGCATATCTGAAGGATGAATGTCAAATTGAATTAATCATTAAAACAAAAAGAAATGAAAGCTAAAACAAACAATGGAGGTTGCATCCTCAAAACTCCTTATGGTCCTCTCAGCGTAAACGAAAAGGGAGAGGTTTATCAGAATGGAAAACAATTGACCCAAGGTGATGAGTTGTATGATTCCGACACGGATTTGTCCGTGTGCATTGAGCCGTTTGTATACGTTCACGATAAAAAAAGCATACACCAAAAGCGCGTTGCTATGGATGATCTGGTAGAAGCGGCTAATTATGTCCAAGGCACTAAGGCTGGCAAAAAGGATCCCGCTATACTACACAAGGATCACAATAGGAACAACTATGAAAGTTCCAATCTTGAATGGGTTGAGAAGGGAAGCCCGGAATATGCTTCTTATCGCAAGGATGAAATTGCGCAAATCAAGAAGAGAAATGCGGAATTGAACCCCAACAAAAGTTTTCCAAATTTCATGCAACCTAAGCCATGAAAACAAGAGATAGATGAGAATAATTATGTTCCGTCTATCTCTTTGATTCTCCTGTTGATGAAAATGAAAAAATGGACACTTTGGCGGTTTTATACCCTTATGGATGATAGGGACTGTCCAGTTTTTTCACCGAGATTGGTCTTTCCTATAAGATAATATGATATTAGGTTCATTTTTGACAATAAAAATGGACATCAAAAATATGAGACCCATTGCCCACCCACCGCTCAGGTATGCTAGTCTCGCTCACGCTCGACCTATGCATCCCCTCGTTGCCCAATGGGTCTATACGCTGCGCGTATGGTTTATTGAAAGATAGAGATATTATTCCTTTCAGAGAAAAGTTTCCTTCAATTCACTCCATTTGCGAAAGCACCCAAGGCAAACACGAGGACTGCAAGGACGAAGTGTGTTGGCTTGAGGATTCTGATTGTTGTTGAGTTGTTTATGTGCTTTATCCATTCAAATCCCTCATCACCCTAGTCCCTATCATCACCTACCATCCGACACTTTTAACAGCAAAATCTATTATTTATGGAAAAATTTAAGATTAACATTCCAGAAAGAATCTATCATTTAAACGAGTATCCAGAACTACAATCACAATTTCCACAAGGTAGCTTCATACTCGACAAAACCATTACGGGATGCGGAGCCACTACAATGTTCCTATCCGACAGAACCCCAACTATCCTGTGCAGCCCAAGACTGGAGTTGATGCACTGTAAGGCCAATTCCCCTCAGTTCATCGGCTTGGTACATGAATTCAGGATGTTTGGAGACACGAGGTCTGTGCTTACCCTTGAAAACGAACTGATGGATTATGTCAGCAATCATACATTCCCATTTTCCAGTGAACCAGCGAAGATATTGGTTAGCTACGATTCCTTCAAACATGTGGTGCAGGCATTGGCGATGAAACTAAAACTGGCCATGTTCCGGATTGTGGTGGACGAAGCTCAGACACTCTTCACCGACGCATCATTCAAAGGCGATGTGGAGATTGAGTTCCTTGAAAACCTAAAACAAAACAACCAGGTTATCTTCCTCTCCGCCACGCCATACATCGAAAACTACTTGGATCAGATGGACGACTTCAAATACCTGCCCTACGTTGAACTCGTCTGGCCGCCATCTTCAACCCATCCAACCAACATCGAGAAACAGCCGTATTATAGAAAATCTCCCAAGGCGACAGCAACACATATCATTCAGGGCTTTCGGGACAGAGGCTATTTCAAAGGCAAGATATGTGATGGACAGGCGGTGTATTCTACGGAGGCGGTGTTTTATATCAATGACATAGGCTCCATCAAAGACATCATTATTGCCAACCAACTCACTCCTGACAACACCAATGTAATCTGCGCAGTGAATAACGATAACAGCAAGCGACTGAAAGAAATTGGCTTCGAGATAGGACATGCGCCGAAGATGGGAGAACCGCACAAGACCTTCACCTTTGTAACTAAATGCGCCTTCGAGGGAGTTGACTTCTATTCTCCATGCGCATACACCTTCATCTTCAGCAACATCAACCTCGAAAACCTTGCGCTCGACATATCCCTTGACCTGCCACAGATAATGGGAAGGCAGCGTCGTAACGATAACCCATTCAGATACGATGCCACTTTCTATTACAAAGAGCTGATGGACTATGGCAACGAGAATCAACAGGAATTTCAAAATAGGATTGTCGATAAGCAAAATGCATCGGAAGTCCTGATCGATATATACAACAACTGCAACCAAGAGAATGCCAGGAAGCTTCTTGCAGACAAATACAGAGGCAGCCAAAAAAGGGACAAATACAGCAAAGACTATGTGGCTGTAGTAGATGATGAAGTCAATGGTACGCAAAGGGTGGTATTCAATCAATTGGCCATGTTCAACGAAATCAGGGCGTGGGACATTCAGAAGGGTCAGTATATCAATGGTTGCCAAGTCATGCGCTCTATCAACGACGCTACTTTTTCGATTACCGAGGACAAGGAGCTGGAATCGTTTCTGCTGGCTTTTGTTGGTGCATTTGAGGACAAGATGAAGATATATTGCGATTTCCTTCAAGCCCATCCCGACTACAAGGCCAAACTCGAATGGCTGCCGCAGATACCGTTGGAGATTAAGAACTACTACAACGCCATTGGACCTATCAACCTGCGTGCCATGTCGTATAAGGAGGCCAACATCAAGCAATATCTGGGGTGCGTGAGTTTGCAAGACAGCATTAAGGAGGCAGCAGAGTCAATGTTCGTGAAAGGCCAATTCTACACATTGAAGCAAGTGAAGGCCATGTTGCAACAAGCCTATGACAATCTCGGTACTGGGATGAAGGCCAAAGCTACCGACTTGGAAGGGCTGCTGAATTGTTCTACCTTCAAAAAAACAGTGAATGGGTGCAGGGAGAACGGCTATGTGATACTTTAATCCCTGTGGCAGAGGCTATGATTCGCCTCTGCTTTTTTTTTCGGCACAATGAAAAAGCAGCCCCGGCCACCCAAGCATAAGCCTACGGCAGCCGAAGCTTTGATAATACTAAGAAATAAGTTGTTGATTATATCTGACAACGGACAACCAATTTATCCGCTAAAAAGAATTTGGCGTTATTCAGTTGCTCATGGTCAGAAATGGAATTCATCGTCATCAAGATATTCCTCAATCATGCTCCAAGGCAAGTTGGTGTAGAAATAAGTTATTTTCAAAACGCATTCATCCTCCGTTTCATCACACGGCCATCTTGACATGCTTACGACTTTATACTGGTCGCCGAAAAGTTTGAGAACATTTCTGATGAGTATTTCTCTTTCCCATATCATGCCTGTTGCGTTCAAACTTGTCATCGCAATACACACGCATCCATCATCGTGCTGCAACAAATCTTCTCCTAACAATAATAGGTCTTCTTTCTTTAAATCTATTTCCATATTTATTATTTATTAAGTTTTTATTTCAACAATAAAGAGATAGATGCGGCTGGAGCGCATATTATTCATTTCAGATACTTGGTTTTCTGAAAAACATTATCTTGCTCTAGAATCTCGCAGTCCCATGTATCTCGATTATGGGCTGTTTACACTCAAAAAAGCCTAGAAGCTGGAGTGCCCGCCCTAACCGGTGGGCATTCTTTTTATGTCAGAAATCCGTCTTTTTTAGCCAAACTGACTTTTTGCGTATCTTTACCGCCTCAAATCGTATCATGCGCTATGCAAATCTTTCAACGCAATATCCTCAACAAATACATCGAAGGGCTTGACAACTCGATGATTGACAGCCGCTATAAACTCTACAGCGACTATTTCCTCAATCCCGAAATCCAAGAAAACATCCACCAAAGCAAGGAAGAACAGTTTCAGGAAGGTTTTCTGCGCGAGCTGTTTGTCAAGATATTAGGCTATACACTCAACCCTTCGCCCAACTTTAACCTGATTACAGAGAAGAAGAACGAGGACAACAGCAAGAAAGCGGACGGTGCGATATTGGTGAACGGCAAGGTGGTGGGCGTGATTGAGTTGAAAGACCACAAGACACCCGACCTGAGCCAAATTGAAACACAGGCTTTTGGGTATAAGAACAAGAATATGGAAGCAGTTTATGTGATTACTTCCAACTTCGAGAAACTTCGCTTTTATATCGACAATGCTGTAGTTTACGAGGAATTTGACCTGTTCCATCTGACCCGCGCCGACTTTGCAAGGCTTTGGATTTGTTTGGCACACGAGAATATCGAAAAGAACCTGCCCAAGCAAATCAAGGCGGCGAGTTTGACCAACGAGGATCAAATCACCAATGCACTCTATAAAGACTATTCCAACTTCAAGCGAGATTTGTTTGAGGACATCTTGAAGAACAACCCGACTGACGACACGGATCATAAAATCCAGTTGTTCAAAAAGACACAGAAACTTCTTGACCGACTGCTTTTCATCTTCTTTGCCGAGGATAGAGGACTGTTGCCGCCCAATTCCATCATGCTTGTCATCAACCAGTGGGAAAAGCTGAAGGAGTTAGACGAGTACCAGCCATTCTATAACCGCCTGAAGAAGTATTTCGGCTACATGAATACGGGTTATCCGGGCAAGAATTATGAAGTGTTTGCCTATAACGGTGGCCTTTTCAAACCCGATGAAGTCCTTGACGGCCTGACCATTTCCGATGAGGTGTTGACGAAGTATTGCAAGAAGATTTCTGACTATGACTTTGCTTCAGATGTGGATGTCAATATCCTCGGCCATATCTTCGAGAACTCACTAACAGAGATTGAAGAGATTACCACCAAGCTCCAACAAGGCGAAGCTCCTACCATCAGCAAGCGCAAGAAAGACGGTGTTTTCTATACGCCGCAATACATCACAAAATACATTGTGGAGAATACGGTCGGCAAGCTGTGTAAGGATAAGAAAGCGGAGTTGGGCATCGACGAGAGCGAGTATTTCACCGACAAGAAACGACAAGTGGCCACAAAGAAAGCACTCATTCAAAAGCTGGATGCTTACCGCGATTGGCTGCTGCAAATATCCATCTGCGACCCGGCTTGTGGCAGCGGCGCGTTCCTCAATGCTGCCCTGAACTTCCTCATCGACGAACACAAGCTAATCGATGAAATGAGTGCAAAAGTGGAAGGTGCGGCCATCGTGTTCCCCAATGTGGAGAACTCAATTCTTGAAAACAACCTTTATGGCGTGGACATCAATGAGGAGAGTGTAGAGATTGCTAAACTGTCATTATGGTTGCGTACTGCCAAGCCTCACCGTAAGCTGAATTCCCTGAACAACAACATCAAGTGTGGCAATTCGCTTATCGACGATCCAGGCATTGCTGGCGACAAGGCTTTCAATTGGCAAACAGAGTTCCCGAAGGTGTTTGAGAAAGGCGGTTTCGATGTGGTAATTGGAAACCCGCCTTATGTGCAACTGCAAACGATGGGCGAAATGAGTGATGTGTATGCCCGTTGTGGTTTCCAAAGCTATAACAAGAGTGCTGACCTCTATTGCCTGTTTACGGAACGAGGCTACAATCTGCTTAAACCCAATGGACTGCAATCCTTCATCATGCCTAACAAATGGATGCTTGTCTCATACGGAAAAGAACTGCGCTCGTTCATGGCAAAAACCGATTTGCAACAGATTCTCAATTTTGGCGACATCCAGTTTTTCGACGATGCCACCATCTATGTCTGCATCTTCGTGACCCGAAAATCGTCAGAAAGAAGCTCCGAAGTGTTGGCCTTGTCGTTGAACCAAAAGACCTACCACGGCGATTTTACCAGCGAAGTACCGCAACAATTAGCCGCTTATCCAGCCGACATCTTTGGTGAAGCGGAATGGAGCATACAGCCCAAGGCGCATTTCGACATCCTGAAGAAAATGCAGCATGGTACAGCATTGAAAGATTTGCCGATTGCAATTAATTATGGTATCAAGACAGGCTATAATGATGCTTTCTTCATTGATGGCGAAACCCGAAACCGCCTGATTGCCGAAGACCCGAAAAGTGCCGAACTCATCAAGCCGCTACTTCGTGGAAGGGATATTCAAGCATGGGTGCCTGATTGGGATGAACAGTATTTGATTGGAACGCTACCTGCGCTACAATTGAATATTGAAGATTATCCAGCAATAAAGAAGCATTTGCTTTCATTTACCATTGAACGCTTGGAACAAACTGGAGCAAAAGGCGCAAGAAAAAAGACGCAAAACAAATGGTTTGAAACGCAAGATACGATTGCTTATTATCAAGAGTTTTCCAAGCCTAAAATCATGTACCCAAACATGACATCCTTGTTCCCCTTCATCTTCGACAACAAGGGCTATTATGGAAATGACAAGACTTTTATGATTACCGCAACCGATGACAGCATTGATTTGAGATTCCTGACCGCCATCTTCAACTCGAAACTCTGTAAGCTGTGGATATGGTATAACTGCCCAGAACTGCAAGGTGGAACCCGTGAAATCCGAAAGGTCTATTTTGAGAACTTCCGCATCCCTGAAGGTGCCGACCAACAAGATTTTGCCGAAAAGACAGAGCTACAGATGAAGCAAGTTGAAGCCTTGCAGCAAAAGCGTCATCGTTTCATTCATCGGTTGCAGGAGAACTTGGGCGTTCAGAAAATCACCGCTACCTTGGAACGTTTCGATGAAGCCGACTTCAAGACAATTTTGGCCGAATTGAAGAAACAAAAGATTAGTCTCACCCTCACCCAACAGGACGAATGGGAGGACTACTTCAACCAATACAAGACAGACTGCAACACCCTAACCGCCCAAATCGCCACCACTGACAAGGATATTGACGACATGGTATATCAGCTTTATGACCTGACGAAGGATGAGATTAAGGTTATGAAAGGGGAATGAAGGGTGCGATTGGGGTGCGAAGTCAATATGCACCCGTAAAAACACTCAATCGAAGAATATACTAAAACATTGATTTTCAATCAAAAGAAAAAAACCAAAAAGGTTTATAAAGGTGCATCTTTCCAATTGTTTTGCACCCGAAGCACCCCATTTGCACCTCCTTTCGCACCCTAATTGCACCTTTTATTCTTTTTTTACCCAACGGGAATCTCGATGTAATGGACAAAAAAAGAGCGACCGCAGCCGCTCTTCAACAGTAGGTGAATTGAAGTTATGGCTTATTTGGGGCTATTGGTTGGTATAGCCCTTCTCTTTCAAGGAAGCGTCTTACTTTATCAGGTTTGAAATTCGTGTTGTAAATCCGATTGATTTTTTTCGCAACTGCTTTATGACCACACTCACGGGGGATATAAAGGGATTTGATTTTTTCTTGGATTTCGGGCGAAAAATCGTTTTCCTTGTTTTGGTCAGGGACGCTTCTGGTTGATGATCCGCCAGAGGTATGAATCTTTTCCGCATTGATGTCACGCTGAATGATGGCTTGTTCCTCTTCGCCAAACTTGAAAATGTAGCGTTCCATGCTGTACTCGGCAATGTAGAGGACAGCATCAATGACACATTTCTTGTGGTATGTATCAACTTCACCCATCTGGCACATAAAAAGCATGTGCAACGGTATGGCACAGTGAAGTCCAAGGGAAGTCATGCGTTTGGCGACCTTCTTGCGCACATCGCTACATGAAAGAGACGAGTTCGATTCTTGCTTTTGACGCCATCTTTCCAACTCCACCTTGACATATTCGAGGTCAATACAGGTTTCGTCACAAGGATATTCATTACCATTGCTGTCGGTAGTGTAGCAGTACAATTTTCGCCAGCAATCTATGTCGTCAAGGTACGACTCCAGTGATGAGCCACTTGCCTCATCTGGGCTTTCATTCTTTTTATCAGCTTCGAGTACACCCCACAGAATACGCGCGGCTGTACCCCCTTCAACCTCACCATTGATGAAATCGGCGACATCACCTATTGTTCCAGTAAAGACGTAATTCATACGCACACTTACCGGGGTTGGATCTGTGTTGCCACGGCTACTGCTACCGTCTGTAGCACCGTTGTCAAAAGCTTTTCGCAGCATATCATATGTGATGGCTTTCTGCTTATTCAGCGACCTTGTGATGTCTTTTATCTCTTCGTTAAAAACAAAGATTGGCACTCCGTTGTTTTCACGAAACAGCCTTATCAGCCTTGCGCTGGTAGTGTTCGCACCCACATATTGAATGATGTGTTGTTTTTTCTTCTTTGGATCGTCCCCGCCCTTGACCTCATCTTTGGCAATGACACGTTGGAACAAAGTCTTGTACGCCTTGAATATCCTGCCTTTACCGACACCCGCAGGACCTTCTATTACAACTTGGATATTGGAGCGATGAATCTCACCATCATGCCAACCTTTCGTGATAACCCTCGGAAAGCATAATGCCCCAAACTCCGACAACGTAGCGAGCAGCAAAGGCATCTTTACCCCTTCTGGACAACTCACCAAGACATCATCGATGATTGGCGGCATATATGGCATCTTATGCTTTCTGTTGAAACTCTGCATGAAGGTTTCATCCTTCTTTTGGTTGCTGGCTGGTGATTCTACCGTCGATTCGGTCGTTAGATTCTCTTGAACCGTGTTGCGCATCCTATAAAGAGTTTCAGCCTTCCTAATATCCGATTCAACCTTCTTATCGTACTTCTCAGCCTCGGCCTGACACTTCGCTTCGGTTTCTCTGATTTTTTCGTTGGTATCATGTGTGCGTTCCTCCATTCGGGTCTTTGTTTGGGACTTATTGACCAAATCCTTAATCCAACTGACGATACCATAACACACCCCTATGGCACTCACGGCTATGAAAGCCAACTTACCTGGATGTTGACTCCTTAACCAAAACTTTAACGGGCCAACACTCGCGCCAAAGCTATCTGTTCGCTTTACATTTGTTTTCTGTCTATTTGAATTTTTCATATGATTAAGTTTTTTAATCTATAATTCTTTCCAATCTTTGCTTCTGGTGTTACATGTCATTTTTGTTTCGTTTGGCATTAGAAAGATGGGTGTGGCTCATGGTTTGACAGTTTGACAAGTTAATACTCTGGGCTGTGTTGCCGTTGAAGTAGCAAAACTGTCTGCTTGGGTGATTGTGGGGCTGCTGAAGTTGATGCCCGCTATGATGGTGCTGGAAATGAACATGCTTTTCATGGTATTAATGAATAAATTAGTTTTTCTCATAACGACTGGCGATTTTATGGGTTTCGACAAAAGCAAGCAGATCTGCCTTTCGGAATAGGAGCCGCCCACCTATTTTAGAATAGGGAACAACTTTAGATGCTTTGTAGTTGCGCATCTGTCTTTCGCTAATGAGAAGGAATCTCGCAGCTTCTTTCGTGGTAAGGTATTCATCGCAATCGCTACCAGCGTTGGAAAGATTGCCAAGCTCATGCCGGATAGCTTCTTTGACTTCTTGGACAATTTCGGCTCTGAGTGCGAAAAGGTCATCTTTTGTGATAAGTTCGGTAATCATAATTTATGCGTCGTTTTCATGGCGCAAAAGTATGACTATATTTTGATATGGCAATATGTATTCAATTGTTTTACAGATATTTAATATCGTGCAATATTGCAAAATATCACACGATAAACCATTTGGTATCGGCAGTCGCTGGCGAGTAATAATCTGATTACCGATTAAGAATAATAAGGATGAATTTACTTGGGGAAAGATGAAAATAGCTGCAAAAAGGTGAGGCGAAATGAAGGAAATGTTTCAGCTATGTTTCAGTAAAGGTAAAGAAAAAAACCTTGCAACTTGTTGGTTTTCAACTTGTTACAAGGGTTTTCGATGTACTCCCGCAGGGGGTCGAACCCTGGACACCCTGATTAAGAGTCAGGTGCTCTACCAACTGAGCTACGGAAGCATCGTTTTGTGGGTGCAAAATTACACACTTTTTCAATACAATGGACAAATTTTACAAACTTTTTTCATCACATTGATTAAAACACTTTATATCAATTACTTACATGTCTATCAGAAACCTATTTTATTCCTTCAATAGTCTCGCTCAGTTCGAGAACCAATGCTTAAACTCGCTGACACGTGCCTTGCTGACGATGATTTTCTCTGGCGTTTCAACGACGAGATTAATCGCCAACTTATTGCCAAACCACACCGAGACATCTTTGATGGACTGGCGCGACACGATAAATTGGCGGTTGGCGCGGAAAAACACCGACGGGTCGAGCTGTGCCATCAAATCGTCTAAAGTCTGGGTGATATAGTAAGTCTTCTGCTCAAGCGATATGATTTTTACCGTCTTTGAGTCAATAAAGACATATGCGATGTTGCCAACGGGTAGCGGGACCAGTTTGTCGCGCTCAGGCAACAAGAAACAACTCCTGTATTTCTTTTTTTCGCCCAGCTGAGTCAACAAAGTCTCCAATTTGCTTGAATCAAAGCTGCGGTCCATCAGATTGTGATACTTATGCATGGCACGCGACAATGCGTCCTTGCTAATGGGTTTCAACAAATAGTCGATGCTGTTCACTTCAAATGCCTGTAAAGCATATTCGTCGTAAGCCGTAGTGAAGATAACCGGGCATGTGATGCTGACTTGCTCGAAAATGGCAAAGGAGGACCCATCGGCCAGATGGATGTCCATGAACATCAAGTCGGGCAAAGGCTTTTTCTGCAGCCATTCCACCGACTCCTCGATGGTTTCCAATATGCCCATGACTTCCACGTCGGGTTCCACTTCCTTCAATACTTTTTTCAAAGCCTTTGCGGCCATGACCTCGTCTTCGATGATTAGTACTCTCATAGTTCTATTTTATTTTTCTTTGAGTGGCAAAGTTACTCTAAAAATCGTTCCGTCGTCAAAAATGTCGACATTTTCGTTCCATTTGATTCGATAGCGTTCCAAAAGATTGGCCAATCCGATGCCGTTGCTTTCCTCCTCTCTGATTTTTGGCTGAATTTTATTGCTGATAATCAAGTGGCTGTCATCATCGGTGGAAACACTGACGGTCAATGGCTGCTTCGACGAGATGACGTTGTGCTTGATGGCGTTTTCCATCAGTCCTTGGACGGAAAGCGGCAAAACCAAATAATGATCGTATTTTTCATGGTCAATATGATGGTCGAAAAGCAGATGGTCGCCATAACGCATCTTCATCATAATGCAATAGGCCCTCACGCAGTCAATCTCCTCGGCGAGGGTGGCCACCTCCTTGTTCTGCAAGGTGTAGCGCAACACCGACGACAATTGTTGCACAAAATTTTCGGCATTTTGGGCGTCATCATCAATAAGCGTCTTCAGGGTGTTCAACGAATTGAAAAGGAAATGAGGATCGATTTGGTTCTTCAGGGCCTCAAATCGCGTCCTGATGTTTTCGGCCCGCAACGACTCGTTTTCGACGGCAATGGTTTTTTCCTGATAGAGCGAGCGCAACAAATAGCTCGTCAATGGAGCCATGGCCATCAACGGCAAATCGCCCAGCCAGCCATACATCACCCGATTGAAGGAAGACTTGGGCGGACCAGGGGGATTAGGCCATATCTTCAGTTGCAAAATAGTAATCAAACTACTCATAACCAAAGCGATAAGGATAGAGCCTAGAACTATTGCCACCACTTCGTCACGTTGCCATTTGAACCGAATGGACATGATTTTGCGGTTGTAGAGAAACACGACGAAAACGAGGATGAACGTGAGGGGAATGTTCAGCAACAAGGTAACACCCAAGCCTGGCGGACTGGGCAGGTCAGGATTGGTAAAATTCGGTCGACCGAAATAATGGATAAATGTCCAAAGGACATAGAAAGAAGCGGTAATGGCAAGCGACAGGAGCACTATTCGCTTCACTGACAAGTATTGGTCGACATCGGTGTTCTTATTCGTGTTCATCATGACCATCTTTATTCGTAGCGCAAAGCATTAATCGGGTCGGTGCGTGAGGCCTTCAAGGCGGGGAAGAAGCCAGCGATGAGGCCCAAAATGGCACACGAGACAAACGAAATGACCATCCACAGCACGTTGACGACATAAGGCAACGACATGGCCATCGAGACCACATACGACAACAGCAAGCCTAGTATCAAGCCCAAAACGCCACCAATGAGGCTCAAAATCATACTCTCGGTGAGGAACTGCATCAAGATGGCGGCATTCTTGGCACCAATCGACATGCGCAAACCGATTTCCTTGGTGCGCTCCGTCACGGTGACGTACATGATGTTCATGATGCCGATGACACCAACTAATAACGAAATCAAGGCGATGGCGACCAAAACCGTGGTAATCATGCCCGTCATTGAGGTCATCATTTCGAGCATCTCCTGCTGGGTACGCACGTCGAAGTCGTCTTCGCCACCCTCTGGAATCTTATGCGAAGCCCGCAAGATGTTTTCAATCTCCTCCACAGCAGCCTCGGCTACATTCTCAGAAGCTGCCGAACACACAATCTGTTGGATGTAATCCACGCCAAGCATTCGTTTCTGTACGGTCGAATAGGGCATCACTACGAGGTCGTCTTGGTCCATGCCCATGCTGTTTTCGCCACGTTCCTTCAGCGTTCCAATCACTTTGAACGGCATATTGCCGATACGGATGGTCTTGCCGATGGGGTCCTCGCCGTCGTCGAAAAGCTCTTCCAAAATGGTCTGGCCAATCAAGCCGACCTTGGCGTATTTCTTTACGTCCTCGTCGGTGAAATTCACGCCTGTGGCGATTTCGTATTTGCGGATTTCGAGGTATTCAGGCGAGCCGCCATACACCGTTCCCGACCAGTTCTTGGAACCGTTCACCAACTGTCCAGCACTATTGACCACGGGGCTGACAGCTGAAATGTTTTTGGCATTTTTGGCAATCAGCTCACAGTCGCGCACCTTGAGCGACTGCACGTTGCTGGAGCCCATGCTGACGCCACCACGCCTTTGGTTGGCGCGCATCACCATGATGAGGTTGGTGCCCATGTCGGAAAGCTGATTGGCGGTGCTTTGCTTCAAGCCTTCGCCCAAGTTGACCACCGCGATGACGGCGGCAATGCCAATCACGATGCCGAGCATGGAAAGGGCCGAGCGCGTCTTGTTGCGCAGCAAGGCTTTCGCCGATATTCTTATGAGGTTCAGTATGTCCATATCAATAGTCGTTATCAATGGGCAGGGCGGCCAAGGCCTCAGCTGCCGATTTGGTTTCCACGGGTTCATCACGAAGGATGTGGCCGTCGCGAAGGAAAATGGTTCTGCTCGTAAATACAGCAATATCAGATTCGTGCGTAACGAAAGCGATGGTTTTCCCTTGCTCGTGCAGACTTTGGAAAAGGCTCATGATTTCGTAGGAAGTGCGCGTATCGAGGTTACCTGTGGCTTCGTCGGCCAAAACGATGACGGGGTCGTTGACCAAGGCGCGGGCAATGGCCACGCGCTGCTGCTGACCGCCCGAGAGCTGGTTGGGCATGTGTCCCATGCGGTCTTTCAAACCAACGAGTTCCAAGGCGTGCTGCGCCTTTTCGTGACGTTCCTTATGCGACACCTCGGGATTGTAAACCAACGGAAGCTCCACATTCTCCAAGGCCGAAGTACGCGGCAACAGGTTGTAGGACTGGAACACGAAGCCGATTTTGCGGTTGCGGATGTCCGACAACTCATTCTTCGTGCGTTCGCGCACGGAGATGCCATCGATGAAATACTCGCCCGAAGTGGGTTGGTCGAGGCAACCAAGGATGTTGAGCAAGGTCGACTTGCCGCTGCCCGACGAGCCCATGATGCTCACAAACTCGCCCTGGAAGATGTCGAACGAGACGCCTTTCAGTGCGTGCACCTCTTCGCTGCCGACAACAAACGTCCGTTTGAGGTTCTCGACTTTAATGATGGATTGCGCATTCATATTTCGACGACTTACTGCGGAGGGCCACTGGGAGCCTTGTTGTTGCTATTGTTCCTGTTCCTACCGGGAGGGCCTGGCATGAAGGGATTCTCACCCGTCTTCTTGGCCTTTTCCTTGACGACGAACTGGGCCGAAAGCACCACCGAGTCGCCAGCTTGCACACCTTGTTCAATAATCTTATAGGCGCCATCGCTCATGCCCACCTTGACGGGACGCGGCATCATGTCGTCGCCACGCTTCAGCCACACCATGGTAGTGGCCCCATTGCCATTCTGCATCTGGGGACGCTCTCCCTGAGGGTGTTCATCTTGTGGCGGCTCGGGCTTGTCGGCCTTACGAATGGCTTTCAGCACCTGCTCGTCGGGCGTGAAATTGAACGCCTCGGCGGGCACGGCCAGCCCTGTTTGCTCCTCGGTGACGATGGTCACGCTAGCGGTCATGCCGGGGAAAAGCTTCTGGTCGGGGTTGGGCGCATCAATGATGACGGTGTAGGTCACCACATTGCTCGTCGTGGTGGGTTTCATGCGGATTTGGTTGACGGTGCCGTCGAAAACGTCGTCCATGTAAGCGTCAACGGTGAAGGTCACTTTCTGCCCTTCTTTCACCTGCCCGATGTCGGCCTCGTCGACGTCGGCTTCCACCTGCATCTTGGTCAAGTCGTTGGCCAAGGTGAACAAGGTAGGCGTGCTGAATGAGGCGGCCACGGTTTGACCCACCTCGACGGCGCGGTCGAGCACGATGCCGTCGATGGGCGAATAGATTTCAGCATAGCCCAAATCCACCCGAGCTTGGTCGTAGGAGGCTTGGGCGTTTTTCTTGCTCATTTGCGCCTGCGTGTAGGTGTTTTGGGCATCTTGGTAGGCGGCCAACGTAGCTGCATTGGCTTCGTAAAGTTGCTTTGTGCGCTCATAGTTCAGCTTGGCGTAAGTCAATTGGCTCTCAGCCGAGGTCAGGCTGGCCTTGGCGCGGCTCAGGCTCTGGTTGAGCGTCTGTTTGTCGAGTTCGGCCATCAGTTGGCCTTTTTTGACCACGTCGTTGAAATCGACATAGATCTTTTCCACCTTGCCCGACACCTGCGTACCCACTTCGACGGTTTCCACCGGCTCGATGGTGCCCGTAGCGGTGACGGTGTTTTCCACGGTATACTCTCCCACCACATGGGTGCGGATGACCAATTCCTTGTTGGCCGACTTCGTCGCTCTAACAATCATCAAAATGGCGAGTGCCACCACGACGATGCCCAGGACAATCAGCCATATTTTTCTTTTCTTTTTCATATCTGTTGTTTCCTAATTACGTTGTTTTGCGGACGCAAGCATTGTGTCCCTACAAATTGATTTGTTTGCCCATATAGATGTCTAAGATTTTACGCTTCATCACCAAGGAATACTTGTTCTGAATGTAGGTGTTGAGCGCGTTCAGATAGTTGTTTTGTTGCTGCAACAGTTCAACGGTTGTAATACTACCGTGTTGATACTGAATGTTATATGCATTAAAACTCTTGCTATAAGCGTTTTCGCGCACCTGAGAGACCTTGTAGGCATTATAGGCCGATACCACATTGCGATAGGCTTGCACAACCGTTTGGCGCACAGTCAGTTGAGACTGCTCATAGTCGAGTTGGGCTTGTTGCAGCGCGATGCGGCTCTTCTTGACGTTGGCCTTGGTGGAACCCCGACTATAAATGGGAACGCTCATCGAGACGCCCACCGACTCAGAGGGCTTGCCATACCATTGCTGGTTGCCTTCGCTATCAAAAGAAAGCACGCCCATACCCACGTTGGCATTGGCCGAGATGGAAGGGAAATAGTTGCCACGGGCCAAATCGACGCTTTTCTCGGCAAGGCGGATGTCATAATCGCCCAAGCGCAAGTCGGGCATGTATTCCAACGCCCTGCTGACGGCTTCTTCTTCCGTGGGCAAAGTCTCCCTCAGGTCATCAAGGTTGTCGGTATTGGGCGAGACGATGGCCAAATCGTCGGTCGGCTCCATGGAGAGCAACACCTTAAGGTCAAGCAGGTCGTTCTCGATGCTGATGCGCGTATCAACCACGTTGTTGGAATCGCTATAGTATTGAGCCTCAAGCAGTAGCAAGTCGCTTTCAAGGATGGTGCCCACCTGATGTTTCACTTGGCCTTGTTTCAGCTGCTCGCGGCTGGTATTGAGCACTTCGAGTTGGTATTTCAGCAGCTCCTGATTGCCGAGGATGGTGAGGAAACTCTGCAGGATTTGGGTGGTCAGTTGGTTGTCGTACTGCTCAAGTCGCACCTCGTTTCTCTCCACGTTGAGGCGGTTTTGTTCGATGGTGTTGTTGAGGTTGCCGCCTTGGTAAATCGTCACCGACGAACCCACACCCACATTGCCCGACACGCCCCATCCGTTGGCGTTGTTCGAGAAGCTTTCGCCCAACGATGCATTCAAATTGGGCAGCCGCTGTTGTTTCGACTGTTCGTAGGTGGTCTCCAAGCTCTCCGAAGTGAGTTCCATCGACTGTCGGTCATAGCTGTTGGCAAAGGCAAACTTCAGGCAATCCTCCAACGAAAACTGGTAAGAATGGTGCTCCTGAGCGATGCCACCTAGGGTCAGCAAAAGCATCAAAACCAATATATTAAGGCGTTTAGTCATAGTCTATCAAGATTTTAGGCAGCAAAGATAGACTTTTTCTATTTTTCCAACAAAAAAATTGTCTTTTTTCAATTATTTCGTACATTTGCAGTGCCACATCAGAGCAATCTGAGTGAGGCACAAGGTTTTGAAACTACCAAATTAATCTAATAACTAATTAAAATTTAAAAAGTTATGAAAACAAGCAACAAGTTTTTCGCCGAATTGTTCGGCACGTTCGTTCTGGTTTTCGGAGGTTGCGGTACCGCTCTCTTCGGACACGTTGGTTTCCTTGGCGTTGCCATCGCCTTCGGTCTCACCGTTGTGGCTATGGCCTACGGCATCGGTCACATCTCAGGTGCTCACCTGAACCCCGCCGTCAGCTTTGGCGTTTGGGCTAATGGCCGCATGACGCTGAAAGAAATGCTTTGCTACTGGGCTGCCCAAATCATTGGCGGTATCATCGCTGGTGCTTTGCTGCTCTGCCTCTGGAAGGCTGCTGGCATGGGCGAAACTGGTGTTTTCGCTGCCAACGGTTTTGGTTCCGACTTCGCTGCAGCTACTGGCAATGCTGACTATCTGAAGGTCTCCATGGGCGGTGCTTTCCTCACTGAATGCCTGCTCACCTTCGTGTTCTTGATGGTGATCCTCGGCGTCACCGACAGCCGCCACGCCAACGGCAAGTTCGGCGGTCTGGCCATCGGTCTCACCCTGGTGCTCATCCACCTCATCAGCATCCCGCTGACCAACACTTCCGTCAACCCTGCCCGTTCGCTCGGCGTTGCCCTGTTCTCCAACTGCAGCAACTGGAGCGCTATGGGTCAGTTGTGGCTCTTCATCGTTGCCCCGCTTGTCGGTGCTGGCCTCGCTGGTTTGTGCTACAAGTGCCTTGGTGGCTGCGAAAAGTGCGAAAAGAAATAATCTATTCTAATAATTGAGCCCCGCCAAGGCGGGGCTTTTTTTGTTATGGCTGGTATCTACATCCATATTCCTTTCTGCAAGTCGAAATGCGGCTACTGCGGTTTTTATTCGCTGCCTTCCTTGAAACTGAAAGACAGATTCCTGGAAGCCTTAAAAGCAGAGATTGTGGAACGGAAGGACTACCTCCAGCGCGGGGGATTGCGGGTCAAGCCCGCAATAGCGCCCGTGCTGGAAGATGGTTGCAAACTGTCTCCCATCGAAACCATTTATTTCGGCGGCGGCACGCCTTCGCTGCTCAGCGTCGACGAGATTCAGGATCTGCTGCACCTTATTAATAAGCATTATCCTATTGCGGAAAACCCCGAAATCACCCTCGAAGCCAACCCCGACACACTTTCGTTGGACTACCTTAAAAGCCTGCGCAACATCGGCATCAACCGCCTCAGCATCGGCATACAGAGCTTTTTTGACAACGACTTAAAGTATCTGGGGCGAAAACACGACGCCTGCCACGCCCGACAATGCCTCGATTGGGCCCGACAAGCCGGATTCAGCAACATCAGCATCGACTTGATCTATGGTCTGCCCACCTCCAACGCCGAGCAATGGAACCAAAACCTGGACCTCTTTTTTGAATACGACCTACCTCACCTCTCGGCCTATGCGCTCACCCTGGAACCCAATTCCATCCTGACCAAGCAAATCGAACTCGGCAAAGCCCAACCCATCAGCGACGATGATGCGTTGCGCGGCTACCATATCCTCTGCCAACGCGCCGCCGCGAAAGGTTTCTTGCATTACGAAATCTCCAACTTCTGTCAACGCGGGATGCACTCCAAGCACAACGCAAGCTATTGGTTTGGCACGCCTTATCTTGGCCTTGGGCCTTCGGCACATTCGTTCGATGGCGCTTCGCGGCAATGGAATGTGTCGAGTGTGGAAAAATATTGTTCTTTTTCATTTTGCAATGAAAAAGAACAACTTACACCCGAACAGCAATATGACGAATACGTCATGCTGCGCCTGCGCACGCATTGGGGCATCGACCTGAAATGGCTGAAACGCGAGATGGGCGAACGATTTTCCACCTATTGCGAAAGGCAAGCCCTGCCACTCATCGCCCAAGGCCGCCTCTCGCAAACACGAGAATTCCTCTACCTCACCGACCAGCAGATGCTTTTCGCCGACGGCGTGGCAGAGGAATTGTTCATATAAATCTTCACTTGGAAGATATTTCTTCAGCATTTTTCCCAACCTACCGTTTTCTTTCCTATTTTTGGACTTTCAAAACCATTGTTGCAGCAAAGGCCCCTGAGCTTGTCGAAGGGCCGTATTCATAGAATCATCAATTTATCAATATCATGCTTAAATTCAAAACTTTACTTTTATCCGGTCTTCTGCTCATCGGCCTCGGCGCCATGGCACAAGACGAAAACGAACGCCTCGTCGGCGCCAACTGCACGAGCATCATGGTGGGCAAGAAAGCCTCCACCGACGGCTCAGTCATCACCTCCCACACCTGCGACGGTCGCTACCGCACCTGGATGCGCTGGGAGCCCGCCGCCGACCACGAAAAAGGCGAGATGCACAAGGTCTACAAAGGCACCATGCACACCGAAGACCCCTTCGACAACCGCAACGTGGAACTCGCTGGCGAAATCCCACAGGTGGCCCACACCTACGCCTACCTCAACACGGCTTATCCCTGCCTTAACGAGAAACAACTGGCCATCGGTGAGACGACTTTTTCGGGTCCTGATACGCTGGTCAACAACAAAGGCATGTTCATGATTGAGGAACTGGAGCGCGTGGCCCTGATGCGTTGCGACAACGCCCGCGATGCCATCCAACTCATCGGCAAACTCGTCAAGGAATACGGCTATGGCGACGGCGGCGAGTGCATCACCATTGCCGACAAGAACGAAGTGTGGCAGATGGAAATCCTCGGCGAGGGCCCCGACAAAATCGGTGGCGTGTGGGCAGCCAAGCGCATTCCCGACGATGAGGTGGGCGTTTCAGCCAATATCGCCCGCATCGGCAAGCTGGAGCGCAAGAGCAAGGACTTTTACTGCTCCGACAACTGCGAAGCCGTAGCAAAGAAATACGGCCTTTGGGACGGCAAGGGCGACTTCATCTTCTGGAAAGCCTTCCGCGCCGAATATGGCGGCGGCAAGAACTACAGCGACCGCGAGTTCTTCATCCTGAGCCAACTGGCACCTTCCCAGAACTTCAACCGCGACATGCCCGAACTGCCTTTCTCGGTGAAGCCCGATGAAAACGTCGACGTCCGCAAGGTGATGGAGCTCTTCCGTAGCACCTACGAAGGCACCGACATGGACATGACGCGCAACGTGAAGATGGTCAGCAAAAAACGCACCGACGATGGTGTGGTCAACGACACCATCGTCAGCCCTGTAGCCAATCCTTGGGTAGGTAGCGCCATGATGAACACGCTCAATTACCTGGCCCCTGGCACCATCAACTTCCAGCGCACCGTGGCCGTGGCTTGGAGCAGCTATCACCACATTATCCAATGCCGCAGCTGGATGCCCGACGAAATCGGCGCCATCTGCTGGATGGCCTGCGACAATCCCGGTCAAAGCCCGCGCATCCCGATTTTCTCCGGATCCACCACCCTGCCCGAGGGCTTCGACAAATGCGGTCAGCTTCGCTATCGCGACGAGGCTTGGATTTGGCATTACCGTAAGGCCAACAAGCTGGCCACCGTGCAATGGGGCCGCACCAAGCAAACGCTTCTCGGCACTGCCAACCGTTTCGAGCAAAAGGCTTTCGACGAGATTCCCGCCATCGAGAACAAAGCCAAAGCCTTGATTGCTGACGACAAGACGAAAGAAGCCACCGAACTCCTCAACCAATACACCTCCGACTTTGCCGCCTCGACGCGCCAAGCCTGGAAGGAAATGGAAAACAAGTTCTGGTATTGGTTCAGCATGGGGTTCTAAAACCTGTCACCCCATAAAAAAGCGAGACGGACCTTGGTCCGCCTCGCTTTTTCGCTTTGTATGTAGCCCCCTTAGGGCTGTTGCTTCACTTCGATGGTTACCTTCTTACCCGATTCGGCCTTGATGGTGATGGTTCCCGTCCTCGGCCGCGTTGAATTCAGCGGATTGATGGTCAGCGTGATATCGCCATTGCCAAAGCCTTCTGTCGGTGTAATCGACATCCAAAGCTCACTCGTCATTGCCGACCAGAATTGATTGGAAGTAACGTGGATGTTATACTCACCACCTTCAGCTGGTGCAGTGATTTCAGTGACATCCGTCTCCAACAAGTCCGGTTTGCCTTCCTGGACGATGATAATCTCGCTCGCGACCTCGCCATTATGCAGAGCCCTGATAAAACCCGTACGAGGATCAGCACTCGAGTTGACGTCGATAACAACCGAAACGTTGGCATCACCATTGCCCGACATCGGCGACAGATAAGCCACTATGTCGGAACCTTCAAGTATCCATGTAGAATTGGAAGTCACAGACAGGCTGGTGGACCCACCAGTAGAAGCCATGTAAAGGGTATCGGGCGAAAGTGTCACAAACACTTGTTCGCTTCCTGCGGCTTGTGTTACCGCGATCTCCCTTTCGATATTATCGGAAGCGACAATAACGGCTGCCCTTCGCGGCTCATTTAACAAGTTGGGGGTAGCTGTGAGTGTAACAGTGGCATTACCCGACCCAAGCGGGTCGGACACCGACAGCCAATCATTTGAAACATCAACTTTCCAATCGGTATCGCAACCGATAGTGATTTCCCTATCGCCACCTTCACTACCGAAACTGATACTAGTAGGTGCCACCTCCAAGAAATGCGGGTCGGGAGAGGCTTCCTGAATCACGTTGACGATAGCCGTAGTACCTGTCGACGACCTAAACAAAACCGTTGAGCGACGCACCACATAGACAGGATTCTCACTTGCCGTAATGGCGACTGTCATGTCGCCCGTTCCTTGGGTTTTGTCAAGCGTCACCCATTCTGCATTGGCCTCAGCGGTCCAATCGCCTTCGCAAGCCACATTCACTTCCTTGGTCTCGCCTTCACAAGCCATTTGCAGCTGGCCTGGGTTGACAAGGATAAGCTGTTGTGGCCCTAGGCCTTGGACAACCGACAGAATCACATGGGTTTGGCCGTTGCCAATCATTAATTCAGCAGTGCGGTTGGTCGAGAATTCACCGCCCATTGGCAACACGGTCACCACAATTGTTTCACTACCCGAGCCATTTGTAGCCGAGAGCGACAACCATGAAGGCACCTCCGAAATCGACCATTCTATGTTGGAGGTGACGGCAACGTTGAAGTCGCCACCATTTACGTCACTTTGAATCGACGATGGGTTGATTGTGATGTATTCACCACCGCTTTGTGTAAGGGTCATTTCCGCGGTGTTGTCTTTGGTGGTGGCGGTCACCTTGGCGGTACGACTGTCGGTGCTTGTGTTGGCCGATGCGGTCACACTCAAGGTAGCATCACCCGACCCGGCGCTGGGTGTCACGCTAACCCATTCTGCCGATGTAGCGACAGTCCATTCGCCATTCGAAACGAGGCCTAACTCAAAAGTTTGCCCTTCTGCGGCCACTTCTTTTTCATTGAATGCAAGAGAAACCTCAACAGGTTTCCGGCAGCCTACTATGGCCAAAGCCACGGCTGCGACGAACAATAAGCATTTCAGTTTTCTCATTGGTTTGATTTTAAAACGTGATTATGTTTTATTATACAACGCTCACCAGGGGCGTCTTAGTATATCAAGGCGAAAAAAAGGTGCGCCGTGACTCACTTGGCGCACCTACTAACATGAAAAAAATTATCTAATGTCGAAACTAAAACGATTTCTATTTAGAAGATCTCGGTTCTGTTGTCCTTGATCTTGGCCTGATTTCTCAGGGCGTTGTAGACGCCACTGGTCACCTTGTTGGTGAATTGGCTCGACTTCTCACGGATGATATCGGTGTAGTCAGTGGTGGCAGCAGGCTGGGTGAACTTCACGTTCTTGAGGATGAATGCGCTACTGTTGCCAGCGATGGGACCCACTTCTTCGCCTTCCTTCATGCCAAGCAAGGTACCGACGATGTCGGCTTCGACACCGAAGTTACCCAACACGCGCGAATCCATAGTGATTTCGGAAACGGTGGTCGATTCAGCACCGAGCTCATTCACCATTCTGTTGACATCATTGCCACAAGCCTTCATCTTCTCAACGGCCACCTCGCCTTTCTTCTTGTTCAAGATTTGGTATTTGGCTTGGTCGATGACGGCATCCAAAGGAGCGTAACCTTCATGAACGACACCCGTCAGGGCGGCCACGACCAACATGTTGTCGAGTTCGAAGATCTTTTCTGAAACATCGCCCTTCTTGGTCTTGTCGTCGAAAGCCCAACGGACAATCTCACGCGGGTTGTCCATACCAGTGATCTGGTAAGTCGACTTGTTCATTCTCGGCATCGTGCGCTTGGTGAGACCTTGCTCCTCGATGGATTGGTTGAACTGATCCAAGGTTCTGTTCTCGGTCACAAACTTGTTGGCTTGGGCATAAATGTTCTGGTAGGTCTTCGTGCTGGCAGTGATTTCGTGGGTCAGGAAAGCCAAACGGGCTTTAGGCTGAGGCTCGTTCTTACCTGTCACCTTCACGACGTGGTAACCAAACATGGTCTCCACAACACCCATTGATCCAACGGGGTTGTTGACGACGTATTCATTGAACGGATACACCATGGCGCCATCGGTGAACCAATCGAGGTCGCCACCCTTATCCTTGGTAGCGTCGGTGTTATATTCAGCAGCCAACTCGGCGAAAAGCTCGTCGTTGTTCTTGGCGGCTCTCAGCTGAGCCAAAAGCTCGTTGGCCTTGGCTTCAGCTTGTTCCTTACTAATGGTGTCTTGGCTGCCATATGCACCCTGATAACCGATAAGGATATGGCTGGCTCTCAACGAGTCGGAACGGTTCTGCAAGTCAACGATACGCACCAAGTTGAAGGCGTCTTCGCTTTCGTAAGGACCATACACATAACCGATGCCATTGCCATTATCGAAAACGGAGCTCTCGATTTGTTCGGGCACGTCTTTTCTACCCATCCAAGTGCTGTCGTAACGCTGGTCGGAGTTCGCATTGACAAACGAAACGGGGTTCTCGGTAGCCACGAAGTCGGCTCTCAAGTCCTGCACGTTCTTCAAAGCATCCTGACGGTCTTCCAGCGAAGGCTTGATTTCGAAAACGACATAGTCGATATCGCGTCTTTCGTCGGTCTCATAACGGTATTTGTTTTCCTCGTAGAAGGCCTTGTTGTCGGCATCGGTCACCACGATGGTCGAATCCGGAATAGTGGCATAACGCAAGGCGATGACATCGGCTGAAACCTTCAGGTTCTTGTTCTCGTAATACTTCTGGGCCAAAGCTTGGGGCAGGAAGAATGAAGCCTTCACCAAGTTGTTGAACTTGGTCTCCAAACGGTCTTGTTTCACTGATTTCTCAAAGTCGAGCCAGCGGTTGTAATAGTCAGCCGGAAGCTGGTCAAGGTTTTGGAGATATTCGATCACTCGGTCCTTCTGGAACACGCCGTTGGCATCGCTGAAACTCTGAACCACCCAAGCGTGCGGGGTGTCACCCGTCAGCTGGTCGACCAATTCCTCACTCGTGACGCCAATACCAGCAGCCTCATATTCCTTGGTCATCAAGTTGTCCTTGATCATCTCTTCCAAAGTGTTGTTGTAAATGCTGTAGGTCTCAGTCGAAGAGAGGTTGTTGTTGTTGGTTTGCATCTTTCTCGACTCGAGGTTCTTTTCCTTGAGCTGTTCATAGTCTCTCACCGAAATCTTGTCACCATCGACGACGGCCAAGGTCGGACCGGTGTTTCTTCCCTGACTCTGGAAAAGGTCTTGCAAGACGAACGCTAACAATGCGATACCGATGATTGCGATGAGCAATCCTGAACGTCTTCTAATTTTTTCAATTGCTGCCATAATGCTATTTTCTATTTACTATTAAACTTCAATTTTGAGCGTGCAAATTTAGTAAAGATTTCAACTCAACGGGACAAATGTGCGATTTTTATTTTTCAACCCCACAATTTTTCCCATTAAAAACCACATAATATCTTGTGAATCAATTATTTATCTATAGTTTGCAATTCGACTTCGTCCAATTTCATGTGTGAAGCCTTGAGAATTTTGACCCGATATCGGCCTATTATTATCACTTGTCCCTGCTCTGGGATGCTCTCGCAATAGTGGAGAATCAGTCCGGCCAGGGTTTCATAGTCGTCAGACACGGGGAGGTCGAGTTTGTAAGTGTCGTTGAGGTAGTCGATTTCGAGGCGGGCTGAAAAGACAAATGTGTTGTCGTTGACCACTTTCTCCACCTCGTCCTCCACGTCGTATTCATCGTCGATTTCTCCAAAAATCTCCTCCACTACGTCTTCCATCGTGACGATGCCTGCCGTGCCGCCAAACTCGTCGACCACAGCGGCCACACCTTGGTGTTTCTGGATAAAATGCTTCAACAAGCGGTCAGCAGTGTATGTTTCGGGAAAGAAATCGATTTTTCGGATAAGGTCGGCCAGAGCAGCATCACGATGCTCGGCTTTGGCGCGCACCACGTCGTTCAGGTGGATATAGCCCACAATGTCGTCGATGCCCTCGCCTATCACAATCAGTTTGGAATGCTTGGTTTCTTCGAAACGGGCCTTCACCTCGTCGATGCTGTCGGTCAGCTTCACCGACTCAATCTCGTTGCGCGGACCCATACATTCGCGAAGCTTCACCGAGCGGAACTCCATCACGTTTTGGAAAAGCTGGATTTCCTGCTGCATGTCCTCGTCAGCTTCTTCCTGGTCGGCATATTCGGCGATGTAGTCGTTGAGGTCAACGGTGCTGAACTTGTATTCCTCCCTGTCGACCTTCAGTCCCAACACATAGCGGATGATGAACTCCGAAACGCCAGTGTAAATGAGAATCAGCGGATAGAGCAGGCAGTAGCAGATGAAAGTCGGCAAGGCGAAAAACGAGAGGATGGCATTGGGGTTGATGCGGAAGAGCATCTTGGGCAAGAACTCGCCCACCAGCAGGATCAACAAGGTGGACAAGATGGTTTGTACCAACAATATGGTGAATTCGTTCTCGATGGAAGCAGGCAAAACCCGCTGCGCCACAGGCAGGAGCAACTCTGACATGCTCATGCCGTAGACAATCAGCGCGATATTGTTCCCCAAAAGCAGCGAGGTGATGAATCGCGATTGGTTTTTCGAGAAAATGCTGATGACCTTGGCCGAGAACGAGTTTTTCGTCAACTCCACCTCCAGTTGCAGTCGGTTGATGCTATTGAAAGCAATCTCCAAGCCCGAACAAAGGGCAGAGAAGAACAGTGAAATCGCGACGATGGTCCAACTACCCATGGCCTACTCCTCCTCATCGACATCGAGCATTGCGCTGCCCGAATACATGGTGTACTCCGAAAAATCTTCACTGGCCACAAGGCTGTCAGCCTCAATTTGCTTGTCAGGAGTGACGATTTTCACATGCGACCGCGTATAAATCATCTGCAGCTCCCGATACCAAAAAAGCTTGTCGGAATACATGGTCTCGTCGCTGCCAAAGTTCTTCACGACGACGTTGCCTGCAGCTTCAATCAACTGGGACTTGCCATAGCTCTTGCCATAGTCGGCATGAAGCTCCGTGGTTTTTTGCCCTTTGTCGAACATATACACATCGAAGCCTAGAGGAAACTCCATGATTTCGTCCTCAGTCTCCATGCGAACCATGCGCGGCGTATGGAGCTCGAGATTAATCACGCCCGAGTCGCTGCGATAGAAAACAACGCTATCGGCGATAATGCCCGACAGCGTGTCGTCCGACCCCAAGGCCTGGATGATGGCATCGGGGTTTGAACACGAAAACAACATCACAGCCACGAAGGCTGTGATGTTGGCTATGATTCCTATTTTCAGGATGCGTTTCAAATTACTTCTTTGCTCTGATGGTGGTGGTTTCACCAATCCAGCCACCGACGTTGAAGCTCTGACCTTCGCTGTAGTCATTGAAGAAGATGGTCTCCATGGCCGGGAAGGCGCCCGTGTAGGAACGAATCAGGCTGTTGGCGCGATCGGCGATTGACGGGTCGATGGCCTTGGCCTTGTTGCACTTGTCGACAGCGGCCCAATACACGGCGCGGCTTTCGATTTCGCCACTGAACTGCTTGGAGCTTTGCGCGTAAAGCATGGCGATCAGGAGGTAGGGCTCACCGTTGGTCGGGTCGACCTGGGCGGCTCTTCTGTAGATATCGCGGGCACGCGACAGGCTACCCATGTTCTCGTAGCACATGCCCAAGTTACGATAGGCACGGTACTTACGGTCGTTGTTGTCGGTCTTGGTGGCCTGTTCAAAGAACGTGGCGGCATCACTATACTTCTTGTCCTTGAAGAACTTGATGCCCAAGCTGTAGGAAGCCTCGGGGCTGGGCTCCAGCTCGTTCAGTTTGACGGCGGCATCGAGGAAGAGCTTCGAATCGGTGCAGTCCTTCTTATCGAGGATGGTGGTGATACGCTTGAGCAGCACCACGTCGTCGGGTGTCTCTTTCATCTTTGCGCTGAACACCTTAATCAGGTCGTCGCAAGAGGCGAAGGGTGAGAACAGGTTGTCGAGGTTGTTCTTCACACCTTTATTGATGTTGATGTTCTTTTCGTTCTTCTCCAATTGCTTGTCGAATCCGGCAACGGCATCAGCATCGCCTGAGGCTTCAGCCTCTTCCTTAGCGGTCTGAAGTTCAGTCTCGGTATCGGCCAAGGCACCGATGTTGTTATCGAGCACCTCAGAAAGTTCCTGATAGACGTTGATGACCTCCATCTTCTCGGCCTTGTTGTTGTTCACCATGTCGATGGTAGCCTTGAAGTAGGCATCAATGTAGGCACCTTGCAACTGCGAGGGGTCGAGGGCGACGGCATCTTTCAGCACGTTGTAGGCCTCTTCATAGCGGTTCTTATTGTAGGTGTAGATCAGCAGGCCTTTTCTGCCCATGATGTTGGCCACTTGCGAGCCGCCCGTCTTCGGGTCGGTCGGGAAGTACTTGGCGCGGTTGTCCATCATCATGCAGATGGTGTCGATGTAGGCGTCCTTTTGGCTCGGGTTGGTGCGGATGAAATAATCCATGATTTTTTCACCTCTCGTGTAGATCAACTGGCTGGAACGGGGGCAGTTGAGGAACACCTCTCTCCAAGCGTTGACCATTTCCATGCTGATGGATTCGGGGGTGAACTTGTTGGCTTCCCACTGCTTGTAGGCTTCACCATAAATGGAGAGGTTGGTTACGCAGGCCACGCTGTCGGTTCCGTATTTCGACTCGGTGGCCTCTTGGGCGGTTACGCTCATTGCCATTCCTACTGCAACGGCAATCATCATTAATCTTTTCGTTTTCATCTCTTCTTATTTTTAGTGTTTGACTTGTTTCTTTCTTGTTCAAATATCATTCCAAAAATTGCAGCGGTGCCAGACTTATCTGTATTTGCGTTTCATAAACCACATCTCATGCACTGAAATGCCTACATCCATCTTGGCATAACGCTCTTGGATCAAGCCGCCCTCGCGCGTACCGTATTGTCCCACTTCGAAAGCCAGGTTGACTTTGGAAAGGGTTCGGGGCAAAGGCAGTGACATGCCCGCCGTGATGCCAACCTTATTAATATTATGTTCGATGCCATCGTTGCCTGGGAGGCACACGAAGCCGTGTTCGTAGAATCCGCCGAAACGGTAGGCAACGCGGGTGAAATAGCCCGTCACAGAGGTATGACGCGGCGTGAACTCGGCGCCAGCAGCAACGCTCCAAGAGTCCTTCAAGCTCTCAGTAACGCCTTGGCGCGCAAACTTCGACCATTGCATCCAGTTGAAGTCGGCACTAATGGTCCAACGCTCGTTCTTCTGTAAAGCCATTCCCAAACCAAAGCCCTGAGGCATGGTGGTCTTCGAGCCAGAAATCGCATAAGCGATGGTGTCAATCAGATATTCCACCTCGGTTTCCAGATCCTCTTCAATGGAACGGACGAAAAGGGTTTGTTCGCCCTTGAGATTCACTTTTTGATTGTAAGTAAGGCCCGCGCTCAAGGTCATATCGTCTTTGATTTGGGTATTGAAAAGCACGCCATAATCGAACATGAACGAATTGACCATCACGTCGAGATTGCGACGGGTACCGATGTAGTAAGACGAGTCGGGGAAATAGAGTGAAGTCTCGCTTTGCGTATTGCCAAAGACATAGTAGACGTTGGCCCCCACCGCAACATGCTTTCCGATTTTAAAGCCGTTGCCCCAGAAGACCTGGTTGAGACCGCCTGAGCCTTTGAAGCGCGTGGTGGTCGATCCCACTTCAGGCACAGTCCTATCTACCAGCATCGTATAGCCCGAGGAGCTATAGGGTTGAACGCCAATTGCTGTTTTCCACCACGGGAAAAGTCCGAAAGCCATCGACACATAGTCGAAAGAGGCATTGCGTGAAGGTTCGGACAAGTTGGAGGTGCTGAAGGTCGACGACTTGAAATAGAAACCAGCATCAAAGAGGAACGACAGGGAGTCGATTTTGGCATAGGACGCTGGATTGGCCGAATTAATCATGCCGCCGCCGAACATCGCATTGCCTGCGCCGCCCATGCCTTTCAGCTTGACATTCATCGACTTGCCACGTAGTTGACCAACGCCGAAGAGTGAGTAAGGCGAGTCGACATCGGCTTGGGCAAAGGCAGCCAAGCCAAAGCCTGCCAACAGGCAGGCCATCATCACATATTTCAGAAAAGGAGTTCTCATATCTATTACTTCTTGGACAAGCCCTTCTTTGAGCGTGCAAATATCCGATTTTTTAACTCATTGGACAAATTTTTATTGCTTTATTTCCGAAGGCAATTTTCTATCCTTCTGATATTCAGATAGAAATATTTTTTCATTCAAAAAAAATCTCGTTTTTGCAGTTTTTTTCTTGCCATGAACGAAAAAAGTCGTACTTTTGCAGCGCAAAACGGAGGTACCGTAGCTCAGTTGGTAGAGCAGAGGAC
>JAFUVT010000020.1 GCA_017477425.1 Bacteroidales bacterium
ACAAAAGGCTTTCCCTTACGTTGGGATAAAGTGCATCAAACACTTTCATCAAGGCTTCCCAATGGTCATCACCTTCAAAAACGGCCTCGTCGAGGGCTGCCAAATATGCTTTTTCTCCTTTATTGCCCAAATAGATGTCCAACTTTCGCATGATGAGCGCTTCCTTGTTAAGCGCGTCCGAGAGCGTTTGTGCATAGCTTTTGCATGTGTCCTGGAGCACTTGGTATTTTTGGGATAAGTCCTGAAATGCTTTTATGTTGGTTTCGTTTGCCATCGACAAATCCATCATCTGTTTTTCGGTGGTCTCTTGTTTTTGTTGCAGCTCTTTGTTTTGTTGCGTAAAATGAGACAAGTTGGCTTTCGCTATAGCCTCTTGCTTGCGGATTTTTGCCAGACGGATTTGCGAAATTGCCAATGCAGCCAATCCGATGATGGTGAATATGGCAAATAAAGTGATAATTTGTTGCCTTCGAAGGAGTTCTTTATTCATTGCATTCTGAAGGCTTTCGTAGTCGAATTGCTGTTGAATTCTATAGATAGTCTGATTTTGCCGCATGACCATCAAGTCATACAATCCCTTTTCGTGCATCTCACGGTATTGTAAGGCTAAAGAGTCGTCGTTTTGGACTGCTGCGTAACGGTAAAGCGCTTCGTATGCAGCAAGAACAGTCTCTTTTTTTACGTTGACCTTGGGTAGCGCCAATTCTACAAATTGGTAGTATTTGGTGGCAGAATCCATCTCTTTCATGTCAAAATACACATTGCCTAAATTCAAGTTCAGCACAAACATGTCGTTTTCGCCAAGATTTGGGTTGCCCGTCATTCGATGCAGGCAATCAACGGCTTGGTCATACTTGCCTTGGAGGCGGTATAGCACCGAATAGTTGTTGTGGATTTTACGAATGACTTTGTCGGAATGCCATTTTTCAGCCAGCATCATTCCACGTTGAAGGCAGGAATCGGCATTGTCAAATTGCCCCATCAGGATATAGGTTACGGCTTCGCTATTTTCGATAGATGCTCTTTCGATGTGATGGTTACCAATAAACCTTTTGGAATTGCGTATCATGTCTTGGGCTTCCTGCTTCATGTATTCATCATACAGCATCTTCCCCATCCGATACTCCGACCGAGCCATGGTAAGGCTGTCGTCCGCCATCATGCCATATTGCTCCGCCTCCTTGAACGACCGCATAGCGGCTTCCTTTTCGTCGTAGTGTTGCTGCACGAAGCCGCTGTAGAGCGCGGCATGGGCGGCCTTGGCGTATTCTTTTTTCTTGGCATAGAAAGCGGCGGCGCGCTCCAGCTCGGGGCTGGTGCTGAGGGTGGGGCGGTCGTCGAAGAAGTCGTCGTCCATCACGGGCGAAATCTCCTGCCCACGGTCGCCGAAGAGGGCCTCGGCTTGCAGCAGGGCCATGTCCATGCGCTCGCTTTCTTTGAAGCTCGCTGGCATGCGCAACACGCTGTCAATCAGGCTGACGGTGCTGTCGGGCAGGGTGTCGGCCAGCTGCTCGGCACGGCGCACCATGCGGCGCGCCTCGCTGGTGGGCGTGTGGCAGGCACTAAGGCCTGTCAGCAGCAATAATACTATGATGTTCCATTTCTTCATCGTTCATTCTCTATCCATTCCTGGGAACGGCCTTGCAAACACCTTCGGGAATGGCGTTTCAAATTCCATGTCTGTGACTTTGATGGGATGGTGGAAGCAAAGTCTGTAAGCGTGTAGGCACAAACGTCCCAACGAATTGTCGTAGGCTCCTGAAGCTGAGAGACCATATTTCGGGTCGCCCACCACGGGATGCCCAATGTCGGCCATGTGGACGCGGATCTGGTTTTTGCGTCCGGTCTCCAACTGCAATTCAACTAAGGAGTATTTGGCATTGGAATACAAAGTCTCATAGTAGGTCTCGGCATATTTCCCTCCGTTGTCGGTCGGGCTGGAGTAGGTGATGAAGGCCTTGTTGTCCTTCAGCCACGACTTCACCATGCCTTCCTTTTTCTCCATGCAACCGCATACCACCGCCACGTAACGGCGGTCATAGACGGTATTCTTCCAATCCTCTTCAAACATCAGGGCCACCTCCTTGCTCTTGCCGAAGAGCATCAGGCCGCTGGTGTCGCGGTCGAGGCGATGGATGGTGTGGGCGCGACAGCGTTGCTTGGTATAGATAAAGTATTGATTCAAAATGCTTTGCGCCGTGTCTTTTTCCTTGGTGGGACTGTTAGTCAACAGGCCTTCCTTCTTGTCGATGACGAGAAGGTATTTGTCCTCATAAACGATATCCAACCACGGGCTGTGAAAGCGTTCTTTGGCCGTGGGTTTCCCGATTTCCACCACCATGCCAGCCTCAAGCGGGAAGTCGAATTGCGTGGTGCGTTTGCCGTCGACAGCGATGGTGTTGTTGGCCAGCATCCTTTTGGCCTTGTTGCGGCTGATGCCATCCAGTTTCTGCATGAGGAAATCCATCAGCTGTGTTGGTTCTACAACGTTGAATTTCAGTGGATTCTTTTGTGAATGGGGCGTTCTTTTTACGTCTTTTTTCATAGGAAAGGGTTTTGAAGTTTAGAACGGAACGGGTTCGTCTGAGGTGATGGAAGGATAGGAGCTCATGCCTTCGTCGTCGTTCAGTTTCGAGCTGTAGACGCGCTGAGGATTGTCGAAACTGTTGTTGGGGCCAATGTTGGTGAACTCGTTGTTGTCAAAGCCTTGCTCAAACTCCTCAAAACGAGCGTATTGTCCGACAAATTTCAGCTCCACTTCGCCCAATTTACCGTTACGATGCTTGGCGATGTCAATAATGGTATAGCCCTTGGGCTTGTCTTGCTCTTCTGCGCTATCTTTGTAATATTCAGGACGGTAGATGAACATCACCATGTCGGCATCCTGCTCAATGGCACCTGATTCTCGCAAGTCGGAAAGGATGGGTTTCTTGGAGCCGGGACGTTGCTCCACGCTACGGCTTAATTGGGAAAGCGCTAACACCGGGATTTCCAGCTCTTTGGCCAAACTCTTGAGCGAGCGTGAAATGGTGCTGATTTCCTGCTCACGGTTGAGGCCTTTGTCGCCTTTTGCCGTCATAAGTTGCAGGTAATCAATGAAAATCATTTGAATGTCGTGCTGCTGTTTCAGTCGACGGCATTTGGCGCGAAGCTCGAAAATGGAGAGTTGTGGTGTGTCGTCGATGAAGATGGGCGCGTCGGTCAGCGGCGTGACCTTGGTGTTGAGTTGTTGCCATTCGTACTCGGCTAAGTCACCCGAACGTAGCTTGTCGGCAGTGAGTGAGGTTTCAGTCGAAATAAGACGTGTAACAAGTTGAACTGACGACATTTCCAACGAGAAGAAGGCAATGGGCTTGTTGAACTGGACGGCGGCATTACGGGCCAAGTTGAGGGCGAAAGCGGTCTTACCCATGCTGGGACGTGCGGCCAAAATGATGAGGTCCGACTTCTGCCATCCTTGGGTGATGTTGTCGAGGGCCGTGTAGCCCGAGGGTACGCCGCGCAGCTTGTTGTCGGCGTTTTTGGCGGTCTGGATTTCCTTGATGGCCTTGCTGACCAAGTCTTGCATCGAGTCGTAGCTGCGGCGCAGGTTGTTCTCGCTAATTTGGAAGAGGTTGTTCTCGGCCTTGTCGAGCAGGTCAAAGACGTCGGAGGTGTCCTCAAAAGCCTCGTGAATCATGTCTGACGAAATCAGAATCAGCTGACGCTGAATGTGTTTCTGCATGATGATGCGCGCGTGGTATTCGATGTTGGCCGCCGAAACGACGCGGTTGGTGAGTTTGGAGATATAATAGGCTCCGCCCACCAGCTCCAATTCTCCACGCATCTTCAATTCGTTGGTAACCGTCAATATATCAATGGGTTCCGATTTCCCGAAGAGGTCTTTGATGGCTGCAAAGATCTTCTGGTGTTTGTCCAGATAAAAAGCCTCGGGCGTGAGGATGTCGATGACTTCGTTGACGGCTTCCTTCTCCAGCATCAAGGCACCGAGCACGACTTCTTCAAGGTCGGTGGCCTGGGGCGGGATACGGCCTTGATTGGCAAAGATTTGCTCGGGCGTGGCCAAATTGCGTTTGGCTTGGTCGCCAAACGGACGGCGTATAGTGGTTTCGTTGGGCATGTTTTTTCGTTTTAGGATGGCAAAATTACGGATAATTTTGCGACCCTTTTGGACGAATCCAATGAAGTTATCAACTACTTGAATAGATGTTGATAAGTTTTTGCAACCATTTCGTTTTCAGCGATTAAGTCTTCTCGTGCCTGTTGATAACCCAATAGGTCGTTGCTGGTGGCTTCGAGGATGATTCGGCTGTGTTCGAACAACTTGCAATCCTCAAAAAGGGCTTCTGAAAGGTTCTGTAAGGTGAATCCTCGCTTGATTATTGGGTGGTAGAATGCGGCCTGTTGAAGCACATCGAAAAGGTTGAAAACCTTGTATCCGATGGTCTGGTTTCGGATGATTTCGTGACGCAACAGCGTGGTGCTCAGGTTTTGCGGCGTGAAACATACAATCTGCTTATAATGAGAGAGTTTCTCAATCAATAGCGTTATGGCTTCTTTCCATCGGCTGTGGTCGTCGAAGCAATCCCAAACGAAACATTTTGACGCATCAGCAGCCATGTCATCCCAACGCTGGTTTGTGCGTTGGCGGGGATCTATGGCTGCGTCACATTCATGTTCTCCTTGCAGTGCAAAAGCCAAGATCATCTCCTCGTAAGGCTTGGTCCCATCGATTTCGGGCACGGCGGGACGATGGAGCAACAAGTTCAGATAGGCCACCGATTTGGGCTTGGGTTGGGGCGACAAGGCGTAAAGCGTCTTGTAATCAATATAATACGAGTTGGTCTCCAAGGCTTCTATTTGGTGCGCTTCCAACGAGTCGGGAGCCACTTTTTGCAGCATCTTGGCGTTGGTGTTCACGCCGTTGAAGTAGTTTTGGAACAGCGTCTCGTCGTCAATGGCGTTGGTGAACAGGAAACTGTCTTTGGGGATGTGTTTCCAGCAATGTCCTTGAAAATCACAAGGGTAGGGGTTGTGGCATTGTGTCCCGATGTCGACCAATGGCGAATGCGGTAGGGCGACCACGGCTTTCAAACGCTCCACGTTTTGTGCGACAAAAGCCTCACGTTCAATGACATAATCCATCACCGACTCCAATTTAAAAAGTTGCTTTACGTCGATGGGGCCGTTTTTCACGTAATCGGCGTTGAGGTACATCAGCCGGAAGTCGCTGAGGGGCACTTGGCAGCCGTGCAGCACGTAATACTGGAGGGCGGCATCATTATAATAGGTGTCGCTGAGGCGTAACGAACTCTTCACTTCCACGGCCAGCCATTTATCGCCGTCACGCACCAGCATGTCCAGCATGATGAGGGTGTCATTATGCTGAAAAACAGCCTCATACATCACGTTGACCTCGGGGTTGTTGAGGTTGTCCATCGTCTCATTCACCTTCTTGGGGAACTGCGAGGGCGAGCTGGGCGACATGTCGATGCCGCCTGGGAAGTAGTCGTGGGCCAACACCCCCACATCGGTGCCACGTTGGAATTTGGCGCGTTGCTCGATGCTAAGCTTGTCGCGCAGATAGGGATGCTTTTTCTGCATGTACAAGGCCTTCTCGCACTGCAAGCCCTTGATATAGGTCGATTTGGAGAGAATGTGCATGTCAGTTGGTGTAGTCCACTTGGTCTTCGCTGATGAGTGGCATGTAATTGTAGCGGCGCATGAGTTGTGCAATGGCCAGCACGTCTTTTTGGCAGTAGGTCTTGATGCGTTCGAGGTCGTTCTCTTGCCAGTACACGCGGCCTACCTCGCTGCCGTTGATGTCGTCTTTCGGCGTTGGGATGTCGAGGATGGCGCAAAGCAAATCCAAAGAGGTGTAGCTCTTGTAGTCGCCGAATTTCCAAAACTCCATCGTGTCGATGAAATTGGTTTCCCAGGGTTTCTTTCCCGCAACTTGCAGAATGCGTGGGATTTTGATGCCGTTGACGAGCATGCGTCGGGCGATGTAGGGGAAGTCGAACTCCTTGCCGTTGTGGGCGCAGAGTTGGGCTTCGGGATAGTCGTAATAGCGGTTGAGCATGTTGGCGAAATCGCTGAGCAAGGCTTTCTCATCGTGGCCGTAGAACGACTTGAGGCGGAAGCGCTTGTCGTTGAAGAAGCCCACCGAGATGCAGATGATCTTGCCGAATTCGGCGTAGATGCCTGCTCGTTCGTAGAGCGACTCAGGTGTGGCTTCCTCGTCGCCCTTGCCGATTTGCTCGGCTTTGTGTGACCAGAGTTTTTGCATCCTTTCACTCAGCTGGTCGAAGGATTTTTCCTGCGAGACGGTCTCAATGTCGAGAAACAGGATTTTGGAGAAGTCGGGATAGGTCATATTTTTATTGTTTATTTGTTGTAGGGACGCATTGAATGCGTCCGCTAAAATTATCGTAATTCCTGAAAATCATTATATTTGTTGGTTGGCTCAACGGCCTCAACCTTCATGTCCGTAATGTACGAATATGGTGTGCCCTCACCGCAAAGCAGGGTGAAGCGTTCCAGATTCTTTTCCTCGCCTTCTGCCACGATGTGGACGCAGTCGTCGGAATAGTCGTTTTCCACGAAGCCGTTCACCTCGCATTGTAGGCCATAGCGATGCACGTAACGTCGGAACCCGACATTGAACACGCGACCGTAAATCCTTATGTCATAGGCTTTTGTCATAATGCAAACTTGATTTCTGGTACGCTCTTTAGTCCATCGTAAACGGCGTTCATTTGCTCTTGGCTATCCAGGTCGATGTTGTAGGTGTAGGTGATGTAAGTCCCTTTGGCACTGGCTCTTGCGCTGACAAAGCTGTGCACGGTCTGGCATTCGGTAAACACACGGCTGATGTTGGCTTTGCTCTCCTCAATGGGAACGGAGGCGGCCACAATGACCTTGATGTCGAAATTCTGTGGGAAGATGAGTTTTTCTTGGTCGGACATTTCTTGTGAAATTTATGCGATGCAAAGATAGTAATTTTGGGATAGAAAAACGATTTCAGCGGAATGAAACCGCAAATGTTGGCTCTGTCAACAATATTTCTCGTAATTTTGCGCTATGTAAGTAAACTGTGGCGTATGCTGAACTTGTGGCTATCGATAAAAGTGTTCATTAAGGGCATGATTATGGGGGCGGTCAACGTGTTTCCCATTTCAAGCGGAACGATTTCGCTCGTTTTGGGCGTGTTTGAACGCTTTGTAAATTCGATTAAATCATTGAACCACAAGAATTTCAAACTTCTTCGAAAAGGTGAGGTGACGGAATTTGCACAACGTACCGATATCAAGTTTTTGGGCATAGTTTTGTTGGGGCTGATAGTGGGAATGGTGCTTACCGCCATTTTCCTGAAGCAGACGTTGCAATCGTATGAGGTGTACACGTGGTCATTTTTCATCGGCTTGATTTTGGCCTCGGTGGTGTATGTGATGAAGCGTGTCGAGAAAAGAAATCTCAAGAACGGCCTGTTGGTTTTGGCAGGGTTCGTCATCTCGTTTGTGCTGTCCATCAAGTCGAATCCTTATTCCAACGACAATTTCTTCTACCTGTTTCTTTGTGGCATCATCGGCGCAACGGGAATGGTGGTGCCTGGCGTCTCCGGCTCGCATCTCATGCTGCTAATGGGCAATTACGAACTGATTGTCACTGAGGCAATTCCCGCGTTGACCAAGGCCTCAACGTTCCTCCACGGAGCAAAGATATTACTGCCTTTCGTTTTAGGCGCCATAGTGAGTATCGTCTCATTTTCCTATCTGCTCTCGTGGCTTATGCGTGATTACCGCGATGCGACGCTGTCCGTTCTTGCGGGATTCATGTTGGGCAGCCTGCCCGTTGTCTATCCTTGGAAGGAGCCCACGCCCGACATGCTGGATTATGTGTTTCATCTCCCTTCGTGGAACGCCGAGTTGCTGATGGCGGTCGTGATGGCGGTTTTAGGTGCGGTGGCGGTTTATGTTTTGGAAGTACTAGCGCGCCATAGCGAGAGGAAAATGACTGAAAGACAATTAAAAACAAAATGATATGGCAAGAAAACTGAACAGAATCGAATTCACCCTTCGCGAAGGCGAGGACTTCATCCCGCTCATCTCTTTATTGAAAGCCTGCGATGTGGTGTATTCCGGCAGCGAGGCCCAAGAGGTCGTCACGGCAGGCATGGTGCTTCGCAATGGCAAGGTGGAGACCCGTAAGCGAGCGAAAATCACCGCTGGAGAGGTGATTGTGTTTGAGAATTATGAGATTTTGGTGGATTACGCTGGCGAATGAACAATGAAAAAATCGCAACCCGAAGGCTGCGATTTTTTCATTCTGCGTGAAACAATTCCTTATTCCGCGCTAAACTTGCAAACCAGATTCCTGTCACCGTAGGCGTCGTCGATGCGGGTGACGTGCGGGAAGTACTTGTCCTGCACATCGCTCTTCATCGGGAAGCCGGCCTCTTCGCGGGTGAACGGGAAGTTCCACTCGTTGGCCATCAGCATCTCGGCGGTGTAAGGAGCGTGGCTGATGATGTTGTTGCCCTTCTCGGCCTTGCCGTCCTCGATGTCCTGGATTTCCTTGCGGATTTGGATCATCGCGTCGACGAAGCGGTCGAGTTCGGCCAGAGGCTCGCTCTCGGTGGGTTCCACCATCAGCGTCTCGTGCACGGGGAAGGCCACGGTGGGAGCGTGGAAACCGAAGTCCATCAGGCGCTTGGCGATGTCGATGGCGGCCACGCCCGTCGCCTTGTTGATGCCGTTGATGTCGAGGATCATCTCGTGGGCCACATGACCATGGTTGCCAGTGTACAGAATCGGGTAGTAGTCCTTCAGTCTGTCCTTCAGGTAGTTGGCGTTGAGGATGGCACCCAAGGTGGCTTTCTTCAGACCTTCGCTGCCCAACATCTTGAGGTAGCAGTAGGTGATGGTCAGAATCTGTGAGCTACCGAACGGAGCAGCCGAAACGGCGCCTTCTTGCTTTTCGCCACCGCAGTGGAACAGGATGTGCGAAGGCAGGTACGGTTTCAGGTGCTCGGCCACGCCGATGGGACCTACGCCAGGACCGCCACCGCCGTGCGGGATGGCAAAGGTCTTGTGCAGGTTGAGGTGGCACACGTCGGCACCGATGAAGCCGGGGCTGGTGAGGCCGACCTGGGCGTTCATGTTGGCACCGTCCATATAGACTTGACCGCCGTTGTCGTGAACGATCTTCACGAGGGTGCGGATGCCGTCTTCGTAGATGCCGTGCGTCGAAGGATAGGTGACCATGAAGGCGGCCAGATTGTCCTTGTATTGTTCGGCTTTCGCCTTGGCGTCGTCGAGGTTGATGTTGCCGTTTTCGTCGCAGGCTACGACCACCACTTGCATACCGGCCATGGCAGCCGAAGCAGGATTGGTGCCGTGGGCCGAAGCAGGAATCAAGCAGATGTTGCGGTGACCCTGGCCGTTGGCCTCTTGGTAACGGCGGATGGTGAGCAATCCGGCATATTCGCCGCTGGCGCCCGAGTTAGGCATGAAGCTCATGCCCTTGAAGCCTGTGATTTCGCAGAGGTCTTTCTCCATCTCGGCGATGAGTTCGAGGTAGCCTTCCACTTGGTCGGCGGGGACGAAGGGGTGAATGTTGCCGAACTCAGGCCAGCTGAGGGCATACATCGAGGTGGCGGGGTTCAGCTTCATCGTGCAGCTTCCGAGCGGAATCATGCAGCGGTTGAGGCTGAGGTCGCGGTTCTCGAGTTTCTTCATGTAACGCATCATGTCGGTCTCGCTGCGGTACTTGAAGAACAACGGGGCTTGCATGAACTTGCTGGTGCGGCGCATCTCGGGTTGGATGCCGCTGAACTTGGCGCAGTTCGGGTCGACGACCAATTCTTCGTGCTCTTTGCCAAGGGCTTCGGCGACGACTTGACCGATCTCGTTGAGGTCTTCCTTGGTCGTGGTCTCGTCGATGCTGATGCCGAAGTGTTGCTTGTCGATGATGCGGAAGTTCATGCCGTGTTTCTCGGCGGCTTCCTTCACCTTGCAGGTGCAAACGTCGTCGGGCATTTCGAACAGCAGCGTGTCGAAGAAGTGCTGGTTGAGTTGTTTCACGCCGAGTTTGGCGAGCTCACCGCAAAGTTTTCCGGCGAGGCAATTAATATGGTGTGCAATTTCGATCAAGCCATCGGGACCGTGATACACGGCATAGAAGCCCGACATGATGGCCAACAGAGCCTGCGCGGTGCAGATGTTGGACGTGGCTCTCTCGCGTTTGATGTGTTGCTCGCGGGTCTGCAAAGCCAGACGGAAGGCGGGATTGCCGAGGGCATCGACGCTGATACCGATGATGCGGCCAGGCATTTCGCGCTTGTAGGCTTCGGTGGTGGCGAAATAACCGGCGTGAGGACCGCCAAATCCCATCGGCAGGCCGAAACGCTGGTTGGAACCGAGCACTACGTCGGCACCCCATTCGCCGGGAGGCGTGATGAGGGTGAGGCTCAGCAGGTCGGCGGCCACGGCCACTTGCATGCCTTTGGCCTTCCATTCGGCAACCTTGGCGCGGTTGTCGACGATTTCACCGAATTGGTTCGGGCACTGGATGAGCACGCCGAAATATTCCTCACTGCAATCGAACTTGTTGATGTCGTCCACCACGACTTCGATGCCTTGGAAGTGGGCGCGGGTCTTGATGACCTCGATGCTCTGCGGGAACACGTCGCAGGCCACGAAGAACTTCTTCACGCCGGCCTTCACTTGGGCGCGGCTGCGGGCGTGCCAGAACATCAGCATGGCTTCGGCGGCGGCGGTGCCTTCGTCGAGCAGGCTGGCGTTGGCCAACGGCAGCGCGGTGAGGTCGCTGATGACAGTCTGGTAGTTCACGAGGGCTTCCAAACGGCCTTGCGAAATCTCAGCCTGATAGGGAGTGTAAGAGGTGTACCAGCCCGGGTTTTCAAGGATGTTGCGCATAATGACGCCAGGGGTGATGGTGTTGTAGTAGCCCAAGCCGATGTAAGTGCGGAACTGCTTGTTCTTGGCACCGAGGGCTTTGAGGTGGCTGATGACTTCGTATTCGCTCATGCCTTCAGGCAGGTCGAGGTCTTTGGGCAGACGGATCTCGGGAGCGATGATTTCGTCGACAAGTTGTTCTTGCGATGCCACACCGATGACCTTCAGCATCTTCTCTGCATCGGATGCGGTGGGGCCGTTGTGGCGTTTGATGAAGTTGTTTCTAATCATATTCGATTGATTTTGAATTTGTTATGTATCTCTTAATTGTATTCTTTGAGCTTTTTAACTAGTTCGTCGATGGTGTTGATGCTTTCAATCTCGGTGGCGGGAATCTTGCGCAGTTTCCCTGTCCATTCCTTGAAGGCAGGTGTGTTTTCCAAAATGGTAAACCTCAGATAGTCGTATTCCTCACCCGAAACTTGTCCTTTGTTATTGTTGAACAGGTCGTGATAGGGGTCCATCATGATGGTGCGCTGATGGACCAGGTTCCAGAAGTCGTGCTTGAACTGGGCGGTGGGCCCGTCTACGGGTTGGGGTGCTTCTTGGCTGGGCTGTTCGACTGCGTTGGTTTCCTGAACGGGCTGTTCGGCCGTGGTGTCAGGTGCATCGATAGGCTCGGGCTCGGCGGTTTCCACGTCGTTCTTTGTGGTGTCGACAGGTGAAGCCACAGTCTCGTTCTTCGGTTCGTTTTCGAAAGTTTTGGCAGGTTTCGGTTCTTTGAAGACATTGGCGGCCAAAATCGCCACTATGGCGATGATGGCGACGATGCCGACGGCCAATAGGATTTTCCAAAGGTTGGATCTGACCACCTCGTTGAACGTTTCTTTCTCGTATTCGGCGATGAGTTTACCGTCGTAAATCTGGTTGCTGGCTTCGGGGTCAAACTTGAAGCCAACGAAAACATAGCCTTTAGGAGGGATGATATAGTCTTCTACGTCACGTCCATCCTCGAAGGTTGAATAGGGACATCCGTCCATTTTCTTCCCCTTTCCGGGGTCGATGCTAAAATGCCTTTCCTTAAAATCCATTTCCGCTCGTTTTCAGGAGATTAGTTGAGGACTTTGTTCATCGTGATGTAGTCGGGGTAGGCGAGTTGCTGGTTGTTGATGCTGATGTAGGGCTTGACTTTCAGACCCACGTTGACAGGATCGCTACTGGCGCCGGCCAACTTGAAAGCCAGATTAACGATGGCATCGGCCGACTCGCCACTGAACAGCTGAAAAAGGTCGGTCGTGATAGGAATGCTGATCACGTTGCTCGATTGGGCTGGCACGTTGACGCCTTGGTTCAACGTGGTGCTGACCACCTGTTTCCCATTTAGGCTCAAGACATAATCCATTTTGGCCATCGATGCGGCAATGGCATTGGGATTGTCGACTTTCAGGTTGACGTTGAAGGTCACAGGCAGTTGCTTGTTCATGATGGCGTTGGCCAAAGTGAGCAGTTGGGTCGCGTTGAGGTCGGTTTTCTGCATCCCCTTGCTCAGGTTAACGCCGAGCATCTGGATCTGGTTGACGCTGTCGAAGTTGAATGTGCAATTGGCGAAGTTGGCCATCTGTGCGATTTGGTTCAGTACTTCGCAGGACGAGAGCCCCAATGCGACAAAAAGGATGATAAGTGTTCTCTTGACTTTTGACATGGTATGATAACTTTTTAATTTTTAATCATTTAAATGGAGAATTTGGGATTCCATAAATATGGATAATCCTGTTCGTTTTCAAATTTGCAATAATACGAAAAAAGTCGGACACGCAGCCCGACTTTGTGGAAAATATTTTCGTTTATTCCTCGCCGCGGCGCGAAGCGCGTTTCCGCTCCAGCTCGTCGAGGATGATCTTGCGCAGGCGCAGGCTCTTAGGTGTGACCTCCAGATACTCGTCGTCGCGGATGTATTCCATGTATTCTTCCAGTGAGAAACGCACGGGCGGCACGAGGCGGATGGCTTCGTCGCTGCCCGAAGCACGCACGTTGGTCAGGTGCTTGGTCTTGCACACGTTGATGACGATGTCGTTCGAGCGCGTGTTCTCGCCGATGACCTCGCCGGCATACACGTCCTCGTTCGGGTTGACGAAGAAGGTGCCACGGTCTTGCAGCTTCCAAATGGCGTAGGGGATGGCTTGTCCGGTCTCCATCGAAATCAAGGCACCGGTGTTGCGCGTGGGCATTTCGCCCTTCCAAGGCTCGTAGGCCTTGAAGCGGTGCGAAACGATGGCTTCACCCTCGGTGACGGTCAGCAGCGTGTTTCTCAGGCCGATGAGTCCGCGCGACGGGATGTCGAAATCGAGGCACATGCGGTCGCCCTTGGGCTCCATCTGCGTCATTTCGCCTTTGCGGGCGCTCACCTGCTCGATGACGCGGCCAGCAAAATCTTCGGGCACGAGGACGGTGAGGCATTCGATAGGTTCGCACTTCACGTCGTCGATGTATTTGATGATGACCTTGGGCTGACCGAGTTGCAGCTCGTAGCCCTCACGACGCATGGTCTCGATGAGGATGCTGAGGTGCAGGATACCGCGACCGTAAACCATCAGTGAATCAGGCGAATCGGTGTCTTCCACCTTCAGGGCGAGGTTCTTCTCGGTTTCCTTGTAAAGACGCTCGCGGAGGTGGCGTGAGGTGACGTATTTGCCTTCCTTGCCGAAGAAAGGGGAGTTGTTGATCGTGAACAACATACTCATCGTTGGCTCGTCCACGTGGATGGGCGGCAGCGCCTCGGGATTCTCGTAGTCGGCCACGGTGTCGCCGATCTCGAAGTCGTCGATACCCATCAGCGCGATGATGTCGCCCGCCTCGACGGGTTTCTTGGTGCGTTCCTTGCCCAAACCTTCAAAAGTGTAGAGTTCCTTGATGGTGGATTTGGTCACCGAGCCATCGCGTTTCACGAGCGAGACGTTCTGTCCAGCTTGCAACGTGCCGCGTTTCAGGCGACCCACGGCGATACGGCCGACGTATGAACTGTAATCCAACGAGGTAATCAGCATCTGCGGCGTGCCTTCCTCATATTTCGCGGGCGGAATCGTGTCGATGATGACGTCCAGAAGGTAGGAGACGTTGTCGGTGATGTTGTTCCAGTCGTCCGACATCCAGCCTTGCTTAGAAGAGCCGTAAACCGTCGGGAAATCGAGTTGGTCTTCGGTCGCGCCGAGGTTGAACATCAGGTCGAAGACGGCCTCTTGCACCTCATCGGGACGGCAGTTGGGCTTGTCCACCTTATTAATTACTACGATGGGTTTCAGGCCCAGTTCGATGGCCTTTTGCAGCACGAAGCGGGTCTGTGGCATGGGGCCTTCGAAGGCGTCGACGAGCAGCAGCACGCCATCGGCCATATTCAGCACGCGCTCCACCTCGCCACCGAAGTCGGCGTGGCCGGGAGTGTCGATGATGTTGATTTTTACGTCCTTGTAGCGTACTGAGACATTTTTCGAAAGAATGGTGATGCCGCGTTCGCGCTCAAGGTCATTGTTGTCCAAAATGAGTTGGCCAGGGGCTTCATCCGATTCCTTGAAGAGTTGGGATTGGTACAAGATACGGTCCACGAGGGTGGTCTTGCCGTGGTCAACGTGAGCGATAATTGCTATATTTCTGATATTCTGCATTTAGTATTAAATTACTTTTGAATTTAAGGCGCAAAAATACAAAAAATCATGGTTTTATGGCTTATTTCATCCAATAAAACTCTTCTTTCGCCACAATCGGCTTAAAATACGCATCGATAATCCCTTGCTCAACAAGTTCTTTCGGCGTACCTTGGCGCAAAGGCTGCTGCGGCGCCATCACCCACATTTTGTCGGCGTGGCGGAGCAAAAGGTCGAGGTCGTGGCTGCTGAAAAGGATGGTCTTTCGTTTCTCTCGCGACAGTTTGTGCATAATGTTCACCAGCTCGATTTTGCTGGGATAGTCGAGGAAGGCGGCGGGCTCGTCCATGAAGATGAGCGGCGTGTCCTGCACCAAGGCCTTGGCAATCATCACTTTCTGCTGCTCACCGTCGCTGAGCGAGACGAAATTGCGGTCGGCCAAATGGCTGATGCCCACAGTTTCGAGGCTTTCCGCGATGAGGCTCTCGTCCTCGGGCTTCAGTTTGGCCAATAGTCCGAGATGGGGATAGCGGCCTGCCGAAACGATGTCGAAGACCTTCAAAAAGAGGTCGTCGGGTTTCTCGGTGAGCACGAGGCTGAACAGCGAAGAATGCTCGGAAGGGGAGTAGTCGCGCAGGCTTTTCCCGAACAGCGAAATCTCGCCTCCGATAGGCTTGATGTTGGCCGACAGAGTCTTGAACAAGGTCGTCTTGCCCGAGCCGTTGGGACCGGCCAGCGCCACGATGTCGCCTTCATTGAGGCTGACGCTGATTTCGGGCAGCAACGCTTTCTTGTAGCCGATGAGCAGTTTCGATGTTTTTAGGACTTCTTTCATGTTTATGTTTTTGGGATTGCCTTACGGCAAGAAATCATTCAAAAATCGATTGAAAATCCAACGAAATGATTTTGAAAGATTTTGAAAACGATTTTTCTTAGATTTCTTGCGAAGCAATTCATATAGATTATTGTGTTTGACTATAATGCTGGCGGTGGAAGATGACCCAAAGCACGATGGGCGCACCAATCAGTGCCGTGACCGAGTTGATGGGCAGGTTGCCGTCGAACGAGGGCAGGCGCGAGATGAGGTTGCAAAACAGCGCCAAATCCATGCCGAGGAAGGCCGTGGCAGGGATGAGCAGCTTGTGGTCGCTAGTCTGGAACAGGAACCGCGCGATGTGCGGCACGGCCAAGCCCAAGAAAGCAATCGGGCCGCAAAACGCCGTGATGATGGCGGTGAGGAAGCCCGAGACCAAGATGATGAGCATGCTACTTCGCTTGATGTTGACGCCAAGGTTTTCGGCATAGCGCTCACCTAAAAGCAAGAGGTTCAGCGTCTTGAAAAGCAGAAACGAGGCGAAGGCACCTACCATCACCGCGAGGGCGAAGAAAGGCATTTGCGTCATGCCCACGTTGGAGAAACTGCCCATGCCCCAGATGACGAAGGAATGAAGGCCTTCCTTTTGGCTGAAGAACTTCAAAATATCCGTGACCGATCCAGCGATGTAGGCAATCATGATGCCGACCAGGACCAGACTTACCATGCTTTTCAGCCTCGAACTGAGCGCAAGAATCAGCAAAAGCACCGCAAAAGCGCCCACAAACGCGGCCAAAGTGATGCCAAACGTCGACCACAGCGAGATCGTGTTGAACGTTACTCCGCCAATGCCACCCGCCACCAGCACCACGAAAGCCACGCCGAGGCTTGAGCCGCTGCTGATGCCCAGCAGGGAAGGGTCGGCGAGGGGATTGCGGAACAAGGTCTGCATCAGCAGTCCCGACACGGAAAGCCCGATGCCGGCCAGTAGTGCCGTGATGGCCTGCGGCAAGCGGTATTCTATGATGATGGCGCGGTAGGTGGAGCCTTGGCTGCCAGACAATGCAGCCCAAAACTCAGTCCATGGGATAGCCACTGAGCCGTAGCGCAGGTTCATGGCAAAGAGGATCACGCCGAGGATGACGATGCCTAAAAGAATAAGGTATATAGGTCTTTTGCAAGAGGCCATGCTTTGTGTGTTATTTCTTGCCGCAAAAATACAGGATTTGGATGGAATAACCAAATTCCCTCAAAAAACGAAGCCTTCCCAACCGGTTTTTTCGGGAGGGAAGGCTTGTGCAATTTTTCAATGCATCAGAATCGCAGCGTCAGGTTGCCCATGACGGTGAAGCCCGACATCGGGATGAAACCGATTTGGTAGTAGCGGTTGTCGTTGGGGTGACCGTAGCTGTCGCAAATGGCGGAATAGACCCAGCCGCTGGCGGCGTAGCGCTTGTTGAAGATGTTGTTGAAATTCACCTTGAAGATGGTTTCCTTGACGACTTTCTTGGGCTTGAGCGTGTAGCTGAGGCTCACGTTAGAGGTTGAGAAGGCGGGCAAGGAGCGGTCGAGGTTCTCGGTGTTGTCGAGGTATTGGCGTGAGACGTAGTTGGTGTGCCAAGTGGCCGCAAAACCTTTGTGATGGAAGGTGACGAAACCGTTGAGGATGGCCGAAGGCGAGAAGGCCAAGGTGGAGTTGTCGTAATGGATGGTGGTTACGCCGTCTTCCCAGTTGTCCCAGTCTTCCACCACCTCGTCGAAGTCCTTGATCTTGTTTTGGCTCAAGGCGGCATTGCCTTCTATGGTCAGCCAATTGGTGACATTGATGCCAGCCTGAAGTTCAACGCCCATGCGGTACGAGTCCTTGATGTTGGTGGTCAGGGCCTCGCCGATGTCGCTCACTTCGCCCGTCTGCACGAATTGGTTGGTGTAGTCCATATAATAGAGATTGGCTCCGAGGTTGAATCTCGAATTGTTGAAGTTGTAACCAGCTTCGTAGTCAAGGAGTTGTTCGGGCTTGGGGAAAGGGTAGGAACCGTTGTCGGTGAAGTTGTTGCGCTCAGGCTCGCGGTGACTCATGGCCACGGAAGCGTAGGCGTGGTGACCCTTGTTTTGCCACGACAGACCCGCCTTGGGGTTGAAGAAGTTATAGGTCTCGTGGATGTCCAAAGGCTGGTTGTAATAGCCGCTCGCATCGTCGTAGAACTTGTCGTTGATGCCGTCGGTCTTGTAGTCCACGTAACGGTATTGCACGTCGCCAAACAGGCTCCATTGCTCCGTGATGTTGAAGGCGGCTTTCATGAAGACGTTACCGTCGAGTTTGTGGGCATCGGAGTCGTAGTATTTGTATTCGCCGTCGACGAGGTACTTGGCGGCCACAGCCTTATTGGCGATGTAAGTGACATAGCCGAAGTGGTTGCCGTCGAAATTCTGCAACGACAGGCCACCGATGACGTCCCAGCGTTCGTCTTTATAGTTGGCGTTCCATACGAGACCGTAGGTGTGTTGCGTGAGGCCTTTTTGACGGATGAAATCGGTGCGTTTCACGTTGTTGCCTTCGCCGTCGGTGTAAGTCATACCGAACTTCGAGAGCTTGTTGTTGGGACGGAACTCCTCATAATAGCCATAGCCGTAGGTGTAATGCAGCGTGGCCGAAGTGGTCCAATGCTCGTTGATGTCCCAGGCGGCGGAAAGGAGGTTGTGGTCCTGCCAGAAGTTGTCGGTGGTGCGGTCCCAGAAAGTGCCGTCGTTCAACTGGTAGCGGGCGGTGACGTAGTTGCCGTTCTCATCCTTGACGAAATTGCCATCTTCATCTGTGACGAGGTATTCATACAAGGAATTGTACTGGCCCAAGCCCACATTCCAAAGGTCGGCGTAGGTCTTGATGCCCGTGCTGATGCCGTATGTGCCGTCCATGAGGCTCATGTCGTTGTTGCCTGCCGTCACGCCGTTCCAGGCCTGACCGGTCATCTCGAAGTTGCCGATGTTCTTATAGCGGAGTTGGAAGTTGTTGTTCACGTAGGTGATGCCACCGTAATAGCTACCGCTGCGGCCTTTGGTGCCGTGCATGAAGCCGTCGGTGTGGGTTTCGTGGTAGGCACCGTCGACGATGAGGTGGTTCCACAACAATCCTGTAGAAGCCTTCGCACCGAAATTAAGCGTGTTGAACGAACCGTAAGAACCTGTGATTTCGGCACTTGGCACAAACGATGGCGTTGCCGATGACAAGGCCACCGTGCCGCCAAAAGCACCGTCGCCGTTGGTGGAGGTGCCCACGCCGCGTTGGATTTGCACCGAACCAAGCAATGAGCCATAACTGTTCATGTTGGCCCAAAACACGCATTGGTCTTCGGGCGAGTTGAGTGCCACACCGTCCAAGGTGACGTTGATGCGCGAGTCGCCGGCGCCACGGATGCGCATGTAAGACGTGCCAGAACCGATGCCGTTCTCGCTCCAGGCGATGACGCCAGGGGACTTGGCGAAGAGGAAGGGCAGCTCTTGACCTGTTTTCGAGAAGTCGTTGAGTTCTACCTTCTTGATGTTGGTGACGGCAAACGGAGCGTTTTTCTGTACGCGCACGCCGCTGACTACCACCTCGTTAAGGGTTTCGAATTTCGTGGTGTCGAGCACCACGTCGTTGCTTTGGGCATTCACATTGGCTGCAAAAAACAATGCAGCGATACCAAAAAAGAGTCTTTTCATCTTTTTGAACTTTTAGTTATACAAATGTGAAGGGGAAAGTTTGAAAATATCCAATCCCTACGCCGGCATTATCCGGATCAGGTAAGAGGGTATGATCTCAGCCGTTTTCATCCTGCCGAAGCAGGGAAGGCACCCCTTTGTTTTCAGGCGGCAAAGATAGTGGTTTTTTCCGTTCATCGACGAAAAAAATCACTCAATTTCAAGCGTCTTCTTGCAAATCTCAATCTCTTCGGGGTCGCCAGTGTACTTGCCGAGGTCGTCGCTGAGTTTGACCACCTTCTTCCAGTTGCGTTTCTCAGTGATCTTGGCTGCCGTGAGTTTCACCACGATGTTCATGGCTTTCACGTTGTCGACGTCGCAGGTGAGGTGGGTGCCGATGCCGAACGAGTCTTGCATTCGGCCGTTGACGGCTTCGTGGATGGCGAGGGCTTCGTCGACATTCAGGCCGTTGCTGAAGATGATGGACTTCTGGGCTGGGTCGATGCCGAGTTCCTTGTATTTGGCGATGATTTCCTCCAATGCCTCGTAGTTGTCGCCGCTGTCCACGCGCAGACCGTCAAACAATTTGGCGTGTAAAGTGGTGAAATTCTGGAAGAAGGCCTTGCGAGTGTAGGTGTCGTAGAGGAACACACCGAGGCTGCCGGCATACACTTCCTGCCAATAATCCATGGCGAGGTAGTTGGCCTCGTTGTAGCCATAAAGCGAGCAGGTTTCGATGAACTGGTGACTCATCGTGCCGATGGGGGTGAGGTCGTATTTCATGGCCAACAGCACGTTGCTGGTGCCCACAAAACAGGTCTTCGTAAATTGTTTTTGTGCCTCGATGAAACTGCGGATTACCATGTCCTGATGCTCGAAGGAGAAACGACGGCGTGTACCAAAGTCGCTGAACTTGGCGCCGTTGCCGATGAGGCGGACGGCTTTGTCGTAGGACTTCTTGTATTCCTTTTCGGCATCGTAATGCTCAAATTCACCACGTAATTCGTGCATGAGCTCGGAGACCGTGGCCAAGATGGGCATTTCCCAAAACACGGTACGCCACAACAGTCCCGTCACGGTGATGTGAAGGTGACCTTCAGCGTCTTGGCTCACTTCCACCTCGGAGGGCTTCATGCGAAAGCCTTTCAGGAAGGTGAAGAACCACAGCGGGAAGTAGTAGCATTTCCATTTCATGAAACGTGCCTCCTCGTCGGTGATGTGGAGGTTGGCATAGCTGTCGAATTGTTCCCTCAGCTTGTCGGCAAAGCCTTCGGGATAAACCGTGTTGTTGCGGTCGACGAAGGTGTATTGCCCGATGGCGCGCGGGAACTTCTGGAGGTAGGCATAGCACACGCTAAAGGTGTAGAGGTCGTTGTCTAATAGACTGTTGATAATTTGTCGCATGATTTTATTGTTTTGGACGGGCCCTTCGACAAGCTCAGGGACCCTGGCGGTCGTTGAGCCTGTCGAAACGCCGCAATTATATTATAGTTTGCTAATTATACTCCTAACTTTATCCGATATATACTTCACCGAATTGGTCGTATTCTCAAGCACTTGCACCAAGTCCTTGCGCTTGATGATTTCGGTGAGGCTGTAGTTTTGTTCGAAGAGTTTGCTGATGTAACTGGCATAAAGCTCGTCGTTGTCGTGCTCCAAAGTCTTGATTTCGTGGCACAAACGGCTGATTTCCTTGGCTTTGCTCTTGTTGCTTAGTTGCTCCAGATTGCGGATGATGGTGCCTAGACTTTCGGCGGCAAACATGATGTTGTCCGTCATCGTTGCGAGGTCTTCGTCCACGTCGGTGAAGCGGCGCGTGAGGATGATGTTGGCGGAGTCGTCGATGCGGTCGAGGAAGGTGTCCATCATCTCGGCCAGTTCGTGGACGTCTTCGCGCTCGAAAGGCGTCAGCACCGTGCTGAAAAGCTGGGTGTAGAAGTCGCGTAGCACCTCGTCGCCTTGGGTCTCACACGCCTTGATTTCCTTTTTCAGGCTCTCAAGTTGGTGAAGGTCGGTCTCGGTAATCATCTGCCGCAGCAGTTTGGCAGCCTGGTCGATGTAGCCGGCCTGCTGGATGTAGAGCGGGTAGAACTTCTTTTCCTTCGGGACGAAAAACTGGAAGAAACCGTTGAGACTCATGGCATTACTTGATTAAGTGAAACAACAGGTTCAAGATGCCGCTGATGACGAGCGGCACGGGGATGGTGAGGATCCACGAAAGGACGATGCGCCGTGCCGTGACCCACTTGACAGACTTCACGCCGTCGGTAAGGCCCACGCCGATGACGCCGCCGGTTATGGTGTGCGTCGTGCTCACGGGAATGCCGAGGAACGAGGTGGCAATCAAGGTGGTAGCACCAGCGAATTCGGCTGAAAAACCTCGCACGGGCGTAATCTTTGCCAAGCCACCGCCCATCGTCTTGATGACGTTCTTGCCACCAATCAGGATGCCGAGCGACATGATGATGTAGCAGATAACGGCCAGAGTATCAGGAATATGGAAGGCTTGACTGCTGTCGTAGAAGTTGGCGATGAACTCTTTCATTTCGAAGCTGACGCCTTGTGTGGTGAACACGCTGGCCATCAGCACGGCGATGATACCCATCGTCTTGGGCGCGTCGTTGGAGCCGTGGCCGATGCAGAAGGCCGCCGTCGAGAAATGCTGCAACACCTTGAAAATCTTATCTACACGTTTGCGCGGTTGGTTTTTGAAGATTTTCAAAAAGATACATTCAAGGAAGAAACCCAAAAACAGACCGATGAGCGGTGATAAGACGATGAATGCCAAGGTGATAAGGATGGGCTTCATGTGCAGGACCGAGCTGCCGTTGACGAACCATGCCGCCCCGATGATGCCGCCGATGAGGGCGTGCGAGGTGGAGATGGGCATGCCGCTTTTGGTGCAAACGGCCACCCAAATGGCAGCCCCGACGAGGGCCGAAAGGATAAGGTAAGGGTCGATGACGTGCTGGTCGGCGAAGTTGGCCATGGTGTTGCCTACAGCGAACTGCTGGTTGAGCACTAACCTAATGATAATGAACGCCGTAAATTCCCAAAACGAAGCCCAGATGATGGCCTGGATAGGCGTCATGACCTTGGTGGCGATGATGGTCGAGATGGAGTTGGCCGCGTCGTTCATGCCGTTGAGGAAGGTGAAGACGAAGGCCAGCAGGATGGACAAAATGATGGCTATGGTCAGGAGGTTCATCACGATTGCTTTATGATAATGGTTTTCACGGTGTCGGTGACGTCTTTGGCGTGGTCGGTGGTGTCTTCGATGGCTTGGGCTATCTCCTTGTATTTCAACAACTCGATTTCGTCCTGCTCGTTGCTGAAGAGGTAGGAGATGTAGTCGCCATAGATGTCGTCGACGGTATGTTCGATGTTGGTGACCTTTTGGCAGAGGTCGTCCAGCTCCTGGTGGTTCTTCCCGATGTCGTCCATGAGGCTGAAAATCTGCATCATCAGGTTGGCGTCCTCGTGGATGTTGTCAATGATTTCCTTGATTTGCTTGTCGATTTTCTTGGGGTTGTACATCAGGATGGTCTTGGCGGAGAAGTTGATGAAGTCGAGGAACTTGTCCAGATCCATGGCGAGGGCGTTCATGTCCTCGCGGTCGAAGGGCGTGACGAAGGCCTCGTTGAGCTCGATGTAGAACTCGCGTAGCAGCTCGTCGCCGGTGGTCTCTTGTTTCTTGATCATGCGGGTCAGCAACTTACGCTCTTCGGGGTCGTCGCTCTTGACCAGTTCCTTGAGGTATTTGGCGGCCACTTGTGCGGCCTCCGCCTGTTGCAAATAGGTGGGGAAGAAGCTCTTTTCGCGGTTTCCGCCCCGAGTGAAAAGGTTGTTCAGTGCCATTGGCCAATGTAGGTTGATTTGGGCGCAAAGATAGTCTTTTTTTGAAGACGTATTGCATTTCTTTATAGTTATCCGCGTCGAGAATAGCTGAAAATGAAAAATTATATGTATTTTTGCATATATAAACAAGCTTATGAACAAAAACACAATAAAAGAGACATTGCAAAAAGGCGAGCGCGTCACCTTGGAATGTAAGAAAGCGCAGTCGAGCGTTCCCAACTCGGTGTGGGAAACCTATTCGGCATTTGCGAACACAAATGGCGGGTTGATTCTGCTTGGTGTGTTTGAAGATGCGAAAGAGAAGGATATTAACAAGAGGTTTACTATTACGGGTGTTGACAATGCGGAGAAAATTCGCAAAGACTTTTGGAACTTGGTCAACAACACCGAAAAGGTGAACGTGAACCTGCTGAAGGATGAAGATGTGGAGATTGTGGAGTTGAACGGCAAAAACGTGGTGGCCATCAACGTGCCACGTGCCGACTATACCATTCGGCCGGTATTTATCAACAACAACTTGATGCGTGGCACCTTCATCCGTAATCACGAAGGGGATTATCATTGTCCCGAGCAGGTCATCAGGATGATGGTGCGTGATGCCTTTCAAGACGGTAACGACCGCCTTTTCTTGAAACACTACACGATGGATGACATCGACATTCCTACTTTGGAACGATATCGCAACCACTTCAAGAGCCGTTTCCCCGACCATGTTTTCAACAGTCTTGACGATAAAGAGTTTTTGCGTCAGTTAGGTGGCTTCACAATGAACCGCGAAGAAGGTGTGGAAGGGTTGACGATGGCTGGACTGTTGATGTTTGGCAAGGGGCTTCCTGTGCGAGAGCGTTTCGATAACCTGCGTTTGGACTATATTGACAAGTCGAACCTTATTGGCGACCAACGCTATAGTGATCGCCTGACTTATGACGGAACTTGGGAGAACAACCTGTTCAATTTTGTTACGATGGTGCTGCCCAAGTTGCTAAGGGATTTGCCGCGTCCGTTCAAGATGGAAGGCGTGGTGCGCGATGATGACACACCCCAACATAAGGCCGTTCGCGAAGCCATGACGAACGCTATCATTCACGCTGACCTGATGGTTGACGGTGTGCTGAAAGTGGAAAAATACGACAATAAGTTTGTTTTCACCAATCCTGGGCTGCTTAAATTGCCCGTGGAGCAGATTTATGCAGGCGAGGAAACCAAAGCCCGCAACCAACGCATCCAAAACATGTTTCGAATGATTGGTTTTGGAGAAAATTTAGGTTCAGGGTTCCCCTTGATTTTGAGTGCATGGAACGAAAAGCATTGGCTGAAACCAGAACTCGTTGAGCAGCCAGAATTACTTCAAGTGAAACTTGTTCTAACGGTTGAAAACAAAGAGGAAGAATCTTTTATGACACAGGATGTCGGAATAAATGTCGGAATAAATGTCGGAATAAATGACCGAAAAGATATCCTAAAAGAACTGTCTGAACGTCAGATAGTTATTTTGGAAATGATAGTTAGTGATCCGTCTTTGTCCGCAAAGGCGATGTCGGAAAAGATTTCGGAAAAAACTTCGGAAAATGATTCAGTTGATGTTAGAACTATCGAAAGAGATCTTGCCCAATTAAAAAAAATGGGCGTTTTGACCCGTCAAGGTGCACGAAAGAACGGACATTGGGTTATCATACCGCAAAACGCATCATTGGAAAAGCAACAATAAAAATAGGGAAAAAGGTCATGGGTATATTCTCAAAATGGTTTTCAAGCAAGAAAGCCGACGATTCCGATTCTGTAGAGCCGCAAAAACCTCAGGTCACGGCGGCAGATTACTGCGAACAAGGAAGAAAGTCATTGGATGCAGGTAGGTATGTTGAGGCAATGGAATATTTTCAGGCTGCAATAGAAGCAGACAACCAATTTGAAATGGCGTATTTATTGCTATCTTCTGCTTTTGAGAAGCAAGAGAAAACAGATAAGGCTAAGGCTGCATTGTATGGGTTGTTAGCGGTTAATCCGAATAGTAATGCGGGGTTGAAAAGACTTGAGCAGTTGAACCATCCTATGCAGCAACCAATTTCAAGTCCTGTTGTTTTTGGCGGACAACCACAATCTTCTGCCGATATAACAGAACATACAGATAATAATACGATTTCTGTTAATCCTCAAGTTTCTACGATGGTCAATGCAAACTATCGTATATATGATGGTAAGGATTCTGATTGTTTTGATTTCTTTGTCATTTTTGAGGATGGTAATAGGTTGTATTTTAAGAGGTTGAATTCGATTGGCATGGATGTTGCTGTTGTTGCTCCAAATGGTATTTGGAGTGGATACAAACAACCAAAGGGATCGGTGGCAATCCCTCCGATCATTGAACATAATGGTAAAAAGTATGTGGTAAAAGAGATTGGTAGATCGGCGTTTGTGTCCTGTGGCCAAATTGAATCCGTTATTATTCCAGATACGGTGACTGCTATTTTAAACTCTGCGTTTGATCATTGTATTTCTTTAAATAGTATTAAGTTGTCTTCAATATTGGATACCATTGGGGATAGTTGCTTTGTCGCTTGTCCTTTTGGAAATATTGATATTCCTGATTGTGTTAATTCTATCGGCAATAAGGCCTTTTCTGAATGTGATAATCTGACTTCATTCAGACTTCCAAAGAATTTGGAGTTAGTGGAATCAGAATTGTTTACTGGATGTTCAAAATTGGATACTATTCGTATTCCTGAGAATGTAAAGGTAATACGAAATTTTGCATTTGGTGACAATCTATATATGCACGGCTCAAATACTATCAGATTGATTATGACTTCCAGCATCCCTCCAAGCATTGGTGGAACAATTGTCCGTAATGGTAGTTTGCGGCATTATCGTCCTAATCAATTAATAAAGGTAGAAGTTTTGGTCCCCCAAGGAGCTTTAGAAGCCTATATGATTGCACAATATTGGCAGTTGTTTGACATCAAGGAAATGTAAAAAATACTAATTTTGCAGTATTGATTTTGAAGCCCAAACAAAATGAAAGAATTGAATACAGGAGATAAAATCAGCTTGCTCAATGGTGGCTTTGTCACTATAAAAAAAGAACTTGGTCGCGGAGGCCAAGGCATCGTGTATTTGGTGGATATGAATGGCCAACCAAAAGCCTTGAAATGGTACCACAACAGCCTTGACCAAGCTTTCTACAACAATTTGGCGAGTAATGTGATGAATGGCGCACCGAGCCCAGCGTTCCTTTGGCCGGAACGTATCACAGAACGACAAAAAGGAAGCTTTGGCTACGTGATGGCCTTGCGCCCTCAGAATTACTATGAGTTTGGGAACTTCCTTTTGGCGAAGAAAAGTTTCAAATCGTTTCAGGCAATGATGGCCACTGCTATGAAAATCTGTAACGGCTTCATGATGCTACACCGTTTCGGCTACAGCTATCAAGACCTGAACGATGGCAATTTCTTTATTGACCCCAACACGGGTGATGTGCTGATATGCGACAATGACAACGTAATGCCACAAGGCGAAAAGTCGGGCATTATGGGCAAGGCTCGTTACATGGCACCCGAAATCGTAGCTGGCGGCATTCCCGACAAATATAGCGACCGTTTTTCATTGTCGGTTATCCTGTTTATGCTGTTCTATGCCAACCATCCGTTTGAGGGAGCGAAGGTGGTAGCCTGCCCTTGCATGACCGAGGCATACGAAAAGAAGTTTTACGGTAGCGAAGCGGTTTTCATCTATGATCCAAACAACAAGACCAATCTTCCTGTCAGGGGCATTCATCAGAATGTGATACGCCGTTGGCCAGTGATGCCTGCTGAGTTACGGGAAACATTCATTCGTGAATTTAGCCCAGAAATGCTAAAGAACCCGCAGAGCCGAATGATAGAACAGAACTGGGGAAAGCTGATTGCCTCGTTGCGTGACAAGTTGGTTGTCTGTCCGCATTGCGGAGAGGAAACTTTCATCGACGAGGCAAAGCCTCAATGTATGAATTGTGGTCGCGATGTGGATGTCAGCAAGAAGTTAAAACTGGGGTTGCGCACCCTGCTGCTGACCAATGGGACCCGACTCTTTATTGACTTCGACAATACACCGGATGCCCGTGTCGCCATCAATCCACAGGATAGGAATATGTTGCTGTTGCAAAACTTGACGAAAGATAAATGGACGGCTGAAACACCAAGCGGAAAAGTCAAATCGGTTGAGCCGAATGAATTTATGCCTGTCAAACAAGGAATCAAAATTGGGTTCAACGCCCAATACAAAGGAGAAATCATTATCAATAATCAATAAAAACCATTTCATTATGTCACTATTAGACGAAACTGTAAGTGTGCCGCGCAGAACTATGACGCTTTTCTTCATGATTGACACTTCTGGCAGTATGGCTGGAAGCAAAATTGGAGCTGTCAATGATGCGGTGGTTAATGTGCTGCCCATGTTGGACGAGATTTCCATCACCAATCCGGATGCTGAAATCAAAGTGGCGGCATTGGAGTTCTCGACGGGTTGTAACTGGCTTTACAATGAACCGAAATTGGCCAGCGAGTTTGTTTGGCAAGATGTTCAAGCTAATGGACTGACCTCGTTGGGTGCTGCTTGCGAGGAGTTGGAAAACAAGCTATCGCGTAGCAAGGGATTCATGCAGTCTGCAAGTGGCTCGTTTGCCCCAGCCATCATCCTTCTGTCAGACGGGGCCCCTACCGACAACTTTGAAGCAGGGCTGGCCAAACTGCAAGGCAATAACTGGTTCAAGTCGGCCATCAAAGTTGCCATTGCTATCGGTGACGATGCCGACAAGGAAGTGTTGGCCAAGTTCACAGGTACTAACGAGGCTGTGTTTACGGTTCACAATATCGATGCGCTGAAGCAAATCATCCGTGTGGTGGCCGTTACATCTTCGCAGATAGGTAGCAAGAGCAGTGCTGCTGGCGACACCACGAAGCAAGACCAGGTGATTAGCGAAGTGCAGAATGCCGTGGATAACATCGACGGTGCTGAAGTCGCCACAAAAGTTGACGGTAGTTCTTACGCCGACGATTGGGATTAAGGGCTTTTCCCATGAGGTGTTTCGATTTTCATTGCCAAGGTGAGAGCCATAAGGCAACGGATAAAGTGTGCCAAGACTATTCTTACAGTCATATCGACGAGAATGGCCTTGCTATTGCCGTCGTGTGTGATGGTCATGGCGGGAAGCACTATTTCCGCAGTGATGTGGGAGCGCGTTTTGCCACTGAGATTATCGCAAAAAATGTGAGAGAGTTTGTTAGCAATATAGACGAAGCCATGTTTGTTGGCCAGCCGTTTACACAACAGGCAGCCATACAGACGGAGATTGACCGACAAGATTTCCGTAAAGAAAAGCCCATCGACATTGCTTTCAGACAATTGTTTGGCTCTATCATAGGACAATGGCAACAATGGATTGAGCAACATGCTTCTGACAACCCTTTGACGGAGAAAGAAAACGAGCACGTTGAAGAGCAGTATAAAAAAGAGTTCCTGTCTGGTTATAAGCTGGAAAGGATATACGGCTGCACTTTGATGGCATACGTCAGTACGCCCAAGTATTGGTTTGCATTCCATTTGGGCGACGGCAAACTCATTTCGTTTGACCAAGAAGCACAATGGAATGAGCCTGTGATATGGGATGACCGTTGCTTCTTGAACAAGACCACTTCTATTTGCGACTCAGATGCCTTGAATGAGTTCCGTTACACCTACCAAGGAGACGGCGGTTTTCCTGTCGCTGTGTTCCTTGGTTCTGATGGCATGGACGACTCTTTTGGTGAAGAGACCAATCTCGTGAATTTTTATGTACGAGTGGCCAAGTCATTGGTGAAGGATGGCTTTGATGCCACCTTTGCCGATGTCAAAGAGACCTTGCCTGTGTTGAGCAAGCGTGGCAGCCAGGATGACATGTCAATCGCCTGTGTGTATAACGAAGAAGCGTTAAAAGAGGCTTTGCCAAAATTCATTCTTTGGCAAATAGCCATCACCAAGGCGGGGATTCTGAAAGTGAACAGCAAGATTCTTGAAGCCACTGACAGAAGAAACGAGTTGGAAGAAAAGGTCTTGACCTTAGAGAAAGACAAGATAGCACTTCGATACGCCCAGAACGACATTGACCGAGCCTATACTGAGAAGCAGCAGTTGGTGAAGAAGATGAACATTCTGCTGGAAGAGTATTATGGGAAGGACTATGTCCTCTATCAAGATGAAGTTGGAGAACGACCCAAAGAGAGACAACAAGTCTGGCGCATGGATGACCATCCATTTAGGGTGCATTTGGTTTGGGTGGAAAATAAAAACAATAGAATAGAGTTATGAGAGTCTTTTCAAAATGGTTTTCAAGTAAAAAGACAGAAAGTCCGACATCTGTTGAGCCGAAAAAGCCCCAACTTTCAGCAGCGGATTATTGTGAACGAGGCCAAAAATCGTTGGATGCAGGCAAGTATGTTGAAGCTATGGAGTATTTCCAAGCGGCAATAGAAGCTGACAAACGATTTGAAAAAGCGTACTTTCTATTAGCTACAGCTTATGAAAAGCAAGGGAAAGCGGATAAGGCTAAGGCTGCTTTGTATGCGTTGCTAGCAGTAAATCCGAACAATGAAAGGGCTTTTCGCGTGGTGCAAGGAATAATATCATTGGAAGAAATTCGGTTGCCAGATACGCAACAAACAGCGATACATAATCAATCATTGTCGAATACAACATCTTCTAGTTCGACTTGCCCCAATAATTTATTTTCACATATTGTCCCTATTGGTCATAAATCAGGCTCAACAGATTTTGATTTTTATGTAGATTGTGGGAGTAATAGATTGTACATGAAAATTGTGGGATTAAATGCTGAAGTAGTTGCTCCAAATGGGAAAAAGAACAATGTTTTTTATCATAGGTGGGATGGATATAAGAAACCTGAAGGAGATTTGACAATCCCTTCTGTCGTAGCATTCCACGGACAGCAATATGATGTATCTTCTATTGGGGAAGAAGCTTTTAAACAATGTGATTCTTTGCAAAACATTGTGATTCAGAATCCAGTTTCGATTATCAAATCTAGGGCATTCGAGAATTGTTCAAGACTCTGTTCTGTTACGCTCCCAGATTCTCTCATTACGATTGGAATTTCGGCGTTCGCTTCTTGTGCTTTAGTTTCAATACGTATTCCAACAAAGGTGAATATAATTCATTCAGAAGCTTTTAAAAGTTGCAAGATTAATCACCTAGTTATACCCGATTGTATGGATAGCATTGATGCTTCAATAGTCAGTAATTGCTATTCATTGAAATCCATAACAATTCCGGCATCTGTTACTCGACTTACGGGAAATTGGTGTGGTATTTTTAGGAATGATGAATTTATTATGATAATGGAAGGACATCCACCGGTTGTAGATTCGATGGCTGAGGGTATTAAAGTGGAAGTTCCAGATAACTTGTTAGAAGAGTATCGTAACGTGAAATATTGGCAACGCTGTGATTTAACAATGAAAAGTCAAAGGGCGGTGACAAAAAGAGAAAATGGGAAGATGACTTTCAAAATGGCCAAAATATGTTGGCTGTTGTTAGCTATTACTATGTTAATACTGTCAATAGCCTTCCCTTTTTCAAAAGCAAGCTTTGATTTAGAAGATGTATGGCTATTATTGATGTTGATAGGAGGTGTTGATTCTGTAGTGATATATTACATTACCTATAAGATTCTGTATTTAGTCGTTTATCGTAGGGATAATTTGGAGGGAGATAAGTTTGGAAAAGGGAAGTATAATCCTGTTGTTTATAATTTAGTAAGAAATATTGCTTATATCGCGTTTCTTTTGTTAGGAATAATAACCTTAATCTATTTGGGCCTTAAATACATATAATTATTGATAGTGTCTTTCGCTGAAAAAAGTCGCCAAATAGAATTCTTTGAGTGTTCAATTGGAGATTTGAGGACAGAAAAGAGCACAGGGATACGAAAATTTTCCATTAAACCTACTGCACTTTTAAAAAAATGCAGTATTTTTGCGACACAAAAATAGCAAATAGATGGACATCAAGGAATGCATGAGCCAGAATGGCGGGTATATCTCCTCGGCTGAGGCAAAGGAGAAATCCCTGTATAACCAGCTTCTTTATGAAGTTGAAAAAGGGACTATCATACGGTTGCGTCGAGGAATTTATGCGCTTTATGAGGGATTGGCCAAACCCATGGTGGACGTGGAACGCTTGGTGCCTGGCGGTGTGCTGTGCATGTACTCGGCGTGGTCATATTATGCGCTGACAACACAGATACCGTTGTCCTATTGTATCGCAGTTGAGCGCAGCCGCAAGGTGGTTCTGCCCGAATATCCACCAATAGAGCTCTTCTTTCTCAGCGGTAATGTCTTTGGACTTGGAGTTTCGGAGGCTGTCATTGAGGACTTCAAGGTTAAAATCTACGACTTGGAGAAATCCGTATGCGATGCCATCAAGTATAGGAACAGGATAGGAATAGATGTCAGTTCAGAGATTCTTCGCAACTATCTCTCGCGAAAAGACAATGACATTAACAAGCTATACTCATACGCAAATGTAATGCGCATCGGGAAACGCATGGATGAACTCGTTAAATATATGATCTAATATGACAAAGAGTATCAAAAACCATGGCAAGTCGGTTAAGGAGCGTCTGCTCAATATATCGTGAAATGAGCACTATAGTTCGCAGTTGCTTCTCTCGCGTTACTTCCAAGAACGTCTGCTGTATAGACTTTCCATCAGTGAATACAAGGATAGGTTCATTTTGAAAGGCGGCGCGTTGCTCTATGCCCACGATGGCTTTCAGGCGCGTCCAACCTTGGATATCGACTTCATGGCGAGGCGCATCAGCAACGATGCCGAGAACATCAAGAGTGTGTTCCAAAAGATTTGTCAGATAGGATGTGAATTGGGAGAGAATAAAACAATAGTTGGTTATTCGTAAACTAATAGAAAAAATATGTGACGAAATCACCAGTAAACCAGGCAAAACCTCTTATTCTCCTTCTTCCAAAATCGCCTCCGACACATTGATAATGAAGTCCCCCATGCGCTCCAGCTCGGCCACGATGTCCATGTAATAGACGCCCGTCTGGTAGTTGTATTCGGGGCTCTCGATGTTGTTGATGTGCTCGTCGCGCAGCTGGTCGCGGTAGAGGTTGATGCGGGTCTCGGCGTTTTTGGCGTTGTTGATTTCCTTCAGCTGATGGTAAGGGAAACTGAGGTTTTCCTTCATGGCCAAGTAGGCCTCGCCGACCTTGTCCATCATCATGTTGAGCCGCTCGATCATGTCCTTGTCGAAATGCCGGTTGTGGGCTTGGGCGCGTTTCAGGATGCGGCTGATGGACTCACCCGAGTCGCCGAGGCTTTCCATCTCGCCGATGATCTTGTACATCGCCTTGATGCGTTTGGCGGAGTTGCTCGAAATCTCGCCTTTCGAGACTTCGTTCAGGTAATAGGCAATTTCGTATTCAATCTTGTCGGTAATTTCTTCATATTTAACGAGTTTCGCCAATCGGTCGGCAAACTTCTCGGGATGGGTCTCGTTGATGGCCTCGCGGACGTGGCCGAAGCCTTTGTAGCACACGTCGCAGAAGTTGGAGATCTCTTGCTTGGCCTCGTCAAGCGAGAGCTCGGCGGTGGAAAGCGGGCCTCCGCTGATGTAGAGCAGGCGGTATTCCTCTTCCTCGTTCTTCGAGGGGAAAATCTTGCAGAGCAGGTTCACGAATTGCGGCACGAACCACACGAAAATCAAGGTGATCACTACATTAAATAAGGTGTGCATCACGCAAACGCTATATAATAAGGAGGTCTGCACGGCGGTGGTGTTGAGGTCGGCGGCCAAGTCGACGGTGTTGGGGTCGGGGAGGCCGAAAAGCTCCACCATCCAGCCGATGAGTTGCAGGAACCAAGGATAGATGATGAGCACGAAAATCACGCCGACGGTGTTCATGAGGGTGTGCGAGAGTGCCGTCCGCTTGGCGGCGGTGTTGCCCACCGAGGCGGCAATGTTGGCCGCGATGGTGGCTCCGATGTTGCCACCCATGATGATGGCTGTGGCCAGACGGAAGTCAACCACGCCAGTCGTGATGAGAATCATGGTGATGGCCATGGTGGCCGCCGACGACTGGAAACAGGCCGTCAGCACGATGCCGATAATCATGAAGACGAGGATGGACCACCAGCCCAAATTGGACCACGAGGCCAGGAACCCCAGCTGTTCGGGCGTGATGAGCTGTTGCGCCGTGGCACGCAAGGCGGCAAAGCCGATGAAAAACAGGGCGAAACCGATGATGATTTCTCCCGTGTCGCGCCGCTTTTGGCTTTTTTTCATCTGCAGCAATATGTAGCCCAACAACAGCAGCGGATAGGCGAAATCGGCCATGTTGAACGAGAAACCGAACACGGCCATAATCCACGCGGTGATGGTGGTTCCGATGTTGGCGCCCATGATGACCCCGATGGCCTGACCCAGTTCCAGCAGACCCGCATTCACGAAGCCGACCACCATGATGGTGGTGGCCGTCGAGCTTTGGATGAGCGCGGTGACGCCGATGCCGGTCAGGATTTGCTTGAACGGGTTGGAGGTCATGGCGGCCAGGATGCGGCGCATGCCGTCGCCAGCCACTTTTTGGAGACCATTGCTAAGCATGCTGAGGCCGAACAGGAAAAGTGTTACGGCTCCTAATAGGGTGAGAATCTGTAAGATGATTTCCATTGTTGCAATGATGAAGAGGTCACGAAGATGAAGTAATGTGTTTTATTTCGCTGCCACGCCACAGAGGTGGAACAGCACCCTTGCGCCTACGTTGCCGTCCCAGTCGCCGCCGTCGGGCGAGGGCGACACCTCGCAGAGGTCGAAGCCGATGATGTCCTTGCCCGCCTCGCGGATGCGGTTGAGCAGGTACATCAGCTCTTCGTATTCGAGGCCGCCGGGGACGGGTGTGCCCGTGTTGGGACAGAGCTTCGGGTCGAGGGCGTCAATGTCGATGGAGAGATAGACCTTATCGGGCAAAGCCGCAACCATCTCATCCACAAGGTCTTTCCATTTTGCACCTTCGTAGATGCGGCGGCGGCAGTCGCGGTCGAAGAACACCTTTATTCTATTGGGTTGGCTCTCGGCCAAGGCTTTTTCCTGATGGCAGTAGTCGCGGATGCCGACTTGGACAAGTTTCTTCACATTGCTGAATTTCAGCGTGTTGAAGAAAATCGAAGCGTGAGAATATTTGAAGCCTTCGAAGGCGTCGCGCAGGTCGCAGTGGGCATCGGCATGCAGGATGCCGTATTCCACACCTTTTTCATTAAGGTATTGGTGGTAGGCGAGGGGACAGCTGTGGTCGCCGCCCAAGAGGCCCACAATTTTGCCTTGTGCCTTCCAGTAGGCTATGCGTTCGCGCAGCCATGCGTTTTTCTTCTCCGTGGAGGACTCGATGAGGGCGTATAAATCGGCATAATGCTTTGGGTCGTCGTCCATCGTGCCTTCATACAGCGCGTTGATGATTTCTTCGCTCATAGGGGCCAGCCGGTCGTGCAGTTCGCGCAGTTCTTTCGGGAATTCGTCCATCCAGATGCCTTTTTGCCAGAGGTCGGGGTAGTCGTGATGGCAAAGGTCGACTTGAAGGGAGGCTTCCATGATGGCGGCTGGACCATCGACGGTGCCACGGTTGTAGCTCGTGGTGAGTTCCCATTCCACGGGTATGATGATGATTTGTGCTTCCTCGGCGGAGCAAGGCAGGCCGTAGATGCCGGAATCGGCCACGGCTGCGGCATTGGGGTCAAAGTTGTTTTCCATTGTTGATAAATTTGGGGACAAAAGTAGGGAAAAAACGAATTTAATACTTATTTTTGCACCCAAATTTGATGCGATGGATCTCTTTTCGTGCCTTTCCCCCTTTGTCTTTTGCAGCTTTGCCTCGGGCAGTAGCGGCAATTGCTACTATGTGGGCAAGCAGGATGAGGGCGTTTTGGTCGATGTCGGCATCAGTGCGCAGACGGTTACGAGAGCCCTGACCAAGATTGAGATACCCATTGATAGAATCAAGGGCGTCCTTGTCACGCACGACCATATCGATCACGTGAAAGGCCTTGAGGTGCTGACCAAAAACCACCCCATTCCCATCTACGCCCATTCCGACTGCCTGCTGGGTATTACCGAAGGCAAGGCCACGAAGAATGTCGATACCCATTTGTTCCATGAAATCGAGCCTATGCAGCCTTTCGAGATTTGCGGCATCACAATCGAGGCGTTTCCAGTGATGCATGATGGACGAGGAGCGGTGGGCTATCATTTTAATTATGAAGGTCATACGTTGACGATAGCCACTGATATCGGGATGCTCGACAAATTGGTGAAAGAACAGATCAGACGCTCCGAAAACATCGTCATCGAGGCGAACTATGATGTGGAGATGTTGGAAAAAGGCTCTTATCCCTATTTGCTCAAGCAACGCATTGCTGGCCCGTTCGGTCACCTCAGCAACAGGGAGTCGGCTCGTTTCATCGCCGAAATCTATCGTCCTGAGATCAAGAATATCATGCTATGCCACCTCAGCGAGAACAACAACACGCCTGAATGCGCCATGAGTTGCCTCTACGAGCAGTTCCGCTTCAAGCATGTGCATCCCGACGTGAACACTTCCATCTTTCCCTTGCCTCGCCACAAAAGCACGGGCTTCATCTACCTCTGATTCCACGTATTTTTCTACACTTTTTCTGGTTTTGTGGAATTTTCCACAAATTTCCACAATGATGTTGTGTTGTGGAATGTTGTGTAAGTGTTTGAATACCAATGTTTTTGTCATTATAATTAAAATAGGTACGAAATATGCTATGGTGGTGGGCAAATTTTTAGACCGATGAAAACCAAACTGTCGTTATTTGTCATGGCCCTGCTAATGGTGTTAGTGGCGTCATGTGATGTGGAACGTTCGGAAAAGTACCAAACCTTGCTGTCCGAGCGAGACTCGTTGTATACCGAGGCGGTGGCAGCCAAAGGAGGCTTCGACCAAGCCTTAAACACCATCAATGAGATTGAGACCGCTCTTGAGTCGGTGCGTGCCCAGGAAAACATCATAATGCTTGAAAACCAAGAGGGTAACACCAACAAGGCTGTGTCGGAAATCAATGCCATTCAACAGACCTTGCAAGAGAACCGCAACAAGATCGCCCAGTTGGAGAAGCAGCTGGCCGAGCAAGGGACGCAGTCGAAGGCTTTGAATAAGACGGTGAGCCGACTGAAGAAGCAATTGGATGAAAAAGACGCGTATATCACCAATCTGAAGGATGAGTTGCAGCAAAGCCGCATGCAGATTGCCGACTTGAACGAACAGGTGACCAACCTGAACGAGAACATCAATGAGCTGAACAGCAACATCGATGTCATGACGGTGCAGAATGCGGCCCAGCAGGCCACTATCGAGAACCAAGACGCCATGCTGAATTCGGTGTGGATTTGCATCGCCGATCAACAGACGCTGGTCGAAAAGGGTGTGGTCAGCAAAGGCGGCCTCTTCCAAGCCAGTGAGATCTCGAAACAGGGCTTCGACCAAAGCCAGTTCATGCGTGGCGACAAACGTGACCTGGAAATCATCCCGTTGCACGCGAAGAAAGGAAAAATCATGACCTCTCATCCAGAGAATAGCTTCCAACTGAAAGAAGCCGACGAAGGCAATTTAGTGATTGACATTCTTGACAAAGACGCCTTCTGGAGTATGTCGAATTATTTGGTAGTATCCATCAAATAAATCCGTTTTTACGGAATCTGCTCGTTTTCAATTTTTTTAAAATGGCCCCGCGTCGCTCGATGTGGGGCTTTTTTTGTGGAATTTTGTGGAATTGAAGAAAAATGTGTTACCTTTGCAGCATGAAATCCAAGATTCTTGTTGTAGAAGACGATGCCTCTTTCGGCATGATGATCCTCACCTGGTTGAAGAAGAATGGCTATGAGGCTGTCCTGGCAACGCGGTTCGAACAGGCTAAGATTGAAATCTCCAATGGCGGTTTCAACCTGATCCTCACCGATTTGCGCCTTCCCGATGGCGATGGCATCATCCTGATGACGTGGGTGCGTGAGAAAATGAAGAGCAAGATGCCCATCATCGTGATGACGGGGTATGCCGAGGTGCAAACCGCCGTTTCGGCCATGAAACTGGGTGCTTTCGACTACCTCAAGAAGCCCATCAACCCGAGTGTCTTGGAGGAGAAGATCGCGGCGGCACTGGCATCGTCGGAGGAAGAGTCGGAAGAGACGTTCCTGCCCACCAGTAAGCAGTGGGTGAAGGGCAACAGCTCGTCAATGCAGCGGCTCTACAAACATGTGGAACTCGTTGCACCCACCAAATTCTCCGTCCTCATCCTTGGCGAGAGCGGCACGGGCAAGGAATACATCGCCCGCATGATCCATGAGTTGAGCCAATACAAAGACGGCCCCTTCATTCCTGTCGATTGCGGTAGCCTCTCCAAGGAATTGGCCCCCAGCGAGTTGTTCGGCCATCTGAAAGGCTCGTTCACCTCGGCCATTGCCGACAAGAAAGGCGTCTTCGAACAGGCCAAAGGTGGCACGGTTTTTCTCGACGAGGTGGGCAACCTACCCTATGAGGTGCAGATGCAGCTGTTGCGTGCCTTGCAGGAACAGAAGGTGAGGCCCGTGGGTTCGGCCACCGACATTCACGTCGACGTTCGTATCCTTGCAGCCACCAACGAGGATCTTGTACAAGCCATCGATGAGGGCCGCTTCCGTCAGGATTTGTTTCACCGCATCAATGAGTTCTCCATCGAGGTGCCTCCGCTTCGCGACCGTCTCGAGGACTTCGACGAGCTGACAGCGTTTTTCATCAACCAAGCCAACGAGGAACTGGGAAAGAACGTGAAAGGCATCACCAACGATGCCTTGCAGCGGATGAAGGAACAACGTTGGAACGGCAACCTGCGCGAGTTGCGCAACGTGGTCCGCCGTTGTGTGCTCTTCGCCGAGAGCGAAAACATCGAGATGGATGACCTGCCCGTGTTCAGTCCACCCAACAAGAAAACACTCATCGCCACCGTTGAGGACGACTGGGCTTTGCGTCCCGAACATGAGAAGGAACAAATCGAGGCTGCCCTGCAAAAGGCAAGAGGCAACAAGACCGTCGCGGCCAAGTTGTTGAAGATCGACCGTAAGACCTTATATAATAAGATGCATCTTTATGGGATAGAGTTGTAAGCCTATCCAATCCCGTATTTCTCTTCTAACAGATCCATCAGTTCATCGGCTTGCGCCATGAATAGGGTGGCGTCGTCTTTCCATTCGGGATAGTCGGCTTCAGCTGAGCCTTGGCTTCGCATGGCGTTCATGCGGGAGAGGAAGGTGACGTCGCGATCCAGCTGGGTGAACATGGGTAGCATCTTGTGGCAAAGTCCTTGCATCGCGTCGAAATCCGATTGCTCAATCAAGGCGTTCATCGTCAGCAAGTCGTCGGCCGTCGACTGGACAAAGACGTTCAGGATGCTGGCCATGGCTTCCTTGTCGTTGCCCATCATCTCGCTGAAGCTGGGGAAATCGGGAAATGCGATTTCGGCCTCTGTCTCGGCGCTCACAACGCTGCCAAACAACCCTTCCAACTGCTTGAGGTTGAACGGTTTCTGCAGGAACCCATCGAAGCCTTCGGCCTTGGCTGTTTCGGTGGTGTATTCGATGCGGCCGGTCATGAGGATGACGGGCTCGTTGCTGTCGACTTCCTTGACGAGATAGAGGATGTCGTTACCCGTCACGGCGCCCATTTCGCGGTCGGTGAGGATGTAGTCGTATTGGTCCAATTGCTGCAAGGCGTTGTCGAAGTCGTTCATCGAGCGGCAGGGGATGGCCTTGTGGCCGAGGCGGTGCAACATGCTGTCGATGACCGACAAGAGGGTGTTGTCGTCGTCGAAGACCAAGATGTTGAGACTCTTTTTCTCTGTGGGCCCGTCGGGCTCGGTCTGTCTCTCAATTTTCTCCACGGGAATCCTCACCTCAAAATGGGAGCCTTTGCCCACTTCCGATTCGGTGTGGATCTCGCCTCCGAGCAGGTCGACGAGACCTTTCACCACCGACATGCCATAGCCGCTGCCTTCGGCAAATTGGTTGTAGGTCTCGATGCGGACGAAAGGCTTGAACACCTCTTCGAGCTTGTCTTGTGGGATGCCCACGCCCGTGTCGATGATGTCGAAGACGACCAGATTACGCCCCATCCTCGTCTTGAAGCTGACACTGCCTTCCAAGGTGTATTTGATGCCGTTAGAGATGAGGTTGGTTAGTATCTGTCTGATTTTCAGTTTATCTGAGTTGAGAATAGTGCCCTTTTCAATGTCGTTTTCGAAATCGAATTGCAGGCTCTTGTGTTGTGCAATAGGAGCAAACATCTCGGCGATTTCTTCGCACAGCAGCCCGATGTCGAAGTCTTCCTTGCTTACTTGCAGCTTGCCTTGTTCGAGGCTCGAGAACTCCAACAGGTTGTTGAGCAGGTTGAGGATGTGGTCGGCCGACTGCTGAATGGAGACGATTTCCTTCTCGTTTTCGGTCTTGTCCAATAGCTCCACATGTCCTATGATGGAAGTGAGAGGCGCCTTGATGTCGTGCGAGACGGAGAGCAACAGCTTGTGGCGGCTCTCCATGATCTCCTCCGTTTTCCTTTTGGCTTCCTCGGCGGCACGACGGGCACGGAAACTTTTATTTACATCACTGATAATCAGTATGATGAAAATCATGATTAGAATCAATGTCACGGTTCCGATGAGGAAGGAGATTTGGGTGTTTTTACGGATGATTTCTTCGCTTTTCTCGATCTCAACGATGGTGGAGTCGAGGATCTCTTGGTTGAGGCGGATCAGCAGGCTGGAGATTTGTTCGGAGAGTTGGTTGTCGGCCTTGACCAGCTCTTGGGTCTTTTTCTCGTATTCCTTGATTTTGTTCCAGTATTCGGTTTTGGCCTTGTTGGACAAGACGCGAAGGTCAGCGAGAATGGTGAGCGAGTCCTGTCGTTGCTGTTGGATGCGGACCGTGTCGGACCGTTCCATGGTGATGTGAACAATGCTGTCCTCCGCTTGCTGGTCGGGACTGAAGACATCGCCGATGCGTCCCCAAAAGCCTTTCTTGGAGGGTGCCTTCGGGACATGGATGACCGTGTCTTTGGAGACTGTAGTGACCACGATTTCTTCCTCGGGCGGTGGCGGCGAATAGGCATCGATGGTGCGGTCGAACTCGGCCAAGGGATTGAAGTCGTGGAATTGTTTCGACAGCTCGTTGCTGAGACGACCTTTATTATTGATGAGATTGTCGATCTCGCTGACCATCCTTTTGTTGTCCTCGCTGATTTCGATCAGCATCAACGAGTCGATCTGCCCAGTGATGGCCTCTCTCGCATTGTTGAACTGACGTCTGTATTTGTATTGCTCGGTGAAGGCGTAAAGGTTGGCTGAGTTTTGGGCTTCGTGGACGTTCTTGGTGAAACGGTTGGCCCAATCGAGGGCACGGTGTTGGGTGTCGATGTTGGCGCGTTGGTTTTGGATGGAACTGCGCAGGTTGAATATGTAGTAGAACAAGGCGCAGCTCAGGGCGAAGACAAAAAGATAGGTGAACACCACCTTCCAGCTGGTGCGTGTCCCGCTTGGGTAATCGTTTTTGCTTTTCTTCGCCATTGTGCGGCAAAGATAGAACTTTCGAGCGAAAAAATCCTTATTTTTGCACCAAATTATTTGTCCTATGAACAAAAAGAGATTATTATGGATGCTCGCTTTGTTGGCGGTGGTCTTGTTTCTCGTCCTTCGCAACCAGCCCGAGGGCGAAACCGCATCGGAGCAGCAAAAGGAAAGCCCCGTGGCATCGGGCGAGGTAGAGCTGGTCATCCTCTCGGTCAATGACATGCATGCCAGCATCGACCAATTCCCCAAGTTCGCCTCGATGGTCGACAGCTTGCGGGCCCTCTATCCCGACATGTTGCTTTTCTCGGCGGGCGACAACCGTACGGGCAACCCAGTCAACGACCAATACGACCCGGTCAACTATCCGATGATCGAACTGATGAACCGCACCGGATTTGACCTTTGCACCCTCGGCAACCACGAGTGGGATGCCGGCATCACCAGCCTGCAGGATGACATTGAGCGTGCCCAGTTCCCCTTCCTATGTGCTAATATTGTGATTCCCAATGGGATAAAACTCGACCTGAAACCTTATGCGGTCCTGAAACGACAAGGAGTGAATGTGGCCGTGATTGGCACAATCGACGTGGGCCGCGATGGCATCCCAGCCACGCTTCCTGCCAACGTGAGTAAAGTGAGCTTCAAGAAGGCTAACGTCGTGCTTCCAGAATACCAATACCTCAGGAACCAAAACGATGTGGTGGTGCTGCTTTCGCATTGCGGTTTTGAAGACGACATGGAGTTGGCCCAAGCCAACCCTTGGCTCGACGCCATCATAGGCGGCCACAGCCATACGTTGGTCGAGCATCCGTCGGAGACCAATGGCGTTCTGATCACCCAGTCGGGATCGCATCTGAAGAATGCCACTTTGGTGAAGCTCAGGGTAAAGGACCATAAAGTGATGAGGAAAGAGGCTGTAGTGCTCAGTGTCGACAAGGTGAGGAAGGAAAATGCCGAAACCAAGAAGTTGGTGGGCGATTTCAACGACACGCCTCACCTCAACGTGGCTCTCGCCAGGGCGAAGTCCCGATTTGAGACCCGCGAGGAGCTGGGCTGTATGCTTACCGATGCCATGCGTGAGATTTCGGGTGCCGACTTTGCCTTCACGAATACGGGCGGCATACGGGTCAACCATTTGAATAAGGGTCCCATCACGGTGAAGGATGTCTATAGCGTCGACCCATTCAATAACGAAGTGGTTGTCTATCAGATGACTGGCGCTCAGGTGAAGAGATACATCCTCAACAATTATCGCAAGAATGGCGGCTATCCGTCTTATGTCTCCGGCATGACTTACTCCGTTGGCGACGATGGCAAGAGCGTGTGGGTCCAATTGGATGGAGCCAACTTCTCGACCAATAAAATATATAAGGTGGCGATGAACAGCTATATGGCTTCGACGATCGACATTGAGAGCGTCGACGAAGGCCAAAGCCAGTTTATGACCACCGAGGAAATGGTGATTGAATTTTTAAGGCGACACAAAGAGGTTGATTATCAGGGAATCGTGCGAACAAAATAAAATTCTGTTTGCAGGATTTAAACCCTTTTTGTATTTTTGCAGGCTCAAAAATTGAAAAATTCATCTTGAAAGGAATGAAGAGAATATTGCCGTTTTTTGCAATTGCCTTATTTTTAGTCGGTTGCAACCAAAAGAAAGAAGTCAAATTGATTCCTTCCGAAAACTTTGAGAAGGAAGTTGATGGCAAGCACGTGTCACTTTATACGTTGCACAATGGTTTTCTGACGATGCAGGTCACCAATTACGGTGGCCGTGTCGTGGCGCTTTGGATGCCCGACCGTCGTGATAGTTTTGAAGACATCGTTTTGGGTTACGACCACATCGACAAGTATCTCAACAACGATGGCGAGCGCTATCTGGGTGCCGCTGTTGGACGTTGCGCCAACCGCATCGCCAACGGCACTTTCACGCTTAACGGCACTGAGTATCAGCTGACGAAGAATGATGGCGAAAACACGCTTCATGGCGGCCTCATTGGTGCCGACAAGCGCGTTTGGGACGTGGTTTCGGTCAACGACAGCGTGATTCAAATGCACACCGTGTTTGCCGACGGCGAAGACGGCTTCCCGGGCAATCTTGACGTGATGATGAGTTACACCTTGACGCACGACAACCAACTGCAAGTGCGTTATGCCGCCACCACGGATACCACCACCTTGTGCAACTTCTCGCATCATTCGTTCTTCAACCTGAAAGGCGAGGGCAATGGCACCATCCTTGACCATGAGCTGCAAATCAATTCGCGCTACATGACCACCATCGACAACCAATTGCTGACGGATGGCAAGTTCTCCGGCGTGAAGAACACGCCTTTCGACTTCCGCGAGAAGCACACCATCGGCGAACGCATCAACGAGCAGGATGGTCAACTCAGCAACGCCAAAGGCTATGACCACAACTGGATTATCGACAAGAGCGACCCGAAGGCCTACACCTGGTGCGCCACCCTTACCGAACCCAAGAGCGGACGCGAGATGCAGGTGTGGAGCGACCAAGTCGGCTTGCAGTTCTACAGTGGCAACTTCTTCAACGGCAAGTGCAAAGGCAAATGCGGCAAGGCGTTGGCCTATCGCGAAGGTCTGGCCCTCGAGCCCCAATTCTTCCCCAATGCCATCAACCACGAGAGCTTGGCTCCCCAGCCCATCCTCAATGCGGGCGAAGAGTACCATCAGATTTCCATCTACAAGTTTGCGGTGCTTCCCAAGGAGAAGAAATGAGTTTTCGTAAAAGATGAGGCCTCGCGTCAAAATGATGCGAGGCTTTTTTTATTTTTGCAATCTAAATCCTAAGTGTCTTTCGTCATGAACTACGTCTCGGTTGACTCCATCTCAAAAAGCTTCGGCATCAAAACGCTCTTTTCCGATGTCACTTTTGGCATCGAGAAGGGCGACAAGACCGCTTTGATTGCCACCAACGGCTCGGGCAAGTCGACGATGCTGAAGATTTTGGTGGGGAAGGAGTCGCCCGATTCGGGGACGATCACCTTCGCCAACGACATCAAGGTAGGCTATCTGGAGCAACTGCCGGTCTATCCAGAGGGGACAAGAATCTCGGATTTGCTGGCCGACCTGACCGACGAGCAGCACCTGAAAGCGCGACAATATCTTACCCGCTTCGCGTTGAACAATCTGGAGCAATACGTCGATGAACTCTCGGGCGGACAGGTGAAGCGCCTCGCATTGGCCTTGGTGCTGCTTCACGAACCCGATTTCCTCATCCTCGACGAGCCCACCAACCACCTTGACGTGGAGATGGTGGAGTGGCTGGAGAAGTTCCTCACCCAGTCGAATATGACCTTGCTGATGGTCACCCACGACCGTTATTTCCTTGATAGAGTGTGCAATAAAATCTTCGAGCTTTACCAAGGCGTGATGTACACCCACAACGGCAACTTCGACTATTACGTCAGGAAGAGCCGCGAACGTGAGGAAGTGAAACGCGCTACGGCCGAGCGTAACAGCCAATTGCTGAAACACGAATTGGAATGGATGCGTACCACGCCACAAGCCCGCACGGGCAAGTCGAAGAGCCGCATCGATGCTTTTTATGACTTGAAGGAAAGGTCGAGATACCAGGAGCAAGACGAGCGCCTTGAGTTTGGCTTGCAGATGCAACGCTTGGGCGGTAAGATATTGGAACTGAGTAATGTGTCGAAATCCTACGGCAATCTGGCTGTCCTGCGCGATTTCGACTATGTCTTCAAACGCGGCGAGCGCATCGGCCTGATTGGCAAAAACGGGGTGGGGAAGTCCACTTTCCTCAATCTCATTACAGGGGCGGTGCAGCCCGATAAAGGCCGCATAAAAACAGGTGAGACGGTGACTTACGGCTATTACCGTCAGGAAGGCATCCAGTTCGACGAGAGCAAGACCGTGCTGAGCACCGTGCGCGACATCGCCGAGGTGATGACCTATGGCAAGGACAAAGTCTATACGGCCGACCAGCTGCTGGCGCATTTCATGTTTCCGTACAAGATGCACCGCCAGCCTGTGGCACTGCTTAGTGGCGGCGAGAAAAGACGGCTTTACCTTTTGACCATCCTTATCCAGAATCCCAATTTCCTCATTCTCGACGAACCCACCAACGATTTGGACCTGTTGACTTTGCAGAAACTTGAAGACTTCCTTCAAGGCTACAAAGGCTGCCTTTTGGTGGTCTCCCATGACCGTTTCTTCATGGATTCAGTCGTCGACCAACTCTTTGTTTTCCAAGGCGATGGCCTGGTGAAGGGCTTTATGGGCAACTATTCGCAGTACAAGGAATGGCTCGATGCCAAGTTGAAAGAGGAACGTAAGGAGAAGTCGGTGCAGAAGAAAGTAGAGGTGAGGCCTGTGAAACAACGTGAAAAAGTGAAACGTTCATTTAAGGAACAGCGTGAATATGAGGCGCTTGCACAGGAAATAGAGACGTTGGAAACCGAAAAGAAAGCGATAACCGAGGCCTTGAACAGCGAAACCGATTACCAGAAGTTGCAGCAGATGGGCAATCGTTTGCAAGAAATCAAGGACCTGCTGGACGAGAAGGAACTCAGATGGCTGGAATTGGACGAAATAGGAGGATAAATTACAATACTATGAAAGCGAGAAATATATTTGTTATCTTGGCACTCTGCATGGGTTTGGGTGCCTGTGTCCCTGAGGAGACGAATTATTCGTTAGCGGTGATGTATCTTGAGCGTCCCGATGGCGTCAACTTTTTCTCGCAAGGCGACGTGAACCTTGTTGCCGACGGCAACTTTAGCATTACCAATACGGGTACGAGTCCAGTGGAGTTCGCTTTTGTCAAGGACTTGGTGTATCGTCTGAGTATGGTCGACAAGATTCCCGAAACGGGTTGGACCGACACCATCCAGCACATCAACCTGCAGGACGGCTATGTGGGCCGCCTGCTGTTGGATGACGGCTCCTACGAATATTGCCGGTTCTGCGTCTACACGATTGACTACGATATGCAGGCCAATCAGTTTATCATGTTCAAGTATCAGAGTAGTTTCGTCCCTTAAACCATCTTCTCCACACCCCAACAGAAAGCCCTCAGACCCAGTTCCTGGGTCTTGAGGTCTTTTTCGTGCAGTTGGTTGAGGATGCCGTCCACCTTGTCGTCGGGGACGATGCTGATGATGGCGTTGTTCAAGGTGGGCCAAGCGTGGGAGCCATAGTGCGGCTCGCCTGTGTTGCTTCCATGGCCTTTTATCTCGTCCCATTCCGTGTAGCCAGAAACGCCATTATCATTTAAGATTTTGGCTATCTCATCGTAATATGCTTGGTTATATGTAATCAGTATTGCTTTCATAGTTATCGAATGTTTTCTGTAGCGGTCAATGCTTTTTCGGCCTTGCGCTGTTTTCTACGCACGGCGCGGGTCTCAAGTGAACAATACAAGGCCGGAATCAACAACAAGGTAATCAAGGTGGAGATGGTCAAACCCCAGGCGACGGTGATGCCCAGTCCGTTCCACATTTCGGCGCCTTCGCCACGACCGATGGCCATAGGAATCATGCCGAGCACGGTGGTCAAGGTGGTCATCAGGATAGGACGCAGACGCGAGCGGGCGGCCTGCACGGTGGCTTCCTTCACGTCGACACCGCGTTCTTCGAGTAGGGTGGTGTAGTCGATGAGCACGATACCGTTCTTCACGACGATACCCATCAAAATCAGGATGCCGACCAACGACATGACACCCAAAGCAGCGTTGTTGACCCACAAGCCAAGCAACACGCCCGTGAAGGTGAACGGCACGGAGAACATGATGACAAAAGGCTTCATCAGGTTCTCGAACTGGGCGGCCATCACGATGTAAACCAAGATGATGATGAGGATGAGCAGGGTGATCAGGTCGCCGAACATTTCCTGTTGGGTCTCGTAGTCGCCAGCGATTTTGGTCACGATTTCGGAAGGAATCTCTGTCTCACCAATCACTTCGTTGGCCATCTTCACCACGTCACTGAGCACCATGCCCTTGCCGACGACGGCGGTGACGCTGACCATACGCTCACGGTCCTTGCGCTGGATGTTGGGCGGGGTCAGGGCTTCGACCACTTTGCCGAGGTCGCCGACGCGCACGGCTTGTCCGTAGCCGTTGTAGATCTTGATGTTCTCGATGTCCTCGATGCTGGTGCGGAACTCAGGGGCGTAACGCACGCGAATGTCGTATTCGTCGCCGTCCTCACGATAGTAGGAGGTGACCGAGCCGCTGATGCGGTTCTTGACGTAAGAGGCTGCCGTGGAGCTGTTCATACCGTTGAGGGCCAACTTCTCGCGGTCGAAGTCGATTTGATACTCAGGCGTGTAGTCGTCGCGACCCACGATGACCTGCTTGATGCCACGGTCGCGCAGCTTCTGTGCGATTTCGTTGGCCACACGGTCGGTGGTGCCGAAGTCGTAGCCATAGATTTCGACTTGGACGGTGCTCATGCCGCCCATGCCGCCTCCGCCTTCGTTGACGTTGGCTTTCTTGATGAGCGGGATGGCGTTGAGTTTGCTGCGAATCTCTTCGGCGATTTCCGTCGAGGTGCGCATTCCCGCCTTGCGTCGTTCAGTCTTGGTGCCGATGCGCAGGTTGAAGGAAATGATGTGCGTGCCGTTGTTTCGCATCGAGGCGAAGGCGTTGTCGGAGTCGGCTTGGCCGTAGCTGTAGTTGCAAATCTTGACCTCGGGCATGGCCATAAAGTCATCGGCCAGTTCCTTGGCGAAGGCACCAGTCACGTCCTGACCCGTGCCCACAGGCAATTCGATGCTGATGGAGATGCGTTCCGAATCCGACTTCGGCATCATCTCGGTCTTCAGGCCGGGCAAGAACACGACCATCGAAATGATGAACAGCGCCATCATACCGAAAAACACCAGCTTGCGGTGGTTGACGGCCCAGTTGATGAGGCGGGCGTAGCCGTTGCTGATGGCGTCCAAGGCCTTGTTGATGGGACGGAAGAGGGCCTTATGCAACTTGCCTTCGTGTGGGTTCATGACGAGCATCTTGGAGCACATCATGGGCACCAATGTCAAGGCGCCGCAGGTGGACACAATCATAATGATGGAGACAATCCAACCCAACTGTTTGAACATGACGCCAGCCGTGCCTTTGATCATGGTCAGCGGCAGGAACACCGCCAACATGGTCAGCGTGGAGGCGATGACCGAAAGCGACACCTCCTGCGTGGCGTGGACGGCGGCTTCCTTAGGCTTTTCCCCTTTTTCGATGTGCGTCGTGATGTTTTCCAACACCACGATGGCGTCGTCCACCACCATACCGATGGCGATGGATAGTGCAGACATAGAGATGATATTCAGCGTATTGCCCGTGGCAAACAGGTAAATCAACGAGGCAAGTAGCGAAATCGGGATGGCCAACACGATGATGAAGGTGGCACGCCAACGGCCGAGGAAAACGAACACCACGAGCATGACCAAAAGGAAGGTGATGAAGATGGTGTTTTCCAAGCTGCCGATGGAGTTGATGATGCTGGTGGAGCCGTCGACGATGATGGTGACTTTCACGTCGGAAGGCAAGGTTTTCTCGATTTCCTTCAGCTGTTTCTTGATGCCACGGATGACGTTCACCGCGTTGGCATCGGTCTGTTTCTGGATGGTGATGGTGGCACCTTGCACACCGTTGCTGTAGGATTCCTGTGAGCGTTCCTCGGGGCCGTCGACCACGCGGGCCACGTCACGGAGGTAGACCGGGGCGTTGTTGCGCGATCCTACCACGATGTCCTCCATTTCCTTGGCGGAACGGAATTACTTCTCGACGCGCAAATTATAGGTGTTGGAGCCGATGTCGAGGTAGCCCGAAGGAATGTTCTGGTTTTCATACATCAAGGTGGCCGAAATCGACTCGATGGTCAGGTTGTAGGCTTCCAGCTTGTTGGGGTCGACGTACACCTGGATTTCGCGTTTGGGTGCGCCGCTGGCCGACACCGTGCCCACGCCGCTCACACGCGCCAAGGGCGTGGTGATGCGGTCGTCGATGATTTTCTCCAAGGCGGGCAAGCTCTCCTTGGCCGTCACGCTGAGGAGCATGATGGGCATGTCTTCGGCGTTGAACTTGAAAATCACTGGGTTGGTGGCGCCGTCGGGCAGGTAGTTGCGCACCATGTCCAGCTTGTCGCGCACGTTGTTGGTGGCTTCCTCAATGTCGATGCCGCTCTCGAATTCCATCGAGATGACCGAAGTGTTCTCACGCGAGGTGGAGGAGAGGTGCTTCAGGTCGGGCACGGCGTTGAGGGTGTTTTCCAAGGTCTTGGAAATGTTGGTCTCGATATCCTCAGCGCTGGCGCCCGGATAGCTGGTCAACACCATGATGAAGTTGGTCTCCATGTCAGGCAACTGGTTGATGGAGAGGTTCATCAGGGAGTAGATACCGAAAATGGCGATGGCGACGAACACCAAGGCCGTCGTCACGGGATTATTGACTGCTGTTCTTTGTAGACTCATATTCTATGTTTTATGTTGTTGTCGCGTCATTGCGAGCGAAGCGTGGCAATCTCCTGGATTGCTTCACTGCGTTCGCAATGACGCAAAGCGTGTCATTTAACAGTTACTGTCACTCCGTCCTTCAGACGAATCTGTCCCTCAGTGACCACTTTGTCGCCTTCGTTGATGCCGTTGACGATTTCGTAACGGTCGCCGAGGCGCTTGCCCACTTCCACGAGCGTGTATTTCACCGTGTTGTCGGGTTGCAGCACATAGATGAAATGCTCACCCGAGCCTTGCTGCTTGACGACGGCCACGTCGGGCACGACCACATGGTGGTTGGTGCCGAAGTTGGCGGTCACGCGGGCAAACATACCCGGACGCAGACGCTGGTCGGCATTCTGGCAGATGATTTCAACGGGGAAGGTGTGGGTGGTTGCGCTAACGGTGGGGTAGATGAGGTTCACCTTGCCTTGGAACACCTCTCCGGGATAGGACTCGACGGTGATGTCGAAATTCATGTCCTTGCTGATTTCGGTGAACAGGCTTTCCGACACGTTGATGAGCATCTTGACGGGCTGGATCTGCTGCACGACGAAGATGGGTTGGGTCATGCTGTACATGTCGCCCTTGTCGTAATTGCGGGCGGTCACCACGCCATTGATGGGGCTGCGGAGATAGGTGTTCTCAGCCAGGTTCTGATACGTCTTTTTCGTGACGTTCAAGGCGAGTTTCGCCATATCGTAATCGGACTGCGAAACGGCGCCGATGTTGTAAAGTTCGGTAAGGCGCGCCAGTTCGGTCGAGTCGTTGACGTATTGCATTCGCGTCTTGGCCAGGTTGACGTCGTCCATCGTGGCCAGGAGTTGGCCTTTGCGCACCTGCTGTCCCACCTCGGCGCGGATGCTGACGATGCGTCCCGCCGTTTGCGAAACGATGTTGTTGATGGCAAACGGCTCAATGTTGGAGGTGAACGTATTGGTGACTTCAACGTCTTCGGCTTGCGCCGTGATGACGCTGACCACAGGGGCGGCTTGGGCGGTCGGGGCTTGCTCAGTGCCGCTACCGGTCTTCGTTGAGGAGTCTTTCTGTCCGCAGGCGGTCATCATGAGCGCTGCGGCAAGGGTGATAAGGGTGAGTTTTGTGTATTTCATTGATTTGTATTTTATTATTCTTCTTTTCCTAACATTTCATCCAAGGAGGCCTTAGCCACCATGAAGTTATAAATCGCTTGTGCTTGAGTGAGTTGCGATTGCTGCAAAGCTGTTTGCGCATCGTTCAGTTCCACCAAAGTGGCTTTGCCCACCTCGTACATCTTTTCCGAAATCTCGTAACTCTTCTGCGCCACCTCCACGGTCGAGTTGGCGGCTTGGTAGTTCTTCACGCAAAGGGCCATCTGGTCGTTGAAGTTGCGGATGGCGATGCGCAGGTTGCGCTCGGTGTCCTCGCGCTGCAGGGCCAGCATGTTGCGGTTCACTTGGCTTTGCTTGATGCTGTAGTGCTTTTGGAAACCGTCGAAAATCGGGATGCTGAGGCTCAAAGCGGCTGTGGAGGAGGGGAACCAACGGAGTTCGTTGTCGCCCATGGCGCTGTAGTTGTAGTTGATGCTGGCCGCCAAGGTGGGCAGATATTGTTTCTTCTGCATCCTGATGGTCGATTCGAGCATACGGTCTTGGATGCCGAGTTGAATCAAGGTGCTGTTGTTGTCGAGCACGTCTTCGCTGACGAAAGGAGTGAGCATCTCATGGGTATAGTCGTTGAGGTCGCCGACCACTTTGACGTTGGTGCCGAGGTCGATGCCCATCACGGCTTTCAGCTGCCAGGTGGCGAGAAGCACGGCATTGGCCGCACTCGACACGTTGGGCTCGGCGTTCATCATCGTCACTTGGGCGCGCAGGCGTTCCACCTCCGAGGCCTTGCCCACGTTGAAGCGTTGCTCGGTCTTTTCGTAGTTCTTTTGGGCGTTGTCATAGACGGCCGAAACCACCTCATACGATTTCTGCGCCAGCAAGACGGCATAAAAGGCTTGCTTCACTTGCGAAATCATTGAGATTTTGGACGAGCGGGCCTGTTCCACAGCGAGCTCCACGTCCATGCCCGACAGCTTCAGACTTTCCCAAAGTTGGGCATTCACCAATGGCATGCTGGCCGTGGCCGAGGTGCTGATGTTGTTGTCGCGGCCCACCTTGATTTCCTGCGTCATACCGTTGAAGTCCATCACCATCACCTGTTTCTGCAAGGTGCGTTGGTATGAACCGTTGATGCCGACGTTGGGATAAAGCGCGGCATAGCTGCCTTTTTTGGCATAACCGCTTTTCTCCACCGTCATGTCGGCCATCTTGATGGTGTTGCTTTCCGAAAGGGCGATCTCAAGGGCTTGGTCGAGGGTGAGCCGCAAGGTGTCGTTTTGAGCGAAATCCAAAATGGGGGATAGCCCCATGGTTACAATAGCTAAAGTTCTAAAAACCAGTTTATTCATAAATCGTTTCTTCATGGGAAATAGGCCTATTTAAATAGGTGTGCAAAAGTAGTAAATCTTATGCTCTAAAAGACGAAGTTTTCAACGAATTATTTCATGTGTTCAATGAAAAATTTTCCACTTTTTTGTTGACGTTTTCAGAATTTTCATTGAAAAGCGATTGGGGTTTGTCCTATTCGCGTTATTTTTGCAGCATGAAAATCAAGGATATGAAAAGGCCCACTTTGCCGACAGCCAACCTCGACCTGTTGGAGCGTCTCTATAAGAATGGCGTCATTTGGATTGTGCTCTACATCATCTTCTTCATGGTGCATCCCAATGCCAACTTTGCCTTTCGGGCGGTCAGCTCGTTATGCTTTGTGGGGATGGCCTACCTCTTGGTCACTTTTACTAATAAGGTGCTGATCGACGCGTTCCTGCAACAAAAGCGTGTCGTGCTTTTCATCCTGTTCTCCATCCTTACCCTTCCTGTTTGGGCGGCGGCATCGACGGCCATCGACATCTGCTTCCTCCATTGGATTGTGAAGCGGCCCTTCAGCGAGATGGAGTTCTTCCCCTTTGTGTTTCTGGCGTTTATGGTGCGATTGATATGGTTCATCTCCATCTATGCCATCGCGTTGATCTTCTATTACCAGCGCAAGGAAAACGAGGAGAAGATCCTGGCCGACCAACTGAAGAGCGAGAAACTCGACATGGAGCTGCGTTACCTGAAGTCGCAAATCAACCCGCATTTTCTTTTCAATGCGCTAAACAACATCTATTCCATGGTCTACACGCACGACGACAATGCCGCCGACGGCGTGCTGAAGCTCTCTGAGATGCTGCGTTACGTCCTCGTCGACTGTCAGGCGGAGATGATCCCGTTGAGCAAGGAAATCAAGTACATCGAGAACTTCATCGACTTCCAGATGATGCGCATGGGCGGCCATCGCGACGTGACTTTCCTCACCGACGTGGAGAAGGAGGATTTCATGATCGCCCCGATGCTGTTGCAACCCATCATCGAGAACTGCTTTAAATACAGCCGTTTGGAGACCCACCCTGAGGGACAGGTCCACGTGAGTATCCGCCAGCATGACCATACGTTTTGCTTCGAGGCCATGAATACCATTGCCCCCAACGCCTTGCCGATTCCAAACGCTAGCACGGAAGAGAAAAAGTCGGGTATCGGCCTGAAGAATGTGCAGCAACGTCTGATGTTGCATTATGCAGAGGATTATGTCTTTGATATTAAACAAGATAAACAAACCTATAAAGTCAAAATCGAGTTATGAAAGAGAAATATAACGTCGTGATTGTCGATGATGAGTTTTTGGCTCAGAAACTGTTGCAGGACTATGTCTCGAAAGTGGAGTCGTTGCAGCTTGTGGCCACCTGCTCGAATGCCTTCGAGGCGATGAATGCCTTGAACAACAACCAGGTCGACATCATGTTTCTGGACATCCAGATGCCCGACCTCACCGGACTTGAGCTGGTGAAGAGTTTGGAACACAAGCCCGCCATCATCTTCACGACCGCGTATTCGGAGTATGCCGTCGATGCCTTCAACCTGTCGGTGGTCGACTATCTGCTGAAGCCTTTCGACTTTCCGCGTTTCTTCCAGGCCGTCAACAAGGCTATTGGCGTGGAGATGCCTACCGTCGAAGCCAGGACGCAAGACTCCGTCAGCCGTTCCAACGACTTCATCACCGTGAAGGCCGACTACAAGCTTTATAAAATCAACTACGACGACCTGCTTTTCATCGAGGGTCAGCACGAATATGTGACGTTCCACACCACGCAACGTCGTATCACGGCGCTTTTTGCTTTGAAGGACCTGGAGGAAATCCTGCCCAAGGACAAGTTTGTGAGGGTGCACAAGTCCTACATCGTGTCGTTCAAGCACATACAGGACCTCGACAAATCCGACGTCACGGTGGAAGGCAACAAAATCCCCGTCGGAGCCAGCTATCGCGATGAGCTGTTGGCGCGTTTGCAGTAATTTTTGAAAATGACTCAAAAAAAGTGGTTTTCAAACTTGTTTTGCAAAAAAAATGTATATTTGCACCCTAAACTAACCTAAAAAAGAAGAAACAATGGGTAAATTTGAAATCACTACCAGAAAGAACGGCGAGTTCCAGTTCAACCTGAAGGCCACCAACGGCCAAGTCATCCTCACCAGCCAAGGTTACAAGACCAAGGCTTCGTGCCTCAATGGCGTCGAGTCCGTCAAGAAAAACAGCCAGGAAGAGGCTCGTTTTGAAATGAAGGTCGCCACCAACGGCCAGCCCTATTTCAACCTGATGGCCACCAATGGCCAAGTCATCGGCTCAAGCCAGATGTATGCCAACGAAGTCAACATGAGGAACGGCATCGCCTCTGTGATGAATAATGCCCCTGAGGCCGAAATCGTCGACCTGACGGAGGCTTAATCGCATCGGTTTATTGTCATTGGAAAAGGAGTCGACAGACTCCTTTTTCTTTTTCATGTGGGACAAAATTAGCGAAAAGTTGCAGCGGTTATGGTGAAAATTCCTATTTTTGCAAAAATTCTCAGAAAGATGAAGAAGTGTTTGATCATCGTCATGGCGTTGCTGGTCTTGGCCCTGCCTTCGTGCAAGAAGACGCGCTACTGCCGCTGCACCACCATCCAGAACGACGAAGTCGTCAACCTGGGCGAGGACTATTATACCATTGAGGACGGCTCCTCGTGCAACGACCGCTCGAAGGAAATCGTCGGCTGGGGCCAGGTGATTTGCACCGAAGTGTCGGAGTCGGAGGTGACCGGCGAGGAACACCACTGGTGGGACGACTTGTTCGGAAACAATAACAAACCCAAGTAATGGATGTAGCCGATTCCCTGGGCAAATCGGTGCTGAAGGCCCTGCTGGGCCTCGTGTTCATCGCCTCGGCGGTGCTGAAGATCGTCGGCTTGGACAGCTTCGAGATCTACGTCTACAGCTATCATTTCTTTAGCCTCAACTTTTCGTTCCTGGCGGCCCGTGCGGCCATCATCGTGGAACTCGTTCTCGGCCTCGGGCTGGTTTCCCAAACCTTGCACAAACTCTACTGGTGGGGTAGCATGGCGATGCTGCTGGGCTACACCTTCTTATTATGGTATGCGCTCCATTTGGGCCGCACAGATAGTTGCCATTGCTTCGGCGACGTGCTGCAACTCGACCCCAAGCAGAGCCTCGTCAAGAATCTGGTGCTGATGCTGTTTTTCTTGCTGGTCCACAAGATGGAAAGCTGGCGCACGCCGTTTCGGTGGCTCATGCTGTGCCTTTTCGTCATGGCCTCCTCCATTGCGGTTTTCGTGATTTCGCCGCCCGACAACCTCACTTCCAATGCCGACCCCGAGCAGAACCTGCAAGTCGAATTGTTCGACGACCTCATGGCCATGCCGCCGTTGGATACGTTGCATCTGGACGAAGGCCGGCACATCGTCGGCATCTTCTCGACGGGTTGCGAGTATTGCCAGATGGCGGCGCGCAAGCTCTCGCTGATGCAGCAGTTCTACGGCTTTCCTGCCGAAAACATCACTTTCGTCTTCCTGGGCAACGAGGAGGGCGTGGCTCGGTTCTACGAAAAGTCGGAGTCGGCGCGCTATCGTGACGTGCTGTATCCCGACGTGGTCAGCCTGCTGAAGGCCGTCAACGGCAATTTTCCCGTCGTCGTTCTTTTGGACAATGGGGAAGTGGTGCACGAGTTTGGTTTCCGCAACATGAACGAGGCGGAGATCAAGGCGTTTTTTTAAACCGAAAAAAATGCGTAAATCCGCAAGAAAATCAGATAGAAAAACATGGATTTGTTTTTTTTTGACTACCTTTGCACCCGAAAACCATGCGTAAATCCGCAAAATATTCGGAAATATGGAAAGAATTGAAAGGAATTACTATCTCAATAAACTGATTGAGAAACGTGGTGACGGACGCGTAAAAGTGGTTACTGGCATTCGCAGGTGTGGCAAGTCGGTACTGCTCTTTGACATTTTCGGTGACTATCTCAAATCCGAGGGTGTTGGTGACGACCGGTTGATCAAGCTTAAGCTCGATGTGGCGAAAAACGCCAGATACCGCAACCCTATGGAGTTGGACAAGTACCTTCGCGAACAAGTAACAGACGCTACCAAGCAATACTATGTCTTGATTGACGAAATCCAGGAAGTGAAATCCATTCCAAACCCTTGGCTCAACGACGAGAATGCGAAGATTGGTTTTGTGGATATCCTCCTAGGACTGCTGGACATGAAGAACGTGGATGTTTATGTGACAGTCAGCAACTCTAAAATGCTCTCTACTGATGTCATGACAGAATTCAAGGACCGTGGCGATGAAATCCATGTGAACCCTCTGATGTATAAGGAGTTTTATTCCGCCTATCAAGGAGAAAAGAGTCGTGCTTGGCAAGAGTTTGTCACATACGGAGGGCTGCCAAGGGTCATGTCGCTTAAGTCTGATAATGACAAAAGCCAATACCTACAAGACCTGATCAAGAAAACCTATCTGACCGATGTGATTGAGCGTAATCACATCAAGAAGGACATTTCGGTATTGGACGACCTCTTGAATATTGTGGCCAGCAGCATCGGCTCACTGACCAACCCAAAGAAACTCGAGAACACCTTTGCCTCGGTAAAGCAGACGAGAATTGATGATACCACCATCAGCATCTATCTTGGCTATTTTGCAGAGGCTTATCTGTTGCATAAGGTTGAACAATATGATATCAAGGGCAAGAAGTATATCAACACGCCACAAAAATACTACCTCACCGATGTGGGGCTACGCAACGCCCAACTCAATTTCCGCCAACAGGAAGAAAACCACCTGATGGAAAACGTCGTATACAACGAATTATGCATCCGAGGCTTTAATGTCGATGTAGGTGTTGTGGAATACAACTATAAGGACGAGTTGGGCAGGAACAAGCGCACCAAGTTGGAGGTTGACTTTGTGGTAAACCGTGGCAATCGGCGCTGCTATATCCAGTCCGCCTTTGCTATTCCTGACGAAGAGAAGAGATTGCAAGAGACCAGCTCATTACGGCGTATCAACGACTCTTACCGTAAGATTGTCGTTGTGCGTAACCCCATTGTCCCGTGGTATGACGAGAATGGCATCTACTACATAGGGTTGGAAGATTTTTGCTTGAACTATATTGACGAGCTGGACAGGACGCTTTGATCTATATTCCTTGATGGGATTCGACCTGCCCGATGAACCTTTGGAAAGGATAGGAGATAGAACTTTGTATTGATTACACAAAAGGCCGCCCCACGGGGCGGCCTTTCGCATGACGAACCATTGATGGAGCCGAAAGGCATCAATAGCTTAAGCTGAAGGTTATCGTCTTCGTCTCATTGCTGGAGTTGTAGTAGATGTAACCATGACCCAACTGGAAATAGCGTATTGTTCCACTAGTGCCACTCCATGTCGTTCCATCAAAGGTGTAGGTGTAGGTGTTTTCACCAATCAATTGAGTGATTTTGTCACCGATATTGGGCGTGATAATGTCGGAAATAAGGGCTGCTTCAGTATCGCTGACGAACCCGAACCACGTGTAGCCCGGCTCAAGTGACACGGTGACGGTCTGCGGCTCGTCTCCGTTGAGGTCGAACGAGCTGCTGCTTTCGGTTTTGACCTTGTACATCTTGCCAGGTTCGATGCTGGAGAGCGTGCCGCCCCAAGTGCCGTTGCTGCGGCGCAAGAAGCCTCCGTCCTGCGAGTTGATGAGGATTTCGCCGGTAGCGTTGTGAGCATCGAGGGCGTTTTTTAGCTCGCTGACGGTGGTCTCCACAAGAGGCGTCCACCAGTTCCAGCCTGCACTAAACTCGGTATTGCAGCCCTCGCCAACGATGTTGGTGAAGCCGCCCCAAGGTTGGCCTGTATTGTTGTAGTCTAAGTAATCCGCCAATGCCTCGCATGGCACGTACACGGGGATGCCCGCAGGTACACTATTAAACGTCCCATACGTACCCAGCGTGGGCGGGTTGATGGCCTTGGCCTCAATATAGGTAAGACCTGTGCAGCCACTGAAAGCATAACTGCCGATACTCGTCACTCCCGATCCGATGACCAAACCTGTGAGGCCGCTGCAATACTTGAATGCGTCTTGTTCGATGGTAGTCACCGAGTTAGGGATGGTGAGCGTACCCGTCAGGCCACAGCTCTTGAATGCATTGTATTTGATTTCGGTGACCGTGGGCGGCAGGGTGATGGAGGTGAGGCTGGAGCAGTCTTGGAAGGTATAATGAGCGATTTGATGCAATCCTGTGAAGTACTGCAACTCGTTGAACGAGGTAATCTCAGTGTTGCCTTTGAATACGGATTCTCCCTGTGGATTCAGAGAGTTCACCGCAGCAGTCTCGGCATAGCTCAGCTCGCCGTCGCCGTTGGCGTCCCAGTTAGCTACGCAGATGGCCTTCACATTGGCATCTTCGAAGCAGATGAACTCAGGGTTTTCTTGGATGTTGGTGAAGTCGCTCCAATACTGGGCTTGCTGGTAGGCTTCGATAGCCTCGCAAGGCACATACACGGGGATGGTAGTGGGGACGTTGTAGAAAGAAACGTTTGCATTTGTGCCCCCTAAAGTAGGTGGCGTGGTGGCCAGCACAGTAATGGACTCCAAATTCGAACAATTCAAGAATGCACGACCCGCGATACTGGTAACTCCGCTTCCGAGAGTAAGTGATGTCAGTCCGGTGCAACCATTAAAAGCAGATAGATTTATCGTAGTGACCTGATTTGGGATGACCAAAGTGGTTAAACCCGTACATCCTTGGAATGCACCTCCATGAATAATGACAATGTCATCGGGAATAATCGTGTTCTTACAGCCTGCGAACAAGCGATGATCATAAATTCTGATAATTGCATTGCAACCGCCATCGGTGAACGTTGTGTTTTCTTCATCAACCGTAATGCTTTCCAGTCCCGAACAACCAGAGAAGGGGCTCGTACTAGTAATAGGTATTTCAGTAACTGATGCGGGAATAAACATTGAAGTCAGACCAGTGCAGTTGTTGAATGCCTGACCTTCCAATGTCGTCACCGAAGTGGGAATGTTAATGGATGTCAGGCTATAGCAACCCGAAAAAGCCATTGTTGCTATGGTCGTCACATTATTTGGAATCGTAATGGAGGTCATATAGGAACACCCACTAAACGCATTCGCCTCAATGCTCGTCAGGTTTGTGAAATACTGCAGTTCGTCAAACGAGGTGATGGCGCTGTTGTTGTAGAACACGCTGTTGGTTGCCCCGTTAGGTTTCAACGTCGTCACCGCCGCAGCCTCGTCATAGCTCAGTTCGCCGTCACCGTTGGTGTCCCAGTTGGCCACGCAGATGGCTTTCACGTTTTCATCGGCGAAGACGATGTTGCAAGGATCAATGAAGTTGGTGAAATTGCTCCAACCATTAGCGGCTTGGTAGGTCGGTACGCTGCCACACGGCACCGTTATCGGGATATCTCCAGAGGTGCCGAGGAGGAAGCCGCTGGAAAGGGTGGGTGGCGTGGTGGCATTCACCGTGAGGCTTTCCAAATCATAAAGATAAAGGATGCCGTAGCTTACAACCGACTCGAGGGTGGAAGGCAAGGTGAGCGAGGTCACGCCATACAGCTGCTCGAGCGCACCTGATCCGACGGTAGTGACGCCTTCGGGGATGACGGTGGTCTTGCAGCCCGCTACCAACTTGTAATTGTTGTTCTCAAGAATCTCGAAGATACCGTTGCTATTCAGTGAAGTGTAGCTTGTATTGTCTGTATCCACCGTGATGGTCTCCAACGCGGAACATCCACTGAAGAGGGCGATGCCGATATCGTCGACCGATGCGGGAATGTTGATGCTTTGCAGTGCACTGCAGTTGCGGAAGAGCCCCCAGCCTAAGCTGGTCACCGTGGGCGGGAGAGTGATGCTTTGGAGCGATGTGCAGCTGGCGAAAGCTTGTACGGGAAGCTCCGTCAGTCCCGTGAAGTACTGCAACTCGTTGAACGAGGTAATCTCAGTGTTGCTTTTGAATACGGACTCTCCCTGTGGATTCAGAGAGTTCACGGCCGCGGCCTCCCTGTAGCTCAGCTCGCCATCATGGTTCACGTCCCAGGCGTTCACGCAGAGTTGCTTGGTCGTATAGTCCTCAAACTGGATGTTGCAGTCCTCCACAAGGTGGAAATCGCTCCAGCCGGAGGCTTCGTAAGCAGCAAGAGAGCCGCAAGGCACATACACTGTGATGTTGCTCAAGGTCAAGTTCTTGAAAGCATATTCTTGCAAGGTAGGCGGCGTGGTGGCCTGCACATTGATTTTGGTGAGGCCATAGCAGTTGAGGAAGGCATATTCTTCGATGGTTTCCACCGAGGCGGGCAGGGTAATCTCGGTGAGCCCTGTGGCGTACTCGAAGGCCGAGATGCCGATGGTGGTGACACCGTTGGGGATGACGGTGTTCTTGCAGCCCGTTACCAACTCGTTCGTGGCAGTCTTGATGATGGCGTTGCAGCCGTTGCGCGAATCGTAGACGGTGTTGCTTGCTTCCACCTCGATGTTGGCGAGGGCGTTACCCGTGAAGGCGTTGCCGCTGATGCTGGTCACCGTGGAGGGGAGGAAGACGTATTCAAGGCTGTTGCAGTAGCCGAAGGCGAGATCGCCGATGGAGGTCACCGAATTGGGCAGGATGACTTCGGTGAGGCCGCTGTGCTGGAAAGCATAGCCGCCAATGTTCTGCACGCCAAGCGGGATAACAATGGATGTCAAGCTGGTGCAACCGATGTCTTGCGAATTGCTGCCGAAGGCGTTGTAGCCAATGGAGGTGATGTTGGGCGGAAGGGTGATTTCCTCCAGATTGACGCAGCCTGCAAAGGCATATTCTGGAATCTCCGTTAGTCCCGTGAAGTACTGCAGTTCGTTGAAATAATGCATCTCCACTTGGTCTTGGAAGATGGTAATGTCTGCATACGTTTCTTGCGTCACAGCGGCAGCCTCGGCATAACTAACTTCTTCGTCGCCGTCAGTGTCGGCGAATGTCAGGCAACACGATTTTGCTATGGCGTCTTGGAAAACAATATTGTTCACCGTGGTGAAGCTCTCGGAGACGTTCCAGTCGCTGCTGAAGCCCGTGTCGCAGTGGGCCTTCACGCGGAACTGGTAGGTGTGGCCAGGCGTGAGGCCTTCCAAGATCATGTTGTTCTCCGTGGTCGTGCCGAGAGAGGTCCAGTCGCCGTAGTTGGTTTGGATTTCATAATTGCTGAATGTAACATCATCGATAACGATGCCTGTGTTGGCTGTAACAGCCGATGCATTAAAATGACGGATGGCAATATAGTAAGTATTGCTGTAGGTTATGGCGGGGTCAAGGTTAACGGTAATCTTCTGATAAGTTGTAGTGGCGATATTCGTGTAATAGTCTGGTGTCACCGATGTACCAGGCACAGCTACACTACGAGTCACATATACTGCTATTCCGTTAGTATTAGCATTTGATGCGACAATGAGCTTCGTCCAGAAAGTCAGCACACCGCGTTTATTGCTCACGGGGATGAACAGCCAGCTATCAGCTGCTTTGCCTGATTGGACAACAGAGCCAAGGCTTCCGCTGCTGTTATGACCAAAATTATTGGAATTAACGCTCCATCCAGTTCCCGTGCCATTATTGGTGGTTGACCAACCGAAAGGAAGTGTGCTGCTTTCAAATCCGTAGTCGATGACGGGGTCGCCCAGCACTTCCTCTTCGCCCAGCACTTCCCTATACTCCACATCCACATGCTCCGCGCTGCTCTCCCAGTTGAGCGTGGCCGAGAAGGGCCCGACGTTGGTGGCAGTGAGTTGCGCAGGCGGCTCGCAGGCATCGGGGGTGGTGAGGACAACGGTGGGGCCGAAGGCACTGTAATGGGCATCGCTGCCCTCGCCATATATGGCTTTGGCGCGGATATAGTAGTCGCTCTCTGGAGTCAGCGGAGAATCGAAAGTGATGAGGCAGCAGGCTTCGCATCCGCCGACCGAATTGCATCTATAGCTCAAAACGGATGGAAAATCCGGTGATTCTGAGACGGCAACCCCAATATTCGTCATGCCGTTGATCGGCGTCCAAGTCAAGTAGATTTCATTGGCGCTCAAAAACTCCGCCTGTAGGTTGGTGGGCGGGAGGTAGGCATCGGTCTCGTAGGTGAAGGTGACTTTGGGGAGGAACTTTGCACTTGTAGGATCTTCACCAGCGGGCACGTACATCGACGACCAGTCCGTAGTGGTCGTGCCCAACCAATTGGCATGATAGTTGGTTCCGGGGTCGTCATAACTGTCATGATCCTGCCACACTCCTATCAGCAAATTGCCGCTTCCATAATGGAAGTAGGGGTAGCTTGCATTGATGGTCACCTTGCCTTCGCTGTCGATATGAAGGGTGCCGTGGTTGAACTGATGGAAGTTTTCATCATTCCAATAACCATAGAACTGTTCCTCTGGATACTCAGCATCGTTATAACTGCTTTCAGGCACTTCCATGATCTTGACTTCAAACCAAATATCCTCTCCCCAAGGAGCGACATTATGCCAATTGCCGTCATAGAACGTAATCTTGGTGATTTCGCTGTATTGCATCGGTGTAAGCATCTCGGCAGGAAGAATGAACTGTGTCCGAGATTCCTTATCTTCCAAACTTTGGCATGTGATAGGCACGATTTCATTGTCCTGGCTGGTGCCTGCGTTGAGGGTAAGCGTAGGCAGTGGTAACGTGTGGAAATCGATGGAAACCCCGTTGGCAACTCCATCGCCATCTTCACAATAGCCAGTGATATTGCAGCTGTAATCCGTATCAGGATCCAAGCCCTCGAACAGGCGGTAAGGCACAGTGACGGTCTCGCCTTCCATGTCATCCTCGCCGCCATAGGTGTCCCAACTGGTTTGGTTTTCCTGTCCGGGTGTCCAACTCACCAATGCAGAGTGTGAGGTGAGGTTGGAGACTATGATATCAGTGGGAGGAGCGCACATCGGAACGGTTTCGAACGAATCGCTATTCACCCAGGGGCTCGTCACGCTTCCCGAACGATAGCGCACCCATGCGTAATAACTGCTATTGGGTGTAAGGTTGTTTACTATATAATTGCATGAAAATGTTTGAGTGTGAATGAGTTGTCCGTATTGTTGAAGATTTTCAATCGTCCAATACTCATAATTGGGATTATGATCAATAGACATCTGCGTGACCCAAATGTCCCAGCTCTGTTGCGCGATATTGTCCGCTGTCCAGCTCACTTTGGCGGAATGGCCAGCTACATCGGTCACGGTCACTGCCGTGGGCGCTGCGGTGAGGTCGTAGGTGCCGATGTTGAAATCGTCGACATGGATTCTGTTGAAGGCGTCGTTAGCATCGGTGCAAGCAGCATAGATGCCGAACCAAACGGTTTGGCCGCGCAAAGTGTCGAGGTTGTAGTAGTAGGTGTCGCCCGTGGTGGGAATGTTCTCGAAAGCGTTGCTGGTGTTGTCGAAAAGCGTCAGGCGATGCCATGTGGCGCCTTCGTTGGCAGTGTAGAAGATGCCGAGGCTTTCGTGGTCTTGATTGCCCGGGGTGATAGGGAGGAGGTTGCTCAGGGCGCGCGTCAGGGCGAACCAAGTTGAAAGGACGATGTTGCCTTCCAACTCGTCGTCAATGAAGATGGCAGGCGAAATGAGCCATTTGTAGTGCTGATGGCTGCCAATGTTGGTGTAGGCGTGCGAGTTGGTATGGCCGTTGGCCTGGCCGAATTGCCAAGAGTCCTCCGGCGTCAGCGAAGCCGTGCCCGTTTGGGTGCTGCTGTTCCAGACCAATTGGCCCGTGTAGGTGCCCCAGCCTTCGGGGATGGTGGTGGAGGCAAAGGGCTGCTGGTAAGGTAGGCCCACATGAAGCTCGTCGAAGAAAACGGCCTCCACGAAATTGGTGAACTGCGACCAATACTGGGCCTGGCGGTAGGCGGCTGCGCGACCTATGGGCACATAGACGGGGATGCTTTTGGGGACATTCCCGAAGGTGGAGCTGGTGATGGTGGGCGGCGTGGTGGCCTTGACGTACAATTCCGACACGCCTGTGCAATCGTAAAGCGCTTTTGTCCCGATGGCCGTCACCTCAGAGCCGAAGGTGTAGCTCGTCACCTGGTTGCCGAACCTCGTCTTGAAATTATCATAAGTAGGATAATAATAAGAAGTGGAATAAGAATAGTCGGCCGAGGCCACGGCGTTGCTGTTGATGGTCACTGAGGTCAAGGTCGAGCAGCCATCGAAGGCATGGTTCCCGACGGACTGCACCGAGCTGGGAATGGTCACCGACGTGAGGTCGGTGCAGCCATAGAAGGCATAGGTTCCAATGGAGGCTGGGCTGCCAAGGTTGTCCAAGTTATTGACCAAATTGCCGTTGTGATAGATGTGATGGGCATAATAGAGGGGGTTGGACGTGTAATGGTCAAAGTTAATCGTGCACCAGGCTGCCAAGTTGGCGATGTCGACCCGCGTCAGGCTGGT
>JAFUVT010000021.1 GCA_017477425.1 Bacteroidales bacterium
TCTGTGTCGTACAACCTCTTTTCTATGGTAGAGGCGTGATTCCTTATCTCATCAATATGAGCTTCAATGTAAGCATCCGACATGGCAAGGCAAATAAACCTTATTGACTGCAAATATTGCTCACTGAAATCGTTGCGCCAATCAGAAGGGATGTAACAGCCCTCTACTATAAGGTTCTGCCGATTCTCTATTGCCGTCTTCACCATTTCACGGACAATAGGCCATAGTTCATCGGTGAGGGCATCATCGTCTTCTGGGGTAAGGTTGGTCTTTCCGCTTCGAATCATGCCCATTTTCAGATGGTCTATAGACAGGTAAGGATACTTGTATTTTTCAAGCATCTGCTGGGCCAGTAGCGTTTTACCCGTATGTGATGCACCTGTTATCAGTATAACCATAAATTCCGATTTATCTGTTTTGTTCATCGTATGCAAAGGTACACAATTCCCCAGAAATACCGTTAACTTTTAACTAATTTAAGGGGCAGACTCGGCTAAAACAGCACAAATCTGCCCCCTTTTTAGTGATTAAAATTACTTCACGCTATAGATCTTGCTGACAATCTTCCACTCACCATCCTGCTCAGCCAGGGTGAACATGTCGTTGAAGGTGGTCAGTTTGCTGAACGATGACGAGATGCGGACGAAGGCGATGTTGCCAGCGACGGTCACATCCTCGACGGTGTAAGTCACCTCTTCCTCACCCGTCTGCTCCAGCACGTCGAAGAGTGCGTTGATGGGTACGGTGGTGATCACGCCCTTCTCTACCCACGACATCGTGGCTTCCTTCGTGAAGGCTTTCTGTCCGATTTCGCGGCTGGCCTTGCGACCTGCCTCAGCATAAAGTTCGATGGCATTCAGGATGCCTTGTACGGTTTCGTTCTGTTTCATTTTTCCTTTGCTTTAAGATTGACGCTGCAAAGGTCATACTATTCCGCCAAACAGACTTTTCTATTTGGTTCAAGTTTTCTGTCTGTTTGGGTCAAAAAGAGGGAAATATGCCAAAAAACTGCTACAAAATACGATGTTTACAATGGCCTGACAGCCTCGTCAGCCATGTTTTGCGAATGCTCAGCGTCATGAATAATAGCTTGAACTCGATTGTGCGTAAAGGCATAATGCCATCGCGTGTTGATGGAAGAAACATCAATCCATTTGTTGTCGTTCCACAAAGAAAGAAACGAAGGGGTAACGACATGACAACCTTCGGGAATTCCATCGTCGAGAGCCAGCATTTCGGCTCTCAATTTCCGCATAATGGAAAGCACCACCTCGCGCGACAAGGTGGTATGGCTACGCATGGCGTTTGCGTAGAACTTCTTAATACGCGAGGACGCCCTCTGTTTGATGATGGCCATACTTTGCGTCTTCTTTTGCGTCGTAGTGTTTGTTCACCATATCCTCCATCAGGTCGAAGAACGTGTTGACATCCAAATCCATGTTTTCGATGCCGTCGCTTGCTTTTTCAAGGTTGTCAAACACCCATTGATCATGTTCTGTTATCATAGTCGCATCCTTTTTCACTTTGCAAAAGTACACATTTTATTTGGATTGGCAAATCAAGGTGCCAAGGATATACGAAAATCCGAAACCCAAGCCTGCGGCATGGATTGCGGTCGTATTATGGCCAACTCCAAATTGAGGTTTGAACGCCATTCGACTCAAACCAATTGAGCATGTTGGTATAGGCGCTATATCCATCAGGCGAATAGCTGATTCTAAAAATAAAGTATGTTGACATATTACAAATGTTAATCCGTTATCAAATCAGTGTCGTTTTCTAAACCTTTTAAATAACGCCACGAATGAAGGTATTTCTTTATCCTTATCGTATCTTTTTCGGAAAGTTCAGGTAATCGGCGGATGTCCATATTATCTTCCAGATCGGCGATCTTCACCTCTTTTGCAATCTCATTTTGCGAAGCTCTAACGATAAACTCGGCGTATGTTTCATCAGCGCGGCGACTCAAAGCAAGCACCGCCTCCACGATGTCATCGTCAAATCCCATTTCTTTGAGCAATTGAGGTGTAACGTAGGTGTCTTCAACGGTATCGTGCAACAGGCCTGCGATTTTGGCTTTGGGACTTTGGCATCTTGCAGAAACTCGCAGGGGATGTCCGATATAATCCGCCCCGGACTTATCTTTTTGGCCTTGATGTGCCTCTCGTGCAAGCTGTTCGGCTTTCACAAACAGATTTTCCGGCATCAGATAATCCAAAACCGATTGCCAGTCCGGAAATCTGTCTGTTCCAAAAGGGATCCATTCGCCTTCAAATTCAGAAGTGCCGTTTTTGCCGCGATCATCAATGAGGTAATCGCCTTTGCACAAGTCTTTCCGATGGGTGATGACCATTTTCTTGTGAAAAATGTCATCAAAATATTTCGTAACCCACTTCACTTTGTCCGACCAAGCCGAAGGATTTTTCCAAGGAGCAGTGGAAAGTATGAAAACATCATATTTTTCAGAAAGCTTATGAACTGCCTCAACGGCTCCGTCCATTGGTTCCATCAAACCAAAAATTCCAGGAATCTCATCGAAGCGGCCTTCGTATTCCTGCCTCGTTTTTTCGTCAATCTTGTCAAGACCCGACTGAAAATCAACGAGCACGTTGTCCATGTCGAAATATAACCGTTTTTTCATTTATTCTTGTTTTTACTTCGCAAAGTTACATCTTTTCATCAAATGTTGGAAAAACAATCCGCGATAAGAAATTAATTCGGCACCGAAATAAGCGACACATCCAACACGACGGAAATCCTTGTATTTATTATTATTTCATTCTGTCAAATCAGCAAAAGGCTTCTCAAAATGCTCCCTAAACCACAAAGGCGGATTGTTCGTCACTTCATGTTTGCCGTTCTTTTCGATATGCAATGCCACAATTTTTCCAAAGTCGGAATTACCGTCAATGAAGGTGAGATTCTCAAAAAGGTGAAGGTGCTTTTTCGCATTTTTCAACCCTTCGTTGAAGTTGAAACGGATCACCTCGTCTGAAACATCGTGTCCGCCCGTTTGTGCTCTTAAAATCACACGGCTTACACTCTCGTTTTCGGAATTCAAGCCAAAATAGCAGAGAGAAACCTTAAATCCCGCATCCTTAAACTCCTGTATCATATTGACAACCATTTCATTGGAGAAGTTGGTTTCAAAAGCGAAGTCCTCTTTCTGTTTAAGGGCTTGGTTTTTCTGTTTTTCCAATTCGGAAGCCACGGTTCCGCTTATCCAATGCTCAGGCCAGTCAGGATGCTCCTTGCGGAGATTCAGGGCGAGTTTGTCGCCATCAAACGACTTTGTGCTGACGTAAAAAGGGCAAAGCCTGCTCTTCCCTGCGCCGTTTGGTCCGGCTATCACGGTAAATTCAGGCCTGCGTTTCATAGCTTAGGACAATAAATAAGCGTATCTGCCGCAACCTGGATTTGCGGTGCGCAAAATGATGTTATAGGTGCGTGTGCGGCGGTCGAGAGTGACTTTATCTTCGCTTCCGTCAGGATTGGCAAGATAGGTGGTGCCGTCGTCTTCAAAAAAAGGAACTGAAACGCCTTGCAGCCACGATTCCAAATAGATGCGTTCCACCTCGCGCCTTACCGCTTCGTTCACTTCCTTGACCGTTTTGCCATTGGGCAGTTCGACGGTTTCTATCTCATTGTATTTGCACATAACTTTCCTCTCTTTTCGGTTTGCAAAGGTAATAATATTTTTGATAATATGGCGACCTTAATGCCACTTTGAAAAATCCGCAACCCAAGCCTGCGCCTGAGTTGCGAAAAACTGGTGAAACAACTTTCCGAAAATCCCAACAAATAGCGATTTTCGGTGGTTTGCAAACCCTATATTTTTGCAAGCGTAAAATGGGATTCCGAGATGAAACGCATAACGCTATTATTCATCGTATTAACAGCCAGCATGGTAGGCTTTGCCCAAGCCATGCAACGCTTCGACGGCGGCATGATAACTTAACTAAAATAGTTTCGCAATATGGAAAAGAAATCTCTCAAATGGTACTCGGCCCTTGGAATGGGGCTGTTGTACATGGCAATGGTTTTTGCTGCCTGCTTCTTCGGCTTTATCGGCCCTGCTTGCTGGACTTTCTTCCCGGTCGTCGCCGCCTTGCTTGGTGCAGGCGCATACTTCTGGTTAGCAGCACGTTGGCAGAAATTCGGCGTTGGGACGTTTGCTGCCGTGTTAGTGTGTCTTTTCTGCCTGGCAACCGGTGAAGCCGCCGGCTTCCTGTCCAAGGCAGTCATCGTGGCCGGAGGAGTCCTTGCCGATATAGTAAGGCTCCTTGTCGGCAACACTTCCAAAAAAGGTCTCTATACAGCTTATCCACTTCTTGCTAGCGGCAACATCGGCTGGATTGTAAACCTCTGGATCCGTCCCCAATGGTACATCGACGGGGCCGTGGAAGAAATGGGGCAGGTCTATGCCGACGGCATCGCTAGACTCCAGAATCCCTGGGTATTCAGCCTTTGTGTTGTTTTCACAGCAGCCATTGCTGTGCTCTCCATTTGGCTCTGCACCAAAGTGGACAAGAAATCGGCAGGTCTCTTGAAAGAAAACACAGTCATCAGGAATAGCAACACAATCAAGGTGCTGTTGTTGGCCATCGTCTATTTGGCCATCTTCCTGCTTGGCGCATCGAGTGGAATGATTCATCCGGCGTGCTATGCTTACGTCGGAGCTATCCTGCCTTTGCTGTTCGCCTTGGTCTATCTTTACACGGCTACCGTTATCCGAGGGTTCGGAGCCGCAACAGTCTTGAATGGGTTCCTACTCGTTGTCGGATTGCTGACGGGCGAAGCCGACACCACCTTCATTATCGGCATCATTGCATTGACCGCACTTGCCGAACTCATCCGCTACTTCTTCAAGTACGACACACTGAAAGGCATCCGCTGGAGCTTCGTTCCCTTCGCCCTCTCGTTCTTCCCTTACACGCTTCACTGGTGGATCGATACCGAAGGCTCGCTGGCGGCAGCCGTGGCTGAAATGCGTCCCGGTTACGACGAGCTGATGAGGCCCGTCATTGACAATGTCCCCATGCTGATTGTCGCCATCGTATTGACCATTCCCGTCGCCATCCTTGCCATGCGGCTTGCAGAGCGTGCGTTGAAAAAGCAGACATCATTATTGAAATAATAAGCCAGAATAATAGTTATTTCCTCATAGTCTGCGGAAACGGCTCGCATCACCCCATCACCACATCAAGCACCATCATCAGCACGAAACCAATGGCAAAGCCGATGGTGCTGAGGTTGCTATGTTCGCCCTCGTTGGCCTCTGGGATAAGCTCTTCCACAACAACATAAAACACGGCACCTGCCGCAAAAGCCATACTATCATAATTAATTGTTTATTACCCATATACGAAAGTTTGCTATTCTTTAGGAATAGAACCTTCAACACTTGTGAACTTGACCATAATGGCGCTGGGCACTATCTTGGCCAGAATACGGTACACTTTGTAAAATGCCATCGGAGTATAAGCCGCACAACCTCTTTCGGCTTTCTGCATCGCCTTCACGGTCACTTTGTCAAGGTTCAGATATGGTTGGATAGACATATTCCCGCTATCCGTACTGTTCTGATGGAACATCGCCGTATCCATCTTGCTCGGCGAAAGGAGCATTCGTGTGCCCGACAGATCCATCGGCACGACACGCACTTTCTGCTGCGGATGCTGCCCGGCCAGTTCCTTCAGTTTGTTCTCGCTTCGGGCGATGACCCAATACTCGTCGAGTTGTGGATAGCGTTCCAATATCTTCTCAAAAAACATCTTCCCCAATCCGGACGATGCACCTGTAAAAATGGCTATTTGCATATTTCTGATCTTTAAAAAAAGAGCATCCTATTGATGATGCCTTTTGATGTGCAAAAATACAAAAAATCCGCAACCCGAGCCTGCGCCTGAATTGCGGATTATCGATTATGAGATTTTCAAAACAATTTTTCCTCCAGCACCGCCTTTCTCCAATAAGGTATGCGCTTCGGCAATTTCGTCCAATCCGAAAATCTTGGCGTACAATGGTTTGATATGCGTTTTATTGATCAAATCAAACATCGCGTCAATGGTCGTCATTGTCGGGAAATTGGAGAAAAAGCCCGTGAGGAACACGCCGTTGGGGATGTACTTGATGGGGTCGAAATGCTCCACGGTGAAGATGTTTCCGAGGATGCCCGTGTTGCAGACGTAGCCTGGCCGTGTAACGCAACGCAAACTATCTTGTAAAGTCGCCGGTCCAACGAGTTCCAAAACCTTGTTCGGGCGCATTTCCGTGGGCAGATTTTCCGCCAAATGGCCGTCATCGATGCAGCAGAAGTCCGCACCAATGGCTTTCAGGCGGTCAAAGTCTTTTTCCTTGCGACAGGCGGCAATGACTCTTGTCCCCATCGACTTGCCAAGTTGGATGGCGGCTTGCCCGACGGTGCTGGTCGCGCCGCGCACCAAAAGCGTGTCGTTTCCGTTGAGCAGCAGGCATTCCGTCAACGAGCCGTAGGCCGTGAAATAAGTCTCGGGAACAGCGGCCAACGAAATCCATTCCAAGTCGGTTTCCACCTTGAAGACATTGGTCGCAGGGAGCAAAGCGTATTCGGCGTAACTGCCATTGAACGAGCGTCCCATCCCGCCCATCAGCGCGATGACCTTGTCGCCTTTCGAAAAATGGCTGTCGGAAGGGTCAGCTATCTCGCCCACGCACTCAATCCCTGGCACGATAGGCTTCTGGATATAGTCGTTCTCGATTTCAAACATCCGCAGCAAAGCCTCGGAATGGTTCAGCCCAGCGGCGTGGATTTTCACCAAGACCCAGCCTGACTTCACTTCGGGAATCGGGATTTCACTCACGCGCATTTCATCGGCGGAGCAACGATGATTGATCTGGATGGCTTTCATCTTGTAACAATAAGAGTTTTATTCGTGCCAACACTGCGGGTCAGCAGCAAAGAAGTTGTGCGTGTAGCCGTATGCCACGGCAGGACAGCCGCGACAGAACCTCATCAATTCGCACTTGCCGCATTTCTCAAACTTCTCGTATTGGCGATAATAATCCATTTTGGACGATGTCCACAAATCGTAGAGCGGCGTTTCAAACACATTACCCACCACGCTGTCGAAGCGGCGGCAGGCCATCACATCGCCGTTGGGCAGGATGGTGAAATGCCCGTGGCCACAGTTGCAGCCGTCATAAACGGTGTCCTCGTCCAAACCTTCGGGAATCTTGAACTCGCCGATTTCGTGCAAGTACAAGCCCCAAAGATGGTCTTTTAGGTTGAAAGTGGTCTTGCAGTCGTCGCCGTACTCCATATATTTTTTCCAACAAGTATCCAACACTTGGCGGTATTGTTGCGGCGTGAGGTGGGCACTTTTCTCCAAACTCGTCGGGCAGTATCTCGCGAAGGCGAAAACATCCACTTCGTGTTTCACCACCGTATCGATGATTTCAGGCATTTGATCAGCGTTCACGCCCGAGACGGTGGTCATCACGGCCACGCGGATACCGTTGCGGTGTAGCACCTCGATTTTCTCCAAAGTCGTGTCAAACGAGCCAGGCTTGCGCATGAAGTCGTGCGTTGCGCGGTTGCCGTCGATGCTCAACTGGTATTTCTCACAGCCGTAAAACTTCAGTTTTTGGCACACCTCGTCGGTCAGGTGGAAGGGATTGCCCAGAATCGTGAACGGGATGCCTTTTTCCTTGACGTAGGCGAGAATGTCCCAAACCTGCGGATGCAAAACGGGGTCGCCTCCCGTAATGTAAAAGTACGGGAAGCGATCGCCCATCTTTTTGCACATTTCCAAACAGTTGTCAATCACCGTTTTGGCACGCTCCAAACTGACTGAAAGCAACTCGGGGTGACCCTCGGAGAAGATGTAGCAATGCTTGCAACGCTGGTCGCAATAGTCGGTGATGTGCCACTGGAAGGAAAAATACTGCATAGCCTTGTTTTTACTTGGCTCCACAAGCGCTACCGCAGGCACTCGGCTTTTCCTCTTTCTTGGGTTCTGCTGCACCGCAAGCGCTGCCGCAGGCCGAGGGTTTCTCTTCTTTCTTGGGTTCGGCGGCGCCACAGGCACTGCCACAAGCACTTGAACTTCTCATTGCGAATGAGGCCACGAAGCCTCCGAATTCTGATCTTTTCATTGTAGTGAAATTTTAGTTAAACAATTTGATTATCTGTTAATTAAATGATTCTTCCTATCGTTGATGACATCCTCGAAATGCTCCATTCCCCAACTCAGCAGCGCATCGAGATGGGGCATAAGGCTCTTGCCGCGCTCGGTGAGGCGGTATTCCACTTTGGGCGGCACCTCGGCAAAGGTTTCGCGGCTGATGATGCCGTCATTCTCAAGATGGCGCAAGGTGGAAGTGAGCATCTTTTGGGAAATGTCGGGGATTTGTCGCCACAAGTCGTTGAAACGCAGCACATTCTGTTGCTCCAAGGTATAAAGCACCAGCAATGACCATTTGTCGGTAATGCGCGAAATGACATTGCGCACGGGACAATCTGGGAAGGTGGCGTTGAGGATTTCTTTCTTGTCCATATTTGGCTAACTTTTATTCAGTTGCTTTCAAATTTGCTGCAAAGAAAAGCAAAAAATCATTGTCCTGCAACAAGTTACAAAATCCATACACACGCACTATAAGGTTAGTAACGCTGTTTTTCAGCGGTTTCCGCAAGCAAAAAAAATCCGCAATCCAAGCCTGCGCCCGGATTGTGGAATTGCACTCTAAAAACTCCAAGTCATCAGAATCGCCACCCGAAGCCCAGCATCACCTTCAGCGGATGGGCGCTCATCGTATTCGGATGGGCGAAGGCAATGATGTCGGAGATGCTGTACTGGCCGCTGGCGTTGAATTGCAGGCCGCACGGCAGTTCGTAGCCCACCAAAACGCCTAAGCCAGAGTGGCTGTCGCTCATAGCCAATTGTTCCTCGCCCGTCTCGTCGTCGATACCGACCACGTGCTTGTAGGGATTCAACGTGCCACCGCTGCCGTCGTCCATCGTGGCCCATAGCGAGAACTCGGTGTAAGGGCCTCCGCCCAAATAGAACCAGCCTCTCTCCGCGCTGCCGAAACGTGCCATTGCATACACGGGCACTTCGATGCCGAGTGTCCAAAGCGGCGTGTCTTGCGTCGTGCTGACCACCTGGGTCTGTTCGGCGAAATACATCAGGTTGAATTGGATGAAGAACCCTTGGCTAATGTTGAAGTTGAGGAAGCCGCCCAATTCGTCGCCAAACGCCATTTCGGTATGTACTTCGTTGGGGAGGCCTTTCAGCAGGATATTCGAGGCATTGGCTTGCGTCTTGAGGCCCCAGTTCACCACGGGGAGTTGGGTTTCAGCCGTGTTTTGCGCCGTTGCCGTGACTGCCATCAAGAGGACGATGGCTAGAAGTTGGATTTTATGCGTTTTCATTGTCTGTGGTTTTGTTTGCAAAGTTAGAAAGTTAATCGGAATGTGAGTCTTACGCCGTTCTTTTCTTTGTTGGAGAGGCCGTCGGTGTAGGTGAGCCGATGCACCCAGTCCACGCGGATGAATTTGAGGATGTTCTCCACACCGAGGCTCATCTCCATATACGGCACCTTGCCCATCGGCGAGCAGCCCTCGGGCAGCACATACAGCCCCTCGTGCATCAAGGTCGGGTTGTTCTTTTGCGAGAGACCGCCATAAACGGCATTGAACGAAGCCACTTCGCGCAGTTTCAGTTTCTTGACGAGCGGGATGCGGTTGAAGATCCAGCCTTTCAGGTAATAGGTGCCGAAGAAGGCGACATATTGGTCCATCACGAACTCCATCGGTTGCATAAGGCTGAACGACTTCGGTGTCAGGAAAAGGCTCTGGTTGCTGTTGGGAATGTAGAGTTTCGGATACGGCACTTGGCTCCAGATGATGCCCGTCTGCACCGTCGCGTCGATGTGGCCGAAGGCTGAAAGCCAGAAACGCTTCTCGGCGTTGATGTCGGTGCGGTTGTAGAAAAACTGGCCGTCCATATAACCCATCGTATGCGTCAGGCTGATGACGGGAGCGTCCTTGCTCAAATTGAAAGGCGACTCCTGCCCGAGACGGTTGTTGTAGAGCGGTTCGCCCGGGGCAAAACGAAGCGTGAGGCCCAATTGCAAGTCGTTGTAATACTTTACATTGCTCAAACTTCCGTCAGCATTGAAGCGTGCATAATGCAATGTGCCTGCCGCCTCATTGTTCTCGTGTTGCAGCCAAGCATCCACGCTGAAACGGTTGGCCCATTCCTTCTCGTAGCGGAGTTTGGTGCGGCGCACATACTGCATCCGTTGTGTCGGGGTGCCCATACTGAACGACATAAAGACATTGTCGCGGTCGAAAAGCGAGTAGGTCTGGCCGGGCACTTCCACATCGTAATAGGTGCTCAGATAAAGCGCGTGTCGCAACGACTCGTAGGGGTGATACATCTTATCGTTGAAACTGTAAATCAGCGTGGCGTTGTGTTTTAGGCGCAAGTCCTTGAAGCCGAAAGACAGATAACCGTTCATAAACCAATGCGGATGCAGGTTGGTGGTAGTCATACCACCGACACGCAAACGCACGCCTTCCAAACCGTTGTAACTTAAGGTGTTGTAGAGCGGACCAAAGTCAAACTTGCTCTTTTGTCGGTCGCGGTTGGTGGCCAAATAGCCCGAAACGACCACTTCACCCACGCGGATGGCGGCATCAAATTTCGGAATGCGCCTCAACTCGGGCATCAGGCTGTCGATAACCGACTCTTTCCCAGTAAGTTCCAGCGGTCGCATAGCATTCCATTGGCTGCGGACATATTTCCGCGCGCTGTCAGCCACACTCTCGTTGCCGTTCATATTGACCATCAACGAGTCAGGAAGCATCGCACCAATCTCATAATCATACTGATAGAGGTTGTGACGAGCGTATATTTGCCGCATATTCTTGAAGAGGTAGAAGCGGACGAAAGTATTGGTCTTGTCGCTGGCCCACAATCCATTGTCCAACTGCTTGAAAGATTGTTCGATAGCCAAGTCGCTGACAAAATTCATATTGATATACGGAGGCACATTGATGGAGTATTTCTTCAAAGCGAAGGTGCTGTCGTTCAGGACATACAGGTGTCCTGTAAAGCCGTAACTCTGCGGATTGACGGGCGCAAAAGCGAGGTCGATGCAGCGGTCGCCGTCCACATCGAGCGTGTCCATAATGTAATAATGGTAAAACGACACCGCCAAGGTCGAGGAAAGCGGGCTGACGAAGCGGTTGAGCATAATCTCGATGTCGTTGTCGAAGATGTTCACCTTCGTAAACATCGCGTCGATGTTGGTGGCAAGACCTTCACGGTCGAGGATGTCGTCAACACCTTGGAAGCGCTTGGCCATCACATATTTGCGCTCCTGCTTCGGGCGACTTTGATAATCGTTCCGTGCCATCATCTCGCGTAAGGAAACGGTGAGGGTTGGCGTGGTGTTGAATTGCGAAGTGTCGATGTATTTTTCCAAAAACCGGAACTCGTGCCAAAAGCGGCTGCTGTCGAAATCCACGTCAAATCGGTCGAGAGCCATAATCAGTTTCTCGTAACTCTTTGAGGTATAGCATTCCACCGACTCGATACGGTTGGCGTTTTTGTGGTCAATCACCTTTCGGACGAGTTCCACGGCGGGATTGCCTTTGCGCCGATAGCGTTCCTCGCGTTTGAGGCGTTGCGGCTTCACCACGATTTCCTGCAAGCCATACACATCGGTTTGCAACTCAATGCGCTGATTGGTCAGCATCTTATTGGCTTTCAGACTGAAAATCTGTGTCTTATAGCCCACCATTTGGAAGGAAAGCGTAACCAACCCTTGCGTGTTTTCGATGGAGAAATTGCCGTCGAGGTCGGTGATGGTGCCAATGGTGGTGCCCACGAAATAGACCTGCACGGAAGGCAAAGTCTCGCCCGTTTGCGCATCGACCACCACGCCCGAAGCACCCGTTTTGGCCTGCGCCAACAAAGAAACGGGGAAGAACAGTGATAATAAGCAGAAAAACAGGATTTTATTTTTGGACATAAAAGAAATTTTGGCAAAGAAAGCCTTTTTCTGGGCAGAAAATTGGTAGAATGGGGTGTAAAATTGGTAGAAATGGAGGAAATAATCAGCAACTCAAGCCTTCGCCCGAATTGCGGTTATACCACCTTTTTGTCGTAGGAATCCCCAAATTTAAGGAGCGTAATCCCGATTTTTACAAGAAATTCGGGAGTATGGTCACGAATTTTGCATATTTTATAAGGCGTAAAGATTTGAAAACAAATTCATTAGCATAATTTTTTCCGTTTTTTTCTTTATTTTTGGGGAAAGAGATGAAAAATCCGCAACCCAAGCCTTCGCCCAAGTTGCGGAATTCTAATTTAAGGAATACGCAATAAACTATCTATAATCCAATCTCTTTCAGCCACTTGTCAATCTTGGCGAGGTTGTTCTCCATGCCATCGTCGCTTTTTACCAAAATATTTCCTCATTCAAAAAAGAAAATGTATTTTTGCACTCTTGAAAGTTGCGTTATGAAGAACATGGTAGAAATATCAAGGACACAAGTGATTATGACCTTCATATCTACTTGCGTTGAGACCACCGCCCGATTGCTAAACACTTCTTATAGAGAAGTTTACCAGCGGATGAAACACGTGGGGCTGATAGAACGATTTATACTGCCTCACTACGAAACGCTTCATAGTGAGAGCCGAGATAATCTCGCGGAGGTAATGGTAGAATGTCTGAACAATTGGGAGAACAAAAAATGAGTGGAATGATCGTCTATCATGGAGGAACCGAAAAAGTTGAGTTTCCTATCTGTAAATTCGGCCGTCGTAATTTGGACTTTGGCCAAGGCTTTTATGTTACGAATTTACGCAAGCAGGCTGTGGATTGGGCCACTCAAGTGGCTGATCGCAGGAAGCAGCCTCCAATTATAAACAGATACCGTTTAAATCGTGATGCCATATTGGCTGAAGCCCGATGCAAGGTTTTCATGGCATACGATAAGGAGTGGCTTGAATTCATTGTAGCGAGCCGACGCGGACAACATGTAGCTGACAACTATGATTACATTGAAGGTGGCGTTGCCAACGACCGTGTGATTGATACAGTGAACCTTTATATGGCAGGACTGATGGATCTTGATACGGCGTTGGCGCGTCTGTCGGAGCATCGCCCCAACAACCAAATGTGCTTGCTTTCACAGGAATTAACCGACAAATACCTGATTTTCGATGGAACAGAAGCAATTTGAAGACCCCGTCAAGTCGCCTGTCATACAGGAGATTATCATGAGCAACCGCATTGGTGCCATAGCAATGGAATTGTCCAAACGGCTCGATATTGAACCCGTAAAGGCCCTGCAACTATTCTACGAAAGCCAAACCTGCGCCGATTTGCACGACAAGTCCACAGGCCTTTACCTTTACGGGGATTTGTATGTGGCTGATGAGTTCATGAGGGAGATGGAGTATGGGATGTAACTGATGTGCGGCCTGTCCATTGAGCCATATATTTTCACCTTCCAAGGCCTCAACCCAGTGGCTTCCAAGAGTGTGCTCACCGCTCTCCAACGCCGTCACCTTTCTTTGGTGTAGACCAAAAAGCACTTAAAAAGCAAAGAGTTATTTGTCGGGTGAATAGTCCTTATGTGATGTGATTTGCAAATGCTTTGCTGTTATGACAAAAAGTCAGTAATAATGCGCCAAAAACCGCAATGAAAATATATGGACGGGTTTTTGATGCAAGAATCTATGCGATGAAATTGATTGTCGCAAAAAAACAATTACAAGAAAACAGTCCAAAACAAACAAAAATGACACAACAAGACTTCTTAAATATTATAGGAAACAAGATTTCTAACGAAATGCAGAAATCAATCATCAGAAACAACTTCCAGCCACAATTAGCCGACCAACTATGCAATGTGATTGACAGCCACGAGGCAGCGGATTTGTTTCAAAAGATGATGAATGAGTGGATTGCGTATCAAAACAGGCAACAGCAGATTTTGCAAGCGTTTCTTCGACAATACGGCATGTAATACAAAATAAGAATCGTAAGAAAGCATGGCCAAAGAGAGTAAAAACACGACCGCAAAGGGTGATGCCTTTGAAGAAAGGGTTTTCAAAATCCTTCAAAAGTTGCTTCAGACAGAATCGTTACCAATCAATTGTAAAAGGTCGCAAATCTATTGTAAGAAAAAGTACACTTCAAAAGAATCGAAAAAAGACATTGTTTTTGACATAGCCATAGAATCTTTCATGCCTGATTCAGAGGAGATAGCGAACTTAACCTTAATAGAGTGCAAAGATTATGCATCTCCAATTGAAGACTCAAAAATTCGCGACTTCATTTTTCGGATGAACGAAGTTGGAGCTAATAAGGGATATTTCTTTACAACAAGTCGATTTCAGTCTGGCGTATTAGAGATAGCCAAAGCAAACCGTGTCGGGCTAGTAGTCGTTGGTAACACGGACGAGTTGCATTGGAAAACGCGAAGGGTTTCTATTAGAGACAAAAACGAAGTCTATTCCGATGTTATAAAAACAATCACAGGGTTATCATCTGAAAGAAACTATCCTTTTGTAGCAATTGGCGAGGATGATTATTATACCAATTTTTTTGATTTTCTCCACGACGACATTGGTTTACAGCTACAACAATCATTATCCATAGATTATTTGACAAACGAGCAAATACTTGACGCGATTTATAATGAGTCTCAATTCTTGCAAAGTACATACTTCACAGTTCAAGACGCTGATTTATTAAAACTTGTATCTAAAAAAGGTTATTCGGTTAACACAGCCACTCTTCCAGACAAAGTGTTGGGAGAAATTGACTTTGAATCAAAAACCATCCTCGTTTCTGACACATTACAAGAAGGAAGCCCAAGGTGGCGTTTTACAGTGGCTCATGAACTTGGCCATATTGTGTTACACTCTAAAGCCATTCTACAATCAAACATAAAAGCAATAGAAGAATACATAGACGATGAAATGGCAGAAAGTGCCAATATTAGCAACAAGACCATTACCAGGATGGAAATCCAAGCTAATAGTTTTGCCTCATTACTTTTGCTTCCTCCTCACCAATTCGAATTGGCATACAAAGCACTTTTCATCAAAGAAGGTGTTAGAAACTATCCAGAATTATATCTCAAGGGCCAAAAATGCAATGTTGAATTATCGAATTGGATGATTCAACACTTATCAGCCTATTTCAATGTTTCAAAGGCTGTTATCTTGAGAAGACTCACCGAATTGGATTATTTACGTTAATCCCAAAGAGAGCTAGTAAATCCTATGATGCATAGATCAATTTTCGAATTAATATAATACCAGAATCGTTGTTTTATCCATTCTTTTAATTCTTATACCATCACCACACCCACACAAAAGGATTTTCCAGCCATTTGTTTATTCGAAGATTAAAGACATATTCTTTATAGTCACATTGCTTATCATGCCACTGTCCCTTCCATTTATAAGGATATTTTGGATATAGATTATACATCTGCTTTCGGTATAAAGAATTGGCAATCATCCGATACCTGAAAGTAGGATAACTGCAACTAACGTGCTCTTGGTATTTTAAGACCTCATATACTCCCTGCATCATTTCTTCATTACAAGTAGCCACAGTGTTATCCACAACTCTAGCCACTACTCCATAAATTGTACATATTCCGATAAGAATAGCAACGACCCACATCCATTTTTTCATTTTCCAAGTTCTACTCTTCTTGCGACCGTTTTGTTTGCTTGAGGCAGCTTGAAGATACAGATTGAATTCGTTGTCCACCCACTTTTTCGGGTTTTGATTTTGCAATTCCACCATTCGTTGATACGTGGCATCGTCTATGTTGATGCACATTTCTGTGCCGTTTTGCATTATCCAGTGGGCTGTAGTTTCCGCTTCTCGTCTGTATTCTGATTCTAATTTATTCCCAAACAAATTCGGTTTCTCCTCAACTAGTTCGGCAATTGGCTCTGTCGTAACTTCTGTGGCTTTAGCATCTTCAGCGACCTGAGCAACAATCATAGGTTCAACAGTCTGTTTAGAATTTGATGTCGAAGATTCCTCGACGATATTTTCGTCGTCACACTTTATGTCTTGTTCTTTTTCTTTCTCTATTAGTAGTGCATTTTTTACAGCCTTGACCAACTCCAAATCGTTATCCTCCCATTTGTCTGGGTCTTCTCTCCGCATTTCTCCCATTTTTAATATTTCTTCCTTCGTGAGTTGTAGTTCAAAATTAACTCTATTTTCACCTGTTCCATAATGAAGAGGTACATCAACTGTCTCATTTGAATTTTTGATTTCTTTTTTATCTACATTCTCCACTTTAAGTTTAATAAACAACGTAATCAGCAAAGCTACTGTTGGGATAGCCACAAAAACTATCGTAGCTCCAAGGTCAAACGCGAAACCATAACCTGAGTTCTTACAAGAAGCGACCAATAAATGTATAAGGATGCCACTTATCAACGGGATTAAAATCGAAGCCCAAACCTTTTCAGACTTGTTTTTTGGTTTGTAGTATTTTGCGATTAAAACGCCAATAACAACTGCGATAGGTGTGATTATCAGTAACATGGTCAAAATGTATTAGTGCGTATTTGTAAATCTCATGGTGTTTTCCATCATTTTAAAATCTTCGCCAGCAAGAGCCTCTTTTGTGTGCGCAATAGGATTAACGATAACGGTATTGCCATTGGCAACAAATCCAAGCACTTTGGCATGGTATTGCTCTCCTTTGCTACTATACGAATAATCGGCAGCAAGAGCACTCATTCCATTAAAATGAGTTTCATAAATAGCGCTATATTCAACATTGGTAAAGCGATTCGACGTCACATAGCCAGTAATAATGTCATCGATAAAACCTGATACTGAAGCATCTGTATTAGTCGTCCAAATTATTCCAAATTCCGAATCTTTTTCGTCTTGTCCTCCAACCATATACATCTCTTCAGATATTTTATTTTGACTAAACGCCCAATTTCCTGGATATTCTAAGGTTAAGCCTTCATAATTGAGAGTTTTTGCCGTTCTATTCATGCTAGACCGGACAATAAACTCAGTCGCTTCTTTGGCCTTTTGCTGTATAATTGAATTTACAATCAAATAACCTATAAGTAAAACTCCAAGGACTCCAAGAGTCCACCACATTCCATTGCTACTTTTTGCGGATTCTTTTTCTACCTCTTTGGGTTGAACATTTTGCTCTTTTTGTTCTTCTTTCTTCGTTGTAATGCTCTCGACAGATGTTTCTCTGAGAAGTTTTCTTGCCTCTTGCAGCAATTCGAGTTCTTTCCCTTCCCAATCTTCAGGACAAAACCGTCGAATTTGCTCCATTTTATCCAATTCTTCTTGGGTAACTTGAACTGTCATTTCTATCGCGTCTTCTCCGATGACCTGCCTAACTTTAATGGTTCCTTTTGTATCGTTTTCCATAGTATCGTTTTTTTTAATTGTCAATTTGATCTACTTTGGGCTTAAACATATGTACAGTTTTTCTAACGCTGAAAAAAGCTAAAAATAACCAAAATAGCACCTCTAATATCACTGGCGTGTTCAACCCAATTGTCTCCCATTTTGTATCGAATCGGCCATACATATATTCTGTTTCAAGGTTTAATCTAATGGCTTCAAGTAATATTTTTTGTGATTCTCTAAGTTGAGCCCCATTCTCAATATCGTGTTTTAGCGAAAGTTGAGTTGTTGCGTTTGACAATCTTGTGAAAGGTATTAAGACTTGATAATCAGCAAAACCGATGCCAGTAAACAATCCATTAAACTCGCCAGTTTCTCGTGAAGAAAAATAATTCTCGGTGACATCAAACCCACCCAGTTCCGAACGGAATTCGTTCACCTCTTTTTGCATAGAAACGAGAGCTAATTTATAGACGATTAACAAAAGCCATAACAAAGCAATAGAACAAATCATTCCTATGTCAAAACTGGTAACTTTGTGACGAGTTTTGCGTTGATTAGACGGCTCTTTTCCAATTGCCTTATCATTAATGGCTTTTCTCGCTTCTTGTAGCAACTCCAAGTCTTTTCCAATCCATTTTTCAGGATTACTACTGATGCGATAAATTATCGCGATAATTAATCAAACAAATCCGGTTCATTGACATTATGGTTTTGAATGAGTGTTTCAGGACTTGAGAGCAGTTCCTTGAGGTTGGTCTTTTCGAGTGCTGAGACATGGAGTAA
>JAFUVT010000022.1 GCA_017477425.1 Bacteroidales bacterium
GCATCTCTCTTTCCTGGTTTTTTGCATAAAAAAAGCAATTAGATGAAAACGCTTTCATCTAACTGCTTTTTGTCGCTTTTATGCAGCTTACTGTCAGTGATTTACATCATACCTCACCAACCATTTTTGTCTATTATACCCAATGTCGCATTCCCCATTTTTCGCATCATTTACAATCTGCGTGGCAATACGCACATCGCTCTCCTTCTCCTCGTATGTGTTAATATTGAAGCCACAACGTTTGCAGACAATTGTCTTCTTCAGGTATTTTCCCATTATCAGATGGAACTTCGGGTTCTCCTTGTTGGCATCAAAAAACATGCTCTGCCGATGCGCCTTGTCCTCGTTGTTGATGGGGCGTGCCGAGAAATACTTCACAGCCTCCAGTTCTTGATTTTTCAGCATGAACTTCTCAAACAATTTCACCAAATCCAACCAGTAATAGCGTTTCCATGCTGGATTCTTCTTCAATCCATAGTAAAAATTGAAGCCATCGTACATATACGATTACTTTCTGTTTGCTCATATCTTTCAAAAAAATAGCCAACTTTTGGGGTTGGCTGGGCCTCGGCAATATCTCATCCGAGGGGGATTCGGATGCAAAAGTACAAACATTTTTCCATCCCACAAGCATTTTAACGAAAAAATTTTCCTTTTTCCCTTGCAACTCACAAAAAATATCTATCTTTGCCCCGCCAAGCCGAGAGAAAACGGCTCGGCCAGAGAAAGCGCATTCTTCGCTTTGTTCCTCAGAGGTGAATCTGGACAATTCACAAGTATAATGGAGGACAACAAGTGGGGCGGTAGCTTTCCCTGTTATGTTCGTGTATTCAAATACCTTACATAACAGTGGAGCTTAACCCTATCCGTTATTTTTCATTATACGGGAGTCCAGACCCAACCTCTGAAAATAAGGATAAGTTTGGGAGGCTCCGCTCTGTTTGCCTTTTTATCAACCCGCCCGTTTGAGCCATGGGCACAAAAACGAAAGGACAAACAAATGGAAAACAAAGAGAAAAACGAAACCCAAAACAGAAGGGAATTCTTCAAAGAAGCATCGAGAAAAGCATTGCCAATTCTTGGTGCCGTAGCTTTGATGAGCAATCCTGTGATTGCTAAAGCTTTAGAAAGCGAACCTATGGGATGCGATGGCTCGTGTTATGGTAGTTGTCAAGGAACATGTAAAGGTGCTTGTTCTGGAGGATGTAAGGATGGGTGTCGCGAAACTTGCTCAACTCGCTGCGATGGAGGTTGTAAAGGATCATGTAAGAGAGTGTCGCAGTATTAAATTCAACAGAATAGGATCTATTATCACATGCATCAAAATGACGACTATTTAGGCAGTCCTATATCGCAAAAAGTATCACCTTTTGTCATAAGGGCTGTCGATTAGTATGTTGGCATATCCCAAAACTTAAACCAAAATACAAAACATGGAAAACGACAAGAATCAAGACACATACTCCAGAAGAAAATTCTTCAAGTTAGCAGCAAGAAAGGCTCTTCCTGTTTTTAGTGCAATTGTTTTAGGCGGAATTCCATTATCTTCAAAAGCACAAAAGGAACCGACAGGGTGTGACTTTACTTGCTACGAATCCTGTACAAATACATGTTCAAGAACATGCCAAGGTGGATGCAACGACAGTTGTTCTAGTACATGTAAGTATAAATGCCAAGAGACATGTTATGGTAATTGCAAAGAAGGTTGTTCTACATCTTGTAAAGACAGCTGTTTGTACACAACTTCTGGCCAGCCTTCCTACCAACCACCCACAAACAATAACCAATCCAGTTGCAATGATTGTTCTGGTGGATGCAAAGACAGTTGCAGTGCTGGTTGTAGAAACACTTGTACAGGAGGCTGTGGAAGTAATTGCAGCGGGAATTGCAAAGCTAACTGTGCTGGTAGTTGCTCTTCCACGTGTAAAGGGTCTTGTTCTTCTACATGTAAAGGAAATTGTATAGGTAGTTGTGGTAGCGAATGCACTAACGAAGGATGTAAAGGGAAATGCATTACAACATGCACAGGAACATGTCTACGCTCTTGCAATACTTCATGTCTGACAAACTGCCTTATTACATGCAATTATTCATGTTGGGGAGTAGCATATTGAACTGGTAGCCAGTTATTTCGACATATCAATATAGTCCTGTAATCATGATAAAAAACCATGAAGAGCAGTAAAAGCAAAAACAGATCATATAACAGAAGAGAATTCTTCAAAGTCACGGCAAAGAAGGTACTGCCAGTGATTGGTTTGGTTTCTTTACCAAGCATACCCATATTGGCAAAAGTAGTAAACAAGGATTTTTTTGGTTGTAACACTGCTTGTTACGCTACTTGTTATAACACTTGTGCCGGTACAGCCAAAGGGACGTGCGACACTTGCAGCAATTCATGCTATGGTGGATGCCAAGACACTGAAAAAGGTAAAGTTCAAGACAGCATCAAACCGAAGAATGACACAATAAAGAAAGGTAACAATGGCTGCAACGATAATTGCAAATCCGATTGTTTTGTATCATGCAATAGCTTTTGCCACCAACAATGTTCAGGAAGTTGTAAAGAGCATTGTATTTATTGCTGCAAAGGCGATTGTGGAGCGAACTGTACTAGCTGCAAGGGATCTTGCTATGGCAATTGTAAAAATCATGTTGATTTAATATAATGTATTGATATGACCCAAATCAAAGAAAACCAAGACGCTTGGCAGTCCGGCCTAGCGAAGAACATCACCTTCATCGTCACAAAGGACTGCCAGTTGGCCTGTAAATACTGCTACCTTGTGGGCAAGAACGTGAAGGAACGAATGCCTTGGGAGGTGGCCAAGACCTTCATCGACTATGTGCTCGACCATGAAACCGACCCCGATTTCGCCTACGAGTCGGTGGTGTGGGACTTCATCGGCGGCGAGCCGTTTTTGGAGATAGAGCTTATCGACAAGATTTGCGACTATATCAAGACGGAGCTTTTCCGTCGGAACCATCATTGGTTCAACAGCTATCGCTTCTCCTTCTCCACCAACGGCATCAACTACCACGAGAAGGCCGTGCAGGACTTCATCAAGAAGAACCGCGAGCACCTCTCCATCGGCATCACCATCGATGGAACGGAGAAGAAACATGACCTCAACCGCGTGTACAAGATTACCGAAAAAGGCTCCTACAAGGATGTGGTGAAGAACATTCCGCTGTGGTTGGAGCAGTTCCCAGGCGGCGGCACCAAGGTCACCATCTCGTCGGCGGACATTCCGTATATCACCGAGAGCGTGCTGCACCTCTATTCCTTGGGCATCCACGAGGTGAACATCAATGTGGTGTTCGAGGATGTGTGGCAGGAAGGCGACGATTTGAAGTTTGAGGAACAACTGATGCAGTTGGTCGATGCCATCATCGACGGCGGCTATTACCAGGACTACGCTTGCTCGTTCTTCTCGGAGCACATCGGCAAACCGCAAGACCCCGAGCGCGACAACCAGAACTGGTGTGGCGCAGGCAAGATGCTCAGCGTGGACGCGGCGGGCAACCTCTACCCCTGCACCCGCTTCGCGCAATACTCGCTTCGCGACAAGGAGACCTGGACCATCGGCAACATCCGCGACGGCATTGACAAGAACAAGTTGCGCCCCTTCCTCACTTTGGACAGGACCACGCAAAGCCCGCAGAAGTGCATCGAATGTGAGGTGGCCAGCGGCTGCGCCTGGTGCCAAGGCGAGAACTTCGACGCGGCGCAGACGCACACCGTGTTCGAGCGCGCCACGGCCATCTGCCTCATGCACAAGGCCAGAGTGCGCGCCAACAACTACTACTGGAACAAGCTCTACCGCAAGCTCGAACTGGAAGATTTGCGCGAGCAGTACGAAGCCAACAAACGCATTGTCAAACCCGAAATCTGCTGAGCCATGCTGCAATACCTTGTTATAATCTTAGACGACACCAGCGTGGTCTACTGCCATGCCGACAACCCGCTGAAAAAGCGCAACTTAATGCCGCTTGAAACCCTGCGAAAAGGCATCCTCTTCGGGATGAAGCAGAACCTGATGATCCAGTATGTCTTCCCCGACTACGCCTTGCCCGAGGAATATGCCTCGGTCATCGAGAGCATCGACAATGTGAAGATTTATCCTGTTGGCTGCAAGCCTGTTACGGGGATTGAGGAGGGCAACGAGGCTGATGTGGAGGTTTCAAATTCCGTTCCCGAAAAGGTGGAAGCCAAAAATTTGGTCCTTCGTTTGACTTTCACCGAAATGCTGAAGCAAAAGGACGAAATCGCCAAGCTGTTCGCCTCGGGCGCAAGAGTCAACCTCTGCGTCACCGACGTGGAACAATTCACCGACGAGCAGGTTGAAGCTTACAAGAAGGTACTGGAGGAATGGAACGCCGTCTTGCTCGACCTTTACAAGCAAGGCCAGTCGCCGCAGTTCAACCTCTTGACCGACAGGATGATGCTCGACAAGATGCACAACTGCGAGGCGGGCGTGAGCAACATCACCCTCGCCCCGAACGGGAAGTTCTACCTCTGCCCAGCTTTCTACTACGACGAGCAAATGCAGGTCTTCAACCAACTGAACCACCACCAGCCCTCGGCTGACCGATCCGTCGGCGACCTTGAGAAAGGTTTGAACATCCCGAACCCGCAACTGCTCCGCCTCGACCACGCGCCCTTGTGCCGCAATTGCGACGCCTACCAATGCCGCCGCTGCCTCTGGCTCAACCGCAAGCTGACATGGGACGTCAACACGCCCTCGCGCCAGCAATGCGTGATGGCGCACATCGAGCGCAACGCAAGCCGCGCCTTGCTGAACGACATCCGCAAGGTCGGTGAGTTCATGCCGCAAATCGACATCAAGGAAATCAACTACTTGGACCCGTTTGAGGTCAGGAAGGAGTTTTAACTTTTATGTATTACAACACATACAACAATGAAGAAAAAAGTAGGTCAGGTAACCCCTGAAGAAAAGAACGAAATCCAGCAGCTCTTCGAAAGAAGGAACGGCTTGAACGAACTGGCGAAGATCCTCAATGCCGACAACACCGAACTCTACGAGAAACTCGTCAAGGACATGGGCGAGACCGGCACCAAGTTCCAAGGCTGGTGGGACCGCATGGCGCAGAAGTACCAATGGGAGTCCGCCCCCGACGGCAACTGGGAAATCAACTTCGAAACCAACGAAATCTACCTCGTATCATGACACTGCTATTCATCGGAACGACGGAGCTGCTGCTCATCGCAGGCGTCGCCTTGCTCATCTTTGGCGGAAAGAAGGTGCCCGAGCTGATGAAAGGCTTAGGCAAGGGCGTGCAAAGTTTCAAGCAAGGCATGAACGAGCCTTTGGAGGAAGAGAAACCGGAAGAGGTGACTGATGAAGCGCAAGCCGAGCCAAAAGAGGACGGGGCCGGACAATAACCCCGACCCCAACCTACTGACCTTCGGCGGGCACCTTGAGGTGCTCCGCCGTATGCTGTTCCGCATCATCGCCGTAGTGATGGTGCTGGCGATAGCTATATTCTGCTTCAAGGACAAGACCTTCGAACTGCTTCTGGCACCCAGCCAATGGGACTTTGTGACCTATCGCTATATCGAAAAATTTCTGCACCTTTTAGGTTCGGATTACGTTTTTAAGGAATACCATATCAACCTGATTGCCACGGAGTTGTCGAGCCAGTTCATGACCCACATCTCTACGGCGCTCTATTTGGCTTTGCTGGGGGCTTCGCCGTACATCTTGGTCGAATTGTTCCGTTTCATCACACCGGCGTTGTACGAGAACGAAAAGAAGTATTCCGTTCAGGTGGCCGTCGTCGTGTATGTGCTTTTCATCATTGGCGTACTGATGTCATATTTCGTCCTTTTTCCCATTTCGTTCAGGTTCTTGGGCACTTATCAAGTCTCGGGAATGGTAACGCCCAACATTACCTTGAAATCCTACATCAGCACTTTCACCACCCTCACTTTGGTGATGGGATTGGTGTTCCAATTGCCCGTGATTGCTTTCTTCTTGGGCAAGCTGAATGTCGTAAATGCAAGTATGTTAGCGCAATACCGCAAATATGCGTTTCTCGTCATTATGGTCGTGGCTGCCATCATCACCCCGCCCGACTTGATGACGCTCGTCTTGGTCACCATTCCGCTTTATCTGCTTTATGAAGTGAGTATTTTGGTGCTGCGAAGGATGGAAAAATAGCCCTACTCCACCACCACCCTACTCACCTGCTGTTTCCCATCAATTTGGACGAGCACGGTGTAGAGGCCTTTCGCGAAACCTTGCGTCGGGATGACCATAGCTTGGTTCGTACCTCTGTTTGAATAAACCAAACGCCCCGTCATATCATAGAGATTGACGATAGCCTCGCCTGTTTCAGCAAAACGTATATTGATTCTGTCCTTGGCAGGATTTGGAAACACTTCAACAATTTGAGTCGGCCCTTCGACTCCTTCGACAGGCTCAGGGTCCTCGATGCCCCAAGTGCCGCAAGCCGCATTGATTTCGCCGTCCAAATAATCGAAACGGTCGTCCAACCAATTGCGCATATAGTTAAGTTGACCTTCATTCACAGAATAAGTCGGCCAGGCCTCGTGCTCACGGTCGTAGGCACCCATTTCAACCAGTTCATTATACTGATTTTGAACCATTTTCATGATATAATCCGTGTTCAAAACCGTGTTGCGCAAAGCATTGTAGCGCGTTTGGGCCGAAGCTACAAAACCATTCTGCGAACAATCGCCCGCCAAGCGGTCGAAGAAGCCGTTGCTCATCAGACCAGCGGTATTATAGGTCCAGTTTCCATCCGTATCCAAGCCCCAAATGGCATCGAGGTCCCAAGGCAAATAGATATAGGTGCTCGACTTCTTGTAACGCGCCATGAAAATATTCCTTCCCATATTATCCATGGCCATCAAGCTATTGATAAACAGGTAGTAATCAATAGCGTTATCCTTGTCGAACTGGGCCTCGTATTGGGCATAAAAGGCATTGTCGGAAGCGTTTATCACAAAGTTGGTAAAGCTGTATAGATGATTCCAATTGATGGCCGTATCGGTCTCGTTGGGATAGACCCATTCATAATTGTCCCAAGTGTCCAACGAGTTGTCGTAGTCGGGCAGACTCTCGAAGGTGGGCGCGCCCGATCCATTGCCTTTATAAAGCAATCCACGAAGCTCACCATTGTATTTGCGCAAGCCAAGTTGTTTCCTATCCATACGCTCAGTGAGGGCATAGACCCCTACATACGAGTCGTTTATGAACACATCGGCATATTCCATCCGAATGCCTGGCAAGGCCTCAGGCTCGCTCTCGGCATAAGGCAATTGGTACATCTCCATCCAAAGCTCGTTGGCCACTTTGTCGCGAAGGCGCAAGGGCTGGGCCCACATGGCTTCGAGGTTCCAGTCGTCATCGCTGCGCATCCCAAGGAAAGTGGTGTCGGCCATCTCGGCACCCGTCGCATCGGCCCAAAGCTCAACACGATACGACTTCTTGTCGTACTGCTGCGACGAAGTGCCCCTGATCTTGAATCCTGCGTGCATTTCGATGACATTGCCATCGGCATCAGCCACCGTGATGGTGCCATGCACGGCTGGCGAGTTGACGATGGGGCCGTCGGTCGCAATCGTTATCAACGGCATCTCGCTCCGATAATAAGTATAGGCCTCTCCCCTAAGCTCCATCGTGCTTTTGAAAGGCTTGAGGCCTTCCGGCATCCTTCCCGTCTCCACGACAATTTTTTTCTCATGGTCGACGCCATACATTCCATTGAGTTGGAGTTCTTGCGCCGAAGCATAAATCAGTGGAAAAAGCAACGACAGTGTCGTCAAAAGCAAGTTTCGTTTCATAGTAGTATTTATTTTGTTCATTTTCAATCGATTCTAACAACTTCCATAATACCGTCGATGGCCTTGATTTTCGCCATCAGTTGTTCCAAAGCCATCACATCGGAGATTTGCAGCACAATTCTTCCTTCGAAATAGCCTTCCTTGTCGGAGTTGAAGACGATGTTTTTCATGTTCACCTCCAGATCCTCTGAAATGACCTTGGTGATTTTGCCCAACAAGCCCAGCACGTCGCGCCCATAGATGCGGATGGTGGCCTGCGAACCATCGCTCTCCATGCCGTTCCATTTCACTTTGATGATGCGGTAACCGTAACGTTGCTGCATGCTCTTGGCGTTCGGACAGTTAGTGCGATGGATGCTGATGGTGCCCTCGTTGGTGACGAAGCCAAACACGTGGTCGCCAGGAATGGGATGGCAGCATTTAGCCAGTTTATAGGTTACGTTGTCGATGTCCTCACCGATGGAAAGGCTCTCTTCCACATCGTTGGCAGCATCTTTTCGTGAGGTCTCAATCAGCTCTGGGACAGCCTTTTCCTGTTTCTCGGCGTTCACTCCAAACTTCGAAGTCAGGAAATGCTTCACGTCGGCGATGTCGATTTTCTCCGTCGAAATCTGATGATAGAGCTGCAACGAATTTTCCAGTTTAAACTCCTTCACCAGCATGTCGACCACCGTCTCAGAGAAAGGTAACTTCCAGTTTTTCAGGCGCCTTTGCAGCATTCCTTTGCCCATTTCCGACTCCTTCAACTCTTGCTCCTTGAGGTAGCGCCGAATCTTGTTCTTGGCCTTCTCCGTGACCACCACATTGAGCCAGTCGGCACGCGGTGACTGCTTCTTGCTCGTGATAATTTCCACCTTGTCGCCATTGGTCAGCTCGTGGCGGATGGGCACCATGCGCCCGTTGACGCGTGCTCCGTTGCAGGTCTCGCCCACATGGGTATGCACCTCGTAGGCAAAATCAAGCACCGTGGACCCTACAGGCAGCTGCTTCAAGTCACCTTCGGGAGTGAAAATGAAGATCTTATCGGATTTATAGATTTTCTTGTAACTGTTCTCAAACGACACCAAGCCGGGGTTCTCCAGCACCTCACGCACGTTTAGCAGCCACTCCTCCGAGGTTTGCTTCTCACCTTTATATAAATAGTGCGCCGCCTGCCCAGTTTCGGCGATGTCGTCCATACGCGTGGTACGGATTTGCACCTCAAACCACAGCTTGTCGTCATACTTCACCGTCGTGTGCAGCGACTCATAGCCCGTAGCTTTTGGCTTGGTGATCCAGTCGCGAAGTCGCTCAGGCATCGGGTCATAGATGTTGGTAATCACCGAGTAAACACCCCAGCAGCATTCCTGTTCGTCCTTCAAGGCGCAACGGATGATGACGCGCGCCGCCATCAGGTCGTAAACTTCCTCGAAAGGCACGTTTTGGGCCTTCATCTTGGCATAAATTGACGGAATCGACTTCAGCCTCCACTTGACGGAATAGGCAAACTTGGGCTTGCCGTTCTTTTTGGTCCGCTCCAGCTCGGCATCGATGCCTTCCGAAATGCGGGCGATGAACTTCTCAGCTGTCTGCTTTCGAGCCTCGCTGGTGGCTTCGATTTTGGCCTCAATCTCGTGGAAAATTTCGGGATTCTCGTACAGCATCAGTTGTTCCTCAAGCTCGGATTTCAGTTTGTACAATCCAAGGCGATGGAGAATCGGGATGTAGATATACTTGATTTCGTGGAAGTATTTCGACAAGCGTTCGCCGTCCACATCATTCTGGTTTCTAACGTCATAGACACGATGCACGATTTTCAGCAACACCGTTCGCATGTCGTCAATCAGCGAGAGGAACAGCACCTGGAAGTTGTCGGAATTGTAGGCCACCTTTTCGGTGTCCATCTTCGAGATGCGCGTGAAGCCTTCCAGAACGATGGTCACCGTCTTGCCAAACTGTTGCTCCAATTCCTTGAAGCTCACATCCTCCTTATAATCAATGCCATGAAGGAAAGCCGCCACCACTGAGATATAGCCCAAACCCACCTCAAGCACCGCAATGCGCCCCATCTCGATAAGGTGAAGCATGTAAGCCTTGCCCGAGACCAGATACTTGCCGTCATATTTCTCCATGCAATAGCGAAATGCCTTGTCAATCAGCGCCAAATGCTCGGGCGCGTTGACGAAAGGATGGATGTCGGCCAGCATCGACTCGTAGGCCTGCTGTATCGATAAAATCTCTATTGAGGAATAGCCTTCCATGGTTGCACGACTCCGTTAATCTTCGATTTTGACCGTCAGCTGATGCGCGAGCAAGATGTCGTAATAAGGTTTCAGTTCCTCGAAACTGCCGTGCATGATAGCGCATTTGCCTTTGTAGTGCGTAATCCAGGCGCAAGTTTCGGCCTGCTCGTGGGTGTGGTGGCACACTTTCATCAAAGTCTCGATGACATATTCAAAAGTGTTGACATCATCGTTGATGAGCAGCAAACTCTTCTCATTTTCAACGAGTTCCTCGACCAAGGTATCGGTATATTCTTGTTCTTTGTTCATCGCTCAAAGTCAAAATTTGGGGTGTAAAAGTACACATAATTTCTGAAATGCATGGGGAAAACCGCCCGAAAACAATTTTTTCCTACTTTTGCCGTTCCATTTTGTGGATTTCGCTAAAACGAGATGCAGAACCGCTTCATCAAAAATATCATTTTCCTACTCTTCCTCAACCTGTTGGTGAAGCCGTTCTGGATTCTCGGCATCGACCGCGAGGTGCAAAACCTGCTCGGCGATGCTTCCTACGGCACCTACCTGGCTATTTTCAACTTCTCCTACCTCTTTTATATCCTGCTCGACCTCGGCATCACCAACTTCAACAGCCGCAGCGTCGCACAAGACCCCAAAAACCTATCGAAACACTTCGGCGGCTTGACCGAAATCAAGCTGCTGCTCGGGTTGCTTTATGCCGTCGTCATCTTCGTGGTCGGCTATTTCGTGGGCTACAACGAAGGCCTGAAACTCAAGCTGTTGTTCTGGTGCGGGTTGAACCAAATCCTACTTTCGTTCATCCTCTATCTCAGGTCAAATGTTCAAGGTTTGCTGCTGTTCAAACAAGACAGCATCCTCTCCGTCTTCGACCGCGTGCTGGCCATCGTCCTGATGAGCCTCGTGCTGTGGAGCGGCTGGTTCCCGAAGGAGAAGTTCAACATCCTCTGGTACCTGCAAGCCCAGACTTTGGCTTACGTCTGCACCCTCGCTTTCGCCTTGATTGTCGTGTTGCGCCATGTCGAGCAGCTCAGTTTCAAGATCAACTTCCAGTTTTTCAAGGAGATACTGCGACAAAGTCTTCCCTTTGCCCTGCTCGTCCTGCTGATGAGCGTCTACAGCCGCATCGAGCCTTTCCTTTTGGAGCGCTTGCTCGACGACAATGGTGTGCAAGCCGGCGTCTACAGCCGCGCCTACCGCCTTTTCGATGCGGGCAACAACATCTCCAACCTCTTCGCCATCATGCTGTTGCCAATGTTTGCCGCCACGCTGAAAAACAAGTTGGAACTCAACAATTTGGTCAAGACCTCGTTCAATGTCATCGTGGCGATGGCGGGCATTGTCCTCGTGATGTGCGTGTTCTACCGACAGGAAATCATGCAGATGATGTACCGCCCCGAAGAAACCGAAACCACCGCCGCCTACCTCCTTCGCATCGGTCAATATGCCAATGTCTTTCCTCTTCTGATGGGCAGCTTCTTCTGTCTGTCAACAACATACGTGTTCGGCACATTGCTCACCGCCAATGGCAGTCTCAAGCAACTCAATCTGGTGGCCGCCGCTGGCGTGGTCATCAATATCTTACTGAACCTTATCGTGATACCACGGTTCCAATCGGTGGGTGCTGCCTGCACCAGCCTCTGCGTGCAAGCCACGACGGCCTTCCTGCAATACCTCATCGCCAAACGCATCCTCAAACTCGAACTCGGCACACCTTATTGGCTGCATCTTCTCCTGTTTGCCATCGCCATCTCGGTGATAACATTCCTCATCAAGCAACTCAACATTAACTGGTTGCTAAGCTTTATCATGGCATTCGCACTCAACTGCCTCGCTATCTTCGCTACCCGTTTGCTCAGCCTGAAAGAGATTGCCGGTCTCATACGCCCCAAGGAAAAAACGGCTTAATTTGACTTTTTTCATTGCCAATTCAGCAGAAATACCTATTTTTGACGACTTATTTCAATCCCTGATATGGAAGAGCAACAACGTAACACATACAGTTCCAAATACTTATGTAGGCTTTTAGTGGATTACAGGAAGCCCATTCTCATCATTCTAGCGTTGGCTGCGCTTTGCGCCATTGTCTTCAGCGCACCTTATTTCATCACACCGCTCTACAAATCGACAGCCGTCATCTACCCCACTTCCAGCAACTCCACCTCCAAAGTGCTGATAAGCACTACCTACCAGTCGGAAAAAGACATCTTGAACTTCGGTGAAGACGAACAAACCGAGCAAATGCTTCAAGTATTGAACTCAAACCGTGTTCGCGACAAGGTCATCAGCCGCTTCAACCTGATGGAGCATTACAACATCAAGGCAAACAGCAAATACCCTTACACCAAGCTCAACAAGCTTTACGACAGCCGCATCAAGTTTCGCCGCACCGAATACAATGCCGTGAGAATCACTGTTTTGGACTCCGACCCAGCCCTTTCGGCACAAATGGCCAACGACATCGCCGAGATCTTCGACAGCACGATGAACCAAATTCAAAAAGAGGTGGCCGTGAAAGCCTTCCAACTTGTTGAAGAGGAATATAACAACCTTTGCTACGAGATGAATCAGCTGGAAGACTCACTCAACACCCTGCGCAAACTCGGCGTGTTTGACTACGAGTCGCAAGTGGAAATGCTCAGCCGTCAACTGGCCGTCGAACTTGGCAAAGGCAACACACAAGGAATCAACAATATACAAGAGCAACTGGATGTTTTGGCAGAATATGGCGGCGCCTCCTATGCCATCAACGAGCGACTTGACAACGACCGACTGCAACTCTCATTGGTCAAGTCGAAATACGAGGAGGCCAAAATGGACGCCACGCAATACGTGCCGCGCAAGTTCGTGGTCACCTCTGCTTTCAAAGCCGAACGCAAAAGCTCCCCTGTGCGGTGGCTCATCGTGGTCATCACCGTCTTGAGCACCCTCCTGCTCCTCATCTTCTGCATCGTCTTCTATGACCGCTCAAAGGGCTTTTTTCGACGAGAGGCCGAAACGAATTCGGCCAAAGAAACCCAAGCTAAAGCCCAAAGCTGAAGCGCACAAAATACTGAATATCAATACACAGAAAACAACAAACAATACAATGGATAACAATTTCAACAATCTTTCCTTAGTGCAGCTCATCCTGAAATGGAAATGGCACATCATCATCATTACCGTGGCGGCAGCCCTCTGCGGTGCCATTTTCTCAAGCTCCATGTTCATCACGCCACTCTACAAGTCGGAAGCCGTGGCGTATCCCGCCAACATCAGTCCCTATTCCGATGAAAGCGAGACTGAACAGATGCTGCAAATCATCAACTCACAGTCAATTATGGACTCTGTCATCGAGAAGTACGACCTCTGGACCGACTACAAGATCGACAAGAACTACAAGTTCGCCAAGACCTACATGCACAACGAGTATCGCAGCAAAATCAAAATCAGCAAAACCCCTTACGAAGCCGTCAGCATCACCGTGATGGACAAAGACCCGTTTGTTGCCTGCAACATTGCCAAGGACATCCTTAACTTCTACGACCAGAAGGTGCATGACCTGCACAAGCAAAAGGTGGGCGAAGTGGTGGACATGTACGACCTGCAACTCAAGATGAAACAGGCCGACATCGACTCGCTGAAGCAAAGCCTCACCAACCTCGCCACCAACTATGGCGTGCTCAACTATTCGGGCCAGCTCCGTGAAGTGACACGTGGCTTTATCAACGGTTCCAGCAAGGCCAACGAACTGAAGACCAACCTCGAACAATACGGCGCTGATGCCGTCGACCTGGAGACCAAGATCATCGCCGAGGCCAACACCTATTCGCTCATCAAGAGAGACTATGAACAGAACCTGCGTTTCTTCAACTCGCAGCTCACCTACTCCAACATCGTCACCGAGCCCTTCCCAGCCGACAAGAAAGCCTTCCCCGTGCGTTGGGTGGTAGTCGCACTGAGTGGCCTAGGAGCCCTATTGCTCTCCATCGTGGTCATCTTCATCATCGAAAACAGGAAGCGTTTCGTGGCTGAAAACAAATAAGCTGTGGAGAAAAAAGCGAAAATAGCCTGGCTCTATCTCATCGCCGCCCTTTTTGTGGCAGTGGGCTTGTTCCTTGTCGTAAAGAAGAACACCTACCTCTTCTTTGCCTTGCCTGTGGTGTTGGGCGTGCTTTTGCTTTACATCTTTTCATTGGACAAAGTGCTGTTGCTAACAGCCTTCACCATACCTCTCTCCGTCAACTTGAAAGCCTTGGATGCGGGATTGGCCATCTCACTTCCCGCCGAGCCACTACTGATGGGCATCATGGTGCTTTTCCTCGCCAAAATGCTCTACGACGGAAAATACGACCGACGCATCTCACGCCATCCCATCTCCATCGTTATCTATTGTATGTTTGCGTGGATGCTCGTCACGACCATCACCAGCGAAATGCCTGTGGTCTCCCTAAAGTTCCTGGTTTCGAGGCTGTGGTTCGTCATTCCGGCGTTCTTCCTTTGCACCATCCTCTTCAAGGAGCCCAAGAACATCCATTGGTTCTTCTGGCTTTACATTGCCGCGCTCTGCATCGTGTGCGTCTACACCATCATCCATCATGCCCAATACGGCTTCGACGGCGACTCTGCCCACTGGGTGATGACACCTTTCTATAACGACCACACAGCCTACGGCGCAGCCTTGGCCATTTATCTCATCCTTGCCTTGACCTACGTCTTCCTGCCCGGCATCAAGAAAGACAGAAGGTTATTGATAATTGGTGTGGTACTGCTCCTTAGCGTTGCTCTGATGCTGTCCAACTGCCGTGCCGCATGGATCAGCATGATTGCCGCTCTAGCCGTCTTGATTTGCGTGCTGCTCCGCATCAAGTTCCGCTGGATTGCCGCTGCCGTGGTCATCGTGGTAGGCCTGTTCTTCGCTTTCCAAAACCAAATCATCGACGCGTTGGAGAAGAACAACCAAGACGCTTCGGGCGACCTGGTGGAAAACATCCAATCCATCACCAACATCTCCACCGACGCCTCCAACTTGGAGCGCATCAACCGTTGGCAATCGGCCTTCCGATTGTTCAACGAGCGCCCCGTATTCGGTTGGGGTCCTGGCACTTATCAATTCGTCTACGCCCCTTATCAAATGTCGAAGGAGAAGACCATCATCAGCACCAACGCCGGTGATGGCGGCAATGCCCACTCCGAGTATTTCGGCCCGTTGGCCGAACAAGGCGTGGTGGGCTCGCTTCTAGTGGTCGTGCTCGTCGTAGTGACGGTATACTGTGGCATCAAGACCTATTCGCGCTGCAAAAACAGGCAAGCCAAGGTGCTCGTATTGGGCGCAACGTTGGCTTTCTTTGGCTATTTCATCCACGGCTTCCTCAACAACTTTCTCGACACTGACAAGCTAGCCATCCCTGTATGGAGCCTCGCTGCCTTAATTGTTGCCATCGACGTATACTACGCTGACAAAGAAGAGTTTATTGCATAAAAAAAATGCCGCCCTAAAGCGGCATTTCCAATTTACGGGATTCCCATAAGACTTAATTTTTCCTCACTCAATCGCCACCAACTCCAATTCGATCTTCATCGGCGAATAAGCGGGAAGCAATTCCTTGTCGATTTCAAACTCACCGAAAGCCAGTTCCGACGGCGTCACCAAGGTGACCTTGGCACCTGGAGCCATCGTCATCAAGGCTTCCTCAATGGCTGGAATCATCTTGCCCTGCCCTATCGTAAACCGCATCGGCTCTCCATAATCGTAGCTCGACTCCACCAAGTCGCCTTTCAGGTTACTCAGTGTGTAATGAACGGCAACCTTGTCGCCCCATTGGGCCAAATCGCCTTCACCCTCTTGCTCGCGGATGATGTAAAGCCCCGTCTCAGTTGGAACCTCAGTAATGCCATTAGCTTTGACATAGTTCGCAATCGCCGATGTCTCCAAGGCTAGAAAACGTTGCTTTTCCACCTCTTTCAATGCTTCTTGGTCGGCCAGTTTCTTTTCGAATTCGGCTTTGTTCATCACATCGTGCATCGCCAAGTTCACCACCAAAGGGGTGTATGGAAGGATATACGTCTCATAGCCTGCACTATCAAATGCCAAAGCGGAGGGAATGGCAAAGCGCATCGTGCCTCCTTCAGGCACCATACCGAGGGCCTCATTAATGCCTCGACAAATGAACTCTTCGCCATATTGCATCTCAACAGGCTCAACACCAAATGAATTCATCACCGTGTCGCCCGAAGGGTTGCAAATCAGGAAGTCGAAATCGACGTAGTCGCCCATCTTGGCCAGCCGGCCATTCCCTGTCGTCTCCATCACTATCAGGCCCGACTCCGTCATCTTGTTCCTAGGGTCGTCCCTCAATGTGGCAATAAACGCGTTCTCGGCCGTCTGCAAGCTGTCAAGCATCACCTGATACTCGGCTGCAAGTTCCTCGGCAGGCTTCACCGACAACAGCTTCAACTCATAATTGATGGCTTTCCCGACATATTCCACAGGGATGTCTTCCACACCCAACATCTTGATGAACACTGAGTCGGCCGAGACGACAAGACTTGCCGAGTCGCCCACATGCATCATCAACAGGCCGTCGATGACATCGCCTACGAAATCGGCCTCACGCAGCACCAACTCAATCGGCTCATCACCAGCAGTCGTAAACAACAAGGTGTCGTCAAAATACTGTGCCATCTCAATGCTGACCGCATCGCCGATGCGCGGCATCACCTCCGCCTTGTTCTGGGTGTAAAACTGCATATAAGCACCGCTTTCCGTCTTCTTGTAACCCGAGTAGATACCTTTGTCGCCACACGAAGCCAACACCAAGAAAACGGAAAGCAGGGAAACTGACTTAAAGAGTCTCTTCATCTTATTCGAAGTCAACGAGTTCCACTTCAAACATCAGGTTCGAGTAAGGCAAAATCTTGTCGCCAGCCTGACGGTCGCCATAAGCGAGATAATAAGGGATGTAGAGCACGCCCTTCTCGCCTTTCGACATCAAAGCAATGCCTTCGTCCCAGCCTGGGATCACCTGACCAACGCCAAGCGGGAAGCTGATAGGCTCGCCACGCTCGATAGACGAATCAAAAACGGTACCATCGAGGAGCTTGCCCGTGTAGTGCACCTGCACCACTTGTCCAACCTCCGGCTTCTCGCCATTACCTTCAACGGTCATCACATAATTCAAACCCGAAGCGGTAGGCTCAACCTCAATCTTGTTTTTGGCCAAATACTCGGCCAAGGCTTGAGCGGCTTGCTCCGTCTCCTCAGGATGATCAGCCTTCATTTGCGCAATGCGTTCTTCAGCCATCTTCTTGACTTTCACGGCATAATGCTTGGCATACTCGCTCTCAGGATAGAAGTCGTCCAAACGGACTTCGAAACGCATCACGTCGGTCGAGACAAAGCCCTCTGGTAGGCTCGGCTGACCCATCAGTTTCTTGAAGGTGGAGTCGATGTTCACGATGAAAGAGGCAGAGTCGCCTTTATGCATCATGGCAAGACCTTCGAAAAGGTCGCCTGCAAACTGCGATTCCATCAACTGCATCACGTTGTCGTTGCCAGGAATGACGGGAGTGGTGTCGTTCACAGTGCAACTGATGTTAACGTCGAGAAGGTCGCCTTGCTGCGGCATAGCGCCGTCATTCTTCGTCAAGAACTTGTAATACAATCCATTTTGTGTTTTCTCATACCCCGGATAAGGGTTCTTTTCGCTGCAGGCACTCATGATGCCCATTGTCAGCATGGCCATGGCGGCCATCATAATGAAACCTTTTTTCATTGTAGTAATTATTTGATTATTAACTATTTATTATCTGTAAGACCCAAAAGCTCCACGTCGAACAACAAGTTAGAGTAAGCCGGGATATTGCCGTAGGGTTGGGCGCCATATGCAAGGGTGTAGGGCAAAACGAAACGGGCTTTCTCACCCACGCGCATCAAACCGATGCCTTCATCCAAGCCCTTCAGCACCTTACCCTGCCCCACAGGAACGTCGTAATGGTCGCCCAACTGATCCGAGTCGCCCAATGGCGTTCCATCCAAGAAGGTGGCCACAAACTTGATTTGAGCCGTTTTGCCCACCTGAGCCTGCTCACCATCGGTCGTCAAGGTCTTGTTGTAGAACAAACCCGAAGGCGTGTAGTCCGTAATGTTGTTGTCCTTGATATAATCCAAAAAGGCCTTCTCCGAATCGGCTTTCAATGCCAGTAGGGCCTTTTCAGCCTCGGCCTGAAGTTCAGCCTCTGTGGTGATTTTCAGCAATTTGATGTCATAAATCAGGTTGGAGTAAGCGGGGATAGTACCCACTGAATGTTCTCCATAGGCCATATCAGCAGGGATGAGGGCTGTCACACGCTCACCGAGATGCATCTTTGGCACAATCTCTTCCCACCCTTGAATGGTATAGCCTTCACCCAAAACAAAGCTGAATTTATCAGGATTGCCAAAGGTACTTCCCACCTCCTGACCATTGAGCAGCGAAGCCGAAAAATCGAGTTCCACTTTCTCGCCTTTAACAGGTGTGCGACCCGTTCCTTTCTCTGTAGTAATAATGTAAATACCAGAGGGATCAGGTGTTACGGTGATATTATTGGCAGCCACATAGTCGGCCAAAAGTTTCCTTGAATCCTGCAGCATCTGCTCCTTCATCTTCTCAATATTGGCTTGGAATTCATCTTCGGTCTTCACCTCCACCAACTTCACCTCATAGCGGAAATAATCGTCAGCGCCCAGTCCAACTGTAGCAGGATCTTGGTCATAGTAGTTCAATGCAACCGAGTCGGCCTTCACATAGAACGAAGCCGAATCGCCCACATGCATCATAGCATAAGCCTCCATCAAATCGCCAGAGAACTGAGGTTCTTTCAGTTGCGAATACACCTCGCTTGCCGATTGCTGCCAGTCAAAATACAGTGAATCATGCAGATAGCAAGCCATATTCACCTTCAAAAAGTCCGTCGTCTTGGGTTGAGCGGCCGAAGTGTTGTGGCTGTAAAACTTGTAATACAAGCCGTTAGGGGTTTTCTTGTATCCCGGATACTTTTGGGTACAAGCAGAAAACATCATCATTGCCCCAAGGCAAACTGATGCCAAAATAAAACAATTTCTCTTCATAAGTTATTGATTATCTAATATTTTAATCGAGTAAACCAAAGTAGCATATTCAGGAACCTTGTTGTCGTCGCCATGAAGTCCATAACCCAAATGGTACGGGACGATGACCTTAGCCACATCGCCATAATGCAGATGCGTCATTGCCTCGTCAAGTCCAGCCTCAACAGCCCCGTTGCCAACGACAAACTTTTTAACTCCCTCGTTTTCTGACGAATAAATCAAATCTCCAGCAATGGAGTATAATTCAAATTCCAAAGTCACCTCCTGCCCTTTCTCAACCAATCGGTCGGAGCCTTGGGCAAGAATCTGATAACGCAGTCCGGTACCCGTCGAAACCATATCCAGGCCATGCCGTTTCACATAGTTGGCAATGTCCTCCTCCTCCTCGTTCAGCAGGTAGCGGTTGGCTGTCTCCATACTGTTTTTCATCTCGTTCTTAGAGAGTGAAGCAACTGGTTTTGTAGGTTTCTCATTGCAGGAGAAACAAACGAGCAACAGCAATAATATCAAATATTTAGCAATGTATTTCATTTCCTATTGTTCAGCATATCCTTATATTCAGGCAGAACTGCCTTCAGTTTGGCAACGGCTTCTTCAAACGAGCACGACAATGTGCCTCCGGCAGCATTCGTGTGGCCTCCACCCTTGAAATGCTTGCTGGCCACCTCATGCACCGAAAAATCGCCCTTCGAACGGAAAGAGAGACGGATCTGGTCCTGACGCTCAGTGACGAGTACCGACATCGTAATCTTATCCATCGACAACGGGAAATTCACGACTCCCTCAGTATCGCCATTATGATAGTCGAATCGTTCCAAATCACTCTTACTCAATGCAATAATTGCAGTTGAAAACTCATCCAAGACTTCCAATTTATCGCTGATCGAAAACCCCAACAAACGGAGACGGTTTTCCGACATGGTGTCGTAAACCAATTGATGAATAAGCACGTAAGGCATGGATTTCTCGACCAGCAGGCTACAAAGCTCAAATGTGCGAGGATGAAAAATGGAATGGGCAAACGACCCTGTATCGGTCATGATGCCTACCAAAAGGTTGGTTGACATTTCCTTAGTCAGGGTTTCCTTGCCGTAATGCAGAATGATTTCAGTAACGATTTCGGAAGCACTCGAAACGCAAACATCTGAATATGAGCAATAAAAATCGTCTTCATCAGGGTCTCTATGGTGATCAATGAGCACCCTAGGCACACGCGTTTTCCCAATCTCGTTATGCAGAATGCCACTACGCGACAAGTGATTGAAATCCAACATCATTATACACTCTGCCTCAGCAATGGCACGTTTACACAAATCGGCATCCTTCTCGAAGACCAAGAAATCCTCAGCCCCAGGCATCCAATGCAGGAAGTCGGGGAAATCGTTGGCAACCACCATCTTGACATCGTGGCCTCTTCTCCTCAAAAAATCAGACATAGCCAAGACCGAGCCTATGGCATCGCCATCAGGATTGACATGACAAGCCAGCGTAATACGTTTAGGCGTTTGAAGGATGGCGTCAAAGCGTTCGAAAAAAATGTCTCTTTGCATAACTCAAAATAAGCCTGCAAAAGTACACATTTTTCCGATTCCACACCTAATTAATTAATATAAACAATTCAACGAGGCGACAAAATCTTGTAGGTGTCATCATCAAACACCAACACAACGCATTTGGGAAGAGAAGAGAAGGGAGGCTCTTTACGTTCAACTTCAGCATCCTGGAGCATCGGGTCAAACACCATCTCCATGTCGTCTCCAATTTTGGGCATTGCATCAAGCTCATGAGCAACGGTTCTTGGAGATGGATCGACAAAAGGCTCCGACACGGTCATCGGGCCTTTCCCAAAAATAATCCAGTCGAGATTGTACTCAGGAAAGGTTTCTTTCAGCTTTTTCACAAAATCCAGACTCGGATTATTTCGCCCCGAAAGAAGGTGGGAAACATTCGATGGTTGGATGCCAAGCTGTATTGCGAAATCGGCAGCCGTCAAATTCTTCGCCCGAATGATGTGGGCAATTCGGTCTTTCATTTCCACATAGTCCATAGTAATATCCTCCAAAAATATTCGTTTTTCACTTCCATTTGGATTGACAAAAGTAAACATTATTTCGTTACAAACGACAAATCAGTGTAATTTATTTCTGTAAACCCTAGATATTAGGCAAACAAATTGACAACTTCATTAACTTTAAAACAATTATATATATGATTTACAATAATTTAAAACGAACAAATAGTATTTTTAAACAAAAAGCAATTTTCAAGCATTAATTTATTATTTTACTTTAAATACAATATCGTATCTATTTGATTTTATATAAGTTAAAACGTACAATCAATGAATTTCTCATAATTTTACAACACGACTTCGTTCTTCAAATTAGATACAATAGTTTTATTTTTGTAAATATTTAATCAATAACTTGATAACCAACGAATTATTATTCAAATATTTTACACATGTAAACATTCAATTATCGCAGCAAGACGGTTTTCAAACATTGCGAATTTCGCGTTTTTTCAGCCCAAATCGAGTCTCTGTTCATCTCAAAAGCGAACCCGCTCTGAAGGCCTAAAATGGGCTTTTCTTGTCGGTCCGCCCCACCCCGCTTTTTCACCCATATTAGCCAGTTCATAATCGGTGTTTCTCACACCTTATTAATATATGTATCATACGCATCGGAAAAAAATTGTACCTTTGCAACCCAAAATGAGAAAGAAAGACAACCATATCCAGAATCTCATTTTGGAGGGCGAGCATCAGATGCTCGACTTCAAGTTTGAGATTTCAGACAGCAGGCGTATTGCCCGATCGCTCGCCGCCTTTGCCAACACCGATGGCGGACGGCTACTTGTGGGGGTGAAGGACAATGGTGCCATTGCCGGCGTCCGTTCCGATGAAGAGATCCATATGATTCAAGCTGCCGCTGAAATGTACTGCCAGCCAAAAGTGGACTATACGACCGAAGAATGGGAGATCAACGGCAAAACCGTGCTTGAAGTCATCATTCCCAAAGACAAGCACCACAAGCACAAAGCCCCAGACAACCAAGGCGTCTACAAAATCTTCGTGAGAGTGAAGGACGAAAACCTGGTTGCCGACACCGTATTATTGAAGGTGTGGAAATCCGAAAAGTTTTCCCGACCTGCCAAAATCGCTTTTACCGAGACGGAGGCGCTCCTGCTCCGCTATTTATCCGAACACCAGCAGATCACTATCCAAGAGTTTCAGGATTTGGCGCACATCAATCACAGAAAAGCCGAAGCCATCCTCGCAGATTTCATCATTGTGGGCACAATTGAGCTCGTACAAACCAGCCAAAGTACCACTTTCCGGCTCAATGAAAGGCCAGATTCAGACTAAATCATAGGATTATTTTGGATTTATTTTAAATTTAATTTATTTTATATCATTGAATACCAATATTATACAATATTTTATATAAAATAATTGATTTTTTTGATTGCCAGTAATAAAAAAGGTTGTACCTTTGCAGTCCATTTCGAACAGAAAGAAGAGTTGACTGGAGGAGAAAGGAAATGGAAAGCTCTTTGAAAGTCTGAGGCCAGCACAAGAGGGTCCTGCCGCCAGAGGCGGCGGGGCCGGATAAGGAACCAAGGAGGCCGGCGGTCGCAGGGATGCGTCCGCGGGCGAAGGCGGAACCCGAGACAGA
>JAFUVT010000023.1 GCA_017477425.1 Bacteroidales bacterium
ACGACCGTTGCCACTTGGACTTTGTCTTTGTCTCAAGCAGGATATACCTCTTCGCCGTATACTGTCGACCTGAGCGATTACAGCGGTATGGGCTACGTCGCCATCCGCCACTGGGATTGTTACGACCAATGGGTATTGTGCATCGACGACATCACCATCGTGGAAGGCGAAATAGAAACAGGCATGAGTAGCGCCACCTACTATGAAGGCGAGGCGTGCACCGTGACGGCCACCGCCAACACAGGATACCAATTCGTGAACTGGACCGAAAACGGCACGGTCGTGTCGACCGATGCCAACTATTCCTTCACCGTCACCAGCGACCGTGACCTCGTGGCCAATTTCGGCGAAACAGTCACCCAGTCCGTCACCCTCGCCGCAGGCTGGAACTGGTGGGCACCCTCCGTGGAAGTCACATTAAACCAGCTGACGGCCGCCCTCGGCACCCACGGCCTCACCATCGAATCGCAAGGCGACGGCTCCTTGACCTACGAAAACGGCTCATGGAGTGGCGACTTGCAGAGCCTCGTCGCCGGAAAGATGTACAAGATCCAAGTAGGCAACACCTGTTGCATCACACTGAGCGGCACGGCACTCGACAACGTTAGCGTCAACCCGAGCGACGGCATCACCTGGTTCGGCTACACCGGCCCGACAACCCAGACGATAAGCGCGGCCTTAGGTGATTTCACCCCCTCCGCAGGCGACAAGATCGTCGACCAGGACGAGGGCTTCGCCATCTACAACGGCACAAGTTGGGAAGGCACGCTCACCGGCTTGAAGCACGGCAAGGGCTATATCTACATCACCGCTACTGCCAATACGCTGACGTTTTGAATATTGGGGGATTCCCCTCACTTGTCGTCGTAATGCCCATAGGCGGTGAGCACCAACACGATCACTTCCGTGTCGTGGATTTCATACACCAGCCTGTGTTTTTTCGTAATGTGGCGACTCCACTGCCCCGCACGGTCGCCCGAAAGCGGTTCGGGCTTGCCTGAACCAGTTTTGGGATGCAATTTAAGTTCCTCAATCAACGACTGAGCCTTTGAAAAGGATTTTGGCTCGCTTTTGGCTAATGCAAACAAGTCTTTTTCCGCCTGCTTTTTGAACTCAATTTTATAAGTCATAGCCTCGGCGTCTTAAAAAAGTTGTCAAATCTTCGTCTGGGAGCAACTCATAAGACGGCCCTTTCTTGGCCTCGTCAACACGGGCGAAGAACTCCTCCTTCGTCATGCAGGTCGGGTCGTCCTTCTTGGCTACTAGTTTCTTCAGGTATTTGGCGAGCTGCCGCATCAGCGTCTCATTGTCGGCAATCTCCGCCATATCGCGCCAGATTTGTGCATTCAGTTCCATTGTCGTCATAGCATTGTCCTTTCGTGGTTTTCCAACCGCAAAAATACACATTTTTCGGAAACCATAATGGCCGCTGGGGCCAACTTTCATCGATTCGGTCGAAAAAGTGTAACGAAATCGAAATATTCGGTCGAAAAAGTGTAACGAAATCGAAATATTCGGTCGAAAAAGTGTATTTTTGCTGCGTTTAATCCAAAAAACACATCATGCTGAACAGGAAAATACAGGATACATTACTGAAATGGAAACACGAAAAAGGCCACAACCCTTTGGTCGTCAAAGGAATAAGACAATGTGGCAAGACCTTTATCGTGCGTCATTTTGCCGAATCACACTATTCAAGTACGGTATACGTCAATTTTGCCTTGCATCCAGAACAAGTGGATGCCTTTGTCGGCACCAAAGACGTGGAAGTCATCCTGATGAACCTGTCGACGATGATGCCAGAGGCCGCATTCATCCCAGGCGACACATGCATCATCCTTGACGAAATCCAGGAATGTCCCGATGCTCGGACTGCTTTGAAGTCCTTCAAGTTGGACGGGCGTTTCGACGTCATCGCCACCGGTTCCTTGCTTGGCGTGAAAGGCTACGGCGAACGGATGAAGAAAGAGAACGACCCTCGACTTGGTAGGAACTCGGTCCCTGTGGGCTATGAGACCATTGTAGAGATGTATCCGCTTGATTTCGAAGAGTTCCTTTGGGCCAACGGAATCCGCCCCAAGGTAATCGACACCCTGCGCGAATGCCTGAAGAAAGAGCAGCTTGTCCCATGGGGCATGCACCAAACCCTGATGCAGTTGCTTTACCGATATGCCGTCGTGGGTGGCCTGCCTGCCGTGGTCAACCGTTTCGTCGAGACGAAGCATCTCGGCCAAGTGGCCGAGGTGTTTCAATCCATCATCGCCGAATACGAAGACGACATGGTGAAATACGCCGACGACCAAAGCAAGGCCCACATCCGCGAATGCTTCGAGTCCATTCCGATGCAGTTGGCCAAGGAATACAAGAAGTTTCAGTATGCCACCATCAAGAAAGGCGCACGTTCGTCGCAATACCTCGGCTGCTTGCAGTGGCTGGAGGATGCGGGCATCATACGCCGCTGCTACAACACCACGATCACCGAGTTGCCTTTGGCGGGCAACGCCATGAAAGACGAGTTCAAAGTCTACGTCGCCGACATCGGTTTGCTCCTCGCCCTACTCGATTCGGGCACGCGCACCGATGTCCTCCAAGGCAACCTGCTCGGTTACAAGGGCGCCATCTTCGAGAACCTGATGGCCGACTTCCTTGGCAAACGCGGCAAGAAACTGTATTACTTTAGGAAGGACACGGGGCTCGAACTCGACTTCCTCGTGCGTTATCGGGGCGAATGCGTCCCGCTCGAAGTGAAGGCGAAGTCGGGAAAGGCCAAGAGCCTGACCACCGTTCTCGACCATCCCGACCACTACCACGTGCGACAGGCCATCAAATTCGGCAACTACAACATTGGACGCAACGGACCGCTGCTGACGCTGCCGCTCTACATGGGTTTCCTGCTTGATTTCGAGGATGACGCCTCCATCACGCTTCCCGAACTCGACATCGAAGCGGTGAACCGCATGGCTTAGCAATGGGAGCCCTCCCCCTAAAAAATGAGTAAAATTACCTATTGCACAGTCCAAAAAATAGCCCCATCTTTGCACCGTCAATATTACATCCCAAAACAGCACAAAAAAATCGTACTTTTTTTTCAAAAAACGGGACAACCAGTCAGATTTATTCATATATTTGCACCCTATAAATGAGAATATCAACAAAAACCTAAGTAATATGAAGAAAAAACTGTTACTATTCATCACCGCCCTGCTCTTCGCAGGAGCGGTGAAGGCGCAGACAAACTATTGGGGCGACGATCCCAACTCCCATGCGCAACCCTCCAACACGCCCATCGTGGCCAGCGTCACGATTGACGGTGAGGCTGTTGAAGCCTCCGATGCCATGCGCCTCGGCGCCTTCGTGGGCGACGAACTCCGTGGCATCGCCGCGCCGCACACCGACGGCAACTTCTGGATCCAGGTGTTCTACGATTCAGAAGCACAGACTGCCGAGACCATCTCCTTCAGGTTGTATGACGGCGAAACCGAATACGCCACCTGCGCCACCACACTCACCGGCAGCGACGAAGGGTATGGCACACCCTCGGCGCCTGAGGTGATGGATTTCACTACGACGCAGACACAAACAGTTGCAATTGCTTCTGGCTGGAACTGGTGGTCAACACCAATTGAAATGAATGATGTTGATGGTTTAACCATGTTAGAAAATGGTTTGGGAAATAATGGTCTTACTATTAAATCTCAGAATGGTAGTGTTACTAATTGGTATACAACAGTAGGTTACGATTATTGGTGGGGAGATGGGATTGTTTTGCAAAATGAGTCGGGTTATAGGATTGAAGTCGCCAATAATGGTACTTTTAATATGACTGGCACATTGGCCAATCCAGATAATCATGCTATTACTATTGAACATGGCTGGAATTGGATTGGATATCCTGTTAATGCTACTCAGAATATTTCTACTGCTCTGAATAACTTGACTCCGGCTGCTAATGATGTTATCAAAGGACAAGGTTGGTCTTCTTCCTATTGGGATAATTATGGATGGTTTCCCACTGATGGTTGTGATTTGACTCCTAACAAAGGCTATATGTATTATTCTAATGCCTCGAATTCTAAGCAATTCGTGTATTCTAGTAGTAGAAACTTCGATGTTACACAAAAATCAGAATTACAATCTGAATTACAATGGAAAAACAATGTTTATGAATATGCTGACAATATTTCAGTTATTGCCGTTGCTTACATAAATGATGTTGAACAGAGAAGTGAATCTTGTGAAATTGGTGCGTTCGTAGATGGTGTGTGTCGTGGTAGCGCACGCCTTACTTATTTTGAACCACTCGATCGTTGGTATGCTGTTCTGACTATTAGTGGAAAAGAAAAAGATAGAATTGAGTTCCGTCTTCTTGACGATGAAAGGAATAGTGTTGAAGGTGTTGAAAAAGTTTCATTTGCTCATGATATGATTCTTGGTAGTTTAGATAGTCCATTCTCTCTTCATTTTGGTTTAAATAATGAAATAACTAACATCAACGTATTCCCCAATCCTATTGAAATTGGTGAAACATTCAATCTTGATTTGCCTCAGGATGAGGTTGTAGTCAGAATGACCATTTCAGATGCATTAGGATCGGTAGTTCGTTGCGAAACTGGCGTTATTGACCATACTTCAATAAGAGGCTTATTTACTTCTGGTATCTATATGATGGAAGTGGAACTGCGTTCTGGCAGTCGTTATCATGGTAAGCTTGTAGTGAAATAAATTATGTAATTTAAATAGAATTAATTTAATCGAAACAAAATGAAAAAATTAGCATTGACTATTGTATGCCTGCTATTTGTAGGCGTCGCATTTAGTAACCATTGGACACCAGTTAATCATGGCAATAATATGACGTTGAATTGTTATATTGCTATTGATGGTCAGGCGCATACTGGGACTAATTTGGAAATGGGTGCTTTTGTCGGTGATGAATGCCGTGAGAGCAAATATCCAGTTTTTTTCCCTCTTTTCAGCGTGTATATGTATACTTTAACCATACAAGGAGATGAAAATGGTGAGGTGATTTCTTTCCGCCTTTATGATTCTGAAAAGGATGAAGAGCTTATTCTCAATTGTGATTATACCCTTGGCTTTGTAACCGATGGAACTAATATTTATATGGGATTGGATAACCCTCTTTTGATTAATTTCACCACCCCCGCTCCCCAACCCACCACCTTCCCACTCGACATCATCGGCTACGGTGAACAATCCAACCCTGGCGGCTACTACCTCATCTCGTCACCCATCGGCGATGTGGCAACGGGCGATGTGGAAGGCTTAACCACTGGCAGCTTCGATCTCTACAGCTTCGACCAAACTGCAGACATGGAGTGGATCAACATGCATAACGGCGGCACGCTCGAGGCTGGCAAAGGCTATCTCTATGCCAACAGCGTAAACACCACGCTCACCTTCTCGGGCACAGCCTATACCGGAACAGGCACCTTCGATTTGGTGTATTCCACCACCAACCCCGATGCAACGATGCACGGCTGGAACCTCGTGGGTAACCCTTATGCCACCGCTGCTTCCGTCGACCGCAACTTCTACGTCATGATCACCGACGGCAGTGAGATCATCGCTGGCTCGGGCAACGTCGCCGCCATGAACGGCATCTTCGTCAAGGCAACAGCTGCAGGCGAAAGCGTCACCTTCACGCAGGGCGGCACCGATTCGGGCTCCAAGCTCGCCCTCAATCTTGTCCACAACGACCGCAGCGCTACGCTTGTCGACCGCGCCGTCGTCCGCTTCGACGAAGGCGGCACCCTGCCCAAGTTCATGCTCGACCCCACCAACACCCGCGTCTACATCCCGCAGGACGGCACCGACTACGCCGTGGTGAGCCGTGGCGCCGACAACAGCATGCCCGTCAGCTTCAAGGCCAAAGAGAACGGTAGCTACACCCTCAAGGTGGAAACCACCAACCTCGACCTCGGCTACCTCCACCTCATCGACAATAAGACCGGCAACGACGTCGACCTGCTCGCCACCCCGAGCTATACCTTCGACGCCGCCACCACCGACGCCGCCAGCCGCTTCAGCCTGGTGTTCCTCGAAGCTACCAACGTCGACGAGAACTTCGCCTTCTTCAACGGCGAGGGCTGGAACGTCAACAACGAAGGACAAGGCATCCTGCAAGTCCTCGATATGACCGGCCGCATGGTCAGCACGACCACGCTCAACGGCAACGCCGAAGTCAACATCAACGAGGCCGCCGGCGTCTACATGCTCCGCCTCGTCAACGGCAACGATGTGAAAGTTCAAAAAGTTGTAATCAAATAAAAACTGCATACGATGAAAAAACTCATTTTAACAATCGCAATCGTCCTCGGACTGGGCATGACCTCTTTCGCCGACCCCAACGGTGGTGGCTTGTTCCAACGCGGCAACACGCCTGAACAGCCCAACGGCATGCGCGAAGGCGAAGGCGGCATGGTCACTCCGGGTCTGCCTGGTCACGGCCAGTCGGGCAACCAAGACGCTCCCCTGGGCAGCGGCATCGCCGTGCTCGTGGGCCTCGGCGCCGCCTACCTCGTGGGCAAACGCCGCCGCGAAGATTGAAACCAAACGCATCAATTATTCAAAAAAAAGCCGACAGCATGCTGCCGGCTTTTTTTGTTGTTGATGAGGGTCGTTATTTCAGGATGTCTTCGTTCATCAGGAATTGGTGCAGCCCCATGAAGATGATACCGTCGTCGTTGGTATAGGTTGCGATATCGTCTCCTTGAATGACTATTTTCTGGAAGGAGTCGCCTATTTTGTTTAGCGATTTCAACTCTTGCCGTTGCTTCTCCTCTGTGGGCAGGGCGTAGGCTGATTGGATATAGTATTTGTCCAGACCGTTTGTGGCAATGAAATCCACTTCATATTGGATATATACTTGTTTTCCATCCCTCTTCTCTCTGGCCTCAACAAGACCAACATCCACCACATAATCCCTCGATCGAAGCTCGTTGTAAATAACGTTTTCCATAATGTGAGTTATTTCTTGCTGACGGAAATTTAGCCTGGCGTTTCTCAAACCTACATCAACACAATAATACTTCTGAAGTGATTTGTAGTATTCCTTTCCTTTGATATCGTAACGCTTCGCTCCTTCGAAAAGGAAAGAGTCACATATGTATCCCAAATACTTTTTTACGGTTTCTTCGTCAATCTTAATGTGCTGCAAGCTTTGAAGCGTGTTCGCCATTTTGTTTGGGTTTGAAAGAGACCCGATAGAAGAGCATAACACATCTGTAATTGCGTCTAAAGCAACTTCGTTTTCAATGGGGTAACGGTCGAGAATATCAGTGAGATAAGTCTTTCTCCACAAGTCGTTAAGATAATTGGTTTTTTGCCGTGGTGTTTTTCGACGAAGCAGTCCTGGCATGCCACCAAAAGTGTAATACTCCTTCCATAATTCGCTGAATGGCTCGGTCCGTCCAGTACTGAATTCTTTAAAGGAAAACGGATTGCATCTGATTTCGTGACCTCGATCCCGAAACACGGTACTGATTTCCTTTGAGAGGAACTTGGCGTTGCTGCCAGTCACATATACATCCACATTATCCTTGTTCCGCAGCCCGTTAACTAGCTTCTCAAAACCCTCAACCTCCTGTATTTCATCGAGCATTACATAATAAGTACGATTGGTATCGGTGATTTTGCTGTATAGGTACGCCTTGAGTTTTTCTTTGTCAGCAAGCTCGCTTTGGTTGTTTTCATCGTCCAGGTCCAGCGAAACAATGATGATGTCCTCCTCTGGAACGCCTTCCTTAATAAGATAATCCTTATACAAACGAGTTAGTAACCAGGACTTCCCACAGCGTCTTGGACCAGTAACCACTTTCACGTCTCCGTCTAGCCTGCTGTCTATCAGTTTCTGAAGATAGACGTCTCTTTGTATATAATTAGCCATAATTAATGTTGATTAAACAATTTGAAATCAATAAATTAAATCCAACTCAATCGGAATTTACTGCAAAAATACAATAAATTCCGATTATAAGCATGAAGAGGCCGCTATTTCTCGATCATTTTTAACCTTTTTCCTGCCCTTACCTCAAGCTTCTCCTCCCCGGCAAAGCCGCGATGAGTTTCTTGGTATAGGCGTTCTGCGGATGCTCAAACAGCACGTCGGCGTCGTTCATCTCGACGGGCCGCCCGTTGTACATCACCAGCACACGGTCGCTCATGAAGCGCACTACGCTCAAGTCGTGTGAGATGAAGATATAGGTGAGCCCGCGTTCTTCTTTCAGGCGGTTGAGCAAATTGAGGACTTGTGCCTGCACTGAGACGTCGAGCGCCGACACCGACTCGTCGCAGATGACCAGCCGCGGGTTGACGGCCAAGGCGCGGGCGATGCAGATGCGCTGCCGCTGTCCGCCACTGAACTCGTGCGGATAGCGGTCGTAGTGCTCGGCCTTCAGGCCCACCTGCTCCAATAGCTCGCAAACGGTGTCCCGCAAATCATTGTCGCAAATTGCGTCCCGCAATTTGCCTTCATTTTGGACTGCGGGACGCAGTCCACGACCATGGATTCCATGCACCCGCATCGGCTCGGCGATGGCTTCGCCGATGGTCATGCGCGGGTTGAGGGAAGAGTAGGGATCCTGGAACACGATTTGTGCCTGCTTGCGGAAGTCGCGCAAGGCTTGTCCTTTCAAGGCGGTCACCTCGATGCCATCAAACCACACCTTGCCGCCTGTGGGCTCGGCCAATCGTAAGATGCTGCGCCCCAGTGTGGTCTTGCCACATCCCGACTCGCCCACGAGTCCCAGGGTCTCGCCCTCGTAGACTTCGAGGCTCACCTCGTCGACGGCCTTCACGTAGTCGTAGACGCGACCCAACACGCCTTTGCGTAGCGGATACCAGGTCTGCAGCCCCTCCACCTTCAGCAAGGGAGGCTGGCTGTAGAGCTTTTTGAGATGGTCTTGTCTCTCTTCGTCGCTGATTTGCAGGTCACGCAGGATCTGTTCCTTGCCGCCTTGCCATTGCCCGTCGAGAAATTCCTTGACGATGGGCAGGCGCCTGAGGCGCACGTCCATCGGCGGACGGCAGGCCAAGAGGCCCTGCGTGTAGGGATGCTGCGGATGGTTGAGGATCTGGTCGACGCTGCCGCGTTCCAGGATCTCGCCGTTGTGCATGACGGCCACGTCGTCGGCAATCTCGGCCACCACGCCGAGGTCGTGGGTGATGAAGATCATGCCCATGCCCGTTTCCTTTTGCAGCTGGCGCAACAGCTTGAGGATCTCGAGTTGCACGGTCACGTCCAAGGCCGTCGTAGGCTCGTCGGCAATGAGCAGTTTCGGGTTGCAGGCGATGGCCATGGCGATCATCACGCGCTGCTTCTGTCCGCCCGAGAGCTCGTGCGGATAGCTGTCGTAGATGGCTTCGGGCCGTGGTAGCATCACCTGCTTGAAGAGCTCGATGACGCGCTCCTTGGCGGCTTTTTTGCCCACAGGCGAAGGCCCCTGAGCCTGTCGAAGGGCCGTCTTCCCTTCATGCTGCAAAATCATCTCGGCCACCTGAAAGCCGCACTTGTATACGGGGTTGAGCGAGGTCATCGGCTCCTGGAAGATCATGGAAATGCGCTTGCCGCGCACGTCGGCCATCTGGCGCTCCGTGAAGTCCTTGATTTCCTCGCCTTCGATTTGGATGCTGTCGGCACTGATGCGGCTCACCTTCTCGTTGAGCAGGCGCATCAGCGAGAGCGAACTCACCGACTTGCCCGAGCCCGACTCGCCGACGAGGCCCAAAGTGCGGCCCGCCACCACGTCGAGGTCGATGCCATGCACGGCCTCCGTCCATTGCCCATCGCGGCTGAAAGAGACTTTGAGGTTGCGGACTTGTAACAAAGGAGTCGCCATCATTTGCAAATTTGATGCAAAAGTATTGAAAAAATGTCTACTTTTGTGCAAAATATCCAGTCATGAAAAAATATGCACTTCTTTTCCTTGCCTTTTTGCCAATGATGGCATGGGCACAGTTCGACCGTTACTTCACTGAAGCCTCCCTCCGCGTGGATTATTGCCTGACGGGCAACCACAATACGACCACTTTCTCGCTCAAGGAACTCATCCGTGAGCCCTATTGGAGCGGCTCCAAGACCAACCTTATCGACAACCTCGAGTTTGGCAGCTACATCGTGAAGGTCTACGAGGCAGGAACGGATAACTTGCTGTTCTCCAAAGGCTACCAAAACCTTTACGGCGAGTGGCAGACCACCGACGAGGCCTTCAAAATCACCAAGACCTTTGAGGAGTCGGTCATCGTGCCTTTTCCCAAGGTGAAAATCGACATCGCCCTGTGCTACAAGACCTGGGAAGGCCAACTCAAGGAAGGGATGCGACTCTCCGTCAGCCCCGACGACTACTTCATCCGCGACTACGACAAACTCGACCTGCCCGTCTACGAGGCTTGGATCGGCAACAAGGACATCACGAAGGCCGTCGACATCGTTATCCTGCCCGAAGGCTACACACAAGCCGAGATGGGCAAGTTCCTCAAGGACTGCGACTTCTTCGTGAAGAGCATGTTCAGCTACGCGCCCTACGACCGCTATCGCGAGAGCTTCAACATCCGTGGCGTGATGGCGCCTTCCGCCGAAAGCGGCTGCACCATGCCGGGCGACCATATCTACAAGAACACGGTCATGCGCTTCAGCTTCTGGACCTTCGACAGCGAACGCTACTGCATGAGTACCGACAACCGCGACATCCGCGACCTGGCCGGACAAGTGCCTTACGACCAGATTTACATCCTGATGAACACCGAGAAATACGGCGGTGGTGGCATCTATAACTTCTATTGCTCCAGCGCGAGCAGTAATGGCTTCTCGAGCGATGTCATCATCCACGAGTTCGGACACGGTTTCGCTGGCTTGGCCGATGAATACTACAACGACGACACCTACGGCGACATGTACAACAATGACCTTGAGCCTTGGGAGCCCAACCTGACGACGCTTGTCAACTTTGAGGCGAAATGGAAGGACATGATGGACAAGAAAACGCCTGTGCCTACGCCGCGCGAGAAGAAATATGAGAACACGATTGGCGTCTACGAAGGCGGTGGCTACGAGGCCGAAGGCGTCTACAGCCCCCACATGGACTGCCTGATGAAGACCTTCAACGGCCACGACTTCTGTCCCGTCTGCCAGCGTGCCATCGAGCGGATGATTTTGTACTATTCCAAATAATAAGTACGGCCCTTCGACAGGCTCAGGGCCCTTAACCAGCGAAGGCCCCTGAGCTTGTCGAAGGGCCGACCCAAAGCAAATAATGAACTACCTAGACATCATCATAGCTCTCCTCCTCTTCCTCTTCGGCTGGAAAGGCTGGCGCAAAGGCCTCATCATCGAAGTGGTCACCTTGCTGGCATTCGGTGTGGGCATCTATGGGGCCATGCATTTCTCCGACTTCACGGCGGCGCATCTGAAAGACTTCATGGAAATCGACCCGAAATACCTGAATACGGTCGCGTTTGTGCTGACGTTCATCCTTTTGGTGATTGTGGTCAATCTCATCGGTCGGCTGGTCACCAAAGCTGTGCAGGCCATGAATCTGACGTTCTTCAACAAGTTGGGCGGGTTCTTGTTTGGCGCGGCCAAAGGCGTGTTGCTGTGCAGTACTTTTGTGCTGGTGCTCAATAATTTGCAGATGATAGGTCTCGTCAAGGAGGAAATCAAGCAGGGTTCCTATCTTTATCCTTATGTGGAAAAGACGGTGCCCTATCTTTACAAGGGCTTTGATTTGGTCAGGGGCTATGCCAAGGAATTGTTGCCCGAAAAAGAAACGACCGAGTCGACAGACTCGGTCGTTTCTTTTTAAATCACTCCGCGTTCCAGCAGTGTCATAATCGTCTCGATTTCGTCGTCTTCGGGGTTGTTGTGCGGGTCGTATTCCGTTTTGAGGTTGTAGCCCCAAAGGCGGGCAAACCCTTGGTAGAAGAAGGCGCGCACCTTGCCGCGCAGCTCTTGCACCACTTGGTAGGTTGTGTTGCCCGTTTCGCGGTCGACGAGGCGGACGAGGATGAGACCTTGGGTGATGGTGAGGTTCTTCAACTCCTCGGTATATTGGTCGGTGATTTCCTTCTCGGCACGTTTCATCAGACGGTTGCGCTCGGCTTTGTCGGGGATGCTGGCCAGCAGCGAGTCGTATTCCTGCATCTTGGCGCCGGCGAGTTTGGCATAGGGGTACACCTTCTTCACGTTGTTGGCCAGGCGGCGTCCCTTGTTGGTCTCGGTGATTTGCAGGTAGCGTTGCATCAGGTCGATGTCCACCTCGGGCAGGTAGACGATGAGCGTGGTGTCGCCGTTTTCTTCGATGCGGCCATAAACGACCGAGCCTTTAATGGGCTCGGTGGGAGCCGAGAAGTCGACGACGCTCGACTTGGGTTGGTTGACGGTTTTCTTGACGGCGATGACTTTCTTTCCGTTGGGTTTGGCGATCATCTGGGCGTAGCCGACAGTGCTCATCAGGGCAATTAAGGCGATTATGGCTATTCTTTTCATCGTTTTGTCTCCTATTTTGTGTTCAACGCAAAAAGAAATGCAACTATTGTGCCAAAAAAAAGCGACCGCTTGGGTCGCCATTTTTTTAGTCGCCGACATGCAGTTTCTGCAACCCCGACTTCTCGAGTTTTCGCTCGGCATAGGCGCGGTCGATGACCAGTTCCGTGGCGTCGATTTGCGAAGGCATCTCGAACATGGCGTCGTTGAGGATGGCCTCCATGATGCTGCGCAGGCCGCGTGCGCCCACCTTGAACTCGATGGCTTTCTCCACCACGAAATCCAGCACCTCGTCCTTGATGACCAAATTGATCTTGTCCATGGAGAAAAGTTTTTGGAACTGTTTCACCAAGGCGTTCTTGGGCTCGGTGAGGATGCGTTTCAAGGCTTCCTTGTCAAGCGGATTGAGGTGCGTGATGACGGGCAGACGACCGACGATTTCGGGAATCAGGCCGTATTTTTTCAGGTCGGCAGGCGAGAGGTATTTCAACATGTTGTCCTTGTCAAGCACTTCGTTGCCTCCCGTGCCGTAGCCAATCACGTTGGTGCGCTTGCGTGCCGCGATGAGGCGTTCGATGCCGTCGAAGGCGCCACCGGCGATGAAGAGGATGTCCTTCGTGTTGACGGCAATCATCTTCTGTTCGGGGTGTTTGCGTCCGCCTTGGGGCGGCACGTTGACGACCGAGCCTTCCAGCAGCTTCAGCATGGCTTGTTGCACGCCTTCGCCGCTCACGTCGCGGGTGATGCTGGGGTTGTCGCTCTTACGGGCGATCTTGTCGATTTCGTCGATGAAGACGATGCCGCGTTCGGTGGCGGCCACGTCGTAGTCGGCAGCTTGCAGCAACTTGACGAGGATGTTCTCCACGTCTTCGCCCACATAGCCGGCTTCGGTCAGGACGGTGGCGTCGGCGATGGCGAAAGGCACGTTGAGCATCTTGGCGATGGTGCGCGCCAGCAGGGTCTTGCCCGTGCCCGTCTCGCCCACGAGGATGATGTTCGACTTCTCGATCTCCACCTCGTCGGCTTGCACCTTCTGGCTGATGCGCTTGTAGTGGTTGTAGACCGCCACGGCCAAGGTGCGCTTGGCTTCGTCTTGTCCGATGACGTATTGGTCGAGGAAGGCCTTGATCTCGGCAGGCTTCTTCAAAGTGAAGTCCTTGGATTCGAAGGCCTTCTTGCTTTCGCCAAACTGTTCCTTGACGATGAGGTGGGCCTGCTCGGCGCAGTTGTCGCAGATTTCGGCATCGATGCCTTGGATGAGCAACCGCACCTCGGAGGCTTTCCTGCCACAAAACGCGCAAACTCCTGACTTCTTCGCCATGGTTATGCTTTCTTGATGAGCACTTCGTCGATCATGCCATAGGCTTTGGCTTCCTCGGCGGTCATCCAATAGTCGCGGTCGGAGTCGGCCCACACCTTGTCGTAGGTCTGGCCTGAGTGCTTGGCGATGATTTCGTATAGTTCCTTCTTCAGTTTCTGGATCTCGCGGGCCGTGATTTCAATCTCGGTGGCCTGACCTTCCACGCCGCCCATGGGTTGGTGGATCATGATGCGCGAGTGGGGCAGGGCAGAACGTTTCCCTTTGGTGCCGGCGCACATCAGCACGGCGGCCATCGAAGCGGCCATGCCTGTGCAGATGGTGGCCACGTCGGGACCGATGAACTGCATGGTGTCGTAGATGCCCAAACCGGCATAGACGCTGCCACCAGGCGAGTTGAGATAGATCTGGATGTCGCGCTTCGAGTCGGTCGACTCAAGGAAAAGCAGCTGGGCTTGGATGACGTTGGCCACATAGTCGTCGATGGCGGTGCCAAGGAAGATGATGCGGTCCATCATCAGGCGGCTGAACACGTCCATCTGGGCCACGTTGAGCTGACGCTCTTCGATGACGGTGGGCGAGATGTAGCTCGTGTTGTTGATTTTGGAGATATACTGCTCGAGCCCAAGGGTGTTCATCCCCATGTGCTTGGTGGCATATTTGAAGAATTCGTTGTTCATGGATATTATTGTTTTTTTGTCGGCCCTTCGACAGGCTCAGGGACCTTGGCGGTCGTTGAGCCTGTCGAAACGCCGCGTTTTTTGTTATTTTGCCTTTCTCTCTTCTTCGAGCTTCGCCATGAAGTCCTTGTAGTTGGTCTCGGCGAAGTTGATGTTCATCTTGCCTTTCAGGAACTGCGTCATCTTGATGTCGGCGAGTTGGTTCTTCAACTGCTCGTTCTGTTGTCCGTCCTTCAGGTAGTTGGCGGCAATCTTGTCGAGGTTGGCTTTCATGTCGTCTTCGAGGCTGGCGTAGTCGATGCCAGGGAAGATTTGGCGCAGGACGAAGTTCTTGAGTTCCTCGTTGGTGACGATGAGGTCGGGGTTGGCTTGTGCGATGCTGTCTTCGATGAGCTGCCAACGGATGCCCTTCACGTAGTCGGCTTCGTAGTTCTTCTCGACTTCCTCGGCACTCACTTTACCTTGGCTGTTTTCCACAATCCAGCGTTTCATGAAAGCGTCGGGCAGGTCGAATTTGACGGCGGCCACCAGCTCGTCAATCATTTTGTTGAAGAGAATGGGGTCGGTCTCGGCTTCGAATTGCTTCTCCATCTCGCCTTTCACCTTGGTCTTGAAGGTGTCGAGGTCTTTCACATCCTGCTTCGGGAACACCTTTTCGAAGAACTCTTCGTTCAGCTCGGGTTTCTCGTCGCGGATGGCGTCGTCGATGATGATGTTGTAGTCGCTGTCGACAGGGGCCTCCTTGCCCAGCACCTTTTCGACGGCTTCTTCAGAACCGAAGGCCTTGGCCAGGTTGACGATGAACTCAGCGCCGACTTCCTTGCCGACGAACTTCTTTCGGATGGTCTTGTTGGTGATTTGGTCCATGTGGATGAAGAGGCCGTCCTTCTGGAAGCCGTCTTCCACCTCTTTGCCGCCTTCGGCTTCGCGCACCTTCAGCTCGAGGCGGTCGTTTTCGCCGACGGTCTCAGGATGCGTGGTGTTGGGATTGCGCTCCAGCATGTCGTCGATGGCGCGCTGGATGTCCTCTTCTTCGGGGACGATATGGTAAAAGTCGACCATCGTGTTGGTGTAGTCGACGTTGATGTCGGGACGCAAGGCGGCTTCAAACCAGAAGTCCATGTCGTCTTGGTTCTCAAGGTCGTTGGGCGTTTGGTTGTCGATGTCGCTCATGGGATAGCCGATGAGGTTCAATTTGTTGTCGACGATATATTTGTTGAGGCTATCCGAAACCAAGGTGTTCAGGGCTTCCATCTTCGCGCTGGTGCCATACATCTTCTTGATCATGCCCATGGGCACCATGCCGGGACGGAAACCAGGCACGTTGGCGCGTTGGCGCATCTGCTTCAGGGTCTTTTCAACATTCTCTTGGTAGTCAGCCTTCTCAACGCTGATTTTGATGGAGATGAGGTTCTCTCCTTTCGTGTTCTGTGTGATGTTCATTGCTATATTATTGATTATCTTTAACTTGTGCGGATGAAGGGACTCGAACCCTTACTTCGTGAGAAACTAGATCCTAAGTCTAGCGCGTCTACCAATTCCGCCACACCCGCGTGAATTTGAGGGCGCAAAGATACAACTTTTCATTTAAATAAGGAGTGGAAAGTTAGTTTTTCACATCCAAAGCCTCACGTAAAGCATTGCCGATGAGCATAAACGCCAAAACGAGCAACATAATGGCGATGCCAGGCAGGATGGCGAGATAGGCCGCGTCGAGGATGATGAAGGCATAGTTCTCCTTGATCATGCTGCCCCACGAAGGCATGGGTGGCTGCACGCCGATACCCAAGAAACTCAAGCCCGCCTCCAGCAGGATGGCCGAGGCGAAATTGGCCGCCGAGACCACGATGATGGGGTTGAGGATGTTGGGCAAGATATGCTTGAAGATGATACGCAGGTTCTTGAATCCCAAGGCCTTGCCTGCCTCAACGAAAGTCGTCTCACGGATGGAAAGGATTTGCCCACGCACGATGCGCGCCACCTCGACCCACATGGTCAGACCCACGGCGATGAACACCTGCGCGATGCCCTTGCCCAAAGCAAAGGTGATGGCGATGACCAAGAGCAGGGTAGGGATGGACCACACCACGTTGATGAACCATACCACTGCGTCGTCGACCTTCCCGCGGAAGAAGCCGCCCAAGCTGCCCATCACGATGCCGATCATCAGGCTAAGCAGCACGGCGATGAAGCCCACCATCAGACTGATGCGGCTGCCCAGGACAAGACGGCTGAGGAAATCACGACCAAATTGGTCGGTACCCAACAGGAACTTGCGGTGCTTCACGCAGTGGCTTCTGATATATTGGTCCGCCTCTTTGTCACTCGTGAAAGCCAAGGCCCCTGAGCCTGTCGAAGGGCCGACTAATTCTTCATTACCAATCACCTCCGTCCTCACCGAACTGCTTCCTTCCGATTGGTAAAGGAAAACAGTGGTTCGCTCCTTATTAATATGCAGGCTGTCGAAAGGCAGATACACGCAGCCGTCGGGGCGACCATGCAGCAGGAACTTCAGGAACGGAGTCTTTGTGGGCGGCGTTTCCTTCGGAATCATCAGCATGTCGACCTCGAAACCTGGTTTCTTGGTGCTGATTTCCAAAAGTTGACGGTTGGCGTTGGGTGTCTTGTCAGGGATGACCACGTAGGCAAACAAGGCCAAAATGGCCCATACCAGCACGAAAAAGCAGGAAATCATTCCGAGCTTGTTGCTTCGGAAACGCTTCCAAGCCAGTGCTTTGGGTGATTGCGACTGCGTGTTTTTGTCGGTCATGGTCAAGATTTGTTTCGAGAGGCAAAGTTACGGTTTTTGCCCTTGATTTTGGGTGGAAAAAAGAAAAATCGAAAAATTTTGTCCAAAAAACATCGTCATTTTGGAAAAATGTAGTATTTTTGCAGCCGCAAATCAGATGGTGGGTGTAGCTCAGCTGGTTAGAGTACCGGATTGTGGTTCCGAGGGTCGTGGGTTCGAATCCCATCTCCCACCCATAGAAAAGAGGCCCCGTCGAGCCTCTTTTTTAATTTGGATAATATGGCAAGGATAATGGCTATCGACTTGGGACGCAAGCGTTGCGGCATCGCCGTCACCGACCCGTTGCAGATCATCGCAAACGGGCTGACGACGGTGGAGTCGCACAAACTGGTCGACTTTGTGCTCAGCTACCTGAAGCAGGAGGAAGTCGAGACCATCGTCATCGGTGAGCCGAAGGACATGAAGAACAACCCTTCCGACTGCTCGAAATACATCGACCCTATCGTCAACCGCCTAAAAAAAGTGCTGCCCAACATGAACATCGTGCGCTACGACGAACGTTTCACCTCGGTGATGGCGCACCAAACCATGATTGACGCCGGCTTGAAGAAATCCAAGCGTCAGGACAAGGAACTCGTCGACACCATCGCCGCCACCATTATCTTGCAATCGTATATGGAATCAATAAAGCATAGAATATGATCTTACCAATAGTAGCATACGGTCATCCGACTCTCAAGAAGATTGCTGAGCCTATCACGCCCGACTATCCTGAGCTCGACACACTCATTGCCGACATGTGGGAGACCTTGGCGCATTCCGAAGGCGTCGGCCTGGCTGCCCCACAAGTCAACAAGTCCATCCGGCTCTTCATCACCGACGGCAACCCGTTCTATCCCGACTATCCCGACGCCAAGGGCTTCAAGCAGGTGTTCATCAACGCCGAAATCCTTGAGACGTTCGGCGATGAGGTGCCTTTCAAGGAGGGTTGCCTGAGTCTGCCCAATATTTACGAAGAGGTGATGCGTCCCGACAAGATTCGTATTAAATACCTTGACGAGAACTTCCAGCCACATGAAGAGGTGTTCGAAGGCATCCGCTCCCGCATCATTCAACATGAGTATGACCATTTGGAAGGCCATGTCCACGTCGACCGCATCGCGCCGTTGCGCAAGACTTTGCTGCAAAGCAAGCTGCGGGCCATTTCGGAAGGCAAATGCGACGTCGACTACCGCATGATTTTCCCGCACAAGAAGAAACACAGATAAAAAAACGAATACAATGAAAAACACCTTGAAAATGATGCTTTTCGCCCTTCTGGCATTCGGCATGTTGGCCTGCGGCGAAAAGAAACTGACCGAAGACGACATGAAGGCGGCCGAAGCCTCGCTCTTCAATGAAGACAAGACGATGAATGAAGCGTTGGCTCCCGAAGTGGCTCAGAAGTACGCTAAATTTGCCGAGCAGAACCCCGATGCCGAGTCGGCTCCGCTGTGGCTTTATCATGCCATGGAGATCAACGTGCAACTGAAGAACGCCGAGAAGAGCGCCGAGCTGTGCGACAAGTTGCTGGAGAAGTTCCCCCAGTCGGAATGGGCACCGAGAAGCTTGTTCCTGCTAGGCTCGTTCGTCTACAACGACCAGCTCAACGACACCGCCCAGGCTCACGCCACGCTGCAACGGCTCATCGACGAATACCCCGAGAGCGAGTTGGTGGATGACGCCCAGAAGTCCATCGAATATCTGGGCCTGACGCCCGAAGAAATCATGAACTTGATTTTGATGTCGTCGTTTGAGGAGGAAGAGGAGGACAACATCTGATTGTCGCCCTTGACACAAACAACAAAAAAGCCTGCGAGATTCTCGCAGGCTTTTTTCGTGATTAGCAGCCAAAGGCCGCTTTCAGTTGGTCCACCAGGTCGAGTTTCTCCCAACCGAAGAACTCCACGTTCTTGACGACGGTTTTGCCGTCGATGCAGAGCTCCACCTCTCGTTTGAACGGCTCGCGGCCGAAGTGACCGTAAGAAGCCGTCTCCTCGAAGATGGGGTTGGTGAGGCCGAAGCGCTTCACGATGAAATAGGGACGCAAGTCGACCATTTCCTTCACCTTGAGGGCAATCTCGGCATCGCTCATCTTGACGTGTGAGGTGCCTTCTGTGTTGACATAGAATCCCACTGGCTCGGCCTTGCCGATGGCATAGGCGATTTGCACCAAGGCCTGGTCGCAAACGCCAGCGGCCACAAGGTTCTTGGCGATGTGACGTGCGGCATAGGCAGCCGAACGGTCCACCTTCGAGCTGTCCTTGCCCGAGAAGGCGCCGCCACCATGGGCACCGCGACCGCCGTAGGTGTCGACGATGATCTTGCGGCCCGTCAGGCCCGTGTCGCCATGGGGACCGCCGATGACGAACTTGCCCGTCGGGTTGACGTAGAGCTTCATGTCGTCGCCGAAAAGTTTCTTCAGGCGAGCGGGCAGTTGTTTCTTGACTCTGGGAATCAGGATATTGCGGACGTCAGCCTCGATTTTCGCCAACATGGTTTCGTCGTCGGCAAACTCGTCGTGTTGCGTGCTGATGACGATGGTGTCGATGCGCAAAGGCTTCCAGCCTTCGCCGTACTCCACGGTCACCTGCGACTTGGCGTCGGGGCGGAGGTACTTCATCTGTCGGCCTTCGCGACGGATGGCAGCCAGCTCCAGCAGTAGACGGTGCGAGAGGTCGATGGTCAGCGGCATGTAGTTCTCGGTCTCTTTGCAGGCAAAGCCGAACATCATGCCTTGGTCGCCAGCGCCTTGGTTCTCGTCGGCCTCACGTTTCACGCCTTGGAAGATGTCGTTCGACTGTCCGTGCAGGGCAGAGAGGACGCCACAGGATTGGGCGTCGAATTGGTACTCCGACTTGTTGTAGCCGATGCGTTCGATGACGCGGCGTGCCACGTCGGGCACTTCGACGTAGGCGTTGGTGCGGATTTCGCCCGCCACCACGACGAGGCCAGTGGTCACTAAGGTTTCGCAAGCCACCTTCGAGGTGGGATCTTGGCGGAGAATCGCGTCGAGCACGGCATCCGAAATCTGGTCAGCTACCTTGTCGGGATGGCCCTCTGAGACGGATTCTGAAGTGAAATAATAACCCATAACAAATTGTTTATTAGTTAGTTAATAAGAAATTTGTGTGGGAAGTGTTGACTGAAAGGGTCCTTCGGCAGGCTCAGGAACCCAAGGAAAAAGCATTGGTTTAGCATTTTTTCTTGTGGTTGCAATCAAATCAAATCTTTCCACGATTGTGGCTGCAAAGGTACGAATAATTTTGGACGCGGCATCGCCGTGTCCAAAATTATTTCGTCAGCTTCTGGAAGGCCTCCTCGATGCTCAAGTCCTCTTTTTGCAAGGTCTTGATAATCAAGCCGCGTTCCACCGACCATTTCATCAGGTGGGCGCGGATGTCGGTGTCGCCTTGCGGCTCCAGGATCCAGTGGTTGTCCTTCACGCGCTGCACCTTGCTCACCATCGGGATGCTGTGCAGGAGGCTTTCGCTCACCTCGCACTCAAACTCCACGATGACGACGTTGCTGGCCGAGTTTTCTTGTTTCAGGTTCTCAATCTTGTCGTCGGCCACCACCACACCTTTATTAATAATGATGGCGCGTTCGCAGATGGCTTCCACCTCCTGCATGATATGGGTCGAGAGCAGCACGGTCTTCTCCTTGCCGAGGTTGGAGATGAGGTTGCGGATGTCGATGAGCTGGTTGGGGTCGAGGCCGGAGGTGGGCTCGTCGAGGATGAGCACCTGCGGATCGTGCATCATGGCTTGGGCCAGACCCACGCGCTGGCGGTAGCCTTTCGAGAGGGCACCGATTTTCTTGTGCGCCTCAAGGCCGAGGCCTGTCTCGTCGATCATCGCCTCGATGCGTTTGTGGGCGGCTTCGCCTTTCAGTTGGTGCACGCCAGCCACAAATTCCAGGTACTCGCGGACGTACATGTCCAAGTAAAGTGGATTGTGCTCCGGCAGGTAGCCCACAATGCGCTTCACGGCCATCGGGTCGTCGATGACGTCGTGGCCTTCGACGCTCACCGTGCCCGAAGTGGGCGGGATGAAGCAGGTGATGATTTTCATCAGTGTGGACTTGCCCGCGCCGTTGGGGCCGAGCAGGCCGACGATACCTTTATTAATAGAGAGCGTGACATCGTTGAGGGCGAGTTGCTCGCCGTAACGCTTGGTGATATGGTTGATTTCGATGGACATTTTTCGCGATTATTTGGCTGCAAAGGTAAGCATTTTGCGTAAAAGCGCAAAAAATCGATAAAAACTAATAAAGTTGTATTGTAATTATAAAAATAGTTTTATATTTGCGGCGTTAATTCAATAACAAACCACGCAATGAAAACAAGACTCCTATTATTAATGGCTACGCTCGCCTTCGCCCTGCCGATGCGGGCGCAAGACAACGACTGCTACAAAGTGCTCGACGATGCCCGGCTGATAGTCAATTACAGCCTCACATGGCGGAACGACAGCACGACACCCAAAACTGGCAAACAGGAGGATATGATACTTCTTATCGGCAACGAAATCAGCAGCTTCCAGAGCCTTGGCTATTATCGTTACAGGGAGTTCCAAATGATGCATCCAGATGCTGATGCCATAGCGTATGAACGGATGGTGCGTGAGACAGCGTCTAACATAAGCTATCGTATTTATAAAAACTATCCTCAAAATCGGATTACGGTCATGGAGTATGTGCCTTTCACGGGTAATTTCGAATACGAAGAAAACCTACCTGACTTCGATTGGGAAATCATGGAAGACACGATGCGCATAGAGGGCTATCTGGCACAAAAGGCGGTGTGCCAATACGGTGGCCGCACATGGGAGGCGTGGTTCACAGAGGAATTGCCTTTCAATGATGGGCCATACAAGTTTTGCGGCCTGCCGGGGCTTATCCTCAACATGATTGATGCTAAGCGAGACTATCGTTTCTATTTCCAATCCATTGAGGTGCCTGCACAGGGAACGACCATTAAATGGGAGAATACGGAAACGGTGAAGACGACCAAGCAAGGCTTGTTCAAGGTGATTGACAATGCCGCCGAAAGCGTGATGCGCAACTTCGACGAGCGAACAAGCACCGAAGCGCAGAAAAAAATCTACTATGGGATGAAATCCCGAAACAACCCCATCGAACTCGACAGGAAATGAAACAGCATTGGTTCCACATCATTTTGTTTCTGCTGTTGTGCAATGCGCTTTCCGCCCAAACCGTCATCAGCGGCAGCGTGAAGGACACGGAAGGCGAGACCTTGCCCAACATCAAGGTGCTGGCGTATAAAGCCGGTTCGCGCGTCATCGTGGCCTATGCAGGAACAGACAACGAAGGCCGCTACAGCCTTTCCGTCACCGCCGAGGCCGACAGTCTGGATTTGGCCACCTCGTCGCTCTTCTTCGACAAACAGACCAAGCGCATCGCCAACCGTAGCCAGACGGTGGATTTCGTCCTCCGCGAGGAAGTGCAAGAACTGAAAGGCGTCACCGTGCGCGCCCGCAGCATCGAGCAGAAGGGTGATACGCTGGAGTATGTTGTCGGCTCCTTCGTGCAGAAACAAGACAAGAGCATCGAGGACGTGCTGAAGCGGATGCCTGGCATCGAAGTGGCCGACGACGGCAAAATCACCTACCAAGGCTTGCCCATCCAGAAGTTCTATGTGGAAGGAATGGATTTGATGGGCGGCAGTTATGCCTCCATCAGCAAGAACTTGCCGCACCAGTCGGTGTCGTCGGTCGAGGTGTACGAGAACCACCAGCCCATCAAGATGCTGGAGGACCGCGTCAGCTCCGAGCAGGCTTCCATTAACATCAAACTCGCCAAGGACGTGGCCCTCACCGGCACGGCCAAGGTGGGCTTGGGCGCGTGGCCTTTCCTTTGGAACGTCAACCTTACGCCTATGCTCTTTTCCGGCAAGGTGCAGATGCTGGCCGCCTATCGCACCAACAACACGGGCGACGACCTCACGATGTACAGCCGAATGTTGACCGTGGAGAACCTGCAAGGCGAGCGACCCGCCAAGTTGGGCGAGGAACTCGGCATCAAGCAGGCCAGCACGCCGCTGTTCAACACGAACCGCTATTTGGACAACCAGACGCACCTTATTAATTTGAACACGCTGTTTCCCGTCAACGAAAACACCACCTTGCGCGTCAACCTCTATTATCTCAACGACTTGCGCAAGCAGTCCGTCAGACAAAGCAACACGCTTTACCTCGCCGCCGACACTTTGGCCTATACCGAGCAAATCGACAACCGCCTGCGCGACAACCAATTGTTCGGCACCATCACGCTCAACCGCAACGACAAGGCTTATTACTTGGACAACAAACTCAGTTTTTCCAAGGCTTGGGACAATGCTTTCGGCCTCGACGTGAACAACGGTCTCCCCATCAGCCAAACGCTGAAAACGCCCGCTTTGTCGGTGGATAACGACTTGAGGCTCATCATCCCCATCGGGAAACGTTTGCTTGATTTCACCTCTTATATCGGCTATGGGCAAACGCCTCACCGTTTGGAAGTGGAGCCGGGGCAGTTCGCCAACCTGCTCAATGACAGTTTGGCATATAGCAAAACCATCCAGCAGCTCAACACCCGCCAGTTCTTCGCCGACCACGCCGTCAGCGCCATCTTCACGGCGGGACGATTCACCATTCGGCCCAAGGCGGGTTTCCTTTTTGTGGAAAGGCAAATCGCTTCGCAGCTGACGCTTTCCGACGGCGAGACGGAAGGGCAAAGTCCGCTCGTCCCCGATGCGCAAGTGAAGCGGCGCAACATAAAGCCCTATCTTACCACCGAAGTGGAATACAAACGCAAACGCTTCTCGGCAGGTATGGATTTGCCGCTGAGCCTGCAAGCTGTTACGGTGCAGAGCGAGAGCGACAGCGACCAAATGACAAAATTGCTGTTCAATCCCATCGTTTGGAGTCGACTGAAACTCGGCAATTTCTGGACACTCAACGCCTCGGCACGGATGATCCACAGCGTGGAAAACTACGATTCGTGGATGGACACCTATCTCCTCACCGACTATCAGGATTTGGTGCTGCGCAAGGCACCGCTTTCGCTGTCGCGTACCTTGTCGGGCAGCCTTGGCGTGCAGTTCAAGGAACCGTTCATTTCCCTGAACGCCGATTTGCGTTATGGCCTTGGACGCACGCACAGCGAGAACATGTATCGCTACCAAGTGGGGGAGGGCGGCACGTCCTTGCTGCAAGTCGCGGCCCTGCCCAACAACCATTTCTACCAAACCCTGAGCGGCAGCATTCGCAAGTATTTCTCGCCCATCCGGACCAGTATCGGATTGAAAGGCAATCTGTTGGACTCCAAAGGTGTTGCGTTGGTCAATGAGGCATTAATGAACACGCATTCCGTTTCCTACAGCCTCTCGCCCTCGCTGATGTTTAAGGTGACGGAGTGGCTGAATGTGGATTATTCGCTGAATTACAACAAAATGTACGCTTTCATCGACGAGCAGAAACGCAGCGAAATCACCTATTGGCGGCATTTCGGCAAGGCCTTCGCCTTCCTGAAACGCAACCAAACCGTGAGTTTGACGGCGGAGTATTACCGTCACCAAGGGCAGCCTTACCTCTTCGTGGACGCCAGTTACGAGTTTTCCATCGCCAAACCCAAGCTCGACTTCGAGGTGCGTTGGAACAACATCTTCAATAGCAAGAAATACGTTTCCTACTATTCGGGCGCGTTTTCGATGCAAGAAACTATCTACATCCTCCGTCCGATGGAGCTGACGGCCTCGGTTCGTTTCAGATTTTGAAAAATTTCATCCAAAGTGTTGTCAGTAAGCAAAAAAGTCGTACTTTTGCGGCCTCGTTAGTTACAGTCCATCGTCTGACTTCTGAGCGCGCTAACGCATTGATTTATGGGCGAAAATGAATTAATGCACAAAAAAGTTGGAGCGTAAGGAAGAAAGGTGTAATTTTGCACGCCCAAAAATAGGGTAGTGTCTTATAGAATTGGATAAACAATATTAAACACAAAATGAACTACTTAAGTTACAGAACAGTAAGCGTCAACAAGGAAAATGCCAACAAGAAGTGGTATGTCGTCGACGCCGAAGGACAAATCCTCGGCCGTTTGGCCAGCGAGGTTGCCATGATTCTGCGTGGCAAAAGGAAGGCATGCTTTACTCCCCACAGCGATTGTGGTGATAATGTCATCATCATCAATGCAGAGAAAGTTGTCCTGACGGGAAACAAAATGACCCAGAAGTACTACATGCGCTACACGGGCTATCCGGGTGGCCAGCGTACCAGAACCGTGGCTGAGCAGCTGAAGCGCAAGCCCATCTTCGTCCTCGAACACGCCGTGCGCGGCATGCTCCCGAAGAACAAACTCGGTGACGCCATCTTCAAGAACCTTTATGTCTACGAAGGTCCTGAACACAAGCATGAGGCACAGCAGCCCCAAGAACTCAAAATCAACACTCATAAGCAATACAACAAGTAATCATGGAAGTTATCAACGCTTTAGGTAGAAGAAAGACCGCCGTTGCCCGTATCTATATGAAGGCCGGCAGTGGTAACATTACGGTGAACAAGCGCGACTACAAGGAGTACTTCCCGACGAGCATCCTCCACTATGTGGTTGAACAACCCTTCATGTTGACCGAGACCCTCGGCCAATACGACATCAAGGTCAACCTCGACGGTGGTGGCATCAACGGCCAAGCCGAGGCCCTGCGCCTGGCCATCAGCCGCGCCCTCTGCGAGATCAACCCCGAGTATCGTCCCACCCTGAAGGCCAAAGGTTTGATGCGCCGCGACCCGCGTATGGTCGAGCGTAAGAAACCCGGTCAGCCCGGTGCCCGTAAGAAGTTCCAATTCAGCAAACGTTAAGCCCTCAGAAGCCGAGCGATTTTGTTTAGTATCCAAATTGCTGAGATTCTGTTCAAGACTACTCAGCGATTGTATTCAGTGAAAGTAAACATTAAAAAAGAAAACTCATGACACAAGTAACATTTGAAGAACTGTTGGATGCCGGTTGTCATTTCGGCCACCTCAAGAGAAAATGGAATCCGAACATGGCTCCTTATATTTTCATGGAGCGCAATGGCATTCATATCATCGACCTCTATAAGACACAAGCCAAGATGGACGAGGCTGCTAACGCCCTCTGCCAACTGGCCAAATCGGGCAAGCGCATCCTCTTTGTGGCCACCAAGAAGCAGGCCAAGGACGTCGTCGCCGAACTTGCCCAGAAAGTCAACATGCCTTACGTGACCGAGCGCTGGCCCGGCGGCATGCTCACCAACTTCGCCACCATCCGCAAGGCCGTCAAGAAGATGACGGGCATCGACAAGATGATGCAGAGCGACGCCTACAAGAGCCTCTCCAAGCGCGAGAAGCTGCAAATCGAACGCGAACGCGAAAAACTGGAAAAGAACCTCGGTTCCATCGCCGACCTGAGCCGTCTGCCTTCAGCCCTGTTCGTCGTCGACATCATGAAGGAACACATTGCCGTGGCCGAAGCCCGCAAGTTGAACATCCCCACCTTCGCCATCGTCGATACCAACACCAACCCCAACCTCATCGACTTCCCCATCCCGGCCAATGACGACGCTTCGAAGAGCATCGCCCTCATCGTCGGCAAGATGGTCGACGCCATCGAGGAAGGCATCACCGAGCGCAAGAACAACAAGGACCTCATCCAAGAAGAGGAAGAGGAAGAAGTTGACGAGATGAAAGACAACAACGAGGAAGAGGAAAGCAGAGACGAACGCCGTCCGCGCCAAAACCGCCGTCCTCGCAGACCTGTTGCCAAGAACTAATTAAATAAGAAAGGAAAACACAATGAATATTACCGCTTCTCAAGTTAACGAACTGAGACAAATGACGGGCGCCGGCATGATGGACTGCAAGAAGGCCCTCGTCGAGACCGATGGCGACATCCAGGCCGCTATCGACATCCTCCGTAAGAAGGGTATGGCCAAGGCCGCCAAGCGTGCCGACCGCAACGCCAGCGAAGGCTGCGTGCTGTCGAAAGCCACTGAGGACCACAAGTACGCCGCCATCATCATGGTGAACTGCGAGACCGACTTCGTGGCCAACAACGCCGATTTCGTGAAATTCACGAAAGACGTGCTCGACATGGCCGTAGCCAACCGCGTGAAGGACATCGACACCCTGAAGGCCATGATGATTGACGGCCAGACCGTTGAGGCTCTCGTCGCCAACCAGAGCGCCGTCACCGGTGAGAAGACCGAATTGGGTGCCTTCAAGGTTTTGGAAGGCGCTTATGTGGCCAACTACAACCACCCTGGCAACCGCCTCGCCACCATCGTCGAGATGAACAAGGACTTCAACGGCGTTGAGGAAGTGAGCCACGAGGTGTGCATGCACGTCGCCGCCATGAACCCGCTGTCGGTGAGCGAAGCCTCCATCCCGCAAGAGGTGAAGGATCGCGAGTTTGCCGTTGCCGTCGACAAGACCAAGGAAGAGCTTATCGGCAAGGAAGTCGAGAAAGCCCTCCGCAAGGCTGGCATCAACCCCAACCACGTCGACAGCGATGACCACATCGACTCGAACATCACCAAGGGTTACATCACCGCCGAGCAAGGCGCTCAGGCCCGCGAGATCAAGGCTACCGTTCCCGGAACCGTGAACCTCAACGAAGGCATGATCCAAAACATCGCCAAAGGCCGTCTGAACAAGTTCTTCAAGGAGAGCTGCCTGCTCAACCAGGTTTCTCTCGTCGCCGATCCCAAGACGGTTGCCGAATACATCCAGGCCGCCGACAAGGAAGCCACGGTGTGCAACTTCGTTCGCATCAAGTTGGGCGAATAAACCAGAACAATCGTTGTAGAGACGTTGCGCGCAACGTCTGTACCAAACCAAATAAAAACGCATTCCAGGATTTTGGAGTGCGTTTTTTTTTGTTTGATTTCGGAAAAATGTGTAGTTTTGCATGTCTAAAACAATTTGTCATGCCAACGATATATGAGTATTTGGGGATTATCATCCTATATAATGCTCCCTAAAATTTAGACCAAAGGTTAAAGTGGTTATCTTTGCAAAAACGAAAGGGAAAAAAGATGACCAACACGAAGACAAGGAGCCGCCGGAAGTTCACGGCGGAGTTCAAGGCGAAAGTCGCCATGGAGGCATTACAGGAGAGACTGACATTGAGTGAGTTGAGCAAGAAGTACGAAGTCCATCCGAACCTGATCACGAAATGGAAGAACCAGCTGAAGGAGCAAAGCACAGGCGTTTTCAAGGAACGTGGAGAGGCCACAGACGACGCCAAGGACAAGCTCATAGAGCAGTTGTACAAGACCATCGGGTCGCTGACGATGGACGTGGAGTTCCTAAAAAAAAAGCTGTCGCTATGAGCAAGGAAGAGCGCAAGAGGATGGTTTCCAAGGAGGAGAGGCTGAGCATTCGCCAACAATGCGTGCTGCTCGGCCTGTGCCGTACCTCGTTGTACTACACTGCATCGGAGGAGACGGCGGAGAACCTGGAGATCATGCGCCTTCTGGACCGGCAGTACGCCGTCACGCCGTTCTACGGCCAGCGCCGCCTTCAGGCATGGCTCACGGAGAAGGGACATTCGGTGAACATCAAGCGTCTGCGGAGGCTGATGGGGCTGGTCCGGTGGAGGACACTGTTCCCGGAACACCGCACGACGGTCGCCGACAAGAAGGCATACAAGTACCCATACCTGCTGAAAGGCCTCGACATAGACCGCCGCAACCAAGTCTGGGAGCTTGACATCAGCTACATTCCGATGCGTCGCGGCTACATGTACCTGTTCGCCATCATAGACGTGTACACGCGCTACGTGGTGGGCTGGAGCCTGAGCAACACGATGACGGCACAATGGTGCGTTGCGGTGCTCAGGGAAGCCTTCGAGCGCCACGGATGCCCTGAAATCGTCAACAGCGACCAAGGCAGCCAGTTCACCTCGGCAGACTATGTGGAGCTGATGGAAGACAACGGCGTCGCAATCAGCATGGACAGCCGAGGCCGTGCCTTGGACGACATCTTCATCGAGCGACTGTGGCGCAGCGTGAAGCAGGAGCACGTCTACCTGAACCCTTGCGAGACGGGCGACGAGCTATGGCGCGGCCTGGACGGATACTTCCGCTTCTACAACGACGAGAGGCTTCACCAAAGCCTCGGATACAAGGCACCTGCAAGCCGCTATCTCCTCAAGAAAGATGCAGCTTGACAAAAAAACAACAAAAACGCTATCGAATGAGAAACAATTTGTATATTTGCATCGCTAACCCGCAAACGAAAACCACCTTAATCTCGCATATCTGAGGTTCAAACTTTGGGACGCATTATAATAGAATCAAGATACCCGTTATTCAAAAAGGAGAAAATGAAATGTTTTTAGATAAGAAAGATTTCGATGAAGCTTATGGAATTATCGAGGATTTGTTGTTTTTAAAGGATACGATATCTTCTGTTTCTGATAATCCAGAATTGTCATTGAATTTGTATAATGCAATTATTAATGATAATCGTGTCGAATTGAATTCCATTCAAGAATTAGATAAAGCTGTTTCTGTTATTGTTTTTCGAGATGTTTTAGCCTGTTATTTTTCACTTGGTTTTTTTCAAGATTATCGCATGGGCGTTTTTGATTACTTCGATTTGTTTGATTATGCTGTAAATCATGTGGGAAAAGCTGTTGTATACGATGAGTATAATGGTCAAGGTATTACTCGTAGTTATTATCATGAAAAGCACTTTAATAAACTGCGTAAATGGGCTTGCCAAGATATGGGAATACCTGTGTTGTATTCAATTCTAGTAAAGATAGATGAATCCGCAAGTTTGTTATATGTGGAGGTTTTGCAAAGGATTGTAAAACAAATTCTTGAAAAAAGCAGTTTTAGATTTATTGTTTCAGAAGAAGGGAGACGGTGGTCAAATATATTAAATGATAATCCAAAACTTCTATTGAAAGTTGACAATGAAAGAAGAGTTGACAAAAAAGTTGATGAAACTCGAACGATTGTCATCAATCGAGACCAGTTTAACATGATAAACAAAGTTACTGATGAACTTGTTAGCTTTATGCATTCCAATCTTGACGGCTCGCGTCCGTTAATGAAATTATTTGGTTCAGATCCTATATTAAGTTTGGTTGTTAAAGACAGCAATACATTAACTCTATTTGTAAAAGCGTTTGTTGCTAAAGATTTATGTAAGTGCTATAACAAACTAAATCATAGTATAGATATAGATACATTGGAAGGTAAGGTGCTGTATATGTATTGCTTGAAAATTGGGACATCGGATACAGGAGTTTTTAATTACGATAGGTTTATAGAATTATGCAATCGAGACACCAATGATGTTGAAATAAAACAACTTAGGAAATCGTGTGCTGTGTTGCTAGAAGAGGGTAATCAGTTAGATTTAGGAGTGAAGGAAGGATTTCTCTTTCCATATTACCTAAATCAAATTGATTTAGAATTGAGTAAGAAATATATGGTGATACTTTACCGTTGTGCATCTGTCATTGCTAAGATAGATGGGCATATTTCAGAGTCAGAGAGCCAATGGTTGAGTGATTTGGTAACACAAGTTGGAATTAGTAAAGAAGATGTTGATCATGAAAGTTTCAAAATAAAAGAAGGGACGAACTCAAATCAAGAATTAGATTCGCTTATCGGCTTGGATTCCGTGAAGAAAGAAGTGATTTCTTTGGCCAATTTTATCAAAATGAAACAGATGAGAGAATCCAAAGGACTAAAGACTCCTGGCATTTCTTATCATTGTGTATTTACTGGAAATCCTGGAACTGGCAAAACAACTGTGGCAAGGATTCTCGCAAGCATATTCAAGGAATTAGGTATTCTTCAAAGTGGTCATTTGGTGGAAACAGACAGGTCAGGGTTGGTTGCTGAATATGTTGGCCAAACTGCTATTAAGACCAACAAGATAATTGATAGTGCACTTGATGGGGTTTTGTTTGTGGATGAGGCATATATGCTATTGGGCGGACAAAACGATTATGGGAAGGAAGCTATTGCTACGTTATTGAAACGAATGGAGGATGACAGAGACCGTTTGATTGTGATATTGGCAGGATATTCACATGAAATGGAAGACTTTATCAGTTCGAATCCCGGACTTCGTTCAAGGTTTAATCGCTTTATTTTCTTCCCTGACTATTCATCAGAGGAATTGTTTCAAATCTTCAAGTTGAATGTCGAAAAGAATGAATATGTTATGAAAGATGATGCGGCACAGTTTGTGAAGTCCAAACTTGACGATGTGCTGAAAACCAAACGTAATGACTTCGGCAATGCAAGATATGTACGCAACTATTTTGAGTCCGTTATCGAACATCAAGCTAATCGATTAGCCTCGGATGTGGATTTATCTGTAGAAAAACTAACCGAATTGACACTTGAAGATGTAAGCATGGGTCAGATAAATAGTTAAAGGATTAATACCAGAGATTTTAAAACAAGTAGCGAAAGAGTTTTTATTAAGCGCATCCGAAATTTTCGGATGCGCTGTTTTTGTATTTGGAAAATCAATACTTTTGTTCCCAAATAATTCATTATGTCAAAAGCCCAACTAAAGAAACATCTGAAAACTTTGGAAAAAGATGAAATCATCGAAATGGTGATGGAATTGTATGATGCTCGTAAGGAGGCAAAAGAGTATTTGGAGTTCTATTTGAATCCGAATGAAAGCAGCAAACTGGACAAATACAAGAAAATCATTGAGAACGAATTCTATCCTTCGCGCGGCGAACCGAAAACGAGGTTTAACATATGTCGAAAAGCTGTCAACGATTTCATGAAACTCAAACCTGCACCGGAACTTGTTGCCGACTTGATGTTGTTTTATTGCGAGCAAGCCTGCCAGTTCTCGTATGACTTTGGCGACATGTGGGATGCTTTCTACACTGCCGTGGAAAACAATTTTGCCCGTGCCATTGAGTTTTTGCAGAAGAACGGACTTCTGGAGGCCAACGAAACACGAATCAAGCAAATCATAAGGCTGACCTCGCCTTGCGGTTGGGGATTTCCCGATGCAATGGAGGAAATTTATGATGAAGCCTTGTATGGTTAATTCTTCCCGCAGCAGTTCTTGTACTTCTTTCCACTACCGCAAGGGCAAGGGTCGTTGCGCCCGATTTTCGGACTGGCATTGACAAACGGGGAACCGTTTGAGCTGATGAAAGTCCCGAAATCGTCTTTCTTCTTTTCTGGAAGTCTGATGCCCATTTCGAAGGCTTCCTTTGGCGAATGGCCTTTCAAATCCCAGCGAGGCAGTGAGTTTTGATAATTTGAATAAAGACCGACAACTTCGTTTGTCAGTTTTCTGTGCTTCGAAGGAAAATCGGCGAGCATTGCCTCGATGCCAGCCATGGGCGATTCCCTTTCTTGGATGATGAACCAAATGTCGGTCAGCGTCTGTTCGGCAGGCTCGATGGGCTTCGTGTCATTGAAGGTGTTGTCGGTGTAATTGAGCAAGTCAATCATGTCTTTCGTGAACTCACTTTTAAAAGCGGGATAAGGCAGATGGCCTGCTGCCATAATCTCCTCGTATTCAAAAACCTTGTATGGGATGTTCTTTCGTTTTTGGATTTCTTTCCAGACCTTGTTTGCATTTTCGACCCATGGCGACACCAATACAGTCGAGTCTTCCATTCCATCCAATTGAGTGGAATACATATAAAAAAACTCCGAATTGGCTAATAATTTGGTCAAATCGTCAACCACTTCTTCGGATGAGAAAGGAAAAAACTCGATTTCATCGATGAAGAGGTCGATGGGAAGGACGCCGTAAAGTGCCAACAGTCCATAGGCATATTGTTGAAACCGTAGGAACTCGCGCATCAAATCGTTGTCGAACACCTCGGAAATGCAAGCTGAAATGGCCGCATGAACGTCATCGGTCATATAATAGGCATTGGTGGTATCGGTAGAAGCATCATCGTCAATTTGAAGGAAATTGTAGACCACCGATGACAAAGGGAAATAAAGCAAGGGTTTCACCACCCTTGTGCCAGCTTCAAGGCCGGCGAGCTCTTTGAAGATTTCGATATCGTAGGGAGAAAGCGTTTTAAGCCAATCCGAAGCTGAAGAGAGTATGGCCGAACTCAATCTGTCGGCGAATTCCTTTTTAAGGGTCGATTCGGGGATTGAGGCATTAAAGTGTTCCGCAAACATTACTAAAGCTCATTTGTCGAGCCGTGCCAATGCTTCCTTATAAGACGAGCAATTGAAAGTTGGCTTTTTGTTTCCCATTGTAATCGTAATTTGGCACAAAACTACGAAAAATGTCAAATCGAAACGAAAAATGCGTAGTTTTGCCCCAATAAAATCCTAGTCTTATGAAAAAACTATCCTATTTGATTGTCGCGGCACTACTTCTATCAGCCTGCGCAAAGGAACAACTGCCTCAAGCCAATTACGACATTGTTCCACAACCTAAGGAGCTGACAGTCAACGAAGAGAAGCCCTTTGAACTGAGTCCCAAGACTGTCATTCGTTATGAAGACGGTCTTCAGCGCGAAGCGCAATTCCTCAGCGAGTACGTGAACGACATCATGGGCTTTGCCATGGAAATTCAAGAATATCAAGGTCAAACCGACGGCATTGTACTGAAATTGTCTCCCGATGATTTCGACCAAGCCGAAGCCTATGAAATCAACGTCACGCCCAAGCAAGTCACCATTAAAGGCACTGATGCCTCCGGTGTGTTCTACGGTATCCAAACCCTCCGGAAAAGCTTGCCAATCAGTCAACTGTCAACTGCAAACTGCAAACTGCCAACTGCAATAATCAACGACCATCCCACCTTCCCCTACCGCGGCATGCACCTCGATCCCTGCCGCCACTTCATTCCTTTGGACTCGGTGAAGGTTTACATCGACATGTTAGCCATGCACAACATGAACCAGTTCCATTTCCACCTCAGCGACGACCAAGGCTGGCGCATCGAAATAAAGAAGTACCCCGAACTGACAGAGATCGGAGCCTATCGCAACGGCACTGTCGTTGGGCACAACGGCAATCTCTACGATACCATACGCCACGGCGGTTTCTATACCCAAGACGAGCTCCGTGACCTCATCCAGTATGCCGCCGAGCGTCACATCAACATTATTCCCGAAATCGACCTGCCGGGCCACATGCAGGCGGCCTTGGCAACCTATCCACAGTTGGGATGCACGGGCGGTCCCTATGAGGTGTGGCGGCGTTGGGGCGTCTCCGAAGAGGTGCTTTGCGCAGGCAACGAGGAAGCCATGCTTTTCCTTGAGGATGTGCTCAACGAGGTGATGGACATCTTCCCATCGCCTTACATCCACATTGGCGGCGACGAATGCCCCAAGGTGCGTTGGGAGCAATGCCTGAAGTGTCAGGCCAAGATTAAAGAGCTGGGTATCAAGGGTGACGAACGCTTCTCGAAGGAAGACTATCTGCAAAGCTATGTGATGAACCGCATGGCGAAGGTGGTGGAGGCACGCGGCCGTCGCGTCATCGGTTGGGACGAGATTCTGGAAGGCAACGTCTCCGAAACGGCCATCATCATGAGCTGGCGGGGCACCGAAGGCGGCATTGAGGCGGCACGCAAGGGTCACGACGTGATTATGGCGCCGTCGTCCTATCTCTATTTCGACTATTACCAAAGCGAGGACATCGCCAACGAGCCTTCCTGCATTGGCGGCTACTTGCCCGTGGAGCGTGTCTACAGCTTCCAGCCGCTGCCCAATGAGCTCACTCCCGAACAGCAGAAACACATCATCGGCGTGCAGGCCAACATCTGGACGGAATACATCGCTTCGTTCCGTCATGTGCAATATATGGCCATGCCGCGTATGGATGCCTTGGCCGAGTTGCAGTGGAACAATCCCGAGGAGCGCGACTTCGATGCTTTTGTGGAGCGTTGCCGCAAGATGGCGCAATTGTACGACCTGTACCATTACAACTATGCCAAGCATATCTTCAACCCGCAAGTTTGGACGGATACCGTAGCACCCAATCTGGCTACGCGCAAGCCCATCACCTTGCGCGAGCAACCCAATGAGCAATATGCCTACGAAGGGTCCAAGGTACTCAACGACGGTGAATTGGGTAGAAGTTCTTATAACTCAGGGCGTTGGCTCGGCTTCTGGGGCAAGACTTTGGATGCCGTCATCGACTTGGAGCAGCCTGCTGAGATGACGCATGCCCGTTTCCGCGCTCTTGTCAATAAAGGGGCTTGGATTTACAACCCGAGCGAAGCCAAGGTGCTCGTCTCGGATGATGGTGAGAACTTCCGCGAGGTGGCGCAACAGTCCATCCCGATTTCCACTTGGAGCGACAAGGACGGTATTTTCACTTATGAACTGGAGTTTGAACCCATTACTGCAAAGTTTGTGGAAGTGGTCGTCAAAGGCCACGACTTGCCCGAAGATCACGATGGTTTCGGCCATCCCGCTTGGGTTTTCGTGGATGAGATTGAAGTGTGGTGAAGGAATAAAAAAACAAACCTACCACAAATCGATAGCAAATATTTGTGATAGATTTGTTCTAGATTTGTTTCCAAAAACTCAAGCTTTCTTCAGCAAAATCACATACACAGGGAAGTGGTCGCTGTAGCCGCCCATCCACACGCCGCTGCCGAAGGTGCGGAAGGGGAAACCGTTGTAGCGGCCACCGTGCTGCTTCAGGAACTCCTTGTTGTGCACCTTCACGTTCTTGAACTGGTAGGTCGAATAGTCGGTGGGCAAAAGGCCAGGGGTGAGCACGGTTTGGTCGAGCACGCCAGGCACATCGCGGTAATAGTTCGTGCCGATGCCTTTCTTGTGGAGGTCGTACATTGGGTTGAAGAACTCGCCGTCGCGCAGGTCTTTCATATCGCCCGAAGTGCGCAGGTGTTCCGTCACCGTTTTGTTGGTCGGGTAGTCGTTGAAGTCGCCCATCATGATGATTTTGGCGTTGGCATCGTCGCGCAAGATGCTGTCGGCGATGTGGCGGCACAGTTCAGCGGCAGCCACGCGGCCGGGCATCGAGCGCTTTTCGCCACCGTAGCGTGAAGGCCAGTGCATCACGATGAAGTGCATCATCTCGCCATCGAAGAGGCCGCTGACCAACAGCTGGTCGCGGGTGATGAACTCGGGGTCGTTGGGCACCACGGTGCGGTAGGATTTTGAGCTTATCAGCTTGAAATATTTCGGGTTGTAAATCAAGGCCACGTCCACGCCACGACGGTCGGGCGAGTCGTAATGCACGATTTGGTAGTTGCGGCTTTTCAGCTCAGGCTGGGCAACCAAGTCCTCCAAGACAGTGCGGTTCTCCATCTCCGACATGCCGAGGACGGCCACGCCGTCGGGCGACCAGTCGGTGCCGATGGTGGAGATGGCGTAGGCCATGTTGTGGAGCTTCGAAAGGTATTTCTCGGTGTCCCATTGGTTGGCGCCTTGGGGCAGGAACTCCTCGTCGTTTTTGAGCGGGTCGTTGATGGTATCGAACAGGTTCTCAAGGTTATAGAAGCCAACGAGGCCCACTTTGTAGGCTTGTTGCTCTTGGGCGGATACCTTATTAATATTAAGGCCTAAAGCCAAAATGACGAGTGCGAAAAGGAGGTGTTTGTTCATTGTTTCTGAAGATTACGCGGCAAAAGTAGCAAAAATCCAATGAAAAAAAACAAAAAGAGAAACCCAAACGAACTTTTTTCCTACATTTGCCCGATATTTCGCTTCATCGAAATCAAGACAAATCATAACTAGTTCAATATGAAGAAATTTCTATTCTTACTGGCGGTTCCCGTGATGATGATAGGGCGGCTGTTTTTTGGTATGCTAGGCTTTTGGGGAATACTTATCTATCGATTAAAATAATATATTATGCCAAATTTCAATTCTACCGCTGGGAAAAAAGGGAGGTGGGTTTCTTGTAATTCTTTTTTGAATGGGACAAGTGATGAAATTCCGATTTTAGCTCCCAAGTGGTTGTTTATTGTAGGAGTCAAGTCAGTAAACAGGTATTCGTATCCGACAGAAATCATCGGAGCGGCGTAGTTTAGACTCTCATTTTCCATTGGTGTTTTTATTCTTTTGTAAGACCCTCCCCGCACCCCTAATTCGAAATATGCAGCAGCTCTTTTAAAGAAATACCTGCGCACACTTAATTCTGCCCGATAATCTCTTGTGAAAACGTTTGAGTTGCCCCCTTTGTTGGCAAAAGCATAGAATCCGCTTTTTATGGTTATGAAGGAGCGATCAGCAAAAAAATGTCCCAAACCAATATCGAAGTTTTTAGATATTCCCCCATATTGTAGGTTCTCGAAAACCTCGTTTTGGTCTATATTCCAATCAAAGAAAACACTTGTCGTTCCTTTGTCGGTTCGTTGCCGTTGGGATTCAATGGTCGTTGGGCCGATTTCTGTCGGTCTTTGCGATATGCCCAGCTTGGAAAATATTGTCAGTATGATTATGAGTGATATTGTGCGTCTTGTCATTTTCTTTTGTTTTTATTGAGTTTGTAGAAAACCGTTCCTTCGATAATCAAACCTCTCGTAGAGAGTGCTGTTGTCCATGGCTCAGAGTTACCCCAAATCAACAGATTGCTGCCAATAAACACTTCTGTTCCAAGGTTCTTCTTTTTGAACAGATACATTTTATAGCCAGCCCCAAGCCTAATGGTGTTTTGCCAGTGTTTTTGGCTGTTCTCTTCTCCTTCGCTATTGAGGGTTTCTTGGCAGAGCAGAATTTGTGTCCCTATGTTAAATGATAGTTTTTTATAGGAATCCAAATATAATTTAATTGTTGGAGTAAGTCGCCAGCCTTTGCGAATTTGTGATAATTGATGTTGCTTGAAGTTGACATAAAGATTGTCACGGTAGAGGTCGAATCCAATTGCTGCTCTACCTTTAAAGAGGTACTCGAATCCTCCTCCGAACCCTTGGATAATGTTGCATTCCATATATGATTTATCGGGAGAATAGGATAGGTTTGGTACATCGGCGAAGATATACCAAGTGGTATTATCTTTCTCTTTTTGAAGAAAGCCTGGTTGTTGACACGTTGCTATCGAGGTTAATAGTGACAACAGTATGGCAATTAATGAGGGCATTGATATGGTGCGCATGATGATAAGGAATTAGCAAGATTGGGGCATGGAAAACCATGCCCCAATCGATTGTGGTTATATTAAAAAGCAAACATATGAGCTGTATTGGTTGTCATCTTGTTGGAGTCGAGGCCAGGCTAAAGACCAATGGACCTGATAACCAACAAGCCAAAACCATCGTTTGGTGCCGCCAAACCATTTCTTATAACACATGACCGTGGCACCAACACCGATGTATTGGGACATGGAAGATGTTTTGTCGTCCATGTTATAAAGCTTGGGCCAGCAAGGCCAACAAAAAGTACGAGAATCTCCATTCCACTCATATCCATCGTAAAGTTTGATAAGGATGGATCTGTTGGGTTCCATCATAGAACGTAAGTCGGTCCCACAGATGTTTTGCCAATAATCAGCCATGGTTTGTGGAATCGAGTCATCATCAGTATCAACAATTCCAAGTTCGATGGCTTTTTGATGGATCAAATCTAGTTTTGAATTGTTCTGATAGATGATTTCCATCTGATTCGCCCTACAGAATTGGTAAAAAGTGAGTCTTGATCGAAGTAGTAAATACCGCTTGTGTCGACGATGCTAGTTAGCTCCATGTCTGCACTCCTTGTTGGCATATAGTCAATCTCAGAGAACGCACTTTCCAGTCTGCCATTGTAATAAACTGGCAAATCAGATAACAATACGACATGCGACGGCTCCATGCTGTTTGTCTGAGCGTCCTTCTCCTTCGTGCATGCATACATCATCACAGTAAAGATGGCAATCAAGAGAACTGCACCGAGTATTTTTTTTGTGTTCATTATTCTTGGTTTTTTATGTTTTTTATTTTTTGAGACTTTATGTGCTTTCCGCATCGTTTTGCCTTGCGTTGCAGAGGCTTTTTCCTTGTTCGCCGCCTGATTATGGTTTCTCCCCGCCAACGGCAAGCACTTGCAATGGCGAGGAAAAAGGTTTGATGAACTTGTTCTTGCCCATATGCCAAATTTCATCAAGGAAACTTGGCCTGTTTGAATTGCGTCGGGGGCAACTCCATAATTGTTGGTGAAACCATGCGAGGCTGGGAACGAACAATCTAAAAGAAATCGTTTCCGCAAAACAATGGGAACCTGTTTTCAGCCATTGGCCGAAAAATCTGAAAAGGGGCGTTATGTTGCGGTTGGGTCGCATGGCATCACGATTTCGGGGACAAAGATAGAATAAAAATATTGTTTGTCAAGTCCTTTTTGAAATTTTTTATCAAAAAACAATATAATTTAGAATTATTATAAATAAAAACCAAGCAGGATGTGCAATTTTCGGAAATTTGTCCAAAAAAGCACAAACGGGTAGGCCACAACTGAAAAATCCCTATATTTGCCCGTTGTTTTCAATGATATAAAAAATCATAACTAGTTCAATATGAAGAAATTTCTATTCTTACTGACGGTTCCCGTGCTGATGATAGGGCGGCTTGCGGCCCAAACCATCGACACGACCGACCTCAACCAACACGATGTGCCGACGGTGATCCTGCTCGACTCCGACTTCGACGAGTCGTCCACCTCGGTCAACGATGCCTCTACGCTCTTGAACTCGTCGCGCGACGTGTTCAACAGCATTGCGGCCTACAACTTCGGCTCGCTGCGCTATCGCGTGCGCGGCAACGACTCCAAGTACAGCGACGTGATGATCAACGGCATCCTGATGAACGACCCCGAGACGGGACGTCCTGTCTTCTCCAACTGGGGTGGACTCAACGACGCTTTCCGCAACTCGGTCCTCGTCGAGGGCTTGGGCAAGACCGACGCTGGTTTCGGTAACCTCGGTGGCCTGACGTACTACTCGACGCGTGCCTCGCAGTACCGCAAGCAAATCTCGCTGAGCTATGCCTTCAGCAATCGCAGCTACAACCATCGCGCCACGGCCTCCATCGGCACGGGCGAGATTGGGAATGGCTGGTACTTGATGGCCGCGGCCTCGGGTCGTTATGCTGGCAAAGGCTACACCGAAGGCACCTTCTATCAGGCCTACAGCTACTTCCTCTCGGTGGAGAAGAAAATCAACGACAAGCACAGCCTCGACTTCACCTTCTTCGGTGCGCCTTCGCAACGTGGCGGTTCGGCACCCGTGGTGCAAGAGGCCTACGACTTGGTCGGCTCCAACTTCTACAACCCCAACTGGGGCTACCAGACCATCGACGAGAACGGCACGCAGGTCATCCGCAACTCGCGCGTGAGCACCTATCACCAGCCGATGACCCAACTCACTTGGTATTGGACGCCCAACCGTCAGACTTCGTTCACGACGACGGCCTATTACTTTGCAGGCCGCGCCGGACAGACGAGCCTCGAATGGGGCGAAGCCAAGGACCCGCGTCCCGACTACTACCGCAACCTGCCGAGCTATTACCTCAACCACGCCCATAGCACGGCGGAATATGAGGAACAACTCAACGCCTGGCTCAACCGCGACGCTTCGGTTTGCCAACTGGATTGGGACGCGCTCTACAACGCCAACCGCAACCACCTCTTCACCGTCGAGAACGCCAACAACGGTCAGGACGGCACGGTGTCGGGCAAGTTCTCCAAGTACATCCTCGCCGAACGCCACTACGACAAGATGCAAACGGGCGGCGCCAGCTATTTTAAGCACGAGTTCCAGCCCAACCTGATTATGACAGGCGGTTTGGCCGTCAACGTTTCGAAGACGCATTATTATGAAAATGTGAACGACCTGCTCGGCGGCGATTATTACTTCGACATCAACAAGTACGCCGAGAACCTTGAGAACGACGAATGCCAGGTGGACCTCAACAACACCAACCACGTGGCCAAAGTCGGCGACATCATCAGCTATAACTATTACGCCAACCGCAACACCTACCGCGTTTGGGATCAAGTGGATTACCTCGTCGGCAATTTCGACCTTTATCTCGGTTTGCAGGCTTCGTTTACGCAGATTTGGCGCACGGGTCTCTTCCAAAACGGCGAGTTTGCCGACAACTCCTATGGCGACGACAAGATGCACAACTTCTTCGACCCGAGCGTGAAAGGTGGCGTCACCTACGCCATCAACGGCCGTAACCACCTCGTGCTGAATTTGGCTTACCAAAACCAAGCTCCGCAGTTCAGGGACATCTACGTGTCGCCACGCACGCGCCACACCCTCGTCTCCGACGACTTGAAGAGCGAAGTCATCAAAGCCGTTGATTTGGGCTATTTGTACCGTTCGCCTGAGTTCAAGTTCCGCTTGACGGGTTACTATTACGCCTATCAGAACCTCATCTGGAACCGCAGCTTCTATTGCGAAAACGTCTTTATCGGCGAGAGCGCTTCGGGCACGTCCTACAAGAGCGAGTTCGTCAACTTCATCATGACCGATGTCGACCAACGCAGTGTCGGTTTGGAGATGGGTGCCGAATACAACATTTCGCCCACGGTCACCTTGCAAGCCGCTGCCGCCAATGGCATCCATGTCTATGACAACAACCCGCTGTTCTCAGTTTACGACGACAACAATGCTTCGGCTTACATCTTGAACCAGATGGCATATCTGAAAGGCTATCATGTTTCGGCCGGTCCGGAATCGGTGGCCTCGTTGGGCATCAAGTACAACTCGCCGAAATATTGGTGGGTGAGCCTCAACGCCAACTACATGGCCAACATGTACTTTGACGTGAACCCCTATAATCACACGGAATACGGCATGGCCCATTACGCCCAAGGCGACATCCGCATCGAGGACGTGCTCAACCAAACCCCGATGAAGCCCGCCTTCACGCTCGACTTCTACGGTGGCTTCTCAAAGCGTTACAAGGGCTATTATTTCCTCTTCAACGCGAGCGTCAACAACATCTTGAACAACAAGAGCACCATCCTTTACGGCTACGAGCAACTCCGCTTCAACGCCAACGACCCGGGCATGTTCCCCGAGAAGTACTCGTATATGTACGGAACGAATTTCTTTATCAGCCTGACAGTTAGAAAGTAAATACGGCCCTTCGACAAGCTCAGGGACCTTAACAAAAACAATAAAGTTAGAGGTCGTTGAGCCTGTCGAAACGCCGACTTAATCTTGAAATCAACAAATAAACACACAATAAAATGAAAAACAGACTTTTCAACGCATTTCTGCTTCTTGCCATGGTGGGCACGATGTTCACCGCCTGCAAGAAAGAGTATCCCGAGCCGCCCATCCAAGACCTGCCGATTGGGACGGTTTACACCATCCAGGACATCCTGAATATGGAATCAGGTACCGTGTTCACTGAAGACGCCTCGGTGTATGGCATCGTCACCGCCGACGAGGTGTCGGGCAACCTCTATAAGGCCGCTTTCATGCAAGACCGCGCCACGGGTGCCGCCATCGAGCTTTATCTGGATGCCGTCAGTGGCGTCCGCATCGGCGACTCCATCCGTGTCTACCTGAAAGACGTGACTTATTCGATGTACAACAACCTGCCTCAGTTGAATGGCTTCGAGGCCGATGGTCACATTGTCATTTTGGCCAACAACAAGCCCATCCAGCCTGCCGTGACCACCATCGCCAATGTCGTCGCTGGTCAGCACCTCGCTGGCTTGATCAAGTTGGAGAACGTGAAGTTCACCGACCAGAACACCTTTGCCGATCCCACCACCTACGGCAACCGCACCTTGATTGACCCATCGAATCCGACCAGCAGTGTCATCGTGCGCACAAGCAACTATGCCAACTTCGCCAACGACTCGCTGCCGCAAGGCACGGGTAACCTTGTCGCCATCGCCTCGGTGTATGGCACCACTTGGCAGCTGCTCATCCGCTCGGCCCGCGAGCTCGAGTTTGACGGCTATGTGCCTGGCGGCGACAACGGCCTGCCGTATTATCAGGACTTTGCCTCGTCGTTTGGCACTTACACGACCTATGACGTGGCCGGTGCCCAGTCGTGGGAAATCGACTACAGCACGGCTAAGATGACGGGTTACGCCAACAGCACCAACTACGCCAACGAAGACTGGCTGATTTCGGCCAAGTTCTCGCTTGAAAACGTTTCAAGCGCCAGCATGACGATGACTTACATCGCTCGTTACTTCAACAATGTGAACAACGACATCACGGTTTGGGTTTCCTCCGACTACACCTCTGGCGACCCGACCTTGGCCTCTTGGACGCAAGTCCCCGCCACTTGGACGGAAGGCTCCAACTGGAACGACTTCGCTTCCACCACCATCGACCTCTCGCAATTTGTCGGTCAGAAGGTTTGCGTGGCAGTGAAGTACCTCTCCGACGACCAAAAGGCTGGTACCATCGAGGTGCAGAGCATCCTCATCCAAGAGGGCAGTGGTCCGACGCCTCCTCCTGGCCCGCAACCTGGCGGTGAAGTGCAGAATATGCCTTACACCCAGAGCTTTTCCTCCGAATTTGGCACTTATATGACTTACGACGTTTTGGGTGCCCAATCTTGGGAAATTGATTACAGCACCGCCAAGATGACGGGTTATGTGAATCCGAATTATTTCGCCAACGAAGACTGGCTCATCTCCTCCCCAGTGGCCATCACGGGTGTGAGTGACGCCAAGATGACGATGTCGTATATCGGCCGTTATTTCAACAATATCAATGAGGAAGTCACCATTTGGGCTTCCACCAACTACACTTGGGGCAGCGACCCGACCACCGCTTCGTGGACGCAGGTGCCCGCCACGTTGAGCGAAGGCAGCAACTGGAACAATTTCCTCACGGCTGAAATCGCCTTGACCGAGTATGTCGGTCAAACCGTGACCTTTGCCGTGAAATACCTCTCCACCGACAGTAAGGCCGGAACGATGGAAATCCAAAGCATCACCATCGAAGAAGGCAGCGGCGTGACCCCGCCTCCAGGCCCTACGCCAGGGCAAGGCGAAGGCAGCGGTACGGCCAGCGACCCGTATAACGTGGCTGCCGGTATCGGTTTGCAAAGTGAAGAACCCATTGCTTGGGTGCATGGCTATATCGTCGGTGCCGTGAAGTCGGGCCTCAGCTCGGTCGGTAGCAATGACGACATCAACTGGAGCGCTCCGTTCGATTTGGCCACCAACGTGGTCATTGCCGACGATGCCACTTGCCATGAAATCAGCCAGTGCATCATCGTCAACCTGCCTGCGGGCAAACCCCTCCGCACCCAAGTCAACCTGATGGACAACCCTGACAACCTTGGCAAGCATCTCGCCGTGAACGGTAAGCTGCGCAAGTATTTTGGCCAAGCTGGTTTGCGTGACAGCAATGGCACCGAGGCTGACTTCGTCTTGGAAGGCGCCGAGCCGCCCACCCCGGGAACGAGCATTTTCTCCGAGACCTTCGCCAGCGGTCAAGGACAATTCACCATTCAAAATGTCGTTTTGCCGAGCGAGTTGACTTACGTTTGGTCGCACGCTGCCAACTACAGCTGCATGAAGGCCAGCGCCTACGTCGGTCAGGCCTACGAAACCGAAAGTTGGTTGGTTTCGCCCGCCATTAGCCTGTCGGGTGTCACTTCAGCCACTTTGAAGTTCGACCAGGCCATCAACTATGCCTCGCCGAGCGGCGCTTTGTATATGATGGTTTCCACCGACTACAATGGTGATGTCACCACGGCCAACTGGACGGAACTGAACCTCAGCGCATGGCCTGCGGGTAGCGACTGGACCTTCGTCAACTCGACTGCTGACCTGAGCAACTATGTCGGCCAAACCGTGACCATCGCGTTCAAGTACACCAGCACGACAGCCGCTTCCGCCACTTGGGAAGTGAAGAACTTCGTGGTGGAATGATAGAAACCCCATAAAGATTGAAAAGCCTGCCTTCGGGCGGGCTTTTTTTGTGTCTTTCGTCTCTCATTTGCAATTTTCCCCTATCTTTGCGCGTTGATAAGAAAACGCATTTGATATGTCAGAGAATTTGGTCATCATCCCCACCTACAAGGAAAAAGAGAACATCGAGAACATCATCCGCTATGTGTTCAACCTGCCGATGGCGTTCGACATTTTGATTATCGACGACAACAGCCCCGACGGCACCGCCGACATCGTGAAAACGCTGATGCAGGAGTTCAGCGACCGCCTGTTTATGATCCAACGGGCTGGCAAACTGGGACTTGGCACAGCCTACATCACGGGCTTCAAGTGGGCCTTGGAGCGCGATTATCAGTATGTTTTCGAGATGGATGCCGACTTCTCGCACAACCCCGACGACTTGTCACGCTTGCATGATGCTTGCGCCAATGGAGCCGACCTCAGCGTGGGCTCGCGCTACAAGACGGGCGTTAATGTGGTCAACTGGCCGATGGGCCGCGTGCTGATGTCGTATTACGCCTCTGCCTATGTGCGTTTCATCACGCGGATGCAGGTGCGCGACACCACGGCAGGCTTCGTGTGCTACACGCGCAAAGTGCTCGAAACCATCGACTTCGACAGAATCAAGTTCGTGGGCTATGCCTTCCAAATCGAGATGAAATACACCGCTTGGAAGCTCGGCTTCAAGATTGAGGAAGTGCCGATTATCTTCACCGACCGTCGCGAAGGCCAGTCGAAGATGAGCAAGGGCATTTTCCGCGAGGCCGTTTTCGGGGTGCTCAATTTGCGTTGGCGCGGCATGACGGGTAAAATCAAACCAAGAAAATCATGAATTACTTCATAAAAGGTGCGACACTTGTCAACGAAGGCCAGACTTTCGTGGCAAGTGTTTTTGTTAAGGACGGCAAGATTGCCAAGATTGTTCGAGAGAGTGAGGCCCCTGAGCTGGACCCTGAGCTTGTCGAAGGGCGCGAAGGGCCGGTTGATGCTGAGACGGCGTTTCGACAAGCTCAACGACCTTCGACTCAAGTCATTGAAGCCAAGGGAAAATACCTCATCCCAGGCATCATCGATGAGCATGTGCATTTCCGTGAGCCGGGCATGACGCATAAGGCCGATATCTACACCGAGAGCCGCGCTGCCGTGGCAGGTGGCGTGACCTCGTTCATGGATATGCCCAACACCATACCGCAAACCACCACGCAAGAGCTTTTGCAACAGAAGTTTGACCTTGCTGCGGAGAAGTCACTGGCCAATTATTCCTTCTATCTCGGCGCAACCAACGACAACCTTTCGGAAGTCGTCAAGACCGATCCGAAGACGGTGTGTGGCATCAAGCTGTTCATGGGCTCGAGCACGGGCAATATGCTTGTCGACCAAAACGAGGTGCTGGTGCGTCTGTTCCGCGAGTCGCCCTGCCTGATTGCGGCACATTGCGAGGATGAGGCGACGATTCACGCCAACACCGTTTGCAGCAAGGACCTGGCTTCTAAAGGCCAAGTCGTCCTTGATGCGGGTGTTCATCCATTTATTCGTACCACCGAGGCTTGCTACAGGTCTTCAGCGAAGGCTACCGACATGGCAGAGAAGTTTGGTGCTCGACTTCATGTGCTGCACATTTCAACGCAAAAGGAATTGTCGCTGTTTAGGAATGATATTCCATTGAAAGACAAAAAAATAACGGCTGAGACTTGCCCGCATTACCTTTGGTTTGACGAACATGATTACGAAAGCAAGAGTTTTGCCATCAAATGCAATCCCGCCATCAAGTCGCACCGCGACAAAACAGCCTTGCTGGAAGCGTTGCACAACGGCTTGATTGATACCATCGGCACCGACCACGCACCGCATTTGAAATCCGAGAAATTCACGGACGATTATTTCACCAGCAAGTCGGGCTTCCCGTCCATTCAGCATTCGTTGGATATTATGCTGGAGGCGACGAATCGTGAGCTGACTTTGTTGGTGCAGTTAATGTGCCACAATCCAGCCGTGTTGTATCAGATCGACCGCCGAGGCTTCATCCGCGAAGGCTATCATGCCGATTTGGCCTTGGTTGATTTAAGTAAGAGTTATGTGATTTCAGACAAGGACGAATATGCCAAATGTGGTTGGACACCCTATGATGGGCTGGAAGTGCATTCAAAGGTGACTCACACTTTCGTCAACGGTAATCTGGTTTTCGAGGATGGCGTTTTCCACGAGGGTGGCAGAGGAATGAGACTTGAATTCAATAGATCATAAAACAAAACATAATCAAAATGAGAAAAGTACTGGTATTGGTAGCATTGGCGTTGGCTTTGGCCTCCTGCTCGGCACAGCTGACCGACAAGGTGGAGAGCACCTATCCTAATGGTCAAACGCAAATTATGCGCACTTATGACAAGAACAACAACTGTGTGAAGGAAACCGAATATTACGAGTCGGGTCAAGTGAAGATGGAAGGTGGCATGAAAGACGGCAAAATGGAAGGTGAGTGGATTGCCTATTTCCCCGATGGACGCGTGCAAAGTAAAGGGTTTTTCGAACATGGCAAGCGCACAGGCACAGCCACGGTATGGCAAGAGAATGGCAATCTCCTTCAAGAAGGCTACTACAAAGACGGCTCACATGTAGGATTGTGGAAGTTCTACGATGAGCAAGGCAATCTAGTCAAGGAAATGGATTACGGCGAATAGACTTGTTATTTGCTCTTCCAATTGAACAAGTTGATGCCGAAGGTGAACTCGGCATAGTCTATGACCACCTCATGCACCTTCATGAACGACCCCACGAACATGTTGCGGTTTTCGCCCAAATAATACTTGAAGCCGAGGCGACCGTAGAAGGTGCGATAGCAGGGTGGGAGGTAGGTGTCCTCGAAGTTGCTTTCCGATGATTCGGCCAAACCCCAAGTCTTCTTTTGGTCAGTGCCGTAGTAGATGCCATGCCAAAGATAATAGGCGCCACCAAGGCAGAACGCAAATCGGTTATAGTTAATCTCGAACATCGCGGAAGGAGCGAGGTGCAGACCTCTTGCAAAGCTGTATTCCATCAGCGGAATGGCGTCTTCGTCGGTGAAGTAATGATGCCCATCGTCATACATCTGATGGGCTTTTTCATACATGCGCCGTGTCTCTCCGGTCCAGCCGAAATCCAAGGCAATGTCATAGCTGAACTTGGGATGGAACTGACGGTGCACGCCCAATTGGATGACATCAGCCATGTAATAAGGCCGATCGACGGGCAGGTCGTTCACCATCGTGCCGTCGGCGGTTTGGTAGCAACGCATTGACTCGTTTGTCTGCAAAAGCCCTACCGACTCTGTGGCGAAAACAGAGGTGGATTTCTGGAACTTGGGTCGCGGTTGCTCCTTGGGCACCATTTCTGGCCGACCATTGGGATGGTAGCGTAAACCCACCACCCAGCTGAACACGTTGATGCCGCAGTTGGGCAGTCGGAGAGCCGCGTTCGATGAATGCGAGAACTGGTAACGCAGCGTAAGGTCGAAGTTGTCCTCAATCATAAAGGTCGGACCTGCATCGATGGCAAGATGCACATTGGCCACAGAGCCGATGAACTCATCGCCGTGTTTGGTCCAGAAGGAGAATCCGCCCATGAGGTCGTAGTCGAACGACCAATATTTGCCTTGATACAGATGTCCGTTGATGAAGCCGCCCAACGAATAGCAGTTGCCAAGTGGGCGCCATGTGGTCCGCTCATATCCGTTGGCGTCACGGTCGACGAATTTGATGCTGTCCACGTTGTTTTTCTCGAGACGCAGGAAGGCGCCATAAGAAGGATGGTTGAAGTCGCGCTCCCATTTCATTCGACCGTCGGTTTGGCGTCCAATGCGGAGGTCGAGGCCGTATTGGGGCAACACTTTCATATAGGCGTGCCGATCCTCAAAGGGGAAATATTTGCCGAGGCGACCGTCGGCTTCAAAGAAGGTGCGGTTGTCGTAGCTGAAGAAAGATTCTTGTGCCGTTGCGTTTTTTGCAAAAGCGGTGATAAGAAAAAGGGAGGCAATCATCAATAACTTGCCTGCACCGTTAGTCGATAAGGTGTGCTCCATAAGGGTTTGGTTAACAGTTGGTTGTGGTTTTTTTTGCTGGCTGTTACTTGTTGGCTTTCTCTTCGTCGTTGTTGTACCATTCAAGATAGGCTTCGGTATAAAGCGCTCCCGATTCGACGAGTTCGTCTTTTTTGCTGTTGGGAAGGTCGAAATCGGTGGCACCAACGCCGAGCGTGTCGATGTAGACCGTGCGTTGCCAGTCGTCGCTGTGCAGGTGCACGTTGTTCTGGAAGTCGATGAGCGTGGTAATCAAAGCCTTGGTGTAGGTGAAGAAGCTCTTGATTTCCTTGGTCTTAGGCTGGGCGTCGGGGTCCAGGTAGAAATCGATTTCCTCTTTTGCGTCGAGGCGGAAGCCCAAGGTCTCCATGTTGTAGACGTACTCGTTGATGGGCTCCAACTTTCTCATTCTCAGTTTCTTTTCGGCCAGTTTTTCGTTGATTTTTTTGTAATATTCGGTCCGTCGCATGTTGGCTTCGTCGGTGACGTAGTTCATGCGGTCGAAGACTTTGAGGGCGTAGTTGTCCAGCAGGCCGCCATCCACATAGATGTGTCCGTCGCCATTCAGCCCTTTGATGGCTGCGAAAAACAGCGGTATCGACATGGAAACGCGGGCGGCGTCGGCCACTTTCACGTCGGGGGTGAGGTCGGCGCTGAACACTTTGGAATAGCCCGTCGTGAGGTCGGCCCCAATCAGGTAGATGTCGCGGAAGGGCTTGCCCTGCTTCTTCAGTTCGGCCACTTTGGCAAAGGTGGCTTCGCCGTCGCCGGTCTTTTGCTCGATGTAGCCCGCCATGACGCTGCGGAAGAAGTCGCCCTTGTACCAGCCATAGTCGCTGAGCAGGCGTTTCGTGTCGCGGATGATGCCCCACGAGCTGTCCATGAAGTTCTTGAAGTTGAGGCTCTTGAGGATGTCATGCAGTTCATCGGTCGAAAAGCCAAGTCCGACCAAAACGGCCACCATGGCGCCTGCCGAGGTGCCAGCTACCTTTTCGATGTCTTGGAGGATGCCTTCTTCCTCGAGTTTCTTGAGGGCACCCACGTAGGCAATGCCTTTCACGCCGCCGCCTTCAAAGACGAGGTTCCTGAAGTGATACTTTTTTGTATCGCTTTTCTTGGTCACTTTGACCACTTTGACTTGCTTTCCCATGGTATTGGTTTTTTGTTGGTTGATGTTGAGGAACTATTCCATGACCCAACTTGTGCCTTCCTTGCCGTCCTTCAGCGTGATGTGGAGTTGGGCAAGGTTGTCGCGGATTTTGTCGCTCGTGGCCCAGTCCTTGTTGGCGCGGGCTTGCTTGCGGATGTCGATGATGGTCTGCATCAGGCCTTCCACCAATTCGCCGTTGCCACCTTCGGCACCGCTTTCCACCAATCCGAGGATGTCGAAGACGAAATCTTGGAACAACTTGTTGAGCAAGGCCAATTCCTCGGCGTTGATTTTCAGTTTGCCGTCCTTGATGGTGTTGACGATGCGCACGGCCTCGAAGAGGTTGGCGATGACGATGGGCGAGTTGAAGTCGTCGTTCATGGCATCGTAGCAGGCATCCACAGTCTTCTGGATGTCAATGTTTTCCGCGCCTTCGGTCGGGACGATGCTCTTGGCGGTTTTCACGGCTTCCATCAGGCGGTTGTAGCCTTTCTCGGCGGCTTGCAGGGCTTCGTTCGAGAAGTCCAAGGTGCTGCGGTAGTGGGCTTGCAAGATGAAGAAGCGGATGGTCATAGGGCTGTAAGGTTGCGCAATCATCTCCTCGCCCTTGGCATTGATGTGGCTGCCGTTGAAGAACTCGTCGAGGGTGATGAAGTTGCCCAGCGACTTGCCCATTTTCTGCCCGCCGATGGTGATCATGTTGTTGTGCATCCAGTAGTTGACGGGTTGTTTGCCGTTGGCCGCTACGCTTTGCGCGATTTCCGACTCGTGGTGCGGGAACATGAGGTCCATGCCGCCGCCGTGGATGTCGAAAGTTTCACCTAAATATTTGCAGCCCATGGCCGAGCATTCCATGTGCCAGCCCGGGAAACCGTCGCTCCAAGGCGAAGGCCAGCGCATGATGTGCTTTGGTTCAGCCTTTTTCCATAGAGCGAAATCAACTGGGTTGTGCTTCTCCTCCTGACCGCTCAACTCACGCGTGGTGTTGAGCATCTCCTCGAAGTTGCGTCCCGATAGGATGCCGTATGGGTGCTCGCGGTTGTATTTCTCGATGTCGAAATAGACGGAGCCGTTCTCCACGTAGGCATAGCCGTGGTCGAGGATTTTCTGCACCATCGCAATCTGCTCAATAATGTGTCCCGACGCGTGCGGCTCAATCGAAGGGCGCAGCACGTTCAGTTTGTCCATCGCGGCGTGGTAGCGGTTGGTGTAGTATTGCGCTACCTCCATCGGCTCGAGGTTTTCGAGGCGGGCTTTCTTGGCGATTTTGTCCTCGCCTTCGTCGGCGTCGTGCTCTAGGTGACCCACGTCGGTGATGTTGCGCACATAGCGGACTTTGTAGCCGAGATGTTGCAAATACCTGAAAACCAAGTCAAAAGTGATGGCTGGTCGGGCGTGACCCAAGTGGGCATCGCCATAGACGGTCGGACCGCAGACGTACATACCCACATGCGGAGCGTTCAAGGGCTTGAAAGGTTGCTTGCAGCGCGAGAGGCTGTTGTAAATATATAAGGTGCCGTTCATCGTAATAGGTGTTTTGATATTTGGCGCAAAAGTACAAAATAAACCACTTGAGAACGAATTTGTAGAAAAAAACAGTACAATCTACCAACTCTTTTCGTACCTTTGCGCCCAAAGAAAGTTCAACCTTAAAACATCAAATACAATGTACGCTAATTTTCAAGAGTATCTGAAGAAGGAATTGGCTCAGATTGAAGCCGATGGCCTTTATAAGCATGAACGCATCATCGAGAGCGCGCAAGGCGCTGAAATCATGGTTGGTGGCAAGGTGTGCCTCAACTTCTGCGCAAATAACTACCTCGGCCTCGCCGACAATCCCGAACTCATCCAAGCCGCCAAGGACGGCATGGACGCCCGTGGCTACGGTATGGCTTCGGTCCGATTCATCTGCGGCTGCCAAGACCTTCACAAGAAGTTGGAAGCCAAGATCGCTGAGTTCTTCGGCACGGAAGACACCATCCTTTATGCCGCTTGCTTCGACGCCAACGGCGGCGTGTTCGAGCCGCTGCTCGGTCCCGACGATGCCATCATCTCCGATGCTTTGAACCACGCTTCCATCATCGACGGCGTGCGCCTCTGCAAGGCCCAGCGTTTCCGTTATGCCAACGCCGACATGGCCGACCTTGAGAAGCAACTGCAAGACGCGCAAGCTTGCCGCTTCCGCCTCATCGTCACCGACGGTGTGTTCTCGATGGACGGCAATGTGTGCCCGCTCGACAAGATTTATGAACTGGCCCAGAAGTACAACGCCATGGTGATGGTCGACGAAAGCCACTCTGCTGGCGTTGTGGGTCGTACGGGTCGCGGTGTCACTGAGCACTACAACCTCCGTGGCAAGATTGAAATCCTGACCGGTACCCTCGGCAAGGCCTTTGGTGGCGCTATGGGTGGCTTCACCACGGGTCGTAAGGAAATCATCGATATGCTGCGTCAGCGCAGCCGTCCGTATCTGTTCTCCAACTCGATGGCTCCTGGCCTCGTGGCCGCTGGCATCCGCATGTTCGAGATGATGAGCGAGACCAACACGCTGCAAGACAAGCTGCACGCCAACACCGAATACTTCATCAAGAAGATGACCGAAGCCGGCTTCGACTGCAAGCCTTCGCAATCCGCCATCTGCGCTGTGATGCTCTACGACGCCCCGCTGTCGCAGAAGTTTGCCGCCAAGTTGCAGGAAGAAGGCATCTTCGTCACTGGATTCTACTATCCTGTGGTGCCGAAGGGACAAGCCCGTATCCGCGTGCAAGTGAGCGCCGCCCATGAGAAAGAGCACCTCGACAAGTGCATCGCCGCCTTTGTGAAGATTGGTAAGGAGTTAGGAATTTTGAAATAATAGTTAGAGTCGGCCCGTCGACAAGCTCAGGGACCTTTGCTTTTACAGAGGTTTAGGGTGCCTGAGCCTGTCGAAGGCCCCGCTTCAATTTTGAATTTTAAATCTTGAAGTTGAAATGAAAAAGATATTGATCGTTGGTTCCGGCGGACAGATCGGAACGGAATTGGTGAAGAAGCTCCGTACTACCTACGGCAACGAGAATGTGGTGGCCTCGGATCTTCGCCCTTTGACTGGTGAAATCGTTGAGCAAGGTCCTTTCGAGAGAATCGACTCGACGCAAATCATGCAAATCGTCGATGTGGTGAAACGCTACAACATCGACACCATCTATAACCTCGCCGCCATCCTTTCGGCCACGGCCGAGAAGAACCCCATGCTGGGTTGGAACGTCGGCATCGGCTCGTTGGTGAACTGCCTTGAGACGGCCCGCATCTTCAACTGCGCCGTCTTCACGCCTTCATCCATTGGCGCTTTCGGTGCTTCGACGCCCCACGACAACACGCCTCAGGACACCATCCAACGCCCCAACACCATCTACGGTGTGACCAAGGTGACGGGTGAGCTGCTGAGCGACTACTACTTCACCCGCTTCGGCGTTGATACCCGCAGCGTGCGTTTCCCAGGCCTCATCAGCAACCTGACCTTGCCTGGCGGTGGCACCACCGACTACGCCGTGGAGATTTACTACGCCGCTGTGAAGGGCGAGAAGTTCATCTGCCCCATCAGCAAAGGCACCTATATGGATATGATGTATATGCCTGATGCTCTGGATGCTATGGTCGACATTATGGAAGCCGACCCGAGCAAACTCGTGCACCGAAACTCGTTCAATGTGACGGCTATGAGCTTTGACCCCGAGATCATCTACAACGCCATCAAGAAGTACTATCCGAACTTCGAGATGGAGTACAAGTTCGACCCGATCCGTCAGGCCATCGCCGACAGCTGGCCGAACAAGATGGACGACAGCTGCGCCCGCAAGGAGTGGGGCTGGAACCCGAAGTACGACCTCGACAAGATGACGGTCGACATGATTGAGACTTTGAAGAAGAAGCTATTAAAATGACACGAGACGCGAGACTGTGAGACACGGGACGGAATTGGTCTCGTGTCTCGCGTCCCGAAGTCCCGAGTCAAAAATAAAATAACGAATTATAAACCAAAACATTAGCCTATGAGATAACGCATAAAAGCGGTATGCACATCATAGAATAGGAAAAAGCGAAGTAGTTTTATTTTGGAATTTCTGAAACTTCGACACTTTCAAAAATTTCTCCCAAAGTAGGACAACGACGCTCCCGCCATTAGGCGTGGGCTGTATAGTTGTAATTGGGAGGAATAGGTAGTCGAAGACCTCAGAGATTCCGATGAAAGCGAAACAGTGCCACGCTTTTTTTGTGTGTATGTCCAACTTACTGGCGCGAGACGATAATTCATTAAAATGCTAATAATCAAATAAATAAAGAGAAATGAAGAAGAAATTACTTTTCGTGGCATTAGCAATTGTTTCTGTGTTTGCCATCACGAGTTGCTTTTCGACTAAAAGTTTGAATAACAATATTATCAAAATAAATGAAATTGTTATTCTTAGAAGTCCAAAAGAATCATTTTATGGTTTAAACAGAGGATTGGTACTATATGTGCAACCACAATCTCCAGTTCCCGATGAAGCAAGTTGGAAACAGTGTTTCGCCTCTACTTGGTATTATGTTAAATCGATGGGATTTAATGAAATGTCTAGTTATAGTGATTATAAACTCTATCTAACACTCAATGACAATATGGTTAATGGAAATATGGCTTATTTCAATATTGATGTAAGTTTGAAGGACGAGAGAGGCATTGAATTGTTCAACCAGAAAGGAGTGTACGCTAGTCGCCAATTCGATTTAAACAATCTATTAAAAAATCCAACGACACTTTCCAATGCTCTAAATGAAGCCTACACCCAAGCCTTAGAGCAAATCAACTGGAACCGCATCGCATCTTTCTTGCGTACTGAGCAACTGCCGAAGGAAGAACCCCAAAAGCAAGTGCAAGGCTATGGCGACACGGCCTTGGAGCAAACCATCATCCGTTGGGATGTGCAGTCGCGGCCGCAAGGTGCCGATATCTTCTGGCGCGTGGTGAGCAAGACACCCGAAGTGAAGAGCACGAACAACAAGTACCTCATGACCACGCCTTACGAGGCCACCAAGTCGTTGGACATCCGCGGCCTTACCTACCAAACCGCCGGTGATGTGCGCATCATCCTGCGCTGCGAGAAAGACGGCTACATGTCGCAAGAGAAGGAGTACAATGTCCGCATGGTCATCGACCAAGAGGAGATTTCGGCGTTCTTTAGGCTGGTGAAGGAAGAATAAACGAGATAAAACAGTCTGAATTTTTCTGAATAGCGGAGGTGGAAATCTCCGCTATTCGTGTTATTTGCTGCTATTAATAAAGTAGACACGGAAGGGTGGAAAAAATAGCGGAAGTGCTATCTTTGTGGGCTGAATGAAGTTCCTCCTGGAGGGAGGGCGTAGCCCGACTGGAAGGAGGAACTTCATTCGAGCGCCGCGGACGGCA